>NZ_JBHXWK010000001.1:548787-1114904 GCF_042671685.1 Streptomyces sp. NPDC127595 | reverse complement strand
GTTTGGGGGGCGCCCCGCCGGGGGCGGCCGGGCTGGGGGGGCGAGCCGCCCCGGGCGGCGGGGCCGCCGGGGCAAACGGGTGGGGGGGCCGGCCGGGCCCGCCCCCACCACCGTTCAAGTGCTCCTCTGGGAGCTCCGTCAGATCTGTCCTCGCCTGATCCGGCGGAGCACGACGATGCCCGCAATCACGAAGACTCCGCCCAGCGCGGCCGGCCACAGTTGTGCTCCCGTTGCGGCGAGACTGCCCGAGCCCTCCGCTTGCGGTTCGATCCCCGATGCGGCGGACGGGTCCGTCCCACCGGGCGGCGGTGTCTGCGCGGGGCTGCCGACCTCACTGCCGTCATCGGCGTCCGAGCCGGCGGGGGACGACGGTGCCTCAGCCTCGTAAGTGGCCGAAGGCGTCTCTACCTTGGGTTCCACGTCGGCAGGGGCGTCAGGCGAGTCCTCGTCGGCCGGTTCGGTGGCCGGTGCGGTGGTCGCGGGCTCCGTGGTCTGGTCACCGCCGTTGTCACCACCGTTGTCGCCCCCGTTGTTGCCGGGCTCCTCGTTCCCCGGCGCCTCGGACGGGTCGTCCGCGGTGGGCGTCTGGGACTGCGGGGGTTCTTCGGAGGCGGGGGGCTCCTGCGACGGCTCTTCGGAGGCCGGGGGCTCCTGCGGCTCCTCGGTACCGTTGCCCGGGTCCACGCCCGCACCGCACTGACGGCCGCTGTTGATGCAGTCGACCATCTCCTGCATGAGGCCCTCGTCGAAGACGTTGATGAAGTCGCCGTGGTCCGTGACCGGCTTGTGGAGCTGCTCGGGGAAGGAGTCCACCGCGAACAACGGTGTCGTCCGGCCGCCGTCGTCAAGGCTCGGCGCGTCCACGTCGTAGACGAGGCGCTGCACCAGCTGCGGAATGGCGCGGAACCCGGCGGGGCAATTGCCCTGGGCGTCCGCGAAGGCCACGTGGGTGCGGTGGTTGGCGCTGTCGATGTTCGCGCCGTCCCAGCAGCTCTGGAACTTGAAGGTGCGCACCACATCGCTGCCCTGCGGGCAGATCGGGTACTTGTCCTTCAGCTGCCGGTCCTCGAGCCCGGTGCAGCTCCACGACGCGTTGGCGTTGGCGTTGCCGTTGACGAACGCCTTGGCGTCACCGGTGATGATGCGCAGCAGGCGCGGCATGGCGGTGACCTCGCTCTGCGGGCTGCCGACGAACGTCAGCGTGACCTGCTTGGGCGTGACGATCTCACCGGCGTTTCCTTCGATGCCGCCCCCCGCCGACCCGGCGTCCTGTTCCTGAGTTCCGTTCTGCAGCCTCAGTACAGGCCAGAAGTAGGACGACTTGTCGCCCTGGTCCTCGCAGGTCGTGTCGCTGTTGGCCAGGTCGTCGTCGCTGGCGAAGGCGTTGTTGGACTGGTTGCCGACGTAGTCGTGGAAGTGGTGGGCGCCGTTGGTGACGCCGGGAGCCACGATCACGTTGTCGGAGTTGAACAGGCCGTTGGCGTTCACACCGCAACTGGTGGCGAACTCGCCGGTGGAGGCGTTGTCCTGGTCCTGCGGGTTCCGCACGTTGGGCTGGACCGAGTTGATGTCCTGGAAGTCCGCGGCCACGGGGCCGTTGCCGACGGGGACGCTCTGCTGGTCATCCGCTCCGGCGTCGCCACCGCCCTGGTTCTGCTCCTCGGCGCCCTGGCCGTCGCCGGCGGCCTCGCCGTTCTCACCGCTGCCGGTCTCGTCGGCGGACTTGAGCAATGTGCACGTCGCGAGGGCCTCGAGTCCCTCCGGACGGTCCCCCGCACCATCGATGGCGAGCACGATGCGGTCGATCGCCGCCGCACGCTTCTCGGCCAGCGGATCCAGAATCTCGCTGTCGTCGACGGCGGCGCCCTGATCCGCGGCCTGCGCCGCGCTCTGCAGCTGCTGGTAGGCCTCGGTGATCTGCTGGTCCAGGACGGCGAGTTCCTTGTCGACCTCTTCCCTGGCGGCGTCCGGCACCGTCGTCAACTGGCTACCGACGTCGGGGCAGTCGATCGTGGCACCCGCCGAGGACAGGACCTGGTTGTCCGGGCCGGACTCGCTGCCCGAACCGCTTTCGGTCGCCGAGGCGTAGACGTTGACCGTTACGAGCCCGACTCCCCCCAATATCAGCGCGACCGCTGCAGAGGTCGCGCGCCGTGCGCCTGTCGGGCGTCTGCGCGTGTTGCGTCTCAAGGAAGGGCTCCTACGCGTGAAGGTCGGCTCGGTCGATGGTCGGCTCGGTTCGGCAATCCCCTGCCCCAATACGCAGCCGCGCCCCGCCGTGTTCAAACGCCTCACAGATTCATAGAAATCTCCTAGGAATCAGGTTTGGCTCCCGACTCCCCCACCCTCCGCGGGGTGCCGGTGTGGCGGCAACTCGATGCGGAACGGAATCAGTTGCCGCCCACCGTCCGGAATTCCCCGGTCCGGCAGTCCACCGAGGTCAGGCCAACGGCACCGGGTACGTCGGGTACTCCACCCCGGACACGTGCTGTACGACGCGGATCACCTGGCAGGAGTAGCCGAACTCGTTGTCGTACCAGAGGTAGAGGATCGCGTCGTCGCCCTCCACCTTGAGCGCCCCGGCGTCGATGATCGAGGAGTGGCGCGAGCCGATGAAGTCGCTCGATACCGCGTCGGGGGCGCTGATGAAGTCGATCTGGCGCTTGAGCGGCGAGGTCAGCGAGACGTCACGGAGGTAGTCGAGGACCTCCTCGCGGGTGGTCTCGCGCGCGAGCCGCAGATTGAGGATGGCGATCGAGACGTTAGGCACCGGGACGCGGATCGAGCTGCCGGTGATCCTGGCCTTGAGGTCGGGCAGCGCCTTGGCGACAGCGGAGGCGGCGCCGGTCTCGGTGATGACCATGTTGAGCGGCGCCGAGCGGCCGCGCCGGTCGGAATCATGGTAATTGTCCAGCAGGTTCTGGTCGTTGGTGAACGAGTGGACGGTCTCCACATGGCCACGCAGAACGCCGTACTCGTCCGCCATCGCCTTCAGCGGCGGGACGATCGCGTTGGTGGTGCAGGACGCGCAGGACAGGATCTGCTCGTCCGGCTTGATCATGTCGTGGTTGACGCCGTGGACGACATTGGGGACATCACCCTTGCCCGGCGCGGTCAGGACCACCTTGGCGATACCCGGGCGGAGGTGCTTCGACAGTCCCTCGCGGTCGCGCCATCTGCCGGTGTTGTCGATGAGGATGGCGTCCTTGATGCCGTACGCCGTGTAGTCCACCGATGTCGGGTCGTCGGAGTAGATCACCTTGATCTCGTTGCCGTTGGCGATGATCGTGCCGTTGGCCTCGTCGACGGTGATCGTGCCGTGGAACTGGCCATGGATGGAGTCACGGCGCAGCAGCGAGGCGCGCTTGACGATGTCGATGTCCTGGCCGGCGCCCTTGCGGACGACGATCGCGCGCAGTCGCAGGCCGTTGCCGGAGCCTGCCTTCTCGATGAGCAGGCGGGCGAGGAGGCGGCCGATGCGGCCGAAGCCGTAGAGGACGACATCGCGGGGCTCACAGCGTTCGATCTTGTTGACACCGGTGGCCCCGGCGACAGACCGAGCGGTGAACTCCTCCACCGACAGGCCGCTGTCGTGGGCCCTGTAGGTAGCGGCGAGCATGCCGATGTCGATCTGGGAGGGGCCGAGGTCGAGCGTGGTGAGGGCCTGCAGGAACGGCAGCGTCTCGGTGACCGAGAGCTCCTCACCGGCGATCTGCCGGGCGAATCGGTGGGTCTTGAGGATGCTGACCACCGACCTGTTCACCAAGGAGCGACTGTGGAGCAGGACCGTGACGTCCCGCTCGCGGTGCAGCTTTCCGATGATGGGGATCATCGACTCCGCGGTTTCCTCGCGGTTCTTCCAGTTGGTGAACGAGTCGTCGTTGACAGTCACAGATCCATCTTTCGAGCTAGGAGGCGCTCATATGCTAAGCCCCCGCCGTTTGGATCATTCAGGCGGTGTCACCTGAGGCGTGTGCCGTGAGCTGCGCCCTTGCCCGAGCGCTCGACGGTGCGTACCCCGAAGGGCTTGCGGTACGACGCCACATAAGGCGCCGCGGCGGGCAGTGCGGCCGGGTCGACGCAGGTCGTGCTGATCACCCAGTCCTCGGCCGCCGGGCCCGCCTCCGTGAGGAACGCGGCCTCCCGGACCGGTTCCGGCGCCATGCGCGTGCCCCGGAAGCCGGCAGCGGCTCCTGATACGGGCCCACCCCGCTCTTCGTCAGCTCATCACGCCCTGTCGAGGCGGGTCAGCTCCTCCGCGGACAGCTTCAGCTCCACCGCGCCGACTGAATCGCGGATGGTCTCGGGGCGCGAAGAGCCCGGAATGGGGATGACCACCGGTGCCTTCGCCAGCATCCACGCCAGGCTCACCTGCTGCGGGCTCACTCCATGTGCCTGCGCCACGTCCGCGAACACGGCGAACCGCGAGCCGAGGTCACCGGCGCGCGAGATCCCGCCCAGCGGGCTCCACGGCAGGAAGGCAATGCCCAGTTCCGCGCAGAGTTCCAACTCCGGCTCGCTCGACCGGAATGCGGGCGAGAACTGATTCTGCACGCTCACCAGGCGGCCGCCGAGGATCTCGTCGGCCTGCCGGATCTGAGCGGGATCTGCGTTGGAGATGCCGGCGAAGCGGATCTTGCCCTCGTCCAGCAGGTCGCGGATCGCCCCGACCGACTCCGCGTAGGGCACGCTCGGGTCCGGCCGGTGAAACTGGTAGAGGCCGATGGCCTCGACTCCGAGCCGCTTGAGCGATGCGTCGCACGCCGCCTTCAGATACTCCGGTGAGCCGTTCAAGGTCCAGGAACCATCGCCCGGACGCAGGTGACCGCCCTTCGTCGCGATCAGCACGTCCGATGTGTCGCCACCGAAGCCGGCCACCGCGCGGGCGATCAGGGATTCGTTGTGACCGACCTCGTCGGCGTCCCGGTGGTAGGCGTCCGCGGTGTCGATCAGTGTCACGCCCGCCTCCAGCGCGGCGTGGATCGTCGCGACCGAGCGCTGTTCGTCGGGGCGCCCCTCGATGGACATGGGCATACCGCCCAGACCGATCGAGCTGACCTGGACGTCGCCAATGGTGCGTGTCTGCATGGAGATTCCTCCTGGGGATTCTTTGGGTACGTCTCAGCCTCCACCCCGGCGTTTAAGCTGTCCAACATAAGAATCTGATCCCTTTGAGCGGCACCGGTGATGAATCATGGAGTTCCGGCAACTCGAGTACTTCGTCGCAGTCGCGGAGGAGTGCCATTTCACGAGGGCGGCCAAGCGCATGCATGTCGCGCAGTCCGGGCTGTCGGCCTCGATCCGGTCGCTCGAGCGTGAACTGGGCGCCTCGCTGTTTCTCCGCAGTACCCGGCAGGTCGAGCTGACCGCCGCCGGCCGGGCACTGCTGGTCGAGGCCCGGCGGGCTCTCTCGGCGACCGACGCCGCCAAGGACGCCGTAGCGGCAGTACAGGGTCTGCTGCGCGGCAGCCTGGCGATCGGCTCCCTTCAGTGCCTGCACGCGGTGCACCTTCCGACCGTGCTGGCAAGCTTCCGAGCCTCATACCCAGGTCTGGAGATCGGGTTGCGCCAGGGAGGGTCCGGCGAGCTGATCGACCATGTGCGTGCGGGGCGGCTCGACCTGGCGTTCGTCTCCCGTCCGGCCCGGTGTCCGGACGACGTCGTGGTGGAACCGCTGGCCAGTGAGCCGATCGTGCTGGCCTGTGCGCCCGGGCATCCGTACGCCGACCGGGCACAGGTCGAGCTGGCCGAGTTGGGCGAAGAGGAGTTCGTGGACTTCCACCCGGACTGGGGCACCCGGGACCTGGTCGACAGCGTGCTCGCCGCGGCACACGTCGAACGCCACGTCGCACTGGAGGTGACCGATACGCACTCTCTGCTGGACCTGGTCACCTGCGGGCTCGGCGTGGCACTCGTCCCACAGTCCTTCGCGGTCAAGACCGATCGAGTGCAGTTCGTCGGGCTTGCCGGGGCCGTTCCGGCGTGGGAGACCGTCACTGTCATGGGCAACCCGACGAGTGCGGCCGCGGCCGCCCTGCTGCGCGAGGTCCACATCGCGAAGAGCGGCCGCCGGGCCGCGGCCGTCATCGCCGACTGACACCGCACGGGGCGGCCCTACCCAGCACCGGTGCCCTCTCCGTCGGCCATCGAGTCCGCAGTGAGCCCTCGGGCGGGCAGTGTCTGCTCGCACCAGATGGTCTTGCCGAACGTCGTCTGTCTGCTGCCCCAGCCCTGGGTGAGCTGTGCGACCAGCAGCAGGCCGCGGCCGTTCTCGTCGTAGGCCCTGGCCCTGCGCAGATGGGGCGCCGTGCTGCTGGCGTCCGAGACCTCACAGATCAGGGTGCGGTCGCGGATCATCCGCAGCTGGATCGGCGGAGTGCCGTAGCGGATGGCGTTGGTGACCAGCTCGCTGACCACGAGTTCGGTGACGAAATCGAGGTCGTCGAGTCCCCAGGCGGCAAGCTGGTCGACAGCGAGCGTCCTGGCATGCGCGACCTGGGCCGGGTCGGGGTGGATGTCCCACGTGGCGACCTGATCCGGGGACAGAGCTACCGTTCGCGCAAGGAGAAGGGCGACGTCGTCGGACGGCCGGCCGTCGAGCAAGGTGTCGATCACCGTGTCGCAGGCGTCTTCCAGCGACTTCACCGGCGCCCCCAGCGCGCGGGTCAGCTCGGCGAGACCGTGGTCGATGTCGCGGTCGCGGGATTCGATCAGCCCGTCGGTGAACAGGGCGAGGACACTGCCCGCGGCCAGCTCCAGCTCGGTGGTCTCGAAAGGCAGGCCGCCGACGCCGAGTGGGGGTCCGATGGGGCCTGTCACCGGTTCCGGGACGCCGCCAGGAGTGACGAGGACGGGCATGGGGTGACCGGCGGTGGCCAGGGTGCAACGCCGGGAGACGGGGTCGTAGACGGCGTACAGGCAGGTGGCCCCCAGGTCGCCGCCGTTCGCAGCCGCGTCGCCCTCGGCGCTGCCCGGCTGTTCGTCACTGGTGAGGTGAATGACCAGGTCGTCCAGGTGCGTGAGGAGTTCGTCGGGCGGCAGGTCGACGTCGGCCAGGGTGCGCACGGCGGTGCGCAGCCGGCCCATGTCTGCCGAGGCGTGAATGCCGTGGCCGACGACGTCCCCGACGACGAGTGCGACCCGGGCGCCGGACAGCGGGATCACGTCGAACCAGTCGCCGCCCACTCCTGCCTGTGAGCCCGCCGGCAGGTATCGGGAGGCGATCTCCACAGCCGGCTGGGCCTGGAGCCGCTGCGGCAGCAGGCTGCGCTGAAGGGCGATCGCGGTGTCGCGCTCACGGGTGTAGCGGCGTGCGTTGTCGATGGCGAGGGCTGCCTTGGCGGCCAGCTCCGTGGCATAGGACAGTTCGGCCTCCTCGAATTGCCCGGTCGGACGGGAGCGCCAGAAGCTGACCACGCCCATCCGCATGCCCCGGGCCTGGAGCGGAGCCGTGATCAGCGAATGGATGCCGTAGTCCAGGATCCGTCGGTTCTGTTCCGGATTCTCGGACTGCCATACGGCGGAGGCCCCCAGGTCGGACTCGATCGCCGCGAGCCCGCTGTCGAAGCTGCGGGCCTGCGGCGTGGACCGGGACAGCGTGATCAGGGCTTCCGCCGGCCGGAGGGGAGAAGCCTTCACGATGCCCCCTATGGCGATCCGGCGCAGTTGCACGCCCTCGGCCGGCAGTTGCTCCCCGCTCTGCAAAGCGGACACAGCCAGGTCCACAGTGACGAAGTCGGCGAAACCGGGGACCACGACCTGCACCAACTCCCGTGCGGTCCGCCCCACATCAAGGGTGGTGCCGACCGCCACGCTGGCGCCGTACAGCAGCTTGAGACGTCTGTGCGCCACGTCCGTCGACTCGCGGCTCTCCTCGAGCGAGTTCCCCATGGTGTTGAACGCGGTCTCGAGCTCGCCGATCTCGCCCGCACCCGTTTCGGGCATGCGCGCCGAGAGTTCTCCGTCGGCGAGCCGCGACGCAACGGCCGCCGCCCTGCGAACCGGGCCGACGATCGCCCGCGAAAGATATCCGGCATACGCGGCAACGAGGAGGACCGATCCCCCGAGCCCGGCCGTCGCCGCGGCGATCGACCACCGGACCCTCTCCTCCGCGACCTCCTCACGCGCCGCAAGAATGAAGCGCGCATCTCTCTCGAAACGGTCGAACTCAGCCCTCAACCCATCGACCCGGTCCTGCCCCTCGGCCGTCGTCGCCACGCTCCGGGTGGCAGGATCTCCCCGCTTTGCCGCCTCTACGAGCGGGATCGAATAGTTCTGGATGAACGACTCTCCGTCACGGGTGATCTGAAGCGCCAGTGTCCGCAGGTCGGCAGGGTCGGTGACCCGCACGAGCTGCCGTGCCTGCGCCGGAAAGTCGCGCCTGGCGGTTTCCCACGGCTCCAGGAAACGGTCCTGCCGGGTGATGACGAAACCGCGCTGGCCCGTCTCAACGTCGAGAACGAGCTTCTCGAGCCCGGCGGCCTCCACAAGCGCGGTCCGGATGCTCTTCCTTGCGTCCGTCGACGCACGCATGTCGGCGATCGCCCACAGCAGCACGCCGAAGGCGAGGCCGATGAGCAGCGCGAGCAAGGTGCTCGCGACCACCGTAAGGCGCGTCAGGCCCCATCCAACGCGCCGCTTCGATCGGGTTGCGGTCATGATCGACCTGTCACTGGCAGCGCTACCGTTTCCTCAGTCTAAGGCGGGTCTGTCCGCCTCCCGAGTCGAACGCAAGCACACAGGCGGTGATTCGTCAGTCGCACAGCGGCCCTGCGGCTGGAGATGCCACTGGTACAGACCTGCTGCTGGTCCGTCGCTTCCTCGCCGTGCTGTCCGGCACGCGCCGCTTCCTACGGCCTTCGCGTTCCTTCGGTCTCTCGCGGGGAACCCACCCGCCCCCGGCATCTGTCAGGCATGCCAGTGGTAGCGGCGTTCCGGGCGGCCCGCGTGTCCGTAGCGCAGCGACACCATCGCCCGGCCCGTGGCGCTCAGGTATTCGAGGTAGCGGCGCGCGCTGACGCGGGAGATGCCGGCCGGCGTCGCGCACTCGGCCGCGGACAGGTTCCCGTCGGCCGCGCGCAGCGTGCGTTCGACCAGCTCAGCGGTCTCCACGCTCATGCCCTTGGGGAGCGCGGGCGTCACGGTCGGTGCCGTCACCCTGCCCAGCGCCCGGTCCACGTCGGCCTGCCCGCTGACCTGGACGGCGTGCGGATTGCCGCGCCGGGCGCCGCAGCGCTCCAGCCGCTCCTTGAGGTCGTCGGCGTCGAACGGCTTCAGGAGGTAGTCGACCAGGCCGTGCCGGACGGCGCCCCGGACCGCCTCCGCCTCCCGAGCGGCGCTGATCACGAGCACATCGCAGTCATGTCCCGCCGTCCGCAGCCGGGGGATGACCTCCAGGCCTAACATGTCGGGCAGATAGAGGTCGAGCACCACCAGGCCGGGCTGGAGTTCGGCGGCGGCGGTGAGCGCCTGCTCCCCGCAGTTCGCCGATCCGACGACACGGAAGCCGTCGACGGCGTCGACGAATCCACGGTGGATCTTCGCCACCATGAAGTCGTCCTCGACAACCAGGACTTCGATCATCGGACTTCCTCCGTCTCCCGGTCTGTCAGCCGGCCCACGGACATCCGGCGGTGAACATGGCGCCCGCGTGTGTGTTGCTCACCGACACCTCACCGCCTCTGCGTTCGCCGTGAAGGCTCCTTCCTGACACAGTCGTCGGGGGTTCCCAGCCCACTCTGAAGTCACCCTCATCGCATGGGAAACAGATGATCCTCAGAACATTTCGCTGGCCGTTGGCCGTCACGGCGCTCGGTCTCGCCTTCGCCGCGTGGCAGTGGGGATGGGAGGCCTTCGGGATCGTACTGATCCTGTCGGTTCTCGAGATCTCGCTGTCGTTCGACAACGCGGTCGTCAATGCCGGAATCCTGAAGCGGATGAATGCCTTCTGGCAGCGGCTGTTCCTCACCGTCGGCATCCTGATCGCCGTGCTCGGTATGCGGCTGCTGTTCCCGGTCGCGATCGTCGCCATCAGCGCCCAGGTCGGCCCCGTCGAGGCGGTACGGCTCGCCCTCGATGATCCGGACCGGTACGAGCACCTGGTGACCGACGCCCACCCGGCGATCGCGGCCTTCGGCGGCATGTTCCTGTTGATGATCTTCCTCGACTTCATCTTCGAGGACCGTGACATCAAATGGCTCGGCTGGATCGAGCGCCCGCTGGCCAGGCTCGGCAAGGTCGACATGCTGTCGGTCTGCATCGCGCTGATCGTCCTGCTGGTCACGGCACTGACCTTCGCCGCCCACGCCCATGTCAGCACGGGCCACGCGGACAAGTCCGCCACGGTACTGCTCTCCGGCGTCGCCGGCCTGATCACTTACCTCGTGGTCGGCGGCCTTTCAGGATTCTTCGAGAACAGGCTCGAAGAAGGGGACGAGCGCGAACAGGAGGAAGAGGAGAAGGCCAAGGCGGAGGGTAAACAGGTACCGGTCGTCGCCCTCGCCGGCAAGGCCGCGTTCTTCCTCTTCCTCTACCTGGAGGTGCTGGACGCCTCCTTCTCCTTCGACGGTGTCATCGGCGCCTTCGCCATCACCAACCACATCTTCTGGATGGCGCTCGGCCTCGGTATCGGCGCCCTGTACGTCCGGTCGCTCACCGTCTACCTGGTCCGCCAGGGCACCCTCGATGACTATGTCTACCTGGAGCACGGCGCGCACTACGCCATCGGCGCTCTCGCCGCGATCCTGCTGATCACCATTCAGCACCAGATCAGCGAGATCATCACCGGCCTGGTCGGCGTGGTCCTGATCGCGGCCTCCTTCCTGTCCTCCGTCCGCCGGAACAAGGCACTCGGATCAGGCGAGCCGCATGACTTCACCCCGGACGAGACGACCGAGGTCCCGCCCGGGACATGAGCGGTGGTGACGGCCCCCGGTCGGCAGACCGCTACGACGGGACTGCGGCGCCGGGCGGCGCGTCATCGGCCTCCGGCTCCTCCGGTGGGTCGCTGAGCTGCTCGCGCAGATAGTTCCAGAAGACCGCGATCATCGCGGCGACCGGTACCGCGAGCAGGCTTCCCACGATGCCGGCCAGGCTGCCGCCCAGCGTCACCGCCAGCAGGATCACCGCCGCATGCAGGCCCAGCCCCCGGCTCTGGATCATCGGCTGGAACACATTGCCCTCAAGCTGCTGCACCACCACGATGATCGCCAGTACGAGCAGCGCGTCCGTCAGGCCGTTCGACACCAGCGCGATGAGAACGGCGACGAAGCCCGCGAACAGTGCGCCGACGATCGGAATGAACGCGGAGACAAAGGTCAGCACCGCCAGCGGAAGCACGAGTGGGATATCCAACGCCCACAGGCCGATGCCGATCAGGACGGCGTCGAGCAGGCCGACGATTGCCTGGGAACGCACGAACGCGCCCAGAGTGTCCCAACTGCGGGCCGCCACGATCGGAACGTCGATGGCGAGCCGACCGGGCAGCTGCCGGGTGAGCCACGGCAGGAACCGGGGGCCGTCCTTGAGGAAGAAGAACATCAGGAACAGCGCCAGCACAGCGGTGACCACGCCATTGATCACAGTGCTCACGCCCGTGGCGAAGGCGGTGACCAGACTGCCGGCACTGTCCTGAAGGCGGGTGATCGCGGCGTCGGAGGCTTCCGCGATCTGGTCGTCGGCGATGTTCAGCGGTGGCCCGGCGGCCCAATCGCGCACCTTCTCGATGCCGTCGACCACGCCGTCGGTCAGATCGCCGGACTGGGACGCCACCGGCACCGCGATCAGCGCCACGATACCCACGGCGACCAGGAGGAACAGCAGGGTCACCGCCGACGCGGCCAGAGCGGGGCGCCACCCGCGCCGCAGCAGAAACCGAGCCAGGGGCCAGGTCAGCGTGGTGAGGATCAGGCCGACTATGAGCGGCCATACGACGGACCACATCCGGCCGAGAAGCCAAAGGGCCACCCCGGTCATCACGAGGACCAGCAACAAGTCGACGGAGACGCGCGCTGAAGTGCGGAGCGCGGCGCGGGCTTTCGTGGAACTCAAGGCGGCGGACATGGGGTCACCCTATGGGTACGTCGGTCGTACTCCGTCGTCGCTACCGCCGAGCGTCCAACCGGACGGCCGGAGTGGCGAGTTGGCTGGTGACGGGGTTCCCGACGGGCTTTCGGCGTACGCCATCCGACGGAGAGCGTGCGCTACTTCGTGCTCGCCGGCCCCGGCCCACTGGTCTGCGCCGGTCCGCTGGCGTGGCTGCTGGTGGAAGCCGTCTCCGACATGGCCGACCCCGCGAACTCCTACAGCGGCGTCTCGTGGTTCGGGCTCGGTCCCCCAATCGTCATCGGCATCGGTATCGCCGGCACGGGTGTGGTCATCATGGTCGTGTGGCGGCTGATCTCACCGGCCTTCTGGTCGGAACGCCCGGGTGTGGCCGACCCCGGGCTTGTCCACGGCAAGGGGTCGGGAGGGGCACTGCCGGGGCCCACTCCCCACTGGCTGGGATGAAAGGGACTGCCCGTCCGGCCCGCGCGAGGCGGTCCGGACGGGCAACGTGGCTCGGGGGAGGTCAGGGGGTGAGCTGCCACCGCTCGATGTAGCCGACATCGATCGAGGCCAGGTCACGGACCCGCAGCTTCCAGGTGCCCTCGATCGGCTGCGCCGAGGCGTCGACCGTGAAGGTCTGGTCGACGTTGTCGGCGGAACCGCCGCTGCGGTTCAGCAGCGAGTAGACGGTGCCGTTGGGGCCCACCAGGTCGACCGTCAGATCACCGCGGTACGTGTGGACGATCTTGACGTAGACCTGGGTGGTGGCCGAGGCGTTGCCGCTCAGGCCGCTGATGACGATCGGGGACTCCACCGCGGCGCCGACGTCGGGGATGTCGACGCGCGTGCCGTTGGCGTAGATGTACGCCACCCGCCAGTCGAAGGTCACCGGGGCGGTCGCTCCGGTGCTGTCGGTGACCGTCAGCGTCACCTCGCTCGTACCGGCAGTGGTCGGGATACCCGTGATCAGCCCCGTGTCACTGAGCGTCAGACCGTCCGGCAGGCCGGTGGCCTCGTAGGTCAGGCTGGCGCCGGAGTTGGTGGTGTAGGCCTCGGCCTGGAGGGAGACCGTCTGGCCCACGCCGCTGGTCTGGTCGGCGATCGGGGCCACGTTGACGCCGAGCGCTATCCGGTCACCGACGTTGATGCCGGCCCAGGCGGCGGCGACGGCGAGGTAGGTGTCGCTGTAGGCGCCGAACAGGTCCGCCGCTGCCCGCAGGGTCGCGGTCCGGGCGCCGGCGTAGTTGGTGGTGGAGGTCATGTACGTGGTGAGGGCCCGGTACCAGATCTGCTGGGCGTTCTCGATGCCGATGCCGGTCACGGCCACGCCGTCGTAGGTCGGGCTGTCGTAGGCGACCCCGTTGACGGTCTTGGTGCCGCTGCCCTCGGAGAGCAGGTAGAAGAAGTGGTTGGCCGGGCCCGACGAGTAGTGGACGTCGATGCTGCCGAGCGTGGAGTCCCAGTTGTCGCGGGACACCCCGTCCTTCGAGGGCTTGTCCATGTACCGCAGCGGGGTGCCGTTGCCGCGGATGTCGATCTTCTCGCCGACGAGGTAGTCGGGGACGTCGGCGGACAGGTTGGCCTGGAACTCCACGGCCGCGGCGAAGATGTCCGAGGTCGCCTCGTTCAGGCCACCGGACTCGCCCGAGTAGACCAGGCCGGCGGTGGCGCTGGTGACGCCGTGGGTCATCTCGTGCGCGGCGACGTCCAGCGAGGTCAGCGGGTGGGTGTTGCTCGCGCCGTCGCCGTAGGTCATGCAGAAGCAGCTGTCGGACCAGAAGGCGTTGACATACGCGTTGCCGTAGTGCGCCCGGCTGTAGGCGGCCACTCCGTCGTTGCGGATGCCGTTGCGGCCGAACACGTCCTTGTAGTAGTCCCAGGTGGCCGCGGCGCCGAACGCGACGTCGACACCGGCTGTCTGGCGGTTGGCCGGAGTACCGTCGCCCCAGACATCGTTGTCATCCGTGAAGAGGGTTCCGGTGCCCGAGGTGCCCTGGTTCAGGTCGTAAGTCTTCTGGTCGGCCCGGTCGGGGTCCTGCAACTGGTAGGTGGTGTCGGTGAGCGTGCTGCCGACCTCGACCGTCCCGCTGTACTGCCCCGTGCCGCTGCCGGTGTGCACCTGCTCGAAGTCGAAGAGGGCCTTGCCCGAGGCGGCGTCGGTGATGACGTGGAGCTCGCTGGGCGTGCCGTCGTGCTGCAGGCCCTCCACCACCGACTCCCAGGCCAGGACCGGCTCGGCGTCGCCGGCCCAGACGACCAGTCGCGGCGCACCGTCGACCGCGGGGCTCTTGGCGTCGGCCTTCTTGGCGGCGGCAAGTGCCTTGCCCGCGGCGGTCTTGGAGGTGATGCGGGGGGTGATCGTAGGCACCTTGATGGCGGCCTCGGTGGCCTCCGACACTGTGGTGCGGCCGTCCTTGACGTGCACGACCAGGTCGCCACCGAGGACCGGCAGGCCGGCGTAGGTGCGCTCGTAGCGGGTGTGCGTGGTGCCGTCGGCGTCCTTCGCGACGTCCTTGACGATCAGCTTCTCTTTGGAGCCGAGGTCGAGGTTCTTGGCGGTGTCGGCGACCGCGAGGCCCGCGCTCTTCATGAGCGCGGCGTGCTTGGCGGGAGACAGTTCCGCCGGGGCCGCACCGGCCCGGGGCGTGGCGACGATCTTCCCGTCGCCACGGTCGCGGGGGGCCGCGGACCCGACGCCGGCCTGGAAACCTGCGGCGAGCAGAGTGCCCGCGGTGGTGAGAGCCAACGCAGCTGTGTATCTACGTCGGTTGAGGGTGCGGTGTGGCCGGAGCAAGGGCTTCTCCTTATGCGACGGAGGCCTGTGAGGGAGGCCGGGAGAGCAGGCCGGCGGGGTATGGCCGGCCTGCGACGCGCTGAGCGAGGAAGGGCACGGCAGGAGAGGACACACGGGACGTGTCAGAACTCCGTGGCATGCAAGAGGTGGGGGGTGAAGGAACGGTGAATGCGCGACGATCAGACTGACATCACGTAGGCGATCTTGTCATGGATGCGCCAATAGAACGGCTCGAATTGGCCCATGCGTGCTGGGAGTTCGTCCTGACGCAGGGCAGTTTTCGGCCGACGGCGGACGGTGGGAGGGCGCGTCCGGGGCGGAGCTCGACGGCGGCCACGTCCTCGACCGGCGCGGGCAGGACCGCCAGCCGGGGCGAGCCGCTCCAAGGCCGATGGAGCAGCCCCGACAGAACTGCTCGCAGGTGGAGCCTGAAGGCGAACGCCTACCGCGGTCAACCCCCGGGAGGGTCACAGCGGCTGGCGGCGTCGAGGCAGCCATGGCAGGGTCGGCATGCTCGTGAACGTGCCGTTGCTGAGGGAGAGTTCGTGGACACGCAGGTGTGGGACGCACTGGTCGCTTCGATGAAGAACGCGTACACCGCGGGTCTGGGCGAGGGCGAGGTGCCCCGCCCGGTCATCATGCCCCTGGTGCGCGGCGAACTGGTCGGCCTGATCTGGGTGCGCCCCATCAAGACCGGCGACGACGCGCTCACCGGCATCGCCCAGCTCTCGAACATCGCCGCGGCGGCCGGGGCGGACGAAGTCGTCCTGGCCTGGGAGACCGGCGATGTGGCCGCCGCCTGCGAGCTGCCGGTCGTCGGCCCGGCCCCGTGCCTGAACATGGTGCACGCCACTAAGGACGGCCACGTCCTCCACCAGTTCCCCTACACCGAGCAGTCGCCGGCCCACTCCCCCGACGGCTCGGCGCCGGTCGAACCACAGTGGCTTCCGGCTCCTGAGCCGCAGCCGGGCGGTGAGCTGGTGCCGCCGGTCCGGGCCGCGGTCGACTTCTCCTTCACCCCGCTCGACCTGGACCACCCCTCGCCCTTCGGCGTGACCGTCATCCTGATGGAGGAGGACGGCTTCAGCGTGCGCCTGACCGAGGCGTTCGCCCCCTGACCGAGCAGGCGCCGTACAGCACGCGCCGGCCGCCTCCACCCCTTGGGCCGCTGTTCACGGCACCCTGGAGCCATGAGCGCACCTGACACGAACCCTCTGGCCCGGGGACGCGTAGCGACCCGGCTTCCCGCCCAGGACCTGGACCGGGCCCGGCGCTTCTACTCCGAACAACTCGGGCTCGATCCCGTCGACGAGCGGCCCGGCGGCCTGCTCTACCGGTGCGGCGGCGTCGACTTCGCGCTGTTCCGATCGACCGGAGCCTCGCCCGGGACCTTCACTCAGATGGGGTGGGAGGTCGATGACATCGAGACGGTCGTGTCGGAACTCCGGCGGCGCGGCGTGGTGTTCGAGGAGGTCGACGTGCCCGGGCTTCGTACCAGGGGCGGCATCGCCCACGTTGACGGCAACTACCCGAGCAAGGGCTCACGGGGTGAGCGCGCCGCCTGGTTCCGGGACAGCGAGGGGAACCTGCTGGGCATCGGCGAGCCGGTCGTCTGAGTGGCCCGCCCGACCTGGGTGACCATGGCCGGCGGTACGTCCGGGAGGTCGTGGCCGCCGGTCCGGCCTCGGCTTCCGGGACGGCGAGGGAGTCCGAGGCCTACTCGAAGGGCGCGAGGAAGTCCCGTACGGGCAAGGCCCGGTTCACGATGCGGGTGTCGCCGATCCACCCGTAGAAGCCCTGTCCAAAGCGCTCGCCGAACTGCGTGGCGCCGATGACGAAGCGTCGAAGCGCCAGTAGGCGACCGTGCCGCGCGGCATGACGGCGGAGGCCGGACGCGGCTTCGGCGGGACGACGGGGCGAAGCCGGCGAACCGGTCGTCGAAGTCGATGCTCAGGCTGAACCGGTCGAAAGCGCCGGCCAGTTCGATGGTCTCCGCCTCCAGCGGCGTCCGCTTCCGCGGGTCGCGGGCGAGGAACCATGGTGAGAAGGTTTCGACGTCGTCGCCGGTATTTCGGCGGGCCGGCCCGGCTACCGTGGGATCGTCATCCGGCCCCGCTCCGGGGGCCAAGTCACCACGGCCCGCGCGACGTTCGCGTCGGTCTACGGCCCGATATCCACGCACTGGCGGCAGCGGACCGGCGGATTCCTCCTGACCTGCGCCGTGCCTCCCAACACGACCGCCGAGGTGTGAATCCCTGCCGACGCTCCGGACACGGTCGCCCACACTCCAGCCACGTTCCTGCGCCAGGAGGACGGCTGCGCGGTGGTACCGGGTCGGTTCCGGCAGCCACCGCTTCACGACGTAGCGCGTGCGCCGCCTGCCCGCGGCGCGTGCACTGCGGGCAGGCGGCACACAGCGCCGGCGTCAGGCCGTGAGCTGCGGGTAGAGGTTGGTGAGGTCACCGGAGATGGCGGCCTTCACCTGACGGGAGGTCTCGTCGGCGAGTACCTCGAACGCACCCTTCTCGATCCCGTCCAGCGCCTCCTTGGCGATGTCGGCGGGCTTCGACTTGGGCTGGGTCACCGCCGCGGTCATGTCGGTGTCGACGTACCCCATGTGCAGGCCCGTCACGCCGATGCCGCGGTCGAGGAGCTCGATACGGATGGCGTTGGTCTGCAGCCAGAACGCTGCCTTGGTCGCGGAGTACGCGCCGTGCCAGGCGACCCAGGAGAGTGCCGAGTGCGCGTTGAGGATGTGGCCGCCGCCGTTGCGCTCGATCACCGGGACGAAGGCTCGGGTCACGTTCAGCGGGCCGAAGAAGTTGGTCTCGAAGACGTTGCGGATGTCGTCGATCGGGGCGTCCAGGTAGGTGTCAGGGGAGCTTCCGCCGGCGTTGTTGATCAGCACGGTGACATCGGGCGCTGCGGCCACCAGCGCGTCGATGGACGCCTGGTCGGTGACCTCCAGAGCCAGCGGTACGACCCGGGGGTCGGTGCTCGGCCGGGGGGTGCGCGCGGTGGCGTACACCTTCTTCACGCCACGGGTGAGCAGATCGTCCACGATCGCCTTGCCGATGCCGCGGTTGCCGCCGGTGACGAGTACGACGGCGCCTTCGAGAGTGGTCATTTTCGACTCCAGAGAGAATGGGAAACCGATCTGTTTCCCCAGACCGTAAACCGATCGGTTTCCTTTTGCAAGCCGAGCCGGTACGCTCCATGACATGACGACCTCGACGACACCCCGTGAGCGCCTGCTCGAGGCCGCGGGCGAACTCTTCTACCGCGACGGCATGGGCGTGGGCGTGGACGCGCTGTGCAAGGCCGCCGGGGTGTCGAAGAAGTCGATGTACCAGTTGTTCCGGTCCAAGGACGAGGTGATCGCCGAGAGCCTCGCCGGCCTCGGCCCGGCCTACCAGGCCGCCCTTCTCCCGCCCACGGACGACGAGCACTCACCGCGCGAGCGCATCCTGACCGTGTTCGAACGACAGGACCGGATGGCCGCCGAGGGCAACTTCCTCGGCTGCCCCTTCGTGAGTGCCGCGGTGGAGCTCAAGGACCCCGCGCACCCGGGCAGCGTCGTCGCACGCCATCTCAAGCAACACCTGACCGACTTCTTCCGGACCCAGCTCACCGCCGCCGCGGCAGCGGATCCCGAGACCCTGGCCGTGCAGCTGACCATCGTCTTCGACGGCACGAGCGCCCGCGCCGTCGTACAGGCCCAGGCTCTCGCCGGCATCGGCACGGTCACGGCGGCGGCGCTGCTGGATGCTGCGGGCGTCAAGTAGGGCGTGCCGGCTTTCCCCCGTGTCCTGGAGACCGCGGCGGGCGAACCGGTGAGCCGCTCCAGCGCGCGGAACCCGTCCCCCATCCAACGCCCCATCCCCGTAGATTCGGTTGGGTCCGGCGAGTCTTCGCGGAAGGAGTGCGCGGAAGGGGGATGGACTTCGGATGACTGACAACACCCCGGCCGCGTGGTGGAAGTTGCTACCGACCGGCATTCGCAAGCAGGTCGACGGGTACGTCCTCCAGGACGCCCGTTTTCAGGCGATCCGTGTCGTCTTCGAGGTCGGCCGTGCCCGCGGTCTGGGCCTCAACGACGCCCAACTCATTGTCCACGACCGCTATCTCCACCACGGAGACAGGATCGCCCGCACCCCTGACAGCCCATTCGACCTGGAGTCGCTGGTCGCCCGAGCTGCGGGTGCCCCCGGACGTGTACTGGCGACCGAGGCCGTCCGGGACGGCGACACCCTCCACGACTGGTTCGTGAATCTGGTGGCCGTCACCACTGGCCCCGCCGGCGGGCATCCGCCGGCCACCATCCACTGGGGTTCAGCTGTGAGGCACCTTGATGACGAGAGTCCTGGACCACTCCAAAGCGGTGGTAACACCCCATGCCTATCGATGTAGTTGGGCACGGAGCGAGCGCGCCATGCAGCCGCCTGCGCAGGTGTGACTCGCTCCTCCTGCGGGCGCCGGAGCAGGCCGAAGACGGCAGGTCCTCGGTGCTCCGGTGGCAGGTCCGGCATGCGCGGCACGATGTGGAAGTGCACGTGGGCGAAGCCCTCGGCCTCGGCGAATTGGACGACGTAGGTCTTGAGGCAGCCGGTCACCTTGCGGAGGGCCCGGGAGAGTTCCACCTGCCACACCCCGAGCGCGGTTGCCTCCGCGTCGGTGAGGTCGTGAACGGCCGTGACGTGACGTCGAGGGAGGAGGACCAGCCAGCCCGGCACCGTGGTGTTGAAGTCGTGGGCCACCCGCCAGTGCTGGTCGAACGCGAGGCACTCGCGTGGGGGGAGTTCGCCGAACTGCGCTTCCTTGCCGCACGCGTAGCACTCGGAGTTCGTCATGAACCGAGATGGTAGGACTCCCGCCTCGTACCGCCTCCCCGGTGATCTGCCTATCCCGCCCTGCGGGCGACCTGTCGGCCTCCTCCCGAGGCACTGACTGCGGTGTGAGGTACGGCGGGCCGGGCGGATACGGGCGCCGGCACGGGCGGCCGGCCGCCAAGTGCGATGGAGAACTGGTCCGTCACCTGGGCCAGCGCCTCTGCGGCGGCCGGCGCGACGGTCAGTGTGCCGCCGTCGCCCACTGTGATGTCCTTGTCGAGCGTGAACCAGCCCGGAACGATGTGCGCGGCCCCCATCGAGCTCAGCACCGGTCGCAGCGCGTAGTCGATGGCCAGGACGTGGGCCGTGCTGCCGCCGGTGGCCAGCGGCAGCACCGTCTTGCCGGTCAGCGCGTACTGCGGGAGCAGGTCGAGCAGCGACTTCAGGAGCCCCGAGTAGGCGGCCTTGTAGACGGGGGTTGCGATCACCACCCCGTCCGCCTGCTCGAACAGTGCCGTGGCCTCGACGATCGCGGGGTGCCCGAAGTCGGCGCCGAGCAACGCCTCGGCGGGCAGGGTCCGCACGTCCAACGGGGTCACCTCATGGCCCTGGCTCCGGAGCCGGTCGTCCAGGTGGCGCACAAGCCGTGCGGTGCGAGAGGTGGCGGAGGGGCTTCCGGAGACGGACAGAATGGCGGCCATGAAAGGACCTTCCGGGTTCGGGGATCAGAAGTACCGGTACCGGCTGAGCGGGACGGTTCTCCGTCGGCGTACGTCTGCGGAGTGCTGCCGCTGCTTGCGTGCCGGACGGACAGCGGCTGTCACCAGGCGCTGGATTCCACCGCGATCACCGGTACGAGTTCGTTGCGCAGGGCCTCCAGGAAGGTGACGGTCTCGGCCGCCACCGAGCGGTGCTGCAGGTCGTTCAGGACGTCGTGGTGGGCGCCGCGGACGACCGACAGACGGGCACGCGGCAGTGACTTGGCCGTGCGGGCGAGTGCGTCGTGGTCGGCCAGCGGGTCGGCGTCGCCGACGAGGATCAGCGCGGGGACGTCGACTTCGCCGTCGTACGCCGCCGTGAGCAGTTCGGCCGGCACGGCGTCGTTGAGGGAGCCACGCCGGACCTGGGAGTCGTCGGTGAGCGTGCCTCGATGGGCGGGGCAGGAGGTACGTACGTCGAGTTCGTCGTCCCAGGTGCCGACGGCGGTGGCGGTGTGACCCGGGAGGCCCGCGAGAACGACAGCGTCAGGCCGCCATGCCGCAGGGGACCCCGTACGGCTGAGGAGGGCGGCTACTGCGGCGGCGCCCGTGTCGGATCCCACCAGCACGACGGGGCGTACGACACCGTCCTCGGCCGCCGTGCCCTCGACGGCGTCGGCAAGCCGTGCGCCGAGCCGGGTCAGCGAGCCGCTCAGGTCGTCGGAGCCGATGTCCGGTGCGTCGACCACGCGGACGCGGTAGGCGTCGGCAGCGAGCCGCCTGCCGAACCGACCGTAGGTCGCACGGGTCTCCCCTCTGCCGGGCACCACCACGACGGTGCCGCGCGTACGAAGGCCCTCGGGGCCGTAGTGGTCGGCGTACTCGGTCATTTCATACTCCTGCGGGTTCGGGATCGCGCGTGGGCTTCCAGCCCAGGGCGGGTGCCACCTCGGTCGCGATGAGCTCAAGGGCTCGGACGGCGGCGTCGTGGTCGGGAATAGCGGGGTTGAACTGGGTGATCAGATCGGTCGCGAACGGCAGGACCTTCTCCTGCCGGAGCTCCGCGACGATCTCGTCGGGCGCGCCGTAGAAGGAGTGGAAGCGACGCAGCGCCTCGTTCTCGTCGAGGCCCTTGGGGAAGGCACCGCTCTCCGCCATGCGCAGCGCCGCCCGGTGGACGTCGTCGCCGATCTGCCGGAGCGCCGTACGTCGGTCCTTCGCAGGGAAGACGAAGCGGGACAACCCGATCCGGGGGCGCCGCGGTTGATCCCAGGCGGTGAGGAACGCCTCCGCCCAGGGACGCTGCACCTCGTCGGTCGGGGCGTCGAATCCGTACGCCGCACGGTTGAGCAGAAGGTTCGAGCCACCCTCCGCGGCGTAGGCCGCCCCCTCCCCGCTGAAGACGCCCTGCCAGATCCGGTCGGTGAAGTCGTCGGCCGGCGGCTGAATACGAAAGCCGGGTGTGCCCACTTCGCCATTGGCCAGTGCCTGGCGCAGCACGCGCAGGTTCTCGCTGGTCAGCTCGCGTTTGCGGGCCACATCCTTGCCGAAGGCGGCGTACTCCAGGCTGCTTGAGCCGCTGCCCACCCCGATCTCCACGCGCCCGCCGCTGAGGGTGTCGACGGCGGAGACGTCCTCGGCGAGGCGGACCGGGTCCTCCAGCGGGAGGATCGTGATGGCGGTGCCGAGCCGGATCCGGGTGGTCCTCGCCGCCGCGTGGGCGAGGAAGGTCCACGGCGAGGACAACCCGCCACCGCCCAGGGAGACATGGTGCTGGGCGACCCAGCCGACGTCGAAGCCGAGTTCGTCGGCGACGACGAACAGTTCCTGGGCGTTGCGGTAGGTCCGGGCCAGGTCGTCGCCGCGGCCCTGGACATGGGTGAGAAAGCCGAGCCTGAAGCGCGGCGTCTCGGTCGTCATGATGGGGTCGCCTTTCGGAGGTCAGGCTGCGGAGAGGTCACCGGAACGGCTCGTGCCACCCATGGTTGACGGGCAGTCAGTTTGCGGCGGCAGGCTCATGAGACACCGCTCGCTTTCGGCTCGGCCCTCAGTCGTTCACGAGCTCGGGCTCGCGGGTGTGGCGGTTGGCCGGGATCGGCAGGCCGAGGTTGCCGCGCAGGGTGTCGGACGCGTACTCGGTGCGGAACAGGCCGCGCTTCTGCAGGAGCGGGACGACTCCGTCGACGAAGAGGTCGAGGTCCTCGTTGGTGCGGAAGGCGAGGTTGATGCCGTCGAGGGTGCCCGCGTCGAACCACTTCTCGATGGTGTCGGCGACGGTCTCGGGCGCTCCCACGAACGGTGCCGGGCGGAACGCCGAGAGGGAGTCCGCGACCTGGCGCAGGGACAGGTTCTCGGCCTTGGCCCGCTCGATGATCTTCGCGGCGCCGGTCCTGCCGCCCTTCTCCGCGAGGTGCGCGACATCCGGGAAAGGCGCGTCCAGGTCGTGCCGGCTGAAGTCGTAGGCGCCGAAGGAGCGGCCCAGGAGAGCGAGGTTGCGCGCGAAGTCGTTGTCCTCCTCGAAGATCTCCCGCTCACGCCGCTGGGCGGCCTCGTCGGTGGGGGCGACGACCGGGCTGCCGTGGATGAAGATCTTGATGTGCTCGGGGTCGCGGCCGTACGCGGCGGTGCGCCGCTTGATGTCGGCGTAGTACTCCTGCGCCTGCTCCAGCGTGCCGCCCGGCGCGTAGATGCCCTCGGCGACCTGCGCGGCGAGGTCACGGCCCTCCTCGGAGACACCGGCCTGGAAGATCACCGGCTGGCCCTGGGGCGAGCGGGAGAGGTTGAGCGGTCCGGCGATCTTGAAGTGCTCGCCCACGTGGTCGAGCGCGTGCAGTTTCTCCGGGTCGAGGAAGACGCCCCGCTCCACGTCCGCCGGGAAGGCGTCGTCCTCGTAGGAGTCCCACAGGCCCCGGGCGACCTGGACGAACTCCAGGGCCCGGCCGTAGCGGGTGGTGTAGTCGAGGTGCTCGTCGAGACCGAAGTTCCTGGACGTGCCGGTGTCGAAACTGGTGACGACGTTCCAGCCGGCCCGGCCACCGCTGATGTGGTCGAGCGAGGCGAACCGGCGGGCGAGGTTGAAGGGCGAGTTGTACGTCGAACTCGCCGTGCCGACCAGGCCGATGTGCTTGGTGTGGGTGGCGACCGCCGACAGCAGGGTGAGGGGCTCCAGCCGGTTGAGATAGTGCGCCGGGTAGGTGGCGTTGATGAACTGGCTGTCGACCACGAACAGGGCGTCGAAGAGGGCGTGTTCGGCCGCCTGGGCCTGCTGGATGTAGTAGTTGATGTCGATGCTGGCGTTCTTCGCGACGCGCGGGTCCTTCCAGAGACCGTGCTGGCCGGGGCCGCCGACGCCGTACGGGTGCAGCGCGAGGTGGAGCGTGCGGGACATGGGTGTTCCTCTCGGTGGTGTGCTCAGGCGTTCAGCAGGGCGCGCAGGGCTTCGCGCTCGGCACGGCCGACGGGGCTGGTGCGCAGGGTGGGTGCGGAGCTGACCAGCAGCCGGGTGTACACGTGCTGCGGGCGGGTGATGACGTCACGGGCGGCACCGACCTCGACGAGTTCGCCCTGGTAGAGCACGGCGATTCGGTCGGCGGTGCCGGCGATGGAGCCGAGGTCGTGGGAGATGAAGACGAGGGCGACCCCGTCGGCACGGAGTTCCTTGAGGATCTCCAGGACCTGGACGCGGTTGGCGGAGTCCAGGGCGCTGACCGGTTCGTCGAGGATGACCAGCTTGGGTTCGGTGACCAGCGCCCGGGCCACGGAGACCCGTTGACGCTGGCCGCCGGAGAGTTCCCCGGGCAGCCGGTCCAGAAGGTCGGCGGTGAGGCGGACACGGTCGAGGAACGTGCGGGCCCGGGCGGCCGCCTCCTGGCGCGGAACGCCCTGGACGAGCAGCGGTTCGGTCAGGGAGTCCTCGATGGTGAGGTCGGGGTCGAGGCTGCGCAGCGGGTCCTGGAAGACGTACTGGATCACGCCGCGGCGGCGCAGACCGCGCCACTGGCGGCGGCCGTACCCGCTCACGTCCTCGCCGCCGATGCGGATCGAGCCTGCCGACGCCGGCACCAGGCCGAGAACGGCGCGGGCGAGGGTGGACTTGCCCGAGCCCGTCTCGCCGATGACTCCGATCGTCTCGCCGGGCTGGACGCTCAACGAGACGTCGTGCAGGGCGCGTCGGCGCCGGCGGCCCAGGCCGTAGTGCACTTCGAGGCCGGTGATGTCCAGGACCGGGCCCGGCGTCTCGTCGTGTCCGGCCGGGACCTTGCCGTGGCCGGCAGGAATCTCCTCGACGCCGGCCGGAGTTCCCTCACGGCTGACCGGGACCTCCTCGTGGCCGCCCGCCGCCCCCTCGACGCCGGCCCGAGTCTCCTCGTGCCCGCCCGCTGTCAGTTGCGTCTGTTCGGTGGTCATGACGTCTCTTCCGCTGCGAGGAACTTCTCCAGGCCGTACTGGTCGTGTTCGGCGATGAGGAGCCGGGTGTAGTCGTCCTTCGGCTCGTGCAGCACCTCCCGCGTCGGGCCCTGCTCCACCACCTGCCCCTCACGCATCACGAGGACCTCGTCGCACAACTGGGCGACGACAGCCAGGTCGTGGGAGACGATCACGAGGGCCAGTCCGGTCCGCTCGCGCAGTTCGGCGAGCAGGTCGAGGATCTCCGCCTGGACGGTGACGTCGAGTGCCGTGGTGGCCTCGTCGGCGATGAGGATGCGCGGTTCGGCGGCGATCGCCGCCGCGATCAGGACGCGTTGGAGCATGCCTCCTGAGAGCTCGTAGGTGTACTGGCCGTAGACCAGCTCCGGGTCACGCAGTTGCACCGCCTGCAGCAGTTCGACGGCACGGTGGCGTGCCGCGCGCCGCTTCAGTCCCTGCTTGGCCCGGATGACCTCGGCGATCTGGGCGCCGACGCGGATGGAGGGGTTGAGATAGGAGGCGGGGTCCTGGAAGACGGCGCTGATCGTGGATCCCCGCAGCTCGGTCCACCGTCGGGGTGTCAGGGTCGCGATGTCGGTGCCGGTGATCTCGACGGAGCCGCCGGAGACCTCGAAGTGCGCGGGCAGGATGCCGAGCGCGGCACGGCAGGTGAGGGTCTTGCCGCTGCCGGACTCGCCGACGATGCCGACCGTCTTGCCGGGCGTGAGCTCGAAACTGACCCCATGGACGATCTCCCGGTCGGTCACCGGGTCGCTGATACGGACATCGCGCAGGGTGAGCACCGGCGCGGCCGCCGGGTCGGCCGGGCCGGAGTGCTCGGCGCTCTGGGTCCGCTCCGGAGCGGCGCTCTGGGTCCGCTCGGGAGCAGCGCCCTGGGTCCGCTCGGAAGCGGTGTTCTGGGACAGCGTCGTCATCGGGCACCTCCGGCGGAGACGGGATCGGCCTTGTCGAGGCGGTTGGCGCGCGCCTTGCGGGTGTTGAGCAACGCCCGGCCCGCCTCGCCGGAGACATCGCGAATCGCGTCGGCGAGCACGTTGCTGGCCCAGACGGTGACCATGATCAGCAGGGCGGGTGCAAGTGGCGCCCACGGCCGGTAGCTGAGGTAGCCCAGGTCGGAGGCGAGCAGCCCGCCCCAGGTGGGCGCCGGGGGCTGGACCCCGATACCGAGGAACGTCAGGCTGGAGACGATGACGAAGCCGACACCGATGGTCTGGGCGAGCGCGACCGCGATGGGCGGGAGCACTTTGGCCCACACGTGGCGGCGTACGACCCAGCCGATGGACGCACCGGAGATGAGCGCCGCCTCCACGTACGGAGAGCGTGCGACCGCCAGTGTGGCCGCGCGGGCCACCCGGTAGAAGAGCGGGGAGACCAGCGCACCTGTGACGAGCATGGCCTGGGTGATGCCGTTGCCGAGCAGCGCGATCACGGCGACCGCGAACAGCAGGAACGGCAGGGCGACCAGGGTGTCGGCGAGTCTCAGGGTGAGCCACTCGAAGGCCCGGCCGAGGTAGACCGACAGGATGCCGGGGATCGCGCCGACGACCAGTGCCATCAGCGCCACCTCGAGCGAGCCGAGCACGCTGACGCGGGAGCCGTCCAGAAGGCGGCTGAACACGTCACGGCCGAGATAGTCCGTGCCCAGCCAGTGCGCGCCCGAGGCGGCGGCGAGCGTGTGGTCGCTGGTGGCCAGCGGATCCTGCGGGGCGAGCCACGGGCCGAGGATCGCGAGCAGTGCGATGACGGCGAGGACGGTGACGGCGATCCGTCCGGACGTGAGCGCGAGGACGCGGCGCACCATGTTCACACCCCTCGTTGAGATGCCGGCGTCACGCGCGCCAGCACCAGGTTGACGATCAGGTTGAAGGCGACGACCAGCACGATCGACACGACGAGTACGCCCTGTACGGCGGGCACGTCACCGGCCTGGGCTGAGTCGTTGGCGAACCGGCCGAAGCCCTGCAGGCCGAAGATCCATTCCGTTACGACGGAGGCGCCGACCAGCGAGGGGAACTTGAGGCCGAGTGTGGCGAGCGCCGGCCCGAGGCCGTTGCGCAGTACGTGGCCGAAGAAGATCCGGCGTGGACTCAGTCCCCGTACCACCGCGCCCGTCACGTAGTTCTCGCGGTAGGCCGCGACGAGACTGCTGCGCAGCTGACGGGCGACGTCGGCGATGACGTCGAAGCTGAGGGCGACCGCGGGCAGGGTGATGTGCGCGAGCCACGGACCTACTCCCTGTTCCGCCGGAACGTACCCGGCGGCCGGGAAGACCTGGAATCCGACCGCGAACACCGCGACCAGCACGATGCCGACGACGAAGGCCGGCATCACCGAGATCACGGTGACGAATCCCGTGATGGCACGGTCGATGACAGTGGTGCGTTTCAGTGCGGCCACCGTGCCGAGGACGAACCCGACGAGTACGCCGATGATCAGCGCGAACGTCGCGACCGAGAGGCTCACGCCCAGGCCGAGGCCGATGAGCGTGGAGATGTCGGCGCCGTTGGTCCAGCTGGTGCCGAGCTGTCCGTGCAGGATGCCGGTGAACCAGTCCCAGTACTGGGTCAGGAAGGGCTTGTCGAGGCCCCACTGTGCCTCGACGCGTGCGATCGCTTCGGGAGTCGCCTCCTCGCCCAGCTGGATCCGCGCGGGGCTGAGCCCGCTCAGCGACCGCAGCGCGAACGTCACGAACGTCGCGACCAGGAAGACGGGCACGAAGATCGCGATCGACCGGGCGAGGGCGACCAGGACGCGGCCCAGCGTGTGCCGCGCCCTGGCCATGGCGACCCCGCGACGGCGAACAGGCTTGTCCTGTACCGCGGTTGTCGTCGTCATGGGTTGCCCCCTCTCTGTCATGGGTGGATGTCAGTTGGCGCCGGAGATGGTCACGCCGGTCCAGTCGATGTGGGCCGGGTTCTTCGGCAGGCCGGAGATCGACTTGCTCTTGGCGATCAGGTTGGGCTGGGAGAACGTGAAGACCAGCGCCTTGCTCTCCAGGCCGGCCCGGGTCGCCGCCTGCAGGACGTCCGCGTAGTCGGGCGCGTCCAGCGGGGTCTCACGGACCTTGGCGATGGCCGCCTCGAAACCGGCCGGCTCGTAGGGGGAACTGAGGTTGAGCGGACCGTTGGGGCCGAAGTGGGCGGTGAGCGTCTGCGCCGCGGAGTCCCGGCCCGTGGTCCCGTAGAGGGAGAACGTCAGGTCCTTGGCGAAGAACGGCGTGGCCCAGTTCTTGTCGATCTTGATGTTGACCGTGATGCCGACCTTGGCCAGCTGAGACTGGACGATCTCGGCCTGCGGGTCCTCGGCGGGGATGACCAGGTCGAGCTTGATGTCGCCGGACTTGTAACCGGCCTCGGCGAGGAGTTCCTTGGACTTCGCGGGGTCGTACGGGTAGGTGTTCTCCGACTTCGGGTCGTAGGCGACGTAGCCCTTGGGGAACGGCTGGTCGGTCGCCGATCCATAGCCGAAGGTCAGCTTGTCGACGAACTCCTGGCGGTCTATCGCGTAGCGGACGGCGTCGACGACCTTGTCGTTGTTGAACGGCGCCTTGTTGATGTTCAGGCTGATGTTCGAGGCGTTGAAGCCCGGCTGGACGAAGACGTCCAGACCCGCCTTCTTGGCGGCGTCCGCCTGGCTCGGCTTGATGTCCGCGAAGTTGTAGACGCCGGTCTGCAAGCCGGAGACGACCGTGGCGGAGTCAGGGGCCGAGGTGAGTTCCACGTTGTCGATGTGGATGTTCTTCGCGTCCCAGTAGTCCGGGTTCTTCTTCAGCAACACCTTGGTGCCCGGCACCAGCTGCGTGACGGTGAACGGCCCGGCGCCGACCGGGGCCTGGTCGAGCTTCTCCGGGGACGCGGCCGCCTTGGGGCTGGCGATCTGCAGGACGCGCTCGCCGAGCAGTTGCGGTATCTGGTAGTCGACCTGGTTGAGGTGGATGACGGCGTCCAGTCCGTTGGCGTCCACCGACTTGATCGAGGTCAGGTCGCCGAAGAGCGCGGAGTCCTTCTGCTCCTTGGCCCGTTCGATGGCCGCCTTGACGGCGGCGCCGTCGACCGGTTCCCCGTCGCTGAACTTCAGGCCGGGGCGCAGATGGAAGGTGATCTCGTCACCCTTGTCGTTGTACTCCCAGCTCTTGGCGAGGTCCGGGACGGCATTGCCCTTTTCGTCCGTGCGCGTCAACGACGCGTACACCAGGGCGAGTTCGCGGAACTGGGCACCGCTTCCGCCGACCACCGGGTCCCAGTGGGTCGGGAAGTAGGAGGACGTCCACTTGAGGGTGCCGTTGGCGCTCGCGGAGGAGGCTTCACCGCCGCACGCACTGAGGGCGGGGACGAGCACGGTGACGAGGGCGGTTCCGAGGGCCGCGACACGCAGGCGGGCGGATCGGCGGTCCAGTCTGGGGCGGCGGAGCGTGAGTCGTCCGGACATCTCATTCTTTCTTTGACGGCCCGAACCCGTGCCGGGGCGGCAGGATCGGGGCGCGGGGTCCGGCCCTGCCCGTGCCGGCCGTCGACACAGACCTGAGTGGGCATGACGACGGGGGCTTCGATGCACACGTCGGGCACGCCACCCTCAAGGCATGGGGCGTCGGCAGGTTCGCGGAGCGGAGGGGACCGGGAAGCGGAGGGGAGAAGGGAAAACGACGGGGCGCGGAGGTGGCGCGGGACGACGGGCGCGGCTCAGCGGGGCGGCGGGAGGCCGGTGCTGCCGGGAGCCGTCAGGCGCCTGTGGGCCGTGAGCGGCTGGCGGTCAGCGACAGAGGGCGCTGGAGGTGCGCCGCAGATCCACGTAGCGGCATTCCACGCCGGGGTGCGTCGTGAGCATGCTGCACATCCTGGGGGCAGCCGTCAGCGGCTGTCAATGGACACCAATTGGTGTCTCATTCGGCGGGACAGCACCTGTCCGCAGATCAGAGCCCCGCGTCGGCCTGAGGGACCGCCGTCGGGTGCACCGGCGCCTCCTGGGGATGCAGCCACACCGGGCCGTTGCCGGTATCCACCCGTACGGCGTCCGGGGGCGGCCAGGACCCCTCCGTCAGAAGCCGGAACTCCGGCCCGGCGAGGCTGCGATGGCGCTCCAGTGCCACTGCCGGAAGGAGCGGCCCGGGGACCTTCAGCAGTCCTGGACAGAGTTCGTCGACGGCCGCCGCGTACGCCTCGAAGGGCCGCCAGCCGGGTACCGCCCGGTACCCCGCGGGGGCGCGGACCAGCAGGGTCGGCAGGGCGTACCGGTGCCCACCGTCGACGGTCTCCTTCGCCGCGCCGGGATGCGGCAACCCGCCCTGTACGGCGAGCACTTCGGGTACGGGGCGACGCGCCTCCCCGTGGTCGGCGCGGACCCTTTCCAGCACGCCGGCGGACGCGGCATCGGCCGCCAGCCGCTGTGGGTCCAGGCCCGGCACGCCGCGTGCCGCGGACAGCGCCAGCGCGAGGGTGTCCGCCGGTTCACCGAGCACGAAGACGGTTTCCCGCAGCCGCCGCAGCACCCGCTCGGCCACCTCGGCGCCCTGGAGTTCCGCGGCCTTGGCGACGAGCGAGGCGGGCCAGGAACTGGCCGCCACCCGGCTCAGCCGCGCCGCGCGCGGAGCCCCTGTGTGCCCGCTGATCTCCTCCACGTACCGCGTGTACCAGGCCGTTTCGGCCGCGGGATCGGGCGCCGGGTCGTCGTCGTGGTCGAAGAGGATGGCGTACGCCCGCCGCCAGCGGACCCGGTCACCCAGAGCCGACCGCAGCTTTCTGAAGACGGGCTCCGATCCCCAGGCCCAGGGACACAACGGATCGGTGTACTCGACGACTTCCGGGACAGCCGTCACGCGGCGCCGACCTTCTGCCGCCGCTCGAGCGCGTCGGCGGGCAGCAGTGAGGCGAGGGTCAGTCCGCCGAGGACCGCCGCTGCGCCTGCCTCGACCCGGCGCCACACTCCGGGCATCCCTCCGGCGGGACCGGGGTAGTCGAGCCCGGCCAGCGGCTCGCCGCGCAGGGTGATGACCTCGCCGTCGATGGCGCGTACGACGTCCAGAAGGGTGATGTCCTCGGGGGGCCTGCCGAGCCAGTAACCGCCTTCACAGCCACGCTGGCTGCGCACCAGGCCCGCTTTCCTCAACTCGCCCACCACGGACTTCAGGAACCGGAACGGGATCTCCTGGGACGATGCGATGGCCTCACAGGTAAGCGGACGCTCAGGCTCACAGGCGAGCTCCAGAAGAGCCCGTGTGGCGTAGTCCGCCTTCGCGGAGATATGCATGCCCACATCATGCCTGACGGCCGGCCGCCGGTGCGGGTCTCCACCGGTTCACCGCAAGCATTGCGGCAACATTGCCGCAGATGAAGGCCAATGGACACCTCTTGACATCCTTTCCGGCACCGCTCTAGCGTCCCCGCCATGAGCGAGCCGTTGACGACCCCCGGCGAGGGCTTCCACCCTCACCTCCACACCGCCCAGGGCGACCTGACGGCACCCCTGCGGGCCCGTCTGCACCACATCCGTGCGGACTCGCTGGACGGTGACACGGCACAGACTGGCGGCATGCGCCGGTTCGCCGCCGTCAGCGGGAGGACCGTCGGCTCCGAGAAGCTGTGGATGGGCCAGACCCACGTGGCCCCCGCCACCTCCTCCTCAGACCACCACCACGGTGAGTCCGAGACCGCCATCTACGTGGTCAGCGGACACCCCGAGTTCGTCTTCGTCGACGACTCGGGAGAGGAGCCGGAGGAAGTACGGCTGCGGACCACTCCCGGCGACTACATCTTCGTACCGCCTTTCGTGCCGCACCGGGAGGAGAATCCCGACCCCGCGGAGGAGGCCGTCGTCGTCATCGCCCGCAGCACACAGGAGGCGATCGTGGTCAACCTTCCCCGGCTGTACGCCCTTTCAGCCGACGAGCGCTGACCGGCGCCGGCTGAACGCCCTCCGGCCGACGAAAGCCTGACCCGCGCGCCGCGCAAGCGCCGCCTCCGCCCCGGTCACGCCGGCATCGGTGCCGGGTCGGAGCGGTCGGCGCCGCAGTGCTCCGGGTGACCCTCGACGTGCGGTTGCGGCAGGCGCCGCGATCAACTGTCCGGCCCAGCCGCCCTGTCGGACCAGCGCGACCACTCCGTACGAGGCTTCGACGGACAGCAGGTTCATCACCGCGGTCCTGACCGCCACGGCGACACTGCCGTAGTCAAGCGGGTCAGGACCGTGTCGTCGCCAGTGGGGAGTGGGTCACCCTTCTCCTGCGACGCGACGCTCTCCGCCGTACGGCGAGCCGCTCGATGCGTGCTGGCGCTCGTCGGTTTCGGACAGTCCAACGCCGAGATCGCCGGAACGGTCCACCTCGGCGTCACCACCGTCAACACCCACATCGCGCCTCGGTCACGGACAAGCTGCGGCGGCAGTGCAAGGAAGAACCAATCGAGGGTCAACAGCGGGCCTTGCACAGCAAAGATCGCGAATCCTGTGAACCGGGTTCTCTTCGCCGCACTCCTATTCCATAACGGCGTCCCGAACGGGGAGGCGCCCAATAGGGGAGAAATCATGCGGGACAACCAGCGAACCCGACTCCGTGTCACCAGTGTCGCCATCGCCGCGGCATCCGCCCTGGCTCTGGCCGGCTTCACCGCCGGTTCCTCTCAAGCCGCCGTGTCGTCGCAGTCGCGAACCACGACGGCGCGGCCGGCCTGGGCTGACACCAGCTCCCTGAGCGTCAAGATCCACGCCCTCGACCCCGGAGCCGGCCAGCGCTACGCGTCGGTGGTCCTCACCAACAAGACCCACAAGACCGTCCGAACCCAGGGGTACGTCGGCCTGCAGCTCCTCAACTCCCATGGCAAGAACGTCACCACACATGTGGTCCGCGACGCCGGACACACCCCTTTGATCACTCTCAAGCCGGGACAGAGCGTCCACACCACGCTGCACTGGACCGTCGTCGGCGCCACGGGCGAGCCCACCAAGGCCGAGAAGAACCCGACCGGCCTGGAGGTGACCCCGCCCGACTCCCGTCACCATCTGACGACAGGCTGGAAACTCGGCGACGTCCTGCAGAAGGGCCGCATCGACATCACGCCGCTGGCCAAGGGCAGCGGACCGAAGTAGACCGGCGCCCCGGCGGGCGTGTCAGACGACTTCGTTCAGCTTGCCCGTGGCGACGTCGAACACGAAGCCCCGTACACCGTCCTTGTGCACGATGAACGGATCGGCCTTGATGCGGGCGATCGACTGCCGTACGTCGGCGTCCAGGTCGGGGAACGCCTCGGCCGCCCATGAGGGCCGGATCCCCGTCTCCGCCTGGACCGAGTCCTTGAAACCGTCGTCGGTGAAGGTGAGCATGCCGCAGTCGGTGTGGTGGATGAGGATGATCTCCTCGGTGCCGAGCAGCCGTTGGCTGATGGCGAGCGACCGGATCTCGTCCTGGGTGATCACACCGCCCGCGTTGCGGATGACGTGCGACTCGCCTTCGGCGAGACCCAGGATCGCGTACACGTTGAGCCGGGCGTCCATGCATGCCACCACAGCGAGCTTCTTCGCGGGCGGAAGGGGGAGCGGGCCGGTGAAGGTCTCGGCGTAGCGGGCGTTGTTGGCCAGCAGTTCATCGGTGACGGACATGGTGGGCCTCTGTTTCTGGGATGCGGCGGATGCACCGCTCACATAACTGCACGGTGAGCGGTTCGGGGAGGTCGACACACGGAGCCGGATGCGCGGTGCGGGCACGCGACATGGCCCGGGGGTTGCCGAACGGCTCCTCGGGGAGCAGCCCGACGCCCCCTAGCGACAGAAACCGTCGAAGAGGTAGACGCGACGCGAGGGCCAGAAGCCCTCGGTGAAGCGCAACATGCGGCCAGTGAACACCGGGGCCGGTCCACCTGGCAAGAGCACGGGAGTTCGGGGAGAGCCCTGCGACGCCGGCCCGTTCGCCGACAGCATGGAACGCCTGCCTTCAGCGGCGCCGACGGGCCGCTGAAGGCAGGCGGTGGTGCCGTCTACCAGGTGAAGGTGGCGGTGGTGCGCGCCGGGAGTGTGTAGACGTAGGACTGGCTGCCCCAGTTCACCCGGATGGACTGGGTGCTGGTGCCGCCGTTGTGGGCGATCAGGGCCTTGGAGCCGTCGGGGTTGCGCCAGGCGACGTTCTGCACCGTGCTGTTGGCGGTGGAGGCGATGCGGTACGCGCCGGGCTTGACGAACTTGGTGAGGTGGCCGGTGGTGTAGTACTCGACGGTGTAGTCGACCTGTCCCGCCCGCGCGCCGCCTTCCTGCACGGTGATGAGTCCGGTGCAGGTGCCGCAACCGCCGTTGTGCGGGCCCATGTTCTGGTTCAGCGCCAGGCTCCACTTGACCAGGCTGCTGCTCCAGTTGCGGGCGTAGTTGACGATGTCGGCGAGGTCCTCGTTGTGCTGGTTGGTGATCCAGGTGCCGCCCGAGTGCTCGGTGCTGAACTGCTTGACCGTCGGATACGCGTTGTGGACCTGGGTGCCGACCGCCGGGTCACCGAAGTAGCCGTGCCAGGCGATCCCGCCGAACAGCGGGTCGTTGCGGACACCGGCGTCGGCGAGGATCGCCGAGCCGAAGTTGGCGTAGTCACCGTAGTTCCAGTCGTGCACGAGGACCTTCGTGGTGGTGATGCCCGCGGCGCGGAGGGCCGGGTAGAGGTGATTCTTGGTGAACTCCACGAGACCCGAGGGGTTCCAGCTCATGCCCGGGTAGTTCATCGCCGTCGGGTTGCTCGCCTGGCAGCAGTTGGGCTCGTTCTGCACCGAGAGGTAGTTGATGGGGATGCCCGCGGCCTGGTAGCTCTGGATGTACTTGACCAGGTACTGGGCGTACATGGGGTAGTACTCCCACTTCAGCCAGCCCATCTGGTCCATGCGCCCGTTGTCCTTCATCCACGCCGGCGAGCTCCATGGCACGCCCTTGACCCGGAGGGCCGGGTTGAGCTGCTTGGCCTGCGTGGTCAGGAGACGGACGTTGGTGTCGTAGCCGTTGGCGCCGAAGTCGTTGAGGTTGCAGCAGGTGTCGTCGAGCGAGACGTTGCCCGGCCGGGAGAGGTCGGAGGCTCCGATGGGGTTGCGGACGAACGACAGCCCGATGCCCGCGGTCGGTGAGAACAGCTTCTGCATGACGGTGTCGCGGGTGGCGGCGGTGATCGGGCCGCCACGCAGCAGATAGGCGGTGGTGTCCGTGATCGAGGCACCGCCGCCCTCGAACTGCTGGTACGTGGTGTTCTCGTCGACGGTGATCGTGTGCTGGGCCGTTCCGCCCGCGGGGCCGAACCGCAGCGCGGTCTGCTGCGCCAGACCACGCGTCACGTTGCGTCCGGCGGAGTCGGAGGTGGTGGTCAGCCAGACGTTGACCGGTTCGTTCACCGCCTGAGCGGTGCCGCCGGTCGCGGCGAGCGTGGCCGCCGCGACAACACCGGCCAGCAGAAAGCGAGTTGCCCGAGACAGGGAGGACCGGGGACGGGATCGTGTCATGCTGTCGCCCTTCGCAATGGTGGGGGCAGTGCAAGGCATTCAGATCCATGACCAGAAGGCCAGTGTGTGACCAATCGCCGCAAAAACTAAAGGTCTGAACCAGACACGTCAAGACTGAACACAATCCGCGGCAGCCGCAGGGCTCCGAGGTCACGCACCTGGCCCAGGGTCCGGTTTGACGGCGTCGGTGATTCCCGCCCGGGCCGCTTCGAGCTGAGCGGCGAAGGCGATGCCGAGGAACAGTGTCACGCCGGTGAGGTTGGCCCACAGCAACAGTGCGACGAAGGCCGTCAGCGGTCCGTACACGGTGCCGAACGATCCGCTCTCGGCGACGTACAGCGACAGCAGCCACGTGGCCGTGACCCACAGCACGAGATGGACCGCCGAGCCGAACGCCAGCCATGTGTAGCCCGGTTGGTCCCTGCGCGGAGCCCAACGGAAGATCACCGCCGAGGCGATCCAGGCGAGCGCGACACCCAGGGGCACCTGAAGGACACCCCACCAGTCGAGCCGCTCCCGGGGCCAGCCGAAGGTCTCCCCCACCGCGTCCCCGACGGCATCCCCCGCGACGAGCACCAGGAACCCGAGGACCATCGGCATCCCCGCGGCGAGGGCGAGGAGCAGGGCCCGCCCGTACTTGGCAAGGAACGGCCGGTCGCGTTCGATTCCGTAGATGCGGTTGGCGCCTCGCTCGACCTGCGCCATCGCCGAGGCGAGGTTGAGTACGGCGAAGGCCAGCCCCAGCCACATGGCGACGGCGCTCCAGACTCCGGAACCAGCGCTGCGTTCGGTGCCGTCCAGAGCGTCCGCGACCAGCCGTGAGCTGGCACCCGGCACGATGTGCCCCAGGGTGAGTTCGATGATCCGCCCCACGCTCTCCGTGTGCACCGTGGTCGCCACGCCGACGAGGGCGATGGTGAACGGCACCATGCCCAGGACCACTTGGAACGCGAGTGAACGGGAGCTGGTGAACCCGTCGGCATAACGGAACCGGGCGAAGGCGTCGAGCAGCAGCCGGCGGCCTCCGTAGTGCCGCAGCGCGGTCAGCGCCTCGTCTCCGGAGAGTTCGTCCCCGATCATGTCCCGCGTCTGCGGAACGTGTACAGCGGTCCCCATGGCGAGCGTCTTCCCTCCGGTCGTACTGACCCGCACGGTACAACCCTCACCGGGCCCGGCCGCCGTCGGACGTCCAAGGTCAACGCCACGCGAGGCGCACCCGCCCATGCCGTCCGGCTTCGAGTACAGCCTGACCCCGCTCGGAGGTTCCGAACGGGAACCCGGCGTTGCGATCGCACAAGTTCCCTACGGCAACCAGGCGTTGGCGGTAGCCCGGCGGCGCGTGGTCAAACCCGCAAACCATCCCGGTCGAGCACCAGCCGCACTCTTGACCGCAGATGGTACAGACCAATAGCTTCCGGGCATGCGTCGAAGACTCCTCGGCAGGCTGGCACTCGCCGCCTGCGCCATGTCCCTTCCCGTCACTCTCCTCGCCACGGCCCCCGCGTCCGCCGATGGCACTCTCACGTCAAAGTCCCCCGCCTACAAGAGCGTCGGCTACTTCACCCAATGGGGTGTCTACGGCCGCGACTTCCAGGTCGCCGACCTGGAGACGAGCGGAGCGGCAGCCGCCCTCACGCACATCAACTACGCCTTCGGCAACGTCAGTTCTGACGGCAAGTGCTTCACGGGGAACATCCCCGGGGAGGCCGACGCCTGGGCTGACTACGCGCGCCCGCTGGACGCGGAGAACTCCGTGGACGGCGTCGCCGACACCGACACACAGGCGTTGGCGGGCAACTTCAACCAGCTGAAAGAGCTCAAGGCGAAGAACCCGGGCCTGAAGGTGCTGATCTCCCTCGGCGGCTGGAGCTGGTCCACCCACTTCTCCGACGCGGCCCGCACCGCCGCCTCCCGTGAGGCGTTCGTGGCCTCGTGCCTCGACCTGTACATCAAGGGCAACCTGCCCGTCGACGGAGCGCGCGGCGGCCAGGGCGCCGCGGCCGGGCTCTTCGACGGTGTGGACCTGGACTGGGAGTGGCCGGGGTCCGCAGGGGACACCGACACGGTCTACCGCCCCGAGGACAAGCGGAACTTCACCGCGCTGGTGCACGAGTTCCGGCGGCAGCTCGACGCGTACGCGAGCAGCCAGAAAAAGGGCAAGCACTACGAGCTGACGGCGTTCGTGCCGACCGCCCCCGAGAAGATCGACGCGGGCTTCGACGTACCCCGCATCATGCGGGACCTGGACTTCGTCAACCTTCAGGGCTACGACTTCCATGTCTCCGGTGAGGCGACCACGAACCAGCAGTCCGCGCTGTACGCCAAGAACGACTTCAGCGTCGACCAGACCGTCGACGCCTGGCTCGAACGGGGCGCACCGGCGCGCAAGCTGGTCGTCGGCATGCCCTTCTACGGGCAGGGCTGGACCGGCGTGACCGGGGGCGGCGACGGCCTGAACCAGCCCGCGGCGGCCCCCGCGCCGGCGACCTGGCAGGCAGGGTACGAGGACTACAAGGCGCTCAAGAAGCTTGCGGACTCGGGTAGTTACTCCGTTTACCGCGATCGCAGGAACGGCCACGCCTGGCTCTTCGACGGCACGACCCTGTGGACGTACGACGATCCGCAGGTCCTCACCGCGAAGACCGACTACATCCGTCGGCACCGGCTGGGCGGGGCGATGATCTGGTCCCTCGACGGAGACACCTCCGACGGTGAGTTGATCCACGCCATCGACAAGGGGCTCACCCAGCGCTGAGCCGCGCTCTTTCCGCACCACACAATCGCGTACGGGCTCCGACGGTGGGGCGGTGGGTTTGCCCACCGCCCCACCGTCGCGCCGGGGGAGTTCAGATCTGTTGTGCGCCGGGGACGCGGCCTGAAGTTTGTAAAACTTTTGGAAGTGGTGGTTGCTGTTCTGTTTCGTGGGCTCCTGGGGCAGGATGACGCGCACACGCCCCCCAGCGTGTCCGTGCCAGGACAAGGAGCCGCAACCTTGATCACCTCGCAGCGCAGTACACCCGGCAGATCCCGCCCCTTCATCGGACTGCTGGTCCTCGCCGTTCTCTCCGCCTGCCTCGGCCTGGTCGGCGCGCCGACCGCCACCGGGGCAACGGTGAGCACGGCCAGGTCCACCGTCGTGGACGTCACGGACTTCGGTGCCGATCCCCGCGGACGCACCGACTCGGCACCCGCGGTGAAGACTGCGCTCCGGCACGCCAAGACCGTGAAGGGGCCCGTCAGGATCGTGTTCCCGCGCGGTACCTACCAGCTGTACCCGGAGAGCGCCGAGGTGCGCGAGCTGTACGTGTCGAACACGGTCGGCGCCGATCAGCGCTACCGCGACAAGTCGATCGGGCTGCTCATCGAGGACATGCGCGATGTGGTGGTGGACGGTCGCGGGTCGACCCTGCTGTTCCACGGGCTGCAGACGGCGTTCGCCAGTATCCGCTCGCACAACGTGACCTTCACCGGCTTCACCTTCGACTATGTCGCGCCGAAGGTCGTCGACGCCACGGTGAAGACGGCCGGGGTGGAGAACGGGCGCGCCTACCGGATCCTGAGCGTGCCGGCCGACAGCCCGTACAAGGTGGCCGACAACAAGGTGACCTGGCTCGGCGAGACCAGCCCGGTGACCGGAAAGCCCTACTGGTCCGGCGTGAACGGCCTGGAGTACACCCAGATCAAGGACCCGAAGGCGCAGCGGTCCTGGCGCGGTGACAACCCGCTGTTCAACGACGTGGCGTCGATGACCGACCTGGGCGGGCAGCGCATCCGGATCGACTACACGAGCTCCGCGACCCCCTCCGACCAGGGGCTGGTGTACCAGATGCGGCAGATCGAGCGGGAGCAGCCGGGAGCGTTCATCTGGGAGTCCTCCGACGTCACGGTCCGCAATCTGGTCGCCCGTGAACTGCAGACCTTCGGTCTGGTCGGGCAGTTCAGCGAGAACATCACCATCGACCGGGTCGACTTCTCACCGGATCCGGACTCCGGCCGAGCCACCGCCGGGTTCGCCGACTTCATCCAGATGTCCGGGGTCAAGGGCAAGGTGTCGGTCACCAACTGCGTCTTCGACGGCCCGCACGACGACCCGATCAACATCCACGGCACCTATCTGCAGGTGGCCGCGCAGCCCTCGGCGAACAGCCTGACGGTGAGTTACAAGCATCCGCAGACCGCGGGATTCCCTCAGTTCTACGTCGGTGACAAGGTCCAGTTGGTCGACAGCGCGACGATGCGCCCGGTTCCTGGCGGTGCGGCCAAGGTGACCGCGGTCGACGGGCCGAGCGGACAGGACCACGACACCTCACTGACCGACATGACGATCACCCTGGACCGGCCGGTGCCCGCAGGCGTCAAGATCGGCGGCACGGACGTGGAGAACCTGACGTACACGCCGAGCGTACGGATCGCCGGCAACGTCTTCCGCAATGTGCCCACGCGCGGGATCCTCGTGACCACGCCCAAGCCCGTCGTGATCGAGAACAACCGCTTCGAGCGGACGACGATGGCGGCGATCTACATCTCCGCCGACGCCTACCAGTGGTACGAGTCGGGCGCCGTCTCGGACGTCCTCATCCGCCGCAACACCTTTGTGAGTTCGACCGGTCCGGTCATCTTCGTCGAACCGACCAACCAGGTGCTGAACGCCGCGGATCCGGTGCACCACGGGATCCGGATCGAGCGGAACACGTTCGAGGTCGGCGATGTCACCGTGGTGGACGCCAAGAGTGTCGGCGGGCTGTCCTTCACGGACAACGTGATCAAGCGGGCCGCGGGCGCGACGGCGCCGTACTCCTCCCGGCTGTACGTCTTCCGGGGCTCGAACGACGTGCTCATCGAGGGCAACCGGTACGCCGGCGGGCTCAACGCCCGCGCCGATACGGAGTCCATGGACGCCTCATCGGTAACTGTGCGCTCGGATGCTGCACGGATCAACGCGGACAACGTGCTGCCGGTTCGCGGCAACTAGCGCGTCAAAGACGGCGGTGTGGCAGTGGTCCACCGAGCCCGGTGTCGATCGGGCCCGGCGACTCCTGCCCACCGTCGTCCCTCACCGACTCCGCCATGGCGGCCGTACGGCGTCCCCGTCGGACACCCGGTGATCCCCCCGGCTCGTGCCTGCCTGCTGCACGGCATACCCGTCTCAACGTCGTACCAAGACGCCTCAACCTCCTGAAACTGGCGCACGGGTCGCGACCGGGCCACGGCGAGCCCGTCCATGCGTACGAGCATCGCTGCCCGCCGCCTCGCGACGGCGCCGGACGGGTGCGTGGGACACACATTCGCTGCGCAGCCCGTTCCCAACTGCTTCCCGGGGCCGCGGGCGCAGGCCTCCCGCCGACCGTAGAGGGAAGGCATTCCCTCTACGGTCGGCTTGAAGTCTTGAAGCCAACACGGGGCGCAGGCGTACTAATGCCGACGAGAAGCATTGACAATGCCATGTCATGTGACTTCACTCCCACGGCAGAGCGCCGGAACCGGTTCCGGTACCGGTTCCGCTCACCCCCCACTCCCCAAGGAGGAGTGCTGTGTTAGCCGATTCCCCACGCCCCACCACAGCCCGCGTACGCAAACGGCCTGGCTGGACTGCCGTACTGGCAGCGTTCGTTCTGGTGGTGACCACGATGTACGCGGCTGCGACGCAGGCCACAGCCGACCGCTCGACCACCACAGGGGCCGAAGTCGTCAAGGTCGCTGAGTTCCTGGCCGAGTGTCCCTACAGCCACCGCCTCCCCGACGACCCGATCGTCGCCCCCGGGCTGCCCGGCGCCTCCCACATGCACAGCTTCTTCGGCAGCCGGGTGACCAACGCCAACACCACGGTGACCAACCTGCTGGGTTCGGCCAGCACCTGCAACCCGACCGTGGACACCTCGGCCTACTGGGTGCCGACCCTCTACCGCAACAACGTGGCGGTCGAGCCCACCGGCACCACCTTCTACTACCTCGGTGAGGGCGTGCGCGACGACATCATCCAGCGCACCCAGCCCCTCCCCCAGGGCCTGCGGATCGTTGCCGGAAACGCGAAGGCGACAGGTACGACCGACCCCACGTCCATCGCTCGCTGGTCGTGTCTGTGGCACGGCGAGGTCGCTCCTTCCAAGGACTTTGTGACCTGCCCGGCCGACTCGTACCTGGAGTCCTACCTCGACTTCCCGCAGTGCTGGAACGGCAGGGACCTGGACTCCGCCGACCACAAGAGCCACATGGCCTACCCGGTGGGCGGCGCGTGCCCCGCGAGCCACCCCGTGCCCGTGCCGAAGCTGCGTCAGGTACTGCGCTACCCCGTCACCGGCGCGACATCGGGACTGCGGCTGGCATCCGGTGCCGGCTACACGATGCATGCCGACTTCTTCAACGCCTGGCCCGCGGCCGAGATGGCACGCAGGACCACCAACTGCATCAACGCCATCGTCAAGTGCGGCGCTGACGGCAACCCCTCCTGAACGGCGCTCCCAACCTGCCCCGCACACGCGGGACATGACAGGCACCACGGCCCCGAGGCAGGAGACGGTCATGGCAAAACCCGCACCACCAACGGGCCGTGGGGGCCGGGCACAGCTCGTCGTGACGCTGCTGTGTGTTCTGTTGCTCCTGCCCGGGTGTGCCGGCTCCCAGCAACGGGCCGGCACACCCGCCGGGGCGGCTGTCACCAACAGCGCCCCAACGAGCGCTTCCGGAACGGCAGCCGGAACCTCCGGCACATTCAGTACGACGGACATCGCCTGGCTCCAATTGCTCATCGCGATGGACGACCAGACCCGGTCCATCCTCGAACTCGTACCGCGCCATGGCGGTGAATCCGCACTCAAGACCTGGGCCGCCGAGGTGGCCCGTGACAACCGCAGCCACCTGACAGCCCTGCGTGAGCTCCTCGCCACGACCGGCGTACCGGACACCAACCCGCACGAGGGCCATGACATGCCGGGGATGGTCAATGCCGAGGAACTGAAGGCACTGGGTCATGCGACAGGTTCGCAGTTCGACGCACTGCTGCGCTCCGCGTTGCGCGAACACCTCACCCACGCCGAGCAGTTGTCGACCGACCTGCGGAAGAACGGGTCCGACCCGACGGTGAAGAAGCTCGCGGCCACCGTCAAGGAATCCGCCGCGGCGCACCGGCAGCGTATGCCGATCTGAAATGGTTCAGGCGGTCTGGCGAGTTCGCCCGGTGTCCACCGGAGTGCGGGCGGCCGCGCGCAGGCTGCGGCCGCGTCGGGTCAGTCCCCAGGGCTTGAGGACCGAGATCACTGTCATGAAGACGTATGCGGACAGCGAGACGACAGGCCCGAACAGGACATCGCCGGAGTCGGGCAGCGGTCCGCCCGCGGCGACGGCGGCAACCGCGTGGTTCACTCCCGGGCGCAGCGCGAAGACGGTGGCGGTGAGGGTGGCCAGGGTCAGCCAGAACTTCGTGAACACCCATCGGTGCCTCGCCAGCCCCCACGGAGTGCCCAGCGACAGCACCAGCCCGCTGAGGAAGGTGAGGAACGCGACGGGGAGCAGGAGCCAGTCGGCGAAGAGCTTCATGGCCCGGACGGAGGCCTCCACGGTCACCGCGGAGCCTGTGGTGGCCGCGGTGATCCCGAGGGCGAGCAGCCCGAGCGTGAGCCCGAGCCAGCTTGCGGAGGCGGCTACATGGACGACCAGGTTGGCCCGGCGTGCGGGGCGGCTTAGTTTCACCTGACCCACGGTGCCGGGCGGAGTCCCGGAGGACGTCTGCCAGCGGGAGTATCCCCGCGTACTAGGCTCGGCGTACGGGGTGTGAGGGCGAGATACACGTCGTCCGGAAGTCCCGGCCTTCTCGGTCCGGACAGCCCTGATATCAACTACGCGGCTGCAGGTACTCGAAGACGGAGCCGCCCGGGTGGCGGACCACGATCCCGGTTTCGGAGTCGTGGGTCTGACGGCGGTTTTCGGGGGAACACGTAGCGCACCACGACGACATGACGAAATAGGGGAGCTGTTCCATGCTTGGTATTGCCGCGGCCGTGTTGTTCTTCATCGCCTTTTTGATCAACGCTGCCGAGATCGACACGAACGACACATTCTCGTCCGGAAACGTCATGCTCCTCGGCCTCACCCTGCTGGCGCTGCATGTGGCGGGGATCGGCAGTGGCTGGGCGAGCCGGGCCCGCAGACGCTGACGCAGTCGCGGCTGAGTGACTGAGCGCCGACACCGTTTCGGGGTGCCGGCGCTCAGCCATTTGCGCGGACCGACTGTCGTGGACACATACAGAACCGGGCCGGTGTAGGACGCGAATACCGGGTCACCCGTCGTGCATGACACGCCTTCTCGGTTTCGGACACCGGCGCACCTCGGACCGGCATGACGGTGAGCCCCCGCACCACACACGCGAGGAACCTGCGGCAGGTGACGGGAGCGGCGGCCCCGGCCAGTCCTCGTCGGACGACCGCGTGCCCAACGAGGGCTTCGGTCCGGACGCGGAGGTGGAGCGGGATGCCCCGGACACTCCTTCGGAGATGCCGAAGAAGTCATGGTGGGCGGTGTTGCGGCGGACGTTCGGCGAGTTCAAGGAGGACGAGCTGACCGACCGCGCCGCGTCGCTGACCTACTACGGAGTGCTGTCGCTGTTTCCCGCACTGCTGGTACTGGTCTCGCTGTTGGGACTGGCCGGCCAGTCGGTCACGGACAGCATTCTCGACAACCTCACCCAACTGACCCCGGGCTCGGCCCGTGATGTGATCACGAGCGCGGTGCAGCAGCTGCAGGGCAACGCGGACACCGGCTCGGTGATGGCGATCGTGGGTCTGGCGCTGGCGGTGTGGTCGGCGTCCGGCTATGTGGCCGCGTTCATCCGCACCTCGAACGTCGTCTACGACATTCCCGAGGGACGGCCGGTCTGGAAGGTACTTCCGGTCCGCGTGGGTCTCACCGTGGTGCTGATGGTCCTGGCGGTCGCCAGTGCGCTGATCGTCGTCTTCACCGGCGGTCTGGCCAGGCAGGCCGGCGCCGCATTCGGGATCGGTGACACCGCGTTGGACGTGTGGTCCATCGCCAAGTGGCCGGTGCTGGTGGTACTGGCGACCATCATGATCGCGATCCTCTACTGGGCGACGCCGAACGCCCGGGTCCGCGGCTTCCGTTGGATCACTCCGGGCAGCTTCCTCGCGCTGCTGATCTGGATGCTCGCCTCCGCCGGGTTCGCGTTCTACGTGGCTACCTTCGCCTCGTACAACAAGACCTACGGCACCTTCGCCGGAGTCGTCGTCTTCCTGCTCTGGCTGTGGATCTCCAATCTGGCGATCCTCCTGGGCCTTGAGTTCGACGCCGAGTTGGCCCGCGAACGCGCCATCGCCGGTGGCCTCCCCGTCGAGGCCGAGCCCTACGTCGAGGCGCGCGACACGCGGAAGTGGGACGAGCGGGACAAGCGGCGGCTCCGAGAGCAGCAGTGACCCCGCCCGGCCGCATGCCGACGAGGGTTCGGATCGATTCACCGGGTACCCGGCACCAACACAACCGCTACGACGGCAAAGAGAGAGGGTGAACCGCCATGACCACGGTCGACTCCCAGAACAACAGGAGCGACGCCGAACAGCCGGTGGGCGAGCTGGTCCAGCGCGCCTCGCAGCAGTTGTCGCAGCTGGTGCGCGACGAAATGCGGCTGGCGCAGGCAGAGATGGCACGCAAGGGCAGGCAGTTCGGGCTCGGCAGCGGGCTGTTCGGCGGCGCCGGGCTGGTCGGAGTGCTGGCTCTGCAGGCCCTGGCCGCCACCGTGATCGCCGCCCTGGCGCTGACGCTGCCGGTGTGGGCCTCGGCTCTGATCGTCACCGGTGCACTGGCCGCGGTCGCCGCGGTTCTCGCCGTGGCCGCCAAGCGGCAGATCAGCAAGGCCACCCCGCCCGTGCCCGAGCAGACCATAGGCAGCGTCAAGGCTGACGCGGCCGAGATCAGGGAGAAGGCTCACCGATGACCCAGCACAAGCCCGAGGACAGCGGCCACGCGCCCACGCCCGAAGAGCTGCGCGAGCAGGTCGAGCACACCCGCGAGGAGTTGGGGCATACCGTCGAAGCCCTGGCCGCCAAGACCGACGTCAAGGGCCGCGCCATGGAGACTGCCGCCGAGGCCAAGGAGCAGGCCGGCCAGAAGGCAGCTCAGGTCTCGGCCCAGGTACGGGCCACGGCCGCCCACGCCGCGCAGTTGGTGAAGGACAAGACCCCCGAGCCCGTACGCGACAAGGCCGGCCGTGCGGCCGTACAGATCCGGGAGAAAGTCACCGAGGCCGGGCACCTCGCGCACGACAAGGCTCCGCAGCCGGTTCGCGAGAAGGCCGACCGGACGGCGCAGGTGGCACGGGACAACCGCACGGCGCTGCTGGCCGCCGCCGGAACCGCCGTCGTCCTGCTGCTCGCACGCCGTTCCGTCAAGGCGCGCCGTACGCGTAAGGGACACCGGTGAACACCTCCAAGCTGGTCTACAAGCCGGCCGGCTTCGCGCTCGGGGCGGTCGGCAGCATGCTGGCCGGCGCCGCGTTCAAGCAGACCTGGAAGCTGTTCGGCCCCGACGAGAACGCGAAAGGCACCACGGACGAGGACCGCCCCTGGCGGCAGGTTCTGCTCGCCGCGGCCCTTCAGGGCGCCACCTTCGCGGTCGTCAGGGCCGTCGTCGACCGCTCGGGCGCGGCAACGACCCGCCGCCTGACCGGAGCCTGACCCGGACCCGCCGGATCCCCTACCTGCGGCCCGTGCCTGCCAAGCAGCCGGCACGGGCCGCAGTGAACCGCGGCCCCCTGGCCATGTGCAGCGAAGCGAGTGGCCCCGACCCCTCGTACAGACCTCCGATTGCGCGAGGGCTGGTCAGAAGGCCGAGTCCGAGGCCACTATCTGGCTTGATCCCGTGGGTCGGGCCACCCGCCCAAGTCGGGCGTGCCCGCCCACCATCCGCTCCGACATCCCGCCGGTCCTGCACGGCCGGCCGACCCGTTCCGCATCGCGAAGAGAAAGACCAACATGGCGGAGACCACGTTTTCACGCGGCGTCTCGACTCCCGTCGGGGCCGCCCTGTGACGGTCGCCCGCATCCCCGGCCTGATCCTGCCGGTCACCTTTCTGGTGGCTACCCTGATCTGCGCCGTCTGGTACTGGCGACACCGCGGCGAGTAGGCCGGATTTGGGATGGCTGCCTATGCTCGCGGCGGCGGCAGGAACTCGTCGGCCCGCACGTTCGGCATCACTCGACTCGCCACGCGGTAGCGGCCGTTGGGGACATCGCGGGACTTCGTGACATGCACCGCGAGCGGGCCGGCCCATTCGTAGCCCTTGCGTTCCCCGTGACGGACCAGGGTGTCGGTGAGTACCTGGTCGATGCGGTCGTCACCGTTGCGCTCGAGTTCCTCGTGGGCGAACTCGGCCAGTTCTACGTCGTAGGCGTTGGGGACGACGACGCGGCTCTCGCTGCACACGATGGCGTGGTCGTCGCACTCACGCCGCAGGGCGTCGACGAGCTCGACCGGTTCCTTGTCCCGGATCTGCCCCAGCACCCTCTGGCCGAAGCGCTCCAGCGCCCGCTCCAGGCCGGTGAGCGGGCTCACGTCTGTCTCGTCCGGCACGCTTCCTCGGTCGTTGCGTTCTCTTCGCGTCATCCACCGCGGGTTCCCGGACTCCGGAGGTCGACGCGTGCGCGCGGCTACTGCGTCGAAGTCGACGTCAGGACGCCGATCTTGTCGATGCGGTGTTCGGGGTTTCCCCTGTCGTCGCGCCAGTGGTTTCCGGCGGCGTGTCCTCGGGTGTCGCACACGTGGAGATGGTGATCATCGCCTGCGTGGGGCCTCTACCCGGGTGACCCGGGACCACCGCCCGTTGTTCGGCGAGCGAGCGAGCGGAGCGGAAGGACGTGGTTCTGTTGTCGGTGATCTCGCCCTCATAGAGGGCGCCGCCCGATGTGACGATGACCGAGTCGCCCCCGCCCGACGCACAGGTCCGCGAGGGCGAGCGCCGGTATGGAGAGCCGGGCCGCCCGGTGAGGGCCGGCTTCGCGGAGGCCGTGGTGGGATCGCCTCGGCCGCTGTCGTGGACGGGGAGGTGGCCGACGGGGGCATGGCCGGGGTGGCCACCGACAAGGTCTCGGTGGCTGCTGCCGCGGAATCCTCAGCTGAGCGGATGAGCAACCTGCCTTCCGCCTGCTGCTGCGAGCCTCCAGGTCTTTCAGGGGAACGGGAGAGTGCGGGCGAAGAGGGTGACGAGGATCAGTACGACGGGGAAGCAGACCAGGAACATGGCGAAGGTGTAGCCCATGATGTCGCGTGCCTTGAGCCCCAGGATGGTGAGCGTGGGCAGCATCCAGAAGGGCTGGAGCAGGTTGGCGCTGGCCTCGCCGAGGTCGTAGACGACGACCACCCAGCCCTGGTTCACCTGGAGTTGGTTGGCCGCGTCGAGCACGTAGGGCGCTTCGATAACCCACTTGCTGCCGCCGCTGGGGACGAAGACGCCGAGAATGGCGCTGTAGATGGCGATGAACGCCGGGTAGAAGAACTGGTTCGACACCGACACCAGCCAGCCGGCGATGGTCTTGCTCAGCCCGGTGAACGCGATCATCCCGAAGATGCCGCCGTACAAAGGGAATTGGAGCAGGACACCGGAGGCCGCCGGCGTCCCGTCCTTGACGGCCTGCGCGAGGCGTACGGGCCGCCAGTGCAGGATGAGCGCGAGCAGGATGAGGATCAGGTTGATCGTGTTGAGGTCGAGGGCGTTGAGGGCGCTGCCCTCCGCCTGGGCGAAGTGCCGGGCCAGGTACCACGCGCCGAGCGCGAACAGCAGGATCGCGAAGACGGGGCTGTACTCGATCCACTCCCCCGGCCGGCTGCGGCGCAGCTCCTTACGTTCCTCGCCGACGCTGGGGCCCAGGTCGATGCCCAGTTGTTCGGCGGTCTTCGCGCGCTCCGGTGAGGGCGACAGGAGCCAGGCCGTCCCGACCGCGATGACGAAGATGATCGCCGTGGCCACCATGCCCTGCCACAGGAAAATGGTCTCCGTCAGAGGGATGAGTCCACTGCCGCGCCCCTCCGCGATGACCTCCTGGACCGCGGGCGGGCTGGACGCGGCGCTGGCCACCTGGAGCGCCGCCGACCCCGACAGCCCCTGGGCCCATACGGTTCCGAGGCCGAGGAAGGCCATCGCGCCGAGCGCCCGGTAGTCGACGCCGGCGACCCGGCGCGCGATCTCCTTGGCGAGGATCGCGGTGAAGATGAGGCTGAACGCCCAGTTCAGATAGGAGCTCACCATGGCGACGGCCGCGGTGAAAGCGATGGCGCCGCGCGGTGTACGCGGCACCCGCGCGACCCTGGCGATCAGCCGGCCGACCGGCGGGGACACCGCCACGGCGTACCCGGCGATAATGATCATCGCCATCTGGAGCGTGAAGGTGATCAGCGACCAGAACCCCTGACCCCACGCGTCGACGAGGCCGTAGCCGGTCGTCGCTGTCGGATCGGAGGGCGTGCCGAGCAGGTTCTCGCCGGTCGCGAGACCCAGCGCGAAGACCGCGAACGTGCCCACCAGGACGAAGCCCAGGGCATCGGGCAGCCACTTCTCCGAGAAGGCGGTGAAGCGCAGCGCCATGCGCGCCAGCCAGTTCTCCTGGCTCGTCGTCCGTTCCGGATCCTGCGGGGGCGCCGTTGCCATCGCGTCTCCTCCTGTGGGCGTGAGGGCTGGGTCGCCCAGGTATGCGGTGACGATGATCTTCAGTCCCGCCCGGCCGTAAGGCAATGTAGACGACCCACACAGCCCTGAGGGGCGACATGTGGGTCATCGCCTTCCCGTACCGCACGTGAGGCAAGTACGGTCGGCGTTGTGACCTTGGAGGACAGCGACCGGACGTTCCTGGAGTTCCTCGCGCGAAACGCGCCTTCGGCCGAGTTCGAGGAGCCGCTCATCGCCGCGCGAGCGAGCGGGGTGAGCGCCGAGGCTCTCGCCGAGCTGGAGCAGTCGAAGCTCCTGGCCCTGCGGGTGCGGGCGGCGCTGGACAGGAGCCGGCGCCGGGAGGCCGAACTCTCCGCCCTGTACGAGACGGTGGGCGACCTGGTGGCGCTGCGTGACGTGGACGCCGTGCTGGAGGCGATCGTGCGCCGGGCGCGCAAGCTGCTCGACACCGACACCGCCTACCTCGCCCTGTACGACCCGGTGCGCGGCCACGCGTACATGCGCGAGACGAACGGATCGGTGTCGGCGAAGTTCCAGCAGCTGCTGATGCCCCTGGGAGCGGGACTCGGCGGCCTCGTGGTGCAGACCGCGTCGCCCTACTTCAGCAGCAGCTACCTGGGCGACGCCCGGTTCCGGCACACGCAGGCGATCGACGAGGCGGTGACCGAAGAGGGCCTGGTCGCCATCCTCGGCGTGCCGCTGCGCCTGCGCGGGAACGTCATCGGGGTGCTCTACGCGGCCGACCGCAGCGAGCGCCGCTTCGCGCGCGACGAGGTCAACCTGCTGAGTTCCCTCGCCGCGCACGCGGCCGTGGCCCTGGACAACGCTCGTCTGCTCCAGGAGACGCGGACCGCCCTGGAAGAGCTCAACACCGCCAACCGGAAGGTCGAGGCCCGCAGCGCGTCCGTCGAGCGCGCCGCCGCGGCCTATGAGCGGTTCACCGATCTCGCCGTACGAGGTGGCGGTGTCGACGACATCGCCCAGGCGATCGCCGACGTGCTGGGCGGCTCCGTGGTCGTGGTGGGGCCCGACGCGCGTCCGCTGAGCCGGAGCGGCGCGACGCCTCCGGCTGACGGTTTTCCCGACGAGCGGACCCTGGCCGACGCGATGGCCCGCTCACATTCCCTGGGACGCAGTGTGACCTGCGGTCCCTGCACGGTCGCGACGGTGGCGGCCGATCAGCAACTGCTGGGTGCTCTGCTGATCTCCGGTGCGGGCGAACTCGACGCCACGGACGGGGTGATCCTCGAACGCGGTGTTCTGGTGACCGCGCTCCTTCTGCTGTTCCGTTCCTCTCTCGCGCAGGCCGAGGAGCGGGTGCGCGGTGAACTGCTCACCGATCTGCTCACGCAACGGCACGGCGACTACTTCGCCGTCCGGGAACGGGCCCGCCGGCTCGGCACCGATCTCGACGAGCCGCACGTCGTCGCCGTGACCGTCTGCGACGCCGTCCCCGCGGAGCGGGTCGCGAGCGCCGCCGGCGCGTGGGCGAAGGCCCGGCGCGGCCTGGCGGGCCGCCACGAGGGCCGTATGGTGCTGCTCGTCCCGGGCGACGACGCCTCCGCCGTCGCCCGTGATGTCGCGGCCGAACTGCGTACCGCACTCGCGCGGCCGGTGACCGTCGGCGCGGGCGGCCCGCTCTCCGGCACGGACGCACCCGAGGCGTACGCGGAGGCGCTGCGGTGCCTCGGCGCTCTGCAGGCCCTGGGCCGCGGTGGCTCGGCCGCCGCCATGACCGACCTCGGCTTCCTGGGCCTCGTCCTCGGCCGGCACGCCGACGCCCCCGGTTTCGTCGACCGCGTCCTCGGCCCGCTGATCGCCTACGACGAACGGCGAGGCACGAGCCTGCTGCACACGGTCGAGTCGTACTTCGAGCACGGGCAGAGCCTGGCCCGCACCAGCGCGGACCTGCACGTGCATGTCAACACCGTCACTCAGCGCCTGGACCGCGTCGGACAGGTGCTCGGCGAGGCATGGAACACCCCGCAGCGTGCCCTGGAAACCCACCTGGCCCTGCAATTGCGCCGCGTTCTCGCCGACTGACGGATGTCCGCTGCGGACCGGCGTCGCCGAAGCTGCCCACCCCGTCGGTATGCGAGCCCGGCGCTACCAGCGACACTCGTTCGTCCCACCTCGCAGGACGTGGCCTTACCTCGCGGCAGCGGGGTATACGGGCTGTGCACTGACCCGTTTCACCGGCCTCGTCGCAGGAGGAGAGTTATGCCTGGTTTGATGGACAAGATCAAGCAGTTCGCCAGGAGCCCGCAGGGCCGCCGCACCATCGAGCAGGTACGTCGCGCCTCCGCCGATCCGCGGCGCCGGTCCCAGGCCCAGCGACTGCTGGGCAAACTCCGCGGGCGACACTGACTTCGGTCGGCCGCCGGCGCCATCGAACGGTCCGGACCTCCCGTCCGCAGTCGGGGCTCTCGACGTGCGCGCCCACACCTCCTCTCGTCGGACGACTCGTTGGGGAGGAGCCGGCGGTAGCAGCTTCCGAGCGGCCACAGCGTTCGGTGTGCGGAATACGCACCAGAGCGCTGATGTTTCACCCCCGATGAGCGATTCCTCCCCCGGCTTCCCGCCAATCGACCGCGGTTCCGTCCGCGAGCGGTTGGCGGTCGAACGCGCCAGTACGAGCGCGCAGATCGCGGCACTGAGTCGTGACTTCGACGGAATCGTCGAGGCTAATGCCTTGGTTGCGGTCGACGACGAGCACGACCCGGAGGGGTCGAGCACAGCGTTCGAGCGGGCCCATGTCGCCTCGTTGCTGGCACAGGCCTGCGAGCACCTGACGGAGCTGGACCGGGCTCTGGAACGGCTGGAGCGTGGCGCCTACGGGCGGTGCGAGCGATGTGGCGAGCCGATCCCGGCGGAGCGACTGGAGGTGCGCCCGGCGGCGACCACCTGCGTACCCTGCGCCGCTACCCGTCTCGGCTGACCGCGGCAAAGCGCTCGTCGGCGACAGTGAGGATGTCCTGGCCGAAGTAGCGCATGGCGAGCGAACCTACCCGCCCTGTCTCGGCGCTTCACACGCGGGCCCGTCGACAGCGCGGCGGGACCTGACGTGCCCTTCGCCACCTGCCGGCCCGCCCGGAGACGCCGCTGTTGATCACGTCGACCGCGCCAAGGAGCAGCCGAAGACCGGCACAGGCCCGACCCGCGGTCGTGGTCGGGGACACGGCTCCCGGAGCCGTTCGCCCCGACTGGGCCCAGGACGGTTCCGCGCCCGTGCGAAAGGAGCCGCGGTTCCCAACTCCTTCTCGTAAGTCACCACTTGTTCTTGGCGGGTCAATCACAATGTGCTTGGCTCACCCCGGTCATTGGCTCAGCCCATGCATCGGCATAACGGAGGCCTGTGGTGTCACCCACGAACGAACCTTCCTCGTCCCCTGAGAGACCCCGGCCCCGGGCCGCCGCCCTGAGCCGGCGCGGCCTGCTGGTCGGTTCCGCCGTCGTGGCGGGCGCGCAGGCGCTGAACATCCGAACCGCCCACGCGGAACCGGTGCACCAGGATCCCTTCAAGCTCGGTGTGGCCAGCGGCGACCCGCTGCCGGACGGGGTCGTCCTGTGGACCCGGCTGGTCGCCGACCCCTACGACGCCGCGTCCATGGGGCCCCGCCCGGTGCGCGTGGAGTGGGAGATCGCGACCGACGAGCGGTTCCGGAGGGTCGTCCGGCACGGCACCGAGACCGCCGAGGCCAAGCACGCGCACAGCGTCCACGCGGACGTACGCGGCCTGGCGCCGGGCCGCGACTACTGGTTCCGCTTCCGTACGGGCCGTCAGATCGGGCCGGCCGCCCGGACCCGTACCGCCCCCGCGCCCCACTCGCGCCCCGGCGGGCTGCGGATCGGTCTGGTCAACTGCCAGGACTGGCAGAACGGTTACTGGCCCGCGTACACCGCGCTTGCCGAGGAGGACCTCGATGTGGTCCTGCACGTCGGCGACTACATCTACGAGTACGACCCGAGCAGCGCCTACGCGGACCGGTTGCACACCACTCCTGGGACCTCCGGTCTCGACCAGCTGGTCACGCTGGCCGACTACCGTGGCCGGCACGCCCAGTACAAGACCGATCCCGCCCTGCAGGCGGCCCATGCCGCCTTCCCCTGGATCGTCACCTGGGACGACCACGAGGTCGAGAACAACTACGCCGGCCTCGTCGACGAGATCGACGACACCGGCTCGCGTCATCAGGACCCCGCCGCCTTCGCCCGCCAGCGCTCGGCCGCCTATCAGGCCTACTACGAGCACATGCCGCTGCGGCGCAGATTCGTCAACGGCTCCTCGGACTACCGGCTCTACCGCCGCTTCGACTTCGGCGACCTGCTCCGGCTGAACGTCCTCGACACCCGCCAGTACCGCACCGACCAGCCCGGCGGCTTCTCCTCCGACTTCGGCAGCGTCGCGGCCGGCCTGGGCAACACGGAGGGGACCCTCACCGGCGCGGCGCAGGAGAGGTGGCTGCGGCAGGGGCTGCGGCGCTCCCCGGCGCGCTGGAACGTCATCGCCCAGCAGGTCATGATGAGCCAGATCAGGTTCCCCAACTTCCTTGATCCGACACACCCGTTGCCGCCCATCGCCAACCTCGACCAGTGGGACGGATACGACCCGGCCCGGGGCGACTTCCTGCGCTTCCTGCGGGATGCCCAGGTGGCCAACCCCGTCGTGCTCGCCGGCGACATCCACTCGTCCTGGTTCAGCGATCTGCGGATCGACCGCGACGACCTGGACAGCGACCCGGTCGCGGTCGAGTTCACGGCGACCAGCATCAGCTCCGACTTCCCCATCGCCTTCGACGCGCCGCTCAAGGCCTACAACCCGCTCCTCAATCCGCACGTCCGCTACTTCGACGGCTCGCGCCGCGGATATCTGCGGCTGGACGTCGGCCGGGAGCAGTGGACCACCGACGCCCGGACCGTCGACAGCATTGCGGTCCGCCAGTCGCCGGTCAGCACCACCGCGTCGTGGGCCGTGACGGCGGGCGAACCAGGGCTCACCGCCGTGTGATCCAGCGAAGCGGCAGGAGCCCTACAGCGGCTGCATGTCGGAGAGCGCCCCACGAGCGGCGGGGGCGCTCTCCGCTCGCTTTCCCCGCCGCCCCCCTCGCCGTCGTTCAACCGTTGGGTTGAACGCGGGTTCCACCTCCCGCCCGTCGGCCGCTCCGTAAGGGCGACGCGCGACGCCTCCCGGTGGCAGCAGAATCACTCCTGACCATGGCGCCGTGGCCCGTACGACCTCACCCCCGCAGAGAGGTGCTTCAGCGTGTCCAGCTTCATCAGCAGGCGACGTGTGCTCGCCACCGGTACCGCCCTCGGTCTCGGAGCGCTCGGCGCCACCACGGCCCCCGCCGCCGCGGCCTCGCCCGCCGCATCCCGGTCCGCCACCGTCGCCGAGGAGACCAGGACGCTCGACGAGCTCTACGAGACCGCGCTGGCGGAGGACGGCAAGCTCGTCATCTACGCCGGCGGGGACTTCCAGGCGCAGCAGGAAGCCACCAGGCAGGCCTTCCGCAGCCGCTTCCCCGGTATCGAGCTGACGCTGATCGTCGACTACAGCAAGTTCCACGACGCCCGCGTCGACAACCAGTTCGCGACCGACACCCTCGTCCCCGACATCGTACAACTGCAGACGCTGCAGGACTTCACGCGCTGGGACGATGAAGGCCGTCTGCTGCGCTACAAGCCGGCCGGCTTCTCCAAGGTCTACGACGGTTTCAAGGCCCCGAACGGCTCCTGCGTCGCCGTCCAGGCGAACGCCTTCAGCTTCATCTACGACATCGCCGCGGCCGGGGCGGACGCCCCGAAGACCCCGCTCGACCTGATCGACCCGAAGTGGAAGGGCAAGATCGCGTCGCGTTACCCGCACGACGACGACGCGACCCTCTACCTCTTCACGAAGTACGTCGAGAAGTACGGCTGGGAGTGGGTGGCCGCGTACGCCGCCCAGGACAACCAGTACCTGCGGGGTGGTCTGGCGGTGGACGCCGTCGTCGCCGGGCAGAGGACGATCGCCGTCGGCGTGGGCGGCTCGCCGCTCCAGTCCGCCACCTCTCCCACGAAGCTGATCGTCCCCGACGGCCACCCCTTCATCGCGTGGGGCCAGCGGGCCGCGATCCTCAAGCAGGCGAAGAACCCGAACGCCGCCAAGCTCTATCTGAACTGGCAGCTCTCGACCGCCCGGCAGCAGACGACCGCCAACGGCTGGTCGGTACGCACCGACATCACGCCTCCGGCGGGCATGAAGCCCCTCTGGGAGTACCCGGACGTCCACCTCGACTTCCCCCAGTTCATGGCCGACCGCGCCGAGGTCGAACGCCTGAAGCAGACCTTCGCCCTGTACTTCGGCGAGGTCACGGGCGACGCCACACCGGGCTGGCTGGGCCTGCACCCGGGCGCCTAGCGGCAGTTGGAGCTGTTGGTCCGTCCGTGCTCGGACCGGAGGGACCAACAGCCCCTCTCTTCACGTGAGTCATACAAACCGCCGATAGACTCACTGGCCGGGCCGAAGGGATTGGCCCGCCGGAGGGAATCTGCCGTGCCCGACTGCGTTCCGCCGACCGTTCGTGGCGGTCGCCCCACCCTGGCGCACCTGTCACACCTCGCGTTCTTCCTCGTGGTAGGTGCCTCCCTCGTCCGGCTCGCCCGGCTCAACTCCCCACTGTGCTGGCACATAGTGACCGTCAGCGTGCTGCTGGCAGTGGTGTACGCGGCTGGGCTGGCGTTGCTCGACCGGCTCGGTCCGCTCGGGCGGGGTGCCTGGATCCCGTCGCTGCTCGCGCTGTGGACCCTCCTCATCTGGATCGCTCCGGTGCCGCTGACATCGGACTACGTGTGGTGTGCCGTCCCGCTCGCCTGCGCGGCACTGCGTGTGCTCGGCGGCCGCTCCGCGGTGGCGGCGGTGGCCGCGATCAGCGTCGTACTCGTCCTGGCGCTGATCCGCTCGCACGGTCCGTTCGGTACGGAGCTCGTGCTGATCCCCGTGGCGGCCGTCTGGGGAACGGTCGCCCTCTACCGCGCCCAGCAGCGGGATGCCGCGGTCCGCCAGCGCCTGGTCGAGGAACTGCGCGACACGCGCGGCATCCTGGCGAGGCAGCAACGCCAGGCAGGTGTGCTGGCCGAGCGGACCCGGATCGCCCGCGACCTGCACGACACCCTCGCCCAGGATCTCGCCGGCAGTCTGATGCTGCTGCAGGCCGCCGAGCGTGACTGGGACAGGCAGCCGGACGTGGCACGGACGCGCGTCCGTGCCGTGGCTGACGGCCTCGACACCAACCTCGCCGAGACCCGGCGGATCCTCCGGGACCTGACCCCCTCCGACGTCGCCGAGACAGGCCTGGAGGGCGCGTTGCGTCTGCTGTGCGCCCGTTCCGACGCGGGCGGGACCGCGGCCCATGTGCGGTTCCGTTCGGTGGGCGAGCATCAGCCGGTTCTTGACGAGCAGGCAGCCGTGGCCCTGTTCCGCGTCGCCCAGAGCTCGCTCGCGAACGTACGCGAGCACTCCCACGCGGTGAACGTGCTCATCACACTGCGCCGGCAGCCGGATCAGGTGGACCTCGAGGTGTCCGACGACGGAATCGGCTTCGACCCGGCCCGGATCCTCCTGACCGACGCGCGGACGGGCCGCGGATTCGGGCTCCCCGCCGCCCGCGCACGCCTGCGTGAGTACGGCGGTGACCTCGACGTCAGCAGCACACCCGACGGAGGAACCACGATCCGAGCCACGGTGTCCGTACGGCCCCGGCTCCAGATGCCGGCGCCCCTGCCCCCGGTGACCGCCGGATGACCGCCGAGCCGGTGCGCGTGCTCATCGCGGACGATCATGCCGTCGTACGTGCCGGGCTGCGCGCCCTCCTGGACGGCGAACCGGACCTCGATGTGATCGCCGAAGCCGGCAGCGGTGAGGAAGCTGTCCGGCTGGCCGCGCACTTGATGCCGGACGTCGTCCTGATGGACCTTCGCTTCGGTGGCTCGGGAAGCGGGATGGACGGCGTCGAGGCCATCCGGCGGCTCGCCGTCGAGGCGCCGAAGGTGGCGGCGGTGATGCTCACCAGCTTTGCCGGACGGGCCGATGTCGTGCGCGCGCTGGAGGCGGGCGCCCGGGGTTATGTGCCCAAGGCCGGGGCGCCCGAGGAGTTGTTCCGGGCGGTCCGCACCGCGGCCACGGGCTCCGTGGGGCTGGCTCCGGAGATCGTCGGTGAACTCGTCGGCCAAGTGGTCAGCCCGGACCAGGAGTTGAGCCGGCGCGAGATCGAGGTCGTCCGCCTGATGGCGGCGGGCCACAGCAACCGTGCCATCGCCGAGGCGCTGTTCCTCAGCGAGGCCACGGTCAAGACCCACCTCGTCCGCATCTACCGCAAACTCGAGGTCGCCAACAGGCCGGCCGCCGTCTCGGAAGCCGTACGCAGGGGACTTCTCGAACTCACCTGACGTGCGAAGGGCCCGGCCCGCGTGCCACGGCATTGTCAGTGGTGGCGGGCAAGATGACGGGCATGACATCACCAGTTGCAGTGATCGTGGATGCCGCCGCCTACGCGCAGGCGGTCGAGGACGCGGTGCGGGCGGCGGCCGGCTACTACGCGGGCGGCACCTCGGTGCTGGACGACGACGCCTATGACCGACTGGTGCGTGGCATCGCGGCGTGGGAGGCCGACCATCCCGATCAGGTGCTGCCGGACTCGCCGACCGGAAAGGTCGCCGGCGGCGCCGCGGAGGGCGATGTGCCGCACACGGTGGCGATGCTGAGCCTGGACAATGTGTTCTCGGCCGAGGAGTTCGCCGCCTGGACGGCGTCGCTGGCCCGCCGGATCGGCCATGACGTCGGGCAGTTCAGTGTCGAACCGAAGCTGGACGGTCTCGCGATCGCGGCTCGTTACACCCGCGGCCGTCTGACCAGGCTGATCACGCGCGGTGACGGGACGGCCGGGGAGGACGTCTCGCACGCGATCGGCACCATCGAGGGTCTGCCGGACGTGCTGACCGAGCCGGTCACGGTGGAGGTGCGCGGCGAAGTCCTGATGACCGCGGCGCAGTTCGAGCACGCCACCGAGGTGCGTACCGCGCATGGCGGGCAGCCGTTCGCCAACCCGCGCGGCGCTTCGGCGGGCACTCTACGCGCCAAGGACCGCGCCTACACCGTGCCGATGACGTTCTTCGGCTACGGTCTGCTGCCGCTGCCCGACACCGAGGAGGCGCTCGCGACGCGGCTGGGCGGGCTCGCGCACAGCGACCTCATGACGCAGGCGGCCGGTTTCGGGGTGAACACCACGGCGACCACCGCTGTGCCAGGCACCACCGCCGGCACGGTCGAGCAGGTACTGGCCCGGGTCCAGGAGATCGCCGCGCTCCGCGCCGAGCTGCCGTTCGGGATCGACGGGATCGTCATCAAGGCCGATCTCGCGGCCGACCAGCAGGCCGCCGGATCCGGTTCACGCGCCCCGCGCTGGGCGATCGCCTACAAGCTGCCCGCCGTGGAGAAGATCACCCGGCTGCTGGAGGTGGAGTGGAACGTGGGCCGCACCGGCATCATCGCCCCGCGCGCGGTGCTGGAACCCGTCGAGATCGACGGTGCCACCATCACGTACGCCACCCTGCACAACCCCGCCGACATCACCCGCCGTGACCTCCGCCTGGGCGACCACGTCATGGTCCACCGGGCCGGCGACGTCATCCCCCGCGTCGAAGCCCCCGTCGCCCATCTGCGCACCGGCGAGGAACAGCCCATCGTCTTCCCCGAGGTGTGTCCCCGGTGCGGCTCCGGTATCGACACCAGCGAACAGCGCTGGCGCTGCGAGAACGGCCGCAACTGCCATCTGGTCGCCTCCCTGTCCTACGCCGTCGGACGTGACCAGCTCGACATCGAGGGCCTCGGCACGACCCGCGTCGTCCAGCTCGTCGAAGCGGGCCTGGTCGCCGACCTGGCCGACCTGTTCGCCCTCACCCGCGAGCAACTGCTGAGCCTGGAGCGGATGGGCGAGACCAGTACCGACAACCTCCTCACCGCGATCGGCACGGCGAAGACGCGGCCGCTGTCACGCGTCCTGTGCGCGCTGGGCGTCCGCGGCACCGGCCGCTCCATGTCCCGTCGGATCGCCCGGTACTTCGCCACCATGGACAACGTCCGCGCCGCCGACGCCGACACGATGGAGCAGGTCGAGGGGATCGGCACGGAGAAGGCTCCGACCATCGTCGCCGAGCTCGTCGAACTCGCCCCGCTCATCGACAAACTCGTCGCAGCCGGGGTGAACATGACCGAGCCCGGCGCCACCCCGCCCGCCCCTGCGTCCGACGACGACGCGGCGAGCGGATCCGCCGAGGCGTCGGGCGGACCGCTGGCCGGGATGACGGTCGTCGTCACCGGTGCGATGACCGGCGCGCTGGAGAAGCTCAGCCGCAACCAGATGAACGAACTGATCGAGCGCGCCGGCGGCCGCTCCTCCTCCAGCGTCTCCAAGAAGACCAGCCTGGTCGTCGCCGGAGAGAACGCGGGCTCCAAGCGGGCCAAGGCCGAGACCCTCGGCATCAGACTGGCCGACCCCGACGAATTCGCCGCCCTCGTCGCCGACTACTCCGACTGATTCCTCACGCTTCTCGAGCGAGCCGTCTCCCAGTCCTGAGCACCTCTCTGCTCAAGCAGTGTTGCCGGCGGCCGTGAGCCGGAGCTGGAGATCCACCTCCTGGTCGCCGGAGGCCGATCCCGTCGCCTCGACGGCGAAGCCCGAAGCGAGAGTCTCGCGCAGCCGGCCGACGGCCACGGGACCGCCCTGGAGGTCGGCCGTGACGGAGCCCGCCAGGATCGTTCCGGACAGCGGCGCCGCGCCGTGCGGTACGAGAAAGGCGCTGGTCCAGGTGTCGGGGTGGGTGTCGGTGACCTGCGCCGGCGTGTCGTCGCCGCGATCGGAGGCGAAGCGGGAGCCCAGCGCCCGGAACACGGTGTCCGCGTCGGCAGCCGAACAGGCACCCAGCACCACCTGCACCAGATCGGGGGACGATGCCTCCGCGGCGCTCGGGTCGCCGGAGGGCTTGGCTGACGATGTGTCGTTGTCGCTCATGGTGTCCGGTCTCTCCAGTGTCGTCTTGGGTCACAGTTCACGCAGTGCGGGCAGGAGCTCCTTCTCGGCCCAGGCGATGAAGGGGAGTTGCTGGTCGCCGCCCACTTGGACGAGGGCGATCTCGGTGAATCCGGCTTCCGCGTAGGGGCGTACGGCATCGACGAAGAGGTCGACATCGTTGCCGCAGGGGATCGTGGCCGCCACGTCCTGCGGAGTGACGTACTCGGTCGCTCCGGCGAATCCCGAGGGACCCGGGAGTTCGGAGTTCACCGGCCAGCCCCCGACGGACCAGCGGAACTGGTCGTGGGCGCGGGCGATCGCCGCGTCCCGGTCGGTGTCGTAGCAGACCGGCAGCTGGCCCACACGGGGCTTGCCGCTTCCGCCGTGCCGGTCGAAGGAGTCGAGCAGTTCGGGCTTGGGCTCGGTGGCGATGACCAGGTCCGCGAGTCGGCCGGCGAGCGAACAGGAGAGCTCGCCGGAGACGGCCACGCCGATGGGCGGCAGCTCGTCCGGCAGGTCCCAGAGCCTGGCGTTCGCCACGTCGAAGTGGGCGCCCTGGTGGTTGACGTTGTCTCCCGCGAAGAGGGCCCTGATGATCTCCACCGCCTCTTCGAGCATCTCGATGCGAATCCGCGCAGAGGGCCAGCCCGCGCCCACCACGTGTTCGTTGAGGTTCTCTCCGGATCCGAGTCCGAGCCGGAATCGCCCCTGGGAGAGCAGTTGCATGGTCGCGGCCTTCTGCGCGATCACGGCCGGGTGATAGCGGACGGTCGGACAGGTCACGTAGGTCATCAGCGGGATCCGCTCGGTGGCCTGCGCCGCCGCGCCGAGCACGCTCCACGCGTAGGGAGCGTGGCCCTGGGACGCGAGCCAGGGGAAGTAGTGGTCGGAGGTGACGGAGAAGTCGAAGCCCGCCCGCTCCGCGGCCACCAGGTCGTCCACGAGGGCACGGGGTCCGGCCTGCTCGGTCATCATCGTGTAGCCGATTTGCACCATAGTGAGCGGGTTGCCGCCCCAGCCCCTCCCGAAACATCGCCGGGCCGGGCTGTCGTTCCCTCAACCGGTGCCTGGCTGTCGCCTCACGGCCCCCGCCTGCCACAATGGTGTCAGCACTGGTGTTCGGCGGAAATCGCCTCGGACCATGGAGGAGCCCTGTGCCACTGCCCTCGAAGCCGTTGCGGAAACTGGGCTTCCTGACCATCGGGCTGTTCGACGGAGACGACCCCGGCCAGGGCCATGAGTCGACGCTGGAAATCATCGAGCTGGGTGAGCGGCTCGGATTCGACAGCGCGTGGGTGCGACACCGTCATCTCCAGTACGGCATCTCCTCCCCGGTCGCCGTGCTGGCGGCGGCCTCACAGCGCACCAGCCGCATCGAACTGGGCACCGCGGTCATCCCCCTGGGGTGGGAGAACCCGCTCCGGCTGGCCGAGGACTTGGCGACGGTCGACATCCTGTCCCGGGGCCGCCTCAATCCGGGCCTCAGTGTCGGCCCGCCCACGCACTACGACCGGGTCAAGGGCGCGCTCTACCCCGACACCGCCGACGCGGAGGACTTCAGCTACGACCGGATGGAACGGCTGCTGGACCTCGTGCGCGGGAAACCCGCCACGGACTTCAGCGGTGTCGAGGGCTTCGAAGTGTTCTCCGACCGCGTCCAGCCCCACTCCCCCGGCCTGGGGAAGCGCATGTGGTACGGCGGCGCAAGCCTGCGCTCGGCTCGGTGGGCCGGCGAACACGGCATGAACTTCCTGACCAGCAGCGTGGTGAAGGCGGAGGAGTCGGAGGACTTCACCGAGATCCAGCTCTCGCACATCCGGGCCTTCCGCGACCGGCATCCCGACGGCGACCGCGCCCGAGTCTCCCAGGGCCTCGTCGTCATCCCCACCGACAGCGCCACTGCGGAGCAGCGCGCGAAGTACGAGGAGTACGCCCGCAAGCGGACCCCGCGTACCGCCACGCCACAGGGGCCGGCGCGCATGATGTTCGCCCCCGACCTCGTCGGCAGCAGCGAGGAGATAGCCGAACGGCTCTACGCCCACGCGGCATTCCGGGAGGTCGACGAGGTGGCGTTCGCGCTGCCCTTCACCTTCGACCACGAGGACTACGTCCAGATCCTCACCGACATCGCCACCGAGCTGGGCCCGCGCCTCGGCAGGCCGTCCACCGGCTGAAGGGGTCACCCCGCCGGAGGACGGCCCGGCGCGACACCGTCGAGGACGGTGTCGATGACGTCGCACACGAACCGGTCACTCAATGGCGCGTGACCGTGCAGGAGCCGGTGGTAGACCGGACCGTAGAGCAGGTCGAGTACGACCTCGATCTTGGTGTCGGCGGAGGTCTCGCCGCGTTCGATCGCACGCCGGAAGATCTCCCGGGCCTGGTCCCGACGGGGTTCGACGAAGCGTGCGTGGTACTCCTGGGCGAACTGCCGGTCCGTCTGCACCTGGGTGAGCAGGGCCGCAACCACACGTCCGTACGGACGCCGGTCGGCGAGCCCCACCCAGGGGCGCAGGAGGCTGCGCAGGTCACCGCGGAGCGATCCGGTGTCGCGGGCCGGCTGGACATCGGCCCATTCGTGATAGAGCGCGTCCGCCGCGAGGGTCTCCTTGGTAGGCCACCAGCGGTAGATCGTCGCCTTGCTGACGCCCGCCCGAGCGGCGACCGTGTCCATGCTCACGGCGGACAGACCACGCTCCAGGAGAAGTTCCCCCGCCGCGTCGAGAATGGCCTCGCGGGCCTTCTCGCTGCGCGGTCTGCCGCGCTGTGGGGCCGCCTCCTGCCGGTCAGGCTTCACGCGCGGCTCCGGCTGGTTCGCGCTCCGGCACGTCGACGGGGTGCGCACCGGCCGGCCGGTGGGGTTCCGCGGCCGTGTGGTCGAGGACCTCGTAGAGGGAGGCGATGTCGCGGTGCGCGTAGCCCATCTGTTCCGCCTTGGTCAGCATGGTGTCGGTGACGGAGGCCGAGGGAACCGGAAGGCCGAGGTCGTCGGCGGCTTCCAGGACGAGCCCGATGTCCTTGTGCATGAGCTCCACATCGAACCACCCCTGTTCGGGCAGGTCGAGGATGAGCGGGACGCGCGCCTGCACAGTCGGCGAACCGATGGCGCTGGTGGCCATAACCTGCGCCGCCAGTGTCCGGTCGATTCCGCCGCGTTCGGCCAGCAGGACACCCTCGCTGAAGGCGAGGATCTGTGCGGCGAGGCTGATGTTGATGGCGAGCTTGAGCAGCAGTGCCTGGCCGTTCGGGCCGACGTGCGTGACCGTGCGCCCGAGTCGGTGGAGCAGCGGCTCGACCGCGTCGAAGGCCTCGTCCGGGCCGCCGACCATGATGGCGAGGGTGCCGTCGGCGGCGGCGGTGACGCTGCCCGAGACGGGGGCGTCGAGCAGGGTGGCGCCCAGGGCCTGCACACGCTGTGCCAGTTCCCGGCTGGCCTGCGGGCTGACCGTGCTCATGTCGACGTAGATATTGCCTGGGGCCAGTCCGGCGAGAATCCCGTCCGGGCCGGCGGTGACCGCCTCCAGGGCCGCGTCATCGGTGACCATGCTGAAGACCACCTCGGCCTCCGCGGCGACCTCGCGCGGGGTTGCGCGCCAGGCCATGCCCTGGTCCATCAGCTCAATGGCCCTGGACTGGGTGCGGTTCGTGCCGTACACCTGGTTGCCGTCCAGCAGGCGTCCGGCGATCCGGCTGCCCATGGCGCCCAGACCGACGAATCCGATCGTGGCCATGGTCGTCACCTTCCTTCGGTCTCTTCGATCTCGCTGATGTCCTGTTCGGTGAGTTCCAGGTCCGCGGCGGCGACGACCGGGTCCACCTGGGCGGGCCGACGGAATCCGGTGATCGCGCCGTCCACAGCGCTGTTGTGCAGGGTCCACGCGACCGCGACGGCCCCCGGGGTCACGCCGTGCCGGTCGGCGACGACCTGGAGCCGGGCGACCAGTGCCAGGTGCCGCGAGAGCTGCGGTTCGGCGAACCGCGGGTCGCGGGCGCGCCAGTCGTCCGCGGGGAGCTGCTCGATGCGCTCGCGTGTCATCGCGCCGGTCAGCAGGCCGGAGCCCATCGGCGAGTAGACGATGACACCGATCCCCTCGTGCTCGGTGAAGGGCAGGATCTCGGCCTCGACCTCGCGGTCGACCAGCGAGTACTGCGGCTGAAGGGTCTCCACAGGTGCGATCGCCTGGATACGCCGAAGCTGCCCGACGTCGAAGTTGGATACGCCGATGTGGCGGACCAGCCCCTGCTCCTTCAGTTCAGCCAGGGCGGACCAGCCCTCCTCGATGTCCTTCTCGGGGATCGGCCAGTGGATCTGGTACAGGTCGATGGCGTCGACGCCGAGCCTTGTCAGGCTCGCCTCGGCCTCCCGCAGGACCGAGTCCCGCTTGAGGCTGTGCCGGACACGGCCGGTGCCGTCGTCGAGCAGCGAAGCCTTGGTGAACACGTACGGCCGCTCGGTCAGGCCCGCTATCGCCCGGCCGACGACCTCCTCGGACCGGCCGAAGCCGTAGGCGGCCGCGGTGTCGATCCAGTTGACCCCGAGCTCCAGCGCCCGGTGGATCGCGGCCACCGACTCGTCGTCCTCCTGCGGACCCCAGCCGAACTCCCAGCCGCCTCCGCCGATCGCCCACGCCCCCACGCCCACCCGGGTGATCTCCATACCGGTGGCGCCCAGCCCGCTCGTCCTGAGCTTCGTCGAGTACATCGCTCCTCCAGTGCGTCGGGGAGACCGGACCCCACGGGTCCAGAGCACCCTCCCCGCATAACAAAACTAAACTGTCAGTTTTGAAATGACAACGGGAAGCCGGACATTTCGTGCAAAAAACCAAAGGGGGGTCGTTGGCGACGCCTGCAGCCGTCGGCGGCCGGAACTGTACGCGCCGCTCCGTCGTCCCCCTTCCCGGGAAGCCGGTGATCGTCATCGTTCCGCTGGGCACGAATCGAGGGTGGAGACGGATGACAGGCACGGTGACGGACACCCGGCGCACCGGTGACCCGCGGCGGACACCCGGCAGGCGCGGGCGGACGTGGGGACTGCTGGGCTGCGGGCTCGCGCTCACCGTTCCCGCCGGGCTGCTCGTCGTACGGCTGACGGGACTTGACTCGGGAAGTCCCCTCGCGGTGCCCATGGTGCTCTTCCCGTACTCGGCCCTGCTCAGCGTGCTGGTGCTGGGCGTCGTGGTCGCCGTTCCCGCGCTGCGCTCGCGGTGGGCGGTGGCGGTGGTTGCGGCTCTGGTGGTCGTACAGGCGGGGCTGCTGGTGCCGCGGTTCGTTCCCGAGAGCCGTCAAGTTCCGCCGGGCGCGGCGGAGTTGCGAGTCGCGACCCTCAACACCGATGTCGGCGGCGCCGATCCGCGCGCGGTGGTGGAGCTGGTCCGCACCGAGCGGATCGATGTGCTCGCGCTGGAGCAACTCCCGCCCGCCGGGGTGGCCGCGCTGGACAAGGCGGGTCTGGCCGCGCTGATGCCGTACCGCGAACTCCACCCGGAGTACGACTCCTCGATCTACTCGCGGCGCCCGCTGTCCCACGGTGGTACGACGGACTCGGACACCGCCTGGCCCCAGACCATCGCCGAGCTCACCGTTGCCGGACGTACGGTGAAGTTCGTGGCCGTCCACACCTACTACCCGCTGGGCGACGCGGGCCGCTGGACGCGGGACATGACCGCCCTCGCCTCCCTGGCCCGGCACAGCGGCCCCGACACCGTGTTCCTCGGCGACTTCAACGCCTCCCTGGACCACACCCCGATGCGAAGACTGCTGGCGGCCGGGCTCACCGACACCCACTCCGAACTCGGCCACGGGTGGCCCCGCACCTGGCCGGTCGGCCTTCCGGTCGTGCCGCCGCTGGTCCAGCTGGACCACGTCCTGCACGGCTCCGGCCTGGCGGGGGTCTCCGTGGGCGAGCACACGGTGCCGGGCACGGACCATCGGGCCGTCGTGGCGGTACTGGCGCTGCTTCCCGCCTAGATGTTCTCCCCACAGAGGCTGGTGACAGTGCGCGGGTGGTAGGTGGGACCGGCTGGAGGCGATGTTGCTCGCCCGCCCAGCCTGCGCCGATGGCGTCGCTCATGGGCGAGGTGCTCGCTCCTCGTCAGACTTCCTGGCTGCGGACTCGGAACGTGGTGCGGTACGCCTGGGGTGAGACCCCGATCGCCGCGTGCAGGTGCTGCCGCAACGAGTTGCCCGTGGCGAAGCCGACCTCCGTCGCGATCCGGTCGACGGTGAGGTCGGTGGTTTCCAGGAGGTGGCGGGCGTGGTTCACGCGCTGCTGGGTCAGCCAGCGGCCGGGGCTGGTGCCGGTCTCCTCCTGGAAGCGGCGGGAGAAGGTGCGCGGGCTCATCCGGGCGTGTGCGGCGAGTTCCCGCAGGGCGAGTGGCCGGTCGAGGTGTTCCAGGGCCCAGGCGCGGGTGGTGCCGGTGCCGTCGTTGCCCTCCGCAGGCATGGGCTGGACGATGAACTGGGCCTGGCCGCCCTCGCGCCAGGGCGGCACCACGCATTGGCGGGCGACCTGGTTGGCGATGGCGCTGCCGTGGTCGCTGCGCACCAGGTGCAGGCATGCGTCGATCCCGGAGGCGACACCGGCCGAGGTGAGTACGTCGCCGTCGTCGACGAACAGCACGTCGGGGTCCAGGGCCACGTGGGGGAACAGTTGGCGGAATTCGTCCGCGAGTGCCCAGTGCGTGGTTGCGGACCGTCCGTCGAGCAGTCCGGCGGCGGCCAGGGTGAACGCGGCGGTGCACAGGGAGACGATGCGGGCATGGGGGCGGATGCGGGCGAGCGCCGAGCGGACCGGCTCGGGCAGGTCGGCCGTGAAGCGGCTCAGGTCGAAGGGCGGGAGGACGACCGTGTCAGCGCTCTCCAGCACCTCGGGCCCGTGGTCGAGGGTGAGGGTGAGTCCGGTGCTGGTCGTGACCGTGCGGTCCTCGGTCGCGGCGCAGCTCACCACCTCGTAGGCCCCCGGAAGCCCGGCGTAGCGGACTCCGCCGAAGACCCGTTCGGGGATGCCCAGGTCGAAGAGGTACACGCCGTCGAGCGCGAGGACGACGACCCGGTGCGGCGGGCGGTCGGAGGTGGTGGAAGGTTCCAGCTCAGCCATGGCACGATTCTATGGGTTAATGACCATATTGCCATTGGCGAGGTCAGAGCCCCTGCCGCAGGCTGGATGCATGATCACGAATGCGGATACACACACCAGGACGAACTCCATGCAGGCCATCAGCCAGGACAGCCTCGGGGGCCCGGACGTGCTCCACCCGGTCGAGCGCGAGCGCCCGGAGCCCGGCGTCGGACAGATCCTTCTCGCCGTACGCGCCGCCGGGGTCAACCCCACCGATATCCAGCACCGCGGGCTCGGCCTGTTCCTGGGTGAGCCGCCCTTCACGCTCGGCTGGGACGTGTCCGGTGTCGTCGAGGCGGTCGGCCTGGGCGTCTCGCTCTTCGAGCCGGGCGACGAGGTGTTCGGCATGCTGCCGTACCCGAACGGGGCCGGAGCCTACGCCGAGTACGTCACCGGTCCCGTCCGCGCCTTCGCGCCCAAGCCCGCCGCGCTGAGCCACGCCGAGGCGGCGGCGCTGCCGATGGTGGGCCTGGTCGCCTGGCAGGCGCTGGTCGACACCGCGGAGGTGCGACCGGGGCAGCGGGTGCTGGTACTCGGAGCGGCCGGCGGTATCGGGCACGTCGCGGTGCAGGTCGCCAAGGCGCGGGGCGCGTATGTGATCGGCACGGCGTCCGGCGACAAGTGCGACCTCGTGCGCGGCCTGGGGGCGGACGAGGTCATCGACTACCGCACCGCCGATGTCGCCGAAGAGGCCCACGAAATCGACGTGGTCCTCGACGTGGTCGGCGGCAAGGACCGGCTGCGCGCACTGGAGACGCTCAGGCCCGGCGGCGTTCTGGTCTCCAGCCTGCCCGTCGAATTCGAGGAAGTGACCGCCCGCGCCGCCGAGTTGGGGGTGCGGGCCACGAACCTGGTCGTCGAGCACGACCGTGGCGCCATGGCCGGCCTCGCCGCGCTCGCCGCGGCCGGGCAGCTGCGCCCGCACATCGCCGCCACCTTCCCGCTCGCCGAGGCCGCGCAGGCCCACACGCTGGCCGAGGCGGGACGCAGCACAGGAAAGCTGGTGCTCACCGTCGGTCCGGGGACCGGGAGCGCGTCGTGACGACGATCGGCTTCATCGGCGCGGGAAATGTCGCAAGCCAGGTCGCCCGCAAGGCCGTTCAGGTCGGCTACGAGGTCATTCTCAGCAACTCGCAGGGGCCCAGGACGCTGGCGGACCTGATCGCCGAGCTGGGACCCACGGCACGGGCGGCGACCGTCATCGAGACGGCCACGGACGCAGACGTCGTCATGGCCGGTATCCCCATGTCGGCGTACCGAGACCTGCCCGTCGCACCGCTTCGAGGCAAGATCGTCATCGACGCCATCAACTACTACCGGCCTCGCGACGGCCGCATCCCCGCACTGGACACGGGCGAGATGACCACCTCCGGTCTGGTGCAGCAGCACCTCGAGGGCGCCGAGGTCGTCAAGGGCTTCAACCACATCGCCGCGGCCGACATCACCACCGACGGCCGCCCCGCCGGTACTCCCGGACGGCGAGCACTCACCACCGCCAGCGACTTCCCCGAGGCTGCCGAGTTCGTCGCGGAACTCTACGATCAGTTCGGCTTCGACACAGTGCACCTCGGCCCGCTCTCGGAGAGCTGGCGCGCCGAGATCGGCCGTCCGGCCTTCCTCACCGCGCTGGACACCGCCGCTCTGCAGGCTCGCCTGGCCGAGGCTCATCGGAAAGTGTGAAGCGCCGCAGCGTGCCCTGACCGGCAACGGCTGCTGCTACCACTCCCGCACCTGGGCTGCCACACGGCACGGGTCACCGGACCAGGTGTGCGCAAGGCCGCCGCACCGCAGCGGACCGCGTGGTAGCTTCCGTATACAAGTTGTATGCGATCTCTGGGGGTAGTGGTGGCGTCCGGTCGGGAGAAGGCGTACGCGTACCTCAAGGACACGGTGCTGACGGATCCGGCGATGCAGGGAGAGTTCCTTTCGGAGCAGGACATCGCCGACCGGATCGGGGTCTCACGCACACCGATCCGGGAGGCACTGCTGCTGCTCGCCGCCGAGGATCTCGTGCAGCTGGTGCCCAAGCGGGGCGCGCGCGTGGCGCCGCTGTCGGGCCGGGAGATCTCCGAGTTGATGGAGCTGCGCGGGATCGTCGAACGGTACGCGGCACAGCAGGTCATCGGCGCGGAGCGGACCCCGCTGCGGGAGCTGGGCGAACTCCTCCAGCGGCAGCGCGAGTTGAAGGGTCCCGACCAGGCCAAGGAGTTCATCGCCGTCGACCACCTCTTCCACTCCACCCTCGTGTCCGCCGTGGGCAACGCACTGCTCGAACGGCACTACGACGGGCTGCGCAGCCGGCAGGTCAGGGCCGGGGTGGTGGCGCTCTACAACCAGCACGGCCGCCAGGAGTCGGTGCTCCATGAGCACCAGGACATCCTCACCGCGCTCACGGCCGGTGACGCGGCGGCCGCGTGCGCCGCGATCGACAGTCATCTGCAGTCGACACTGAAGGTGCTGCTCGCCGGTTAGGCAGAGGCGAGCGAGTCACTCCTGCGGGTGTGTGAGACGAGCACGGTGACGTCCTCGGCCGTCTTCCAGCGGCCGTAGACGTCACCCCTGCGGGTACGTGAAGACGAGCATCGTGACGCCCTCGGCCGCCGTCCAGGGGCCATGGGGCATCCCCGGTGGCCGACAGGCGTACGAGCCCTGCGGGAATGTCTCGTCGAGGGTGAGGTCGTGCAGACCGCCCTCAAGGATCCAGACCTCTTCCCAGAAGTCGTGCCTGGTCACACCGTCGGCGGACGTGTCGGTGCCCGGCGCCCACCGGACGAGCGTGGTGCGGTGCGCCCCGGCCGGGTCCTCGGCGAGGACGCGCTCCTCGACCCCCTCGGCGGCACCGGCCGGCGAAGTCCAGGGTCCCGCGGGCAGGTGGAACTCCAGCTCGGGTTTGCTCATGAGTCCCGCCCCAGGCGACGGTTGGCCAGCACCGACGTCTTCTTGCGGACCGCCGCGACCTCGTCGACATCCAGGTCGGCGATCAGCAGGCCCGGCTCTGCCTCCAGCCCCGCGCGTACGGTCCCGTCCGGACCGACCACCATGCTGTGCCCGATGCCGGTGGGCGCCGTGGAGTGCGGCGCCACTCCCCCGGCCGCCGGGTCGGCCTGGTCCACGGCCGCGACCCAGAGGGTGGCGTCCAGCGCGCGGGCTCGGACCAGCAGTTCCCACTGGTCAAGCTTGCCCGGCCCGGCCCCCCAGGACGCCGCCAGCAGCGTCGAAACGGCACCCGCGTCGGCATGCGCCCGGAACAGTTCGGGGAAGCGGACGTCATAGCAGGTGGCCAGCCCCATGCGTACGCCGTCGATGTCGACCGTGACGATCCGCGAGCCCGCGGCGACCGTGTCCGACTCGGCGTAGCCGAAGGCGTCGTACAGATGGATCTTGTCGTACGCCGCCTCGACGCCCGGCCCGGTGGCCAGCAGGGTGTTGGCCACCCGACCGTGCGGAGCCGGGGTGAACATGCCCGCCACCACGACGATGCCGGCCGCCGCGGCGATGGCGCGGACCGCGTCCGCCCAGGGGCCGTCGAGCGGCTGCGCGAGGGGGGCCAGGGGGGTGCCGAAGCAGGCCATCGACGCTTCGGGGAACACGACGACGCGCGCTCCGGCGGCCGCGGCGCGCCGGGTGGCCTCCTCGATGAGTGCGAGGTTCTTGTCGGGTTCGGGTCCGCTGGTGAACTGGCTCAGGGCGATTCGCACGGTCGGCCTTTCTGCGTCGGGACGGATGCGGGCGGGGAACGGCGCGGGATCAGGAAACCCCGGCCGCGGGCTCGGGGGCAGGTGCGACGCGTGCCGTCTCCTCGTCCGTGGCGTTGTCAGCGTCCCGGCCCAGCGAGAGGCCGGCGATGGTGACGGCCGCGGCGACGGCGATGTACAGCGCCAGCGGAACCCAGCTGTCGTACGAGCTCAGCAGTGCGGTGAACAGCAGCGGTGCGACCGCGCCGCCGATGAGGCCGGCGAGCGTGTAGGCCAGCGAGGAGCCCGTGTAGCGCAGCCGCGGCGAGAACTGCTCGGCGATGAAGGCCGCCTGCGGTCCGTACATGACGGAGTGGATGGCCAGACCCACGACGACGCCGAACGCGAGGAGCGGCCAGCTTCCGCCGTCGGCCATCAGGAAGAACACGAACGGCCACACTCCCGCTGCCACCGCCGCGCAGCCGTACAGCAGACGCCTGTTGACCCGGTCGGACAGCGCTCCGGCGAGCGGGATGAGGAAGATCTGGAGTGAGGAGCCGATGAGTACGGCGGCCAGTGCGGAGCCGCGCGCCATGCCCAGTTCGCCGGTGGCGTAGGTGAGGACGAAGACGGTGAACATCGCGTAGAGCACGTCGGGGCCCACGCGGCAGAGGATGGCCGCGCACAGGGCGCGGGGCTGGGTGGTGAAGACCTCGCGGATCGGCGCCTCGGGCCGGGTCTGTTCGGCCTGCATCGCCTTGAACACCGGGGTCTCCTCCAGTTTGGCCCGGATCCACAGGCCGAAGCCGACCAGGACGCCGGACAGCAGGAACGCCACGCGCCAGCCCCAGGACAGGAACTGGTCTTCCGTCAGGAGTGCGCCGAGTGCGGCCAGGACGCCGTTCGCCAGGAGGTTGCCCGCGGGCGGTCCGACCTGTGCGGCGGAGGCGTAGAAGCCGCGCTTGCCCGGGTCGCCGAACTCGCTGGACAGCAGGACGGCGCCACCCCACTCGCCGCCCACGCCGACGCCCTGGGCGAAGCGGAGGACGACCAGGGCGATGGGCGCGGCGACGCCGACGGTGCCGTAGGCGGGCAGCAGGCCGATCAGGAAGGTGGCCGCGCCGATGAGGATCAGCGTGGCGATGAGGACCTTCTTGCGGCCGATGACATCGCCGAGCCGGCCGAAGACGAAACCGCCGAGGGGACGGGAGAGGTAGCCGACGGCATAGGTGGAGAACGCCAGGAGGGTACCGGTGAGCGGGTCCTCGGAGGGGAAGAAGAGGTCGCCGAAGACCAGAGCCGCGGCGGCCGAGTAGACCGCGAAGTCGTACCACTCCAGGGAGGTGCCGGTCAGGCTGGCGAAGAAGGCGCGGCGGATGCCGGAGCGGCCCGGCGGCGGCGCCTCGGTGGCCTGCTGGGTGTGCTGCATGCTGCCTGTTCCTTGCGTCGGGGGACGTCGACCTTTCGGCATACTTCTTGTATACAGGTCGTATGCGCAACCCCTGCGCCGGAAGTTAACCGCTTCGAAACCGACATCTTCAGGAGTTCCCGTGGCCGTGCTGACCTTCGAACTGCCCGACGGTTCCACCCGTGACGTCGATGTCCGGCAGGTGCTCAACGCCGGATACGCCGGGCGCAGCCAGGAGGACGTCGCCGCGCACGTCGCCGAGCTGGCCGAGCTCGGGGTGCCCGCGCCGTCGGTGACCCCGGCGCTCTATCCCGTCTCCCCCTATCTCGCCCAGCAGACCGACACGGTCGCCGCCCAGCATGCCCGCACCTCCGGCGAGGCCGAGTGGGCCCTGATCGTCGCCGCGGACGGAGAACTCCTGCTCAGCGCCGCCTGCGACCACACCGACCGGGATCTCGAGGTGCACGGGGTCGCCTGGAGCAAGAACGCGGGCCCCGACGTGATCGCTCGCCGCGCCTGGCGGCTGGCCGACGTCGAGGCGCGCCTCGACGCGCTCACCCTGCGGGCCTGGGTCACCCACGACGGCAAGGAGACCGAGATCCAGAACGGCACGCTCGCCGAGCTGCTCACGCCGGGCTACTGGGCCGAAGTGCTGCGCTCCCGGGGCGACTTGACCCCCGGCACCGTCCTCATCTCCGGGACCATCCCGATGACCGAAGACGTGGACCAGTTCGCCGAGACCTGGCGCGTGGAGCTGGGCGACCCGGCGACCGGGGACACCATCGAGCTGGCCTACGACGTGATTGCGATGCCCGAGCCGATCGGCTAGGACAGGTCCTAGGGGCGCCGGAGCCCCGTAGCGGCGGCCGGTGCTCCGCTACGGGCCGGTCCTGCCGAGGTCAAGGCGTCCGATGTGGGCCACGTTCTCCAGGTCGTCGGCGTCGGTACCGGCCTCGGCGGCGAACCAGGCGTCGAGGATCTCTTTGAGCAGTGGCTCGGAGGTCAGCCGCAGGCTCAGCGCCAGCACATTGGCGTCGTTCCAGCGGCGCGCGCCGTCCGCTGTGTACGCGTCCGTGCACAGGGCCGCTCGTACACCTGGCACCTTGTTCGCGGCGATGGACGCGCCGGTGCCGGTCCAGCAGCAGACGACCGCCTGGTCCGCGGTCCCGGCGGCGACCTCACGGGCCGCCGCCTCCGAGCAGAACGCCCACTGGGCGCTGTCACCGGGCTCGAGCGCCCCGTGCGTCAGTACCTCGTGGCCGCGGCCACGCAACTCCGTGACGAGGTGCCGGGCCACGGGTTCGTCCATGTCCGAGGAGACGGAGATCCGCATGCTTGGAAGACTACTCAGCGGATGAACCGGATGGGCTCGGTCCTGTACGCAGACCCTGCTCGGCGTGATCAACTGGCAGCACAGTGGTGGCGCAGGCCCGCTGCCGCCGTAGCTTCGCCCGACACCGCGCGGGTGTACGGAGAGGGGAAGACGTGACTGAGAGCCTGCACCCGGACGGATCGGCAAGGCTGAACACCTCGGTGGCCCACAACGCCCGGGTCTGGAACTACTGGATCGGTGGCAAGGACAACTACGAGGTCGACCAGCAGGTGGGCGAGCAGGTCGCCGCCATGTTCCCGGTCATCCGGGACGTCGCTCGCGCCGATCGCGAGTTTCTCGGGCGTGCGGTCACCTACCTGGCCGCCGACTGCGGGGTGCGGCAGTTCCTGGACATCGGCACCGGACTCCCGACGATGGACAACACCCATCAGATCGCCCAGCGCATCGCGCCCCAGTCGCGGATCGTGTACGTCGACAACGACCCCATCGTCCTCGTCCACGCCCGTTCGCTGCTCACCGGTACCCCGGAGGGGATCACCGACTACATCGACGCCGACGTCCACCAGCCGGACACCATCGTCCAGGGCGCCACGGCGTCCCTCGACCTCGACCGGCCCGTCGCGGTCATGATGCTCGGCATCCTGAACTTCGTCCTCGACACCGGGCAGGCACAGGACATCGTGCGCCGCGTCATGGCCGCGGTCCCCTCCGGCAGCTACCTCGCCCTGACCCACCCCACCACCGACGCCGACCTCGGCGGCGAGGGCAACGTCGAGGCCATGGCCTTCTGGAACAAGAACGCCACCCCGCCGATCACCGCCCGCAGCCGGGCGGAGGTCACCGCCTTCTTCGACGGCCTGGACCTGATCGCGCCGGGAATCGTCGCCTGCTCGCAATGGCACGCCAAGGCCGAATCCCCCGCCGCGCTCCCGCAGTTCGGCGCCGTCGCCCGGAAACCCTGACCGCGCAGAGACGAGCTGTCCTCTCCGACCGCGGCAGTCACTGGGCACTCAGGACTTACAGCGTTGCGAAGGACAGCTTCACCGTGCTGTGAGCGTCCGAAAATGCGCGCTGGCAACCTCATGGGTCGGCTCGTCCAAGGACTGTCCCGTAACTGTTCTCGGTCAGGTCACGGCTTGTCCGGATCGATACCGATGGCGCCGGCAGAACGGAGCGCGTGGCCCAGGTCTCCGGTGAGGATGCGCGAGTGCCGGCGCCACCACCACAGGTCCGCGTAGGGAGCGGCTGGAACTGATCAAGGGCCTGGCCGTAGCCCTGAACTGGTCGTCCATCGCCTTGATCCTCGGTGTCCAGAGCTGGAGGACGTGGTCCTCCAACAGGAGCCACGCTCCGTGGAGCCGGCACCGTACGGGCCAAGTGCTCTGCGGAGACCGCCCTTTACGTCCAGCTCGGCGGGGAGCTGGACGGTGGGCTGCGCCCGGCCGCTGCGAGAGAGACGCCCCGAAGGGAAGTCCTTTCGGGGCATATTGTCAATGTACCAATCAGCCGAACCGTATTGAGATCGTTTATCCATTCTGTAGGCTCCCCCCTGTCATGACTCGGACCGCCACTTCCAGGCACGGTCCGTCATCACTCACACGCCGGGGACCCCAGTGGCACTCCACGCACGAACCTCACCACCCGCGAGCCGTCCGCCAGGTCAAGAGACGGTTCCCAAGCGCCGGATGTCGCTGCGGACGATCCTGTTCGCACTCGCCTTGGTGCCCTGCCTGGTCCTGGTCGCCCTGGCAGCGACGGACTCGGCCCAGCAGTACGGGGAGTGGCGTGAGGTCCACGACCGGCAGGGGTCGACAGAGCGCTTCACCGAGCCGCTTCTCGGCGTCATCTCCGCGGCGCAGACGGAGCGGCGGCTGACCTCGATGGCGCTGTCGGCTCCCCGGGCGGACCGGTCCGAACTGACGCGTCAGCGTGGGCTCACCGACACAGCCGTCCGACGCCTCGACGCGCTGTCCGGTTCCGTACCGGAGGATCTTGGCGAAACGTTCCGGAAGCTCGACCAGGCCATGCGGCGACTGCCCGACCAGCGCGACGCCGTGGACCAGGGATCCGCCGATCCGGATCAGACCTTCGACGACTACACCGAGATCATCACCTGGGACCTGGAGTTGTCCGAGGGCTTCAGCAACGTGGGCTTCGGCGAACAGGCCGAGCTCAGCCGTCCGACGTTCGACGCCGCATGGGGCCTGGAGATGATCGCGCGCGAGGACGCGATCATCGCCTCCGGGGTGGCAAGCGGTCGGCTCACCGACGACCAGCGCTTCCAACTCGCCGGCGCGATCGGCGCCCAGGCACACATCTACGACGACAAGATCGTGGCGGAGCTGCCCGCGCCGTTGGCCAAGTCCTACGAGAGCGTGTTCTCCAGTGCCGACTGGAAGGAGAAGGTCCGGACCGAGACGGGCCTCCTCAGCACCGAGAAGGAGGACGAGGCCGGCCGAACCCCCGTGGCCGCCTCGGTCGGCGAACAGTGGCAACAGATCCGCACTGACATCACGCCCGAGCTGGAGAAGGCCGGCGACGCGGTCGCTTCCGGCCTCGACGCCGTCACCAACGGCGAACTCGACGGCCTGGTGCGCACCTTGATCATCACGGCCGCCACGAGCGCGGCGGCCGTGCTGCTGCTGCTCCTGTTCACACTGCGGCTGACCGGAATCCTGCGCCTGCGGATCTTCGCGCTCCGCTCGGAGGCCCTGGAACTGCAGACCCGGCTGCCCGACATGGTGGAGCGGCTGCGCCGGGGCGAGAAGGTCGACACCGACGCCGAACTGCCCGAGATCCACCACGCCGACGACGAACTCGGCCAGCTCGGCCAGGCCCTCAACCAGGCCCGCGGTTCGTCCCTGGAGACCGCCGTACGAGAGGTCGAGCTGTACCGCGGCTTCGAGCGCCTGCTGCAACGTATCGCCAGGCGGACCCAGTTGCTCATCGGCATGCAGCTCAGGCGGCTCGGTGAGATGCAGCGCGAGCACGAGGACCCCGCGGTCCTCGAAGGTCTCTTCGACCTCGACCACCTGGCGGCCCGGCTGCGCCGCTACGAGGAGAACCTGGTCATCCTCGGCAACGGACAGCCGCAGCGCCGCTGGCGCAGGCCCGTACTGCTGCTGGACGTCCTGCGTTCCGCGCAGAGCGAGGTGCAGGACTACCGCCGCATCCGGATCGATATCGACGGCGAGGCCTGGCTGTCCGAGCGCGCCGTCGGTCCCGTGGCACACGTGCTGGCGGAGCTGATGGAGAACGCGGTGTCCTTCTCCAAGCCGCCGACGCCGGTCGAGGTGACCGTGTCCCAGGTGGGCCGCGGCGTCGCGATCGAGATCGAGGACCGCGGCATGGGCATGGAGCCGGCGCAGTACGACGCGGCCAACGCGCTGATGGCCGAACCGCCCCGGATGGACGTCATGTCCCGCGCCGACGACGCCCGGCTGGGCCTGTACGTCGTGGCCCGGCTCTCCGCCAACCTGGGTCTCAAGGTGGAGCTGCGGCCCTCGTCCTTCGGGGGCACGCGAGTGGTCGTCCTGGTGCCCGGGGAACTGATCACCGACGGCGGACCGCTCCCGGCGGAGATCCCGGCCGACGCCTTCCATGCCTACCCCGACCAGCTCGCGCTGCACAGCACGCCCGTTCAGGCGGACACCCACCCCGATCCACGGCCGCGGCTCCGGCCCGGCGACCGGGAGGAGTTCACCCGTCCGCTCGTCGGTCCCTGGATCGAGCCGCAGGTCCGGCCTGCTCCAACTCCGGCTCCGGCTCCGGCTCCGGCTCCGGCTCCGAGGCAGGCCAACGACCCACTGCCCCGGCGGGTACGGCAGGCCAGCCTCGCCACCGAGCTCCGGCAGCCTCCCCCCGCCCGCCCCGAAGCGTCGTACACGGACCCGGCCGATGCCCAGCCCCTGCCCCCTCTGCCCCGTCGGAACGGGGCACGCCCCGGCGCCACTGTCGGCGCCTTCCAACGCCAGTCCCGGGCCGCCCGGCTCAGACACACCCCCGATCACCAACCCGACGATCCCGCACCGGGACCCGAACGGACCCGGAAGGAAGACGGACGATGACTCTGCGAAGCACTGCCACCAACTCTGACCTCGACTGGCTGCTCGACCGTCTGGTCGATCAGGTTCCGGGCACCCGGAACGCCGTGGTGCTGTCCGACGACGGTCTGGTCGTCAGCCAGTCCAGCAGCATCGCCCGGGTCGACGCCGAACGCCTGGCCGCCATCGCCACCGGGCAGCAGAGCCTGGCGCGCGGAGTCGGCGAGGTGTTCGGTGGCGGTGCGGTCCGCCAGCTGATCATCGAACTCGACGAACTGTGGCTGTTCATCAGCTCCGCCGGCCGGGGCACCCACCTGGCGGTCGTCGCGGACCAGGAGGTGGACGCGGAGGTGATGGCTGTGGCGATAGACACCCTCGTACAGCAAGTGGGACAGCATCTGGGCACCGAAGTACGGGTCGTCCAGGGGCATACGCAGGACTGGGCATCCTCCCGCTCCGGCGTGGCAGGAACGGGGGGAGGACGTGAGTGAGACATTGGGCCGACGCGGCGGCGGATGACGATGACTCCGAGGAAAGCCTGGTCAGGGCATACACGATCACCCAGGGCCGCACCGCCTCGGTGCGGGGCGACCTCACCCTCATCACGGTGATCGCCACTGTCGCGGGCCTTGGCGACCAACAGGGCGACCGCAACCTGCAACCCGAACACCGGTTGATTCTGAAGCAGTGCCGCACACCCGTGGCGCTCGCCGAGGTCTCCGCCATGCTTCGGCAGCCCATTGCGGTCACGAAGATCCTCGTCGACGACCTGCTCGACATCGGACGAGTGGCGATCCGGCCACCGCTCACGGTGGTGGCCGGCGAGGAACCGGACTTGATTCTTCTTCAGGCGGTGAAGGATGCCCTACTCAGACTCTGACGAACAGCAGACCGGGGTACCGGCGTCGGAGGCGGGGACGGCCACGGCACCCGCCGCGATGAAGATCCTGATCGCCGGCGGGTTCGGCGTCGGCAAGACCACCATGGTCGGCTCCGTGAGCGAGATTCCGCCCCTGAACACGGAGGAGCAGCTGACTGTCGCGGGCCTCGGGGTGGACGACCTCGACGGAGTGGAGGACAAGACCACCACAACCGTAGCGCTGGACTTCGGCCGGATCACGGTGAGTTCCGAGCTCGTCCTGTACCTCTTCGGCACCCCCGGTCAGGAACGCTTCTGGTTCATGTGGAACGACCTGGTGCACGGTGCCCTCGGTGCCGTCGTCCTCGCGGACACCCGGCGACTCGAGAGCAGTTTCGCGTCGATCGACTTCTTCGAGAGCCGCCGCGTCCCCTTCGTGGTCGGCGTCAACTGCTTCCACGGTCAGCAGGACCGCACCGTGTCCGAGGTCAAGGACGCACTGGACCTCGACCCGGCCGTCCCCGTGGTCATGGGCGATCTGCGCGAGCGACGGGCGAGCCGGGATCTGCTGCTCGCCCTCGTCAACCGGCTGATGGGCGGTCGCGTGCCGCTCCCGATCCGCCATTGACACAGCGGTGCGGTCCGGGACAGCAGCCCCGGACCGCACTGTCGCCGCACTGACGCGGCCTCACAGACGTCGAGCCTCACGGACGTCGAGCCTCACGGACGTCGAGCCTCACGTCGTGGCGAGCCGGCGGCTCCGCCGTCGACGTGTCCTGCTGGACGGTGACCGGGCCGGCCCGGCTTGTCGCTCCTTCGACTAGATCGAAGCGCCGCGGCCCTGGGGCACCGAAATCCACGGGCGTTTCGATCAGCATCCGGGCAGGATGCCCCTGTGCACCAAGTCCTGTGCGGGCTCGCCGCCAATCCCGCTCTCCCCCTTGAGCTGATTGACCAGTTGATCGCGGTCGCGGACTCCGACGTCGACTGGGAGCTGGCCCATCGCCCGGACCTCAGCCACGCGCAAGTGGTCGCGCTGGCCTCACGGGCCGACGACACCGCCGTACAACTGGCGTACGAGGGGCGGCTGACCGCCTCCGACGTCGATCCGGTGACACAGCCGCGGGCCGCGCTCGCGCTGCTTGACAAGCATGCTGGTCGGCCGGAATGGGCGCGGCTCTTCGCAGTGGATCCCGATGTCGAGCGCAGGGAGAAGCTGGCCGCGTGCCCCCGGTCTTCCGCCCGACGTGGTGGAGACGCTCGCCGCCGACCCGGAGGTCCGAGTGGTCGCCGAACTCGCGCTGTGGACAACGGCGGACGTGGCCCCTCGGCTCGCGGGTCATCCGCATGCCGAGGTCCGCAGGGCTCTGGCGGCGAATGAAGCGACGCCACCGGCTGTGCTGGCGATGCTGGTCACCGGCGAGGGGCTGCCTCCGGCAGAGCGGTGTCTGGTCTGCGACCGTGAACGTACGCCTTTCGTGCACGATCAGGGTTGCCCGCGGACCGACTGCGATCTGTGGCCGGGTGCCTCCTGTGACGGCTCCCACGAGTCCACCGTGCACGACATGCAGTTGGCGGCTCTGCGGAACCCGGCCACGCCTGTCGGAGCTGTCGTCGGCTTCGTCGGCCATCCCTCGATGCTGCTACGCCAACAACTCGCCGGCCGGTCCGACCTGCCGCCAGAGGTAGGGGAACGGCTCGTCGATGACCCCGTTCCGGGTGTCCGCGGGGATCTCGCCGAGAACCCCGCGATCGGCGACGCCCAGATCCGCGCGCTGGCCACTGATCACGGCTACGACGTACGGCGCAGGCTCGCGCACAATCCACGAGTGCCACTCGATGTCCTGGACCAGTTGGCCGCCGAGATCAGAATCGGCCCCCATCCGCTGCCGCGAATCGCCGCCGCCTCTCCGGCCGAGGTGGAGGAAATGGCCAGGTCGAAGAACCCGGCGCTGCGGATGCTCCTCGCCGAACGGCGCGACCTGCCGGACGGGATCCGCGATGCGCTGGCCCTCGACCCCGACGCCAAGGTGGTCAAGTCCATCGCACGGCATCCGGGTCTCTCCGAGGCCCAACTGCGGGCCATGGTGGACCGGCACCACGTCCGGGTCATCGCCAAGGTGGCCGCCAGTCCCGACGCCTCGGGGGCACTGCTGGAGGACCTGGCCGGGCACGAAACTCCGGGGCACAAAGTCTTCCGCGAGATCGCCCGGCACCCCAACGCGACGGCCCCGGCGCTGCTCGCCTGCCTGGCAAGCCGGGATGCCCGGTCCTGGGCAGCCGGCCATCCCGCCCTGCCTCCGGACGTCATGGTCGAACTGCTCTCGCACGACGACTGGCAAGTGACGAAAGCCGCAGCAGCCAATCCGTCGCTTCCACCGGCCGCCATGGCGGAGTGGGTGCTCGGACGATGAGGAACATGGGCCCGAACATCCCTGACTGACGCGGAAACCGTCGTGGAGACGAAAAGAGCCCGCCTGAACTCCGGCCTCACCGTTGGCTTTTCGAGCCCTCATACGCGAAACCGCCCCCGCGCAGGCCGTAGCACTGCGCGGGGGCGGTTGGCGTCGGAATCCCGGCTGTCGGGGTTACCGGGCCGTGTACGCGCGGAGGATCGTCTGGTCCACCGTGTTGCCTCGCTTGTCGGACGCCTTGGCGCGCAGGGACACGGTGCCGCCCGCCGCCGGGGTCTTGACCGTGACCTTGCCCGCGATGACCGGCCGCAGGGTCCAGTGCGCGCCCTCGTCGTACGAGACGTAGACGAACAGCGCGGCGAGCTGCTTGCCGGCCGCCGCGCCCTGCACGGTCACCGGAACCTTCAGGGACGAGCCGGCGGTGGCCGTGCTGTCCGCCGCGAGCGGCGGGGCGAAGCGCACCACCGACACCGGCAGCGCGGTCTTCTCGGCGACGTTCGCCGAGAGGAACGTCCAGCTTGCGGTGACCTTGCTGGAGACCGGGGTGCCCGCGGCGCGGGTGGCCGTGGTGGTCAGCCGGTACGCGGCGGAGCGGGCCGGGACCGTGAAGGACGCGGCGCCGGTCAGCGGATCGTCGCTGGTGCCGATCTCGGTGCCGTTCCTGGTGAGCGAGGTCCCCGCCGAGGCATACGTCAGCGGAACGGAGTTGCCGTCGCTGTCCGCGAAGAGCGGGACCGTACCGGTGATCTTGTCACCGGTACGGAACAGCCCCTGCCCTGTGCCGAGGTTCGGCCCGAACACGCCGATGCCGAACGCGCGTTGGTAGCTCTCCCCCGCCGCGTACGCCGTGTACGGGGCCAGGTACTGGGCTTCGAAGAGGCCGGTCGCGATGTCGTACCGCCGGAAATCAAGCTGCCATTTGGTGCCGCTGTCGGCATTTACATAGACCGCGGCCTCGTACGGCAGGTTGCGGCTGACGATGTACTCGGCACCGGTCGGTCCGTTGCCGGTGTCGGCCCCCACCAACAGGTAGGCGCGCTTGTTCGGGACGGGCGAGCCGAGCCGCGTGTCGATCTTCGCCAGTTCGGTGAACTGCGGGCTGCGGACGAAGCCGTCGGCGTACCGGGTACCCGCCGCCTGGTACGCGAAGTGGTACTCGGACGCGTCCGCGTTGTTCAGGAAGACTGCCTGGATCCGCTGCTGGAGCTCACCGGGGGCCGCGTCCGCACCGAGGTGCGCGGTGCCGAAGGTGAAGGTCTTCAAGTTGCCGAGCAGCCATGCGGCGCTCGTCCAGTACTCGGGCGTCTTGATCTCCGCGCCGATGTACGCCGAGAGGGCTGTGGCCTTCGGGTCGGGCGGGGTGATGTCGACCGGTTTGGCGGTGCGTTCGTCGATGGTCACCTTCGTGTCGCCGTCGAGCTGCAGGTTGGACTGGTTGATCACGTCCGCGCCTGTCCAGGCGGAGCCTGTGTAGACGTAGAAGGACGTGCTGACGAAGTAGCGCCCCTTGGGCAGCCGGATGGTGTCGGTGCCGGTCACGTTGCCCAGGTCGCCCCAACGGCCCTTGCCGGCTCCGCCGACGCCCACGAAGTGGGTCTTGTAGCTGGTGGACGGCTTGCCGTCCTTGCCGATGTGCTCGAAGGTCAGGTCGTACGACTCGATCTCGCGCTCCACGGCTGCCGCCGTGCGCACGCTCTGACCGCCGCCGCTCGCAGTGACGTACGCGCTGTAGACGCCGTTCAGGGTGCCGACGCGCGTGTCCGCGCTGACGGTGGTGGTTGCCTCGCCGCCGGCGGGGACCGTCAACTGCGGGTCCGCCACGGTGAACACGCCTTCGGGCGCGGGCTTGCCGTCGGGGCCGGTGGCCGCCACGGTCAGGTCGAGGGTGACGGGCTCGGTGCCCACGTTGCGGTAGGTGAGATCCTTGGTGAGGAGCTCGTCGTCGGTGTGCGGCCAGGTCTGCCGGCCGAAGGAGAGCGAGTTCTGCGCGGCGGTGACGGTCTGGTCGATGGCCCGCGCCAAGTCGATACGGCCTGAGCCCTGCTGGAACGGGGTGTAGCCACCGGAGACGGTCGATCCGGTCAGCGTCGACTTGATCTGCTCGCCGGTCCAGTCCGGGTGTTCCTGGGCCAGGATGGCGGCGGCGCCGGCGACATGCGGCGTGGCCATGGATGTCCCGGAGATGGCGACATAGCCGTCCGCGACGGGGGTGCCCGTATTCGCGATGGTGCTTCCCGGCGCCGCGGCGGCGCCGATGCTCGAGCCGGGCGCCGTCACGTCGGGCTTGATCGCGGCGTCGCCCAGGCGCGGGCCACGGCTGGAGTAGGAGGCGAGAACGTTGCTCTTGTCGACGGCGCCGACGGTCAGAGCGGCGTCCGCGCTGCCGGGCGAGCCGATCGTCCCGGTGCCGGCTCCGATACCAGAGTTACCTGCGGCGACGACGAACAGCGTGTCGGATTCGGCCGACAGCCGGTTGACGGCCTCCTCCAGCGGGTCGATACCCGGGGTGTCGGTGCCGCCCAGGCTCAGGTTGACAACGTTGGCACCCTGCGCGACGGCCCACTCCATACCGGCGATGATCCCGGAAGTGGCGCCCGAGCCGTAGTCGTTGAGCACCTTGCCGTCGAGGATCTTCGCGCCCGGTGCGACGCCCGTGTACTTCCCACCGGACTTGGCCCCCGTACCCGCGGCGATGGACGCGACGTGGGTTCCGTGGCCGAAGCGGTCCTTGGAGTCGGCCGAGGTGGAGAAGTTCTTCTCGGCGATCTCCTGGCCGGCCAGGTCCGGGTGGGTCTGGTCCACTCCGGTGTCCAGGACGGCGATCGTCGTGCCCGCGCCGTTGTAGCCGGCCTCCCAGGCCGTCGGGCCGCCGATCTGCGGCACGCTCTTGTCCAGGTCGGCCTGGCGGATGTCGTCCAGCCAGACGGCGTCGATCCCGGACGCGGTCGTACGGTATGGGGCGGCGCTCGCGGGCTCACTGGTGAGCGCGTCCCACGTGGTCGTGGCGTCCTCGGTCGGGGTGGTCACGGCATCGGCGTCGAGCGAGGTGAAGGACTGCCGCAACTCGTTGTCACCGGCGGTGCGTACGTCCTGCCGTGCGGCGGGGCGGGCGCCCTGATAGGTGACGATGAGCTGGATGCCGTCGCGCTGCTGAGCCAAGTACGCGGGCTCGCTGAGCGTGGTGAGGTCGAAGAGCCGCTGGTCCACGCGGCCTTGCTGGACCAGGCGTTCGGCGTCGGCGGGCACGGCGTAGGTGTGACCCTCGACGCGCTCGATCTGGATGGGGATGTCCTCACGGCCCGCCGGGCGCTCCACGGACACCGGCTCGCCCTCTCCGTCGACGGCGATCCGGTCGCCGGTGACGAGGGTGATCCAGTTCTGTGCGGTGCTCGCGTCCGACGCGGTCAGCGTCTCGGACGCGGCTGCTGCCGCACTTCCGGACGCGGCCGCCGGGGTCACGACCAGTCCGGCGACGAGTGCCGTGGCCGACGCCGCGGCGACCGAAATGGCGCGTATTCGGCGCGGTCTGCTGCTCGGCTGTCTATTCAATTCCGTGCCCCTGACGAAGTCAATGTGAAAGGAAGCCCCACCGGGCTCCCGATCACACAGTATGGGCATGACAAGGGCTTTCGCTCAACAGGCTTCTGATCAGGGACAGTTGAGATAAATCGGCCTGTTCCCCACCGAATTCAGTAAACCCATTGATGTGTTTCCAGTTTGTGAAAAGAAAATCAAGCGGGCCACATTACCGGTAAATAGCCGCCGCGTTCTTCGCGAAGAAGCAGAAAAGGGTCGAACGAAGGAGGGACAATGGGTGGATGCGCATCCGTATCGACGCCGACGACCTGCCCGGCCTCACCTGCTCACCCGGGACCCCGGCAGACGGCAACTCCGTGGTCCACAGCAATGTTCACGTCGCCGTGCAGCGCCGCGACCGCCCGGCGGAGCTCCTCAACCCGCAGCCCGGCGACGCCGCTTCGGCGACCTGGACACTGGAGTGCTCCACGGCGGCCTCGCCGGCCGGCACCGAGGTGAAGGGCCCCTACGTGCAGGACCGTCTGGGCCGACGTTTCATCTATTTGTCATGGGGCACGGTCGACGAGTCGGGCGTCTTCTCGATGTTCCGCCGCGCCAAGCTGATGATCGACGCCATCCCCGCCGAGGTACTCGCCGCCGCCGCGCGTGACGGTCTGCTGGTCGGCCGCCTCGGCCTGTCCGACGCCTACGGCGGACCGCTGTGCGCACGCGTCGAGCCACCGCGCATCACGTGGACCGCGGGGTCGGCCGGCTAGTGGAGCAACAACGCCAGGCGGATCTTGCGCCAGGTGCAGGTAGCCACAGCTGACGGACCTGGCGCAGGCCCTGGTCGCCGGTGGCGATCAGTCCTGGGACGTCAGGCGGGAGCCAGGGCGAGCACGGTGTTGTGTCCGCCGAATCCGAGGGAGTGGCTGAGGGCAAGCCGGACGGGCTGGGTGCGACTGTGCCCGCTGACGATATCGATGCCGGCGGTGGTCTCGTCGGGTCCGGTGAAGTTGGCGGTCGGCGGGATCGTCCCGCGGGCGATGGTCAGCACGGTGAGGGCTGCTTCTATGGCGCCCGCGGCGCCCATGGTGTGTCCCAGCGCTCCCTTGGCCGAGGTGACCGACGGGTGCCGTGCGGTGAACAGGCGCCGGATCGCCGTGGCTTCCGCCTTGTCGTTGAGAGGGGTGCTCGTGCCGTGGGCGTTGATGTGGTCGACGTCGCCGATGCCGGCTCCCGCGTCGGCGAGGGCTGCCTCGACCGCCGCGCGCAGACCGGCGCCCCCGGGGTGCGGTGCTGTGGCGTGGTGGGCGTCGCTGGTGCTGCCGTGGCCGGCGAGGACGGCCAGCGGCGCAGCGCCTCGAGCGTCGGCGTGCCGTCTGCGTTCCAGGACCAGCAGGGCGCTGCCCTCGCCGAGGACGAATCCGTCACGCTCCTTGTCGAACGGGCGCGAGGCGTGCCCGGGATCGTGCTCGCGCCGGGACAGCGCCCCCATCTTGGCGAAGGCCGCGGCGCACAGGGGCGTGATCATCGCGTCGGTGCCGCCCGCGACGGCGATGTCACAGGCCCCCGCTCGCAGCAGCAGACACGCCGTGATGAGAGCTGAGGCTCCGGACGCGCAGGCGGTCGAGGTCTGCAAGGAGGGGCCGGTGATGCCGAGTTCGAGCGCGAGGTGGCCTGCGGCCATGTTCGGCAGGAAGGCGGGCAGGGTCATGGGCGACAGTGCGGTGTGTCCGACGGTGAGCAGTTTGTGGTGCTGGGTCTCCAGTGTGTCGATGCCGCCCGCGGCAGTGCCGACGACCACGGCGACCCGTGCCGGATCCCAGTCCCTTCCCGCCAGTCCTGCCGAGGTGAGGGCCTCTTCGGCTGCGCGCAAGAGGAATCGTGTGCTTCGGTCGTAGCGCCAGAGCCTGCCCGGCCTCTCCTCCTGAGGCGGCACGCGGCAGGAGATGCTCACGGGCAGTCCCCGCAGAGCGGGGTCGGTGCGCGCCGCCGACCGCCCGGCGCATACCGCCTCCCATGTCGGTTCGGTGCCGATGCCGCCGGGGGTCACCAGGCCGATTCCGGTGATGGCGACCTGCCCGCCCTTCGCGCCGCTGTCCATTAGGCGGCTCCACGGCCGGGTTTCGGTTCGCCGAGGAGTTCGGCCACCGCGCGGGCCACTTCGTCGACGGTGAGGTCGGCGGTGGCCGTGGAGTCGTCGAGGGGGACCTGCCACTCCTCCTGGAGGGTGACGTACAGCTCCACCACTGCGAGTGAGTCGAGTTCCAGGTCGTCGAGGGTGGCGTCGTGGCTGATCCGCTCGGAGGGGACTTCGAACTTGTCCTTGAGTACGGTCACGAGACGGGCGTAGACGCCGGCGTGGTCGTGGTCCACGAGTGGCTCCTTGAAAGGTCGGGGGTGCACAGGGGTGTGGTGTCCAAGCCGGTGGGCGGCGCCTGGGTCCGGGGGCTGGCGGCGGGCCAGTTCAGGGCGACGGATGCCCAGGTGAGGCCGCCGCCGAAGGCCGTGAGCAGGGTTCGTGCGCCGGGTGCGACCGCTGCGTGCACGGTGCTGTCGGCCATGACGAGGGGGATGGATGCGGCCGCCGTGTTGCCGGTCTCCTGGATGGTGCCGAACCGGCGGTCCTGCGCGATGTCCAGGCGTTCCGCGACGGAGTCGAGGATGCGCTGGTTCGCCTGGTGAGCGATGAACGCCCCTAGGGTGCCTGGCGGCCATCCCGCCTGCTGGAGCACTGCCCGGGAGGACTCCGTCATACGACGCACGGCGTGGGCATAGACGGTGCGGCCCTGCATGCGGAAGTAGTGCGCGTCCGGCCCGGGCGGGGGCAACTGGCGGGGGTGGCGTGAGCCGCCGCCGGGCACGGTGATGAGGTCGCTGCCGCTGCCGTCGGCTCCGAGGTCGCAGGCAAGGATCGCTCCTGGTGCGTCCCGGGCGCCGGGGCGCAGCAGGACCGCGGCGGCGCCGTCGCCGAAGATGGGCGCCGTCGCCCGGTCCCCTGGATCGACGATGGTCGTGAAGGTGTCCGCCCCGATCACCAGAGGGGTCGAGCAGGTTCCGCTGCGCACCAGCGCGGTCGCGGTGGCCAAGGCGTACAGGAATCCCGAGCAGACAGCCGAGAGGTCGAACGCGGGGATCGTGCCCAGGCCCAGCCGGTGGGCGATGGCGGGGGCTGTCGCCGGGCAGGGGTGGTCGGGCGTGCTGGTGGCCAGGAGGAGCAGGTCGGGCCGGTGGTCCCCGGCGGACGCGATGGCCGCGCGGCCGGCGCCGACGGAGAGGTCGCCGGTGCTCGTTCCCGGGTCGGCGTGGCGGCGGCGCGTGATACCGGTCCGGGTCCGGATCCAGGTGTCGTCCGTGTGCAGCGCGCCGCGTGCGATGACCGTGTCGTTGTCGACGACCTGTTCCGGAAGGCAGGCACCGATACCCGTGATGACGGCGGTGGAGTCGTCGGGGAGCATGGTTCTCCTTTCGCCGAGGGGGTGGCGATGGCGGTGGAGCGGACGGTCATACGGCGGCGAAGGGCGAGGGAGGCTTGGGGTATCCGGCCAGTCCCCCGTCGGGCACCGAAAGTCCGCCGTCGACGACCAGGGCGTGGCCGGTCACGAAGGACGAGGCGGGGGAAGCGAGGAAGAGCGTGGCACCGACCACCTCGTCGGCGGTGGCCCACCGGCCGAGCGGGACGTGGCTCGTCAGCCAGTCGGACAGGGGTCCGGTGTCGCTGGCGAACGCGGTCATGTCGGTGCGGGTCCACCCGGGGCACAGGGCGTTGACGCGGATGCCCTGGCGTGCCCAGCCGACGGCGAGACTGCGGGCCAGGGACAACTGGGCGGCCTTGGTGGCGGCGTACGCCTCCATCATGGGCGTACCGACGAGTCCGGCGACGGACGACATCAGGACGAGGCTGGCCACGTCCGAGCGGGCCAGGTGCGGATGGGCGGCCCGGCAGAGGGCGGCCGTGGCATTGAGGTTGACCGCGACGACGGTCTCCCAGTCCTGCTGGCGGGCGTGCTGCAGAGGCACCATGAGGGGAGTCCCGTCGTCCGCCGTGGGGAGCGTACCGGCGTTGTGCACGACCACGTCGAGGCCGCCCAGGGCGGATGCGGCACGGTCGACGAGGTCTGCGGCAACTCCCGGTTCGGCCAGGTCGCCTTCGAGGGCCACGGCCTTGCGCCCGCGCTCCTGCACCGACTGCACGGTGCCGTCGAGGGCGGGCAGGGTGCGAGCGGTCAGCGCCAGGTCACAGCCGGCGTCGGCCAGCCCCTCCGCGACGGCCTTCCCTATGCCCCGCGAGGCACCGGTCACCAGCGCCCGGGCGCCGTCGATACGGAACAGGTCAACAGCGTTCATCGGGGAGACCCTTCTGTCTCGGAAGGCTGAGGTGGAGCTGCGTCGAGGGAAGCCACAGGCGCGCTCAGCGCCGGCGCTCCGCTCCAGGTGAGGAGCGCGCCGCCCCAGGTCATGCCGGCGCCGAACACGGCCAGCAGGACCCGGTCACCGGGACGCAGTCCGTACCGCCCCGCGGCGGCGGCGAGAGCGTACGGCGTGCTGGCGGCGCCGATGTTGCCCACCTCGTCGCCGACGATGACCAGCCGTTCGGCGGGGATGCCGAGTTCGCCCCCGATGCGACGGAGCGCCACGGGGTTGGGCTGGTGGGCCACGACGCAGGCGATGTCCTGGATGCCGAGGCCGGCGCGGTCGAGGGTGTCGGTGATCAGCCGCGGGAACATCTCCGTGATGAAGCGGCTGATGGTCCGGCCGTCCATGCGGATGTGGTGGTCGCCCTTCGCGATCGTGGCCGTACTGGCGGGCAGCCGGCTGCCACCGGCCGGGATCAGGACCCGGTCGGCCAGGGTGCCGTCGGATCCGAAGCCGAAGTGCGCGAACCCGTGCGGAGCTTCCACCGGGGCGAGGATCGAGGCGGCGGCACCGTCGGCGAACAGCACCGCCGTGCCCCGGTCGGTGCGATCGAGGAACTTCGAGTACGCCTCTACGCCCACGACCGCCGCGTATCGGACGTCCGGGGAGCAGCGCAGCCAGTCGTGCGCTACCTTCGCGGCGAAGAGCCACCCGGAGCAGGCCGCGCTGACGTCGAGGGCGACGGCCTCTGAGGCGCCCAACGTCGCCTGGATCCGGCAGGCGGTCGACGGGCCCAGTTCGTCGGGCGTGGAGGTCGCGCAGACCAGCAGGCCGATGTCGCGGACGTCGATGCCCGCGGCGTTCGCGGCGGCCCGGACCGCTTGGGCGGCCAGATCGGAGGCGGCCTCGTCAGGACCGGCCACATGGCGTTCGCGCACGCCCGTGCGCTCCATGATCCACTCCGCCGTCACCCCGGCGTCGCGGGCCACGTCGGCGTTGGTGCGCACCTCCGGGGGCAGATAGGTGCCCATGCCGACGACACCGATACGGCGGCCTTCCGCGGCCCGTGTCATGCCGTACCCCCAAGTGTCCATGTCAGCTTGGTGTCCATGGCCGCGTTGAAGTCCGCGGCGGCCAGCGGCGCGGCCGTGATGTCGTCGGGGTAGGCGAACGCCTCGGTCAACAGCGGGAGATGAGGCAGAACCGCGTCGCACAGCCGGTCGGCCTCGTCCGCGAGCGCGTCGACGTCCGCGGGACGCAGCGTTCCCCGGGTGAGCAGTGATCCGGCCCAGCGGCGGGCCGTCGTGACTCCGTGCAGTGCAGCGAGGGGCGCGAGCGCCTGGGCGAGGGCTGGGTCCGTTGTCCCCGCGAGGGTGTTCGTCACGTCCTCGGCCATGCGCCGGGTCGCGTGGAGTTCGCCCAGCAGGCCGGCGTCCTCCAGCAGGGGGTTCCAGAGGTCGAAGGGGCCGGACGCGTTCTCGGCGCGGCGGTCGCGCTGCTGTCGCAAGTGGTCGGTCAGCAGGTGCTGATGCCGCTGGGCGAGTGCCGGCCACCAGAGCGGCGAGGTGGGGGACAGTCCGTCGGTCACCTCGGGTGCGGCGGCCGGGACGTGCTGTTCGACGAGCGTACGGCCGATGTCGTAGAGGATGAGCTGGCTGTCCCCGCCCGCGGTGTCGAACGCTTGGTGGAAGCCGTGGTAGCCGGCCAGGCCGTTCAGGTCCAGGTGGCCGGAGAAGCCGCAGCGGCGCTGGCAGTCGGCCACGACACGGGCCGCCGTACGCACCGCGAGGGCCTTGTACCCGGCCAGCGGCGCGCTGACGGCGGCCCAGGGCGTGAACCCCATTGCCGTGTCGGCTTGTTGCGCATCCCGCGACGGTGTTGCCGGGACGGCGCGGGATTCGGCCCACAGGGCGCTCGCCCGGTGGGCGGCGCACGTCAGGGCGAACGCGTCGGCGAGTGCCCCCAGCACGGCGCGCTGCTGGGTGCGGTAGTCGAGCAAGGGGGCCCCGGGTGCGAACCGCCCCTGGGTGCGGCGCTGTTGCGCGTAGTTGACGGCCATGACGGCGGACTGGCGGCAGGTCGCGGCGGCGACGGACGGCATGGTCGCCCAGAGCCCCTGGCCCACGCGCAGCGTGCGCTGCAGTCGCGCGTCGGGCGAGGCGGCCGGGTCGTTGAACGCACCGTCGTCGCCGATGCCCGCGCCGTCACTGAGCCAGTGGGCGAACGGCACGCGGACGCCGTGGAAGCGGACGTGTACGTAGTCCAGCGGGAGGGCGCCCAGTTCGAGCTCCGAGGACATCTCGACGCCGGGCCGCAGTCCGTCCTCGTCCGTGAGGTCGACCACGAACGCGAAGACCCCCCGATCGACGCCTGTGGCGGACAGCCGGGCGAGGACGACAGCCGTCTGCGGGACGGTCCGTGATCCGGCACTGCAGAACTTGGCGGCCCGCGGGTCCGGGGTACGCAGCACGAAGTCTCCGCGCACCGGATCGAACTCGGCGCGGGTGGCCGTGGCCAGGTGGCTGTTGGCCTGACCCACCTCGGTGATGAGATACACGCCCTTGGCGCGTCCGGACTCCAGCGCCGCCATGTGCGCTTCCAGAACGGCCGGGGCGTCGGAAAGCTGGTCCATGGAGCCGAGGCAGAGGAGGTAGTGGACCAGCGCCGTCAGGCACAGGGAGGGGTCGGCCACCGCCGCCCAGGCGTGCAGCGTGGCCAGCTGGGCGGGGTCGTCGAAGAGACTGCGAGCGGGGGGCAGTTCCTCGCCGAGAATCCGCAGCCGGCGCAGCAGGCGTTCTCCGTGTCCGCCAGCTGTTCCGGACACGGAGGCGGGCCAGGGGCCGGCGGCCAGCGCCTTGTGCAGCGCCGAGAGGAAGGAAGGGTCGCAGTTCCCGTGGACGAGCTGCCGCAATGTGCCGTGGGCGGCCTCGGTCAGGGGTAAAGGGGACATCAACGCACTCCAGGGCAGGAGACAGGGGCAGTCATCAGGGGAAGGAACCGGGTTCGGCGAGCGGAGCAAGCACGGTGAGCGTGGAGAGCCGGGACAGCACTCGGCGGGCACTTGTCGCCAGGGAACGGCCGGTGCCGGCCTCGAAGAGGACGTCCGGTTCGTGCCGTGCCACCAGGTGCAGCACGGTGGGCACCACGGCCGGCCTGACCAGGCAGTCGGCCAGCCGCCGGGGCAGGTCTTCGCCGACGGCGTAGGCGCGGCCGGCCACGGCCGAGTAGACAGGGAAGTGCGCCTCGGACCGGTCATAGGCCCGCACCGCCTCGGCGAACACCTCCGACTCGGCCTGAAGCGCGGGATGGTGGGAGGTGAACGGCAAGTGGAGGCGTACGGCAGTCACTTGCGTCTCCGCAGCCACCTTCTCGACGCGGACGAGTTCGGACACCGGGCCGGCGACCACCACGGACCGGTCGTCGTTGACCACGGCCACCACCACGGACCGGCCGTCGTCGACCCCGTCCTCTACTACGGACCGGCGGTCGTCGACCCCGGCGACCACTACGGACCGGTCGTCGTCGACCCCGGCCACCACCACGGACCGGCCATCGTCGACCCCGGCCACCACCACGGACCGGCCATCGTCGACCCCGGCCACCACCACGGACCGGCCATCGTCGACCCCGGCCACCACCACGGACCGGCCATCGTCGACCCCGGCCACCACCACGGACCGGCCATCGTCGACCCCGGCCACCGCGTTCCGAGTGCCGGCGCGGTCGATCAGGTCCCGCGCGGTCCGCTCCGAACAGGACAGATGGGTCAGCCCTCCGGAGCAGGAAGCCAGGACCCGGGCAAGGTCGTGTGCGATGCGGGCGCCGTCGCACAGGGTGAACACACCGGCGGCGGTGAGCGCCGCGATCTCCCCGAAACTCACCCCGACGACGGCCGCGGGAGTGCCGTGGGAACGGCACAGTGACTGATGCGTCGTCATTGACGCACCGAACAGGGCGAGTTGTGAGGTTCCGGTGGCGGCATCGGCCAGGTCCCGCGCGGTGGGCGGTGTCGGCCCCAGCAGCCAGGACCCCAGTGCCGGCAGTCCGCGCTCCGCCGCGACGCGGTCCATCGCCTCGAAGACCTGCTCGGCGGCCGTTCTCATCATCCCGTCCGAACGGACGGCGCGCACCAGGGCGCCGACGGAGAAGTCGCCCTGTCCAGGAAACAGGTGGACTGATCGCCACCGGCCGGGCGGACGGTCAGGGATCTGCGGTGCACTCGTGTGCATCTCCATCCTTCACTCCAGGCACGGCGTCACCGCACGAGGGGCGCACGGACGTGACAGATGCGCCGATGCTGCGCACTGCACGCCGCCGCATAAGCGACACAAGCTGATCGTGCTCGCACAGAGGCACTTCGGGCGCATGTGCGGGTGGCAAAAACGTTGAACCTGCGCGGATGTTGAACGTCCGCGTCCACCAGCCACCACGAGGGGCCGGGGAAGGACCGTGCGAACCGCCCGTACACCGAACCAGGCCCTGCGAAGGCTCCTGGACCAGGCCGGCTGGAGTGGCGCCCGGCTCGCCCGAGAGGTCAACGCACTCGGTGCCGAGCAGGGAACAGCCCTTCACTACGACCGCACGGCAGTAGCCCACTGGCTGCTCGGCAGCAGGCCACGTCCGCCCGTACCCGCGCTCGTCGCCGAGGCACTCTCCCGACGTCTGGGCAGCCCCGTCCGCCCGCAGGACACTGGGCTGACCGCACGCGGACAGGATCCGGGTGACCTGCCCGGCACCCCACCCGCCGAAGGGAGAGCAGTGGACCACCTCGATCACCTGCTGCACCTCACCGACCGGCGCGGTGTCGCCCTTCTGGGCGCCTATTCGCTAGGGGCTCTGACGGTCCCCCACTGGGCGCCGGTCACCAGCAGGCGAACTGCCCCCCGGTCCGGCGCCGGGATGGCCGTCGGCATGGCCCAGGTCGAGTCGGCGCGCGAACTGCTCGCCGTCCTCGCCCGTGGTGACGCCGCCTTCGGCGCCGGACCGATACGGCAGCCGCTGCGGCAGTACCTGGCAACCACGCTGCTGCCGTGGCTCAGGGCGGACATGAAGCCAACGGTCCGGAGGCAACTGTTCACCGTTGCGGCCCAGCTCACCTACTTGTCCGCGTTCACCTGCTTCGACACGAACCGTCATGCCGCGGCCCAGCGCTTCTACCTCACCAGCGCCGAGCTCGCCCGCGAGGCAGGCGACAGGGCCGGCTACGCCCTTGCCCTGCGGGGGCTCAGCGTCCAGGCCCACGCGCTCGGACACCACCCCGACGCCCACCGGCTCGCCGAGCAGGCCGTGCAGGTCGGCGTCCGCCACACCCCGCCGCACCAGCAGGCGTTTCTCCTCGGCCAACTGGCCGTCACCGGGGCGGCACTGGGCGACAGAGGCCATTCACGTCACCTCGCGCTGGCCGAGCGGCACCTGGAAGCGTCGTCGAGCGGAACCTCACCGGTCGGTTCCTTCCATCCGGGCTCCCTCGCCCTCCAGCACGCGGCCGTGGCCTGCGGGCAGGGCCGTCACCAGGCCGCCGTCGAAGCGCTCGGCCGCTCACTGCGCCACCGCCCCGCAGACGAGCGGCGTTCCCGCGCCATCTGCCTCGCCGAACTGGCCCAGGCCCAGCTGACGATCGGTCACCTCGACCAGGCATGCCAGACCTGGCACGCGTTCCTGGACGTCTACCCGCACGTCTCCAGTGGGCGCGCCGACGACCGGCTTCGGGTCCTGACGGCCCGGGTCCGCCCGCACGCCGCCAACAAGGCCGCGGCGCTTCTGCTCGGACGGGCGCGCGAGGCACGGAGGAAGCCGATGGCGACGGGGGCTCCTCAGGAGCGTTCACGCTCCCGTCCGTCCGGCACCTGACCGACCGGGTGACCACGGGCCCGTGGTAATCGCTGCCCCATTGGGGTGGCGATTCCGGACAAGGGGAGCAGTCGGTCAACCACGCCATCTTGGATGGCCGTACTGCCCGTCCCGACCACCCATGTCAGGAACGATGAACCGAAGCGTGCTCTCCGAAGTGTTCCGCTCCACCGCACTTCCCCTCTCACCAGGATCGCTCAGGGTGGCCACATCCTGGACGCACCCCGTGCGCGGCCTGGTCGGCTGTCCCGCCCATCACCTTCTGACGGCACACGCACAACAAGCCGGATACGAAGCCCACTCCCAGGCACTGCCCCACACGGTCATGGGCTCCGACAGCGTGGCGCCGACGACCGTCTTCACGGTCTCCTACGAGAATCCGGACGGTGGCCACAACGGACTGGCCATCGCGGTCCACGGCTCGGACACCGCCGCGACCGCCTTCGCACGCCGTCAGATGGCCTCCTGGTCCGGCGTGCTCCGCACCCGCCGGGTTCTGTACGTGCTCCCCGGGAAGCCGGAGGGGCGCCCGGACACCGCACAGGAACCTGCTGTCCCGGTACCGGGGCAGCAGACCGGTCACTCCCCCGCCCCATGGCGGGCCTGCGGATGCCCCCGCACCACAGCATGCGGATCGGCGGAGAACGCCGCCCACTCGTTACGCCGCTTCCTGGACCGGGAGGACGACGTGATCGTCGTGGGCGCACCGAACACCCCCGGTTCCCCGACATGGCGGGACGGAACCTCCTACGCGGAGGGACGGCCTGTCGCGACACCTCGCCAGGCCGAGAGCCTCACGGTCACTGATCCTGACCGCCTGGCGTTCGTCGTCGCCCCGGGTACCGCCGTCACCGAGGCGGCACGGATCCTGAGTGTGCTGCGTCGGCGCTTCCCGCGGCTCAAGGGCCAGCATCCCCGCGAGTGGTGCTACACGATGGACGACCTGCACACCGCGGTCGGTTCGGTGCTGGCCCAGTCCGACATCCTGCTTGTCACCGGCCGGGGAGACAGCCCCGTTGTCAGGACCGCGCTCACCCAGGCGGCCCGCAAGGGAGTACGCGTCCGCGACATCACGGCTCTCGACCACCTGCGCCCCCAGGACACCGACGCCGCCACGATCGCCCTGCTGAACGCGTCCACCGATGAACGAGTCAACCGGCAGGTGTCACAAGCCCTCGACGGCCTGGGCCCGGCGAGCCACGTACGCCGACAGGTGCACTCCACCGCGCTGGCGCCCTCCCCGACCTCCCCTGGACCGGCCCGCCCGACGTTCGCCGAAGGCCACGACTGACGACCATCACCGGACCGGGAGCCGGGACCCGACCGCGTCCGCGCCGCTCGGGCGCGCAGCACCGTCGGCGCACCAGCCCTGGTACGTCCGCTCGCCCGCCGGTTCCTGAGCTTCGTCCGCGCCCGGACGAGCCCGCCCGTGGCCGGCACGGTCGGCGCGGGCCTCGTCCTGGGGTCGTGCATGCTGCTGCGGGCCCTCCTGCCCGCGGACACGGCGGTCGCAGTGCCACCGGGGTCATCACCGGCCTGGTCGGCGCGGTGTTCCTGGCGAGTCGGCGAGTTCCTCGGACAGGTCGGTGCCGAGGAAGGCGCCGCGCCGGCCGAAGCCGGCGTTGTTCACCAGCGGGTCGACGCCGTGAGCGGCCCGTTGCTCCGCTGCGCGCAGCCCTTCCTGGTGGCGAGGTCCGCGGAGAGGATCTCCACGTCGACCCCGTGGGCGGCGCGGTACTTCTCCGCGGCTCGTTCGAGGCGCTCGGTGTCCCGGGCGAGGAGGACCAGGCCGAAGCCGTCCGCGGCCAGGCGCCGGGCGAAGGCCGCGCCGATCCCCGCTGTCGCTCGGGTCACCATGGCTGTGGGTAGGGCCGAGAGCACACCCCCAGCCCCTGTACGCCCCTGCCCGGCTCCTCGGTTCAGTCCCTGTACGCCCCCCGCGGGCTACCCGGTTCAGTCCCTCAGCCGGTCGATCTGCCGGATCTTGTTGGTAGCGTCCAGAGCGGCCACCTTGTACGACTCGGCGAGCGTCGGGTAGTTGAACACCGCGTCGACCAGGTAGTCGACCGTGCCACCGCAGCCCATGACGGACTGGCCGATGTGGATGAGTTCGGTGGCGCCGGTGCCGAAGCAGTGCACCCCGAGCAGCTTGCGGTCGTCCGGGGAGACCAGCAGCTTGAGCATGCCGTGCGAGTCGCCGATGATCTGGCCCCGGGCCAGTTCCCGGTAGCGGGAGATGCCGACCTCGAAGGGCACGCGCTCCTCGGTGAGCTGGTCCTCGGTCCGGCCGATGAAGCTGATCTCCGGAATGGTGTAGATGCCGATCGGCTGGAGGTCGTGCATCCGGTTCACCGGCTCGCCGCAGGCGTGATAGGCCGCCGTACGGCCCTGCTCCATCGAGGTCGCGGCCAGCGCGGGGAAGCCGATGACATCACCGACGGCGTAGATGTGCGGCACTTCGGTGCGGTAGTGCTCGTCGACCGTGATCCGGCCGCGCCGGTCGGCGGACAGGCCGGCCTTGTCCAGGTCGAGTTCGTCGGTGAGACCCTGTCGTCCCGCCGAGTACATCACCGCGTCCGCCGGGATCTTCTTGCCGCTCTCCAGGATGGTGAGCGTGCCCCGGGCGTGCCGCTCGACCGCGGCGACGGTCTCCCCGAACCGGAAGGTGACGGCGAGGTCCCGCAGGTGGTACTTCAGCGACTCGATCACCTCGACATCACAGAAGTCGAGCATCCCGGGCCGCTGTTCCACCACCGTGATCTTGCTGCCGAGGGCCGCGAACATGGAGGCGTACTCCATGCCGATCACACCGGCCCCGACGATGACCATGGAGCGCGGCACCCGCTCCAGGTTCAGGACGTTGTCCGAGTCGAGAATCGTCTGCTCGTCGAACTCGACGGTCGCCGGCCGGGCCGGACGCGTACCCGTGGCGATGACGATGTGCTCGGCGGTCAACTCCCTCTCGTGGCCGTTCACTTCTTTGAGGCCGATGGTGTGGTCGTCCAGGAATCGGCCGGTGCCCGCGAAGAGTGAGACGTGGTTGCGGGAGAGCTGGCTGCGGATGACGTCGACCTCGCGGCCGACCACGTGCTGGGTGCGCGCGGTCAGGTCGGCAACGGTGATGTCTTCCTTGAGCCGGTAGCTCTGGCCGTACAGATCGCGCTGGGTCAGCCCCGTGAGATACAGGACCGCCTCGCGCAGCGTCTTGGAGGGGATGGTTCCGGTATGGATGGAGACTCCGCCGACCATGTCCGGACGGTCGATGACGGCGACCCTGCGGCCGAGTTTGGCGGCGGCGATGGCGGCCTTCTGACCGCCCGGACCGGAACCGATGACAAGCATGTCGAAGTCAGGCACCCTCCGGAGTCTGTCAGCCCGAAGCCCTCCGCCGAAAGGGTGAACGGGTGACGGTTCACCCAGCGCACGGGGAATTCCGCCTTCCGCCCCTGCTCCGGGCCCTTCGACGCGCCGGTTCCGAGAGGTCCGCGGCGCTTCCGGGAGGTCCGCATGGGTCCCGAAGGACGCACCGGTCCCGAGAGGGATCATCAGCCTCCTCGGGCCGGCCGGCGCACGCCCGTGACGGTCATCGTCAACGGGGTCCAACGGGCACCGGACGGCCTGTCGAGCCGGGCAGCGATCACCGGCCGGGGCCTCCCGGACACGTGAATTCCATCGCCGGACAGGCTGCTCGGTGAATCCCGCACGGGCGTCGTCGGTGTGGGCTAGATTCAGGGATCCTCGGCTCCAGCGCCTCTCGGTGAGGCCGCGTCGAGGAGAACTCCGGAGCGGCGAATGCACCAGTCCGAACTTCCCCCCACCGCTGCGGCGGTGATGCAGGGGGGACTCGCCGACAGCCTCTTCGAAACCGCTCGCCGCAACCCGGAGCTCGCACAGGTCGCGCGCCGCTCCGACCCCTCGTCCTCGACGTGGACACCGGTGACGGCCGCGGAGCTGTGGGACGAAGTGGTCGATCTGGCAAGGGGACTTGTCACGTCCGGGATACGCCCGGGCGACCGGATCGCCGTCATGGCGCGCACGCGCTACGAGTGGACCGTGCTCGGCTATGCGCTGTGGTCGATCGGTGCCGAAGTGGTCCCGATCTACCCGACCTCCTCGCACGAGCAGGTCGAGTGGATCCTCAAGGACGCCCACTGTGTCGGCGTGGTGGTCGAGGACGAGCAGGGCGTGATGACGGTCGGCTCCGCGTGTGCCGCGCTCCCCTTCCTGCGCCACGTCTGGCAGTTGGACACCGGTGCCCTCGCGCAGCTGGCCGAGCGGGGCAGTGCGATACCGGCGACAACGGTCGACTCGCTGCGCCGGATCGTGCTGCCCGACTCCACGGCGGTCGTCGCCTACACCTCCGGCACGACCGGACAGCCCAGGGGCTGCGCCCTGACCCATCGCAACCTGGCCAGCTGCGTGGACACGCTGATCGAGGGCTGGAGACATACGGCGGCTCCTCCCGGAGAGCAGCCCTCCATGCTCGCCTTCCTCCCGTTCTCCCACGTGTACGGCCTCGAGATCCAGAGCCTCTGTCTGCGTGGCGGCATGCTGATGGCGCATGAACCGGATGTGCGTGCGGAGTCGCTCTCCGCGGCCCTCCTCTCCTTCCGGCCCACCTATCTGTGCGCGGTGCCGTTCGTCTTCGAGAAGATCTACAAGAATTTCCTGCGCTCGGCCCAACGGGCAGGACGCGGGGCGCTCTTCGAGCGAGCCGTCCGCACCGCACAGGACTTCGCCGGGGCCGCCGAACGCCAGCGGCTGGGTACAGGCCCGGGACCTGGTTACGACCTGAGGCTGCAGCACGCCCTCTACGACAAGACGGTCTACCGAAAGCTGCGCGCCGCGCTGGGCGGACGGGTGTGCGGCGGAGTGTCCGGCGGCTCGCCCCTCAACCGTGAACTGGCCCTCTTCTACGCGGGCATCGGGATCTTCATCCACGACGGTTACGGGCTCACCGAGACCAGTGGCGGCGTCACCATGCATCCGGCGGGACGGGAGAAGTTCGGAACCGTGGGCCGCCCTCTCCCGGGCACGGACATCCATGTGGCCGAGGACGGGGAGATTCTGGTGTGGGGCCCCTCGGTGTTCCAGGGGTACATCAACAACACCCAGGCCACGGAGGCCTCCTTCCTGGACGGTTGGCTGGCCACAGGCGATATCGGCAGTGTCGACGACGAGGGCTATCTGACCATCACCGGGCGCAAGAAGGACATCATCATCACGAGCGGCGGGAAGAGTGTGGCCCCCGCGGCCCTCGAGGAGCGTCTGCGCGCGCATCCGCTGATCCATCAAGCGGTGGTCGTGGGCGACAACCGGCCTTGTGTGGGGGCTCTGATCACGCTGGATCCCGAGTTCGTCTCCCACTGGCAGGCGTCCCGTGCCAAGGGTGAAACCCCGGTCCGGGACGCCCGTGAGGAGAACGAACTGCGCGAGGAGGTCAGACGTGCTGTCGCCGCCGCCAACTCCACGGTGTCCCGCTCGGAGTCGATCCGGGTGTTCCGCGTCCTCCCGGAGGCCTTCGACATGACCAACGGACTGATGACACCCTCGATGAAACTGCGCCGGGACGCGATCGCGAAGCGGTTCGCCGCCGAGATCGAGGCGATGTATCAGACGTCCTCACGCGTTCCACGGGAGTATGTGCAGAGCGAGCCGTCGGTCTGGGACGACTCCGACAACGTGTTCCGGTGAACAGGACGCGCTCCGCCACGGCGTGGGACGTACGTGCTTCCCAGAAGTGACCTCAGCGGGGTCACGCGGCTCCTGACTTCCGGCTGCTTCGTGGTGTTCATGGGAACACTCTGCGCCGAGGGAGCGGGAGCAACCAGATCCCTCCGGTGGGCAGGACCGCCGGTCCTGGTACCGATGCCACCACCGTGGGCGGGAATCCTCGTCCATCGCGCCGACGACTCGTGAGGCCATCCGGCGCCCGAACGTTTTCCGCCCGGCCGGCGTCATAGCGGTAGCCGTCTTCGAAGGGACAGCCGCCATGACCGCCCCACGCATCACCTCACGACCCCTGCCGGCCGCCGCGCTGATCGGGGCGCTGCTGTACGCGACCGCCGCCTGCGGATCCGAGGCGTCGACGTCCTCCGGTTCCGGTGGGAAGGCCGCGGCGAATCCCTCGGCGGAGCGGAGCACCACCAGTTGGCAGGAGCCCGCCTCGTACGTCTACACCATGACGTCGAGTGAGGGGGAACGGAATCTCATCGGGACGTTCCGGGTGACGGTCGAGGGCGGCAAGGTGACAAAGGCCGTGGGACTCGACGAGAGCGGTCGGCGGGTGGTGGAGCAGTCGCTCGGTGAAGTACCCACCATCGGCGGGCTGTTGGAGGAGCTGGAGCAGGCCCGGCGGGACAACGCGGACAAGGCGGAAGCGGAATACGCACCCGACGGGCACCCGGTCCGGATCTTCCTCGACCACGAGAGCAACACGATCGACGACGAAGCCCTGTACATCATCAGCGCCTACGAGCCGGGCGACGGCTGACGCCCGTGCCACTCACCGGGCACCGTCCGTCAGAAGCCGCACCCGCACGCCCTGTTCACGGCACCAGAACGATCTTGCCGGTGGTGCGCTTCTCCTCGATCGCGCGGTGCGCTGCTGCGGCTTCGGCCAGCGGGTAGGTGCGCTGGACCGTGACACGCAGACGGCCCGCCTCGATGAGTTCGGTGACGCGCTCCAGTACCTCCCCGGAGGGTTCGGCCGTGACCCAGACATAGCGCAGACCACGGGCCGCGGCCTGCGCCTCGTCCGTTCCCGGGTCGATCGACGCGCCGATGAGCAGACCGCCCGGCCGCAGGACGTCCAGGGAGAGCGGCCCGTAGGACCCGCCGACCAGGTCCAGAACCGTGTCCACCGGGGCCACGGCGGTCCGGAAGTCGGTGGCGGTGTAGTCGATCAGTTCGTCGGCGCCCAGACCACGCAGGAACTCGTGGTTGGCAGCGCGGGCGGTGCCGATGACGTGCGCGCCGAGTTCCTTGGCGAGCTGCACCGCGACATGGCCCACGCCGCCTGCTGCGGCGTGGATCAGTACTCGGTCGCCGGGCCGGACCCGGGCCAGGACGACCAGTGCCTGCCAGGCGGTGAACGCCACCAGGGGCACGGCACCGGCGTGCACCAGATCGACATTCTTGGGCCGGGGCGCCAACGCGGCAGCCGGTGCCGCGGTGTACTCGGCGTACGCACCGCGCCGCGAGACCGGCAACAGGCCGTACACCTCGTCGCCCGGCACGAAACGTGTCACGCCGTCACCCAACCGCTCGACGACGCCGGCCACATCGTTGCCCGGCGTCCACGGCAGGGTGACAAGTTCCGGCACGCGGCCCGAACGGAGAACCGTGTCACCCGGGTTGACTCCGGCACCGGCGACCCTCAGCAGGACCTCCCCCGGACCCGGTTCCGGGACGTCGGTCTCCTGGTGGATGAGCTCCTCCGGACCGCCGAACGCGGACTGGACGATGGCATGCATTCGGTCAGACACTGGACTCCTCGTCAGGAAAACACGACACGGACATCGACGGGGCTACGTCAACTGCCCGGTCCTTGGGGGGAAACGCGTCCTGGCGTCCACGGTGTGGGCGCGCATGACCTGCTGGGCGCGTGTGTCGTCACCGGCAGCGATGGCCGCGATCAGCTCGCGATGCTCCACCCAGGCCTGGCTGACGATGGGTGTGAAGTACCGGCGAACCCTTTGCTCGACATGGGCGGCCAACTGCGCGAGCACCGCGTTCCCCGCCAGTTCCACGACACAGGCGTGGAAGGTGGCGTTGGCCGTCACGACCGTCTCCACGTCGTCGGCGGCGACCGCGGCCTCGCCCGTCGCGCACAACTCGTCCAGCCGCTCAAGTCCCTTGACCGAGGAGCCGACCGCGGCCAGCCGTGCCGCCTCGGTCTCCAGGACGACGCGGACGCCGAAGAGCTGGTCGGTCTCGTCCCCGGTCGGCTCGTGGACGAAGGCTCCCTGGGCCGGGCGAAGGTCCACCCACCCTTCGGTGCTCAGCCGTTGCAGCGCCTCTCGTACGGGCTGCCGGGAGACCCCGAGATGGCCCGCGAGCTCGCTCTCCACCAAGTGCTGGCCAGGGCGCAGCGAGTGTGAACTGATCAGCTCCAGCAGCGCGTCGTACACCTGCTCGCGCACCGGAACCGGGCGCTCCACCTTGGGTATCGATTCGTGCGGCAGCCCGTTGAACAGCATCCCGGCCTCCGATGACGTCTCTTGCTTCCCCAATCTAGTGGGCCTCGGCCGCAGTCACGACACAGTCGCGCCGACCGATCCCTCACTCGCCGGGCACGCTGCGGCGCGGATCTGCCGTGTCGTCGGCCGGTGTTGAGGGCGGCCGGTCGGTGACGGCACGCAGGGCCGGCTCGATCCTGATGTCCTCGCTGTCCAGGACCGACTGCAGACGGCGCAGGACGCTGTCGTCGATGACGCGCTGGTCCGCAGGCGGATCAGGACGTCGCGTTTGACACCGATGAGGACGCCGCGCAGTTCGAGCCCGGTCCGCGCGGTGGTCCGCTTGTTCCTGATGAAGAGCTGCGCCCGCAACTCCTGCTCCAGCGCGCGGATCTGCCGGGACAGCACCGGTTGCGTGATGTGCAGCCGCCCGGCGGCCCGTCCGAAGTGCAACTCCTCGGCCACGACCACGAAGTAGCGCACCTTGCGCAGATCGACATCCACGACATCTCCCACCGTGCGTAAGCCACGTACCAGCCTAGTTCCTCCGGACACTGCTGCCTTTTGCAGCGCTTCGACGAGACCGGGCCGGGTCGGGTCGGGTCGGGACGGGTCGGGACGAGCGAGCCGCCGGCCCCTAGCTGTGGCTGTCGCGTGCCACGCCGTAGGCCCGCTGCTCCACTGTCGGAGGACGCCGGCGCACCCACCCGAACAGCACCACCGACCACAGCGCCGCGAACGCGCACCAGGTCGAGACGAACTCCATCCGCCACAGCGCCCAGCAGATCAGCGCGCCCACCGCGACCATGACGCCGAAAAGCGTCAGTCCACGGTCGCCGGAGAGCAGCAGGGATCCGACGGTGGCGAAGAGATAGCCGGCGATGAGCAGTTCCGCGTGGGACAGATCGACGAAGTAGCCGACGGTGTGGCCGCGGATCTCGGCCCTGACCGGACGGACGGCGAGCGCGTACGCCAGCATGGCGGCGGTCACCAGGCCCACGGCGAGCGGGATCAGCAGTCGGCGCCCGGCATGTCGAGGCGCGGCGCACAGCACGCCCACCGGCACCCACACAGCCAGCAGCGGAAGGGCGATGACCGCCCAGGCGACGGTGGCGGGACCCGTTCCCCCGCCGGCGTCCCACACCTTGGACTCAATGATCTGGTGCGCACCGAGGAGCAACGGCAGCGCGGCCAGTGGGAGATCGCCGGGCCTGCGCACGCGCGAGACACAGGCCACGCCGACCACGGCGATACCGGTGCCCGCTACCAGATCGGCCGTCGCACTCCAACACATTGCGTCACCGTGGGTCCGCCGTCATATGAATCAGCCCTTACAGCGCACAAAGCTACGGCGCCCTTGGACCGATGGGTGTCGCTGACACGACAGCCTCGGGGTTTCGTTCCCCGCGCCTGGCGTCCGCGCGGGAGGGGCCGCCCTGTGTTCCGGCCGCGAACAGTGATTGGGTGGGCCTCGGCCACGCCAGTCCGAGCGCAGGAGAGCACCGTAGTCATGAGCACCCCCTATACGTACGAGTACAAGGTCGTCACCTTCCGGGAATCGCTGATCGGCGACGCCCTGGACAGCGGCAAGCTGGAGAAAGTCCTGAACAAGCACGCCGAGGACGGATGGGCGCTCAAGGCGATCACGTCCGCCGACGTCAAGGGCCGTATAGGCCCCGGCGCCGTGGAGGGGTTGCTCCTGACGCTGGAGCGCCCCCGCCTGTAGCTCGCGCGGAGTGCGCCGTACGCCGAGCCGGGGGATGCTGTTGCTGATGGGACAGCGGATCCGCAGGCGCTACTGATGCCGTCGTAGGCCTTCCGGCTCGGGAGGCCCCCGACGGTTGGGCGGGTACCGGCCGGTGACGTCAGGACGGTAGGGCGATGAAGAGCGACAGCACACTGCCCGGAGAGGTCGTCTCCAGTCACTCGGTGTTCGGCGCGCCGTGCTGGGTCAGCCTGACCACGCGCGACCTGCCGCTCGCGGAGAGCTTCTACCAGGCCGTACTGGGCTGGAAGTGGCAGTCGAGCAAGCTGGACGACCAGTACAGGATCGCCGTGCTCGACGGGGTGCCGGTCGCCGGGATCGCCGGGGTGACCTCGCTCTGGCAGACGGCGGTGGCCTGGATTCCGTACTTCGCGGTGTCCAGCGCGGACGAGACGGTCGCCCGGAGCCATGAACGCGGCGGTACCACCGCGGTGGGGCCGATCTCGTTCCCACCGGGGCGGGCGGCGCTCCTTGCCGACCGGGACGGCGCGGTCTTCGGCATCTGGGAGGGTGAGCTCGTGGCCGGCTGGGAGACCTGGCGCCGCGCGGCACCCGCTTTCGTACGGCTGCACACCCGCGACGCCTTCGACGCCGCCATCTTCTACGGAGAGGTCCTGGGCTGGGATTCCTCGACCTCAGGAGGCTGCGAGGTCCACTACGAGGAGAACGAGGTCGTACTGCGCAGCCAGGGCGACGTCATTGCCCGGATCTACTCGGGCGCTCTGGGATCGGCGCCCGACCCCACGCTCAGGCCGCACTGGCAGATCCATTTCGCCGTTGCCGACGTGGAGGCCTGTGCCCGGGCCGCGCGAGCGCATGGCGGCACCGCTCATCAGCAGGGCGTCGGCTCGACGGAGGCGGTCCTCGCCGATCCCGACGGGGCGCGCTTCACGGTGACGTCGAAGGCTGTCTTGTAGCTGGGGGATGTGCGTGCCCCCGTTGCGCGTCGGGCGAACCCGGGCGGCCGGGTGCCCGTCAGGCAGGGCGCGGCCTACGCAGGCAGGTGTCCGCACAAAGTCTCCTCGCCCACGACGCGACGGAACCCCCGGATCAGGCTCCAATAGAGGGTGACGGGATTAAACCGGTACGACAGGCGCCGCCGGACCCCTCGCAGCCCCTTCGGCGGTGCGATGGAGGTCCGCGATGCCCACTGCTCTCCGGCTCCTGCCCGCCCTCTCCCCCGACCATCGCGAGCGGCTGATGAGCCTGGCGCGCGAGGTCTCTTTCCCCGCGGACGGAAGGATCTTCGAGGCAGGCGGTACCGCCGACCGTTTCTGGGTGGTGCGTTCGGGGACGGTCTCCCTGTATCAGCGGGTCCTCGCGGACAGGCGTATCTCCGTCGCGACGCTGGGGCCCGGCGATCTGCTCGGCTGGTCATGGCTGTTCCCGCCGCACCGGTGGGACTTCGGCGCCGAGGCCTTCAGCCCCGTACGCGGCTACGAGTTCGATGCCGGGGCGGTACGCACCCTCTGTGACGCCGACGCGACGCTGGAGCTGTCTCTGACCCGGACGATCGCCGCCATCCTCGCCCACCGGCTCGAAACGACCCGGGCGGCGCTGATCGAGCACTACGCGCGCCACGGCGGTGGCAGGTGAGGTGACACGCCACTGTGTGGGAATGCCTCGGTGTAGGAATCTCATATGAACGAGAACCCGGACCCCTTCGAACTCGTCCCCGGCGCTGCCGATTCCCCGGTGATCCTTCATGTGCCGCACTCCTCAAGGGAGATCCCGGCCGCGGTACGCGACGGCATCGTGCTCGACGACGCGGCGCTGGAGCGCGAGTTGGACCACATCACCGACGCACACACCGCGGAACTGGCCGCGGCGGTCGCGGCAGCCGCAGAGGTCGCGCCGTGGCGGTTCGTCAACCGGCTGTCCCGGCTGGTGATCGACCCCGAGCGCTTCCCGGACGGACGGGAGGAGATGCTGGCCGTCGGCATGGGCGCGGTCTACACGCGGACCACGCACCGGGCGCCGCTCCGGCCCGCCGACGCCGACCCGCGCACCCTGATCGACCGCTACTTCCACCCGTACGCGCAGGCGATGACGGACGCGGTGGCCGACCGGCTGGCCGCCACCGGGCAAGCCGTGATCATCGACGTCCACTCCTACCCCACCGCCCGGCTGCCCTACGAGCTGCACGGCGACGGTCCCCGGCCGCCGGTCTGCCTGGGCACCGACGAGTTCCACACGCCGCCCGAACTGCTCGCCCTCGCCGAGAAGGCGTTCGCGGGCGTCGGCGGTGTGGGAATCGACAGCCCGTTCGCCGGCACGTACGTCCCGCTGCGGTTCTACGAGCGGGACCCGAAGGTCACGGCCCTGATGGTGGAGATCCGGCGGGACACCTACATGAGCGAACCGGGAGGTCCCGTGGGCCCGGGACTCCCCCGCGTGGTGTCGGCACTGACCGCCCTCGTCGACGCCGTATCGCGGTAATCGGCCCGCGCACCAGGCACGGGGTAAGCGATCGATTGGCCACTGGCTCAGGGAGGCACGGGATCATGCCGGTCGTCGACGCCGGGATGCAGCACCCCACACTCCCGGTCCGAGGGTGCGTCGCGCTCGGCTTTCCCGAACTGACCATCGTCTGCGGGCACATCGGCTACCCGTGGACCACGGAGATGATCGCGGTGGCCGACAAGCACGCGGGCGTCTACACCGACACCAGCGCCTACACGGCCCGCAGCTACCCGCCCGAGCTGGTCGAGTACCTGCGCGGCCGGGGACGGCGCAAGGTCCTCTTCGGCAGCAACCACCCGATGATCACGCCCCACTCAGGCCCTGGAGCACCTCGCCGGCCTGCGCCTCGACGAGGAGGTGACGGAGCTGTTCCCGTCCGCCAACGCACGCTCCGTCTTCCGCCTGGGCGATCAGTCGTAGATGCTGGAGCCGGACAGAGTTCACCCCTGAGCTCTCCGAGGTGAGGGCAGCCGTTCGATGGCCTTGCAGATCAGCGCCACCAATCCGGAGCACCCCGCGCTCCTGCTCGAACTGCCCTGGCAGCTTCCCCTGGAGGAGTGGCCCGAGCACTATCTGGTCCCGCTGCCGCGCGGTATCTCACGGCACGTGGTGCGCTACGCGCGCGCCGGGACCGAGGTGGTGGCGGTCAAGGAACTCGCCGAACGGCCCGCGGTGCGCGAGTACGAACTGCTGCGCAGTCTGGACCGGCTCGGAATCCCGGCGGTGGACCCGCTCGCTGTGGTCACCGAGCGCACCGACGCCGAGGGCGCGCCCCTGGAACCCGTGCTGATCACCCGGCATCTGGGCGGCTCGATGCCGTACCGGTCGATGTTCGAGACGACGATGCGGCCCGCCACCATGCACCGGCTGATGGACGCGCTGGCGGTGCTTCTGGTGCGTCTGCATCTGACGGGCTTCGCCTGGGGCGACTGCTCGCTGTCCAACACCCTGTTCCGCCGGGACGCCGGGGAGTACGCGGCCTACCTGGTGGACGCCGAGACCGGCGATCTGCACCCGCAGCTCAGCAACGGTCAGCGGGAGTACGACCTCGACCTCGCCCGGGTCAACATCAGCGGTGAGCTGCTGGACCTGGAGGCGGCCGGAGCCCTGCACCCCTCGGTGGACCCGATCGAGTTCGGCACCGAGATCTGCGCGCGCTACCAGGGGCTGTGGGACGAGCTGACCCGCACGTCGGTGTACCCGGCGGGCAAGCACCACTACATCGACCGCCGCATCCGCCGCCTGAACGACCTCGGTTTCGACGTCGCCGAGATGCAGATAGCGCACTCCGCGAACGGTGACACGGTCACCTTCGTCCCCAAGGTCGTCGACGCGGGCCACCACCAGCGCCAGTTGCTTCGCCTGACCGGCCTCGACACCGAGGAGAACCAGGCGCGCCGGCTGCTGAACGACCTGGAGAGCTGGATGGCCACCCAGGACGACTACGCGCCGGGCGATCCGCTCGCCGCCCGGCCCGAGGTTCTCGCCCACCGCTGGGTCCGCGATGTGTTCCGCCCGACGGTCCGGGCCGTGCCGCTGGATCTGCGCGGCTCGATGGACCCGGCCGAGCTGTACCACGAGCTCCTCGAACACCGCTGGTACCTGTCCGAGCACGCTCAGCACGACATCGGCCTGGACACGGTCGTGGACGACTACGTCACGAACATCCTCCCCAAGGTCCGACAGACCCTGCCGCCGCGGGCGGACACCCCGGTTCCGCCCGCCTGAGAACCGGGTTACAGAGCAAAGGGGACCGATCGTACTTACGATTGGGGGTGTACCGGCCGAGCGGCACGCGCCGGCGTGCGCATGTCCCGGCCGGGACGACACTGACCTGCTCGGGGTGGGAGACGTATGGCACAGGCCGCCAGTCCAGCGCGGACCGTCATTCTGACTGTCGATGACGATCCCGGGGTGTCGCGTGCCGTGGCCCGCGACCTGCGGCGCCGCTACGGCGAGGCGCACCGCGTGGTGCGCGCCGAGTCCGGGGAGACGGCCCTGGAGGCGCTGCGGGAGCTGAAGCTCCGCGGCGACCAGGTGGCGGTGATCCTGGCCGACTACCGGATGCCGCAGATGAACGGCATCGAGTTCCTGGAGCAGGCGATCGATGTCTATCCGGGCGCGCGGCGCGTGCTGCTGACCGCCTACGCGGACACGAACGCGGCGATCGACGCGATCAACGTGATCGATCTCGATCACTACCTGCTAAAGCCGTGGGATCCGCCGGAGGAGAAGCTGTACCCGGTGGTGGACGACCTTTTGGACGCGTGGCGGGCGAGCGACTACCGGCCCGTGGGGGTCTGCAAGGTGGTCGGGCACCGGTGGTCGGCACGTTCGTCGGGCGTACGGGAGTTCCTGGCCCGCAATCAGGTCCCCTACCGCTGGTACTCGTCCGACACACCGGAGGGCATACGGCTGCTGGCCGCCGCCGGACAGGACGGGGAGCGACTGCCGCTGGTGATCACGCCGGACGGTACGTCGCTCCTGGAGCCCGAGGATCCCGATCTGGCGGCCCAGGTGGGGCTGGCCACGACGCCGACCGAGGACTTCTACGACCTCGTCGTCATCGGCGGTGGACCCGCCGGGCTCGGAGCGGCCGTGTACGGCGCGTCCGAGGGCTTGCGGACCGTCCTGGTGGAGCGGTCGGCGACCGGAGGCCAGGCGGGGCAGAGTTCACGGATCGAGAACTACCTCGGCTTCCCGGACGGGGTGTCCGGGGCGCAGCTCACCGACCGGGCACGGCGGCAGGCCACCAGGTTCGGGGCCGAGATCCTGACCGCCCGCGAGGTGACCGGCCTTGAGGTCACCGGGGCGTCGCGCACGATCCGCTTCTCGGACGGTTCGGCGATCGCCGCGCACTCCGTGATCCTGGCTACGGGAGTGTCGTACCGGCAGTTGGAGGCGCCCGGGCTGGCGGATCTGACCGGATGCGGGGTCTTCTACGGGTCCGCGCTCACGGAGGCGGCCGCCTGCCAGGGCCATGACGTGTACATCGTTGGCGGGGCGAACTCCGCCGGGCAGGCCGCCATGTTCCTGGCGCGCGGCGCCAAGTCCGTCACCATCCTCATCCGCGGCTCGTCCCTGTCCGCCTCGATGTCGGCCTATCTGATCCAGCAGATCGCGGACGCGCCCAACATCAGCGTGCGCCCAGGCACGGTCGTCGAGGCCGCGCACGGCTCGGACCATCTGGAGCAACTGACGCTGCGGGATGTGGAGAGCGGCCACACCGAACTCGTCGACGCGCAGTGGATCTTCGTGTTCATCGGGGCGGCCCCGCTCACCGACTGGCTGGAGGGGACCGTGCTCAGGGACTCGCGCGGATTCATCATGGCCGGGCCCGACATGACCCTCGACGGGCAGCCGCCCGCCGACTGGGAGCTGGACCGGCCGCCGTACCACCTGGAGACCAATGTGCCCGGCGTGTTCGTGGCCGGGGACGCGCGTGCCGAGTCCGCGAAGCGGGTCGCGTCCGCCGTCGGCGAGGGAGCCATGGCCGTGATGCTCGTACACCGTTATCTGGAGCAGTCATGAGCGGATACCTGGAGCAGCCGTGAGCGGACAGCCGATGCCGTGCAGTATCGAGGAGCTCTCGAAGCTGTTCCTGTTCGAGAAGCTCGACGCCGGCCAGCTCGACCGGCTGTGCCGCGAGGGCCGCGTGGAGCTGTTCGAGCCCGGCTATGTGTACCGCGAGGGCGAACCGGCCAGCTGCTTCTTCGTGCTCCTCGAAGGCAACCTCGTGATGTCGCGCCGGGTCGGCGGCGACGACGTGGAGATCAACCGCAGCTCGCAGGTCGGGGTGTACGCGGGGGCCATGCAGGCCTATCTGGGCGGGGGTCAGGACGAGAAGAGCTACAAGGGTTCCCTGCGGGTCACCGAGCCCTCGCGGTTCTTCATCCTGCCCGCCGAGGTGTTCGCCGCGGTCCTGCGGGAGTGGTTCCCGATGGCCGTCCATCTGCTGGAGGGCCTCTTCTTCGGCAGCCAGAACACCCAGCGGACCATCAGCCAGCGCGAGCGGCTGCTGGCGCTCGGCTCGCTGTCCGCCGGGCTGACGCACGAGCTCAACAATCCGGCCGCGGCGGCGGTCCGGGCCACTTCCGCGCTACGGGACCGGGTCGCCGGAATGCGGCACAAGCTCGGTGTGATCGCGGCGGGACCCTACAAGCGCGACACGCTCGAAACGCTCGTCGAGCTCCAGGAGCGCACCGCCGACCAGGTCGCCAAGGCCACCCCGCTCAGCCCGCTGGAGGCCTCGGACCGGGAGGACGCTCTCGGCGACTGGCTCGACGACCACGACATCGCCGGCGGCTGGCAGCTCGCGCCGACCTTCGTGCAGGCGGGTCTGGACACCGACTGGCTCGACCAGGTCGCCGCGGCCGTGGACGAGCACACCCTCGAGGGCGCGATCCGGTGGCTGAACTACACCGTGGAGACCGAGCTCCTCATGAACGAGATCCAGGACTCCACGACCCGGATCACCCACCTCGTGGACGCGGCGAAGCAGTACTCGCAGATCGACCGCGCGCCCTACCAGGTCGCCGATGTGCACGAACTGCTGGACAGCACGCTGATGATGCTCTCCGGGAAGATCGGCTCCGGCATCAGGGTCGTCAAGGAGTACGACCGGACGCTGCCCAACATCCCGGCCTATCCAAGCGAGTTGAACCAGGTGTGGACGAACCTCATCGACAACGCCGTCTCGGCGATGGGCGGCGAGGGCGAGCTCACGGTACGCACCGCGCTCGACGGCGACCAACTGCTCGTCGAGTTCCGCGACACCGGGCCCGGGGTGCCCGCGGAGATCCGCGACCGTATCTTCGACCCGTTCTTCACGACCAAGCCGGTGGGCGAGGGCACGGGGCTCGGCCTGGACATCTCCTGGCGGATCGTCGTCAACAAGCACCACGGGAGCCTCCATGTGGACTCCGTCCCCGGTGACACACGTTTCCAGGTACGTCTTCCGCTGAACGCCGTGGACACCGACACGGAGGCGGACCTCAACACACCCAGGGAGCCGTCATGACCGTGCCCGCCGGAATCGACCCGAGCGTCCCGCCGAGCGGTACGGGATGCGGCGACTGCGATGCCGTCGGCGGATGGTGGGTCCACTTGCGGCGCTGCGCCCAGTGCGGGCACATCGGCTGTTGCGACAGCTCCCCCGCCAAGCACGCCACCGAGCACGCGAAGACCACCGGCCATCCCATCGTCCGCAGCTTCGAGCCCGGCGAGGAGTGGTTCTGGAACTACGACTCCTCCGAGATGTACGAGTCGGGTCCTGACCTCGCTCCCCCGCTCAGCCATCCCGCGGACCAGCCGGCGCCGGGGCCCGCGGGGCGCGTTCCGGCGAACTGGATGAACTCACTGGGCTGACCGGCGTGGTCGGACCTGACCGTGGTGTCGAGGTCCGGCGCCTGAATCTCGCGCCTTGTCATGCCGCGGGCGGCGAGAAGCCGTCCCGGTCGGTGGAGAAGGCGACCTCTCGCTGGGCCTCGGCGCTCCGCAGTCGAGCGGTGAGTGCCTCCTGGACCAGGTGGTAGGCGTCGGAGCCGAGGAGTTGGCGCCGCGGCGGCTCCTTGAGGTCGCCGATGCGGATCATGGCCTCCGCGACCTTGCGCGGGTCACCGGGCATGTCCTCCAGAGGCACGCTGCTCTTGCCGTGCGTGAAGTCCGCGGCCTGGGTGCCGGCGTAGGCGGGCAACTCCGAGGGGGCGATGTCCGCGGCGCCGTAGAAGTCGGTGGCGACCATGCCCGGTTCGATCAACGTGGTGTGGATGCCGAAGGGTTCGGTCTCCAGGGCGTAGGCCTCGAAGAAGCCCTCGATGCCCCACTTGCTCGTGTGGTAGAGCGACATCGCGGGGAAGGCGATGTGGCCGCCCATGCTGGACGTCTGGAGGAAGTTGCCGCCGCCCTGTGCGCGCAGATACGGGGTCACCGCTCGCGCGAGCTGGATGGGGGCGATCACATTGGTGTCGATCTGGCGCTGGATCTGTTCGTCGGTCAGCTCCTCGGCCAGGCCGATGAGGCCGTAACCGGCGTTGGAGACCACCACGTCGATCTGTCCGAGTTCGGCGAAGGCGCTGTCGACGACCTTCCGCATGTGCGCGGTGTCGGTGACGTCCAGCTCCGCGCGCCACAGCCGGTCGCCGTGGCGTGCGGCCAGGTCGTCGAGTCGGGCCGGCATGCGCAGGGTGGCGGCGACGCGGTCGCCGCGCTCCAGCAGCAGCTCGGTCATCCGGCGGCCGAAACCACTGGAGGTGCCGGTGATGAACCAGGTCTTCATGTCGATACTCCTTGGACAGGACGGTTGTTCGCATCGGACGGTTGTTCCTGACCTCAATGAGAGCTCCGTGGGCGCGACGGGATCAACGACGAACGCGCACCCGTTCGACAGGCTGAACCTGTCAATATGACGGTGTGGAGATTCGCCAGCTGGAATACGCCGTCGCCGTCGCCGAGGAGCTGCACTTCGGCCGGGCCGCTGAGCGGATGCATGTCACCCAGCAGTCGGTCAGCGAGCAGATCCGTCGTCTGGAGCGCGAACTCGGCGCCCCGCTGTTCGCCCGCACCAGCCGGCGCGTGACCGTGACGGCGGTGGGCGAGGCGTTCCTGCCCGAGGCGCGTGACGCGATCGCCGCCGTCCGCCACGCCCTCGATGTCGGCCGCCGCGCCGCCACCGGCGCGGTCGACGAACTCCGTCTGGGGTATGCGGAGGATCTCGGTCCGCGCCTGTTCGAGCTCGCGGTGCCCGCGCTGCACGCACGCTTCCCCGAAGTCCGGCTGTCCCCGCGGCCGATGACCACTGCGGCCCAGCTCTCCGAGCTCAGCGAGCGCCGCCTCGACCTCGGCTTCTGCTGGACCGCCGAGTTCCCGCCCGACCTTGACTCACTCCTTGTGGCCCGCGAGCCGCTCGTGGTCGCGCTGGCCGCCGGTCATCCTCTCGCGGCCTCGGAGGCGATCGATCCCGTCCAGCTGTCCCACCAGCCGCTCGTCATCGTCGAGCGCAAGGTCAATCCGTGGCTGCACGACCATTTCGTCCGCCAGCTCGAAGCTCGCGGCACCACGGTGACCCTCCACCGGGGAATCTCCAGCCTGGACAGGCTCCTCCCCCTGGTGGTCAGCGGCTCGGCCATCGGGCTCACGACCACCGGCGCAGCCACGGCCAGGCCCTTCGCCGGCGTCGTCTACCGCCCCTTCAACGACCCGGGCCCCTACGCCGACCACCGCATCGTCTGGCGCCGCGACACCGCCAGCCCCGCCGTCGCCGCGCTCGTCGACATCGTCAGGGAGCTGCGCGACACAGGGGGCCTTCCTCCCGCACGAACCCGGCGAGCGACCCGACGGAACAAGGCCGAACCGACCAGCTGGATCACCTGGTGAAGAGCCTCACGGAAGGATCGAGTCCACGTAACCGCCGTCCACCCGCAGGGCGCCCCCGGTCGTCGCCGAGGCCTGGTCCGAGCTCAGATAGACGACCATGTTCGCGATCTCCTCGGGCTCGATCAGCCGCTGCAGGAGGGACTGCGGGCGGTGTTTCCGCATGAAGGCGCGCTGTGCCTCCTCCCAGGGCAGGGAGCGGTCCACGAGCTCGTAGACGAAGTCCTCCACACCACCGGTGTGCGTGGGTCCCGCGATGACGGAGTTGACCGTGACGCCCGTCCCGGCGGCCTCCTTCGCGAATCCCCGGCTCACGGCCAGCAGCGCGGTCTTGGACATGCCGTAGTGGATCATCTCGGCGGGGACCACCACCGCGGAGTCGCTGGCGATGTACTGGACGCGTCCCCAGCCCCGCTCCGTCATCGCGGGCAGATAGGCACGGGTGAGGCGGACCGCCGAGAGGACGTTCACCTCGAAGTAGCGCCGCCACTCGTCGTCGGTGATCTCCAGTGCGGGCTGAGCGCCGAAGATCCCCAGGTTGTTGACCAGGATGTCCACGTCCGGCAGGACCTCCAGGGCCCTGTCCGCTCCGTCCGCGGTGCCGAGGTCGGCGGCCACGGGGACGAACCGTGCCTGCGGGGCCTCCTTCGCGAACCGCTCGACAGCCTCTCCCACCCGGCCTTCGTCCCGGCCGCTGACACCCACCCGGGCACCCGCCCGGGCCAGACCCACAGCGATCGCCGCCCCGATGCCCTGCGTGGAGCCGGTGACCAGGGCGGTCCGTCCTTCGAGGTTCAGCTGCATCAGCACACTCCATTGCCGTATCGGCGGGCCGGGGCAATTCCTCCCCGTACGATCATCGGCGAATACCCCTGGATGAGCATGCGATGCGCCCGCCGCCCGACGAACACGCCTGCACGACTCATCCTCGTCACAGAGCGTGGTCGTCGCGTGGTGCCCGAAGCGACCGCAGTCGACGGGCGTGCAGAGGCCTCGTGTGCCAGTGCGCCGTGAAGGTGCGGTCCGGGAGTGAGCAGGTCACGGTCAGCCGGTGCGGGGTCTCCAGGAAGAGCACGTCGACACTCAGGGTGTCGGGGTCGGTCCATCCGCCGCTCACCGCTGTGGGGACCGGGTCCGCGGCAGTGGTCCAACGGGTCCCGTCGAAGCGCAGGTCGAGTCGGTCGGCGCCCTCGGCCGGCGACACGGTCCAGCCGTCCTCGCCCGACGTGACCGTGACCCCCGTCAGACTCGGCTGATCCGCGCAGGTCCCGCCCGCCGGGACGAACTCGGCGCCCGCCCACGCGTCGCCTCCCTCCGGCGGCCGGGCCGACGCCACGACCGGCCGCAGCGCGAGCTTCGCGAGACGGTCCCGGAGAGCCGCGTCCTCACGGCCGGGGAGCGGCGCGGGACCGAACGAGGGCAGCAGGTGCTGCCACACCAGGTTCAGGAAGTCCTGCATCTGCTCGGTCGCCGCAGTCGTCGCGATCACCGCATCGTGCTCGGGCAGCACCAGACAGAACTGCCCGTACGCCCCGTCGCCGCGGTACCCGTGCCGGGACTTCCAGAACTGGAACCCGTACCCCTGCTGCCAGTCCGACAGCGCCGCCTCCGCCGTACCGTCGTCATTGGCGACCTGCACGCGCGTGGCCTCCGCGAGCCATGAGGACGGGAGCAGCCGCCGCCCCTCCCAGACGCCGTCCTGGAGGTAGAGCTGACCGAGCCGCGCGATGGCGTCGGTCGCGGCGTGCAGTCCGGTGAAACCGAGGTCGCGGCCCGCCGGGCGTTGTATCCAGGAGACCTCGCCGATGCCCAGGGGGTCGAGCAGCCGGGGCCGCAGATACTCCGTCAGCGACCGGCCGCTCACCCGCTGGACGATCGTGGCGAGCGTGTAGGTGGCGGACTGGTTGTACGCGAAGACGGTGCCGGGGTCTCGGTCCGGCGGAAGGAGCAGGAAGCCGCGTACGAGTTCCTTCCGGTCGAGCCGGAAGGCCGTTTCGTAGGTGTCGGTGAGGTGACCGCTGGCCATGGACGCGACATGGCGTACGAGCATGGCGCGGCTGCGTTGATCGGTGATGTCGGCCTCGAACTCGGGGAAGTACGAGATCACCGGGTCGTCGAGGCGCAGCAGTCCTTCGGCGGCGGCGAATCCGGCGGCCGTGGATGTGAAGCTCTTGCTCAGCGAGTAGAGGAGCTGAAGGCGCTCCGGCGCGTACGGCGCCCACCAGCCGGAGGCGACGACGTGACCGTGGCGCAGGATCATCAGGCTGTGCGGTTCGATGTCGGGCGCGGACTCGACGGCGTCGAGAAAGGCGTGGACGCCTGACGCGTCGACGCCCTGTTCGGCGGGAGTACTGACAGGCAGCGGACGGGCGCTCATACGGGTGGCCTCCGGGCGGCTCGGGAGCGGGCGGCGACGGTGACCGCGGAGACGGACAGCCGGCGCCTGCGCCATCTTCTCCCGCACCACCTCTTCTCCATGAGTTGCCTGCACGCCTCTTTCGGCCCAACAGCCGCGCCTCATAGGATCGTTGACACGGGGATGAAACGTTTCAATCACCTGAAGAGCGACACATGGCGAGGATTGGAACCGCCGCCCCTTCCTGCGCAGCTCCGTCGCCGGAGCGGGCGCGTCAATCGCGCTGGGGTCCGGGGCTACGGGCTCGCGGTGACCGCGCTCAGCGACTACCTGCCGCCTGGGTACGACGGCAATCCGCCCGAGGACACCAGGCTGACGGCGGGTGCCCGGGCGAGCGTCGTCGACTCGCTCCTCGCCGACATCGAGCGGCGCGGCAACCATCTCAACACCGGGGCGCTGGGCACGAGCGTGCTGCTGCGCGAGCTGCCCGCGCGGGGGCACCCCGACGTGGCACACGCGATCGCCACCCAGCGCACATACCCGAGTTGGGGGTACTGGTTCGACCACGGCGCCGACGCCATGTGGGAGATGTGGCCCCTCGACTCCCGCTCCCGGGACCACTTCTTCCAGGGCACGGCCGTGCAGTGGCTCTACGAGAGTGTGGCGGGACTGTGTCCCGGGAACGCGGGCTACCGCACCTTCACGGTCCGTCCGGACGGCGCACGGGCGTCAACTGGGCCCGTACGTCGGTGCACACGGTGCGCGGTGAGGCGACGGCGGCTTGGTCCCTCGTCGACGGGACGACCCGGCTGTCGGTAGGTGTGCCGGTCGGGGCGACGGCCGAGGTGCATGTACCGGCGGCCGCCCGTTCGTCCGTGACGGCTCGGGACGGGGCGGTGTTCGTGCGGTCGGACCGGGGGTTCATCGTGTACGAAGTGCCGCACGGGGGATGGGAGTTCGTGGCGCGGGACGACGGTTAGCGCGTGCTCGGCTACCCCTGGGGGAGGTGTCCGGCGCTGACGGAGCATCGTCATAATGTTCGGGTGATCTCCCCCACCCCTGTGCAGCGCGTCCCCGTCGTCATCGTCGGGGCGGGACCCGCCGGTCTCACCCTCGGCAACATCCTGCGGGCCGCGTCCGTCGACTGCGTGGTCCTGGAGACCGAGAGCCGTGAGTTCATCGAACAGCGGCCCCGGGCGGGGTTCATCGAGGAGTGGGCTGTGCGCGCGCTGCGGGAGCGGGGGCTGGCCGACCGGCTCGTGGAGCGGGCGCAGCCGCACAGCGAGTGCGAGTTCCGGACCGGTGGCGAGCGTCACCGGTTCCGGTACGCCGAGTTGACCGGGGACAGGCACTTCGTCTATCCGCAGCCGCTGTTGGTGACCGACCTGGTGCGCGAGTACGCGGACATCCGGGGCGGCGACATCCGGTTCGGCGTACGCGATGTGGCCCTGCACGGCATCGACAGTGACCTGCCCTCCGTCCTGTACACGGACCCCCTGACGGGCGAACGGCGGCGTATCGACTGCGAGATCATCGCGGGCTGCGACGGCGCGCGCGGTGTGACCCGCACATATGTGACCCCCGACCGGGGCAGCGTCGCCCGGTACGACTACGGGGTCGCCTGGCTGGCGCTCCTCGCCGAGGCACCGCCGTCCTCCGACTGTGTCGTCTTCGGTGTCCACCCGCGCGGATTCGGCGCCCATATGGCCCGCAGCCCCCAGGTCACCCGCTACTACCTGGAGGTCACGCCCGGCGAGGACCCGGAGAACTGGTCCTACGACCGCGTGTGGTCGGAGCTGCATGCGCGGCTGGCGGTCAGCGGCGCCCCGCCGCTCACCGAGGGCCCCCTGATCGAGAAGCGGGTGCTCGACATGCACAGCTACGTCGTGGAGCCGATGACGTACGGGCGGCTGTTCCTGGCCGGTGACTCCGCCCACCTCGTGGCGCCGATCGCCGCCAAGGGCATGAACCTCGCACTCCACGACGCGCTGCTCCTGGCCGACGGGCTCATCTCGTACTTCAGGGCGGGCGACGGTGCTGGACTGCGCGGGTACTCGGCGGCCTGCCTGACACGTGTCTGGGAGTACCAGGAGTTCTCGCGGTGGTTCGCGGAGTTGCTGCACGGGCCGTCGTCGGGTGATCCCTTCCGGGCCGGATCCGCGGGTGCCCGGCTGCGGCGGATCCTCGGATCGCCCGCCGCGGCCGCCACCTTCGCCAACTCCTACATAGGCAAGTACAACGTGGGGTGAGGCCGGCTGCAGGCATCGAGACCGTGCGGGGACCGGGTTTCGCGGGCACGGAGACGGTGGCGTCGGCCCGGCGGCGCGTACAGAGACCGTGACGTGAACCCGGTCGCGCGGGCACAGAGACCGTCACGTGAACCCCGCCGCGCGGGCACAGAGACCGTGACGTGAGCCCGGTTTCACGGGCAAGAACACCGTGGGATGGGCCGCGGCCCGAAAAATGCGTATGTACGGAACCGTCTCCCGTTGAACACTCAACGTCACCCCCTCCGTACTTCCGGGAAAGGTGAGAGCCCCCGGTGCGCAGCGAGGGAAGAGCATGGTCAAGGTGCAAGGCCCCACGGACGAGTTGGTCGCCGGAAAGTACCGTCTCCTGGCGGTCGTCCACCGGGAGGAGGGCCGCGTCGGCTGGCACGGCGAGGACATCGAGTTCGGGCGGCCGGTCGCCCTGACGCAGTCGCGGATCCCCGACCATCTGCGCGGACAGGCCGGGCACCGCACCGCCACCCGGATCCTGCGCGAGTCCGAGCGCATGGGGCTGGTCTGCCCCGGCAAGGTGCCCACCGTCGTCGACGTGATCGAGGACAACGGCTTCCTGTGGACGGTCACCGAGCGGCCGGAGGGCGCACCGCTGGGCGAGATCCTCGGAAACGGTCCCTTGAACTACATCCGCACGGCCCGTATAGGCCTCGGCCTTCTCGACATCATCTCCGCGGCCCATCGGCACGGGCACACCCACGGCGACCTCAGCCCCGGACAGGTCTGCGTGGACCAGCAGGGCGGCGTCACGGTGAGCGGCTTCGGGCTGATGGGAGACACCCCCTCGCAGCGCGTCACCGCCCCGTCGTACGCGTCCCCGGAGCAGGCACGCGGCGAGAGCACCGGACCGGCGGCGGATCTGTGGGCGCTGGGCGCGATCATGTACGCGATGGTCGAGGGACGCCCTGCCATCCGGGACCGGGGCGGGCTGGTCGCAACGCTCCGTGCCGTGGAACGGCTCCCCATCCGGCAACCGCAGAACGCGGGACCGCTGAGCCCCGCCATCCAGGGGCTCCTGCGCAGGGATTACCTCGAACGGGTGCCTGAGCCTGTGGTGCGCGAGTCCCTGACCCGCATCCTCAAACAGGACCTTGAGGACTCGACGCCCACGGCGTCCCTGCCCATTTTCCGGGACACCGGCGCCGCTGTCCGGCGGGCTGGGCGGACCTGGCGCGGACGCCCTGTCGGCCGGCTCGTTCTGGTGGGCGGGGCGCTGACCGTCACCGTCATTTGCTTCGCGGTGCTCACCGCGGCGGGCGGGCTGACCGGCGGCGACACCTCGGCGTCGGGATCCGCGCCTTCGCCGACCGCTCCCGCGCCTTCACGGCCGGCTTCCGACAGCCCGTCCGCGACGCCCACCGGTACGGCGACCACCCCCGAGAAGCCCTCGCCGACCCCGACTTCCCCCTCCCCCAGCGCCGAGGAGACACCGGGCTTCGCCACCTACAACGCGCCCGAGGGCTTCGCCATCGGCCTCCCCGAGGGATGGAAACCCCTGCTGACCAACAGGAACGACGACAACTCCTACCGTGTCACCTTCGGCGCGAGCGGGGACCCGCGCACGCTGGCCGTCACCTACAGCACCCAGCTCGGCCCCGACCCCGTCAAGGTCTGGGCCGACCTGGAGCCGTCACTGCGGAGCGACTCCGTCGACTACGAGCGCCTGGGTGACATCCGCGCCGTGAACTATCGCGGCTTCGAGGGGGCCGACATGGAGTGGCTGTCCGTGTCCGACGGCGTCCGTGAACGCACGCTCGGCCGGGGTTACCTGATCGGCGACAGCCTGGGCTACTCACTGCGCTGGACGACCCCGGCCGACGACTGGGACGACGCCGCCAATCAGGCGGCGCTGGAAACCTTCTTCAAGACCTTCAAGGAAGCGCCGGAGTGACGCGGTGAGCAGGCGCGGGGCGTGACTCATCTCCGTGCCCCGGGGCTGAGTCCATCGGGTCTTCGCTGCGACAGCCACAGCGCGACCGCTTCGGCGATGGGCTGGCCGGTCTCCAGCTCCACGAAGCCGAACTGGCCGCCCTGGTTGCCCTCCAGGAACCACCAGACGCCCTCCTTGTCCTCCGCGAAGTCGAAGGCCGCGTACGCGAGTCCGGCGAATGTCAGGTACTCGTGGACGGCGCGCGCGATACGACCGGGCACCGCGACGGGCTCCCAGGCGTGTCCGGTCTCGCCGAAACGCCCGTCGACCTGTTCGGGCTCGGCGGTCTTGCGGGCGGCGAACAGGCGGGAGCCGATCGCGGTGAGCCGGATGTCGGCGCGCTTGGGGATGTACTGCTGGAGCAGCGCGGGTCCGGCCGCGACGCCGGAGAAGTCCGCGTCGGGACCGATCAGTGTGGTCGGCAGGGCCACCGGAGGATCGCCGGGAGGCGGCCCCGAGGCCGACTTCACCACCACGTCGCGGTACTCCTCGACGAACTGCTGAGCGACCTTTGGAGCTGTCGTGATGATGGTGGGCGGCACCGCGAAGCCGCTGCTGTGCGCGATCCGCAACTGCCAGGGTTTGTGCCGGGCCTGCTCGGCGCTGCGCGGGTGGTTCATCCAGCGGGTGGAGGCGGAGTAGAGCATTCCGAACAGGGCCTGCCGGGTCTCGGCGGTGAGCCACGGCGAGGGATCGGCGGAATGCGCCGCCGGCTCGCCCGGCCTGCGCACCCATACGGAGCGCAGGCCCCCCATGCTGAGCACATGGCCGTTGACCGACAGATAACCGTCGAAGTCGCCGTGGGCGTAGCCGGCGGACAGCACCGCTTTGCCCGGCACGTCGGCGGGGTCCAGGCGCACCATGGGCACGCCCTGTTCATGCAGTTTGGCCACCACCATGTCGGCGGTGACGTCCTGCTCGGCTGTGAGAATGAGTACCGTCATGCGTACGGGCTGCCGTCAGTCGTCGAAGTGGGTCTGGGATCCGGCGGTGGACGTCGTGGTTCCCGAGGCCAGGAGGAGCGCACGATCGCTGACGGCCGGGCGGCCGTCGGGCAGCACGTTCAGTTGGAGTGATACGTCGAAGTGGTACGCGGCTGTCACGGCCGACTGCCCTGTGGGCAGGGCGTAGTTGAGTGTGAACGGTCGCACGAAAGATCCTCCTGCGGTCTCACGATGCTCTACGCCCACCCGTACGTTTCACGACCGTAAGTAATTCATCACTTTCCGCCACATCGGGGTGAAGGTCATCACATCGCGTTGATTCCGGCTTGCTCGTTTCGGTTTTACTTGTGTGTCCGCTTGATTCCGATTTACTCGTGACTCTTGTCCGTATCCCGCTGAAGCTTCGGCCAAAGCTTCATCCTCAGTGATCTAAACGCCGACCTTACCCAGGAGAGTTCCCGGTGACCGCAGCCATTGCTCCGTCCGAAGAATCCGCCGTGCGCCTCGACGCCCTGGACCCCGAAGTCTCGCGTGACGCACGCGACTTCGGGGCGTACGCGCGGACCGGCGGGTGGAGCTTCGCCCTGAAGGTGGCGCGCAGTGTGCGCCCCGGCGGGCAGTCCGCGGACGAGACGCCGAAGGTCTCCGCGAAGGAGTTCGCCGAGCTGGCCGGATGCTCGCCCGAGCGCGTGATGCGCTACTACAAGGCGTGGGACAAGGCGGCCGACGACGGTCTCGTCCCGCACCTCGAGGGACTGGCACCGGGCCAGGACGTCGAACTCCCGGACGCCGACGTGTGGCACACGTACTACGTCTCCCGTTCCAGCGCCACGTCCGAGCGCGGCACCGCCATCGCGGAAGCCGCCGAGGCCGAGGGCATCCGGCCCACCAAGGCCCTTGAGGTCGCCGAGAATCCCACCGCGCTGCGGGCCGCGATCCTCGCCGACCCCTCCACCGCCCAGGCCGCGCGGCACGCGCTGCTCGACCGGCTGAAGGAGGACCCGGCGCTCCAGGCCGAGTTGGCCCGGGACATCGCCCGCACCGACGAGCTCAAGAAGGCGGTCGCCACCGAGACCAGGGCGGCCGACCGGATCGGCTATGTGCGCCAGATCGCCGAGAAGGGCCAGATCAGGACCCCGGCCGGGCAGACCCTCGACGCCCCGGCCGAACTGCGTTCCGAGGCCGAGCGGCACCTGTCCCTCCTCGACGAGCTGGAGGAGGGCGAGGACGCCGGCGAGTGGGCGACCGACGCGTACGACACCATGAAGAACATGGTGGTCGAGACCGTGCAGGCCGACCCCGAACTGCGCGTCCAGGAGCGCCGGACGAAGTTCTACAGCAGCCTTCAGAAGGCCACGAAGGTGTTCGAAGAGCTTACTTTCGACGACGCCGACGACATCTACGAGGACGACATGGTGCAGCGGCTGGAGGAGCTCCAGCAGGCGATCGGCTCGTGCATCGCGGCTCTTCGGAGCGCGGCTCCCCAGCAGTGAGTCGGGCCCGTGGCCCCGCGAGAACGGATCTCTCGCGGGGCCACGGGATCATTCAGGCAGGCCCGGCCGGGTCGGTCGCCCACCGGGTGTTGGGCTGTTGGGACGCGCTGGGGCTCGACCGCAATCCCTACGACCGCTTCGGGCACCTCATGCAGGGTTTCGTGCCCGCCGTCCTGGTGCGCGAACTGCTGTGCCGGACCTCACCGCTGCGCGGCAGTCGCTGGCTGGCGCCGCTGACCGTGTGCGCGTGTCTCGCGTTCAGCGCGGCCTTCGAGATGTTCGAGTGGGCGGCCGCGGTGATCGGCGGACACGCTGCGGACGACTTCCTGGCCACCCAGGGGGATGTGTGGGACACCCAGTGGGACATCTTCTGCGCCCTGATCGGAGCGACGGTATCCGCGCTGCTGCTGAGCCGCCTGCATGACAGGCAGCTCAGCGCGCTCTCCAGGAGCCACTCCGTGAGTGGTGGTCAATAGCCGTGCAGGGCTGGGGAGTTCGGCGCGCTCTCCAAGACCCAAGCCTGGGTGCCGCCAATAGCGGTGCAGTGACCGGGAGTTCGGCGCCACAGGGCCACCGACCGGGCGTCGCAGCCCCGTACCGGCTGCTACCAGCGCCCCTCCACCTGCTCCTTGATCCGGCGCTCATAGAGGTCCTCGATCGCGTCGAGGGTCTTCTGCGGCAGCTCGGGCAACTGCGCCGCCGCCGCGTTGGCGCGGGCCTGCTCGGGGTTGCGGGCGCCCGGAATCACAGTGGTCACGCCGGGCTGCTGGATGATCCAGCGCAGCGCGAGCTGGGCGGGGGTGGCGCCTTCCGGGGCGAGGGCGGAGAACTCGGCCGCCGCCTCCACGCCGGTCGCGAAGTCGACGCCGGCGAAGGTCTCCCCCTGATCGAAGGCCTCTCCATGGCGGTTGTACGTACGGTGGTCGTTCGCCGCGAAGACCGTGTCCTTGGTGTACTTGCCGGAGAGCAGGCCGGAGGCGAGCGGAACGCGGGCGATGACCGCGACGCCTGCCTCCCGCGCCGCCGGGAGCACCTGCCGCAGGGGCTTCGTACGGAACGGGTTGAGGATGATCTGGACGCTCGCCACGTTCGGGCGGGCGATCGCCGTCAGGGCCTCCTCGCACGTCTCGACGCTCACGCCGTACGCGGCGATCCGCTCCTCCTCGACCAGGGTGTCGAGGGCGTCGAACACCTCGCCCGAGGAGTAGACGGGCGTCGGCGGGCAGTGCAGCTGCACCAGGTCGAGGCGGTCGACCCCGAGGTTGCGCCGGGAACGGTCGTTCCAGGCGCGGAAGTTGTCGAGGACGTAGTTCTCCGGGAGCTGGTCCACGCGGCGGCCCATCTTGGTCCCGACCAGCACACTGAGGTCCGGCCTGCCGCGCAGGAATGTCGCGATCGTCTGCTCGCTCCGCCCGTCGCCGTACACGTCGGCGGTGTCGAAGAAGGTGACACCCGACTCGGCCGCCGCCTCCAGTACGGCCAGCGCGTCCTGGTCGCTCACGTCGCCCCAGTCCGCGCCCAACTGCCACGTGCCGAGACCGATGACCGAAGCCTGCTGACCTGACCTGCCGAATGCGCGCTCGTCCATGTCACAAGTCTGACACCTCCCCGGCCGCGCGCAGGACGCCACCCGACCGGTCGCGCCTTGTGCGGCCGCGGAAAGTACAGATCAGTTGACCGATCCATTCAACAGACGAAGAACCGGGCCTGGTCGCGTACCGCGACCGAGGTCGAGGAGATCACCGCCGTCGGACTGTGGGCCTGTGCACTTGGCGTGGGACGCACATCGAGTGTCGCCCCCGCCGAGCCGCTGACCTCACGGCGCGTGAGTACCGTCCGGCGTCTTCGAGCCCCGGAGCAGCCATCGGACGGGGACCGCCAGGAGCCACCAGTACTTGGCAGCGGTCGGGGAAGCAAAGGCCACCGGGATGGAAGTGGCGAAGACGCCCAGCATCGACAGGCTCCGCCAGAGGGAGTCCTTGATCCGCGCGGGCTCCGTGTCCGTCGCGGCGAGGGACGGCTGCGCGAGCAGCCGGGCCGCCATCCCGCCGAGCAGCCCGACGGCCAGGGCGATCGCCCCGGCGTAGAACGCGGTGGCCGCGGTCGTCCCGCCATACTCGCTGATGAGCCGCGTGGGGAACGGGAGCGCGGCGACCACGGCGAGCTGGGCCAGGTAGAGGTTGAGCAGCCAGCGGTCGAGCGTCCCGACCAGGCGGAACAACGCGTGCTGTACCTGCCAGAGCACGCCGATCACGGCGAAACTCAGCACATACGCACCCATCTTGGGCACCGCGTCGCGCAACGCCGCGCCGACCTCCGCGTCGGCAAGACCCTCGGGCACGGTGATGTCGAGGGCCAGCAGCGTGATGGCGATCGCGAAGACCGCGTCGCCGAAGAAGAGGAGCCGTTCCGGACCGATCACGGTTTCGCGGCGCGGGAGCTGGAACGTGCGCTTGTTCATGGGGCAGCACCACTGGCAGTCGTTGGCGGGTGGGTGAGCTGACATCATCATCGAGGCCGCGTCGCGCCTTGGCGCCAGGTGACCTCGACGAGGTCATGAAATACCACGGGCCACTGTGAATCGTTCAACTCCTTGTGCGTGGACTCCGCTCCAAGGCCCCCTTATTTCACATCTTGAGTTTACGTCTTGACGTGTCTGGACCAGACCAATAGGTTCACCGATCACCAGCGTCCCACGAATACGCCTGTCGTTCATGGACGTGAACCCCCCACTCATCAGCCACCTTTGAAGGGCTGTGATCGCCGTGATGCCCAGACGATCCCTCGCGCGTTCCGCCACGCTACGCACCACCCTCGCCACGGCGGTGCTCGCTCTCTCGGCAGGCGCCCTCAGCGCCTCACCCGCCATTGCCGCCACCGGAACCATCACCGGCCTCGGCGGCAAGTGCCTGGATGTCGCCGGAGCGAGTTCCACGAACGGCACGGCCGTTCAGCTCTACGACTGCAACGGCACCACAGCCCAGCAGTGGACCCTCGGCTCCGACGGGACCATACGTGCCCTGGGCAAGTGTCTCGACGTCACCGGCAACTCGACCACGAACGGTGCCAAGCTCCAACTGTGGGACTGCGCGGGCAGCACCAACCAGAAGTGGACGGTCTCCACGGCCGGCACCATCATCGGTACGCAGTCCAACAAGTGCGCGGACGTCACGGGCAGCTCCACGGCCAACGCCACGCCCATCCAGATCTGGACCTGTGGCACCTCCGCGAACCAGAAGTGGACGACGCCCCCCGTCGACGGGGGCACGACCCCGCCCCCCACCACCTCCGCGCCGATGGCCGTCGCCCCCTACATCTACAACGGCTGGGGCAACCCGCCCAGCCCGACCACGGTCATGAACGCCACCGGCGTCAAGTGGTTCACGCTGGCCTTCGTGCTCAGCAACGGCTACTGCAACCCGCAGTGGGACGGCGGCCGCGCACTGACCGGTGGCGTCGACCAGACGACCATCAACACCGTGCGAGCAGGCGGCGGCGACGTCATCCCGTCGTTCGGCGGCTACAGCGGCAACAAGCTGGAGAGCTCCTGCTCCACCGCCAGTGAACTGGCGGCCGCGTACCAGAAGGTCATCACCGCCTACGGGCTCAAGGCCATCGACATCGACATCGAGGCCGACGCCTACAGCAACACGACGGTCCAGCAGCGCACCGTGGACGCCCTCAAGACCATCAAGGCCAACAACCCCGGCATCAAGGTGTACGTCACCATCGGCACCGGGCAGACCGGCCCCGACACGGGCCTCATCAACCGGGCCGCGGCGTCGGGTCTCACCGTGGACGGCTGGACGATCATGCCGTTCGACTTCGGCGGAGCCGGCCAGAACATGGGCACGCTCACCATTCAGGCGGCCGAGGGCCTCAAGACGGCGCTCAAGAACGCCTACAAGTACACCGACGACCAGGCGTACCGGGGCATGGGCATCTCGTCCATGAACGGGATCACCGACGTCAACGAGACGGTCACCCCCGCCAACTTCGAGACGATCCTCGCCTACGCGCAGCAGCACCACCTGGCGCGACTGACCTTCTGGTCGGTCAACCGCGACCGTCCCTGCTCCGGCAGCTACCCGAACGATGACACGTGCTCAGGTGTCTCCCAGACCGCCTGGCAGTTCACCAGCATCTTCGCCAGGTACACCGGCTGACGGACGCAGTCCGCGTCTCTCTGTTCCACACCCCTGTCCCCCCCCGCATCAGGAGAAGTCGTGCTCAGACGCAGCACAGAGTCCGGCCGCCGCCGGATACCGAAGCTGGTGATCGCGGTCGCCCTCATGGCGAGCACCGTCACCGGAATCACCATCGCCTCGCAGGACCAGGCCGTCGCGGCGGCCGCGGCGCTGCCCACCGGGTTGGCCACCGTGGTGAACGCGGGCAGCGGCAAGTGTCTGGACGCCGCCTCCGCCGGAACGGCGAACGGCACCGTGGTGCAGCAGTACACCTGCAACAACTCCACGGCCCAGCAGTGGAGTCTGACCACCACCAGCAGCGGCTACGTGCAGATCGGCAACGCCAACAGCACCAGCCAGGTCGTCGACGTGAGCGACAACTCCACGGCCGACAACGCCCTCGTCCACCTCTGGGCGTACGGCGGCGGCAACAACCAGCAGTGGCTCCCCGTCGACGAGGGCGCGGGCAACTACCACTTCGTCAACCGGAACAGCGGCAAGTGCCTGGACGTGCCCAGTGCGTCGACCGCCGACGGCGTGCAGCTCGTGCAGTACACGTGCAACGGGACCGCGGCCCAGCGCTTCCAGGTGGCGGCCGTGGCCCCGCCGACCGGCGGTGTCGACCTCGGTGCGAACGTGGTCGTGTTCGACCCGTCGATGTCGGCCGCGACCATCCAGTCCCGGCTGGACTCCATCTTCCAGCAGCAGCAGTCGAACCAGTTCGGCTCGCAGCGCTACGCGGTGATGTTCAAGCCGGGCACCTACAGCGCTGACGTCAACGTCGGCTTCTACACGCAGGTCCTGGGCCTGGGTCTGTCGCCGGACTCGGTGACGATCAACGGCGCGGTGCACGCCGAGGCCGACTGGTTCCAGGGCAACGCCACGCAGAACTTCTGGCGCGGCGCCGAGAACCTCTCGGTCAACCCGACCAGCGGCAGCGACCGTTGGGCCGTTTCCCAGGCCTCGTCCTACCGCCGGATGCATGTGCGCGGCAACCTCGCCCTGGACGACGGCGGCTGGTCCAGCGGCGGTTACATGGCCGACACCAAGATCGACGGCCAGGTGAACTCCGGCAGCCAGCAGCAGTGGCTGACCCGCAACTCGCAGCTCGGCAGCTGGACCGGCTCCAACTGGAACATGGTCTTCGTCGGCAGCCAGGGTGTGCCGGCCAACAGCTTCCCCAGCCCGCCGTACACCACGGTGGCGCAGAGCCCGACCACGCGTGAGAAGCCGTTCCTGTACGTCGACAGCGCCGGCAACTACCAGGTGTTCGTGCCGAGCGTGCGGTCGAACTCCACCGGAACCAGCTGGGCGAGCGGCAGCACCGCCGGGAGCTCGCTCCCGATCGACCAGTTCTACATCGTCAAGGCCGGCTCGACCGCCTCGCAGATCAACGCCGCACTGGCCGCGGGCAAGAACCTCCTGGTCACCCCCGGCGTCTACCACCTGGACCAGACGCTTCAGGTGAACCGCGCGGACACGGTCATCCTCGGCCTGGGCCTCGCCACGTTCATCCCGGACAACGGCGTCACCGCGATGAAGGTCGCCGACGTCGACGGGGTCAAGATCGCGGGCGTTCTCTTCGACGCGGGTACCACCAACTCGCCGACGCTGCTCGAGGTCGGCCCGACCGGTGCCTCCGCCACGCACACCGCCAACCCGACCTCCCTGCACGACGTGTACTTCCGCGTCGGCGGAGCGGCCGTGGGCAAGGCGACCACCAGCCTCGTCGTCAACAGCGACAACGTCATCGGTGACCACATGTGGATCTGGCGCGCCGACCACGGAACCGGGGTCGGCTGGACCACCAACACCGCGGATACCGGGCTCATCGTGAACGGCGACAACGTCACGATGTACGGCTTGTTCGTCGAGCATTACCAGAAGTACCAGACCATCTGGAACGGCAACGGCGGCAAGACGTACTTCTACCAGAACGAGATGCCGTACGACCCGCCCAACCAGGCCTCCTGGATGAACGGTTCGACACAGGGCTACGCCGCCTACAAGGTCGCGGACTCCGTCACCAGCCATCAGGCCTGGGGGCTCGGCAGCTACTGCTACTTCAACGTCAACTCCGCGGTCGCGGCCGAGAGAGCCTACGAGGTGCCGAGTAACGGCGGCACCCGCCTGACGAACATGGTGACCGTCTCCCTGGGTGGCGTGGGCACGATCCGGCATGTCGTCAACAGCAGCGGCGGCCCGTCCAACTCCTCCACCAACGTGGCCAACCTCGTCAGCTACCCCTGACGCGTTCGGAAAGGATCGTCCATGCGTATCAGCAGTTCCGGTCCGGCACGTGCGGCTCTGAAGGTTCTCGTCCTGCTGGCGACGTTGCTCGGCCTGGCGGCACCCCCCGCCGCCCAGGCCGACACCTCGGCAGTCCCGTTCAAGGTGCTCGCGTTGTACAACGGCACCTGGGACGCCGCGCACATCGACTTCGTCAAGGAAGCGAACGTCTGGTTCCCCCAGCAGGCGGCGGCGAACGGCTTCACCTACACCTCCAGCAACAACTGGGACCTGCTCGCCAACGGCGGCGTGAACGCGTACCAGGTCGTGCTGTTCCTCGACGACCTGCCGCAGACCGCCGCCCAGCGGACGGGTTTCGAGACCTACATGAGGGGTGGCGGCGCCTGGCTGGGCTTCCACGTCGCGGCCTTCACGACCAATGCGTCGGCGTGGCCCTGGTACCACAACACGTTCCTCGGCACCGGTAACTTCGCGACGAACACGTGGGGACCTACCTCGGAGGTCCTGAAGGTGGACGACCGTACGCACGCGGCCACCAAGAACCTGCCGGCGACTTTCACCTCGTCGGTCAGTGAGTGGTACAGCTGGTCCAACAACCTGCGGGCCAACGCGAACATCAAGGTCCTGGCCTCGCTCGACGCCAGCACCTTCCCGGTGGGCACCGATCCGGCGCAGACCTGGTACAGCGGCGACTACCCGATCGTGTGGACCAACACGCAGTACAAGATGCTGTACGCGAACTTCGGGCACAACGCGATGAACTACGACACCAACACGCGGCTGTCCTCGACGTTCGGGAGCGCGACCCAGAACCAGCTCGTGCTGGACGGGCTGAAGTGGCTGGGCGGGGCCGACACCACGACCCCGCCGACGGACTCGGTCTCCGAGACCGCCTGGTACTCGCTGACCAACGCCGGCAACGGCACCTGTGTGGACGCCCGTTCGGCCGCCACGGCGAACGGAACCGCGATCCAGCAGTACGCCTGCAACGGCACGCAGGCACAGCAGTTCCAGTTCCGCTCGACCGACAGCGGCTACCGGCAGGCCGGGATCCGCACCAGTCCGCAGCAGGTCATCGACGTGACCGGCGTCTCGACAGCCGACAACGCGGGGCTGCAGCTGTGGACCTACTCAAGCGGGCAGAACCAGCAGTGGCTTCCGGTGAAGGAAAGCACCGGGCGCTACCACTTCACCGCCCGCCACAGCGGTAAGTGCCTGACTGCGGCAACCGCCGCGACGAACAGCGTGCAGCTCACCCAGCTCACCTGCAACGGCTCCGCCGCGCAGAGCTTCACGCTCACCGCACAGCCCTGACCGATCAGCACACCGGTGCCCCCGTCGCTCACCAGCGGCGGGGGCACCGTCATGTCCTAGCTCGCGAGGAGGGCGACTTCGGTGCCGCCGAGCAGGAAGGCGCCGACGCCGAAGTTCGCGGTGGAGTCGTAGGTGACGGGCTGGCTGGACTCCGGGCGGTCACCGACGTTCTGGACGTAGCCCAGGAAACCGTCGGCGTGTACGGCGGTGGCGACCAGGCCGTTCCAGGCCCGGGCGGCGACCGGGAGGTAGGTGGCGCGGTCGACGAGGCCGGCGGCGACCGCATAGGCCGTGCCGTAGAGGAAGAAGGACGTGCCGCTGGTCTCTGGGCCAGGCAGATGGGCGGCGTCGGCGAGGTTGACGTTCCAGAAGCCGTCGGTGCGCTGCACCCCGCGCACGGCCGTCACCAGCCGGACCAGGGTGTCGCGGTACTCGGCGGTGTGCCGCTCGGTGGACGGGAGCGCCTTGAGGGTCTTGACGTGTCCGCCCGTCACCCATCCGTTCCCGCGCGACCATACGACCGGCTTGCCCGTCGGGGACAGGATCCCGCCCGGCAGGAAGCGCTTGTCGCGGTACCAAAGGCCCGTGCCGGCGACGTACAGGCCGGGGCCGCCCTCGATGCGCTTGGTGTGGTTGTAGAGGGAGTACAGCTTCTCCCAGTACTGGGGGTCCTGGCGGAGGGCGCCCAGCCGGGCGAAGGGCGGCATCGCCATGTGGAGGGCGTCGTCCCACCACCAGTCGTCGTTCTTGGCGGGCTGGTCCGTGTAGACCATGCGGCGCAGAGACGTCTCGATGGCGGTGAGCTTCTGCGCGTCGGGCTCCAGCGCGTACAGGTCGAGGTAGGCCTGTCCGGCGTTGTGGTTGTCCGCGTGACGGGTGGTCACTCCGCCGCTGAGGCCGTACGCGTGCTTCTCCGCCCAGCTCCGGGCGTAGTTGAGGTAGCCGGCGCTGCCGGTCAGTCGCTGCAGGGCGAGCAGCCCGCTGAAGAAGGTGGCGTTGGCCCAGCCGTTGTCGCCCGAGTTCGTATGGGTGGCGATCCACTGGTCGGCCACGCGGCGCAGAACGGTGGTGATCTCGGCCCTCGACGGGAGCACCGGCGAGACGGCGTCCGGGGCGGCTTGGGCGGTGCCCGTCAGTGAGGGCACGAGAGCGGCGGAGGCGGTGAGGGCGGCCGCGCCGGAGAGCAGGCGTCGTCTATGCATATGAACAACTCCTACGGATGGGGCTTACATCGTCGGTTCCCGGGCCGCGCGGTGTCCATGGCTCGTCGTCAAGTAGCCGTCATATCAGGGGACTTCAGCTCCCCCGCGCAGTTCAGCGGGCAGAACGAGGTGACACGGAGACGTCTATGCCACGGCACCATCCCGATGCCTGCGGCGGACGGGAACCGCCCACGTCACGCCCCGTGCCGCCCACCCGGGCCAACACGGTCCGTGAGCTATGTTGAGTGCTTGTGGGACACGAAGGAGGCACATCTGTGCCATCGCCGCAGCAGGCACGCGCGCAGGCATCCGCGATCACCTCGGGGAAGACGGCCCCTGAGGCGGGCGCGGCTCCCACGTCCCAGCTCAGAGAACTCTTCGACGGGCCCCGGCTCTCCCCCGGCCAGCGCCGCATCGCCCAGTACCTGATCGAACACATCACCGAGGCCGCGTTCCTGTCGATCACCGACCTCGCCGAGCGCGTGGGCGTGAGCCAGCCCTCGGTGACCCGCTTCGCCGCGGCCGTCGGCTTCAGCGGTTACCCCGCGCTACGGGAGAAGCTCCAGTCGATCGCGCTCAGCACGCTCGGCAGCACCCCGGGCACGCCCGCGGAAGCCACCAGCAACGAGTTGCAGGCGGCGGTGGACGCCGAGATCCAGAACCTGGAGAACCTGCGGCGGGACTTCGCCGATCCGGACCAGGTGATCAGCATCGGCAGGGCGCTGTCGAAGTCGGCACCGCTGACCGTGCTGGGGCTGCGGATCTCGGTCTCGCTGGCCGAGTACTTCGCGTACGCCGCGCGACGGATCCACCCGGATGTGCGGCTGGTGACCCGGGGCGGCAGCGTCGCCTACGACGCGCTGCTCCAGTCCCGCGAGGCGGGCGGCACCTGGGTGCTGGCCTTCGACATGCCCCGGCATGCCCAGGAGACGCTCACCGCTGTGCGGGTGGCGCGCAGCGCGGGCCTGCGGGTGGCCCTGATCACCGACCTGGCGCTCGGCCCGGTGGCCGACGAGGCCGACGTCACCTTCGCCACGGGCACCGGTTCGCGCCTCGTCTTCGACTCCTACGCCGCGCCCGTCGTGATGTCGGCGGCACTGCTCCAGGCCATGACCGACGACGATCCGGAGCGGACGCAGGCCCGCCTGGAGGAGTACGAGCAGGTCGCCGAGCAGCACCAGTTCTTCCTCAAGGACTGAGACCTCCGCCTTTTCCCGAGTCCGAGGACCTTCCCGAAACCCTCACATAACCGGATCATTCATACGAAATCCCGCATGAATGTTTTCATGTTCTTGCGTAACCGGCGGTATATATAAATACTGCTCGCGTCCACCCGGGGCCTTCCGCTCCTACCCGCCCTGGGTCCCGGGTGGTCATGGTGGCGGCCCCGGCCATCCCCTAGACCGGGGCCGCACCGAACTCCCCCGCCGACGTGACCCGGAAGCGATGAACATGGCCCTGACGACGTACTCACCGATCACCTCGGACTGGCCGTGCCAGGTCAAGACCCCAGGCAGTTTCGACTGGGAGCGATCGGCGGTCAGATGGCTGCGCGAGCTGGTGCCGACCCGCTACGCGAGCTATCCCGCGCTGATGAAGCACCCCGTGCTGCTCGCCCGCCACGCGCAGATCCAGGTACAGCACGAGATACGGGTCGCCCGTACCGCACTGCAGACCGCCCGCGCCGAACTGCCCGCCCTCGGCCTGCACGAGGGCGTCATCGAACACACCATCAAGATGTACGCGGCGGAGGTGCTGCAGCTTCAGCACATCGCCCGCAGCATCCGTGCCGTCAGCCAGGCGCTCGTCGACGGCAACACCGCGCGGACCTGAGTTCGGCCCGGTCCGGCGCGATAGGAAGGGCTCGAGCGGGAAGACGTGAAGGAGCATCAGCCCGCCGAGAGCTCTGGACGGACATATGGATTCCACGACCTGGACGGTCGTCGTCATCATCGCGATCCTGGGCGCCGCGGTGCTCGGGGTCGCGATCGCGCTGCTGATCCGGCTCGTCCGTGCCCGCCGTGAGCTGCGGCGGGCCGGGCTTCCGGCCGGGTCCCGCTGGGTCTTCTGGGGCGCCGTCGCCTATCTCGTGCTCCCGGCCGATCTACTGCCCGACCCCATCTACCTGGACGACATCGGCGTACTCCTGATGGCTCTGCGGTCGATGCGCCCGGCTACGGGTGATCGTCCGAGCGCCGGCGGGAACCCCGGGACTCCGTCGGACCGTTGAACATCCGACGGCCCCTGGCGTGAATGCCCTCGTCGAAGGCCGTTTCGGATCTCTACGTCGACGGGGCGGCACCATGACCGAGCTGGTTCCCGGGGGCAACGTGCCCCTTCCGGGCGGCATCCTGACCCTCCGGGTGCCGGGCCCTTTCGACGTCAGCGCGCTGATCACCGATGACAGCGGAAAGGTGCGCGGCGACGGGGACTTCGTGTTCTACAACCAGCCGACCGCGTCCGGCGCCCGGCTCCAGGGCGAGCAGCTCACCATCGACCCTCCAGGGCTGCGGGCCGGGGCCAGCCGCGTCACGGTGGTCATCAGCTCCGCCGACCCCGCGACCCCACTGGCTCGGCTGGCCGCACCCACCCTGTATGTCAGCGGACCTCGCTCGCGCGCCCTCGCCCGCTTCACCCCGCCGCGTCCGCAGCGGGAGACCGTGCTGCTGCTCGCCGAGATCTACCGGCGCGGCGGCGCGTGGAAACTGCGCGCGCTGGGCCAAGGGTACGCGGACGGACTGGCGGGCATAGCGCGGGACTTCGGGGTCGATGTCGCCGAGGACACCCCGGCGCCGGCGGGAGCGGCCGGGCGGGGGAACACCGCGCCCCGTTCCAACGGGCAGGCCGGGCAGGCCGGGCAGGCGAACACCGCACGCCATTCCCACGGGTCGGCCGGCCGGTCGAACTCCGTGCCCGACACGGACGGTTTCCTCGGCCTGGTGAACTCCGCACGCGCCAGGGCCGGTTCCCCGCCGGTGTCCCTCGACGCACGGCTGGCGGCCGCGGCCCGCGTCCACGCCTCCGACATGGCAGCGCGCGGGGTCCTCAGCTCCGAGAGCCCGGACGGCACCTCCGTGTACCAGCGCGTCACCTCGACCGGATATGCGTATCTCACGGTCGGCGAACACCTGGTCTCCGGCCCGCGCACGCCGGCGGAGTTCGTGGAGTACTGCCTGTCGACCGAGCAGTCCCGGCGCACCCTGTGCGAGCCCGCGTTCAGCCAGGCCGGCCTGGCCTACGTGGCCGACCGCTCCGGCGATCTGTACTGGACGGCGCTGTGGGCACGGCCCTTCAGCCCCGGCGAGCTGGCACGGACGGCGAATGAGGTCGTCGCTCTCACCAACGCCGAACGGACCGCGGCCGGCCTGCGGCCCCTGTCGGTCGACCCGCTGCTCGCCAACGCGGCGCAGGCGTACAGCGAGGACATGGTCGCCCGCAACTTCTACTCCCACACCTCCCCCGAGGGCACCCAGCCCTGGGACCGGGCCGCCGCCGCGGGCAGCACCCGCCGCACCATCGGGGAGAACATCGCCTGCGGCCAGCGCTCCCCCGCCGAGGTGGTCCTCGGCTGGATGAACAGCCCCGGCCACCGCGCCAACATCCTCAAGCCCGCCTTCACTCACATAGGCATAGGCCTGGCCGGCGGCGGCAAGATGGGCACCTACTGGACGCAGCTCTTCGGCGCCTGACACGCCCGGCTGCTCCAACTCACCTCTTTCGGTTCACTGTTTCTGATTCCCTCGCGACCTATGCAACCCATGTGCCACTCCTGTGCGTAGTAATGATGCCGACGCCCGCATCCGCGGCGCGGTCCACGCCGGGAATCCGCACCGGCAGCAACAGATCGGGGAAGAATTCAGATGGTCTCAGGAACAGTGGGCATGAGCACGGCGCTGGGCGCGGTTCTGGTGTCCCTCCTGGCAGCGCCCGCGCAGGCGGCGGCGCCCACGGGCACCGCGCGTGAAGCGAGCGTCGCGGCAGAGGAGTTGGCGGCGCCCGACGACGCGGGGCTGCGCGAGGTGCTGCGTACCGCACTGGCGCAGGGAGCACCCGGCGCGATGGTGCGGGTCGACGACAACGGCACGGTCCACCGGCTGTCCGAGGGAGACGCCGACCGAGTGACCGGGCGGGCCCTCACCACGTACGACCGGTTCCGGGTCGGCAGCGTCAGCAAGACCTTCACCGCCGTGGTGCTGCTGCAACTGGTCGACGAGGGCAAGCTCGCCCTGGACGCCTCGGTGAACAGCTACCTTCCGGGGCTGCTGCCCGACGACCGGATCACCGTGCGCCATCTGCTGAGCCATCGAAGCGGTCTGTACGACTACACCAACGACATGTTCGAGCACACGGTCCCGGGCTTCGAGGCCGTACGCAACAAGGTGTTCAGCTACCAGGACCTGGTGGACCTGTCCCTGGAAAAGCCGCTCACCAACGCGCCGGGCGCGGCCTATGCGTACTCCAACACGAACTTCGTCGTCGGGGGCATGCTCATCGAGAAGCTCACCGGGCACTCCGTCCGCACGCAGTACCAGAAGCGGATCATCACGCCGCTGAAGCTGACCGGCACCTCCTACGTCCACCCGGACACCGCGATCGCGGGCCGCCACGCCAATGGCTACCTCCCGCCGGACGAGGCCGGTCCCCTGGTCGACTCCACCGAGCAGACGGTGTCCTGGGCGCAGAGCGCGGGCGCGATCATCTCCACCACCCGTGACCTGAACACCTTCTTCTCCGCGCTGCTCGGCGGAAAGCTGATGTCCGCCGCCCAGCTCACGCAGATGCAGCAGTGGACTCCGGTGAACAGCACCCAGGGCTACGGTCTCGGCCTGCGCCGCCGTGACCTGTCGTGCGGCGTCTCCGTGTACGGGCACACGGGCACCGTCCAGGGCTACTACACGTACGCGTTCGCCTCGAAGGACGGCAAGCGCAGCGTCACCGCGCTCGCCAACACCTCGAACAACGGCACCGTGCTCACCACCCTGGGCCGCACGCTGGAATCCGCCTTCTGCGGCAAGCCGCAGACCACGGCCGCCGCGCGCAGCACGGCGACCGTGAACCAGGTGGAGCGCTACGAGGACATCGCGCCGAACATCGCCCGCGACTGATCTCCCCGGCTGCGCCTCACCCGTGACTGTTCGGCCGCCGATGCGGTGGCTGGTCGGGGGCGGGGCGCAGCCTGGGGGCCGGGATGCGGAGGCTGTGCGGCTTGTCGGCGTCCAGGGTGACGGGTTCGCGGTAGTGGTGGATCTCCAGGGGCTCACCGCTCAGGAGCGAGTACGTGGCGGTGGCCGGCCCGATCTCCACCCGCAGCCGGCGGCCGAGGAGTTCCAGGTTGAAGGCGAGGCGGTGGAACCGCTCCGGCAGCCGTGGCTTGAACGCCGGCGTCTCGCCGTGGTGTCGCAGCCCGCCGAAGCCGGCGACCAGGGCCATCCAGGTGCCTGCGAGCGAGGCGATGTGCAGGCCGTCCCGGGTGTTGTTCTCCAGGTCCCGCAGATCCATCAGCGCGGCCTCGACCAAGTAGTCGTAGGCGAGCCCGGGATGTCCGGCCTCGGCCGCGATCACGGCCTGGCAGCAGGCCGACAGGGAGGAGTCGCGGACGGTGAGGGGCTCGTAGTAGGCGAAGTTACGGGCCTTGTGCTCGTCGTCGAAGTAGGGGCTGCACTTGTACATGGCGAGCACCAGGTCGGCCTGTTTGACGACCTGCTTGCGGTAGATGTCGAAGTAGGGGAAGTGCAGCATCAGCGGGTACTGGTCGGGGCGGGTGGTGGCGAAGTCCCAGCGCTGGTAGGCGGTGAACCCGGCATGCTGTTCGTGGACGCCGAGTTCGTCGTTGTAGGGGATGTGCATGGCACCCGCGGCGTCGCGCCAGGCGGCGCTCTCCTCGTCGTCGACTCCGAGGGACTCCGCCTTGCGCGGGTGGCGCTCGGCGACGTCGGCGGCCGCCAGGAGGTTCGCCCGGGCCATCAGGTTGGTGTACGTGTTGTCGTCAGCGACGGCGCTGTACTCGTCGGGGCCCGTCACCCCGTCGATGTGGAATCCGCCCTGGTGGTCGTGGTGGCCGAGTGAGCGCCACAGGCGTGCCGTCTCCACCAGCAGTTCGACGCCGGTGTCGCGTTCGAACCGCTTGTCGCCGGTGACGGCCGTGTAGTGCACGACGGCGTCGGCGATGTCGGCGTTGACATGGAAGGCGGCGGTCCCGGCCGGCCAGTACGCCGAACCCTCCGAGCCCTCGATGGTCCGCCAGGGGAACGCCGCGCCGCGCAGCCCGAGTTGGGTCGCCCTTTCGCGGGCGGCGGGCAGGGTGTTCTGGCGCCAGCGCAGCGCCTCGGCGACCGCGCCGGGCGCGGTGTAGGTGAGCAGTGGCAGCACGAAGGTCTCGGTGTCCCAGAAGGCGTGGCCGTCGTAGCCGGATCCGGTGAGCCCCTTCGCCGGTATCGCGCGCTGTTCGGCGCGGGCCCCGGCCTGCAGAACGTGGAACAGCGCGAACCGGACGGCCTGCTGGATCTCCTCGTCGCCGTCGACCTCGACGTCCGCCCGGGCCCAGAAGTCGTCGAGGTAGGCCCGCTGTTCGTCGACCAGGCCCTGCCAGCCGCCGTGCTGGGCCGACGCGAGCGCCGCGTCGGCCTGCGCCCGCAGGGCGGGCAGGGACCGGGTGCTCGACCAGCCGTACGAGACGAGCTTCTCCACATGCAGCTTCTGTCCGGGTTCCAGGACGGAGGTGACGGTGAGGCGGGCGACGTCGGGGCTGCTCTCGTTGCCCGTGGTGGTCGGCTCGGGTCCGGTGACGGTGTGGTCAGCGGCGGTGGCGACGCGTAGTCCGCTGCGCCGGGTGCGGTGCACGAGTTTCAGCCGCCCGTTCTCCGCGAAGTGCTCCTCCGCCTCCAGCGGGGACTCCAGGACGATCGCGGCGCGCGGGTCACCGTTTCGGCCCGGTAGTTGTTCGTTGGCGACCAGTTCCGACTGGACGACGACACGGACCCGGGAGTCGACGGCCTCCACCTCGTAGGAGATGGCGGCGATCGCGCGCTGGGTAAAAGAGACGAGCCGGGTGGAGCGCACGCGGACCGTATCGCCCGCCGGGGAGGTCCATTCGCAGCTCCGGGTGAGCAGCCCGGTGCGCAGGTCGAGAACGCGCTCGTGGGAGTGGAGCCGTCCGTAGCGCAGGTCGAACGGCTCGTCGTCGACCAGCAGCCGCATGATCTTGCCGTTGGTGACGTTGATGACCGTCTGGCCGGACTCCGGGTAGCCGTATCCGGCCTCGGCGTACGGCAGCGGGTGGACTTCGTGGACACCGTTCAGGTAGGAGCCGGGAAGGCCGTGCGGTTCGCCCTCGTCGAGGTTTCCGCGCCAGCCGACGTGGCCGTTGGAGAGTGCGAACACCGACTCGCTCTGCGGCAGCAGGTCCAGGTTGAGGGCGTGCTCGCGCAGCGCCCACGGTTCGACGGCGTAGGACGTGTGAGTGATCACGCGCTCTCCCCCAGCTCCGCGAGATCCCGTACGACGATGTCGGCGCCGTGCGCGCGGAGTGCGGCTCCCTGGCCGACCCGGTCGACACCGACGACGTAGCCGAAGTGGCCCGAGCGGCCCGCGTCCATGCCGGCCAGCGCGTCCTCGAAGACGGCGGCCTGCGACGCCTCGGCTCCGAGGTCCCGCGCGGCGGCCAGGAAGGTGTCCGGTTCCGGCTTGCCGGGCAGCTTGCGTTCGGCGGCGACGACGCCGTCGATCCTGACCTCGAAGAGGGACTCGGCGCCCACCGCGCGCAGGATGTCCTGACAGTTGGTGCTGGAGGAGACGACCGCGGTCCGCAGTCCGCTCGCGCGGACCGCCTCGACATAGCGCAGAGTGCCGTCGTACGCCTCGACGCCGCCGCTGCGGATCAGCTCCAGGAGCAGCTTGTTCTTGCGGTTGCCCAGGCCCTGCACCGTCGCCCTGTCCGGCGGGTCGTCGGCTGCGCCCTCGGGCAGTTCTATGCCGCGGGAGGCGAGGAAGGCGCGGACGCCGTCGGCCCGAGGGCGTCCGTCCACATGGTCGTTGTAGTCGGCGTCGTCGAAGGGACGGAATCCGTCGCCGTCGCGGTGCTGCAGGAACTCGTCGAACGTCCGCTTCCAGGCAGCCGCGTGGACGACGGCGGTCTTGGTGATGACCCCGTCGAGATCGAAGAGGCAGGCCAGGATTTCTTTCGGAAGACCAAGCTGCTCTGTCATACGGGCAGTGTGCCCCGAAGTGCGCCGGTCACGGGGTGGCGCACGCCACACGCCCGGGGGCCCTCAGGACTTCTTCAGGTCCGCCCGGTAGGTCCGGTACAGCGCGGTACCGTCCTCACAGCGCCGCGGTGGGGTGCTGCACTTCTGGCAGCCGAGCAGATGGTCGAAGTACGCCCGGTAGCTGTGGGGGGCGAGCGTGGGGCTCTGCTGCGACATAGTGTTCTCCCCGTACATGGCCGCTGCCGGTGCCGGTTGTTGACCAGAATTCAACAGTCGCATCAGCATAAGCCGAATTCGCCGGGAAGAGGCGCCGGGCGTCGCCGGACTGGCCGAAATCCACCTGTCGGCCCCGATACTGGAGCCATGGGATTCGCCGTCTTCATGACTCTGCCCGGACTCGTCATCCTGCTGACGCTGCTGGCCTTCGCCGATCAGCTGCTGCTTCGGGCCGGCCGGGCGGGCATGCTTCCGTGGCGGAACGGCGCGCGGCAGGGGCAGATATCCGCAACAGGGTTCGAACAGCTCCACGCGAGCTTTTCGCCGGGCAAGCAGAACGAGCTCAAGGAGCGTCAGTCGGCGCTGATGATGCGGGACGACGAGGAGGACGGGGCGCCGCCGAACCGGACAACGGTCGACCTGGACGGCAGGACGGCGGTCGTCCGGATGCCGCGGACCGGACACAAAGAGCGCCCGTGACCTTCGCCGACCTCCTCACCCGTGCCGCTTCCCTCGTACGTCCCGGGCACCGCGCCCTCCTCGGCATCGCAGGCAGTCCCGGATCGGGGAAGACCACGCTCGCCGAGCGTCTGGTCGGGGAGCTGAACGGTGACGGGCCCGCCTGGGTCGCCCACGTTCCGATGGACGGATTCCATCTGGCGGACGCCGAGTTGGACCGCCTGGGCCGCCGCGACCGCAAGGGTGCCCCCGACACCTTCGACGCCGCCGGGTACACGGCGCTGCTCCGCCGGCTGCGCGAGGACGAGGACGATCTCATCTACGCGCCGGGCTTCGAGCGCACCCTCGAACAGCCCCTCGCGGGAACCGTCCCCGTCCCCCGCACCGCCCGCCTGGTCATCACCGAGGGCAACTACCTCTTGCTCCAGGACGACGCTTGGACCCGGGTACGCGCCCAGCTCGACGAGGTCTGGTTCTGCGAGCTCGACGAGACCGAACGCGTACGCCGTCTCGTCGCCCGGCACGAGGAGTTCGGCAAGGACCACGACACGGCGGTGGCCTGGGTCCTCGGCACGGACCAGCGCAACGCCGACCTGGTCGCCGCGACTCGGGACCGCGCCGACTTGGTGGTCGGGGCGGCGGTCAGCCGCGATGGACGTCCAGCTCGGGTTCCCCCCGTGCATCGCCTGCGGGATCGCCGATCAGGGCCGTGAACGCCTCGGTGCGGATCGTCAGTCCGGCGGGGGTGTGCTCGAAGGCCGGGGTGAAGGGGCCGGTCGGCCCGTAGCGGACGGCGAAGATGTGCAGATCGTCCGGGGCGCCGGGAGCCGGAGCCGCTTCGAGGGCCGTAGAGGAGACGAGGCGGCGCCAGCCGTCGTCCGGGTTGCCGTAGCCGCGCGGGTCGGCCGCCAGGGCGAAGGCCGCCTGCTCCTGGGTCAGCTCCGCGCGGGCGTCGAAGTGGTCCACGCTCCCCGCCGGCGGGTGGGTGAGGCGCAGCTCGCCCGCCGAGGTCACGTCGGCCTCCGCGGTCCTGCGCACGCGGTCGCCGTCGTCGGAGGCGTACGGCAGGCCGGCGAGCAGGTACGGCGTTCCGTCGAGCCGTTCCACGGCCACGGTCATCCACAGACTTGTGCCGTCCGTGACGTACAGGGAGCGGACGTGTCGCAGGACGTGGTCGCGGCCGACGACGGGCTTGGTGACGAGCTTGGCCGTCAGCGCCTCCGTACGGAGGTCGTTCACCCGGGTTTCGCCCATGGGGCGGCACAACAGGAATCCGTCGGTGACCGGTCCGAAGCCGTGCTGACGGTTGACGGCGGCGGGCAGGTAGTACGTGCCCGCCGCCTCGACCAGTGACGGGGTCATCCTGTCGTCGAAGGCCACCGAGACCGTGCCCGCGCGCAGTTGATGGCGCACGGGGTCCTTGGAAGGTGTGCGGTGCCAGGGCGTGGTGTCCTGCATCTGCCAGACCAGCATGAAGGCGAAATGGCCGTCGATGGCACCGTCGCGCCCGGCCGCGTGTCGGCCCCAGCGGGTGTCTCCCCGGTAGCGGCCGAGGTCGGCGCCGATGCGGTGGCCGAAGTAGCGCAGGCCGAGGACGGACTCGAAACCGGAGTGCTGCTCGCTGTAGCGCGGGCCGCCGATGTCGAAGCCGCCTGCCGTCAGGCGCGCGTCGAGATAGCGGGCGAGCGCATCGCCGTCCTCGGCGAAGATCTCCTCGCCGCTGACCTTGTGGGCCTGCGCGAGGAAGGAGAGGGAGATCGGGCCGTAGTTGTTGTCGTACGCGCCACCGTGTTCCGGGGGCAGGAGGGCACCCCGGTCGTGCACGCGACGGGCACGGATCTCGTCGACGTACCGGCTGATCGCGCTCGAGCGGACCAACTCCCCCTCTCCGGACGGGAGATGGCGGGCGAGCATCAGACCGCCGACGACACAGCCGATGGCCTGGTTGCCGGCCTCCTGTGGGTTGAAGAAGGTCGCCTCCGTCAGCCAACGCCAGTAGCCCCGGGCCGACTTCAGCAGCTCACCGCGCTGTTCGTCGTCGACGAGCCCGTCGGCCGCGTCCAGGATGTTGACCGCCTGGAGCAGCGCCCACACCGTGCTCGGCCAGTCGCCGATGGGATGCGCGCCCGCCTCCACGACGTAACGGGCGTACGGCAGCCCGGAGTTGCGCGCCTTCAGGTTCGGGTAGCCGGGGTTGTCCTGCGTGAACACCCGCTCGCGCAGATGAAAGGCCAGGCTGCGCCGGACGGCCTCCGGCAGGCGCGGGTCCTTCGTGCGCTGCCAGCCGAGCGCGAGCAGGGAGGTGATGCCCAGGGACGTGTCACCGAGATCGTCGACGGCGTCCGGGTGTTCGAGGCTCCCCTCCGCGGTGAGGCGGCCCAGCGCCTCCTCGGCGACGGCCGCGAGGACGGCGTCGTACGCGGCGGGATCGTCCGGAAGATCGTGCAACGGACCGCGCTGGTGCGGGAGATGCATGTCTCAGCCCTTCATGCCGGAGGTCGCCAGGCCTTCTACCAGCCTCTTCTGGAAAATGAGGAAGCAGATGAGCGTGGGCAGGAGGGCGAGTGTCGACATGGCGAACATCGCTCCGTACGACGAGCCGCTGGTCTGGTCCATGAACAGGGTCAGGCCGAGCGGGACGGTGAACTTGTCGTTCTGCTGGAGATAGACGAGCTGGTGGAGGAAGTCGTCGTAGGTCCAGATGAAGGTGAAGATCGTGGTGGTGATCAGCGCCGGTTTCATCAACGGCAGGATGATCTTCCAGTAGATCTGGAGCGGGTTGGCGCCGTCCATCATGGCGGCCTGGTCCAGCTCGCGCGGGATGGAGCGGATGAACTGGACCATCAGGAAGATGAAGAACGCGTCCGTGGCCAGGAACTTCGGCACGATCAGCGGCAGATAGGTGTTGATCCAGGTCAGGTTGTAGAAGATCGTGTACTGCGGGATCAGGACGGCCTGCGTGGGCAGCATGAGCGTGCCGAGCATCAGGCCGAACCAGATCTTCTTGCCGCGGAACTCGAAGCGCGCGAAGGCGTAGGCCGCCAGCGAGCAGGAGATGACGTTGCCGATCACCGCGCCGATCGTGACGATCAGCGAGTTGGTGATGTAGAGGGAGAAGGAGTTGCCCGAACCGCTCCAGCCTTCGGAGTAGTTCTCCGGGCGCAGCGCGTTCGGGATGAGCCCGGGGTGGGTGAAGATCTCGGTGTCGGGCTTGAGGGAGCTGCTGAGCATCCACAGCAGCGGGTAGAGCATGACGACCGCGACGCCGATGAGCAGGGTGTGGGTGTAGATGCGGCGGGCGCCGGTGAGCGAGCGGAGCTTTTGCAGGGGCGACGCGTTCGGGGTGATGGCGGACATGGGTGCAGGACTCCTCGCTCAGACGTCAGTCGTCGTAATGGACCCAGTAGCGGCCGGCGATGAAGTTGACCGCCGTGAAGCCGGCGATGACCAGGAACAACACCCAGGCCAGCGCGGAGGCGTACCCCATCTGCAGGTCCGTGAAGCCCTTCTTGTACAGGTAGAGGGAGTACAGCATCGTCGAGTTGAGGGGTCCGCCCGAGCCGTTGCTGATCACGAAGGCGGGCGTGAACGTCTTGAACGCGTCGATGATCTGCAGCACGACATTGAAGAACACGATCGGCGTCAGCAACGGCAGGGTGATCCTGAAGAACCGGGTGACGGGCGGGGCGCCGTCGATCGCGGCCGCCTCGTACACGTCCTTCGGCAGCTGCTTCAGACCTGCGAGGAAGATGACCATCGGGGTGCCGAACTGCCAGACGGCGAGCAGGACGAGCGTGTAGAGCGCGGTGTCGGGGCTGGAGATCCAGTCCTGGCCCTTGATGCCGAACCAGCCGAGGAAGTCGTTGAAGATGCCGTCGCCACCGAAGACCTGCCGCCACACGATGGCGATGGCCACCGCACCGCCGAGCAGTGACGGCAGATAAAAGGCGGCCCGGTAGAGCCCGATGCCCTTCAGGTCACGGTTGAGCAGCATGGCCACACCGAGCGCGAGTGCCAGCTTCAGCGGCACGGAGACCACGACGTACACGAGCGTGGCGTGCACCGAGTCCCAGAAGACCGGGTCCTCGGTGAACATGCGCTCGTAGTTGTCGGTGCCCGTCCACTGCGCGGGTGTCAGCAGGTCGAAGTGGGTGAACGACAGATACAGCGAGTCGAGCATCGGGTAGATCGTCAGCCCGAACAGGCCGATGAACCAAGGGGCCAGGAAGGCGTACGGCCACCAGCCCCCGCCCCGCCGTCTGGCGAGTCGGCGGCGCATACGGTCGCGCTCCCGCTGATCGGACGGGGTCACCGGAGCCGGCGGCTCCTTCACGACCTCGTCGCTCTTCGCGGTGGACATACTCATCTTCCTGGCCCTCTCCCGGTGTTCGGTGGTGCGATGCGCCTGAGCAGCCTCGGCGAAGTCAGACGCGGATGGCAGCGCCCTGAAGGGGCGCGGGGAACGGCGCGACCAGCCACGACGGACCCGCAGGCGACACACCGGAATTCCAGCGGAGCGCTCACGCGCCGAGGATTCCCGGCGCCTGGTCGAAGAACTCGCTCAGCTGCGCCTTGATCGACTTCTTGCCGAAGGCGACGGCGAGGTTCGACTGGAACAGCAGGTCCCAGATCTGGTCGGCGCCCTGCGGAGGAGGGACGGGGGCGGGAAGGGCGTTGGTCGCTCTGCCGACGCGCTGGGAGATGTAGTCGGCGTTCGCCATGTTCAGCTTGTCCGTCTCGGTCAGGCCCGAGGCGATCAGGTCGCGGGCCTTCTCCGTCGGCGGGATGCCACGCAGCAGCTGCATGTCCTTGATGGCCGTCTCGTCCTGTGCGAAGAACGACATGATCTTCGCGGAGTCGGCCACCTTCTTACTGGCCTTGGTGGCGCTCAGCAGCACACCGCCGTTGACGAAGTTGCCCTCGCGGGCCCCTGACCAGTCGCCCTGCGGGGTGGGCAGGAAGTCCAGCTGGGCGTCGGTGATGGAACCGCCCGCGCCGTAGACGCCGGAGTCGAAGGTGAACAGGGCCTTGCCGATGACGACGGCGTTCTTGGTGAGGTCGTTGTGCGCGGCCGAGGTGATCGCCGGCGGCGGGGAGGCGTTGGCCTTGCGCATCTCGGCCCAGTACTCCCACCACTCCTGGAGGGTGGCGGAGGTGAAGCCGAGCTTCGTGCCGTCGTCGGAGAAGAAGGTCTCGCCCTTCTCGCGGGCGAAGATCTCGAAGCACTGGAGGGCGCCGCCGCCACCGTCGTCGACGCCGTAGATCTTGCCGCCGCTCTTCTTGTAGACGTCCTGGGAGACCTCCTTCAGGTCGGCCCAGGTCCACTCGCGGTCCGGCAGCTGCAGGCCGAAATCCTCCAGGCCGCTGCGGTTGACGGTGAGCTGGTTGACGCCGATGCCGGAAGGGACGCCGTACAGCTTGCCGTCGACGGTGCCGGCGGCGAGGAGCGTCTTGGCGAAGCCGGTCAGGTCCAGGCTCTTGCCGACGTACGAGTCGAGCGGGGCGAGGACACCCTTGCGGGCGTACTGGGCGACCAGCGCGGTGTCCATCTGTAGCAGGTCGGGGGCGCTGCCGCCGGCGATGTTGGTGTTGAACTTGTCGAAGTACCCGTCGTATCCGGAGTAGGTCTCCTGGATCTTGACCTTCGGGTTCGCCTTCTGGAAGGTGGCGAGCGCCTTCTTGTAGGCGTTGTGCCGGTCGTCGCTGCCCCACCAGGTCATGGTCAGCTTGGCGCTGGTGGAGCCTGCGCCGGTTCCTCCCGAGCAGGCGCTGAGCGAACTGCCGAGCGCGCCGGCGACGGCGAGACCGCTCGCCGTGCGGAAGAGGGTTCTGCGCGAGATCTGGTGACCCACCGGGTCCTCCTTGGATGTGCGTGACGGAGTTCCCGGCCGCTCGCACGGCACGGGCTCACTCTGCTCGGAATGGCACCTTCCGCGGCACGGCCTCGCCCGGCCGCGCCATCCTGGTGGGTGGGGATCCCCGGCCGCCATGGCCGTCGTCACACGAGCACGCCCTCGTGTGGTTGCCGTGCCTCTGCGCACAGGCGGGACGCTCACCCGAGGTCGGCGTCCCGGCCGACCTAGAAAGCGCTTGTCCGGACATTGGCAGAACGAGTCGGAAACCGTCAATCCTTGGTTCGCGCGGAATCGGTCACGGTTCGGACTCCCCGGGCGACCGCGAGCCGGGCCGCGCCCACCACCGTGCCCAGGTCTCCTACGGTGCTGGCGATCACCTCGGTGGGCCAGCTCAGCCGGGCCAGTTCGGCGCGCACACCGGGCAGGATCTGCGGATCCACGCCCGTGCCGCCGAGCACGAGCAGCCCCGGGTCCAGCACGGCGGTCACGGCGGCGGCGAGCCGGCCGACGTCGGCGGCATGGCGCTCGACGACCGCGCGGGCCGCGGGTCTGCCCTCACCGGCGAGGGCGAAGAGCCGCTCGGCGGTTCGCGGGCACGGCCCGTCGGCGTCCTGCCAGGCCTCGGCGGCCCGTCGCAGCAGGGAACGGGTGCCGATGTACTCCTCCAGGGCCTCGTGGCGCGGATCCACGCCGTCGTCCCACGGGTAGGGCAGCCGGGCGAGCTCACCGGCGGCTCCGTTCGCGCCGCGCAGCACATGGCCCCCGATCACGACACCGAGGCCGATACCGACGCCGACCCGCAGATAGCCGAAGGTGCGGCGGCCTCGGGCGGCGCCCTCGTGGAGTTCGGCGAGCGCCGCGCAGTTGACGTTGTTCTCCAGGTGCACGGGAACGCCGGGCGGCAGCGCCACCGCCACGGCGTCGAAGACGGGCCCGGCCTTGTCGGTCGCGGGCCGCATTCCGTCGCCCTCCCGTTCCGGCGGGGTGACGTCGCCGACCGCGACGACGATGGTGCGCAGCGGCGCATGGGACCCGAGTACGGCGAGGGCCTCGCGGACGACGTCCACGGCGTCCGTGCGTGAGCCGGTCGCCTCGGCGAGCAGGGCGCCGTCGAGGCCGCAGCCGCGGACCCTGGTGAGGGCGGGTCCGAGGTCGACGGCAAGCACCGTGCCGGCGGCCGGCCCGATCCGGTACACGGCGGCGTTGCGGCCGGTGCCGCTGGAGGCCGTGCCGGAATGGGCGGCGAGCCGGACGCCCTCGAGTTCCGCGACGGCGGAGGACACCGTCGGCTTGGACAGACCCGCCAGGCTCGCGAGCTGCGGCCGGGTCGCGGTCCCCGCCTGGGCGAGCACGGCGAACACGGCGCTCGCGCTCTCGGTGAGACGGGGGGTGTTCGCCACGTCGAGTTCCACAGTTCCCCCAGAGATCATGGGCCGCGCTGCCGGGTCGATCGGCTCTGCCGGATGCGGCGATGGAAGGCGCCGGCGTCACGCACCTTCCGCCTCGGGCGGTCGAGTGGGCAACACCTCTTGACGCACTCTACTTCGTTAGTTAACTTCCTAACGAACGTCACGGTACTCGCCTGCCGTGTTCCACCAGAAGCCCGTCCCGGGGCTTCCCTAGTTCCTCCACTTCCTTTCCCCAAGACACGGTTCGCCCGCCGTCGCAGCACCGCGCAACGACGAAAGAGGCCCCGTGCAGGAATCCGCATCCCTGGCCGTCGGTATCGACGTGGGCGGCACCAAGACGCATCTGCGCGCGCTCACGGGCGACACCCTCGTGGCCGACCGCGTCCGCGCGAGCGGCGGCTGGCGGCCGCACGACCCCGTGGCCGCCGCCGACTGGCTGGCCGCACTGCTCGCCGACACCCTTCCGGCGGGCGTCCGCCCCTCCGCGCTCGCCGTCGGCGGACACGACTGCGAGACCCCGCGCCAGTGCGCGCGGATACGCACCGCTCTCCAACAGCACTTCGACGCGCCCGCGCTGGTCGTCGGCGATGCCCAACTCCTCGTCCCCGCCGCGGGCCTGGACAAGGGTGTGGGGCTGGTCGCGGGCACCGGTTCGGTGGCGGTGGGGATGCTCGCCGACGGAACCCCGGTACAAGTCGGCGGCTGGGGCGCGGTGCTGGGTGACGAGGGCGGCGCGGCCGGCCTCGTCCGCGAGGCGGTACGGGCCGTATGGGCGGCGCATGATCGCGGCGAGGAGCCCGACGCGCTCGCGCTCGGCCTGCTGTCCGCCTTCGATGTCCCCGAAGTGCCGTTGTTCTGCGGGGCCCTTGAGCGCGCCACGGACGTCTCCGCCGAGTGGGGCCGCCATGCACCGATCGTGTTCGCGGCGGCCGCGGCCGGTTCGTTCCTCGCCCGCACGGTGATCGCCGAAGGCGGGCGGGCACTGGCCGCGCTCGTCGTACGGCTCGCCGCACGCGGCGTGAACGTCGACGACGTCGTGGTCGCGGGCAGCACGGTCCTCGCCCAACCCTCGCTGTACGAGGCCTTCGTGTCGTCGCTGGAGGCCGCTGTCCCGACGGCTCGGCCGAGGCCGCTGCGGGCGCCGCCGGTCGAGGGTGCCGTCGCGTTGGCCCGGTCGCTCCTCTGACCTGTCCTGGTCGTTGCCGCCCTCATCCGGTGGGGTTCTCAGCGGCACGCCCCCGTAGAGCAGCACTCGGCACACCCGTGTCACCCGGCGCCCCACTGACCGGCACCGATCGCGCCGACTCACCGGCCGCAGGGCCGAAGAACTCAAGAGAGGCAGCCCATGCCGTCCTCCGCCCAGGAGCAGTCCCCAGCATCGCTCAGTGAACACGCCGTGAACCGACGCGGATTCCTCAGGACCTCCCTGAGCGCCACGGCCGGCGTGTTGGCCGCGCCGACCCTTGCCACCTGGCTCGCCGCCACGGACGCGAAGGCCGCGAGCAGTGCAGCCGCCTTCGTGGACGACTACAGGTCAAACGTCCTGACGAACCTGACGCCCGAGACCAACGCCGTGGTGCGGATCCTCGGCGGTATGGCCGAGGTGTGGAAGACGGGCGCCGCCTGGAACACGGGCACACCACTCAGGCCTCAAGTGCTGCGCGCCAACATGCGTTACTGCGCCCGGATCACGGCGGCACGGACACAAGCGCAGGCGAAGGAAGCGTTCATCTACGACCGGCAGCACCAGAGTTACGCGACGATCGCCGCACTCGGTCCGCTGGCCGACCTCTACAAAGCGGGCGCCAAGGCGGTCACGTCGATCACCGGCGCGCCGGACACCACCCCCGCCACCACGATCAGCGACGCCGTGCCTACCGATGCCCCCGCCGGTTCCGCGCTCGGCGCGGGTTCCTACGACTCGGCGCTCGGCCAGGTCGCCAGGCTCGTCGACACCGTGCGCGGACCGTACGCCTCCGGCAACCCCGGCAAGTACGCCTTCCAATACCCGCGTCCGTGGCGCATGAACGAGGACAGCGAGGTCGTCGACACCGGCGCCAAGGACGCGCTCGGCTACCCGGTCTACGACTCGGAGGTCGTCGTCGCCACGCAGTTGCTGCGGCAGCGCAGCAACTCCCCGGTGGACGACGGCGGCTTCCCCAGCGGGCACACCAACGCCTTCCACCTGGCGGCCCTGGCCTTCGCCTACGCCGTACCGGAGCGTTTCCAGGAGCTCGTTACGCGGGCGTTCGAGCTGAGCCACACCCGGATCACGGCGGGCATGCACTCCCCCGTCGACGTCATCGGCGGCCGCATCATGGCCACGGCGCTGGCCGCAGCCACGCTGGCCGACCCGCAGTACGCGGATCTCAAGGCCTCGGCACGCGACCAGGCAGCCGCGTACTTCCAGCAGCGGACCGGCGCGACGGCGGACACGCTGTACGCCTACGCCCATTCCGCGGACCTCGGCACCGACCCGTACGCCGACCGGGACGCCAACTCCCGCGCGCTCACACCGCGTCTGACGTACGTCCTGACCCGGCACGGCCGCTCCGAGGACCTCACCGTGCCCAAGGGCGCCGAGGTCCTGCTGGAGACGCGGCTCCCCTACCTGGACGCGGCCCAGCGTCGCGAGGTGCTGCGTACCACCGCCCTGCCGTCCGGCTACGTCCTGCTCGACGGCTTCGAACAGTGGGGGCGTCTCAACCTCTTCGCCGCCGCCGACGGGTACGGGGCCTTCGACTCCGACGTGACCGTCACCCTCGACGCCGCCGACGGGGGTTTCGGCGCCGCCGACACCTGGCGCAACGACATCTCCGGCCGCGGGGGCCTCGTCAAGCGCGGCAGCGGTTCACTTACCCTGACGGGGGCCAACCGCCATACGGGCCGCACGGTGCTGGAGGGCGGCACGCTGACCGCCGGTTCCACGGGCGCGCTGGGCCGCGGCGACGTCCGCGTGCAGGGCGGCACACTCCGGACCGTCACGGCCGCACGCGTGCAGGGCTCCTACACGCAGTCGTCCGGCGCGACCCTGGACGTGACGCTCCGCGCTGGGCACACGCCCGCGTTCAGTGTGGACCGGCGTGTCCTGCTCGGTGAGGGCAGTGTGCTCTCGCTCCGGCTGGACGCGTCACGTCCACCGGCCGCCGGGACCACTGTTCCGGTGATCAAGACGCCTTCTCTGCGGGGCCGGTTCAGTCGTATCACCGTGCAGGCTGACGGATACCGGGCGGTACCCGTGTACACGGCCGCGGGCCTGTCCGTGCGGCTGACGAGGCACTGGCTTGGGTGCAGGTGACCGGCGCCTATCTCCCCCGTGAGCGTGGTGTCCGATTTCCGCCAGCACAGCGCCCCGTCCTGGCCCACAGTGGAAGGGTGACGAGCGACGACAGCAGGTACGAGGCGGTGTGCAGCCGCGATGCAAGGTTCGACGGCGAGTTCTTCTTCGCCGTGTCCACGACGGGGATCTACTGCCGCCCCAGTTGCCCCGCGACCACTCCCAAGCGTCAGAACGTGCGCTTCTTCCCGACCTCGGCCGCCGCGCAGGGTTCCGGGTTCCGGGCCTGCCGCCGCTGCCGCCCCGACGCGGTGCCCGGCTCGGCCGAGTGGAACGTCCGCGCGGACGCGGTCGGCCGTGCGATGCGGCTGATCGGTGACGGTGTCGTGGACCGTGAGGGCGTCGCCGGGCTCGCCGCACGCCTGGGCTACAGCGCCCGGCAGGTGCAGCGGCAGCTGAACGCCGAGGTGGGCGCGGGACCGATCGCGCTCGCCCGGGCGCAGCGGGCCCACACCGCGCGGATCCTGCTCCAGACGACGACCCTCCAGGCCGCGGAGATCGCCTTCGCGGCCGGATTCGCCAGCGTGCGGCAGTTCAACGACACCGTCCGGGAGATCTACGCCGTCACCCCCAGCGGGCTGCGCGCGGCGAAACCGGGCCGGGCCGCACGCTACGGATCGGTCGGTACGGCGAACGGGGCGGGCGGGGTGCCGCTGCGGCTCGCCCACCGCGGTCCGTACGCTGCCGCCGAGGTCTTCGACTACCTCGGCGACCGTGCCGTCACCGGCGTCGAGGAACTCACCGGCGAACGCGGCGGGCGGACGTACCGGCGCACCCTCCATCTCCCTCAGGGCACCGGAATCGCGGAGGTCGGCGAAGTACTCGGCGACGGCGGCTGGCTCACCTGCCATCTGCATCTCGGTGATCTGCGCGACCTGACCACGGCCACCCAGCGGATCCGGCGGCTGTTCGACCTGGACGCCGACCCGTACGCGGTCGGCGAGCGGCTCGGCTCCGATGCCGCGCTCGCGCCGCTCGTCGCACTGCGGCCGGGGCTGCGGGCTCCGGGCTCCGCCGACCCGCACGAACTCGCCGTCCGCGCGGTGCTGGGCGGACAGCTCTCCGTGGCCGCCGGACGCAGGCTCGGCGGCGCCCTGGTCGCCGCGTACGGGCAGCCCCTCGCGGTGCCCAGCGGTGGGCTCACGCATGTCTTTCCCACCGCCGACGACCTCGCGGAGGCGTCGCTCGAAGAGCTCGGCCTGCCCGACGCACGCCCTGACACCCTGCGTGCGGTCGCCGGAGCGCTCGCCGACGGCACCGTGAGCCTCGACGCCGGCGCCGACCGCGACGAGGCCGAGAAGGCGCTGCTCGGACTGCGTGGCGTCGGCCCCCGGACCGCCGGCTACATCCGGATGCGCGCCCTGGGCGACCCGGACGTCCTGCTCACCGGAGACGTGGCCGTCCAGGCCGGGATGCGGCGAGCGGGCGCCGAGCCGGTCGACGCCGAGGCCTGGCGACCGTGGCGCACCTACGCCATGCACCACTTCTGGAACGCCGCAGCCGACCGGCGCCAACCTGCCGAAGCGTGACGTCCGAATCCCGCCAGCGTCAGCGCTCCGCGCACCTCATTGTTGGAGGTGGAAGAGATGAACTGGACTCGCAAGAAGGGACATTGCTGATGACGGTCTACACGACGATCGACAGCCCGCTGGGTGAACTCCTGCTCGTGGGCGAGGAGTCGGCCACGGCGAAGGGCGGCACGGCACTCACCTCTCTGTCGATGCCCGGCCAGAAATCCGCCGCCGTCGTCCGGGAGGACTGGGCCGAGGACGCGGACGCCTTCGTGGAGATCGTCTCCCAGTTGCGCTCCTACTTCGAGGGCGGGCTGACCCGATTCGACATCGAATACGTCGGCGGTGGCAGCGAGTTCCAGCAACGGGTGTGGAAGGCCCTGGAGACCATCCCGTACGGGACCACGCTGAGCTACGGCGAGATCGCCGCGCAGATCGGCGCGTCCAGGGCCGCGGTGCGAGCCGTGGGCACGGCGATCGGGGCGAATCCGGTGCTCGTCGTGCGTCCCTGCCACCGCGTGATCGGCGCGAACGGCGCACTCAGCGGCTACGCGGCCGGTCAGGAGCGCAAGCAGCGGCTCCTGGAACTGGAGAACGTGCGCCCGGCCACTGCCCTGTCGTCATGACCCGCACGACGACGGCGCGGACGGCGGTGGCGCACCTGGCCGACTGTGTCGGGGCCGGTGACTGGGATGCTCTGGCCGCCGAACTCGACGAGCACGGCAGCGCGCTCACCGGTCCGTTGCTGTCGTCCGACGAGTGCCACGAGATCACCGCCCTCTACGACGACGCCGACCGTTTCCGTACGACCGTCGACATGGCCCGGCACCGCTTCGGCTCCGGCCAGTACCGCTACTTCACCCACGAACTGCCAGATGCGGTAAGGGAGTTGCGGGCGGCGTTCTACCCGCGCCTGCTGCCGATCGCGCGCGACTGGGCCGGCCGGCTCGGACAGCCCGCGCTCTGGCCCGACGATCTGGAGGACTGGGTGGCGATGTGCCATGCGGCCGGGCAGGCCAAGTCCGCGCAGATCCTGCTGCGTTACGGGCCGGGCGACTGGAACGCCCTGCACCGCGATGTGTTCGGCCCGATGCTCTTCCCGCTCCAGGTGGTCGTCGGCCTCGACGCCCCCGGAGTCGACTTCACCGGAGGCGAGTTCCTCATGACCGAGCAGCGTCCGCGGGCGCAGTCGCGGGGTTCCGCCACGACCCTGCCGCAGGGGCACGGTCTGGTCTTCACGACCCGCGACCGACCGGTGGCCTCCCGGCGCGGCTGGTCGCGCGGCCCGATGCGGCACGGTGTGAGCACGGTCCGCTCCGGGCGCCGTCACACGCTGGGGCTCGTTTTCCACGACGCCGCGTGACGCATCCCGCCAGCCTTCGGCCCGGTCGAGATACCGGGCCCTCAGCTCCCGGCTCCCGGCTCCCGGCTCCCGGCTCCCGACTTGCGAACGCGGTGTTGCTGTTCTGCGAACAAGCTGCCGCGGCCGGAGACAGGGGCCGACCGCCGATGTGACCATGTGCGCATGCTCCCGGGAGAAGATCGTGCCGCCCGGCGGGTGCTGCTGGTGTGCATGGCGGCAGGGGTGACGACTCTGCTCGACCAGTCGGTCCTCAACATCGCGGTGCCGGCGCTGCGTCAGTCGCTGGAGGCCGGTCCCACCGATGTGCAGTGGATCGTCGCCGGGTACTCGCTCACCTTCGGTCTGATGCTGGTTCCCGGCGGCAGCCTGGGTGACGTACGCGGTCGCAAAGGCCTGTTCCTCGTGGGCCTCTCGACCTTCGTGCTGTGCGGCGTGGTGGCCGCCACCGGCGGCCGGCCGGACATGGTGATCGCCGCGCGCCTGGTGCAGGGCGCCGGGGCCGGTCTGGTCAATTCCCAGGTGATCGGCACCCTTCAGGACGTCTTCAGCGGTCTGGACCGGGCCCGCGCGCTGGGACTGTACGCGGTCACCGGCGGGGTCGCCGCCGCGCTCGGACCGGCTCTCGGCGGCGCCCTGGTCGCGGCTTTCGGCCCGGACCTGGGATGGCGGCTGTGCCTGCTCCTCAACACGCCCTGCGGGCTGCTCACCCTCTGGCTCGCGTTCCGCTGGCTTCCGGCGGCGCGCCGGACCGGCAGGCGGAGTCAGCTCGACTGGTGGGGGCTGATGTGGGCGGGTGCGCTGACCCTGGCGCTGATGCTGCCGTTCATCAGTACCCCGGGCAGCAGCCGGGGGGCCGCACTGTGGGCCGGCGCCGCATTCGTCCTGGCGGGCTGTTTCGCCCTGGGGCAGCGACTGCGGGTGCGGGCCGGGCGGGCGCCGCTGGTGCATCCGGCGCTCGCGCGTTCGCTCCCGTACACCCTCGGGACGGGTATCGCGATGGCGAGCTTCGGGTCCTCGTTGGCCGCGACGCTTGTCCTCACCATGTTCCTGCAGAGCGGACTCGGGCTTTCCGCGCTGACCGCCGCGGCGGTCACGCTCCCGTCCGCCGTCGCCATGGGAGTCACCTCGGCCGTGGCCTGGCGGTTGGTGCGCCGCCTTGGACCGCACACCGTCACGGTCGGCCTCGCCCTGGGGATCCTCGGGCTGCTCACCGGAGCGGCAGCCGCCGTCACCGCCCCGCGCACCGCACTCCCTCTGGTGCTCGCCGCCGTTCAACTGCTCTCCGGTGCCGCCGCCGGCCTCACCATCGCCCCGAACCAGGCCCAGGTCCTCCAGTACGCCCCGGCCGAGGCCGCCGGAGTGGCCGGCGGCATTCTGCAGATGGCCCAGCGCATCGCCGCGGCCGTCGCCCTCAGCGCCGTCTCCGGAAGCTACCTGCGCGGCTCGTCAGGAGCAACGGGCCTGCCCCGTACGGCTTTCGCGCACGCGACGCTCCTCTGTGCGGGTCTGCTCACCGTGGCCGTCGCCCTGTCGCTGCTGCGCCCCCGCCTCACGGGCCGACGGGGCCCGCCTGCCTTCCCGGCTTCCGCACACCGTCAGCCCGCACCCGTTCACGAGGAACCGACATGACCCTGCCGCCCACCGCCACCGTCCGCTGGGTGACCGAGGACTGGGACGCGCCGTCCCCGGCCCTGCTCCGCGAGCAGATGTCCGCCGAACTGGCCCCGCGCTACGCACCGGTCGCCCACCGACGTGTCCGGCCGCCCCAGCCGACGGCCGAGGAGATCGTCGTCACCTGGGTCGCGTACGCGGACGAGGTGCCCGTGGCCACCGCCTCGCTGCGCAGGCTGCCGGACCGTCACGAGGTGAAGCGGGTGTTCGTCCATCCCGATCATCGCGGCCGGGGGCTCGCCAAGGAGGCGCTCTCGGCGGTGGAGTCCTCGGCGCTCGGGCTCGGCATCGAGCGCCTGTGGCTGCAGACGGGCGAGTTCCAGCCGGAGGCCCAGGCGCTCTACGTACGGGAGGGCTGGCAGCAGGTGCCGCCGTACGCCCCCTACGACGGCAACCCGTTCTGCTTCTGCTATACCAAGGCGCTCCGGGCGCTGCCTCGTTGACGGCCGCTAACCACGCCAGGACGGTCGGGGCAGGCCCAGGTGCTCGCGCAGGGTCGTGCCCGTGTACTGGGTACGGAACAGGCCGCGCCGACGCAGCTCCGGGACCACCAGGTCGGCGAAGTCCGACAGGGTGCCCGGCAGATACGGGAAGGTCACGTTGAAGCCGTCGGCGGCGCGGCCCTGGAACCACTCCTCGATGTGGTCGGCGATCTGTTCCGGGGTGCCGGTGATGGTGCGGTCGTCGGCGGCGAGGCGCTGGACGAGGTCGCCGATGGTGAGGTTGTCGCGGCGCGCGTGCTCGTAGATCTGCTGTTGCGCGGTGTGCGACTGGTTGGAGACCGGGAGTTCGGGGAGTGGGCCGTCCAGCGGGTAGGGGCTGAGGTCGAAGCCGCCGAGCCAGTACGAGAGGTCGGCCAATGCGACCTGTGGGGGCAGGAGTTCGGTGAGGCGGGCCAGTTTGTCGCGGGCCTCGGACTCGGTCGGTGCCGTGACGACGGACAGCGCGGGGAGGACCTTGAGGTGGTCCGGGTCGCGGCCGTGCGCGGCGGCACGTTCCTTGATGTCGGCGTAGAACTCCTGCGCCTGGGTCAGGTCTCTAATGCCGGAGAAGATCACCTCGGCGATGCGGGAGGCGAGGTTCCTGCCCGCTTCGGAGGCGCCGGCCTGCACGATGACCGGGCGGCCCTGGGGCGGGCGGGCGATGTTGAGGGGCCCGGCGACCTTCAGGTGCTTGCCCTCGTGGTGGAGCGCGTGCAGCTTGGCCGGGTCGAAGTAGACGCCGGTCGCCTGGTCGTGGCGGAAGGCGTCGTCCTCGAAGGAGTCCCACAGGCCCGCCACCACGTCGTAGAACTCCTCGGCGCGGTCGTAGCGGGTGGCGTGGTCGAGGTGGGCGTCGAGCCCGAAGTTCTGCGCCTCGCCGTCGTTGAGGGAGGTGACCACGTTCCAGCCGGCCCGTCCGCCGGAGATGTGGTCGATCGAGGCGAAGGAACGGGCCACGTGATAGGGCTCGTTGTAGCTGGTGGAGGCGGTCGCGATCAGGCCGATCCGGGAGGTTCCGGCGGCGAGCGCGGCGAGCAGGGTGGTCGGTTCGAAGGAGTCGTTGACGACGCTGACCCTGCTGAGGACGTCCTCGCTCGCGAACGGCACGCCCACGAGGTCGGCGAGGAACACCGCGTCGAACGTGGCGCGTTCGGCGATCCGGGCGAAGGAGAGCACCTCCCGGATGTTCACGCCCGCGTCGGCCGCGGTCTCCGGGTGCCGCCAGGCGGCCAGGTACTCTCCCGGCGGCTTGAGGAAGGCGTTGAGGTGGAGCTGGTCGGTGCGGCGCGCGCTCATCGTCAGGCCTCCTGGAGGTGGCGCGGGGTGACGGCCGGGCGCGGCAGCCCGAGGTTCTCGCGCAGGGTGGTGCCCTCGTACTCGGTCCGGAACAGGCCGCGCCGCTGGAGCAGCGGCACGACGTGGTCCACGAAGTCCTCGGCGGGTCCTGGCAGATACGGGAAGGAGATGTTGAAGCCGTCGGCGGCACGCTGCCGGAACCAGGTCTCGATGTGGTCGGCGATCTGCTCCGGCGTACCGGCGACGGCGGAGCCCGCGGCGAACCGCCCGGCGAGCTGACGTATCGTCAACTTCTCGTCGTGTGCGAGCCTCAGCAGCAGATCGCGGCGGGACTTGCTGCGGTTCGTGTCGGGGATGTCCGGCAGCGGACCGTCCAACGGATGGCCGGTCAGGTCGAGATCGCCGATGTTGTCCTGTACGAGCCTGCGTGCCACGTCCTCGTGGATCAGGTCCTGGAGTTCGGCGAGCCGTCGCTTCGCCTCCGCCTCGGTGGGCGCGACGAGCGGGCTGAGGCCCGGCCAGACCAGGACATGGGCCGGGTCCCGGCCGTGAGCCGCGGCGCGCGCCTTGACGTCGGCGTAGAACTCCTGGGCGGCGCCGAGCTCGTGCTGCGTGGTGAACAGCACCTCGCCGTGCCGGGCCGCGAACTCCCGTCCCGTCTCGGAGGATCCGGCCTGGAAGACCACCGGATGTCCCTGCGGCGGGCGGGAGATGTTGAGGGGCCCGCGCACGGTGAAGTGCTCGCCCCGGTGGTGCGGAGCCCGCAGCCCCGTGGGGTCGTAGTAGCGGCCCGTCGCCTTGTCCCGTACGACCGTTTCCTCGTCGAAGCTGTCCCAGAGCGCCTTCACGACCTGCACGAACTCATCGGCCCGTCGATAGCGCAGCTCGTGTTCGAGGTGGCTGTCGTGGCCGAAGTTCGCGGCCTCCAGCGGTACGACGGAGGTGACGACGTTCCAGCCCGCGCGGCCCGCCGAGATGTGGTCGAGGGAGGCGAACTTGCGGGCGATGTGGAAGGGGTGGTTGTAGGTCGTGGTCGCCGTCGCGGCCAGGCCGAGGTGGTCGGTCACCAGGGACAGCGCGGCCAGCAGCGTCAGGGGTTCGAAGTGCTCGGCGCGTCCGGTGCGGGACAGCGAGTCGAGCTGGTGTCCCCAGATGGCGACGACGTCGGCGACGAACAGGGCGTCGAAACGGCCGCGTTCGAGGGTGCGGGCCAGGTCGGCGTGGAAGGCGAAGTCGAGCTGTCCGTCGGGGCGCGCGTCGGGGTGGCGCCAGCCGGCGATGTGGCCGCCGGAGCCGTGGACGAGGGCTCCCAGGGTGAGTCGGCGTTCGGTCGATGTGGTCATGCGTGCCTCCCGGTCATGCGGGCAGCCGGGGTACGGCGGCCAACAAGCGGCGTGTGTACGGGTGTTGGGGATCGGCCAGCACCTCTGCGGCCGGGCCCTGTTCGACGGCCCGGCCGTCCTTCATCACCAGCACGTCGGTACACAGATGCCGTACGACGCCGATGTCGTGCGAGACGAGCAGCAGCGTCAGTCCGTACGCGGCGGCCAGTTCGTTCAGGAGGGCGAGGATCTGGGCCCGCACGGACACGTCGAGGGCGCTCAGCGGTTCGTCGCCGACGAGGACCTTCGGCCCCGGGGCGAGCGCCCGCGCGATGGCGATGCGCTGCCGCTGGCCGCCGGAGAACTCGTGCGGATGGCGGCCGCGCACGGACGGCTCCAGGCCGACGGCGCGCAGGAGTTCGTCCACCCGGTCGTCGTGGTCGCCCGGCAACCGCAGGCACTCCAGCGGTTCGGCGACGATGTCGCGCACGGTGGCGCGGGGGTCGAGGGAGCCCATCGGGTCCTGGAGCACGACCTGCACCTCACGGCGGAACCAGGTGAGCCGGCGCGGCGGGCCCGGCCGTACCTCGCGGCCCCGGTAGTGCACCGTTCCGGAGTCCGGCCGGTCGAGGGCGAGCAGCAGCCGGGCCAGCGTCGACTTCCCGGACCCGGACTCGCCCACGACGCCGAGGCCTGCGCCTTCCCTCAGCCGGAGGGAGACGTCCTGTACGGCCTGGCGGTGGGCGGCCGGGCCGAGCAACGACGTGCGTGGGAGGCGGAAGCTGCGATGCAGGCCGGTCGCTTCGAGCAGGGGTTGGCCGGTCATGGCGCGACCTCCGTGGTGTCCCATCCGGTGGCCCGGGCGGCTTCGAGGAGCCGCTGCGTGTAGGGGTGTTGAGGGGCGCGTACGAGGGTGTCGGCGTCGCCCTCCTCGACGATCCGGCCGTCCTTGAGGACCGCGACGCGGCGGCACACCTGGCTGACCACGGCGAGGTCATGGCTGATGAACAGCAGTGCGGTGTCGTGCTGTTGGACGAGTTCGTCGAGCAGGCGGAGCATGTCGGCCTGGACGGTGACGTCCAGGGCGGTGGTGGGTTCGTCGGCGATGAGCAGGGCCGGGCGGGTGGCGAGTGCCATGGCCAGTCCGACGCGCTGACGCTGGCCGCCGGAGAGCTGGTGCGGCCAGGAGCGGACGAGGCGTTCCGGGTCGGGCAGGCCTACCTGTTCCGCGAGTTCGACGGCGGCGGCAGTGGCCGATCGCCGGTTCAGACCGCGGTGCAGCCGCAGGGGCTCCGTGAGCTGCTTTCCTATCCGCATCAGCGGGTTGAGTGCGCTCATGGGCTCCTGGAAGACCATGGCCAGGCGCTCGCCACGCAGCCTGGACAGCTCCCGGTCGCCGAGGCCGAGGAGCTCCTCGCCGCCGAGCCGGATGCTGCCGGTGGCCTCGGCGCCGTCCGGGAGGAGTCCCATGACGGCGAGGGCGGTGAGGGACTTCCCGGACCCCGACTCGCCGATCAGCGCAAGCCGTTCACCCGGAGGCAGTTCGAGGCTGACCTCCTCGACCGCTGTCGTACCGCCGATCCGTACCGTCAGGTCCTCGATCCGGAGCAGGCTCATACCGGGCCCCCCTGACCCCGCAGGCGCGGATCGGTGGCCTCCCGCAGGCCGTCGCCAAGGAGGTTGAAGCCGAGGACGGAGCAGACGACGGCGATACCCGGCCAGATGACGAGGAGCGGTCGCGCGGTGATGTACTCCTGCTGCTCGTTGAGCATGCGTCCCCAGGAGACGGCGGGTGGTGGTGTGCCGAACCCCAGGTAGGACAGGGCGGCTTCGGCGAGGACCGCCACGGAGAGCACCAGCGAGAGCTGCACGATCAGGGTGGGCGCGATGTTCGGCAGCAGGTGCTTGCGGACGGTGCGCCAGGTGCCGGAGCCCGCTGCGTGGGCGGCCAGTACGTAGTCGGTGCCCAGGACCCGGGCCGTCTCGGCGCGGGCGACCCGGGCGATGTTGACGCCCGCCCCGATGCCGATCGCGGTGACCGAGGTCCAGGTGGAACCACCGTACGCAGCCGTGAGGATCATCGCGATGAGGAGGACCGGGAACGCGATCAGCACGTCGGTCAGCTGGACGACGGGGGCGCCGATCCAGCGCGGGGCGAGGGCCGCCGACAGAGCAAGGGTCAGGCCGATCACCGCCGCGATGGCCGTCGCGAGCACGGCGGTCCACAGGGTGCCGCGGGCGCCGGTGAGGAGCTGGCTCAGCTCGTCCCGGCCGAGCCTGTCGGTGCCGAGCAGGTGTCCGCCGGAGAAGGGCAGCAGCCAGCTGTCCTGGGGACGGGCGAGGGTCGGGTCGTACGGAGTCCAGACGAGCGAGACCAGCGCGGACAGCAGGAGCAGGCCGACGAGGATCAGGCCGGCCAGACCGCTGCGGGTGCGGACCAGCGCCCGCAGGACAACCGGGGACCGGGGAACCCTTCGTACACTCGGCGCGCTCACACCGCACCCCGCAGCCGCGGGTCGATCAGCCGGTGGACGAGGTCGATGAGGAACCCGATGACCAGCACCGCGCCGGTGAGGAGCAGGATCTCGCCCTGCACCTTGTCCAGGTCCCGGTTGCCGACGTCGGTGATCAGCATCTGCCCGACGCCGGGAAGCACGAAGACCTGCTCGACCACGACCGCTCCCGCCACCAGGGCGGCGATCTGCAGGCCGAGCACCGAAACCACCGGGACCGCCGCGTTGCGCAGACCGTGCCGCAGCAGTGCGCCGGTGCGGGTACGGCCCTTGGCGCGAGCGGTGCGCAGCCAGTCCTGGTGCAGTACGTCGAGTACGGCGGACCGTACGAACCTGAGCAGCACGGCGCCCTCGGACAGGGCGAGCGTGAGCCAGGGCAGCACGAGGCTGCGTACCGCCTGACCGGGCTCGGCCCAGCCGTCCACCGGGAAACCCTGCGCGGGCAGCCACCGGGTCTGCACCGCGAACAGCACGACCAGCAGCAGCCCCACCCACAGGGTCGGCAGCGCGATGCCGAGCTGCCCCACGGCGTTGACCACGCCGCCGAGCCGCGAGTTGTGGCGGACGGCGGCGAGGATGCCCAGGGGTACGGCGAAGGCGAGCGCGAGCAGCACGGCGCCCGCGGCCAGCGGCCCGGTCACGGCGAGTTTCTCGGCGAGCTGTCCCGAGACCGAGGTGCCGTCGAGGACGGACCGGCCGAAGTCACCGGTCAGCACTCCGCCGATCCAGCTCCCGTACTGGTCGACGAGCGAACGGTCCAGACCCAGGTCGTGGCGTACGGCCGCGACCTGGTCCGGGGTGGCCTTGATGCCGCCGATGGTCTGGGCGACATCGCCGGGCAGCAGCCGCAGCACCAGGAATATCAGCACGCTGGCGGCGAGCAGGGAGACCGCCAACAGCCCTGCCCGGCGCAGCAGATAGAGCGTCATGCCGGCCTCACTGCTTCGCCACGGCGAGGTCCGCGAGGGGGTAGCGGCTGCTGGTGAAGTTGCGCGGCACGCCGGTGACTCCACTGCGTACGACGGTGAGGGTCTGGTTCACGAACAGCCAGTCGGCGGCGGCGTCCTCGGAGATCTGCCGGGCCGCCTTCTTCAGCAGCGCGTCGCGCTCGGAGTCGGACGGGGCGGTCTGCGCGTCGGCGTACCACTTCTGGACGTCCGCGTTGTCGTAGCCGAAGTAGTAGTCGGGGTTGGTGAAGTTGTTCAGGTCGCGGGCCTCGGCGTGGTCGACGAGGCTGAGCTGGTAGTCGTGCTTGGTGTACACGGCGTCGAGCCAGGTCTGGAACTCCACCTGCCGGACGGTCAGTTCGATGCCGACCTGCTTGAGCTGCGAGGCGAGGTAGTCGCCGATCTCCGTCCGGTAGATGTTGGGAATCTGGACCGTGAGCTTGAGCCCGTCGCCGTAACCGGCCTCCTGGAGAAGCTTCTTGGCGCTCGCCGGGTCGTAGGCGTCGATCGAGGTGAGGTCCTCGTAGCCGGGGTCGGTGGCCGGTATGGGGCCGCCGACCGGCTTGGCGGCGCCGCCGAGGGCCTTGATGAGGCCGGGGTTGTCGATGGCCCGGCGAATGGCCTGCCGGACGCGTATGTCCTTGGTGGGCCCGGTGCTGTTGTTGAACGCGAGGGTGAACTTGTCGGTGGTGTCGCCGCGCAGCACCGTGTACTTGGACTTGTCGGAGAAGGGCTGGAGAAGGTCGGACTGAGCAGCGGCCTCGATATCGGTCTGGCCGGTCTGCTGGGCGTTGTTGGCGGCGTTGTCGTCCTTGATGTAGTGGAAGACGACCTTGGCGACCTTGGCCTTGGTGCCCCAGTAGTCGTCGTTGCGGACGAAGGTGATGGAGGAACCGCGTTTCCAGGTCTGCAGCTTGAAGGGGCCGGTGCCGTTCTCCTTGCCGGCGAGCGTCGAGAAGTCAGTGCCCTCCTTGAAGACGATTCCGGCCCGTCCCGTCAGGGCCCAGGTGAAACCACTGTCACGGTGGCTGAGCTTGATGACGACGGTGTGGTCGTCCGAGGCGGTGACGGTCTGCACGGAGGCGAGCGCCGCCGCGTCCGGGTTGGTCGAACCGTCCGCGGTGACCTGCTTCAGCGACCAGACGGCGTCGGCCGCGGTGACCTTGCCGCCGTCGTGGAAGGTGGCGTTCTCGGCGAGATGGAAGGTGTAGGTGAGCCCGTCGGACGACTCGTCGAAGGAGGTGGCCAGGCTCGGCTCAACCTTGTTGTTCTCGTCGCGGGTGAGCAGGCCCTGGTAGATGTTGTCGAGCAGGATCTGGTCGAGCGCGGCGCCCGCCGTCGAGGAGATGTCGAGGCTGGTGGGTTCCAGGGTGAGCCGTACGTCGACGGTGGCGGCCCTGTCGATGTTCGCGGGCTCGGCGGCCTGCTTGGTCTCTCCGGCGTTCGCGGAGTCGTCGGTCGCGCCGGTACCACAGGCGGTCGCCGTCAGGCCGGCGAGTACTGCGGTGGCGGCGAGCCGGAGAAGGGTTCTGCGGTGCATGGCGGATCGTGCTCCTTGGTTCTGTGCGGTGCCGGGGGAGGTTTCCGTGCGATACGGCGGGGGGTTGTCCGAGTTCATGGGGCAGCGGCTCTCAGGCCGGTTTCGAGGTCCGCGATGAGATCGGCGGCGCCTTCCAAGCCGACCGACAGCCGCACCAGACCCGGTGTGACGCCCGCCGCGATCTGCTGACGGGCGTCCAACTGCGCGTGCGTGGTGGACGCGGGATGGATGACGAGACTGCGTACGTCGCCGATGTTCGCGAGATGGCTGAACAGCCGGACCCCTTCGACGAAACGCCGGCCGGCTTCGAGACCGTCCGCGAGTTCGAAGGCGAGGACCGCTCCGGCGCCGCCGGGCAGATACCGCTTGGCCGCGGCGTGCCAGGGACTGGAGGGCAGTCCCGCGTAGTCCACCCGCGACACCTGCGGCTGCTGTTCGAGCCACTCGGCGAGCAACTGGGCGTTGGCCACGTGCCGTTCGATGCGCAGGCTGAGTGTCTCCAGCCCTTGGAGGAGCAGGAAGCTGTTGAAGGGTGAGACGGCCGGTCCCAGATCCCGGACCAGCCGGGTGCGCAGGCGCAGCGCGTACGCGAGACCGAGGTCCGAGAAGGAGTCCCAGAAGGACAGCCCGTTGTACGTCGGATCGGGGCGGGTCAGGCCCGGCCACCGCTCGGGATCCGCACCGAAGTCGAAGCGTCCGCTGTCGACGACGACCCCGCCGATACCGGTGCCGTGCCCGGACAGGAACTTGGTGGTGGAGTGCACGACGATGTCGGCGCCGTGCTCGATGGGCCGCAGCAGATACGGCGTGAGTACGGTGTTGTCGATCACCAGCGGCACACCGGCGCCGTGTGCGACGCGGGCCACCGACTCGACGTCCAGGACGTTGCCGCGCGGGTTGCCGATGCTCTCGCCGAACAAGGCCTTGGTGTCGGGGCGCACGGCGGCGTGCCAGGCCCCCGGGTCGTCCGGGTCGTCGACGAAGGTCACCGTGATACCGAAGTCGGCGAAGGTGTGTTCCAGGAGGGTGCGGGTGCCTCCGTAGAGGGAGGACGAGGCCACGATGTGGTCGCCGACACGGGCCAGGTTCAGCAGCGCGAGGGCCGTCGCGGCCTGGCCGCTGGCCACGGCGACGGCCGCCGAGCCGCCTTCGAGGGAAGCGATGCGTTCCTCGGCCACGGCGGTGGTCGGGTTGGACAACCGGGTGTACGCGTGTGTCGTGAGGTCGGAGAGTTCGAAGGCCGCGGCGGCGTGTGCGGTGTCACGGTAGACATAGCTGCTGGTCTGGTGGATGGGCACGGCACGCGCCCCGGTGGTCGGGTCCGGCACCGCGCCCGCGTGCACCTGGCGCGTCTCGAACGCCCAGCCGCTTCCCTCACCGCTCATCGGTCCCCCTCCGGCCTCGCCAGGACGTCGGACCACCAGCGTTCGGCGACCCGGGGGTGCGAGCGGAGCCAGCCGACCACGGCGTTCTCCCCGAAGGCCGCGAGGAGCGGATTGCCCGGGTCCTCGGTCACGCCGCGGGTGCGGGCCGCCAGCTCCGGCGGGAGCTGGAGGGCCTTAACGACCGCGTCCAGCCGGGGGCCCAGGAAGAAGGGGATGGAATAGCGGTCCACGCCCGGCTGTGGGCTGATCACCCGGTGCTGGGTGGCCTTCAGATAGCCCTGGGTTGCGATCTCCAGCATCTCGCCGATGTTGAAGACGAAGGCGTCAGACACGGGTACGGCGTCGATCCAGCCGCCGTCCGCATCCTGCACCTGGAGTCCGCCGACCTCGTCCTGCTGCAACAGGGCGAGATAGCCGTAGTCCTTGTGCGCACCCACCCCCTGGTCGACGTCCTGGGCGGGGCGCGGCGGATAGTGCACGATCTTGACGTGCACGGCCGCCTCGTCGTCGAACCACTGGTCGAAGTAGTCCTCGTCCTGACCGAGGGCGGCCGCCAGGGCGCGCAGCACCTCCCGGCTCACCCGCAGCGCCTCGGCCTGCCAGCGCAGCACGATGTCACGCAACTCCGGCAGGGCGGAGGGCCATTGGTTGGGTCCGATCAGCCGGAGGTAGTCGGGGTCGCCCGGGCGGGTGTCGACGGTCTGGCGCTCCGGACCGATGTCGATCTGCTCGCGCCAGTCGGCACTGCCCGCCGTGTACTCGGTTCCGGTGCGCGTATAGCCCCTGAACTGGGGTGAGTTGAGGTTCTCGATCTCCAGCCGCCGGTCTTCCGGGAGGGCGAAGAAGGCGCGGGCGGCGCGCAGTGCCTCCTCGCGCACGGACCGGGAAACCCCGTGCCCGGTGACGTAGAAGAAGCCCACCTCGTGGGCGGCTGCCCGGAGTTCGGCGAGGAAGGCGGCCCGGTCGGTGTCGGGGGCGCGGAATCGGGAGATGTCGATGACAGGCAGGGTGGTGGGCTGTGCCATGGGAATCCTTCGCGGCGGCAGTGAACCCGGCATGCGGCGTTGAGTGGCAACGGGCGTGTACGGGATCAGCCAGTCGGAGGCAGAGGGGTGCGCCGGGAGCGGTCGGACAGTCGGGGGTCGGGGGCCGTTACACGGCGGTCAGCGACAGATCTCGTCGAACTGGTCGGCGCGGCGGCTCACCCAGAACGGGTCGAGCAGCACCGTGTGTGCCTGGCCAGTGGACTCCATGGCCGGATCAAAGCACACGACCAAAGGTGCGTCCACCATGTGTCCCGACGGGTGAGACGGGTGAGACGGCGGGGGGAGCGGGGTCGGGGCGACCGTCGTCCTGAAGGGCCCAGCGCCCGGCGCCCCGCGCCCGCGCCTCGCGTGCCCCATGTCCGCCGCCCCCGCCCTATGCGCTGCGCCTCGCAGCCCACACCTCACGCCCCGCCCCACCACACACCTCACGCCCCCGCCGCCCCGCCGCCCCGCGCCCCGCGCCCCGCGCCCCGCGCCCCGCGCCCCGCGCCCCTGCCATGGTGGTGCGTGCCCCGGCCACGCTGGTCCGCGCCCGGGCCACGCGGGTCCTCGCCTCAGCCACGCGGGTCCTCGCCTCAGCCACGGGGGCCCGTCCCCCAGCCACGCCGATCCGTACCCCAGCCAGGTTGTCCCGGCCCACGAACACCTTGTCCCGTCCCCCGGACATGGTGGTGCGTGCCAGGCATCTGTGGTTACCTGGCTGCATGACCGTGCTCGTGACTCGCCGCCACGTTGACTACGTGCGTGTCACCACCACGAGTTGTCCGTTCTCCGTGAGCTGACCTCGCGCTCCGGCACCTGATCACCCCTTTCTCCGCTCTCATCCCCACCGCATCCCGTGCTGTCCGCTGCCCTGTCCGGGCGCGGCCCAGGGCCCTGCGGCGACTTCACGCACCCTCCGCACCCTCATATCGACGCACCCGCGCCCCCCCGTACAAGGGAGAACCATGAGCCAGCCGATCGACTCCGTCACCGCAGGCCACACCCCCGAGGACGAACCCGCAGGACCCGACACCTCGGCGTGGTCGTTCGAGACCAAGCAGATCCACGCCGGTGCCGCGCCGGACCCGACGACCGGGGCGCGGGCGGTGCCGATCTACCAGACGACCTCGTTCGTCTTCCGGGACACCGAGCACGCCGCGAACCTGTTCTCGCTCGCGGAGCCCGGCAACATCTACACCCGCATCCACAACCCCACGCAGGATGTCTTCGAACAGCGGATCGCGGCGCTGGAAGGCGGAGTGGCGGCGGTGGCGCTCGCCTCCGGGCAGGCCGCCGAGACCCTCGCGATCCTCACGCTGGCGAGCTCCGGCGACCACATCGTGTCCAGCACCTCCCTCTACGGAGGCACGTACAACCTGTTCCGCCACACCCTTCCGAAGTTCGGCATCGAGGTGTCCTTCGTGGACGACCCGGACGACTTCGAGGCCTGGAAGGCGGCGGTCCGGCCCAACACCAAGGCGCTGTTCGCCGAGACGCTGGGCAACCCGCGCGGCAACGTGCTCGATGTGCGCGCGGTCGCGGACGTGGCCCACGAGGCGGGTGTGCCGCTGATCGTGGACAACACCGTGCCGACCCCGTATCTGCTGCGCCCCATCGAGCACGGCGCGGACATCGTCGTCCACTCGGCGACCAAGTTCATCGGCGGGCACGGTACGACGATCGGTGGTGTCGTCGTCGACGGCGGCACCTTCGACTTCGGCGCGCACTCCGAGCGCTTCCCCGACTTCACCGAGCCGGACCCCAGCTACCACGGCCTGCAGTACTGGCCGGCGCTCGGTCCCGGTGCCTTCGCCATCAAGCTGCGGGTGCAACTGCTGCGCGACCTCGGTCCGGCCATCGCGCCGCACTCCGCGTTCCTGCTCCTCCAGGGCGTGGAGACGCTCAGCCTGCGCATCGAGCGGCACTCCGCCAACGCCCAGGCCCTGGCCGAGTGGCTGGAGCAGCGCGACGAGGTCGCCGCCGTCCACTATCCGGGACTGCAGTCCAACCGCTGGTACGAGGCGGGGCAGCGCTATCTCCCGCGCGGCGCGGGCGCGGTGCTGGCCTTCGAGCTGCGGGACGGTGTCGAGGCGGGCAAGCGATTCGTCGACGCCGTCGAGCTGTTCAGCCATCTCGCCAACATCGGTGACGTACGCAGCCTCATCATCCATCCTGCGTCCACCACCCACAGCCAGCTCGACGAGGCGCAGTTGACGGCGACCGGCACCTCGCCGGGTCTGGTGCGGCTGTCGGTCGGCATCGAGAACCTCGCCGATCTCAAGGCGGACCTGGAGGCAGGCTTCCGCGCGGCCAAGGGCGCGTCCTGAACACCGTACCGACACCCTCCGCGGTTCCCCTCCCGCCGGCCTCCGGGGCCTGGCGGGAGGGGGACCCGCCGGGACGCCGGCAGTGGCACACACCGGCGAAGCCGGTTCCGCTGGAGGCGGGAGGTGAACTGCCGGGCGTGCGGCTGGCGTTCGAGACGTGGGGCCGGCTGGCGCCGGACGGCTCCAACGCCGTGCTGGTGCTGCACGCGCTCACCGGCGACAGCCACGTCAGCGGACCCGCCGAGCCCGGTCATCCGACGCCCGGCTGGTGGAACGGGCTCATCGGGCGGGGCCTCGCGCTCGACACGGACCGCTGGTTCATCGTCGCCCCGAACGTGCTCGGCGGCTGCCAGGGCAGCACCGGACCGTCCTCACCGCGGCCCGACGGACGCCCCTGGGGCAGTGCCTTCCCCTATCTGACGCAGCGTGACCAGGTCGCGGTGGAAGCCGACTTGGCCGACGCGCTGGGCATCGACCGCTGGGCCCTGGTGATCGGCGGATCCATGGGCGGGATGCGTGCCGTGGAGTGGGCCGTGTCGTATCCGGAGCGCACGGACGCCCTTCTGCTGCTCGCCACCGCGGCCGCGGCGAGCGCGGAGCAGATCGCCTGGGCCAACATCCAGTTGCACGCCATCCGGAGCGACCCGCACTGGCGCGGCGGCGACTACCACGACGCCGGGCCCGGACTGGGGCCGCACTCGGGGCTCGGCCTGGCACGGCGTCTCGCCCACGTCACCTACCGCAGCGAGCCGGAACTGCGGGTTCGCTTCGGCCGCTCGCCGCAGGGCACCGAGGACCCCTGGAACGGAGGCCGGTACCAGGTCGAGTCCTACCTCGACCACCATGCCGCCAAGCTGGTACGCCGTTTCGACGCGGGCAGTTACGTCACGCTGGCCGAGGCGATGAACAGCCATGACGTCGGCCGGGACCGCGGCGGAGCGAGCGCCGCCCTGCGCCGGGTGACCGCCAGGACCCTGGTGGCCGGCGTCGACTCCGACCGCCTCTATCCGCCGTCCCAGCAGGCGGAGTTGGCCGCGGGCATCCCGACGGCAGATAGCCTTCGGGTGATCGAGTCCCCCTACGGTCACGACGGTTTCCTCATCGAGGTGGAGCAAGTGGCCGCGCTCGTAGGCGAGCTCGTCGGCTGAAGCCCCGCCCTGACTTACCGCTCTCCGAATGTCGGGAAAGCCGGGTTGGCCCACTCAGCGGAACGGTCCTGGCAGCGTGACGTGGGCGCCTGCGATAGTCGATCAGCAGGGCCCGGCACACGCTTCGATGTTCTCCCTATGCACAGGAGAGTTGGCAATGTCGCAGGAATCGTTGAGCCGAAGAAGCATGCTGCGTCTGGGCGGGACAGCCGTCGCGGCCGCGGGACTCGCCAGTCTCACGTCCCCCGCAACGGCACTCGGCAGTGGAACTACCGACCTCCCCGCCGGCAGTACGTTCATGGCGTGGAAGGGCGTCACGGGCGACCAGCAGGTCTGGTGGAACAGCCTGCAGAACGGCGGAAACGGCTGGAGCGCTCCGCAGCCGGTCCCCGGCGCCTCCAGCAGCGCCGGAGTGGCGCTGGCAGGGCAGGGGGGCGGGCCGCTGTTCATGACGTGGAAGGGCGTGTCGGGCGACGAGAGGATCTGGTGGAACTGGTTCGACGGCACCACGTGGTCCGGGGCGCAGCCGGTACCCGGCGCCCTGAGCAGCGTCGGCCCTGCCCTCGCCCCCTACGCCGGTGTCTTCATGGCGTGGAAGGGCAGTTCGGGAGACCAGCGGATCTGGTGGAACAGCTACTACGGCGGCTGGACCGCGCCGCAGGCGGTCCCCGGCGCCAGCTCCAGCTTCGGCCCGGCCCTGACGGTCCGCAAGATCGGCTACGGCGAGCCCTACATGGCCTGGAAGGGCGTCGAAGGCGACCAGGCGGTCTGGTGGAACAAGTACCAGGGCGGTTCCACCGGCCAGAACACCTGGACCGTCCCGCAGACGATCCCCGGCGCCGCCACCTCCGCGGGGGTCGCCCTGGCCGCGCCGCCCGGCGGGGGCGTACACCTGGCGTGGAAGGGCATCGCGGGTGACCAGCGCATCTGGTGGAGCCAGACCTACCCGTCCTCCCCCGACGTCTGGAGGACACCACAGGTCGTCCCCTACGCGACCACCGACGTCGGTCCGGCCCTCGCGGTCTACGGCAGCTCGACGTACATGACCTGGCGCGAGACCCAGAGCGAGCAGGTCCTGTGGAGCCTGTTCAACGGCTCCGGCTGGACCACGCCTCGATCGGTGTCCGGCGCGGCCACGAGTTTCCGGCCCGCCCTCGCCGCCCTCGGAAGCTGAACGCAGTCTCCGCCCGGTGTCGGCCCGTCCAGTGGACGGGCCGACACCCATTGCGGGCCTTGTCACCTGCGTCGCCACTCCTCGGCCAGCAGCTCGTAGGAGCGCACCCGGTCGGCGTGGCCGTGGGTGATGGTGGTGATGAGCAACTCGTCGGCGCCGGTGGCCTCCTGGAGCTGCTCCAGCTGGTCGGCGACCCTGGCCGGGGAGCCGACGAACTGGGTGTCGATGCGGTCCTGGACCAGTGACCGGTCCCTGTCGGTCCACGTGTGGGCGCGCGCTTCCTCCGGAGTCGGGAACGCGATGGCGCCCTCGGCCGTACGGATGCTGCGGACCCATGCGCCATAGCCGGTGGCGAGTTCGCGGGCGGTGCTGTCGTCCTCGGCGACGACGACGTCCGCGGAGACACTGACGTACGGCTTGTCGAGTACCTCGGACGGCTGGAACGCCGCCCGGTACCCGTCCGCCGCCTCCAGCACCGTCCCTGGGCTGACGTGGTAGTTCGCCGCGAACCGCAGGCCGTTGCGGCCCGCGACCTCGGCGCTCTCTCCCCCGCTGCTGCCCAGGATCCACACCTGTACGTCGGCGCCCTCGCCGGGGACGACGTGCGCCTCGACGCCGTCCGCGGATCGGTAGGTCCCCGCCAGCAGCGCGAGGATGTCGTCGATCTGCTCGCCGTAGTCCTGTGACTCGGCGTTCGGCTGCTTGAGCAGCTTGATCTGGAGGGCGACGCGGGGTGAGCCGAGCAGGTGCTCGAAGGAGAACCGCGGTGGGATCCGCAGCCCGTTCGGGGCAAGGCCGTCGACGACCGGGGTGGCCGTCGGAAGCGGCGCCGTGGGCCCGGCCGGCGGGCGACCGCCGGAGCGGCCGAGCCCCAGGTCGAGGCGCCCGGGGTGCAGCGCGTCGATCAGGCCGAACTCCTCGACGGTGGACAGCGCGGTGCGGTGACCGAGCTGTACGGCGCCGGAGCCGAGCCTGATCGTCGAGGTCGCGGAGGCGGTCAGGGCGAGGACGACCGCAGGCGAGGTGCCGGCCACACCCGGGTTCAGGTGATGCTCGGCGAACCAGTAGCGGGCGTACCCGAACTGCTCCGCCCGCCGGGCCAGGTCGATGGAGTTGCGCAGCGCCTCGGCCGCGGTGGAGCCGGACGAGACCGGGACGAGGTCGAGGACGCCGAGGGGGATGTCGGACATGAGAACAGTGCTCCTCAGCGGTCGGCGGGCGCGGACACGCGCTCTGATACGGACTCGGGTGCTGACGCGGGCTCAGTTGCACTCGTGCCCGCCGACGGTTCCGCGAACACCGGGCCCCACGCGAACGGCGGATCGGGGATCTCCCGTCGCAACACGGGCGCGATGTCGGACTGGAAGAGTTCGAGGGAGGCGCGGTGGCGGTCTCCGGTCAGCCCGCTCGCGTCGGCGTGCAGGTGCAGCACGGTGTGCCCGAACTGCTCGTGGTAGCGGTGCACTTTCTCGATCACCTGCTGGGGGCTGCCGATCAGCGCCGAGCTGCGCTCCACGAAGTCCTCCAGAGTCGGGAACACCGGTTCCAGGCCGAGTCTCTTCTGGAACGCCAACTGCCCCTCGAAGACGGGCCGGTAGGCGGCAATCGCCTCCTGCGACGTACGGGCCGCGTGGTAGCCGGCCGATCCGGCACCGACCGTGATCCGTGCCGGGTCGTGGCCGTAGTGCTCCCAGCGCTCCCGGTAGTAGCGGATCAACTCGGCATACGGCTCTATGGGGTTGGTGACGTTCGCCGAGAACAGCGGATCGCCGTAGCGGGCGGCGAGGTCCACCGACTCCTTGCTCGTCGCGCTGCCGTGCCAGACCCGGACGGGCTGCTGGAACGGCCGGGGCCACACCTCGGCCTCATGCAGCTCGGGGCGGAAGCGGGTCGCGGCGGTCACCTTGTCCTGCCGCCAGATCTGCCGGAACACCTCGTAACCCTCGGCGTTGCGCTCCCACTGGTCCTCGGGCGTGACGTGGAACAGCTCCCGCTGGGCGGTGCCGTTGCCCTTGCCGATGATCAACTCAAGCCGCCCGCCCGACAGATGATCCAGGGTCGCGTAGTCCTCGTACGCGCGCACCGGGTCGAGGAGGCTGAGCGTGGTGACCGCTGTGAACAGGCGGATGCGGGAGGTGAGGGCGGCGATGTGGCTGAGGACGACGGGCGGCGAGGAGGAGATGAACGGCCTCTCGTGCCGCTCCCCCACGCCGAAGCCGTCGAAGCCCAACTCCTCGGCCAGCAGGGCGTTGTCGATGACCTCGCGAAAGCGCGCGTTGGTCGGTTTCTGAACGCCGGTCACCGGGTCCGGCGCATGCACGATCAGGGTGATGGCGAGGAACTTCATGACGCGGCTCGTTCCGCAGACGCGTCCGCGTCGGGGTGGGCCAGGCCCAGGTGGTCGCGCAGAGTGGTGCCCTCGTACTCCGTGCGGAAGACGCCGCGCTCCTGGAGCAGCGGGACGACGGTGTCGGCGAAGCCGTCGAGGCCGCCCGGAGTGATGTGCGGGACGAGGATGAAGCCGTCGCTGGCGTCCGCCTGGACGAATTCGTTGATGGTCTCGGCGACGGTGGCCGGGGAACCGACGAACGACTGACGGTTGCCGGTCTCGATGACGAGGTCGCGGATGGACCAGTTGTTGGCGGCCGCGCGCTCACGCCATTCCCGGGCGGTAGCCAGCGGGTCACGGTACATCCGCACCTGGGCGCGGCCTCGGGCGATGGTGTGCTCGCCCGGGTCCGGATCGATGTCCGGAAGCGGGCCTTCCGGGTCGTACGCGGACAGGTCCCGGTTCCAGACGAACTCGAGGTGCTTGATGGCGGTGGCGCCGCTGACCTGCTGGCGCCGTACCTCGCGGGAGATCTCCTCCGCCTCGGCGTCCGTGTCACCGAGGACGAAGGTGGCGGCGGGCAGGATCAGCAGCTGGTCGTGGGTGCGGCCGTGCCGGGCGAGGCGGCCCTTGACGTCCGTGTAGAAGGCCTGGCCTTCCTTGAGCGTGCTGTACCGGCTGAAGATCGCGTCCGCGCCGGCGGCGGCGAACTCGCGTCCTTCGTCGGAGTCTCCGGCCTGGAAGATGACCGGGCGGCCCTGCGGGCTGCGCGGCACGTTGAACTGCCCCTCGATGTCGAAGTGCTGTCCCTTGTGCACGAAGGCTCCGGCCTGCGCGTCCCGCAGGAAGGTGCCGCTGCCCTGGTCGGCGACGATCTCGTCCCCGTGCCAGGAGTCGAACAGTTCGTTGGTGGTGGCGAGGAACTCCTTGGCCCGGGAGTACCGCTCGTCCTTCGGGAGGAAGCCGCCGCGGCGGAAGTTCTCGCCGGTGAAGGCGTCCCAGGAGGTGACGACGTTCCAGGCGGCGCGCCCGCCGGAGAGGTGGTCGAGGCTCGCGAACTGACGGGCCACCTCGTAGGGCTCGTTGAACGTGGAGTTGATGGTGCCGGTCAGACCGAGGTGTTCGGTGACGGCCGCGAGTGCGCTGAGGATGGTGAAGGTGTCTGGCCGTCCGACGACGTCCAAGTCGTAGATCTGGCCGCCCTGTTCGCGCAGCCGCAGGCCTTCGGCGAGGAACAGGAAGTCGAACTTGGCGCGTTCGGCGGTCCGCGCGAAGTGCGCGAAGGAGCTGAACTCGATGTGGCTGCCGGCCTCGGGGTCGCTCCACACGGTGGTGTTGTTGACGCCGGGGAAGTGCGCCGCGAGGTGGATCTGCTTGAGCGGCTTGTCCGTTGACTTGCTCATGGGTGAGGTCCCTCCGGCTCAGACGTGGGCGGCGTAGCGGTTGGCGGGGCGGGCGAGCCCGAGCAGCCCGCGCAGGGTGTCGGCCTCGTAGGAGTGCCGGAAGGCGTCGCGGCGCTGGAGCTCGGGGACCAGGCCCCGCGTGATCGCCGGGAGGTCGTGCCCGGCAACGGCCGGCCTCAGCCGGAAGCCGGCGAGCCCGGACTCCTGCAACTCCTGGAGCAGGTCGGCCAGTTGTACGGGAGTGCCGGTGAACACCCGGGCGTCGCTGGTGTACGGGTAACCCGCGAGGGCGTCGAGTCGCTCCCGCCGGTCCTCCGCGGCGGCGGGGTCGTTGTCCAGGAACACCACCAGGTCGCCGAAGAGGTGCAGCGGCTCCTCGGCGCGTCCGGCCGCCTCCTGTTCGGTGCGGACCGCGGCGACGATGGCACGCGCCTCCTCGACATCGTGCGGAGTGACGTATCCGATGTCGGTGCTGCGAGCGAGCAGCCGGAACGGCGCGCCCGTCGTGGACTCGTGGGCCAGGGCGCTGACCAGGGGCTGGCCCTGCGGCGGACGGGGTGTGATGGAGGGGCCCTTGACGCTGAAGTGCTTGCCCTCGAAGTCGATGTAGTGCAGTTTGTCGCGGTCGACGAAGCGGCCGGTGGTGACGTCCCGGATCTCCGCGTCGTCCTCCCAGCTGTCCCACAGCCGGCGCACCGCTTCGACGTACTCGGCGGTCTCGTCGAAGAGATCGACGATCAACTTCTGCAGGGCCGGTGTCTCCAGGTCTTCGATACGGAGCTTCGGGAACGTCCGGCGTCCGAAGTGAGCGGCCTCGTTCTGCCGTGCGGAGGCCTGCACGCGCAAGCCCGCGCGGCCGGTGCTCACATAGTCGAGGGTGGCGATGGCCTTGGATATGTGGAAGGGCTCCGTGTGTGTGGTCACCACGCTCGGCACCAGCCCTATGTGGCTGGTCAGCGGCGCGACACGGGCCGCGATGAGGACGGCGTCGAGTCGGCCGCGTACCTGGTCGGTGCGTGCGTCCGGTTCGCTGAGGCGCGCGGACTGCGGGCCGAGGCTGTCCTCGATGGTCACGAAGTCGAGCAGGCCGCGCTCGGCCTCGGTGATCAGGTCGGTCCAGTACGAGGCGGTGAACAGATCATGGGGGCGGGCCACCGGATCGCGCCAGGCGGCCGGGTGCCAGCCCGCGCCGTCGAGGGCGACGGCCAGGTGCAGTGCGGCGGGAGAGGAAGAGGATGAGGGCAACGACGTTGACGAGGACACGAAAGTGGTGCCTTCCTGATCGACCGTGTGAGATCGCCGGGCCTCCACTGGGAGGGTGCGGCGGCGGGGTGACAGGTCAGGGACGACAGAGCGCGCCGGCCACGCGCTGAAGGTCGATGTGCGGCCGGGAGTAGAGGTGCACGCGACGGCGCGGGGCGAGAACCAGGACACGGAGACGGGGCACGGGCTGCATGTCCGTCACCTCCGCCCTTCCGGCTCGGCGGTCTGGAGGCCGCCGGCATCGCGCTTGCGGAACCCGGGACGGGAACCGCCTGGTCGTCACCTGGAGCACCCCGCCGCGGAGGAGGGTTGCCGGTCAGCAAGCCAGGGCTTGACGCTGACGCTCATAACCTGCTGGGGACGTTACGGGAGGCCACAGCGCTGCGCAATGCCCGGGGATCATGGTCGTGCTCACACCGCCGTGCGTCCTCAGCAGGGACAACCACGCGGCTACTCCGTCTGTTCCGACCCGGCGCCCGGAGTTCGGACAAGCAGGAAGTTCCTCCGGCGGCGCAAGGTGAAGCCGATCGACTCGTAGAGCCGGATAGCGCCGGTGTTGGTGGCGGAGGCGTGCAGGAAGGGGATGTCCCCACGTTCCCTGATGCCTGCCGCGACCGCGCGTACAAGCCGGGTGGCCAGCCCCTGACCCCGGTGTTCCGGGTGGGTGCAGACCGCGCTGATCTCCGTCCAGCCCGGCGGACGCAGCCGTTCGCCGGCCATGGCGATGAGGCGTCCACAGTGGCGAACCCCGAGGTAGGTGCCGAGTTCGACCGTGCGCGGCAGGAAAGGGCCCGGCTCCGTCAAGGCGATCAGTTCCAGGATCTCCGGTACGTCGTCGAGGCCGAGCAGCACGGCTTCGGGAGCGGATTCGGTGCGCAGCGCGGTGTCCACCAGTTGCACGCCCTCGCCCCGCCGCACGATGTCCCAGCCGTCGGGAACGGCCTCGACCCCCGACACCGGGACTTCGGTTCCTGGTCCGACCAGTGCGGCCAGGTCGGACCAGGCGCGGGGATCGGCCGGGTCGGCCAGGCCGGTGAACGGGGAGACGTCTCTGGGGTAGCGGGCGGCGCGGCCCAGGCGCTCGGCGAACGAAGCATGCGGACCGGTCAGCGCGGCCCAGGAAGCGTTGTCCAGGATGTGGGATGCCGTCGGGCTCTGCGACGATGTCGGACGGACACTGGTGACCATGACGGTGTTGGATCTCCGTAACGGGAACGGGGTCATCTTCGGGGGTGAAACCCTGGCCGCGGCAGGCGTTCCGCCGCCGACAACGACGTGACGAGTCGAGTCGAGTCGAGTCGAGTCGAGTCGTGGCGACCGTCGTTGTTGTCGGCGGCGTTGTCGCGGCGGCGGAATCCTGCGTCGGCCAGGAGATTTGACGGATCGTCAGGAGTTGTCGAGCGGCAGACCGGGCGGGTTGACCTGCGAGGTGCTCACGGCCTCGTTGGAGAGGTTCCAGGCGGCGAGCCACTTGGCGTACTGACCGTTCTTGATCAGGTAGTTGATCGCGTCGGAGATCGGCTGGGCCAGCCCGCTGCCCTTCTTCGCCGTCGCCGCGATCAGCCCCTGGAGCGTCTCACCCGCGCCGGAGAACTTGCCCGCATTACGCGTCGGGTTGGTGGTCTTCGCGACCTGGGTGATGTGGTAGGCGATGCCCGGGTTGGGCCCGAAGTAGGCGTCGATCTTCCCGCTGGACAGCGCCAGATACGTGCCGTTGCCGTCCGGGTAGTACTTGACGTCGAGCGTCTTGCCCTCCTTCTCCAGTTTCGCCTTCCACTCCAGCAGGATCTTCTCCTGATTGGTTCCCGCGCCCACCGCGATGGTCTTGCCTGCCAGGTTCTCGTAGTTGTCGTCGAAGTTCCACGTGCTGCTCTTCAGCACCTCGAAGGAGAGGTTGTCCTGGCGGTAGGAGGCGAACTCGTACTTCGCCTTGCGCTCCTCGGTGTCGGTGACATTGGAGAAGGCGACGTTGACCTTGCCGCTGTCGATGCCGACGAACAGGTTCTCCCAGGTCGAGTTCTTCACCTCGGGCTGCAGTCCGAGGACCGCGGCGACCAGCTTGCCGAGGTCGGGCTCGGCGCCGGTGAGGGTCTTCTGGTCATCGCCCACATACGCCAGCGGCGGGCCCCCGGCGGGCAGTGCGCCGACTCCGATGACCAGTTTGCCGCTCTCGGAGACCGACTTGGGCAGTTCGGCGCTGATGGACGGGACCTCGGACACCTTGAGGTCGGTCTGCTTCGCGGCACCGTTGGACAGTGCGCCCACGGTGACCGTCCCGGTCTCTGCGTCGGTCTTGGTGGCCGCGTCGCTGTCACCCCCGCACGCCGCGAGCCCGGTGGCGAGAGTGACGACGGCGGTGCCCGCGGTGAGACCGCGAAGGAGCCTGCTTCGGAAACGGAGGGTACGCATGGCTTTTCCTTGTTCGGTGAGCGGATGTGGTGAGGTGCGGTGTGTGTGGGGGGCGAACCCGGCGGCGGGTCGCGGGTCAAGAGGGTGAGCGGGGGGCAGGGAAACGGCCGGAGGGATCAGAGCACCTTGCTCAGAAAGTCCCTGGTCCGTTCGTTCTTCGGGTGGTCGAGCACCTCGGCGGGCGAGCCCTGTTCGACGATCCGGCCGCCGTCCATGAAGACGACCTGGTCGGCGATCTCACGGGCGAAGCCGATCTCGTGGGTGACGATGACGAGAGTGGTGCCACCGGCGGCCAGGTCCTTGATGACCTCCAGCACCTCACCGACCAGTTCGGGGTCGAGCGCGGAGGTGGGTTCGTCGAAGAGGATCACTCCGGGCCGCAGGGCGAGGGCGCGCGCGATGGCCACCCGCTGCTGCTGACCGCCCGACAACTGGCGTGGATAGGCGTCGGTCTTGTCGTGCAGTCCCACCCGGTCGAGCAGTTCGCGCCCAAGCTTCTCGGCCTCGGGCTTCTTCAGCAGGCCGGTCGCGACCGGGGCGGCCGCCACGTTGTCCAGCACCGTCAGATGCGGAAACAGGTTGAAGTTCTGGAAGACGAAGCCGATCCGGCTGCGCTGAGCCAGGATCGCCCGCTCGCTCAGCTCCTTGAGCCTCCCCCAGCCTTCGGCCGGGGGGACCCCCGTCGCGCTGCGCTTGCCGTGCCGACGTACGCCGATCAGCTCGCCGTTCAAGCTGACATGCCCGATCTCGGGCTTCTCCAGGTGGTTGATCACCCGCAGGAGGGTCGACTTGCCGGAGCCGGACGGTCCGAGGATCACCGTGACCTCACCGGGCCTGACCGTCAAGTCGACGCCGTCCAGTACCCGATGGGTGCCGTACCACTTGTGCACGTCGTGGACCTCGACGGCGGCCGGGCGTGTCCCGAGCGGGTCGGTGGTCATATCGCCGCCTCCTTCCTGACCCGGGCCCGCAGGTCACGCAGCCCGGTCCGCACCTTCTGCAACGGAGTCGGCGGAAGGGTGCGCAGCGCGCCCCGCGAGTAGTACCGCTCGACGTAGAACTGGATGACGGACACGACGCTGGTCAGGATCAAGTACCAGACAGTGGCGACCAGCAGCAGCGGCACGATGTCGCCCGGGTAGGTGCTGCCCATGCTCTGCACCGACCCGAACAGGTCGAGGAGCGACACGTAGAAGACCAGCGAAGTGCCCTTGATCAGGCCTATCAGCTGGTTGACGTAGTTGGGGGTGATGGACCGCAGCGCCTGTGGGAAGACGATTTTCGTGAACTGGTAGCCCTTCGGCAGACCGAGTGCGGAGGCTGCCTCGTGCTGGCCCTGGTCGACCGAGAGGATGCCGCCGCGCACCACTTCGGCGGCGTAGGCCGCCTCATTGAGGCTCAGTCCGATGACCGCGACGACCATGTCGGTGGCGAGCCGGGACTCGTCGAAGGAGAAGAAGGCGGGGCCGAACGGCACACCGAGGCTCAGCGTCTTGTAGAGCGCACTGAAGTTGTAGAGGAACAGCAGGACCACGATCAGCGGCACCGATCGGAACAGCCATATGTAGACCCAGCTGACGGCACGCAGCACCGGGCTTCGCGAGAGCCTTGCCAGCGCGAGCAGGATCCCGCCGAGCAGTCCCAGCACGGCGCTGTACGCCGTCACTTCGAGGGTGATGAGCAGACCGTCGAGGATCGTCGGCCGAAGGAACCAGTATCCGAAGCGGCCCCATTGGAAGAACGGATTGGACACGAGTCCGTGCCCGATCTGGGCAACCAGCACCAGCACGACGGCCGTGATGATCCAGCGGCCCGGCCGACGCAGCGGCAGGACCCGCTGAGCCGCCAACGGGCCTGGTGGGGAAGAGGAGTCGGGGCGGGGCGGCGCCCCGGCCGGTGGCGCTGATCCGGAAGACACGGCAAAGCCGGGTTTTGGGCTCATAGGGGACTCCAGCGGAATCGGACAGCCCGGACCACGGATACGGCCACGGCACGCCTGAGCCGGGAAGGCTCTGCGGAACGAAGCACGCGGGGGCGCGCGGAACGGGGGCTGAGCGGGGCGGGGAAGGGGACGACCGCGACAGAGGCGGTCGTCAAGGATTCAGAAAGCCGTCAGCCCTGACAGAGGGCGTGGCACGAAGCGCTACAGAGCGCGCTGTTGACGCGGAGCAGATCGACAGAACGGTTCGCGCACAGCCGGACACCCCTGAGGCGCCGCCATGCGGCCGTCCCCTGAGTTGTGTGCATCGACGTCACCGTTGCTTCTCCGGCTCGTGGAGCCTCGCGCTTACCGAAATGTTCCGGTCCGGTCGTCACCTGGGGCACCCCACCGCGACGCGAGGGTTGCCGGCCAGCAAGCCAGGGCTTGACGCTGACACTCATGACCGATCTGCGGCAAAAGGTAGCCACGCCCAGAATCGAAAGTCAACGGCCGCGGACCGGATGACCACCTGGTGAGACTGCGCCGGAGGCCTTCTTGACGGCCTCACGGAGCGCACCGACACTGACGGGGACGGTCACGATTGTCAGCGCCCTTCGGGCAGGTTTCTCCTGTCTGTCGGGTCATCGGCCCCGGCTCGCTGGCAGGCAACCCTTCCACCGCGACGGGGTGCCCCGGGTGACGACCGGGTTCCGCCGGTGCGGCGGGACAAGCGTGGTCTCGCGTCTCGCGAGCCCCGAGTGTGGGACAGGTGGGAATGGCCAACAGCGGTTTGACGAGGCGCCTGCACATCGATCTGTTGCGTGTCTCCAGCGCCTACTAGTCCGAGCGATCCGGACCGGTACGTAGCGCAGTCACTCCGTTTTGCCGCGGTGCCCACAAGGTGGCCGTGGCCTCGTCGTCCCATGGAGAGTCATGTCCGAGACAATCTCGCACGCCTCAAACACCGGTACGTCCACCGCCTGTACCTCGACTCCGTGTGTCCCCGGCTCACTTGACGCGGTCCCTCACCCCCGGATCGCCGCCACGCCGTCTGCACGCCCGCACCGTTTCCGCAGCCGTATCGGAGTGGGTCTCGCCGGCGGCTTCTACCCGGCCCCGCACCGCTACGAGCTGTACCTGTCCGAGCACTGTCCCCTCTCGCTGCGGGTCTCCATCACCCACGGCCTGCTGGGTCTCAAGGACTCGGTCGCCACCACGCTGCTGGCGCTCCCCGCCGACACCCCCTCCGCGTTCGCCTCACTGCGCGGGGCGTACGAGGCCACCTGGCACCACTACGACGGTCCACTGACCGCCCCCGCGCTGTGCGACCGGTGGAGCGGACGCGTCGTCAGCAACCACACGCCCGACATCCTGCGCGACCTGGGCGACCTCTTCGCCGACCGCGCCGGTTCCTGCCACTCCCCGCTCCGCCCGTCGGAACTCGCCGCGGACATCGACTCCCTGCGCGACCTCCTCGACCGGGATGTCACCCCGGGCGCACCGACTGCGCAACGGTCGGCGGCTCTCGACCTGCTGAACCGTCAACTCGCCTCCGGCCCCTACGCGTTGGGCAAGGAACTGACCGCGGCGGATGTGGACCTCTGGGTCGCCCTGGTCCAACTCGAAGCGGTCCAGGACCTGTCCTCGTACGGACTCCTCCAGGACTACGTGCGACGCCTCGACGCCCACCCGGCCTTCCATCGCCACCTGTAGGCAGGCGTTTTCCTCAGGTACGGGATTCCAGGGCGGCCCGGGTGTCGTTGCCGTAGACGCCCGTCTCGTCGCCCCGGATCCCGTACCAGAGCTGGAAGCGGGCCACGGCCGCGGTGAGCGTGGGGTCGTAGGTTCCGCTCGTGGCGCCGCTCTCGTACACGTCCGGGATATGGAGCAGCCGTTCCTGGAGTTCCGTCACGTCGGGGCCGCTGTCTCCCTCCCGGAGGGTGCCGGTGCCGTCCGGGTCGGCGGCGCCGGAAGGTACCCGGGCGGACGGGACGGCCCCGGCCTGCGATGAGCGGTCACCGCCGGGCACCAGCATGGCCAGGGCGAATCCGACCAGCGCGGCCGCCGCCACCGCACCGACAACCGCGGCCCGGCTCAGGCCAGTGGTGTGCCCGGGCGCGGGTTCACGCGCAGGCGGCGCCGCGGGCTTCGTGTCCTCGCCGGCGGCATAGTTCTCGCCGGCCAGGACGGGCGCCATTTCCTCCGTCTCGCCCAGGTGCGCCGACGACAATCTGATCGACTCATAGTGTGCGTCCGTGCCGGCGGCCTGCTGATCCTCATGGAACTCCCTCACCAGGTCCGCGAGAGCCTCCGTACGGCGGCGTTGCTGGACGTAGGTGGGTTCGAGCGCCGGGCGGCGCATGGGCTGCTCGCGTTCGGGCGGTGTCGACACACTGCTCTCCTTCCGTGCGCGCGGTCTCCCGCCATCCCCGTGGAGAGATACGGAGGCACCGGCACGGGAGTTCAACCGCTGCCGGCCGGCTCCACAGAGGACTGGCAGTCGCACACGGAACGTGCCACGTCACCACACGTAACCACCGACGGCTTCCGTGCGTCCCGCCGTGCGACAAGTCAAAGCCCGCGCGACAGTCGTACAACGTGAAGAATGGGCGCGAGAGGGTATGACCACCTTCGGGGAGTGGAGAGAGTCGCGGTGGGTTCGAGCGAGGAACGGGGCACGCCGGCTCGGCAGCGCTTCGACATGGCGGACGCCGTGCCACTGCTGCTCGACGCCCGCATGACGGTGACCAGCTGGACCGCGGACGCCGAACGACTGCTGGGTTACGCGGCCGGTGAGGCACTGGGACGGCCCGCCGCCGACCTGCTCATTCCCGAGGACGCGGCACGGCTCCCGGAGCTGACCGAGCGATGCCGCGGTGACGGCGGCTGGGCCGGCCTGCTGTCCGCGCGACACCGGGACGGGCACCCGCTGAAGCTGATGGTGCGGGTCGTCCCGCTACGGCCGAGCGAAGGCCCGGCACGCTGGGTGATCCTCCTCGCGGACCTGGCCGACGGTGCCGGCTGGCACATGAGCCGCTCGGTACTGGAGCGGATCACCTCGCGCTCCCCGGTGGGCATAGCGATCGTGGACACGGACCTGCGGTACGTCTGGTCGAACCCCGCGCTGGAGCAGTTCGGCGGCGGCCTGCCCCAGAAGCGCCTCGGCCGCAGGCTCGCCGATGTACAGCCCGGCCTCGACACCGAGCGCATCGAGGCTCAGATGCGCCGGGTGCTGGAGACGGGCGAGCCGGTGGTCGCGTACGAGCACGTGGGCCGGGTGAGCTCCGCGCCGCACCGCGAGACCTCGCACGCCATGTCGTTCATCCGTTTGGAGGATGACGACGGTCATCCGATAGGTGTGTACTACACCGTCGTCGACATCGGCGAGAGCTACCGTGCCCGACGGCGGCTCGCGCTGCTCGACCGGGCCGGTGAGCACATCGGGCGCAGCCTTGACATCTTGCAGACCGCGCAGGAACTGGCCGATGTGGCCGTGCCGGGGCTGGCCGACTTCGTCGCCGTGGACCTGCTGGAATCCGTGCTCAAGGGTGGGGAGCCGGCGCCCGGCCCACGGCGCGACGCGGACACGGTCCCGCTGCGGCGCGCCGGGCAGCGATCGGTGCAGGGCGGAGTCCCGGAAACCGCGGTCGAGATCGGCGAAGCGGCGTCGTACCGGGCGGGCTCTCCCCCGATCAGGTGTCTGACGGACGGTGAGTCCTGGCGCGAGGAGCAGTTGGATCCGCTGGGCAAGGAGTGGACGACGGCCACCCCCGAGAGCCCGGCCGTCTCCTTCCTCGACCTCGGGCTGCACAGCGTGATGATCGTGCCCATCCGCGCCCGCGGTGTCACTCTGGGCATCACCACGTTCTTCCGGCGCAGCCGCCAGGACCCCTTCGAGGAGGACGACCTCAGCCTGGCCGAGGAGTTCGTCGGCCGGGCGGCCCTGTGCCTCGACAACGCCCGCCGTTACACCCGCGAGCGCGACGCGGCCCTTGTCCTCCAGCGCAATCTGCTGCCCCATCGCTTCCCCGACCAGGACGCGGTGGACGTCGCGGCCTGTTACCGGCCGGCGGACGAACTGACCGGACTCGCCGGGGACTGGTACGACGTGATTCCGCTGTCCGGGGCCCGGGTTGCCCTCGTGGTGGGCGAGGTGGCCGGCCACGGCATCGACGGCGCCGCGGCCATGGGACGGCTGCGGGCCGCCGTACAGACCCTCGCCGACCTGGACCTGACGCCGGAAGAGGTACTGGCCCACCTCGACGACCTGGTCAGTCGCGCCGCCCGCGAGGAGGGCACCGGGGCCGACGACCATACGAGCGGCATGCAGGCGGTCGGCGCCAGCTGTCTGTACGTGGTCTACGACCCGGTGAGCGGGCAGTGTTCGATGGCGGGCGCGGGCCATCCCACCCCCGCGATCGTCGCCCCTGACGGAACCGTCACGTTCGCCGACCTCCCCCGCGGCCCCGCGCTGGGGGTGGGCGGTCTGCCTTTCGAGTCGGTCGAGTTGAACCTCGCCGAGGGCAGTGTGCTGGCGCTGCACACCGACGGCCTGATCTCCACACTCCGTACGGGGCGTGATCCGGAGGCGGGCAGGGAGCGGCTGCGCCGCGCGCTGGAGGCACAGGGGCAGCCGCTGGACGGAATGTGCCGCCGCATCGTGGACGATCTCGTGCCGACGCGTCCGTACGACGACGTGGCGCTGCTGATGGCCAGGACCCGTCGGCTGGGGGCAGAGCGGGTCGCGACCTGGGATCTGCCCATCGACCCGGCGGTCGTCGCGACGGCCCGCAAGTCGACCTCGCAGCAGCTCCACAGCTGGGGTCTGGACGAGCTGGCCTTCACCACCGAGCTGGTCGTGAGCGAACTCGTCACCAACGCCATCCGGCATGCGACGGGCCCGATCCGGCTGCGGCTGATCACCGACCAGGCGCTGATCTGCGAGGTCTTCGACGGCGGCGCGACGGCCCCGCACCTGCGCCATCCCAAGACGACCGACGAGGGGGGCCGCGGGCTGTTCCTGATCTCCCAGTTCACCCAGCGCTGGGGCACCCGCTACACCGCCGAGGGGAAGATCATCTGGGCGGAGCAGTCCCTCACCGAGCCCGCGGTCTGACGTCCTCGGGTGGGGACCGCTCCGCCGAACGGCCCCCACCCGCAACCCCGTCGGCTCAGCAGTCGCGGAACTCGGGTGACTGGTTGAGGATCTGCGAGCGCAGCGAGGTGAACCGGGTGTGGGTCTCGCCACCCTGCGCCTCGGGGCGGAAGACGGCGACGCGGTGGCAGTTCATGAAGGCGAGGGTGACTCCGAAATGCCTCTCCAGGCTGGAGCGGATCGCGTCACTGGCGAGCGCCCGCAGCAGCTGCCCGCGCTCCTTCTCCGAGGGCGGCGGAGTGTGGTTGTCGGCGAACTCCCTTGCCTCGTCCCTCAGTTCGCCGACGAGCCCGGCGATGAGATCGTAGGCGTACGGCAGGGACGTACGGACGGTTTCCACGAAGTCCTGTTCGCGGACCTGACCGCGTTCGGCTTCGGCGAGCAGCTTCGGGGAGACGTCGAGTGACATGAAGAGGCAGTCCTGTCGCTAGCTGGTTCGGGTGGTGCGCGGCGATGCGCCGACGGGCGGTGTACGACGGTTTCGTGGGCCGCGGGGCGTGACCCAGCGGTTCTTCGCCCCGTTCAGGCGGGGTTCGACGCCAGGGCGGCCGGGCCGTGCCGGAAGCCGGGGTCGATCTGTGCGGAGAGGTCGCTGCCGGTGGCCCGGTCGGCCCAGGCCGCGGCGTTGCGGAGGTGGAAGGCGACGGCGTGCTCCTGGAATGCCGTCCAGTCCTTGGTACGGGCGTCCAGTGCGGTCCGCAGCTGACTCAGGGCGTGGAGGTTGTGGGGCTCCAAGTCACCCTGCGGGCGGCCCTGTTCGCGGGAGCGCACCCAGGAGGAGTGTTGAAAGTACGTCAGGAGGTCGTCGCCGACGTGCTCTTTGAGGAACAGTACGTCGTCCTCGCCGGTGACCTTGTTGCCGATCACCGCGATCGGGATCCCGAACTCCTCGGCGTGGTCGCGGTACTGGCGGTACACCGAGACGCCCTTACGGGTGGGCTCGGCGACCAGGAAGGTCATGTCGAACCGGGTGAAGAGGCCGGAGGCGAAGGCGTCCGCGCCGGCGGTCATGTCGACGACGACGTACTCACCGGGTCCGTCGACCAGATGGTTGAGGTACAGCTCGACGGCTCCGAGCTTGGAGTGGTAGCAGGCCACTCCAAGATCGCTCTCGTCGAACTCACCCGTGACCATCAGGGGCACGCCGTCCACGTCCTGGACGTGGTGGGAGTGCACGGCGTCGTCCCCGAGGAGCCTCAGCAGGCGCGAACCCCGGCCCGGCGGGGTGGTCTTGATCATGGCCTCGCGTGAGGTGATGCGCGGGTTGGCGCCGCGCAGGAAGTCCTTGATCTCGCCCAGCCGTGCGCTGAGAGGCGGCGCGGCGAGGGTTTCGTCGTCGCCGAGGCCCAGGGCCTGGGCCAGGTGCTGGTTGATGTCGCCGTCGATGGCGACGAGAGGCGCTCCGGAGTGCGCGAGGTGGCGGGCGAAGAGGGCCGACAGTGTCGTCTTGCCGCTGCCGCCCTTCCCGACGAAGGCAGCGCGCACGTCAGCCCTCCGGACGCAGCAGCCCGCGCTCGTACGCCTTGGCGAGCCGCTGCGGTACGAGATACGAGGAGCCGTCGACGGTGACGGGGACGAGCTGCACCGGGGCGGCCTTCCACTGCGCGCGGCGGTGGCGGGTGTTGCTGCGGGACATCTTCCGCTTGGGAACGGCCATATCGGTCTCCTGAGAGGGGTGGGCTGGCGAAGCTCACGCTATCTGAAAATGGATCCCATTACCAAGCCGACATCGCAGGACACGGAACCGCGAGAGGCCGCTCCCCGACTCCTCTGCGGGCGGTCCGAGTTGACGGAAGGTTGACCAAATCACAGGAGATCACTGACGTTCCCGTCTATATGGTCACCCGCATGCCCCCACAACCTCAGAGAACGTCGGCTCTCCCGGTTCTCCCCTACCGGAAACCCACCCGCGACCGGGACTATTGGGTGTTCGACGACGTACTGCCCGACGTGGACGCCGTCCGGGCCCGGTGCCTCACCAAGGACGACTGGGTCAAGGGCCATCCCTACACCTCGGAGAGCTGGCCCGGCCTTCGCGCGATGCCCGGGCTCGAACCCGCGGAACTGGCGCGCGTGGAACGGCTGGTGAAGAAGGCCACCGGAGCGCGGGAGCTGTGGCTGCAGAGCACACCTTCGGGGGGCACCCTGAACCACAACTGCATCCAGGTGGTGGGCCAGGGCGAGGGAGAGACCCGTCCGCACACCGACTCCCGCTCGCTGTGCCGCTACGCCGCCGTGCTCTATCTCAACCCCGCCGCCCCCAAGGACTGCGGCACCAGCTTCTACCGGCAGAGCCTGCCCGGCGGCCGGCTGGGCGGCAACATGGTGGCCGCGCCGCACAACAACCTGATCGACGCGCTGGGCACCCGCTTCGTCCCGCCGGACTCCTTCGTCGAGGACATCCGCGTACCCCACCGGTACAACCGTCTGCTCGCCTACAACGCCAATCTGATACACAGCGCCAGCGGCTACTGCGGCTCCACCATCGAGGACAAGCGGATGACAGCGGTCTTCTTTTGGATGGCATGAGCATGGCACTTCGTTCCAGCGCCAGCAGGCTCCGGCTCGCTCGAATTTCACGACGCCTTCCGGATATTCAGGCGATATACACCAGTTACGGGTTTCCGGAATCCTGGTGGACAGCCGGTGAGCCGGTCATGATGTAGTCATGACGTTGGCCCTGCGCGCCATGACGCGACTGGCGACTTGGCCGGACCTGGCCGAGGCCCTGCCGAGCTGTGGCACGGGACGGGCACTGCGCTCGGAGCAGGCCGAGATCGTCCACTTCCATTCGGAACAGGACGTCGACCTGCATCTCACGGCCCGGGCCATCCTCCGTTTCGCGGACTACCTCAAGGACGTGACCGCGGTCCGTATGGAGCCGGGCTCGCGCTGGGTGACGGTACGGCTGGAGTTCGACTCGGACATCGATCTGCTTCTGACCCTGGTGAGCTTCGCGCTCCACGCCCACCAGGTGTGGCCGGCTTCGGGCGATACGCCGTTGCCGGGGTGCACTGAGCACCGCGACATGGCGCTGCCCCTATAGCGCCTTTACAGGCGGGGCGAGCAAGGCGTCCGACTGGTGCGCGCGGCGCAGCGCGTCGGCGATGAATCCGTCGGCCTTCAGCTCCTCGACGAGATCGCGCAGGAACCGGACGGTCTCGGGCCGCCGGGTCGGCGTCGTGCCCACCGCCTGCCGGATCTGCATGAACCGGCCCTCGATCAGCCGGAGTTCGGGGTGCGCCGCGACATACTCGGTCAGCGGCTGACGAATCCCGGCGGCGACCTCGATGCCCTGGGCGCGGAAGGCGTCGACCCCGTCCTCACCGCGCACCACGGTCGCGTGCTCAAGCGTGCGGGAGAGGAAGAGGTCGTAGGCGGAGCCGCGCTGCACACCGACGCGTACGCCCGCACGGTCGACGTCGGCGACCGTGGTGAGGTCCGAGTCACGGGGCACGGCGTACACGCCGTCGATCACGACGTACGGCGCGGTGAAGGCGACCTCGGCCTCCCGTACGGGTTCGATGGCCAGGAAGCACAGGTCGGCCCGGCCCGTCCGCAGCGCGTCGAACGACTTCCGTGCCGCGTCGAAGCAGAGGAGCTCCACGGGCACGTCGAGGCGGGCACCGATCTCACGTGCGATGTCGACAGTCACGCCGGTCGGCGCGGTCGGGGTGCCCTGGGCGAGGACCGGATTGCCCAGGTTGATCGACGCCCGCAGCACGCGCTGGGGAGTCAGGTCCTGGGCGATGGCGGAGGTCGGGATCGTCATGGGCGGAGTTTAGGACACGCTTCCTGGCCACCGTGGCGGAGCTGCCCGGCAAGGTCACCACGCTCGGCGACGACTGGTCCAACGTCCGGAGATCTACGCTCGGTTGACGCCTCAGGGGGCGCTTGAGCACGCGGAAAGCCCCGGCACTCACGTACAGAGTGAGTGCCGGGGCCTTTCAGAGCCGTCGAGGCCCGGGGGACGCCAGGCGTCAGGCGTGGGTGCCCGTGCCGCGTCGGCGGCGGGTGACGACGGTGATCGCGGCACCGGCCGCGAGGAGCGCCGCGGCGCCGGCGGCGATCGGCAGGGTGTTGCCGCCACCGGTCTCCGCGAGGTCACCGGGCGCGGTCGTCCCGCCGCCGTTGGGCGACGGAGCGGCGGGCGTCGTCGACTCGGAATCCGACGGGGTCGCCGCAGGGGTCGACTCGGCGGACTCCGGCTCGGTCGGCGTCGAGGCGGGCGGCGAGGAGGCGACAGGTATCGAGGCCGACGGCGACGAGGACGGGGGCGTCTCCGGAGTGCTCGGCGGCTGCGCCGTGCAGTCCTTCGTGCCGCCGTTCCACGCCGCGATCAGCTTGTCCTTGATGACCGGGCGGTCCGGACCCTTGGGCAGGTCACCGTGCTCGAAGCCGTCGTTCGCGTCGAAACGGCCGTCGAACTTGACGGCGCCGCGGTAGAGGTCGACCTGCGCGAAGCAGCCGACGTCGGGCACCGAGATGTCGAGGGAGTCCGTGCCGCCCGGCTTGACCGTGACCGTGTCGAAGTCGTGGAAGACCTGTTCGCCGGAGGTGTTGAAGGTGGCACCGTGGGCGCGGTAGGAGGCGAGCGAGGCGGTGCAGGTGGCGGCGTCACCGGCGGTACGGACCTTGATGTGGACCTTGCCGTCGTCGGTGGGCTTGAGGGTCTGGTCGTCGACACGGACCGAGTCGTAGAAGTTCGTCCCGTCCAGGGAGAACTGGCAACGATCGGTCTCGGTCTTCGTACCCGCACCCTTGCCGGGCTGGTAGTCGCCGCCGGTCTTGTCCCAGCCGTCGCCACCGGGGGTGCCGGTGGCCCAGGCGCCGGTCGTCGACGCCGAGAGGGCGAGCGCCACCGCGCCCGTCCCCAGCAGGCAGCGGAGGGTGACACGTCTCGCTATGGACATGCAGATCCCATCTTGATGTTGCAGGACCCGGTCGACAGCAACACGGCAGCGCGAAGCAGCCTGAGGCTGCACCGGGGGTGAATGGCCGAAGAAACACTGGGCGCACTGGTCACATGGGCCACAGGTCAACCACATAGTCGATCAGCGCGCGGAGGCTGTCAACCTCGGTGAATACACGAGGACTTCATGTGACGGCACATTCTGGGCACATGAGGAACTCTGGACTCCGGTGGGCCGGCGGGCAGGCCGGGGAGCGGGAGGACGGGCAGGGTGAAACGCCGCGCCTCATAGAAGGTACTCAGTTCCCTACCACAGCGCACTGGGTGTCATCCCGTCGCTTCGATGCTACTTTCCCGTTCATGAACGACGGATCCCCGCCTCTCGAAAGCGCAGAGTCGACGACCGCGAAGCCTCCCATGCGGGACGCCCTGGTCGCGGCGGCGTTCCAGCTCTTCCTCGAGCGCGGCTACGAGCAGACCACGGTGGACGACATCGTTGCCCTCGCCGGAGTCGGCCGACGGTCGTTCTTCCGCTATTTCCCCTCCAAGGAGGACGTGGTCTTCCCCGACCACGAGCGGTGCCTGGCCGACATGACGGCCTTCCTGAGCGCCGGATCCGACGAGGACGACCCGGTACAGCGGGTGTGCGACGCCGTTCGGCTCGTGCTGCGCATGTATGCCGAGAATCCGACGTTCTCCGTCCAGAGGTACCGCCTCACCAAGAAGGTCCCCGGCCTGCGCGCGTACGAACTGTCCGTCGTCTGGCGCTACGAACGGGCCATGGCCGAGTATCTCCACCGGCGTTTCGCCGGCCGGCGGGACGGCGCCCTGCGCGCCGATGTCGCGGCCGCCGCCGTGGCCGCCGCGCACAACAACGCCCTGCGCTCCTGGCTGCGCGCGGACGGACGGGGCGACGCGAGCGCGGCGGTGGATCACGCACTCGGGTATGTGCGCGCCACCTTCGGCGGCCCGGCGGACGACGCGACCGCCGAGGAGCAGGAGGACGTGGTGGTCGTCATCTCCCGGCGGGGTGCGCCGATGTGGCGCGTCGTCCAGGAGATCGAGTCCACGCTCGGCCAGAACTGACCACACGTGAGGGTACCGAGTGCCTTTACTGGCGGCACTCAGTGTCATATCCTGTGACTCGTGCCGGGTTACCCCGAGCACCTCACATGTTCCGGCCGAGCGCAGGGAGACGACATCGTGTACCTCATCGCCGCGGGCGTCGACGCGCCGCCGCAGGAGACTCCGGCCCAGCACGGTCTGCTCTTCCAGCGCTGCCACTGGTGCGGCAGCGCGATGTACCAACGGCTCCTGTGCCCGGTCTGCGCAGGCAGCGACCTGCGGTCGGAGGCCAGTACGGGGACGGGAGTCGTGCGCCATTCCACTGTGGTCCACCGCAACACCCCGGCCGCGCGCAATGTCTCCCTCATCGAGCTGGCGGAGGGATTCACCGTGCAGGGCAGGGTGATGGGCCCGCCCGCCGCCGTCCACAGGGGAGACCGCGTCCAACTCGCCACCGCCCAGGACGCGATACGCCGGCAGCCGGTCTTCCAGATCGTCGACGGCCCCTATCGCGGCTGGAGTTGACGGCTCGCGGGCAGAGGCAGTTGCGCACATCGCCGGCCCGCGGCACCGGTGCTCGGCGTTTCACCGTCGGGGCGCTCCGGTCGGCGTCGGCCGGGCGAAGCCGAGTTCGGGCTGCGAGGCCCGGCGCGCGGCCGAGCGGCAGTGCGTGGGCCGGCAACCCGTCACGCGCTGAAAGGCGTTGTTGAAGGCTTTCTCGGAGGCGTGGCCCAGCTCGGGCGATCGGGCGCGGGAGCGGTCTCCGTCGCGCAGTGCCTCGGCGGCGTTCCGCACCCGCCTGCGCAGCAGATGGGCCGGCGGCGGCCGGCCGAGGGGTGTCCTGAACGCCGTCGCGAAGCTGGAACGGGACGTGTGCACGACGCGGGCCGGCTCCCGGGCGGAGCCTCCGACGCCTCGGCCCGGCGTGCGCAGCTGGGCTTCCCGCCCGTCGACCGACCGCGGTCGGCGTACGACATCATCGACGTCCGCAGGACGGTCGCAGCCCGGCACGAGGTGAGCGCGGCCCGTGCCGCCCTGGCCTGGGTGCTCGCGCAGCCCGGTGTCACCAGCGCCAGCGTCGGGGCTCGTCGGCCGGAGCAACTGGCCGACAACCTCGCCGCCATCGGCCTGGAACTCAGCGATCAGGACCTCGCCGACCTCGGCACGGTGAGCGCCCGTCCGCCGTCCTGCCCGGGCCGGATCCAGAGCCGCCGGAGCGCGCAGCGCTTCCCGCAGCAGCCGTAGCGAGGACGTGCGGCCGTTACGCGTCCGAGCCGGGGGCGCGAGAGCTTGGTGCATGCCAGGCCCTCGCGCGTCGGTCAGGTGGTCGGGGTGATGCGGATTCCGACCGTCCCGCTCTCTCCGCGGCGCAGGCGGCTGCCCAGGAGGGAGATACGGCCGACGATGCCGTACTTGCGGGACAGCAGTTGGCGGTAGTGGGCGGTTTCGGCGGCGTCGAGGATCTCGGCCGTCGCCGGAACCTGCTCACCGGTCGGCCTGCCGCGCACGTCGCAGGGGCCGACCAGGATGTCGGCCCGGTTGCGGATCCGCTTCACCTTCCAGCTGTCCGCGGGCGTCCAGACGCCGAGCGTCCGGCCGTCCCGCACCACCCACACCGGCGTCGCGACTCCCGTGCCGTTCTTGCGGTAGCTGGTGATGAGCACATACTTGCCCGAACCGAGCGTGTCCAGCGAGACCTCGTCCATGACGGCAGTCTAAACAGTGGGACCCGCAGACAAGCCCGGCTCGGCAAGCAGGCTTCAGGACAACTGGCCGTCGTAGTCGGGCAGCTTGAAGGTGCGCTCGGCGTGACCGCCGACGAGGTCGGTGTCGTTGTTGCCGACGTTGGCGATGATCGTGTAGCCCAGGGACTCGATCTCCGCGCGCTTACCGGTCTTGTAGGTGCTGACCTCGGTGAACAGGTCGGGCAGATCGCGGACGTAGAGGCCGTCGACCGGGTAGCCCACGGACGTCAGGTTCGACTTCGTCAGGCTGTAGATGATGCCCGGGCGGGCACTGATGAAGAAGATGGCGACTCCGCGCGACTTCGCGTACTCGGCGAGTTCCAGCGAGGCCCGGACCGCCGGGGTGGGCAGCTCGTACCAGGGGTGGAAGTCCGTCTCCAGCGTGGTGTTGTCGATGTCGAAGACGAGGGCGAGTTTCTGCCCGTCGGCCTGCGCGCTGCGCTGCTCGACGTACGGCGTGGCCTGGTCGATGACGGCCTGGACGTCCTGCTGCCAGATGGCGTAGTCGATGTCGACCTGCGCCGCCGTCACGCTCGTCACCTGGGCAGGTACCGCGGCGGCGGTCCCGGCGGCGGCGGTCGACCCGCAGATCCCCAGCGCCACGACCACCGACACAGCGCCGATCCGGCGCCCCACACCGCGTCCTGTCATGCCTGTCCCCTTTTCACGTCGGAGCGGCGAGCGGATCTCGCCCGTCGCCGCGAGTGACATGATCATGCCCCATGATGTACGGCGGGCAAAGCCGGAGTTACTCTTCGGTAGAGAATCTCCCGGGCGCTCTGCAGAGAACGCCTGGTCCGCGGTCTCCGGCCTCCGTGGTGGGGTGGCACGCGCGCGCCTCACGTGTGAGCCTGGGCTCGCGGTCGGCGGGCCGCGGTGTCTGCACAGGGAGAGAGGCTTCTCGGATGGACGCACCGAACATAGTGATCGTCGGCGCCGGATTCGCCGGAGTCGAGGCCGCGCGGGGGCTGGAGCGTGCGCTCGCCCCCGGCGACGCCCGGATCACCCTGATCAGCCCGAACGACTACCAGCTGTACCTGCCACTGCTGCCGCACGTCGCCGCCGGTGTCGTCACACCGCAGTCGGTGGCACCCTCGCTCCGCCGGATCCTGCGCCGCACCGAGCTGGTGCCGGGCGGGGTGGTCGGCATCGACCCGGCGGCCAAGGTGTGCGTCGTCCACAAGATCACCGGCGAACTCGTCGACCTGTCGTACGACTACCTGATCCTCACGCCCGGCAGCGTGACCCGCACCTTCGACATCCCCGGCCTCCTCGACGAGGCACGAGGGATGAAGACGCTGGCCCAGGCCGTGTATCTGCGCGACCACGTGATCGCCCAGCTCGACCTGGCGGCCGCCACACCGGACGAGGACGAGCGGGCTGCGCGGCTTCAGTTCGTGGTGGTGGGCGGCGGCTACGCGGGCACGGAGACGGCGGCCTGTCTGCAGCGGCTCACGTCCGCGGCGGCCAAGCGGTACCACCCGCGTCTGGACCCCGCCCTGATCAAGTGGCACCTGATCGATGTGGCGCCCAAGCTGCTGCCGGAACTCGGCGACAAGCTGGGCGCGAGCGCGCTGCGCCTGCTGAGCGAGCGTGGGGTGCACATCTCCCTGGAGACCTCCGTCGCCTCCGTCACCGAGGACAAGATCACCCTCACCGACGGACGGGTGCTGCCCTCGCGGACGCTGGTGTGGACGGCCGGTGTCGCGGCGAGCCCGCTCGTCGACTCGCTGGGGGCCGAGACCGTACGCGGGCGGATCGTCACCGAGGCCGACTTCCGGGTACCGGGCCTGGACGGGGTGTTCGCCCTGGGGGACGCGGCCGCCGTGCCCGACCTGGCCAAGGGCGACGGCTCCTACTGCGTGCCGACCGCCCAGCACGCGGCGCGGCAGGGCCGGCACGCGGCGAAGATCCTCAAGGCGCTGCTGAGCGGGCTGCCCGTCACGCCGTACAAGCACAAGGACCTCGGTCTCGTCGTCGACCTCGGCGGTCACGACGCGGTGTCCAAGCCGCTCGGTGTCGGGCTCAAGGGTGTGCCCGCGCAGGTCGTGGCCCGTGGTTACCACCTGTACGCGCTGCGCACCGGCGCGGCCCGCTTCCGTACCGGCGCCAACTGGTTCCTCAACGCGGTCGCGGGCGACGACTTCGTCCGCACCGGCTTCCTCGCGGACCGCAAGGGCACGCTGCGGGACTTCGAGCACACCGACGTGTATCTGACACCCGAAGAGGTGGCCGCCCGAACTCGGGTCTGACACAAGGTTCTTGACGGGCTGGGTGAGCCCGTGAACGCCCGGACGTGGACGCACGTATGAAGGGAGGGCTCTCGACCGGAGCCTCCCGGCGGCGGTGAACGCCGGCGGTGTTCGGCTTCGGGAGCCCATGGATGAGGCACGCACGACGACGGATCGTCCAACGGGGGGCGCGGATCGCGGCCGTCGGGGGGCTGCTCTGCGGGGGCCTGATGGTGTCCCGCGCGATGGCGAGCGAACCGTCCGACACGTCGGGTGCCACGGAGAGTTCGGCCCAGGCCGCCGCGGACCGGGGGGCCGGGCTGGTCTCCACCCTGGGCACCTCCCGTACGGCGGGGAGCTGGATCGCCGCCGACGGGCAGCCGGTCGTCGCGGTGACCGACACGGGCGCGGCGGCCGAGGTGAAGAAGGCGGGTGCCGTTCCCAAGGTCGTGGACCACAGCATGCAGGACCTCAAGTCCGCGACGCAGACTCTGAGTTCGGCGCCCCGGGTGCCGGGCACCGCCTGGGCCGTCGACTACGCGAACAACGAGGTGGTGGTGCGGGCCGACAGCACGGTCTCCGCCGCCGACTGGTCGCGGATGACGACACTGGCCGAGGGCATCGGTGACTCCGTGCGCATGGAGCGGACCGAGGGCACGTTCACCACGCGGCTGAACGGCGCCGATCCCCTCCTCTCGACCGGCGGCCGCTGTTCGGCGGGCTTCAACGTGACCAACGGGCAGGGTGAGTTCATCCTCACGGCCGGGCACTGCGGGCCGGCCGGGTCCCTGTGGTTCGCCGACAACCAGGGCACACAGCAGGTCGGCCAGACGATCACCACGTCCTTTCCCGGCGACGACTACTCCCTCGTCCAGTACGCCAGCGGGCAGGCCCCGCAAGGGGACAACATCGTGGCCATCGGCGGCGGGAAGGGCGTTCGGATCACGGGCGTCGCTGATCCGGCCGTCGGCCAGCGGGTCTTCCGCAGCGGCAGCACCAGCGGTCTGCGCGATGGTCAGGTCACGGCGTTGAACGCGACGGTGAACTACCCGGAGGGCACTGTCTCGGGGCTCATCGAGACCACCGTGTGCGCCGAACCGGGCGACAGCGGCGGCCCGTTGTTCTCCGAGGGCATCGCGCTCGGCGTGACCTCGGGCGGCAACGGTGACTGCACCACGGGCGGTACGACGTTCTTCCAGCCGGTCACCACCGCGCTGACGGAACTCGGTGTGACGCTGACCGGGCAGTCGGGGGCCTCCGCCAGTCCCACGGCCCAGGCGTCCGCCCCGCCGTCCGCGGCGGCCCCGCAGGGTGCGGCTGCCGCGCCGGGCTCCGCCGCGCCAGGTTCTGTCGAGTCGGTAGGCGCGGCCGCCGCCGAGACGCTCATCACACGCCTCACGGATCCCAAGAACATAGGCCCGGGACTCCTGGTCATCGCGGGAAGTATCGTCGCGCTGGTGGCGACCCGCTACATCCGCACGGAGCAGGACCGCAGCCGCTATCGGCAGCAGTACTCACAGAGTTGGGGGTGAGACCCGGCTCACATAGGGGACAGCGGGGTCTGATGCCCGGCTCGGACGGCGAAGACGGGGGCTGATGCCCGGCTCGTCACGCGGCCCGGGTGGGCGAGTGGGGAGCGGCTTCCGACCACTCCAGGACGAGCCGCTGGTACTCCCGCCGCTCATCCATGCTCAGCGTCCCGCCGGTACGGAACCAGAGGGCTCGGATCTCCTCATTGACCTCGGTGGCGGACCGCTCGGAGGCGGGTTCAGGAGTGGTGGACATGGTGTGAAGCATACGGACGTTGACGTGAAGGCGATGTGAGTAAAGGTACGTCGGGCGACATTCCGGACCGTGAAGCTCATCACTCACGTCTCCGCCGAACCCAGGACCAGCACCTGGATCGCCAGTACCGCGGCTCCACGCGCCCAGTCGTGAAAGTCGGACACCTTCGTCTCCAGGTGGACTGGATCGGCCTGCGGATGGCGGCCGGCGAGGACGGTCTCCTCGACCAGTGAACCCGCCACGTCGACGAGCCCGACGCCCTCCCCGGCGAGGAGGATCTTCTGCGGCATGGCGAAGTTGGCGATCTGCGCGACCAGGGCGCCCAGGGCGCGGGCCGCTTCCTCCACGACCCGTGAAGCCATGGGTTCACCGGCCGCCGCGCCGGCGAGGATCTCCTCGTAACTCATGTCCTGGCCGGTGGCGGCACGGAGTTGGTAGCGGATGCTGGGGATGGTGAGCAGCGAGACGGCACTGCCACGGTGGCCGTCCGGGGTGAGCGGGCCCTGGGGGTTGACCGGCCAGTGGCGGCCGACACCCCTGCCGTCCTCGGCGGAGGCGACCCGTTTGCCGCCGAGGACAAGGCCGTAGCCGATCCCGGCGCCGATGGTGAGGACGACGAAACGGTCGAGGCCACGCCCGGCGCCGAACCAGGTCTCCGCCTCGACCAGGGCTGCCACGTCGTTCTCGACGACCACCGGCAAGGCGGTGCGTTCCTCGACGAGTTGGGCCAGCGGGACGTCGCTCCAGCCGAGGAAGGCCGACTCGGTGACGACGGCGCGCTTCTCCGCACGGCCGCCGATGCCGATGCCGATTCCGGCGAGGCGGGGAAAGGCGCGAGCGAACTCGTGCGTCATCTCCCGCAGGAGGTCGGCGACTTGGGCCGGTTCGTGGGTGGTGAGCGGACGGTCCTGCCGGGCGACGATGTCGCTTCTGAGGTTGGTGACGACGCCGTAGACCATGTCTCCGGTGATTTTGAACCCGGCGAAGTAGCGGGACTCGGCGACGACCGCCAGGGGCTGGGAGGGACGACCCTGCCGCACTTCGGGGGGTACGGAGTCCTCCGCCGACTCGATCAGCAGGCCCGACTCGATCAGCGGTTTGGTCAGCCGGGTGAGGCTGCCCGCCGAGAGGTGCAGCCGTCGCGCGATCTCGCTGCGGGACAGCGGACCGTGGACGAGCACCTCGATCGCCACCGCCCGTTCACCCGCACTCAGCGGCGGCCAGCCGTCGGCACGTGTCGTCATTGACGTCGGACTCTCCACGTTTTCCTTCCGCCATGGAAGTAATGGACTCACCATGACTCACCATAAGCCGCCCATCTAGGTGAAGCAAAGATGTCCTCGTGACTCTTGACGCCAGGATTCTTCCGAGTCAAAAGTAAGTAGCCGGGGGCGAGCCGCGTTCTGCCTAGCTCGGTGGTCCGGCCCCACCCGTAAGCAGGCGACCACAGCGAAGGGTGTCACCCGCATGACGTTCTCTCTCGGCATTGTCGGAGCCGGGCAGTTCTCGGGCCAGTTCGCCAAGCTGTTCCTCGCCCATCCGGGCGTGGCCGATGTGTACGTGACGGATATCCTGCCGGAGCGGGCGGAGCAACTCGCGGCCGCCGAAAGGCTGTCGGGCACCTTCCCCTCGTACGAGGCGATGCTGGAGTCGAAGGCGGTGGACGCCGTCGCGATCTTCACCCAGCGCTGGACCCACGGGCCGTTGGTACTCAAGGGACTGAACGCCGGGAAGCATGTGTATTCGGCGGTGCCCATGGCGATCACCACGGAAGAGATCGCGGCGATCATCGACGCGGTCCGGACGACCGGACTGACGTACATGATGGGCGAGACCAGCCAGTACAACCCGGCGACGGTCCACGCCCGCAACCAGATCGCCGACGGCGCCTTCGGCCGGATCTTCTACGCCGAGGGCGACTACGTCCACGACATGGATCTCGGGTTCTACGAGGCGTACCAGTACAGCGGCGGCGAGAACTGGAAGGCGACCGCCAGCTATCCCCCGCTCCTGTATCCGACACACTCGGTGGGCGGGGTGCTCGGAGCCTGGCAGACGCACGCGGTGAGCGTGTCCGCGATCGGGGTGCGCGACCAGCGCGGCGACGGAGTGTTCGACGAGGAGATCAGCCAGTTCGGGAACGACTTCTCCAACGCGACCGCCCTGTTCGAGGTCGCGGGCGGTGGTTCGTTCCGTACGAACGAGTTCCGGCGGGTCGGCTATCCCTCGCACATCAGGGAGTCGCGTTTCCGGTTCTTCGGTACGGACGCGAGCATGGAGCAGCTCGCGACCGTGGCCCTGTGGCAGGACAAGAAAGGCGTGCGGGACATCAGTGAACTCCTGGAGCCCAAGGCGACGTTGGCGCCCGACGATCCCTCGCTCCAGCACATCGCGCCCGCGCTGCGCGCCGCCTTCACCTCCGGGTCGGCGCCCGTGCACGACCGGACGCGGCTGCCCCGGGAGTTCGACCACCTCCACAACGGTCACGAGGGCAGCCACCACTTCCTGGCGGACGACTTCGTGACCGCGGTGAACACCGGGAGCCTGCCGTCGGTGAACGCGTGGGTGGCCGCCCGCTACACCCTGCCGGGCATCGTCGCGCACGAGTCCGCGCGGCAGGGTGGGGTCAGGCTGGAGATCCCGGACTTCGGGGACGCCCCGGCGTGACTCCGGCCAGGGTGGTCTTCGGCCAGTGCCGGGCCGGGTGCCGTCAGGTGCCCGGCTTGCGGCCGTACACGTAGACGTCGTCGCCCGTCTTCAGCAGGGACCAGTACTTCTTGGCGGTGGTCGTGGTCATGTTGACGCAGCCGTGCGAGCCGGGCGGGTTCCACATGCTCACGCCGACCGAGTGGAAGGCCTGACCGCCGTCGAAGAACTGGCTGTAGGGCATGGGCACGTCGTAGATGTTGGAGACGTGGTCGATGTCCCGCCAGTAGATCTTCGTCAGACCGGTGCGGGTCTCGTAGTTGTTGCGGCCCGTGCGAACCGGCACCGGACCGTAGACGAGCGTGCTGCCGTCCTGGATCCAGCTGAGCTGGAGTGTGAGGTTGACGCAGGCGATCCGGCCCTTGTTGACCGGGCACTTGCCGTCCTTGTTGGGCTTGTTGCCGACGGCCTTCTGCTTGTTCATCAGGTCCATCACGCCCCAGGTGACGGATCCCGCGTACCCGATGTTCGGGGTGATGCCGTGCTTGTTCTGGAAGGCCCGGATCGCCTTGCAGTCGGCGGTGGACTGCCGTCCGTCGACCGGACGGCCGAGGAACTTCTCCACCTGCTTCTGGTACGGGCCGGCCTGCGTCGTACAGCTCGCGGCCTGCGCGGGAGCCGCGCCCAGCACGAGTGTCAGCGGCGCGACCAGCCCGGTGATGCCGAGCGCGACGGCTCCGCGTCTGCGTATGTCCCCCATGACGGACCTTTCCCTTGCGTTCTCTTCGCATCTTTTCCGATGTTCCGACTGCTAGACCCGCGTCGGGAGGTGAGCGTTGTAGGGCTGGTCAGGCTGCGACGAAACGGTGACATTGGCCGACGCCGAGCAGGCCCTGAGTGGATTCACGGCCGACGTGAGCCGCGCCGTGCACCGGACCAGTTTCCCGCGATTGGACCGGGATTCTCGTGTGCCGCCCGCCTACCCTGCCGCCATGGACCGCACACTCGCCGACGACCTCGACCGGCTCCCCGAACTCCTCCAGTCCGCCCGTGACTTCGCCGCCAGGGAGGTGAGCGGGCTGGCCGACCGTCCGGTGGCACACCTCGGCAAGGCTCCTGACCGCGAGCCCCTTCCGGCCACGGGGACCGGTGCCGAAGGCGCGCTGGCCCGCTTCGCCGAGCGCTGGGCCCCGGGCTTCTCCGGCTCCGCCGGGCCGCGCTATCTCGGCTTCGTCACCGGTGGCACGACACCGGCCGCGCTCACCGGGGACTGGCTGACCAGCGCGTACGACCAGAACGCGTCCGGAGGCGGTGACTCGTCCGCGAGTGCCCTGGAGCGCGAGACGCTGGGCTGGCTGCGCGAGCTGTTCGGGCTGGGCGGGGAGCACAGCGGTGCCTTCGTGACCGGGGCAACCGTCTCCACCACGGTCGGTCTGGCCATCGCACGGGAGTGGCTCGGCGAGCGCCAGGGTGTGTCCGTGTCGGAGGCGGGTGTGGGTGCGCTCGGTCCGGTCGACGTGCTGTCCGGCAATCCGCACTCCAGCGTCACCAAGGCGCTGTCGGTGCTCGGTATCGGGCGGGACCGGTTGCGCTCGGTTCCAGTGCTGTCCGGGAACCGCGAGGCGGTCGACGTGGATCAGCTCGCCGCCGCCCTCGACGCGCTCGGCGGACGCCCGGCGATCGTCGTGGCGAACGCCGGGACCGTGAACACCGTCGACTTCGACGATCTGCGGGCCATCGCCGCGCTCAAGGAGCGGTACGACTTCTGGCTGCACGTGGACGCCGCGTTCGGCGGCTTCGCCGCGCTCTCCCCCTCGTACGCCCATCTCGTCGAGGGCCTCGACGCGGCCGACTCCGTCTGTGTCGACCTGCACAAGTGGCTCAACGTCCCCTACGACGCCGCCGTCCAGTTCACTCGCCGACGGGACCTCCAGGTGCGGGTCTTCCACAACGCCTCGCCCTACCTCGGCCTGCCCACCGGCGACCCCGACTTCCTCCACCTCACACCGGAGAACTCCCGTCGGCTGCGCGCCCTGCCGTCATGGTTCGCGCTCACGGCGTACGGACGTGAGGGGCACCGCGAGATCGTCGAGCGGAACGTCGCACTCGCCCGGCGCCTGGGCGAACGCATCGCGTTGGAACCGAGGTTGAGGCTCCTGGCGCCGGTGCGGCTCAATGTCGTGTGCTTCACGCTCGCCGAGGACGCGGGTTCGGGGGCGAACGCGGGCAAGGAGCGGGTGCATGAGTTCGCCCGTGCGATCGCCGCCTCGGGCGAGGCCTTCGTCACACCGACGTTCTACACCGGGAGTCACGCACTGCGAGCGGCGTTCAGCAACTGGCGTACCTCCGAAGCCGATACGGACCGGGTGTTCGACGCCCTGAAGCGACACAGCCGTATCGGACGGTCTTAGGAACGGCTTTGGGAACGGTCTTAGGACTCGCCTCGTTGCCAAAGCGCCTGCCGGAAACCGGTGTTGACCGCCAGCAGGCCTCCGTCCACGCAGAGCGTCGTCCCGGTGATCCAGGCGGCGTCCCGGGAGGCGAGGAAGACGACGGCGGCCGCGATGTCCTCCGGCTCGCCGACCCGGCCCAACGGATACAAGCTGCCCGCCACCTGGAGATCGGCTTCGCGGCCTGCCCATCCCCCGGTGCGCACCGTGCCCGGTGCCACCAGGTTGACGCGCACACCGCGCGGGGCGGCGTGCCCGGCCAGGGTGCGGGTGAGGGACACAAGCCCTGCCTTGGCGGCGCTGTAGGCGTGATTGCCGAAGTCCTGGAGGCCGTTGACCGAGCCGATGCTGACGATGGCTCCGCGGCCCGAGGCCACCAGGTGCGGGAGGGCCGCGCGGGAGCAGCGGTAGGCGCCGGTCAGCGTGAGGTCGAGGTCGTGGGCCCACACCTCGTCGGGCTCGTCCTCGAAGAGCGGGGCGTCAGGGGTGCAGCCGTACGCGTTGTTCACCAGCACATCCAGCGAACCGAAGGTGTCCACGGCGTACGCGACGGCCGCCTCGACCGACGTCCGCTCCCCCACGTCGCACAGGAACGCCTCGGCCCGCGCGCCCTGTTCACGGATCGCGGCCGCCGTCTTCTCCGCCTCGGCCAGGTCCACGTCGGTGACGAGGACCTGGGCGCCCTCCTCGGCCAGCCTGCGGGCGGTGGCCGCACCGATACCGCGAGCCGCACCCGTGATCAGAACCCCATGGCCCTCGAAACGCCTCGTCGCAGTCATGGGACGGACGGTAGTGCCGTGATCGGCAGGGCGACAGATACCGTGCGCTCATGTCCGCGTTCATACAACAACTCCCGGCGCTGATCGGCGTGGTCGTCGGTGCTCTCGGCTCGTATCTGGCCGTCATGCGTGGGGAACAGGTCCGGTTCCGTCGCGAACAAGCGGCCCGCTGGGAGGAGCGGCGGCTCGCGGTGTACTCGGACTACGCGACGTCCCTCAAGAAGGCCGTCACCCTGACGTACCGCATCGCCTCACACCTCGGAAACGACCCTCACCCGCACCCCTTGACCCCCGAGGATGCCGCGCCCCTGTTGGCCGAGGCGACCGTCGGCCGGGACCCGGCAGGCGAGGCACTGTTGATGCTGGGTACGCAGGAGGTGGTGGACAAGGCGCGGGTCTGGGTCCTCTCGGTCATTGAGATGGAACGGTTCCTGAGTGAACGCCGCCACGATCCGGAGGCATGGCAGGTCCTGCTGGACCGCCAGCGCGCCGGGCGCGAGGAGTACTACGCGGCGGTCCGCAGTGATCTGGCGCTCCCGCCCGGCCACTCGGCGCGGTGGGAGGTCCCGCCGCCCGCTGGCCGCGGGTGACCTCAGCGATACCCCGTCGCGTCCGCCGCCTTGCCCACGTCCTGGACCTCGACCATGTAGCGCCAGGCGTCGGGGCGGCTGCCGTCGCGGTCGGTGAAGCCGTATACCTGGGCGAGCCGGCCGCTGGAGAGCGAGTCGCCGTTCCAGCGGGCGACGTCCGGGTCGGCGGCCAGCGCGGCGACGGCGCGGCCGACATAGAAGGGTGTCTCGGAGATGCCGAAGTGCGGGACGCGCTCCAGGGCGTCGCGCCAGTTCTCCTCGGTCACGCCGAAGTTCTCGAGCATCATCTCGGAGCGGAGCCAGCCGGGGGTGAGCGCGACGGCGGTGGCTCCGCGCGGGCCCAGTTCGTGGCCCAGCGCGAACGCCATGCGCAGGACGGACGACTTGGCGAGGTCGTAGAAGAAGGAGACCCGGTAGGTGTTCCGGTTGTACTCGGCCGTCCCGTCGGTCATCTCCACGACCAGTCCGCCGGGGTTGCGGAGCAGCAGGGGAAGCGCGTGGTGGCTGGTGATCGCGTGCGTCTCGACGGCGAGGCGCAGCAGCCTGAGGCCCTTGTCGAGGTCGTGTTCCCAGACCGTCGAGTCCCACTCGAAGAGCGTCTCGCCGCCCCAGACGTCGTTGACCAGGACATCGAGGCGGCCCTGTTCGTCCGCGATACGGGCGACCAGGGCCTCGACCTCGGACGGGACCAGATGGTCGGTGGGGACCGCGATGCCGCGGCCGCCCGCCGCCGTGACCAGCTCCGCCGTGTCCTCGATCGTCTCGGGGCGGTCGTACTCCGATCGCTTCGCGCGCGTGCTGCGGCCGGTCACGTAGACGGTGGCGCCGACCGCGCCGAGCTCCACGGCGATCCCGCGGCCCGCGCCCCGTGTCGCCCCGGCGACGAGGGCGACCTTGCCTTCCAATGTGTTCTGCGACGGCCCCGACATGTCCGACCTCCGTGCTCGTAGCGCTCACGCGATGCCTTCACGCATGCGTCCCTACGAGGGTCCCGCGGAAGCCGGACATCTTCTGTCGTCTTTCTCCGGCGCGTCGAAGCCGGTGCCCCTTGGTCGGCCTGGTCAGTGGCCGCGCGTGATCCACTCCTCCAGGTGTGGGGCCTCGGCTCCGATGGTGGTCGAGTCGCCGTGTCCCGTACGAACAGTCGTGTCGGCCGGGAGCGTGAGCAGCCGGTCTCGGATCGAGTCGACGATCGTCGGGAAGTGGGAGTACGAACGGCCGGTGGCCCCCGGGCCCCCCTGGAAGAGCGTGTCGCCGGTGAAGACGGTGCCCAGGCCCGGGTCGTACAGGCAGACCGCGCCGGGGGCGTGCCCCGGGGTGTGCAGCACGGTCAGGTCGGCGCCGGCCGCCTCGATCACCTGGCCGTCCTGGAGCCAGGCGTCGGGGAGGCGGTCCGGGTGGGTCTGCTTCCACAGCGGCAGGTCGTCCGGGTGGAGCCAGATCGTGGCTCCGGTGCGCTCGGCGAGGGCGGGAGCGGCGTCGATGTGGTCGTTGTGGGCGTGGGTGCACACGATGGCCAGCAGGCGCCGGTCGCCCACCGCCTCGGCGATGGCGTCCGCGTCGTGGGCGGCGTCGATGACGATCGCCTCGTGGTCGTTCCCGACGATCCACACGTTGTTGTCGACGTCCCAGGTTCCGCCGTCGAGCGAGAACGTGCCGGAGGTGACGAGATGTTCGATACGTGCGGTCATCACAGCACCACCACCGAACGCAGCACGTCGCCGTGGTGCATCCGCTCGAAGGCGGGCTCCACCGCGTCCAGGGCGATCGTCTCGGTCACGAACGCGCCCAGGTCCAGCCGCCCTTGGAGATGCAGGTCGATCAGCAACGGGAAATCCCGCGAGGGCAGACAGTCGCCGTACCAGGACGACTTGAGGGCTCCGCCACGCCCGAAGACGTCGAGCAGCGGCAGTTCCAGCTTCATTTCCGGCGTCGGTACGCCGACGAGCACGACCGTGCCGGCGAGGTCACGGGCGTAGAACGCCTGCTTGTACGTCTCCGGGCGGCCCACCGCTTCGATGACGACGTCGGCGCCGAACCCGCCGGTGAGCTCGCGGATCGCCTCGACCGGGTCGGTCTGCGCGGAGTTGACGGTGTGCGTGGCGCCCAGCTTCGACGCGGTCGTCAGCTTCCGGTCGTCGATGTCGACCGCGATGATCTTCGCCGCACCGGCCAGCTGGGACCCGGCGATCGCCGCGTTGCCGACCCCTCCGCAGCCGATGACGGCGACGGAGTCGCCCCGGCCGACGTTGCCGGTGTTGATCGCGGCGCCGATGCCCGCCATGACTCCGCAGCCGAGGAGCCCGGCCACCGCCGGGGACACGGCCGGGTCGACCTTGGTGCACTGTCCTGCGGCGACCAGCGTCTTTTCGGCGAAGGCGCCGATGCCCAGGGCCGGGGAGAGTTCGGTGCCGTCGGTGAGCGTCATCTTCTGCTCGGCGTTGTGCGTGTTGAAGCAGTACCAGGGCCGCCCGCGCAGACAGGCCCGGCAATTCCCGCACACCGCACGCCAGTTGAGGATGACGAAGTCACCGGGCGCGACGTCCGTGACGCCCTCGCCGACCGACTCCACCACGCCCGAGGCCTCGTGGCCGAGCAGGAAGGGGAAGTCGTCGCTGATGCCGCCTTGTTTGTAGTGCAGGTCGGTGTGACAGACCCCGCAGGCCTGGATCTGGACGACGGCTTCTCCCGGCCCCGGATCCGGCACGACGATGGTCTCGACACGCACCGGCTCGTTCTTGCCCGGTGCGATCACGCCCCGTACTTCCTGCGCCATGTTGATCAGCCTTCCGTAGGTCGACGTTCCCTCGGAGCCCGCGTCCGATCCGACCGGCGGTCAGGCAGGGGCTCTCCGGCCGACCCTACGGCGTGACCGACCGGTAGAAGGCCAGGTGGTGCGCGGCTGCCTCGGTCCAGGTGTGGCGGGCGGCCAGCTCCCGGCCGGCCTCCGCGCGGGCCGGGTCGTACGAGTCGAGCGCACGGCCGAGTTCGGCGGCGAGTGACTGCGGTGAGTCCCCGAACCGGGCGGCCGGGCCGAACACCTCACGCAACACGGGGAGATCCCGGACGACCAGCGGTACCCCGGCCGCGAGCGCCTCCATCGCGGCCAGCCCGAACCCCTCCTTCAGGGACGGAAAGGCGAAGGCGTCGGCGGCGGCGACCAGCGAGGGCAGTTCTTCGTCGGCGACGGCTCCCAGGACCATGGGCTGCACGCCCAGCTCCGCCGCCCGGGTCTCCCAGCGGGCGCGGTAGTCGCGGTAGTCGAAGAGCGTCTCGCCACCCGCGATCACCAGCCGTACGCCGGGGTGTCCGGTGCGCAGCAACGCGTACGCCTCAAGCAGGTCGAGCGCGCCCTTGCGCGGCTCGATACCGCCGACGGTGAGGACGTAGGGGCCGAGTCGGGAGCGCCAGGCGGCGCGCGCCGCCGGGTCCGTGGTGGCGAAGCGGTCGTACGCCACCCCGTTGGGGATGACAGCGGGTTTCAGCCCCCATCCATCGGCGAGTTCGTCGGCGACCGACCGTGAGACGCAGATGTGCGCGTACGGCTCGACGATGGCCCGTTCATGGCAGGCGGCGAGCTCGGGGGTGGTGAAGTGGTCGAGGTGGTGGACGGTGCGGATGCAGCGGCCCGCGGCGTTCGCGCTGATGCAGTCCTGGGCGTGGACGATGTCGTACGGGGCGGGGTCGAAGGCCTCGCGGAGGGTGGCGATGGAGCGCAGGATGCGTGCGCCGACGCTCTCGTCCGGCGGGCCGTCGGGGAACGGCACGACGCGCAGGGCCACGGCCGGGTCCACCGGCCGGAAGAACCCGGAATCGCCACCCCGGCCGAGCGTCCAGACGGTGACGTCCTCACCGGCCGCGGCCAGCGCCTCGGCGAGCGCGAGGGTGTGCACGACACCGCCGCGCGGCTTGGTGGAGTAGCTGAGCAGGGCGATCTTCACGAGGGGACCTCCAGGTGGGCGGCCGGGCGGCGCTCGGTCACGGCGGCGACGCTGCGCCGGCCGATCCTCACAAAGGAACCCTCCGGTACGCGACCGGCCCGGTCCGGCCTCGCGGCGACGCCGAGCAGGCGGCCCTCACGAGGGAACCTCCCCGTACGCGGCCGGCCGGCGCTCGCCCAGTCGCGGTCCAACCCGACACCGACACCGACACCGACCAGAGCGGTCCTCACGACGGAACCTCCCGGTAAGCCGCCGGCCGGCGCTCGCCCAGGTGGCGCAGGACACGGCGGGCGCGGTCCATCTCCGCGGCGACGTCGACCTCGGCGACGGCGAGGCCGGCCTTGGCCCAGGTACGGGCGAGGATGTCGCCGCCGGGGCCGACGACCTTGGACTGGCCGAGGAAGCGCATGCCGCCCATGGTGCCGGTCTGGTTGGAGGAGGCGAGGACGACCTGGTTCTCGGCGGCGCGGGCCTGGTCGTACAGGTCGAAGAGTTTGGCCTGGCGGTCCTGGGCCATGCGCGGGGCCCGGTTGGTGATGCTGGTGGGCCAGGCCGAGAGGCAGGCGAGGATCTCGGCGCCGTCCAGGGCCAGTGAGCGGGCGGACTCCGGGAACGTCTTGTCGTAGTCGATGAGCATGCCGATCCGGCCGACGGGGGTGTCGAAGGCGTCGAAACGGTCGCCCGGCGCGTACGCGGCGACCTCACCGGCCGGGAGGTGGACCTTGCGGTGGCGGCCGAGGACGCCGTCGCCGCTGACGCACACGGCGGCGTTGTAGTGCTCGGTCCCGCCGTCCTCGCAGTAGCCGACGCAGACGACCATCTCGGCGGCGAGGCGGGCGACTTGGAGGATCAGCGGGTCGTCCGGCTTCAGCGCGGGCGGCAGGGCGTCGGGGTCGGGGTGGCGCAGGTCGGCGAGGTAGCCGCCGAGCGCGGCGTCGGGCAGGACGAGCAGTCCGGCGCCCGATTTACGCGCGTCATCGATGAGTTTCGCGATGCGTGCGAGGTCGAACTCCAGGTCGCGGCCGAAGTGGGCGGCGGCGGCCGCGATCCGGATGGTGCTCATGGGCTGACTGCTCCTGCGTGCGTGTAGGTTTCCGGGCGCCGGTCGCGCAGGTGCCCCATCGAGCGGCGGGCGGTCTCCAGGGCCTGGGCGACGTCGAGTTCGGCGATCGCCAGACCGGACCCGACCCCGGTGTCGGCGAGGATCTCACCACCCGGGTCGACGACCTTGGCGCTTCCGACGAAGCGTAGCGACCCGAAGGTACCCGCCTGGTTGGCGGAGATCCAGACGATCTGGTTCTCCAGGGCGCGGGCCCGGTCGAAGAGGTCGAAACGGCGCTTCCAGCGGTCGTTGACCAGGTCGGTGGTGGCGTGGGTTCTGGCGCCCGGCCAGGCCGAGACGCAGACGCCGATCTCGGCGCCGTCAAGCGCCAGTGCCCGTGCGGACTCCGGGAACGCCTTGTCGTAGCAGATCATCATGCCGATCCGGCCGACCGGTGTGTCGAAGGCGTGGAAGCGGTCGCCGGACGCGTAGCTGACGTCCTCACTGAGCGGCTGGTGGACCTTGCGGTGATTGCCGAGCACGCCGTCGCCGTTGACGCAGACGACGCTGTTGTAGCGGGCGTCGCCGTCGGCCTCGCAGTAGCCCGCCACCACGGTCAACTCCCCTGCCAGGGCGGCCAGTCGGCGGATCTCGGGGCCGTCGAGGGCAAGCGCGGGCGGGCCCTCGTCGGACGCGGAGTCGTCGAGGCTGAGCAGATAGCCGCCCAGGCAGGCCTCCGGAAGGGCGAGCAGCCCGACGCCCTCCGCCCTCGCCTCCTTGATCAGCCGTTCCACGACGGCGAAGTCCTCTTCGAGGTCGCGGCCGAACTCTGCGGAGACGGCGGCCATACGAAGGGGGCGTGTGCGGTGGGTGGCGGTGCGGCTCGCGCTCGTGCGGTCGGTGACCGGGATCGAGCTCGTGCGGTCGGTGCTCATGCGGTCCCCATTCCGGTCACCGGTCCGGTGACGGCTTCGGTGATCTCTCCGTCGGGCCAGCGCAGCCCGACTCCGTGTCCCGCGGTCAGCTCTCCGCAGCGGGCCCCGGTGGCCGGTCCTGCGGGGAGGGATGGCGCGTCCAGCTCGTCGGCGGTGAGCATCGCGAAGCCGGGGAAGCAGGTGAGCCAGTCCCCCATGGCCGCCGCTCCGGGGCGCGGCACGGCGGCCACGTCGAGCACGGCGGCACAGCCGCTCGCCTCGGCGAGCATGCCCAGGGTCCCGGCGATCCCGGCCATCGACACGTCCTTCGCGGCGGCGGGCCGTACTGCGGCCACCGCCCCGGTCATGGTGCGGAGTTCGTCCCTTCGGCGGTGGCTGGACGAGTCCCACTGGCGCCCGCGGTATCCCTGGCGCCAGCCGCCGCCCAGGTCCGCGGTGAGCCGCACCGCGTGCCCCGGGCGCCCGCCGCCGCCCGGCACCGGGTGGTCGGTGCGGCCGAGCGCGGTCACGGACAGGGCGGCGGGCACGCCGAGTTGGGTGTGGCCACCGAGCACCGGAACACCGTACGCCCGCGCCGCCCGGCCGAGCCCGGCGAGGATCCGGGACGCGTGCCAGGCGTCTTTCGCGCCCACCGCGTCGAGCAGCCCGACGGGTGAAGCACCCATCGCCGCAAGGTCGTTGACGTTGACCAGGACCGAGCACCAGCCCGCCCAGTCGGGGTCCCGCTCGACCATGGACGGCACGATCGCGTCGCAGGCGGCGATCACATCCGTACCGGCGAGGGGTGCGCCGTCGTCGCCCACGTAGCCGAAGGGCGCCGGGGTCAGTGCGCGGAGCAGGGAGCCGAGCGGGGCCTTGGTGGACTCGGCCTGCGCGGCGATGCGTCCGATCGGCCACCGCATGAGGGCATGCGGACGCCCGGCGACCACGACCTCCCTGACGAACTGCCAGCCAAGTCGCTTGAACAGCAGTCGGTTTCGGACCTGGACGGTGGCGTCGAAACGCAGGACACCCTCGGCCTCAGCCCGCGCGCAGGCGGCCCGCACCAGGGCGGCGCCGATCCCCTGCGGGCCTCTGGCGCCGGGCGCGACGACCAGCCGGCCGCCCGCCCACCAGCCGATGTCCGGACCGTCGTCCACCGGACCGAGCCGCACCCCTCCGACAACGGCACCGGAACGGTCCTTGGCGACCAGGACCAGGGTGCGGGGGTCGTCGTCGCGGTCATCGAGGTCATGACCCGCGAAGAGCCCCTGTTCATGGACGAAGGTGTCCCGGCGCAACCGCGCATAGGTACTCAACTCGCCTTTACCTGACGCCTCTTCGATGTGAAAGCCGGGCCGCCGTGCGAGTGTGCTGCGGTCGCCGAGCAGCGCGAGGATGTCCTCCGCGCTCTCCACCACCGCGGGCACGGTCGTCGTCGCTCCGTCGAGGTACACGCTCACCCACCCGCCGTCCGGAGCACACTGCACGCCCCACAGGCCGCACAACCGGCCTTCTGGTCCGCGCCGTTCATGTCCGCCGCGCGCAGTTTCGCCGCGACGCCCTCGGTGACGTACTGCAGCAGCGCGGCGCCCGGGGCCTCGGCGCCGTCGCGGGCGGCCAGCGTGCCGCCCATCGGGCGGAAGGGGACGACGAAGGGATAGACCCCTCGGTCGATCAACTCCCCCGCACCTGCGATAAGTTCATCGGGATCCTCACCGAGACCGACGAGCAGGTACGTGGAGACGCGGTTGGGTCCGAACACCCGGACCGCCTCGTCCCACGCGGCCTCGTACTCCTCCAGGGGCACGGTCGACTTTCCGGGCATCCAGCGCCGCCGTACCGCGTCGTCGAGGGACTCGACATGGATGCCGATGGCCGTCGCCCCGGCGTCGTGCAGTTCACGGATCCACCCCAGGTCGCCGGGTGGTTCGCACTGCACCTGGACGGGGAGTCCCGGCACGGCTTCGAGGACGGCGCGCACGGACCGTACGAGATTTCGGGCGCCCCGGTCCGGCCCTGTCGTCGTGCCGGTGGTCATGACCATCTGCCGCACACCGTCCAACCGGACGGCCGCCTCGGCGACTTCGGCGAGTTGGGCCGGGGTCTTGGCGGCGACCGTCGCACCGGAGCGCAGGGACTCCTCGATGGTGCAGAAGCGGCAGCGGTCGGACTCGGCGTAGCGGATACAGGTCTGTACGACGGTCGTGGCGAGGACGTCGGCGCCGTGGAGGCGGGCGATGTGCTCGTACGGGGTGCCGTCGGCGGTGGTCAGGTCGTAGAACCTGGGACGCTTGACGGCGGTCAGGGTCAGCCCTGTGTCGTCGTCGCCGAGCCATACGCGGCCGTCCCGGACCGAGTAGGGGCTGTCGGGGTTGCGGGGCAGCGCCGCGTTGGCACCGTCGACAAGGACGTGCCCGTCGTCGCTGGGTCCGGCGCCGTCCGGACGCCGTACCGGTGCCTCCAACCGGACTCCGTGGAGGGCGAGTTCGGCGCGAGTCGTGATCCGGACGTCGACCGGACCCGTCCCCCTCGTCTGTGTGTCGGTGCCAACGCTCACGGCTTGCCCCTCAGAGCTGGTAGGTCGAGTTGATGATGGCGCCCTTGCGCGCGTAGTGGATCAGCGCGTCCTGGACGTCGAGCGGGTGGGTCGGGATGACGCCCTCGATGAGGTCCTCCTCGCGGGCTCCGTGCAGGGAGAGCCCGAAGCGGCAGCAGTAGACCTTGCCGCCTTCTCCGAGGAAGGTCTTGAGCTGGTTGTTGATGTTGTGCTCGCCCGGGAAGGCGGAGTTGCCGACGGTCGGAAAGCCGCGGGTGGCAAGGCAGTTCAGCGAGCCGGGGCCGTAGAAGTAGATGGCGGTCTCGAAGCCCTTGCGCAGGGCGCGGGTCGCCTGGAGGACGGCGACGAAGGAGACCGATGACTCGTGGGCGATGCCGTGGACGAGGGTGAAGTACGTCTCGCCGTCCTCGGCCTTGTAGTCGGGGAAGACCTTGGTGTCGCCGTAGATGCTGGTGCCCTCGGGGAGGGAGGGGTGCGGGATCTCGGTGAGGGACTTCTGCTCGATCTCGCTGAGTTCGACGGTCTCTGACATGTCTGTCTCCTTGAACGCGTGGGTGAGAGAGGTGAGAGAGGGGTCAGTCGTAGAGCGTGGCGAACGTGTCCCGGAAGACCCGCTCGCCGAGTTCGCCGCCGCCGGCCGCGGCGGTCATCCGGGCGTACTCGCCCGCGAAGTCGCCCCAGGGCTGGTCGCTGGCGAAGAGCACCCGGTCGTGGCCGATACCGCGGTGCTCGATCTCCCGGGCCAGCCAGTACGGGGCGAAGCCGATGGCCCAGGAGAGGTCGGTGTAGACGCGCTTGCCCGACTCGATCCAGTCGAAGAAGCGGGAGCCCACGAGCTTGATGTGGCCACTCATCCCGCCGCCGAAGTGCACGAGATGGACGGCGACTTGATCGGCGTACCAGTCGACGAGGTGGCCCACCTCGTCGATGTCGGAGGCGGCGCCGGGCGAGGTGTGCACATGCACCACGAGGTCCAGGCGCGCGGCCTCGTGGAAGATCCGGTCGAGGAGCGGGCGGCATTCGGGGTCGGTGGGGCGGCCGCCGAGCAGGAAGCTGAGCTTGAGGGCACGTACGCCGTCCTCGCGGGCCAGGGCGAGGGCGTGCGCGGTGCGGTGCTCGTCCGCGGGGCGCGGGGAGACCCACAGGCCCGCCCTGATGCGGTCGTCGGTCTGGGCGGCTTCGACGGCCAACTCGTTGAAGGAGAAGGCGATGTCGGGGTCGGGAACGCCGTAGTTGGGGAGGACGAGGGCGCGTTCGGTGCCTTCGGCGTCGAGGTCGGCGAGGAGCTGCTTGACGGTGGCGCGGGCGGTGGTGTCCGGGTTGACGGGCGGTCCGCCGTAGAAGGGGTACGCGGGGAGGACACCGATGTGGCGGTGTGCGTCGAAGACCATGTCCGTGCTTTCAGCCGACGGGGAGGGCGGAGGCGAGCTCGGTGGGGGCGCCGGTGAGGGTGCCGCAGACATCGGCGAGGCGGCGCGAGGCGTCGATGTGGTTCGCAAGGAACTCGGCGTCCCTGCCGACGGCTTCGAAGCGCCCCGAGCCCCACGAGAACTGCCAGGGCAGGCCCAGGAAGTACAGGCCCGGGGTGCTGGTGACGCCTCTCCAGTGCATCGGGTAACCGCGGCCGTCGAAGACGGGTATCTCGATCCACCGGTGGTCGCGGGTGAAGCCGGTGGACCAGATGACGGAGGTGATCCCGGCCTCGGCCAGGTCTAGCGCGGCCGGCTGCTCAGCGGGCTCCCACACGGGTACGTAGCGGGCCTCTTCCGGCGCAGGGAGGCCGCGCGCCGTGATGTGCGCGTCGATGGCGTCCTTGATGCCCTCGGCCACGGCGTCCGCCCGGTCGAGGTTGACCTTGAGGTCGTCGGCGAACTCCAGGTTTCCGCCGTCGATGCCGGTCAGCCGCCCGTACAGGCGCATTCCGTCGCGGGCGAAGGCACGGAGGTCGATGTCCCTGCCGCCGTCGCGTCCGGTGACGTAGTGGTTGACGCGCATCCGGACGGCGGCCGCGTCGTCGAAGTGGTCGATGCCCTTCGCGTAGTGGCCCATCTCGTCGAGCCAGGCCACGCAGTCCCGGCCGCGGTAGAAGCGGGCGACCCGGGGTGCGCTGCCGACGGCCAGGTGGACCTGGCGCCCGGCGAGGTGCAGGTCCTCGGCTATCTGGCAGCCGGACTGTCCGGTGCCGACCACCAGCACGGCCCCGTCGGGGAGTTGAGCCGGGTTGCGGTAGCGGGAGGAGTGGACCTGCTCGACCCTGCCGGGCAGCCGCTCCGCCATCCGCGGGACGGCAGGGGTGTGGTAAGGACCGGTGGCGATCACCACCTGATCGGCGGTGAACTCCCCCGCACTGGTGGCCAGTTCGAAAACACCGCTCGGGGAGCGGCGCAGCCCGGTGACGGACACGCCCTCGACCAGCGGAGGCTGGAAGCGGGCGACGTACTCCTCCAGGTAGCGCACGATCTCCGCACGCACCATGAACCCGTCCGGATCGGGCCCCGCGTAGGGGTGACCGGGCAGTCTGCACTGCCAGTTGGGAGTGACCAGGCAGAAGGAGTCCCAGCGCCGCTCACGCCATTCGTGGCCGACCCTGTTCGCCTCGATCACCACATGTTCGATACGACGCTCACGAAGACAGTGACTGACGGAAAGTCCCGCCTGGCCACCACCGACGACCGCCACCGGATAATGGGCTCCGTACAGCTCAGGCATGAAATCCTCCATGCGCGGGGCGAGGTTGTCGGGGACGACCGTCTCCGGTCTCGCACCTCGCCGCGGCTTGTGAGAACCACTTCAGCCACGCCCGATTACCGGATCGCTTCATCCGGAACAAAGCGGTGTTACCAAAACCTCACTCGTTGCCCGGCAGGCAATTTCCCTTCCTTGGTCTTTCTCTCCGGCCTTCTTCCTTGACGCCGTCCAGAGGCCGCAGGCAACGCCCATCCCTCTCACCGACGTAGCCTGAATGCTCCGCACAGACCCCTCACAAGGAGCGCCGTGAGCACTAGCGCAGCCAAACCCGAGGCACCCGCGTGGCGCCTGCTGTTCGGGTACGTACGACCGCATCGATGGGCGCTCCTTGCGGGTGGGCTGCTGGCCCTCGCGACCGGGGCCACGGGGCTGGTGCTGCCGCTGGTGGCGCGCGGACTCATCGACGATCTGTCGCACGACCGCCCGATCACGGGGGCGCTGCTCGGCATGGCGGCGCTGGTGGTGACCAACGCCGCGGTGGGCGCGACGGGCTCGTACGTTCTGCGGCGCACCGCCGAGTCGGTGGTGCTCGGCGCGCGGCGCGCCCTGTCGTCGTATCTGCTGCGGCTGCGCATACCGGCGGTGGACCGCAGCGAGCCGGGCGACCTGATGGCCCGGATCACCTCCGACACGACTCTGCTGCGTGAGGTCACGACCGATTCACTGGTCGGCTTCGGCACCGGAGGGCTCACCCTCGTCGCGACGGTGGTGATGATGGGCCTGGTCGACCCTGTGCTCCTCGGCGTCACCCTGGCCGTCATCCTGTGCGCGGGCACCGTTCTCGGCGTGATCGTGCCGCGCATCAACCGGGCGAGCAAGCGGGCGCAGGACGCGGTCGGCGTGATGGGCGCCTCGCTGGAGCGGATCCTCGGCGCGCTCCGCACCATCAAGGCCTCCGGCGCCGAGAGCCGCGAGGAGCAGGCCATCCACGCGGCCGCAGAGGAGTCGTGGCGGCAGAGCGTGCACGCCGCCAAGTGGTCGGCCGCCGCGGGCAACACGGCCGGTCTGGCGATGCAGATCGCGTTCATCACGGTGCTCGCGGTGGGCGGCGCCCGTGTCGCGACCGGCGCCATCGACGTCGGCACGCTCGTCGCGTTCCTCCTCTACGTCTTCTATCTGATGTCACCGATCCAGCAGCTCGTCGGTGCGATCACGCAGTACCAGACCGGCGCCGGCGCGCTCGCCCGTATCCAGGAGGCTCTGCGGCTCCCCGCCGAACCTGCCGCCCTGCCCGCGCCGCTGCCGTCCCCGAGCGCCGAACCGGCCGCCCTCGTCTTCGACGACGTGCGCTTCCGGTACGCCGACGATCTGCCGTACGTCCACCACGGGGTGACGTTCGCCGTCCCGGCCCGCGGCATGACAGCGTTCGTCGGACCCTCCGGCGCGGGAAAGACGACCGTCTTCTCGCTCATCGAGCGGTTCTACGACCCCGAGGCGGGCGTCATCACCCTCGACGGGCGCGGCCTGGAGGAATGGGATCTGCCCGAGCTCCGGTCCTCGATCGGTTACGTGGAGCAGGACGCGCCCGTCCTGTCGGGCTCCCTGCTGGACAACCTGCTGCTCGGCAACCCGGACGCCGACGACACCGATGTCACCCGCGTGCTGAAGACGACGCGTCTGGACGGGCTCGTCGCCCGGTTGCCGCGCGGCCTGGACACCCTGGTCGGCCATCGCGGCACCAAGCTGTCCGGCGGTGAGCGTCAGCGCGTCGCCATCGCCCGCGCCCTGCTGCGCCACCCCCGCCTGCTGCTCCTCGACGAGGCGACGTCGCAGCTCGACGCGGTGAACGAGGCCGCGCTGCGCGACACGGTCGCCGATGTCGCCCGTACGACGACGGTCCTCGTGGTGGCGCACCGGCTGTCCACCGTCACCATGGCCGACCGGATCGTCGTCATGGACGCGGGCCGCGTCCGCGCCGTGGGTACCCATCGCGAACTGGTGGCCGGGGACCCGCTCTACGCGGAACTGGCGGCCACGCAGTTCCTCGCCACCGTCGGCTGACCGGCCGGCTCAGCCCCCGGTGCACCTGCCCGGGGGCTTCCCCTCCCCCGTCTAGAACGGGAAGTGCGCCTGCTGCGTGGCGATGGTCACCCAGCGGGTGTTGGAGAACGCCTCCAGGCCCCAGCGACCGCCGAAGCGCCCGTAGCCGGAGGCCTTGACGCCGCCGAAGGGCGCGTGCGGCTCGTCGGCGACGGACTGGTCGTTGATGTGCACGATGCCGGTGCGGATCCGGCGGGCGACGGCCAGCCCGTGCGTGGCGTTCTCGGTGATGACTCCGCAGGTCAGACCATTGTCGGTGTCGTTGGCCACGGCGACGGCGGCGCTGTCGTCGGCGAAGGTCTCGATCACACAGACCGGGCCGAACGCCTCCGCGTAGTAAATGTCCGCGTCCTTGGTGACATGGGTGAGGACGGTCGCCGGGTGCACCGCGCCCTCGGGCTCCCCGCCACCGGTGAGGACCGTGGCGCCCTTGGCCACCGCATCCTTGATCAGCCCCGCGACCCGCTGTGCGGATGCGGCACTGACCAGCGGACCGACCACCGTGTGCGGGTGGGCGGGGTCGCCGGCCTGGAGCTGGGCGACCTTCGCGGCGAACTTCCGCGTGAACTCCTCGGCGAGCGACTCGTGTACGAGGATCCGGTCGCCGGACATGCAGATCTGGCCGGAGTTCATGAACACGCTGAAGGTGACGGCGTCGACCGCGTAGTCCACATCGGCGTCGTCGAGCACGACGACCGCGTTCTTGCCGCCCAACTCCAGTACAGCGGGCTTGAGATGCGTGGCCGCGTGCGTGCCGATGATCCGGCCGACGCCGGTGGACCCGGTGAAGTTGACGGCGCGGACGCGCGGGTCGGCTATCAGCACCTCGGCGATCTCGGCCGCGTCCTCACGGGCGTTCGTGACCACGTTCAGCACACCGTCCGGCAGCCCGGCCTCGCGCAGTACGTCGGCGACGAGCAGCGCGCACGCTATCGGCGCGTCCTCGCTGGGCTTGACGACGACGGTGTTGCCCGCGGCGAGGGGGGCCGCGACGGCCCGTACGCCGAGGATGACGGGCGCGTTCCAGGGCGCGAAGGCGGCGACGACGCCCAGCGGTTCGCGGATCGCGAGGCCGAGCGCGCCCGCCTCCTGGGCGCTGAGCACCTCGCCGCGCGGGGCGGTGATCGCGGCGGCCGCCTCGCGCAGGATGTTCGCGGCGAGACCCACGTTGAAGTACGCCCACGGGCGGGTGCCGCCCGCCTCGTGCGCCATCAGCTCGGCCACTTCCTCCGCCTTGGCGTCGAGGAGGTCGGCGGCCTTGAGGAAGATCGCCCGGCGTGCAAAGGGCGCGAGCGCGGCCCAGTCGGCGAACGCCGCGTCGGCGGCGTCCACGGCGCGGGCGACGTCCTCGGGACCGGCGGCCGCGATGGTGGCGTACACCTCGCCGGTGTAGGGATTGATGTCCTCGGCGGTGCGGCCGGAGGCGGCCGGCACGTCCTTGCCGCCGATGAACAGTTCACGGGTGATGGCCATGGCGGGTTCCTCCGGTACGTAGCGACAGCGGTACGCGGTTGTCAACAACATCAGTAGAGAGCTCACAGCGGCAACACTTGTTCGCCACGTGAATCCTACTTCACCAACCTACTAGGTAGGATGCTCGGACCAGGCTCGGTGAAAGTCAAGGGCAAACGCGTCTGCCCCCGGCACCAGGGTGCCGGGGGCAGCGGAAGCTGTCGAGCGCCGGAGGACTACGGCTGAATGGCGGGGAGCACGCTGGTGACCGGAGCGACCAGATCGGTCACCTGGTGCATCTCGTTGAGGCCCTCGTTCAGACCGTTGAGCCCGGCCAGCTGGCTGGAGACCTTCGGGAGTGCGGCCTGGTACTCCGCGGGAATTTCGCTCACCGCGAGCTTGTCGAGCTCGGTGATGGGGTTCAGCGGCTTCGGCGCCTCGGAGACGGCGGCGCTCGCCATCGGCGCGGCAAGGCCCGTGACACCGACGGCGAGACCAACGGCGGCGGCAATACGTCGTGTTGAGATCATGCTTTCAGCAACGGCTGCGGGCCCCGGGCGGACACGGCCGTTGCGCTCCGCTCACCCGTGAGGCTCACAGTCCTTGCTGGGCTTGCCGGGCGCCCCGGGACGGAGGACTCTCGAAGGAGAGGCCCCTCGCGGCCCGCTCCTTGCTGGGCCGCGGCCTTGCAAGGAGGTCATCATGGGCACCGCGGCAGGCCCGGCATTCGACACCGAAGCGCTACGCCGGGGCATAGAAGGACGGAACGCGGCAGATCTGCTGTCGCTCTACGCGGACGACGCGGAGGTCCGTGTCGTCGACCACAACACCCAGCCCAGCCATCCGATGGTCAAGCACGGTCGCGGCGAGATCGCGGACATGCTCAACGACGTGTACAGCCGGGACATGACCCACAAGCTGGAACAGTGCGTCGTCGACGGCAACCACGTCGCCTTCACCGAGTCCTGCCAGTACCCGGACGGCGTGAAGGTACTGACCAGCTCGATGATGTCGCTGCGCGACGGCAAGATCGTCGAACACACACTGCTGCAGGCATGGGACGAGTAGGAAGGACCTGGCTGCCGAAGGTCCGGATCAGTTCACATCTGACCTGGACCTTCTCGGCGAGTGCGGGGACGGGCCGGTCACGGGCACACCGGAGTCGGTGGCCCCGGCCATTGTCCGCGGCGGGGGTACGGGTATCCGCTTGCGTCCTGCGCTCAGCCCTGCGGGGCGCACGTAATCCCACACCCCGGCCACGCCGGATCCGGCCTCGCTGAACTACGCTGGCCGACGGACCGTGACTGGCGCTGAGGTGGAGTACCACCGGGGAGCGGTCTGACGAAAGGGTCTTTGCCGCGCGCCTGGGCGATCGTGTCAGTGACGCTCAGGAGCAGCTCATGTCCCAGGCCCGGCTCATGGACGGCGCCGGTCTCGCGCGCCGCATCGTCGAGGAGACCGCGAAGCGCGCGGCCCATGTCAAGGAACGCACCGGTGCCTCGCCGTGTCTGGCGACGGTGCTGGTCGGCGAGGATCCGGCCTCCGTCACCTACGTCCGGATGAAGCAGAACCGCAGCCGCAAGGCCGGCATCGAGTCGCGGCACGTCGCCCTGCCCGCCGGCACAACGACCGGCGAACTGGTCGACACACTGGGCAAACTGTCCGCCGACCCCGCCGTGCACGGCATCCTGCTCCAGCACCCGGTCGGCCCGCACATCGACGAGCGGGCCGCGTTCGAGGCCATCGCGCCGGAGAAGGACGTCGACGGGGTGACGCTGAGCTCGTACTCGGCGATGAGCTTCGGGCTGCCGGGCTTCGTGTCCTGCACCCCCGGCGGCATCATCCGGCTCCTCGACGAGTACGACGTGGACCCGGCCGGCAAACGCGCCGTGGTCGTGGGCCGCAGCGCGATCCTCGGCAAGCCCGTCGGCATGCTGCTGCTCGGCCGGGACGCGACGGTGACGTACTGCCACTCGCGTACGACCGATCTGTCCTCGGTGGTGCGCGAGGCGGACATCGTGGTGGCCGCGGTCGGGCGGCCCCGGCTGATCCACGGCGAGGACATCAAACCGGGAGCCGTCGTCATCGACGCGGGCTACAACCCCGGGAACATCGGCGACGTCGACTTCGACACCGCCCGCGAGCAGGCCTCGCTGATCACCCCCGTGCCCGGCGGCGTCGGCCCCATGACGATCGCGGTCCTGCTGGAACAGACCGTCACAGCGGCCGAACGCCAACTCGGCCTCTGACCGGCTAACCGCCAGGCCGGACCAGGCCGTGGTCGAAGGCGAAGACCACCGCGTGGACGCGGTCGCGCAGGGCGAGTTTGTCCAGGACCCTGCCCACGTGTGTCTTCACGGTGGCTTCTCCTACGTACAGGCGGGCGGCGATCTCCGCGTTGGACAGTCCGCGGCCGAGGAGAAGGAGCACCTCGCGTTCGCGGTCGGTCAGCCGGGACAGTCGCTGGGCCACTTCCGGTGGGGGTGCGGCGGGCGTCGAGCGGGCGAACTCGGCAAGCAGCCGTCGGGTGACCGAGGGGCCGAGGAGGGCGTCGCCCGCGGCGAGGGTGCGGATGCCCTCGATCAGGGTCTCGGGCGGACTGCGCTTGAGCAGAAAGCCGCCCGCGCCCGCGCGGACGGCCGCGAAGACGTACTCGTCCAGCTCGAAGGTCGTCAGCACGAGCACCTTGGGCCGGCCGTTCACCGCCGCGTCCACAATGGCGCGGGTCGCCGCGACTCCGTCGAGGAGCGGCATCCGGATGTCCATGAGGACGACGTCCGGCGCGGTGACACCCGCCAGTCGCACGGCCTCCCGGCCGTCGGCCGCCTCTCCGACCACGGTGAGGTCCGACTGGGTCTGCAGCATCATCCGCAGCCCGGCCCGCATGAGGTCCTCGTCGTCGGCGAGGAGGACACGGATCACGACAACTCCCGATTCCTGGTGGGCACGACGCTGTTCACGGCAGCTCCTTCAGGGGGACGAGGGCGGTGACCTGCCAGCCGCCGGCTTCGGCGGGACCGGCGTCGAAGCTCCCGCCCAGCCGAGTGACGCGCTCCCGCATACCGATCAGGCCTCGCCCTCCCGAGAAGGGAGCCGCCTGGGTGCCCGTCCCGTCATCGGTCACCGTGACCCGTACTTCACCGGCGACGACGTCGACCCCGACGACCGCGTGTGCGGGCCGCGCATGCCGTACGACATTGGTCAGCGACTCCTGGACCACCCTGCGGACGGTCTCCGCGACGGCCGGAGCCAGGTCGCCGAGCGCGGCCGGTGCAGGCAGCCGCAACTCGGCCGTCACACCGGGCGGCAACTGGGCGACCAGGGCACGGAGCGTCGCCTCGCAGTCATGGGTGTCGGTGAGCAGCCCGAGGACCCGGTCCAGGTCGGTCATGGCGCCCCGGCCGACCTCCTCGATGCGGGACAACGCCTCCCGCACCGGCGACCGTTCGTCCCCCAGGGTGAGGCGGGCCGCGCCCGCGTGGGTCACCATCACGGTCACCGCGTGTCCGACGGCGTCGTGCAACTCCCTTGCCATCCACGTACGTTCGGCGGCCACGGCCCGTTCGCTGTCGCGGGCCCGCAGGGCCTCCTCCGTCTCCCGGCGTGAACGTCCGGCCCGGCCGACGAGCCAGGCCACCGTGTGTACGGCGACGGCGGGGACAAACGCGTCCGAGTCACCGGCGAGGGCGGCCAGGGTGACGGCGAGCGGCAACACGGCCACTTCCAGAGCCCGTTGAGGCGGGCGGCTCTGGACCACCAGGGTCAGCGCGAGCGCGGTGGCCAGTGAGACGTTGGTGACCTGGGCGCCGGACGCGGTCGCCGCCACGGTGGCCACGGCGCCCGCCCACAGCACGCACCCCGGCGCGTACCGGCGTCCGGCGATCGCGGCGAACCACACCACGGCGCAGCCGCGTTCGACGGCGGAACCACTCCACACCGAGGCGGTGTGATCGGACGGCCCGATGGCGATCACCGCCGAGAGGTACGCGACCACCACGTCGAGCACAACCCACAACGGCCCACGCTCGACAGGCCGGTCGGACCGCCACCGCGTGCGCAACTCACCACCCCGGTCGGCGAGCCACCGCGTGCGCAACTCACCACCCCGGCCAAACCGCCATCGCGTACGCAACTCCCCGCCTCGGCCGGAGGGCCGCCACCGCGTACCTCTGTCCTCCACGCGTATCTCCCCCACGGATGACAAGCTACGTGCAGAGCCGTCCCCGGCCGTCCCCCTCACGGTGGACATCGGATCCACCGCGACGGGGACCCTCGCTCCCGTCCCGGAGGACGCCGCGCCCACCGCCCCGGGCCGAGCATCGTCGCATGACGACCACTCAACTTCCGTACGAGACAACGCAGGTGGCTCCCAAGCGGCACCTCCTGCGCGCCATCCTGTTGACGCCGCTCGGCGTCCTGCTGGGACCGGTCGCGGCGGTCGCGGCCTTTCTCGCGACCGCCACGGTCACGGCCCATGTCGCCCTGATGATCGCGGCCGGGCTGGCCGCACTGGTCGTGGGCTGCGCGCTGCCGGTGTACGCGGGTGTACGCCGCCGTGGTGTCACCGTGATCGTGACGGCCGCGGTGACTGTCCTCGCCTCGCTGGCCGCCTTCCTGACGGTCTTTCAGCCACTGGACGAGACCGTCCCGACGCCCCGCTCCGAACCGACCGGATACTGGGACCTGCCGACGGGCTCCCGTCTCGCTTACACCCTCCAGCCTGCCCAGGGCACCCCCAGTTCCACACCGGTGGTCGTGCTGCACGGCGGTCCCGGTACACCGGGCGACGGGCCGGACCCCCTTGAGCGGACCCTCGCGGCGCGCGGGTACGACGTGTACTCATACGACCAGTTGGGCTCGGGCCGTTCGACCCGGCTGGCCGATCCGACGGGGTACACCGTCGCCCGGCAGGTCGCCGATCTGGAGGCCGTACGGGCCCGGATCGGCGCCGACCAGGTCGTGCTGCTCGGCGCGTCCTGGGGTGCGACGCTCGCCGCCGAGTATCTGGCCGCCCACCCGGACAGGGTGGCCCGGATGGTGCTCACCTCGCCCGGCGTCCTGTGGGCCCCGGCCTGGCAGGACCGCGAGGAGGGCGAGATCTGGGACCGTCTGACCCCCGCCCAGGTACGTGAGATCGACGCTCTGGAGGCGAGCCCCCGGCTGGCGGCCTGGTCGCTGCTGATGGCGGCCGATCCGCGCGCCGCGCACGCGCTGGTCCCGGACGCCGAGCTCGATCCGGTCTTCGCGAAGCTCCTGGCCGTCGCCGCCCCGGCCGCGACCTGCCATCCGGACCGCCCGCTGAAGGACCTCCCGGCCTCGCTGCCCGGCTTCTACTCCAATCAGCTCACCTCCGCCGACCAGCTGAAGGTCCCCGACCCCCGCCCCGCCCTGCGCCGCACCGACGACGTCCCGGTACTGATCCTGCGCGGCGCCTGCGACTACAAGAACCCCGGCATCGCCCAGGAGTACGACGACGTCCTGCCGAACTCCACGCTCCGCACCATCACCGGCGCCGGCCACATCATCGACGCCGAACAGCCCGACCTCTACCGCGAGACGGTCATCGCATTCGTCACCCGGTAACTCCCGCCATGGTGAACCGGCGGGCCGACGGCCACGGCCCGCCGTCCTTCCCCTAGGCGGACGAGCGTGCCGAGGGCTTGGGCTCCGCCCGCTCGACCGCGCTTGCCGCCGGTGCCGAGGTCGCGGCCGTGGTGCGTCGCTGGGCGATGCGCAGCAGGGCAAGGAGGGCCATGAAGCACATGCCGTAGACGGTGAGCAGGACCGACGACTCGTGGATGTCGGCGGTGCGCCAGGTCACACCGGCAGCGTCGGTGACCGTGGTGTGCCTGCCGGTGACGAAGTCGGTGAAGAACGAGATGGTCGTCGCCGCGTAGAGGAGTACGCCCTGAAGGTCACTGGCCGTGGTCGACTCGGACAGCGCCGACTGTGCCGTCGGCAGCGGGCCGCGGCGGCGCACGTAGAGAGCGAAGACCTGCATGAACAGGTAGACGGTGAAGGTCCAGCCGAGGAAGTTGCCCAGCGGGACCCCGAAGAATCCGCCGCCGTTCTCCCACACCCAGTGGCCCTCGATCGTCGAGAACGAGGGGTCCATGGCAAGGTCCCAGGCGGTCATCGCGAACGCGGCGACGACCGGGGTCCCGATGGTGGTCAGCCAGGTCGAGTCGCGGCGTACGTCGTCGAGCAGCACGGTGGCGACGATCCAGGCGAGGTAGCCGGTGGCCAGGTAGGCCGGGCCGATGAACCACGGGACCTGGAAGATCTTGCCGTCGCCGGTGTAGTGGTAGTGGCCGAACGGGAAGCCGGTCTGGATGCTGAGGTTCTCCAGGGCGTTGCTGATCACGAGTCCGCCGACGACGAAGACCCCGATCGCGCGCCGGCCGTAGCGCTGCGCCCCGTGCAGGAACACGAAGCCGACCTGCACCACGATCACCAGCATCGTCAGGCCGTGCACAAAGGCCGCCAGGAGCTGCCCGAGGAGAACAACGGCGGTGAGGATCAACACCGTGGTGTCCGTTTTGGAGCGGGGGACGGCGGTCATCGGGGAACTCCGGCTTCTGTCGGGTTGTCGCGCGTGAGCAGGCCGCCCAGGACCAGCGTGCTCATCAGGGTGTGGTCATCGGCGTCGTCGGGCCGGCCGAACATCCGCGCCAGCGGTGCCTGGCTGTACATGGCCATCGGCTTCGTGACGGCGAAGTGGAACAGGTACCAGGGGATGTCTCGCAGCGTCCCCTCCCGCACGAGCCGGTCGAAGGCCGGCCGCCCCATGTCGTTGAGCGGGCTCATCAGCGTGTAGAGGTGGGCCAGGCGCGGTGAGTCGCGGCCGGCTTCGTAGTCGATGACCCGCGAGAGGTGGGGACGGCGGGCGGCGGCCTGGTGGAAGGCCCGTACGCCGGCGATCAGCAGGGCGAGGTCGTCGACGGGCGCCTGCTCGGCAAGGGCCGCCATGACCTCGTCGGTCGTGTCGCGGATGGCGGTTTCCATGACCTCCCGCCAGAAGACTTCCTTGGATCCGTACCGGTCGTGGATGAAGGTGTGCCCCATGCCGAGGCGCTCGTTCAGCTGCCGGACGGACACCGCCTCGTAGCCCAGTTCGGCGAACGCCTCCAGGCCACGCTGATGGATCTCCCCCAGGTCGGGCAGCGGCGCGTCGGCCGGCGGTCGGCCCGGCCCACGCTGTGCCTGTGCACCGCGCCTGGTCGCCATGGAACCTCCTGAGCTCGGCGAGGCACCATCACATTAATCAGGCAGTTGCCTGATTAACAACTCCTGACGCGTCCGCCCGCCCCCGCTCCAGTCGGTCAGGGAGCGGCAGGCGGGCGGCGAACCGGTCGGGCCGGTCGGTCAGCCGAACTCCGCCGCGGCCCATGAGGCCAGCTCGGTCCGGGCCGCGCTCAGCAGACCGGCGGACGGAGCGGTCGCCGCGTTCGTGACCAGTGCGTAGTGCGGCGTCCCCGAGCCGGGAGCGGTGAGCAGGAGGCGGCGGCTCCCCGTGCCGCCCGGTTCGAGGGCCACGGCGATCGGGGTTGTCGTGGTGTACGGGGGTGGGGTCGCCGTCGTGCCGAGGTCGGAGACGACCGTGGTGGACGACGTCGGGAAGGACGCCGGGAGATGGAGTTCCGTGGGAGTGTTCGTGCCGTCGGAGCGCCAGACCAGCAGGCTGTACTGGCCCGACCCCACGAGCTGGGAGACGTTGGGCAGAGTGCTCGGGACCGGGTTCCAGGTCAGCGTCGTGGTGCCGTCCCGGGAGCGGTCCTCGTAGGTGAAGGCGACTGCCGTGCCCGCGGTGGCGCTGGGGTAGACGCGGTCCAGCAGACGGGCGTCCTGGCGCAGTACGGCCGTCCCCGTGTCGTCGAGGCGTACGGCGGAGAGGTCCTCGTCGTTCCAGGCGTCGCCGGTGGTCATGACCCTGTCGGGGTTGTCGTTCATCAGCTCGTGGTGGCGGCCGTTGTAGATGTCCCATTGCCACTGGCTGCCGGACAGGACCGGGCCGGAGGCAGCCGGGTCCGACCACCAAGTGGCGCCCTTCTGGCGGGAGTCGAGGGCCTGATACATCGCCTTGAGGACCGTCGGCGCCTTGTCCGCGACCGATCCGGCCAGCGGGTGGCCGAACTCGCTGAGTATCGCCGTCGTACCGGCGGCCGAGGCGCGGTCGCGTACCGTCCCGAAGTCGGTAACGTACTGGCCGTCTTCAGCCTTGCCCCACATGAAGATGCCCGAGATCGCCTTCTGGTCGTAGAAGTGGGTGTTGAAGACATAGCGCGAGCCCAGCGTGCCCGCGTCGAGCAGTCCGCCCTCCTGCTTCTGGAAGTCGATGTTGGCGTTCCAGAAGAGGTTCGGTTCGACGAAGGCGGGTTTGTCCTGCCAGCCGGCCGCGTCCATCCGGGCCCGGAACCTCACATAGAAGGGCCAGAGCACGTCCTTTTCCCAGGCGCGGCTGGTCTGACCGGAGTCGTACGTCCCGGCGTGCGGCTCGTTGAAGGGATCGAAGCCGACGACACCCGCGAACTGGTCGGTGCTGAGGTGCTGTCTGACGTAGGCCATGGTCGCCTCGGCCGTGGTGAGGAAGGCGTCCTGGAGGCCGTACTCGTTGTGCCAGAAGTCGTACGACGCCTGTGTCACGGCCGCGTTCTGGGTGATGTTCTGGCCCCAGAGGATGCATATCCCGCACGACTCCTGGGGGTAACCACCGGCGTCCACGGCCCACTTGGGGGCGCCGTCGCCGGTGTACCAGCTTCCCGGGTTGAAGAGGTAGCGGGAGTAGAGGTCCTGGTGGAAGTCCGGGTACACGCGGATTCCCGCGTCGAGGAAGGCGCCGATCTGGGCGGTGGCCGCCGCGAGATACGTGGTGTCGACCTGGCCGCGGACGGGTTCGGCCTGCGCCCAGGAGAGCAGGAAGCGTACGGAGTTGCCGCCGCCGAGCGCGCGCAGCGCCGTCGCCGACTTCCTCGCGTCGGCGACCGACGCGAAGGGCAGCCCGTTGTTCTCCTCCAGCTTCGTTTCGCCGGAGACGTTGTAGCCGCGCAGGACGACCTCGCGGCCCAGTCCGTCGGTGAAGTGGCCGTCCTCGACGGTGAGGGTGGCGGCCGCGGAAGCGTCGAACCAGAGGGAGTCGGGGAGTGGGGCCGCGGCGGCGGGCTGGACGCCCGCCGCCGTGACGAAGCCGGTGAGGAGCACGAGGACGCCGAGCAGACGCGCACGTAACTTCGACATGTTCATTACAGTGCGCGGGCGCACGCCTGACCGTCAACACCCCCTGACTCATGAGTAAGTTTCTTGTTCCGCCCGTCACTTTGACGCCTTCTCGCGCGGATGGACGTGCGTCATGTTCAAACCCCCGTCAGGTCACATTCACACCCGCCGCGTCACGTTGAGCAGGTACTCCTTCCGGTCGAGCGGGTTGAGATCGGTCCGCGGCCGGTCCGGTACCGTTCCGCGGACGACCGGCGCGTAGTGGTCGAAGGCGCACTCCAGTTCGCCCTCGCCACGCGTCAACCCCGGGAGCTGCTGCTCCAGTTCATGCACCCTTGCGACCGGGACACGGCCCTCCAGAACGCTCGTCGCGCCACGCATCTCCGTGGTCTGCGGGACGGCCCGCTGCTTCGCGAGCACCGGCAGCACGGCGCCCAGGGTGTCCGCCGGTGCCTCCAGGCGGAACCGGTGCATCGGCTCGTACACCCGCGTGCCCGCTTCCCGGAGCGCGCTCATCACCACGAGAGGCGTCAGCCCCCGGAAGTCGGCGCCGGTGCTGGACATGCTCTTGTCGAAGCCCTGGTGGGCATGGCTCTGCCGTGGCGAGTAGCCGGAATGCGTCATGGTGACCGTGCAGTCGGTGACCCGCCATCCGTGGATTCCCTGCTCCAGCGTCTGCCGCACGGTGTCCTCGACCGCCTTGAAGAACGCATAGGGCATCGCCCCGAGTTCGACCTCCAGACGGAATTCCACCCCGGAATCGACGGGCGCCGGATCGACGCGCAGTCCCACGGTCGCGAGAAAGGGATTGGGATCCTTTCCGTTGAACTCGACCGCCGTCCCGGTGCCGACCGGCCGCTCGATGCACAGCGGTGTCGTCTCACGGAAGACGACATCGATACCGAATTCCTCGGCCAGCGTCGCCTGGATGACCTCTTTCTGCACTTCGCCGTAGAGCGACACCGAGGTTTCCCTGCGCACTTCGTCCTGGCGCAGATTGATCAGCGGGTCCTGCTCGGCGAGTTGGGTGAGCACGAGGTGCAGAGCCCCTTTGTCGTGCGGACGGCAGGGGGCCACCACCGTTTCCAGCGTGGGCGGCGAGAAGAAGTGCTCGCCCGCCGACGACTTCCGCGGTACGCCGATGGTGTCGCCGATCCGGATGTCCGCGAGCCCCCAGAGTTTGCCGATCCGCCCCGCGGCGACGAACGTCTCCCGGACGGCCGAACCCCGGTCGAAGACGCTGATCGCGGTGACCTTCCCCTCCTCGCCGTCGCGGAAGGCCAGCCGGTCGCGGTTTCGCTTGACCCCGGAGAACATCCGGACGTACGCGATCTTCTCGCCCGCGGGGCCGCGCTCGACCTTGAAGACGGTGCCCGACACCGGGCCCTCGCCCTCGCCCTCGCCCTCGCTGGTGGGCAGCAACTCCTTGATGCCGCTGATCAGTTCCGCGATGCCTGCGCCCGTCATGGCCGAGCCGAAGTACACCGGGTGCACCAGGGCCTGCCCGGTCTGCCGGGCAAGGTCGGCGCGCAGCCGGTCATCGGGGACCCGGCCCTCGACGTACGCGGCCAACAGGTCGTCGTCATGCTCGGCTAGCAGGTCGAGCAGCGGCGCCCTGAGCTTGGCGTCGCCGAAGGGAACGAAGTGGGCGTCGCGCGTGCCCTGTTCGCCGACCTCGCCCATCGGGACGATCGCGGGAGTGAGCCGCGCGGAGATCCGCTCCAGTACCCGCTCGTACTGTGCTCCGGCACGGTCGATCTTGTTCACGAAGACAAGCGTGGGAATCCGCAGCCGCTGAAGCGTCCGCATCAGCACACGGGTCTGCGCCTGTACGCCCTCCACCGCCGAGACGACGAGTACGGCGCCGTCGAGCACGCTCAGCACCCGCTCCACCTCGGCGATGAAGTCCGGGTGTCCGGGTGTGTCGATCAGATTCACGGTGACGTCGTCGATCGTGAACGAGACGACGGCGGATTTGATCGTGATACCGCGCTGCCGTTCCAGCGCGAGGGAATCGGTCTGGGTGTTTCCGTCGTCGACGCTGCCGATCTCGTCGATGACCCCGACGGCGTGCAGCAGCCGCTCGGTCAGGCTTGTCTTACCGGCGTCTACGTGCGCCAGAATTCCCAGGTTGAGCATATGCACCGGGTGTCATGTCCTTTGGAGTGGGAGTCATTCCTTCCTGGGTGGACATGAACGAAGTGCGCATTGCTGCTCCTTGATCCCGGTGAACTGGTCCCGAGCAGTGCAGCAGATCGCCGTGCGCGACGGCAACGGATTAAAGCCCGGCGTCCGTGCGCTTCATCAGGAGCGTGGCGCTCCTGCCCTGGTCACGGGCGGAGTGCGACCATTCCGAGACGCCAGACGTGCACTCCGCGGCGAAGGGAGCCGGCGATGCGTGAGATCCTCCCGTCGCTCAATCGGTGGTACGCGGCGGGATCCCCGTTCGGGCTCGCCACCGTGGTCGCCGTCAGCCGCAGCGCGCCGCGCGACCCGGGCGCGGCCATGGCCGTGGGCCCCGGTGACGAAGCCGTGGGCAGCGTGTCCGGCGGCTGTGTCGAGGGCGCGGTCTTCGAGCTGGCCCAGGAGGTGGTGGCGTCCGGAGAGGCACGCCTGGAGACCTTCGGGTACAGCGACGAGGACGCGTTCGGCGTGGGACTGACCTGCGGCGGTGAGATCACGCTCCTCGTGCGCCGGGTGACCCGCGAGGACGATCCCACGTTCGGGGCAGTGGCCGAATCAGTGGCCGCGGGCCGCCCGGTGACCGTGGCGACGGTGCTCGACGGTCCGGCCTCCCGCGGGGCCACGCTCGCGGTGTGGCCGGGCGAGGTGGCCGGCTCGCTCGGGTCGACCGGCCTGGACGTGGCGGTCACGGCCGACGCCCGAGGCGAACTGGCCCAGGGGGCCACCGGGCAGCGGCACTACGGCCCGGACGGTGAGCGCCGGGAGGACGCCGTCAGCGTCTTCCTTCACTCCTTCGCTCCCCCGCCCCGCATGCTGGTCTTCGGCGCGATCGACTACGCCGCCGCCGTGGCCCGCATCGGCGTCTTCCTCGGCTACCGCGTCACGGTCTGCGACGCCCGCCCGATCTTCGCCACCCCGAAACGGTTCCCGGCGGGAGTCGAGGTCGTCGTCGACTGGCCGCACCGCTACCTCGGCGGTACTACGACGGACTCGCGCACGGTGATCTGCGTCCTCACCCATGACCCGAAGTTCGACGTGCCGCTGCTGGAGGAGGCACTGCGCCGCCCGGCCGCGTACATCGGCGCGATGGGCAGCCGGCGTACCCACGACGACCGGATGAGGCGGCTGGTGGAAGCCGGGCTCGGCGAGAGCGAGCTGTCCCGGCTGCGGTCACCGGTCGGGCTCGACCTCGGGGCCCGTACGCCCGAGGAGGTGGCCGTGTCCGTCGCCGCCGAGATCGTGGCGCTGCGCTGGGGCGGCAGCGGAGAGCCGCTCACGGCGACGGGCGGGGCGATTCATCCCCGGCCCGTCGATCCCCCACGAGGAGAAGCTCCGTAAGGGGAGCTACGACGTCAACTGCGCGGGGGCAGCTGGTGAAGACGTACGTCCGTCACCCGGCCGTCTGTCACCCGAGCCGTCATGTAGGTGCAGTGGGGCTGGCGACGGCGGTCGGTCGGGGAGCCGGGGTTGAGGAGGCGCAGGCCGGTGTCCGTGGTCGTGTCCCAGGGGATGTGGCTGTGGCCGAAGACCAGGACGTCGAGGTCGGGGAAGCGCTGGGCGCAGCGGAGTTCGCGGCCCTGGGCGGCGCCCGTCTCGTGGACGACTCCGAGGCGCAGGCCGTCCAGTTCGAGGCGGGCGATCTCGGGGAGGCGGGCGCGCAGGGCCGGGCCGTCGTTGTTGCCGTGGACGCCGACGAGCCGGCGGGAGCGGGCTTCCAGGAGGTCGAGGGTGGCGGTGTCCACCCAGTCGCCCGCGTGGATGACGACATCGGCGAGCGGAATTTCGGCGAGGAGCTGAGCGGGGAGCTCCTTGGCTCGCTTGGGGAGATGGGTGTCGGACATCAGCAGCAGACGCACGCCCTCAGGGTGTCACTCGACGAGGGGTGTCACTCCGCGAAGGGTGTCCTTCGCGAGGGAGATCGGTCCGCCGAGGGAGACCGGTTCGCCGAGAGAGACCGGTCCGCGGAGAGAGATCGGTCCGCCGAAGGAGACGGTTCGCGAGGGGATCGGTCCGCGAGCGTGTCAGTCGAGAATGATCTCGCTCCACACCTGCTTCCCGCCGCTGACCGGCACTGTCCCCCAGGCCGCCGACATCGCCTCGACGAGGAGGATGCCGCGGCCGCCGGTGGCCTCCCAGCCGATGTTGGTGGGCTTGATCGGGGTGCGCGGTGAGTTGTCGGCGACCGCGATTCTGAAGCGGTTGTTGATGAGGGTGAGGTCGAGCCTGATCTGTCCGTCGGTGTGGACGAGGGCGTTGGTGACGAGTTCGGAGACGACGAGGAGGGCGGCGTCCGCGTCGCCGCGCATGCCCCAGGCGCGCAGGGTGCGCCTGGTGAAGCGGCGGGCGTGCCGGACCGCCTCCGGGACACGCCAGACCGTCCAGCTCTCGCGGAGCGGGCGCAGCTCCATGCCGTCGTAGCGCATGAGGAGGAGGGCGACATCGTCGGCGCGGTTGGCGCCGGCGAGGAGCCGGTCGGCCACGAGTCCGAGGTGAGCGGGGTCGGAGGCGGCCAGCTCCCCGGCGAGCCGGTCAAGACCGTCCTCGATGTCGACCTCCGCGGACTCGACGAGACCGTCCGTGGTCAGGGCGACGATCGTGCCGGGCGGCAGACGCAGCGGGCTCATGGGGAAGTCGGCCTGGGTGAGGACACCGAGTGGCGGCCCGCCTTCGGACCAGGCGACCTCCGTACCGCCGTCCGGGTGGCGCAGCACCGGGGGCAGGTGCCCGGCGCGTACGAACCACGCGAAGCCCTCCTCCATGTCGACGTCGACATAGCAGCAGGTCGCGAAGAGGTCGGTCTCCAGATCCATGAGGAGCCGGTTGGCGTGCGAGACCACGACGTCCGGGGGGTGTCCTTCGACGGCGTAGGCGCGCAGGGCGGTGCGCATCTGGCCCATGAGGGTCGCGGCCGAGGCGTTGTGGCCCTGGACGTCGCCGATGACGAGGGCGACATGGTTGTCGGGCAGTGGGATCACGTCGTACCAGTCGCCGCCGACCTCCAGGCCCGAGGTGGTGGGCAGATAGCGGGCGACGGCGACCGCGCCCGGCAGCTTGGGCAGGCGGCGCGGGAGCAGGGTGCGCTGGAGCATGCCGATCAGTTCGTGTTCGGCGTCGAAGGCGTGGGCGCGCATCAGGGCCTGGCCGGTGAGGCCCGCGGCGGCGGTGAGCAGGGCGCGCTCGTCGGGGCCGAAGTCGTGCGGGGTGTCCCAGCCGATCAGGCAGGCTCCGGCGACGCGTCCGGCGGCGGGCAGCGGCAGGACGGCGAGGCCGCCGGGGCCCACGCCGGCGAGGGCGGGTTCCAGGTCGGTGCCGGCGGGCCAGATCGCGGTGCGCCCGTCGCTCAGGGCGGCGGCGAGGGTCGGCATGCCGCGTACGGGCGCGTCGGGCCACTCCGAGCGCCATTCGGCACGCCACAGTTCGGGCCAGGCCTCCGGTTCGGGCGGGTCCAGGACGGTGACGATGAGGCGGTCGCCCTCCAGCTCCGCGACGGCGATCCGGTCGGCCCGCAGGGGCTTGCGGAGGGCCGCGACCACGGCCCGGCCCACGTCGCGGACGGTGCCTGCTGTGGCCAGGGCGGCGGCGAGGCGCTGGACGCGGGCGACCTCGTTGCCCCCCGAGCGCAGTTTCGAGGCGTCGGAGACAGTGCCCACGAGCCGTCCGGGGAGGCCCTCGCCGCCGGGCAGGAGGTGTCCGCGCAGCCGCAGCCATTTCTGTTCGCCGGACGGCTGGAGGATCCGGAACTCCAGCTCGCGGTCGCCGATGGACATGTGGTCCGCCTCCACCACGGACATCAGCGAGGGCAGGTCCTCCGGAACGGTCAGCGACAGCAGTGTCTCCACCTTGCCGTCGAAGTCGGCCCGGCTCAGGCCGAAGAGCTCCAGCATCTCCTCGTCGACCTCGACGCGCCCGGTGTCCATGGCGAGGCTGAACGAGCTGGCGGGCAGTACGTCGGCGTCCGTCTCGGTGGGGGGCGGCGGGCAGACGACGGCCTCGGCGATCAGGGCCAGGCACTCCCGGTCCTCGGGGCCGAAGCCGGCGGGGTGCTCACTGACGGCGAGCAGACAGCTGTCGTCGCGCAGCGGCAGGACGGCCAGCGAGAAGTCCTGGGAGGGCAGTCGCCGGGCGTCGGCGCGCCGGTCGACCTCCTGCGGGCCGAGCCACAGCGGCCGGCCCGAGCGGTGCGCGTCGGCCACCGGGGATCCGCCGGTAACGGGGTAGCCGTCGCGCAGCCCGTAGAGCGTTCTCGGCACGCCCGCCGACTCGGCGAGACGCAGTTCCTCGCCGCCCCGGGTCGGGGAGTAGACCGCGACGACGGTCGCGCCGGTGAAAACAAGGGCTTGTTCGAGTACGCGGCGGAGCCGCTCGCGGGGTGGGAGATCGGTTGTGAGCGTCTTGAGGGCAAGTTCGGCGCGTGGCGTTCTCGTTCTGCGTCCCGCAACGTCCTCACTGACCACGTCCGTAATTACAGCGCTTCCGTGGCTCCGGCGCAGCCCCTGTGACCGTTCCGGACCTGCCGGACCTGTGACAGAGCGTGCCGCCGAGGCCTCCGGCGCCTCCCCCTCGCCGTGCGCGGGGAGCCGCCACGCGAGAGTCTTGACCTCTGGGACCTGATCACGCGGCCCTGCGAGGAGGTGGCCGACGTGTCCGACTCGCAGGGATCCGGACAGGCTCCTGCCGCTCGAACAGTGCCGGTGGGTAGCCCACTGCTGTCCCTGGCGCTGGCCTCGATGATGGACGAGGTCCACGCCCACTCCGGCGCCGTGTACCTGCTGGCGCCCGGTGAAACGGTCCTGGAGATGGCGGTGATGGCGGGGCTGCCCAGGGCCTTCGCCGCCCCGTGGGAGCGAGTCGGGCTCAGCGCGCCGATCCCGGTCGCCGAGGCGGCACGGGAGCGGGAGCTGGTCTGGGTCGGCGGCGAGGACCAGATGGCGGGCCGCTTTCCCCGGGTTGCCGTGGTGCTCCCCTACCCCTTCGCCCTGGCCGCGCTCCCGGTGGCGACCGAGCACACCGTGTACGGCGCCGTCTACGTGACCTGGCCCGGAACACATCCACCGGAACTGTCCGACCGGGAGCGCGACCAGCTCACCGCGGCCTGCGACCGGCTCGCGCTGCGCCTGGAGCGGGCCGCCGCGGCGCACCATCCGGTGCGCCCCGAGGCGGATCTGCTCGCCACGGCGGCCTCTACGCCGATGTCCGGCACGCACGGCACGGTGGAGGCGGCGCGGATGGTGGCGCGGCTGCCGTACGGACTGTGCGCGCTGGACCTGCACGGGCGCGTCAGCTTCGCCAACGCGGCGACCGCGGAGCTGCTCGGCGTTCCGGTCGGCGAGCTGCTGGGCACCCAGTTGTGGGCGTCCGTGCCCTGGCTCAACGACCCGGTCTACGAGGACCGCTACCGCGCCGCGCTGATCAGCCAGCACGTGACGTCCTTCGTGGCGCTGCGGCCACCCGGCGACTGGCTGTCGTTCCGTCTCTATCCCAGTACGAACGGGCTGAGCGTACGGATCTCGCGGGCGCGGGCGGTGTCCGAGATGCGGCGTGCCGAACCGGAGCACAGCGACGATCCCGCACCCGGGCTGGTGACCATCTCCCATGTGCTGAGCCTGGCCAGCGCGCTGACGGAGGCGGCGAGTGTGCAGGACGTGGTGCAGCTGGTCGCCGACGAGATCGCGCCCGCCGTCGGCAGTCAGACCCTGGTGGTGCTCGGCACCGGGGCCGGTCGTCTGCAGGTGCTCGGGCATCGGGGGTACCCGGACGCCGGTGTCGTGGAGCGCTTCGACGGGCTGCCGCTGGACGCGGAGACGCCGGGTGCCCAGGCGCTGAGCAGTGGGGTTCCCGCCTTTTTCGACTCCCGTGGGGAGTTGGAGCGGCTCTATCCTTCCCGGCACACGACACCGGACGGCATGGCGGCGTGGGCGTATCTGCCGCTCATCGCCTCCGGTCGTCCGGTGGGCGTCTGCGTCCTCGGCTACCCGGAGTCACATTCCTTCCCCGCGGACGAGCGTGCCGTGCTGACGAGTCTGGGCGGGCTGATCGCGCAGGCACTGGCGCGGGCCCTCCTCTACGACGCCAAGCTGCGGCTGGCGCACGGTCTGCAGGCCGCGCTGCTCCCGCACTCCCTGCCTTCGGTGCCCTCGATCGAGGCGGCCGCGCGCTATCTCCCGGCCACCCAGGGCATGGACATCGGCGGGGACTTCTACGACCTGGTGCTCTCGCAGGGCCGGGCGGCGGCTGTGATCGGTGACGTGCAGGGGCACAACGTCACGGCGGCGGGCCTGATGGGGCAGATCCGTACGGCCGTACGTGCGTACACGACCGTCGGCCAGCCACCCGAGGAGGTCATGCGGAGCACCAACCGGCTGCTGATCGACCTGGGCAGTGAGCTGTTCGCGAGCTGTCTCTATCTGCGGCTCGACCCCGCGCGCGGGGTGGCCGTCATGGCGCGGGCGGGTCATCCGCCTCCGCTGCTGCGGCGGCCGGACGGCAAGGTGCGGGTCCTCGACCTGGCCGGGGGGCCGCTGCTCGGGATCGACGCCTCGGCGACGTATCCGACGACCGAGGTCCGGTTCGCCCCGGGTTCGGTGCTCGCCCTCTATACCGACGGCCTGATCGAATCGCCGGGCGTCGACATCGAGGACGCTCTCGCCGTGCTCGGACAGCAGCTCGCCGAGAAGGGCGACCAGCCGCTCGACGTACTGGCCGACAGTCTGGTCCAGCTCGACGAGGCGGCGACGCAGGAACGGCCCGACGATGTCGCACTGCTGCTTCTGCGGGCACTCGACTGACGGCCTGCGGTCTGCCGTCTGCGGCCTGCGGTCTGCGCGCGGAGTGGCCCGGCGACCGCTCGGAACGCGGAGTGGTCCGGCCCTCCCGCCGGAGGGCCGGACCTTTCCACTGTCGGCCGGGGCCGCTGTATGCCACGGCCGGTCAGTGGCTCTGAGACACCGGGGGTGGGGGGCACCGGTGTGGGGGGATCACCGGTGTCGGGCGGTCACCGGTGTCAGGGGTTGATGTTCACGAGCCCTGAGCCGTCGTCCAGGCCGGAGCCGGAGTCGTCTGCCGATTCTCCCGACTGGTTGTCGGCGCCACCGAGTTCGTCACCGCCGGCCCCTGCCTCCTCGTCGCCGGCCGCCGGGGCGCTGGCTTCGTCGCCGGGCTCCACCGCTCCGGGATCCTCGGCGCCGGCTCCGGCGTCTCCGGCCGCGTCACCCGCGCCGAGCGTCGCGCCGACCGCTGCCAGCGCGGTGGTGACGGGCTGGAAGAAGGTCTCGCCACCGACGGTGCAGTCGCCGCTGCCGCCGGAGGTCAGGCCGATCGCGCTGCCGTCCTGGGTGAAGAGGGAGCCGCCGCTGTCGCCGGGCTCGGCGCAGACATTGGTCTGGATGAGACCGGTGACCGTGCCCTCGGGGTAGTTGACGGTGGCGTCGAGCCCCAGGACGGTGCCGTCGAAGAGACCCGTGGTGCTGCCCATCCGGAAGACCTGCTGGCCCACGGCGGCCTCGGCGGCCTGGGCGATCTCGACGGTCTGGCCGTCGCCGATGTTGACCACGCTGGCGGTCACGGTCGCCGGGTCGTCGTACTTCACGAGGGCGAAGTCGCCGTCGCCGGGGAAGGTGGCCTGGTCGACGGTGGCGATCGGGGCGCCGCCCTGCGCGTCCGACCACTCGGCGAACGCGACACCGCAGTGGCCCGCGGTGAGGAAGGCGGGGGTGCCGTCGCCCGCGGTGACGTTGAAGCCGAGGGAGCAGCGGGCACCGTCGCTGAAGATGGCGTCACCGCCGTCGACGAAGGTCTTGAACGTGCCCGCGGACTTCGTGATGGTCGCGACGCCCGAGCCGAGGCCCTCGACCGTCGACTCCAGCGTGTCCCAGTTCTCACCCGTGACGGTGGAGTCGGCGGTGACGCGGATCTCGTTGGTCTTGGGGTCGACGGACCACGCCGTGCCCGGGATCGTCGCGTCGGCCTTGAGCGTCGCGGCGGCGTTCTCGAGCGTGTCGGTGCTGTTCTGCACCTGGTTGGGGACCGCGCCGGCGGCCTGGATCTCATTGATCACATTGCTGTTGTCACCGACGACGTTGATGATGATCTGCTGGTTGGCCGCGTCGTAGTACGACCCGGCGAAGGCGTCACCCAGCTGGGAGGCGAGCTGCGAGGCCAGGTCCGAAACGTCGGCCGCCTTGAAGGTCTTGGCGTTCGCGGTCGCGTCGTCCGAGTCCGTCTGGGACGCCATGGCGTTCGGCAGGAAGAGTGCCGCCGCTCCGAGCGCCGCCACGCTGCCTGCCGCTATCGCGGCCTTGCGCTTGGGTATGCGTTTGTGACTCAACTTCTGACCTCCTGGGGACGGGGTCCGTTGCCACCGTCTTGCGGCTGAACTGGGGGGCGCCTGGATGCCTGTTGATACGCACGCGTCACATGGGGTGTTCAACTCCGTTTACACATGGCGGGAGTTAGGCAGGCCCAAAGGCGTGGATTGCGAGGCAATCAGGTCCTTCTGTGCGCCCGTCCCGGCCGACAGGCCCCTTCGGTGAGCCATCCGGCACGCTCCGCAAGCGTCCGGTCACCGGCCGTCGACAACTCTGAGCGGAATCCCGGATTCTGCGAATCTGCACATCGAATGCGCAACCAAGTCACCCCGCGCGACGGATCTCCACAGAGTGCCGGGGCGCACGGGGCCATTGGGGCGGGAGTGTCCAGTTCGGGAACCGGATGCCGACCACATGTACAGGGCGACGACGCGCGGGCTGTGAAGGACTCGCCGTCGAACGGTGCACGATCCTGCACGGATGACCGGTTCTGGAGATCAATTGCCCTGGTGGGAGCGGCGGTTGATTGGAAGCGTGCCGCTACAGCGTGCTTTGATCCATGGCACCGCGGGGGTCACGGGTCATTCAAGGCTCCCGGAAACGGGTGCCTGACGCCCGCGGTCGCGGCCGACCATCTGTCCCCAGAGGGGGGCCGCTCTCCCCCTTATGAATACGCATACGAAGGGAAGTTCCATCATGAACTCCACCCCCCAGGTTGCCACCGCCGAGATCTCGGACGCCGACCTCGACGCCGTTTCGGGCGGTCTGTCCCTGGATGCCGTCAGCACCGTCACGGGCATCGTGGACTCGGTCGCCCCGGGCGTCCTCCCGCTGGTCGGCTCGGTCGTCGGCACCGTCGAGGGCGTCACCGGCCTGAACGTCTCCGGCGTGGTCGCCGGTCTCTGATCTTCATCAGTGCCGTCGAGTCCCGGAACCGCTCCATGGTTCCGGGACTCTCGGGTGCCATAAGCCTATCGAACAGGTGAGGGAAGTCCCTTGCAGTTCCGCCAACAGGCCCTCGCCAAGCTGCAGTCGCCGGAGGAACTAGACCTTCCGGTGCGTTTCGCCCGCCCCCAGGGCTGGCTCGTCCTGTCAGTGACGGTCATCGTCATGGCGGCGGCCTCCGTCTGGGCCGTGACGGGCACCGTGGCGTCCACGGTCGACGCACCCGCCATCCTCACGCACGGGGAGGGCAGTTACGTGCTGCAGAGCCCGGTCGCCGGGCAGGTCACCGCGGTCCTCGCGGAGGAGGGCGAACGGCTCGCCGCCAACGCTCCCCTGCTCCAGGTCCGTACCGCGCAGGGCGAGACGGCCGTCGTCCGCACGGTTGCCGCCGGGCGCGTCACCGCGCTGGCCGCCACCATCGGCGCGATCATCTCGACCGGTGCGAACGTCGCGGCCGTCGAGAAGGTCGCCCACGCGAACGACCCGCTGTACGCGACGGTGTACGTCCCCGCCGAGAACGCCGCCACGATCCCCGAGGACGCCGCGGTGGACCTCACCGTCCAGTCCGTGCCGACCCAGCAGTACGGGGTGCTGCGCGGCCATGTGAAGGCAGTCGGCCGGACGGTCCAGACCCAGCAGCAGATCGCCGCCTTCCTCGGCGACAACCAGTTGGGCGAGCAGTTCACGAAGGACGGCAGGCCGGTGGCCGTGCTGGTCCGCCTCGACCCCAGGTCCAGCACGAAGAGCGGTCTCAAGTGGTCCTCGGCGGACGGTCCGCCGTTCGCACTGACCTCCATGACCCTGGCCTCGGCCTCGATCCGGCTGGCAGATCAGCGCCCCGTCGATTGGCTCCTCCCGTGACCACCACGCAGGACACCCACGGCAGACGCCGCGCCACCCCGCCCAAAAGCCCGGTCCCCAAAGGCAGGCGCAAGACCGTGCGCACCCCGACCGTGCTCCAGATGGAGGCGGTGGAGTGCGGCGCGGCCTCGCTCGCCATGGTGCTCGGCCACTACGGCCGGCACATCCCCCTCGAAGAGCTGCGCATCGCCTGCGGTGTCTCCCGCGACGGCTCCCGCGCCAGCAACCTGCTGAAGGCGGCGCGCAGTTACGGCCTGACGGCCAAGGGCATGCAGATGGACACGGCCGCGCTCGCCGAGGTGCGGGCGCCCGCGATCCTCTTCTGGGAGTTCAACCACTACGTCGTGTACGACGGCATGGGCCGCCGGTTCGGACGCCGCGGCGTGCACATCAACGACCCCGGCAAGGGCCGTCGTTTCGTGCCGATGGAGGACTTCGACACCAGCTTCACCGGCGTCGCCCTGGTCATGGAACCGGGCCCCGACTTCCACCGCGGCGGCCGCAAGCCGGGCGTCCTGGGCGCCATGCCGGCCCGGCTGCGCGGGACCTCGGGCACCATGCCCGCGGCGGTCCTCGCGAGTCTGCTGCTTGTCGTGGTCGGCGCGGCGGTGCCCGCGCTCAGCCGGACGTACATCGACAGCTATCTGATCGGCGGTCAGTCCTCGCTGCTCGGCGTGCTGTTCGCGTCGATGGGCGCCTCGGTGGCGCTGACAGTGGTGCTGACCTGGCTGCAGCAGGCGAATCTGCTGCGCGGCCGCATCATCTCCTCCACGCTCTCCAGCGCCCGCTTCCTGCGCCATCTGCTGCGGCTGCCGGTCACCTTCTTCTCCCAGCGCAGCCCGGCCGACCTGGTGCAGCGGCTCCAGTCGAACGACGCGGTGGCCGAGACCCTGTCCCGTGACCTGGCGGCGGCCGGGGTGGACGCGGTCGTGGTCGTGCTCTATGCGGTGCTCCTCTACACCTACGACCCACAGCTCACAGCCGTGGGCATCGGCGTCGCGCTGCTCAACGTGGTCGCGATGCGGGTGGTGATCCGGCTGCGCTCGACGCGCACCGCGAAGCTGCGCGCGGACAGTGCCCGGCTGACCAACACGGCATACAGCGGGCTCCAGTTGATCGAGACGATGAAGGCCACCGGCGGCGAGGACGGCTACTTCCGCAAGTGGGCCGGGCAGCACGCCACCACGCTGGAGGAGGAGCAGCGCCTCGGCGTGCCCAGCGCCTGGCTGGGCGTGGTCGCGCCGATGCTCGCGACACTCAACAGCGCGCTGATCCTGTGGATCGGCGGGATGCGGGCCATCGAGGGAGGCATCTCGGTCGGTCTGCTGGTCGCCTTCCAGTCCCTGGTGACCCGCTTCACCGCGCCGATCACCCGCCTCAACGGTGTCGCGGGCCGCATCCAGGACTTCGCGGCCGACGTCGCCCGCCTCAAGGACGTCGAGAACTTCCAGGCGGACCCGCTGTACGACCGCCCCGGCTCTGCCGACTCCACCCGCCGTCTGCACGGCCATGTCGAGCTGGAGAACATCACGTTCGGCTACAGCCCGCTCGACAAGCCCCTGCTGACCGGCTTCTCCCTCACGGTCGGGCCCGGCCAGCAGGTGGCACTGGTCGGCGGCTCGGGCAGTGGCAAGTCGACGGTGTCCCGGCTGATTTCGGGTCTGTACGCCCCGTGGGAGGGCACGATCCGCATCGACGGCCGGCGCCTGGAGGACATCCCGCGCGGCGCCCTCGCCTCCTCCGTCTCCTTCGTCGACCAGGACGTCTTCCTCTTCGAGGGGACGGTCCGCGACAACGTGGCGCTGTGGGACCCGTCCATCCCGGACGAGGCGGTCGTCGCAGCGCTGGAGGACGCGGCGCTGTACGAGGTCATCACGCGGCGGCCGGGCGGCATCCAGAGCCGGGTCGAACAGGACGGCCGGAACTTCTCCGGCGGCCAGCGTCAACGCCTTGAGATCGCAAGGGCGTTGGTGCGCAGGCCCAGCATCCTGATCCTCGACGAGGTGACCAGCGCACTGGACGCGGAGACCGAGCAGACCGTCATCGACAACCTGCGCAAACGCGGCTGCGCCTGTGTGGTGATCGCACACCGGCTCAGCACCGTGCGCGACAGCGACGAGATCGTCGTACTCCAGCACGGCACGATCGTGGAACGCGGGCGGCACGACGCCCTGGTGGCGGCCAGCGGCCCGTACGCTCAGCTGGTCAAGGAGCGATGAGATGACGACGGTCAACGAGGGAGACGTCGTCCTCGGCGCGCTCGGCGGCATGGGCGCCCCCGTCGACTGCTCCGCCCTCAACCGCCTTGATCTGGAAGGCCCGCAGGTCCTGTGGCTCGTCGCGGCGGGCGCCATGGACCTGTTCGCGGTCGACGCCGCCCAGCAGGGTCACTGGCACCACCTCGGCCGCCTCGAAGCGGGGTCGCTGCTCCTCGGCCCGGTCGCCGGCCCGCAACACACCCTGGTGGGACGGCCGTTGCGCGGTTGCGTGGTGCGCCGGATCGGGCTGCGCGAGCTGTACCAGCAGGCCGACACGCGGACCTGGTCGTACGACGCGTACGGCAACGCCCAGTACGTACCCCCGACTTCGAGTCCGCTGGAGTACGCCCTCGCACTCGGCGTGGGCCGCAGCCTCTCCATCCTCTTCCAGGCGCCGATGGCGCACGAGAACGCCGCCGCGCTCACCGACGACGACGTCTTCTGGATGCAGGTGCCGCCCGGCAGTGTGCAGTACGGCTCGCTGTACGGCGCGGAAGCGGCGGCCGACCTGTTGATGGACTCCGGTGTCTGGCAGCGCATGGTCGACCAGCAGTACCGGCTGCTCACCACACTCGACCGCTGGATCGAGCGGCTGGAGTCGCGCCACGAGGACCGTACGGCAGCGGGCATCAAGGCGGGCGAGGCCGTCCGCGCCCAGGCCGACCGGACCCTCCTTGCGTCGATCGGCAAGCAGTCGGCGAAGCGCCCGACAGCCGCCGACGCGGACGCCACATACGCGGCCTGCAAGCTGGTCGCCGACGCGGCCGGCATCACCCTCGCGGAGTCGGTCCAGAGCGGCACCGAGAGCGACCGGATCGACCCGGTCGAGCGGATCGCGATCGCCTCGCGCGTCCGTGCCCGTGCCGTACGTCTCGACGGGCACTGGTGGCACGACAACATCGGCCCGCTGGTGGGCCACCGTGCCGTCTCGGGCAGTCCGGTCGCCCTGCTGTGGCGGCGCGGCGGATATGTCGCCGTACAGCCGTCCTCGGGGCGCGAGACGCCGGTCGAGAAGGCCAACGCAGGCGAGTTCGAGGCGCAGGCCGTGATGTTCTACCGACCGCTGCCCGAACGGTCGTTGAGCCCCCTGCGGCTGATGAGGTTCTGCCTCCGGGGCACCGGCGGCGACATGCGCAACCTCGCGATCAGCGGTCTGGTGACCGTCGCGATCGGCGCGATCGTGCCGATCGCCACCGGCAAGGTGCTCGGCGAGTACGTACCCAAGGCCCAGCACAGCCTCATCGTGCAGGTCTGCCTCGCCATCATGATCACCAGCGTGGTGTCAGCGGCGTTCACGCTGCTGCAGAACCTCACCATCCTCCGGCTGGAGGGCCGTATCGAGGCAACGCTCCAACCTGCCGTCTGGGACCGGCTGTTGCGCCTGCCCACGAAGTTCTTCACCTCTCGCTCCACGGGTGAGCTGGCCAGCGCGGCCATGGGGATCAGCGCGATCCGCCGGCTGCTCGCGGGCGTCGGCCCGACCCTCGCCCAGGCGGGCACCATCGGCGCGATGAACCTGGGCCTGCTGCTCTGGTACAGCGTCCCCATGGCGCTGGCCGCGATCGGCATGCTCGTCGTCATCGCCGCCGTGTTCCTGGGACTCGGCCTGTGGCAGGTGCGCTGGCAGCGCCACCTGGTGGTGCTCAGCAACAAGCTGAACAACCAGGCCTTCCAGACCCTGCGCGGCCTGCCCAAGTTGCGGGTCGCGGCGGCCGAGAACTACGCGTACGCCGCCTGGGCGGGCGAGTTCGCGCGCAGCCGTGAGCTCCAGCAGAAGGTCGGCCGGATCAAGAACCTCACCACGGTGATGGGTGCGGTCTATCTGCCTCTCTGCTCCCTGCTGATGTTCATGCTGCTCGCGGGCCCGGCGCGCGACTCGCTGTCCGCCGCCGAGTTCCTCACTTTCAACACCTCGATGACGATGCTGCTGACCTCGGTCACCTCGATCACCGGCGCGTTCGTCTCGGCGGCGGCCGCCCTCCCGATGTTCGAGGAGATCAGGCCGGTGTTCGACGCGACGCCCGAGGTGCGCGTGGCGAGCACCCGCCCCGGAGTCCTGACCGGCGCGATCGAGGCCCGCGGGCTGTCCTTCCGCTACACCGACGACGGCCCGCTGGTCCTGGACGAGGTGTCCTTCGACGTGCGGCCGGGCGAGTTCGTGGCCATCGTCGGCCCCAGCGGCTGCGGCAAGTCCACGCTGCTACGGCTGCTCATCGGCTTCGACAAGCCGGTGTCGGGCAGCGTCCTGTACGACGGCCAGGATCTGGCGGCCCTCGACCAGTCCGCCGTACGCCGCCAGTGCGGTGTCGTGCTCCAGCACGCGCAGCCGTTCACCGGATCGATCCTGGACTGCATCTGCGGCACCGAGCCGTACACGCCCGAGGAGGCGATGGCGGCGGCGGAGATGGCGGGCCTCGCCGAGGACATCAAGCGCATGCCGATGGGCCTGCACACCATCGTCTCCGGCAGCGGCGCGGTCTCCGGCGGCCAGCGCCAGCGTCTGATGATCGCCCAGGCGCTGATACGCCGCCCCCGCATCCTCTTCTTCGACGAGGCGACCAGCGCCCTGGACAACGAGACCCAGCGCACGGTCATCGAGAGCACCCGGGCGCTCAACGCCAGCCGTGTGGTCATCGCGCACCGCCTGTCCACGGTGATGGACGCGGACCGCGTCATCGTGATGGAGGGCGGCAAGGTGGCCCAGCAGGGCCCGCCCGCGCAGCTCCTCGCGGACACGGGCGGTCGGCTGCACGAGCTGGTGCGGCGGCAGATGCGGTAAAGCGGTCAGTCGAGCCCGGGTACCGGTGCTCCGGAGGGGACCCCGGCCTCGACGTACAGGCGGTAGATCTCCTGCCAGATCGCGGTGCTCCCGGCGTGCGGTCCCTCGTGCTCCTCGCCCCGCGCATGCGCATCGAGGACGCCGAGGCACACCTCCCAGCCGGCGGCATTGCGCGCGGCGGTGTTCGCGGCCTCCAGGACGTCGGTGAGCGTCAACCGGGTGCGCTTCTCCTCCAGTGCCTCCAGGTCGAAGCGCAGTTCGTCGCCGCCCCACGCGAAGGAGAGGTGCCGGGGTGCGTCGACCGCGATGACGCGGCCCGTGGACTCCGGCATGTTCGGGTCACCGCTGAAGGTGATGGTCCCGCCGGGGCGCAGGTCGATCGCGGCGCGCGAGGGGAACCAGCGCCCCAGCTCGTGGGGGTCGGTCACGAACTGCCAGACCCGGTCGACGGGGTGGTCGTAGGTCCGGCTGAAGCGGACGGCGGGGCGGCCATCGTCGAGGGTGAGGTAGGTGCCGGTGGGGGCCTGGGACTCGGCGGACATGGTGGCTCAGTCCTTCGGTGAGGGCACTGGTGCGGCTTCGGGCACGGTCAAGGAATACCCCGTCGGCCAGGGCCCGTCCACGGCGTGACACTCCCGACGAGACCTGGGTCACTCATCGAAACGTTGCAGTTTCGATAGAAGGGGTCTAGCCTCTACGTGTACGAAACGGTTTCGTTTACCTGCACGAAACCCTTGGCGACTTCCCTGGAGTTCCCTGATGCCTCAGACAGTGACCGAAGGAGCCCGCACGGGCGCCGTGGACGCCCCGCCGGCGAATTCGTCGAAGCGGTGGTGGATCCTCGCGATCATCGGGATCGCGCAGCTCATGGTGGTCCTCGACGCCACCATCGTGAACATCGCCCTGCCGTCCGCCCAGGCGGACCTGGGCTTCACCGACGGCAACCGGCAGTGGATCGTCACCGCCTACTCGCTGGCGTTCGCCTCACTCCTCCTGCTCGGCGGACGCATCGCCGACCTCTTCGGGCGCAAGCCCGCCTTCCTCATCGGCGTCTCCGGATTCGCCGCAGCCTCCGTGCTGGGCGGCGCCTCCAACAGCTTCGGGATGCTGGTCACCGCACGCGCCCTCCAGGGCATCTTCGGCGCGCTGCTCGCACCGGCCGCGCTCTCGCTGCTGAACACGACGTTCCCCGAGGCTAAGGACCGCGCCAAGGCGTTCAGCGTGTTCGGCGCGATCGCCGGCGCCGGTGGCGCGCTGGGGCTGCTGCTCGGCGGTGTACTGACCGACGCGCTCGACTGGCGCTGGACTCTGTACGTCAACCTCGTCTTCGCGGTCATCGCCTTCGCCGGCGGCTGGGTGCTGCTGAACAACCACCGCGACGCCGCGAACTCCAAGCTCGACCTGCCGGGCACCCTGCTGGTCTCCTCCGGACTCTTCGCCCTGGTCTACGGCTTCTCCAACGCCGAGACGCACGACTGGAGTTCGCCCGCCACCTGGGGCTTCCTGGCCGCGGGCGGCGTGCTGCTGGCGGCGTTCGCCCGGTGGCAGACCCGCGCCAAGCACCCGCTGCTGCCGCTGCGCGTACTGCTCGACCGCAACCGCGCCGCCTCGTTCATCGCCGTTCTGGTCACCGGCGCGGGCATGTTCGGTGTCTTCCTCTTCCTGACCTACTACCTCCAGCTCAACCTGGGCTTCAGCCCGACCAAGACAGGCCTGTCGTTCCTGCCGATGATGGCCGCCCTGATGATCATGGCCCAGGTCTCCACCACGATCCTGGTGCCGCGCGTCGGGCCGAAGGTCGTCATCCCTGCGGGCTTCGCCATCGCCGCACTCGCCATGGCCTGGCTGACCGGCATCGGCGTCGGCTCGTCCTACACGTCCGCCGTCCTGCCGCAGTTGATCCTGATCGGCGTGGGTCTCGGCATCGTGATGCCGCCCGCGATGTCACTGGCCACCATCGGGATCGCGGCCGAGGACGCGGGAGTCGCCTCCGCGACGGTCAACACCATGCAGCAGGTGGGCGGTTCGATCGGTACGGCGTTGCTGAACACCCTGGCCGCGAGCGCCGCGACGAGCTACCTGGCCGGCAAGAACCCGGCAGACAAGCTGGTCCAGGCGCAGGCGACGATCGAGAGCTACACCACCGCCTTCTGGTGGTCGGCCGGCTTCTTCGCCGCGGGCGCGGTGATCACCTTCCTGCTCTACCGCCGCGGAAAGCTGGAGCAGGATCCGGATGCCGCACCGGTCGTCCACATGTGATCGCGTCACGACCGCACGATCACCCCTGAACCGAGGGGCCGCCGTCTGCAGGGAGACGGCGGCCCCTCATCCCTCCTTCTACGAGCCGGGCCGTCCTCTCATCCGCCTCCGGTAGCGGGCCGTGGCTGCCGCGAGGCGAGCCTGTTGCACCAGCTCGTTCTGCGGTACGGCGGGCCGGTACACCACCAGTCCCCGCTGCCGCTTCTCCAGCCTCAACTCGCCCGGCGTGGGGGCGACTTCACCGTCGTACGCGAGAGTGTCCGCGCCGGTGAGACCCTCCAGCTCGACCCAGGAGACGCGTTCGGCGCTGTAGACCCGGGAACGGCCGAGCGCGCCGGCGAGCGCGGAGACGATGACCCGGGTGCGGGCGAGCCGGTGGTCGCCGTCGATCAGGCGCAGGTCCAGGAGTCCGTCGTCCAGGCGCGGCCGGAAGGCGGGTGCGAAGCCGTCCGGGGCATAGCGGCTGTTGCCCGCGAAGAGCAGCCACAGGCGCCGGGCGCGGCCGTTGACCCGCAGCTCGATGGGGGTCGCGGTGCGCAGGACCCGGGTGAGGGCGACGGCGGCGGCCGGCCATTTGCCCCACCGCTCCTCCAAGCGCTCGCGGATCCGGACGAGTTCGGGGTAGAGGCCGATGCTGAAGGTGTTGAGGAACCGCACCTCGTGCCCGGCCGCCGGACGCGCCACGCCGATGTCCACGGCCACCGCCTCGCCCCGGGCGACCGCCACGGCGGTGTCCTCGAAGTCGGGTACGCCCACGTCCTGCGCGAAGTGGTTGAGGGTGCCGCCGGGGAACACCGCCAGCGCGAGCCCCCGTTCGGCCGCCGCGCGCGCCGCCGCGTTGACGCTGCCGTCGCCCCCGCACACGCCCAGTGCGCCGCCCGCCGCCGCGGCGCGCTCCACCGCTTCGGCGAGCAGCTCGGCGAAGTCGTCGTCCGGGGCGCGTTCGATCAGCTCGGCCTCCGGCAGCAGTCCGCGCAGCCGTTCGGCGGGCGGCAGTCCCGTCGTGGGTGCGCCGGCGCCGGCGCGGCTGTTGACGACGACGACCAGTCCCCGGCCCGCGGGCAGCGCGGGCGCGTCGGCCTCGGGCCGCTCCCGCTCGGGTCGTGCGGGGTGCGGCGGCCACCAGCGGCAGGTCAGTGCGGCGGCTCCGGCACCGATCGCGATCCCGGCCAGCACGTCTCCTGGGTAGTGCACGCCGACGTAGACCCGCGAGAAGGCGACCGAGGCGGCGAAGGGGGCGACCAGAGCCCCGTATCCGGTGGATTCCAGGGCGACTCCGGTGGCGAAGGCCGCGGCCGACGCGGAGTGTCCGGAGGGGAAGGACGTGGTGTGCGGCTGACGCCGGAGGTGCCGGATCGACGGCACGTGGTCCAGTACCGGACGGGGGCGGCGGGCGCTCCACTTGACGACCGTGTTGACGGTCAGCGAGGCGAGGAGGAGCGAGCCGGTACCGCGCACGGCCGCCCGCCGGGCGGTACGGCCGCCGACGAACACGAGGACCGCTGCCGCGCCGAACCACAGCCGCCCGTGGTCGGCGGCGCGGCTGAGCCGCCGCAGCGCCGGATCCGCGGCCGGGAACCGAGAGCCGGCCACCCGCCGGAACAGCCGCAGATCCAGTTCGCCGAGTGTGCCCATGGCCCCACTCCTACCGGGAGCGGATGCCGATCGGCATCCGCTGCACCTCCAACCGGAGCAGCACCCGCACGCCCGTAGGCGGCTAACGGGCCGCCAGGCCGGGGCGGGACTTGCACAGGAACGCCGGGGGCCGGCCGACAGCCCCACTCTGTCCGGCCGACCCCCGGTACGAGATCGCGCGGCCCTCGCGACGAGGCCCGCCTTCCCCATTATCGGGCTCCCGTTCGACGCCCACGGGGACCGCGCGATCCCGGTCTGTCAGAACGTGAAGACGTTCATCCCGTAGGAGTTCTTCACGCACTCGTTGGCGAAGGTGCGCTCGTACGCGACCCGCTTGCCCTGCCACACACCGTCGACGGTGACGACGACGGGGTCGAACTCCTTCGTACACATCACGCCGGCTCTGACGGACAGGGCGTCGAAGTCGCCGCCCGTCTCGCGGAGTTCGGCGCAGGCCCGCGAGGCGTCGGGGTGGGTGCCGGAGGCCGTCGGGGCGCAGTTCAGCGTGACGGCGCGCTCCGCGGTGACGGTGGCGGCGCTGTGACCGTGGCCCATGCTGAGGACGAGGGCAGAGGGGGCGTAGAGCGCGGACGGGCCGGGGCCCGGGGCGGCGAGGGCGGTTCCACCCAGTGGCCCGCAGACGGCGGTGGCCGTCAGGGTGAGAGTCGCTGCCCAACGCGCGGTGGTCGGCATTGTGTGCATCCTTCCGCTCGGTTGAATGCGAGACCGGCACGGTTGTGCCGGTTCGGCGAGCGCGAGTCTGCCGAGTCCGGACAGGAAACACACATCCGACCCACTGGTTTCAGTAACTTTGAGTATTGAATCAGTGGCGCGAAGTCACAGGATTCGAACGTAGCAGCCCGGAAGCCAGCGCTTACTGATCGTCTTGAGCGCCTCGTTGGCCGGATTCCCCCGGCTCAGCAATAGGCCGGAAACATTCCGCTTCAGCTGACGGCGGACCCCCGCACATCCCCTTGCGCATCCTCAATCCGCGAGTAATCGTCATTACATGATTACAACGGAGCAACACGAGAAGCTGCGCGGCTGGTTCACCGGCCGGCTGCCCGACGATCTCTTCGAGAGCCTGACGGAGGTGACCGTCGACCGCGAGGAGATCACCGTCGTCGGCCGCATCCCCGAGCCCCGGGTCACCGAAGGCGCCTCCGACGCCGAGAAGGAGGCGGCCCTCCAGTCCCGTATCCAGGAATTCCGGGAGCGCACCCGCGAGCAGCGGATCGAGGTGGCGCGCGAGGCCGAGCACCGTTTCCGCAAGAAGGTCTCGTGGGGGGCCGAGTGCGGGGGCGAGCGCGCCCTGTTCACCCACATCGCCGCGCCGGTCATGACCCGGCTGCGGCAGCCCGAGCGCCAGGTCCTCGACACCCTCATCGCCGCCGGTGTGGCCCGCAGCCGCAGCGACGCCCTCGCCTGGTGCGTACGCCTGGTGCAGCGGCACACCGACGACTGGCTCACGGAGCTGCGGGACTCGCTGGAGCACGTACAGCGGGTCCGGGCCCAGGGACCCGACGCCGAGCCCCAGGACGCCCCGGCCCCCGCCGACGAGGAGTGACCCCGTCACCCCCGCCCCACGCGCCGTGGAGCAATCGTCCAGCCAGGGCGCGAAAGATGGATGATCCGTCCTCTGGTGCCGCTACGGCGCGCCGCCGTAGCGTCGGCAGACCCCATGAGGACGGCATCCGCCCACGCCGCACACCCCAGCGGCGCCGACCTGCCGTCCCTCTCTCCGCGCCACCACGCGCTCCACCGCCCGTACGGGTACAGGCAGCACTTCGCTGGAGCACTCTTGTCCGACAACTCCCCGACCACCGCTCCCCCGTCGCTCACCGAGGTCGAGACATACGGCGTCGAGCGCATCCCCGACGCGGACCGCACCGCGTCACCACTCGACCTGTTCCGGGTCGCCTTCGGCGGTGCGAACACCTTCTCCACCTGCGTCCTCGGGGCCTTCCCCATTCTCTTCGGCCTCTCCTTCTGGCAGGGGCTCGCCGCGACCCTCCTCGGCGTGGTCGTCGGCGCGCTGATCCTGTGTCCGATGGCGGTCTTCGGCCCGGTCAACGGCACGAACAACGCGGTCGCGTCCTCCGCGCACCTGGGCGTGCACGGCCGCATCGTCGGCTCGTTCCTCTCCCTCCTCACGGCGATCGCCTTCTTCTCGATCTCGGTGTGGAGCTCCGGAGACGCCCTGGTCGGCGGCGCACACCGGCTCTTCGGTCTGCCGCGCGGCGATCTGTCGTACGTCGTCGCGTACGCGCTGTTCGGCGCGCTGGTCCTCGCGGTCTGCGTGTACGGCTTCCGGTTCATGCTGTTCGTCAACAAGATCGCGGTGTCCTCGGCGACCGTCCTGTTCCTGCTCGGCGCGATCGCCTTCGCCGGTGACTTCGACCCGTCGTACGCCGGTACCTTCACCGACTCCGCCGATGTGGCGACGCAGGCACTGTTCTGGCCCTCCTTCATCGGCTCGGCGCTGATCGTCCTGTCGAACCCGGTCTCCTTCGGCGCGTTCCTCGGCGACTGGTCGCGCTACATTCCGGCCGACGCGCCGCACCGCAAGGTGATCGGCGCGGCGTTCCTCTCCCAGATCGCGACCTTGCTGCCGTTCGTCTTCGGCCTGGCGACCGCCAGCATCATCGCGACGAAGGCTCCGGAGTACGTCGATCCGGCGGCCCCCGACTTCGTGGGCGGGCTGTTGGCCATCTCACCGAGCTGGTTCTTCCTGCCGGTGTGTCTGCTCGCGCTGATCGGCGGCATGTCGACGGGCACGACGTCCTTGTACGGCACCGGGCTCGACTTCTCCTCGGTCTTCCCCCGGCTGTCACGGGTGCAGGCGACGGTCCTGGTCGGCGTGGTGTCGATCGCGTTCATCTTCGTCGGGCGGTTCGGGTTCGACCTGGTGCAGTCGATCTCGACCTTCGCCACGATGATCATCACGTGCACCACGCCGTGGATGGTCGTGATGATCCTGGGCTTCTACACCCGGCGCGGCTGGTACGACCCTGATGCCCTCCAGGTCTTCAACCGCCGTCAGCGCGGAGGCCGTTACTGGTTCTCGCACGGGTGGAACTGGCGCGGGCTGACGGCCTGGTGGGTGTCCGCGGTGATCGGTGTCCTGTTCACCAACATCCCCGGGCAGTTCGTCGGCCCACTCGGCGACCTGGCCGACGGCGTCGACATCAGCCTCCCGCTGTCCCTCGCCTCAGCCGCGGTCCTCTTCCTCTCCCTGCTGCGGATCTTCCCCGAACCCCGGGCCGTCTACGGGCCCGAGGGCGCCCGCCTGGCCCGCACGGCCGACATCCCCGTCCCGGCGATCACGGGCCCCGGAGCAGAGCCCACCGACAACGCCGGACCTGTACTCGTCTCGGAGCGCCGCTGAGCGGAGGGGACTTTCGCCCCCTCCGCCCCTACCCTTCCCGTCACTTGGGGGCTCCGCCCCCAAACCCCCCGCTCCTCAAACGCCGGAGGGGCTGAATCTTTCCCCGGCCGGGGCTAGAGATCTTTTAGCCCGTCCGGCGTTTGAGGACGAGCGCGTTCAGCGCGACAGCGGGGGCCTGGGGGCGGCAGCCCCCAGAAACGGGACGGGCAGGGGCGGAGGGGGCGAAGAAAACCACCCCAGCCCCGCGATCGCCCAGCACAGTGGACGGATCTTGCCGCAGTCGCAAGGATCGACCCCGTACGGCGCGAACTCAGGGACGAGAGACGGGGACGCACGGATGGCGAAGCACTGGGCCGACTTCCAGTACGAGATCTATCTCAACGGGATGACAGGCGCCGTACCACGGCTGCCCACCGATCTGACCCGCCTGGAAGAGCTCACCGAGCAGCGACTGGGCCCCGGCCCGGTCGGCTACGTGGCGGGCAGCGCGGGCAACGGCAGCACCGCCCGAGCCAACCGCGCCGCCCTCGACCGCCGCCGAATCGTGCCCCGGATGCTCCGCGACGTACACGAACGCGACCTGTCGGTCGAGCTGTTGGGGCGACCACTCCCCGCACCACTCGCCCTCGCGCCCGTCGGCGTGCTGTCGATCATGCACCCCGACGCGGAGTCCGCAGCCGCAAGGGCCGCCGCGGCGCAGGGCGTCCCGTACATCCTGTCCTCGGCCTCCAGCACGCCCATGGAGCAGGTCGCGGAGGTGATGGGTGACGCGGAGCGCTGGTTCCAGCTGTACTGGGCGAAGGACCGCGAGGTCACCCGGAGCTTCCTGGAGCGGGCGAAGGCGGCCGGGTTCACCGCGCTGTTCGTCACCCTCGACACTCCCATGCTGGCCTGGCGGCCTCGCGATCTCGACCGGGCGTACCTGCCGTTCCTGCACGGCGTGGGCACCGCCAACTACTTCACCGACCCGGCGTTCCAGGCGGGCCTGGCGAAGCCGGTGCACGAGGACCCGAACGCCGCCGTGATGCACTTCGTGGGCATGTTCGCGGACCCGGGCAAGACATGGCCGGACCTGGAGTTCCTGCGGGAGAATTGGGACGGGCCGATCGTCCTCAAGGGCATCCTGCACCCGGACGACGCCCGCCGTGCGGCCAGTGCCGGGATGGACGGCGTGGTCGTCTCCAACCACGGCGGCCGTCAGGTGGCGGGCGCCGTCGCGGCGGCGGACGCGCTGCCCCGGGTCGTGGAGGCGGCGGGCGACCGGCTGACCGTCCTCTTCGACAGCGGGATCCGCACCGGAGACGACATCTTCAAGGCGCTCGCCCTCGGCGCACAGGGCGTCCTCGTCGGACGTCCGTACGCGTACGGGCTCGGCCTCGACGGGCAAGCGGGCGTCGAACACGTCATCCGCTGCCTGCTCGCCGAGTTCGACCTCACACTGGCCCTGTCGGGCCACGCCCGCCCCACCGACATCGGCCCCGACGACCTGATCGAGGAATCCGCGTGACATGAACCCCCGCGCGAGGTCCGAAGCCCCGCACGAGGGGCCCCGCACGTCACACGTGTCACGCGCGGGGCCCTCGTGCGGATCGCGTCGGCAGCCGTCCCTGAGGCCGTCCTCGTGGACGGCTGCCCGCGCCGGACATCGCCTCGCAACGCCTTCTCACTCAACCGCTACAGCCCGATCCCCTTGATCAGCGCGTCGAGTTGGGCGAGCAGAGGCAGCACGAGCTCGGGGCTCGTGTTGTCGCCGACCGTCACGGAACGGGGTTCCTGGTAGGGCTCCGACGAGGTCGCCTCCGGATTGACCGGCACGCCCGTCGGCTGTGCGCCGGGAGGCCGTTCACCCGGCGGCTGCTCACCGGGCGCCTGTCCGTCCGGTGGTTCGGGCGCGCTGTCGCCGGCGGACGGCGCGCCGCTGGCGGACGGCGGCGCAGGGCTGGTCGTGCCCGAGATCGACAGTGAATCGGGGTTGGCCGACTCGGAGTCGGTCCGCCACTGCAGGGCGTCGGAGCCGTCACGGACCTTGACGACGATTGCGGACCCGGGGTCCGAGGAATCGGGCGCGACAGCGAGCCGGTCGCTCCACCGGGGCCGCAACTCACCCCGCGCCGTGAGGTCGTAGCGCACGTCGTCACCGCGCGCCGCGTCCTGGGCGGCGCAGGGCGCCAGCACGACGAAGCCGTCGTCCGCGCGGGAGTCCAGGCACAGTTCGGGGTTGGCGACGCTGCGCAGCAGACCGTCGCCGCCGTACGACCATTGCTGGGTCCAGGCGGAGGAGCACACCGCCAGTTCGGTCTCGGCCCCTGCCTTCGCCTCGCCGTCCCGGATGTCGAGGCACAGGTCGGCGGCGAGGTTGCGGAGCCGGGTCTGCCCGGTGGCCGTGGGATGCCCCGCCGAGTCGGGAGGCTGGGACGCGGCGGGCGGGGCCTCGGAACCGGGCTCGGGCGAGAGCGTGCGGGCGTTGCTCGCGCCCGTGGAGGCCGTGGGGTCGGCGCCCGGCTCGTCGTCCGACCAGAGAGTGGTGGCGAGGACGGTCACGAGCAGGGTGGCCGAGACCACGCCCGCTCCGGTGATCAGGGCTTTGGCATGCCGCTGTGCGGGCTGGGGCATGCCGCGCGGGCTGGGTATCTGGGACAGCAGACGATGGCGTCCGCTGTTGCCCGGAAGCCCGCCACCGCCGCCCTGACGCCCGACCGCGCCACCCTGGCGCCTGCCGCCGAGCGGCTCTCCACCTCGGGGGCGCACTCCATGCTGTGCACGCCCCGGGCGGGAGTCGAGATAGCGCCGGGCGCCCCAGCCGAGTACCGCTTCGGCGAGCAGAGCGCCCAACCCCCCGTCGAAATGGCTGAGTTGCTCGGCGGCGAAACGGCAGTAGCGGCACTCCATCAGATGCTGTTGGACATCGGGCAGCAAGGCACCGCCGCGGCGAATCGGAACGTCGAGCAACCGGTTGTGGAACGCGCATTCCTGGGTCGGCGCGAGTTCCCGGTGAGCGCGTACACAGCCCTCACGGAATTCCTCGCGAGCCTGCTCCAGAGCGGCCGACGCGGTGTCGGTATCCATGCCCGACAGACCGGTCGGTACGGATATGTCCTCGGCTTCGACCTCGGTGTGCCACAGCAGGCTCTGGGCGAGTGGCTGCAGAGCGTGGAAAGCGCGCTCGGCGAGCTTCCGGTTTTCGGCCGTCATGGACTTGGCGGCCCGCATACCGCGGCCCCCGGCGGGTTTCCTCAGGTCCGGCAGTACACCGGTTATCCGGTCCTCCGCGGCCCACTCCCTGACGGTGTCCCGAACGGCCACGAGAAGCCGGGGCCGCACGGCGACACCGGACTCGCCGCGGGTCAGGCGGTCGAGTGTCCGGTGGAAGGAGGCCGCGGTCACCATCGAGGCGACGTTCGCCGAGGAAGCGAGGCAGATGACGGAGTAGTCGTACGCCGGCTGCCAGTGCCGGGCCATCAGGAGGGCTACGGGGTGCGCCGTCTCGCTCTCCGGCCGGCCCCGCAGCTCCGCGGCGAGACTCTCATCGGATTCCCCGGGAGCACCGCCGGGAGGATAGGGAGGACGTGGGGGGTGGGGGGTGGGCACAGCGCGGGTTCCTTCCAAGGCGCAAGGTGGCACATAGAAGTTCCTTCACCACCGAAAAGGAGCTCGCCATTGGTGCATACCTTTTCGGCGGAGCGCCGGGAAAACGGTCGGGGCGAAGTCCGTAACGACAACCGTCGCCAAGAGCCTTTCGAGCTCCTTGACGGCATTGAATACCGAACGGCGATTCGCACCCGGCCATTGGCCCGGCACAGGAAGGTCACCTTCGCACAACACGCTCATGACCAACAAGACACCTGAGTAACTTCCGTCCCAGTGAGAGAAAGTCAGATCCGGTCGGCAACTCTCGCGACTCGTACCGGTTTTCGAAATTTCATGCGCCCCGTGTGAACGGCACGCACGCGCCGGTGGCCCGCGCACGCTCCCGGCGCGCGCGGCGGAGCGGTCCACTGGAACCGGCCCTTCTCGGGGGCCCCGCGCGGTACGGCGGCTCTCCCGCGCGAAACCGGCCGCCGGCCCTGATCCTCCCGCCCTCGGTCGGCGGCCCCGAGGGCGGGTGGCCCGCAGCCGTGAGGCAACCGGCCCAAGGCCCCCGGTGTCAGATCTGCCAGGACCTCAAGCGGTCCGCCGCGCCGAAGACATCCGTCTTGCCGTCGATCAGATCGCGGGCGAGGTCGACGAGAGCTCCGTACGGCGGATCGATGCCGACCCCGCTGACGAACATGTAGGCGACCGCCGCCGCACAGGCGAAGCGGGCGTTGGCGGCCGGCAGGGGCTTCAGCAGGGCCAGGGTGTGCAGGAGCGCGGCGGCGCGCCAGGCCGGGTCGGAGTCGATGCCGAGGCGGGGCGGGTCGACGCGGTGCCGGGCCACTGCGGCGACGAGCGCCGAGAAGTCGTTGACCGTGGGCTGGTCGGGCATGACCTCTTCGTGGCGCTGGAGCAGCCAGGGCACGTCGATATGGATGACGGATGCCATGGGTCAGGCGGCCCGGCCCTCGCCCTTGCGGGGCGGTTCGTCCTCGGGGAACGCGGCGGCGAACTCCGCCGCGTGGGCCGCGAAGAACCGTCGGAACACCTCCGCGCCTTCCTGCAGCGCCCGGTGCCGCACGATGTCGGCCGCGGCCGCCTCCCGCACCAGGGCCTTCATCGACGTACCGCGTTCCTTGGCGATCTGCCTCAGGTCCTCTAGCTCGCGGTCGCTGAACTCCACATTGAGAGCTGGCATGCCTTCACGGTACCGCCCGGGTACTTACTCGTAAATACGACCAGCTCAGCGAGTATGTGGTGCGGTACCTGCGCGCCTGGGAGCAAGGACATGGACGGGAAGAGGACAGCCTGTTGTCCGGGAGGGTCAGTGCGACGCCGGTGGACTCCTGAGGCCGCGAGACCCGTAACACGCCCCGTAGACCGACGTAACACGTCGCGGCCACAGTGGGGCATGAGTGTTGAGCAGATTCAGACACTGGTGGACACGCTCGCCTCGCGCCTGCGGCGCGCCGTGGTGGTGGACGACCAGGAACTGCGTTTGGTCGCGGTGAGCGAGGACTTCGGGGACGCCGATCCCGCCCGCATCTGGTCGCTGCTGCACCGCAGGACGCGGCCCGAGGACGTGTGCTTCGACGAGATCAAGCGGTCCACGGCCCCGGGCCGCATCCCGGAGAACCCCGATCTCGAACTGTGGCAGCGCCTGTACGTTCCCATCCGCTGCCGGGGCCTGCTGCTCGGCTTCGTCTGGATCACCGACCGGTACGGCGATCTGCCCGACAGCCAGATCGCCGACGCGACCCGCACCGCGGAGACACTCGGCTCACTGATGTACGGGCGATGGCTCGCCACCGGCCACGAGCACGGCGTACGACGGCAGTTGGTCGAGCAGTTGCTGAGCCAGGATGCCGCGACCCGGCGCGCGGCGCGCGAAGAGGTCCTGGACCGGGGACTGTTCGACGTCGACGGGCCGGTGGCGGTGCTGCTGGCCGGCCGTGGCGGCGGTTTTGAGGGCGAGGACGCCGGGCCCGCCTTCGCGGCGGCCGTGGAGCGGTTCTGCCGGGGCCGGTCCGGCGCGTCCGTGCTCGCCGCGTGCTGGCCCCGGCGCGCGACCGTGGTCCTGGCGCTGCGCCCGGCCGACCCGGACGCGGAACTCGACCGGGCAGCCCACGCGTTGCTCGCCGAGCTCACCGCGGAACCCGCTCTCGCCGGATTCCGGCGTGTCGGAGCCGGCGGGCCTGTGGCCGAACTGGCCGCGCTGCCCGTGGCGAGACGTCAGGCGGACATCGCACTGTCGGCGGCGGGCACGGGGACCGTGGCCCTCTGGTCCTCCCTCGGCGCCCACGCCCTGCTCGCCCAGCTCACGCCCCCGGTCTGGGACGACACCCTTATCCCGCAGGGGCTGCTCACCCTGTTCGCGGATCCCTCGGCGGCCGTGCTCGTGCCGACGCTGGAGACGTATCTCGACTGCGCGGGCGACGTGCAGCGCACCGCCCGTGAGCTGTGCGTGCACCGCACCACGCTCTACTACCGGCTCGGCCGGGCCGAGCAGATATCGGGGCTGAGTCTGCGCGACGGCCGCGACCGGCTGCTGCTGCATCTGGTTCTCGGTCTGCGCCGCCTGCACGGAGGCCCGGCTCCCACGACAGCCCTTCACCGAGCCCCCGTTCCTACATATGTCGAAAGCGAGGCCTTCAACGTCCGACGCCGTGCCGGATGACCCCGATCGGGCGCTGCTGCGACTCTTCCGAACACCAGCAGCGCGCCCACCACAGCGGGAGGATGCCGGATGAAGAAGAGGTACGCGCACATCGTGCTCGGCGTCGGCGGCATCGGCAGCGCCACCGCCTACTGGCTCGGCAGACAGAGCGGCGGTGACGTCCTCGCCGTCGAGCAGTTCGGGCTCGGGCACGACCGCGGTGCCTCCGAGGACCACTCCCGGATCATCCGGCACTCGTACCACTCGACCGACTACACCGTGCTGACCCGCGACTCCTACGACCACTGGCGGGAACTGGAGGCGGAGACCGGGCTGCCGCTGCTGCACATCACCGGCGGTCTGCATCTGGCCCCGGCGGGCAGTACGGGCGAGGCGGAGCTGGGCAGTTACGCCCGGGCCCTGGCCCAGCAGGGGCACCACTACGAGGTGCTGGACGCCGGCGCCCTGCGCGAGCGCTGGCCGCAGTGGCGGATCGGCGACGACATAATCGGCCTCTACCAGGCGGAGTCCGGGATCCTCGACATCCGCAGGGCGAACGCCGCGCATGTCTCGCGGGCACTCGCACTCGGCGTGACCTTCGTGGAGAACTCTCCGGTACGGCAGATCGTCCCGCACCCCGACCACGTCGAGGTGCACACCGACGACGCGGTGTACGAGGGCGGCACGCTGACCGTGTGCGCCGGTTCCTGGACCACCACCGCGCTGGCCGGTCTCGACCTCGACATCCCGCTCACCCTCACCCAGGAGCAGGTCACCTACTTCGCGGCGCCGGACCTGCGCCCCTTCGCCCCGGACCGCTTCCCCATCTGGATCTTCCACGGCCACGACCGGACGTTCTACGGCTTCCCCGTGTACGGCGAGGCCGCGGTGAAGGCCGCCCGTGACATGTCGGGCCGTTTCGTCACCCAGGAGACCCGCTCCTACGAGCCGAATCCGGAGCAGACCGAGGAGGTCACGGAGTTCCTGGCCGAGTATCTGCCGGGCGCCGTCGGACCCGAACTGCTCAGCAAGACCTGTGTGTACGACCTCCCGGCCGACCGCAACTTCGTCCTGGACACCGTGCCGGGACACCCCAACATCTCCCTCTTCGTGGGGGCGGGTCACGCGGCCAAGTTCGCGGGGCTGATCGGGCACATCCTCGCCGACCTGGCGACGAAGGGCGACACGGACTGGCCGATCGAGGCCTTCACCGTCGACCGTCCGGCGATCACGGACCCCGACCACCCCAGCGACTTCCGGTTCGCCGACGCCGCGCGGAATCCGGAGGGCGGCTCATGACCTTCGGCGAGTACCTGCAACGCCGCAGCGACCTGCTCCTGGACCAGGCGGGCCAGCACGCCCTGCTGGTGGCGCTCGCGGTGCTGATCGCCACGGCCGTCTCGGTCGGTACCGGCGTACTCGCCTGGAACCGGCCCCGGCTCGCCGCGGCCGCAACGGCGACCGCCGGCGGACTGCTCACGCTCCCCTCCTTCGCCCTGCTCGGTCTGCTGATCCCGCTGCTCGGTCTCGGCTGGGCACCCTCGCTGACCGCGCTCACGCTCTACTCGCTGCTGCCGATCCTCCGCAACACCATCGTGGGCCTGGGCGAGGTCGACCCCGCCGTCGTCGAGGCCGCCCGCGGGATGGGCCTCGGACCCGCCCGGGTGCTCGCGGTAGTCCAACTCCCGCTCGCCTGGCCGTACATCCTCACCGGAATCCGCGTCGCCACCCAGATGGTGGTCTCCATCGCGGCGATGGCCGCGTACGTGGCCGGTCCCGGGCTCGGCCTGCCGATCTTCGACGGGCTCTCCCGGCTCGGTTCCGCGAACGCGCTCAACGAAGCGATAGCCGGAACCGTCGGCGTCGTCCTCGTCGCACTCGCCTTCGACCTCTTCTACGTACTGCTGCGCCGCCTGACCACCCCGAGGGGGCTCCATGTTTGACTCCGCGCGCACGGGCCGCGGTCTGGGCATCCGCCTCGACGAGCTCACCAAGGTCTATCCGGGACAGCGGGAACCCGCCGTCGACCGGGTCACCATGGACATACCGGCCGGACAGACGACGATGTTGGTGGGACCTTCGGGCTGCGGCAAGACCACCACCATGAAGATCATCAACCGGCTGATCGAACCGTCCTCCGGCACGATCAGCATCGACGGCCAGAACGTGCTCGGCCTCGACCCCAACGAGCTGCGCCGCCACATCGGTTACGTGGTCCAGCAGATCGGTCTCTTCCCGCACATGACGATCGCGCAGAACATCGCGACCGTGCCGAAGCTCCTCGGCTGGAGCAAGGCCAAGGTGAGCGCGCGGGTGGACGAGTTGCTGGAGATGACCGGGCTCGACCCCGCCACCTTCCGCGCCCGCTATCCCCGGCAGCTCTCCGGCGGCCAGCAGCAGCGCGTCGGCGTCGCCCGTGCCCTCGCCGCCGATCCCCCGGTCCTGCTGATGGACGAGCCGTTCGGCGCCACCGACCCGATCACCAGGGAGCGGCTCCAGACCGAATTCCGGCGCCTTCAGCAGGAGTTGGGCAAGACGGTCGTCTTCGTCACCCATGACTTCGAGGAGGCGCTGAAGCTCGGCGACCGGATCGCGGTGCTCGCGGACCGCTCGCGGATCGTCCAGTACGACACCCCGGCGCGGTTGCTGGCCGCCCCGGCCGACGACTACGTACGCAGCTTCATCGGCACCGCCCCATACCTGAAGCAACTGGCCCTGGTGACCGTGGCCGACGTCAAGCTCGGTCCGGCGCCGGATGTCCCGAACTCGCTCCCGACCGTGGACAGTTCGACCTGCCTCCGGGACGTGATGGACCTGATCCTCCAGCGGGGCGGCGACTCGGTCACCGTCGTGGACGAGGCGGGCACGGTCGCGGGAACCCTCGCCTTCCCGGACGTGTGCCGGGCCCTGTCGGCGCAGGAGGAAACCCGTGTCGGTTGAAACTCTCTCCCCCGTCAAGATCCCGGAACTCCGCCGGCCCAGCGCCCTGCGCCACCTCGGCACCCCCGCCGCCATCGCCCTGGTACTCACCGCGCTGTATCTCTGGGTGTCCACACAGGAGTTGGACTCCATCGAGCGGCGGACCCTGAACCACAGGTACATCGTGGAGCGGGTCACCGAGCATCTGCGCCTCAGCTTCACCGCCGCGCTGCTCGTCGTCGTCATCGCCGTCCCGGCCGGCATCCTCGTCACCCGGCCGCTGCTGCGCCGCGCGACACCGCTGGTGCTCGCCGTCGCCAACACGGGGCAGGCCATCCCCGCGATCGGACTGCTCGTGCTGCTCACCATCCAGATCGACGTGGGCTTCCGTACGGCGGTCATCGGTCTGGTCGCCGCCTCGGTGCTCCCGGTGCTGCGCAACACGATCACCGGCATCGACCAGGTCGACCGCTCCCTCGTGGAGACCGCGCGAGGCATGGGCATGCGGCCCCTACAGGTGCTGCTGCTCGTCGAGTTGAAGCTCGCGGTACCGGTGATCCTCGCCGGGCTGCGCACCGCCCTGGTCTTCGCGGTCGGTACGGCGACCATCGCCACCTTCGTCAACGCGGGCGGCCTCGGCGACATGATCGTCAACGGCATCAAACTCCAGCGGATGCCGGTCCTGATCACCGGCAGCGTGCTGGCCTGCGCCGTCGCCTTCCTCCTGGACTGGCTCGGCAGCCTCGCCGAGAGCCTCCTCAAGCCCAAAGGGCTGTAGGGCCTGTACGCCCTTTCCCGTCCTCCACCTCACCAGCACGGAGTCACGCCATGCCCATGCCGCTGCCCCGCCATGCCAGAACCTCCGCCCTGCTCGCCTCGGCCGCCGCGACCGTCCTGCTGACCGCGGGCTGCGGCGGCAGCACCCAGGCCGCCACCGGCAGCGCCGGCGACGAGCTGGACGGCGCCACCCTCACCGTCGGCTCCAAGGACTTCACCGAGAACATCGTGCTCGGCCAGATCACCATGAAGGTCCTCCAGGCGCATGGCGCCGAGGTGGAGGACAAGACCAACATCAAGGGCTCGGTCACCACGCGCCAGGCCCTCACCAGCGGCGACATCGACCTGTACTGGGAGTACACCGGCACCGGCTGGATCAGCTACCTCGAGCACACGACTCCGATCGCGGACGCGACGGAGCAGTACGAGAAGGTGCGCGACGAGGACCTGGCGAAGAACAAGATCGTATGGCTGGAGCCCGCTCCCCTCAACAACACCTACGCCCTCGCCCTGCGCGAGGACACGGCGGAGGAACTGGGTCTCAGCAAGCTCTCCGACATCGCCGCCCTGGCGAAGTCCGACCCGTCGAAGGCGACGTTCTGTCTGGAGAGCGAGTTCTCCACCCGCGACGACGGCTGGCCGGGCGCGGAGAAGACGTACGGCATCGACGTGCCCGACGACAACATCAAGATGCTGGACACCGGCGTCATCTACAACGAGACCGGCGAGGGCGAGACCTGCACCTTCGGCGAGGTGTTCACCACCGACGGCCGTATCGAGTCGCTCAAGCTGAAGGTGCTGGCGGACGACAAGCACTTCTTCCCGGTCTACAACGCGTCCCTGACGCTGCCTGAGTCCATCGCGGACAAGTACCCCGAGATCGCCGAGATCATGGCGCCGGTCACCGCGAAGCTCACCGACGCGACCCTCCAGAAACTCAACGCGGACGTCGACGTGGACGGCCTGACCCCCGAGGAGGCCGCCCAGGACTGGCTGGACTCCGAAGGCCTCCTGAGCTCCTGACCTCCTGCAGCAGCCCCCTTTCCCGGTCCCTGAGAGGAGTACGCCGATGACCACCGCCCCCGCCTCGGTGTTCCTGCCGACGCTGCCCGGCCACTACTACACCGACCCCGCCGTCTTCGAACTGGAGAAGCGGAACATCTTCGAGAAGCAGTGGATGTACGTGTGCCGGGCCGAGGACGTGCCCACACCCGGCCGGTTCGTCCGCGCGGCGCTCGGCGACGAGACCGTGCTCGTGGTGCGCGGCCGGGACCGGAAACTGCGGGCCTTCCTGAACGTGTGCCGGCACCGCGGCGCCCAACTGTGCCTGACCGACTCGGGGGACGCGGGCAAGGCGATCCGCTGCCCGTACCACGCGTGGGCCTACCAGCTGGACGGCCGTCTGATCACCGCCCCCAACTGGCAGTCCATGGAGTCGATCGACAAGGCCGACTACAGCCTGCACCCGGTCCACCTCGCCGAATGGCACGGCATGGTCTGGCTCAGCCTGGCCGCCGAACCCGAGCCCTTCGAGGAGCAGATCTGGCCGCAGCTCGACTACCGGCTCGGCGGCGACCGGGACAAGTTCGCCCGCTACCAACTCGCCAATCTGCGGCTGGGCAAACGCGTCGACTACGAGGTCGCCGCCAACTGGAAGATCATCCAGGAGAACTTCCAGGAGTGCTACCACTGCGGCACCATCCACCCCGAACTCGTCGAGACACTCCCCCAGTTCCGCAACCTCACCGGGGGCGCGGACGCGACGTACAACACCGACGGCTATCTCTTCGCCGAGGGCAAGGACTCCTTCTCGGTCAGCGGCAGCGCCCAACTCCCGCGCATCGGCGGCCTGGAGGAACACGACGACCGCAAGTACTACGGGATGGTGATGCGGCCGAACTGCTTCATCTCGCTCCTGCCCGACCATGTCATCATCCACCGCTTCGAGATGCTCTCGCCCGAGACCACCCGGGTGGTGTGCGAGTGGCTGTTCCCGCCGGAGACGGTCGAGCAAGGGTCGACGTACGACATTGCGGACAGCGTCGAGCTGTTCCACCGCGTCAACGAGCAGGACTTCGCCGCGTCCGAGTGGTGCCAGCCGAACATGAAGTCCCGTGCCTACCGCAACGGCGGAGTACTGGTCCCCACCGAGCAGGAGATCATCGGCCGCTGGTACTACCGCTGGTACCACGAGGCCATGGGCCTGAACCAGCCCGGCCAGGGGGAGCGCCCGTGACCGAGGTGTGCCGGCTCGACGAACTCCCGCCCGGCGAGGTGGCCGTGGTGAAGACGGCGAACCGGCGCATCGCGGTGTTCAACGCCGACGGAGAGCTGTACGCCGTCGACGACCGCTGCACCCACCAGGAGGCGTACCTCTCGGACGGCTGGCTGGAGGGCTGCCTCGTCGAATGCCCCCTGCACTCGGCGAGCTTCGACCTGCGCACCGGCCGGCCGACCGGACCACCCGCCACCGGCCCGGTGCGGGTGTACGCGGTCCAGGTGCGCGACGGGATCGTCCATGTGGACGATGAGCCGGCGCCGTCCGGGAGCGGCGGATGAGGAGTGTCGCGGTGGTCGGCGCGTCGCTGGCCGGGCTGTCCGCCGCCCGTGCGCTGCGGGCCCGGGGCTACGACGGGCGGCTGGTCGTCGTCGGCGCGGAGGACGTTGCGCCGTACGACCGTCCGCCGCTGTCGAAGGACTTCCTGCTGGGCCGGGTGCAGGCGGCCGACCTGATGCTGGCGGCGGACTCCGACGCCGGACTGGACCTGGACTGGCGGCTCGGCCGACGCGCGGTCCGGCTCGACACGGCCGGGCGTGCCGTGCACCTGGACGACGGCACCCGGCTCGTGTGCGACGGCGTGGTCCTGGCCACCGGAGCCACCGCCCTGCCGCTGCCCGGCACCGCGCACCTGGCGGGCGTCCATGTGCTGCGCACCCTCGCCGACGCCGAGACACTGCGGGCCGAACTGCGCCCGGGTGCCCGGCTGGTGGTCGTCGGTGCCGGGCTGATCGGTGCCGAGGCCGCGTCCAGTGCGGCGGCCCTCGGCCTCGATGTGACCGTCGTGGAGCGCGGACCCGCGCCGCTCACCCGGATCCTGGGCCGGGTCGGGAACGAGGTGAGTGCCGCGCTCCACGCGGAGCACGGGATCCGCCTGATCACGGCCGCGGAGGTGACCGACCTGGCGGGCCGTGACCGGGTGACCGGGGTGTGGCTGGCCGACGGACGGCAGCTGCCCGCCGACGTGGTCCTGGTCGCGATCGGTTCCCGTCCCGCGGTGGACTGGCTGGCGGGCAGCGGTCTCGTGCTGGACGACGGTGTGGTGTGCGACGCGGGGTGCGGCACCGCGCTGCCTGGTGTGGTGGCCGTCGGCGACTGCGCCCGTCCCTTCCACCCCTGGCTGGGCCGACATCACCGTGCCCAGCACTGGACCGCCGCTCTGGAGCAGCCCGCGGTGGCCGCCGCCCGGCTGCTCGACGGACCGGGCAGCACGGCGGCGTACACGTCGGCTCCGTACTTCTGGTCCGACCAGTTCGGTGTGCGGATCCAGTTCGCCGGACACACCCAGCCCGACGACCAGGTCGAGATCACCGACGGCAGCTTCGCCTCCCGCAGCTTCCTGGCCGTATTCCGGCGGGGCGGCAGGCCGACTGCCGTACTGACCATGAACCAGCCCAGGTTGTTCGGCCGGGCCCGTCGGCTGATCTCCGCCGCCGGGCCGCTTCCGGCCTCTCCCGTGCCGCCGCAGGTCCCCCGGAACCACTGACGATGAGGAGACCTCGCACCATGACCTCCGAGCGCTCTTTCGCAACCCGCGCCGTGCACGCCGGGCACGATCCGGCCCGGCACAACGGCTCGGTGACCACCCCGGTCTACCTCGCCTCCACCTTCGTACGACCGCATGCCCGGCCCGTCGACAGCGGCTGGGACTACTCGCGGATCGCCAATCCGACGCGTGACGCGCTGCAGGAGTGCCTGGCCTCGCTGGAGGGCGGGGCCTCGGCGGTGGCCGTGGCCTCCGGGATGGCGGCGAGCACGACGGTGCTTCAGGCACTGGGCCGGGCCGGCGCGCACATCGTGATCCCGGACAACGTGTACGGCGGCACCTGGGACCTGGTCTCCGAGGTGTACCGGCGCTGGGGCCTTGAGCACACGGCCGTCGATATGGGCGACCTGGATGCCGTGGCCGCCGCGCTGCGTCCCGGTGGCACGGCGCTGGTCTGGGCCGAGACCCCGTCGAACCCGCTGCTCAAGGTCACCGACATCGCCGCGGTCGCCTCGCTGGCCCATGACGCGGGGGCGCTGCTGGTGGTCGACAGCACCTTCGCCTCGCCGTACCTCCAGCAGCCGCTGGCCCTGGGCGCCGATGTGGTCGTCCACTCCACGACCAAGTACCTGGGCGGGCATTCCGACATCACGGGTGGGGCCGTCGTGTGCGCGGACCCGGAGGTGGGCGAGGTGATCACGCGTCATGTCGGGATGCTGGGCACGATGGCGGCACCGCAGGAGGCCTGGCTGGTGCAGCGGGGTGTCAAGACGCTCCCGGTGCGGATGCGGCAGATCTGCGAGAGCGCGCAGCGGATCGCCGAGTTCCTCCAGACCCACCCCGCGGTGCGCGAGGTGTACTACCCGGGCCTCGCCTCCCATCCCGACCACGCGCTGGCCGCGAAGCAGATGCGGAACGGGTACGGCGGGGTGGTGTCGCTGGTGGTGGCCGGGGGCGCGGACGCGGCGGGTCTGGTGTGCGAGCGCACGGAGGTGTTCACGCTCGCCGTGTCGCTGGGCAGCGTGGAGTCCCTGATCGAGCACCCGGCCCGGATGACCCACTGCACCACGGCCGGAACGGCGGTCGGTGTGGACGATTCACTGCTGCGGCTGTCCGTCGGGCTGGAGGACTGCGACGAGCTGATCGCCGATCTGGACCGGGCGCTGGGCGGCTGAGCGGGCGGCCACCGCACGGACCTTGTCGCTCCGCGTCACGACGCCTCCGCCCAAGTACCGTCGACTGCAAGGGAGTTGGTTTCCCACTCGCCTCCCCGTCCCCCGTACGACGACCGGCCCGAGATCACCACGTCACGCGCGTCGGTCCCGCCGGCATGGCCGGGCTCCGGGTGTGTAAGCCATGTGCCGCGTGCGAAGGCCGTCCACGGACTAGGCTGGAACACGAGTGACGCGCTTGTTCACTGTGTGTGCGCAATGGAGTGGCGACGATGAGCCCGGAGACACCCCTCGGTGGGCCCGCCACGGCGCGGGCCGTCATCGACGTGAACGGCACCCTGATTCGCTGGAGCGAGGGGGCCCGCCTCCTGCTGGGCTACGCGTCGGACGAGGTCGAGGGAAAGCCCGCCGCGGACCTGCTGGCCGCGGGGAGCCCGGCCCCGCTGCCCGACCCCGCAGAGGACCGATGGAGCGGCACCGTCGAGCTGCGCCACCGCGACGGTCGCACGCTGTCCGTGTGGCTGCTCGCCCATCACGGACCCCCACGCCAGAACCGCAGCGACTGGCTCGTGATCACCCCGCTGAACCACGGCCGGCCCGATCCGCAGGACGACTTCCTGATGACGGCCGCCCTGACACAGTCCCCCTGTGCCACGGCCGTCTACGACGACCGGCTGCGCCTGCAGGGGGTCAATGACGCGATGGCCCTCGTGCTCGGTCTCCCGGCGTCGCGCATCCGTGGCCTCACGACCCCTGAGGTCGGCGGCAATCTGGACGGCGAGGAGATAGAACAGCAGCTGCGCCAGGTCCTCGAGTCGGGGCAGGGGCTCGAGACACAGGGGTATGTGCGGGCGGGTGGTGAGGAGCGTGCGCACGCCTGGCTCGGACGGCTCGCGCCGCTCACCGACGCCGAGGGGCGGGTACGCGGTGTGTGCCTGACCGCCCACGACTTCTCCGAGCACTACATGGCCCGGGAGCGCCTGCGCCTGGTCAACGAAGCCAGCGTCCGTATCGGGACCACCCTCGATGTCAACCGGACGGCCCAGGAGCTGGCCGACGTCTGCGTCCCCCTCCTCGCCGACTTCGTCAGCGTCGACCTGCTGGATCCCCCGGAGGACGGCGGCGAGCGGGAGCCGGGACCGCCCAAGGTGCCGGTCGCCCTGCGCCGTGCGGCACACCAGTCGGTCCACCCCGGAACCCCGGAGGCGGTGGTCAAGCCCGGGCAGAGCGACATCTACCCGGCCGGTTCGCCCCAGGCGGACTCCTTGGCGGCCGACCAGACGATCGTGGCGGCCGATGCCTCCGCGGCGCTGGCCGACTGGCTCGCCCGGGACGAGGTCCGCCGCGAGCGCGTACGGGAGTACGGCATCCATACGACGATGTCGGTACCGATCCGAGCCCGGGGCACGACCCTCGGGGTGGCCGTCTTCAACCGGTTCCAGCGGATCGACCCCTTCACCTCCGGCGACGCCCTGCTCGCCGAGGAGGTGACGGCGAGAGCCGCCGTCTGCATCGACAACGCCCGTCGCTTCTCCCGTGAGCGCGCGACCGCGCTGGCCCTGCAGCGGAGCCTGCTGCCCCAGTCGCTGCCCCGCACGGCCGCCGTGGAAGCCGCCTCGCGCTACCTCCCTGCGGCGCGTGCCGGGGTGGGCGGCGACTGGTTCGACGTGATCCCGCTCTCCGGGATGCGGGTCGCCATGATCGTCGGCGACGTGGTGGGCCACGGCATCCAGGCCTCGGCAACCATGGGGCGGCTGCGCACCGCCGTCCGCACCCTCGCCGACATCGACCTCGCCCCGGACGAGCTGCTCACCCACCTCGACGACCTCGTCGTACGACTGTCCGCGGAGGCCGGCGCGGACGGCACCACCGGCGAGGTCGGCGCCACCTGTCTCTACGCGGTGTACGACCCGGTCTCCCGGCGCTGCACCCTGGCCCGGGCCGGCCACCCGCCGCCCGTCATGCTTCCGCCGGGCGGCCCGGCCCGGGAGATCGAACTCCCCGCGGGACCGCCGCTCGGCCTCGGCGGACTGCCCTTCGAGTCCGTCGAACTGGCCGTTCCCGAGGGCACGGTCCTGGCGCTGTTCACGGACGGCCTGATCGAGAGCCGCGAGCGGGACATCGACGCCGGCCATCAGCTTCTGCGCGAGTCGCTGGAGAACAACTCGGACTCCCTGGAAGGGGCATGTCACGCGATCCTCCAGACGCTCCTGCCCGTCGGCAGCGCCCCGGACGACGTGGCTCTGCTGCTCGCTCGTACCCGCGGGCTCCCGGCGTCCCAGGTGGCGACCTGGGACATTCCCGCCGACCCCGCCCTCGTCGCGCCGATCCGCAAGCAGGCTGTCGCCCAGCTGCTCGACTGGGACCTGGCCGAGGCGACGTTCACGACCGAGCTCGTGGTGAGCGAACTGGTCACCAACGCCATCCGGTACGGCGAGTCGCCCATCCGGCTGCGGCTGATCCACGACGCCACCACCCTGATCTGCGAGGTCTCCGACAGCAGCCACACCGCACCGCATCTGCGCCGCGCCAGGACCTTCGACGAGGGCGGCCGGGGACTCCTGCTGGTCGCCCAGCTCACGCAGCGCTGGGGCAGCCGCCACACGGCGGACGGCAAGACGATCTGGGCGGAGCTGACACTGGTCGAGGAGTGACGGCGGACGGCCCGGCAGAAAGTCCGGTCCTGTATGGGGGGCTTACCGGACCCGTCCGAGATCGGGGCTTACCGAAACCCCGGAAACTCCCTGGTACGGGCCTGATGCGGTCGGCCTGATTTGATGAAGGGGCACCATGACCGTGTCCCGGAGGACCGAATCCTGAACGCCCCGCTCGCCGAAACCCTCTCCATCGTCCTGCTCGTCGCGGTGCTGGCCTGTGCCGTGATCCGCCCCTTCAACTGGCCCGAGGCGGCCGTAGCGGTTCCGGCCGCCGCCGTGGTGATCCTCACCGGGGCGATCACCTGGGACCACACGGTCGCGGAGGCGGCACATCTGGGACCGGTGATCGGCTTTCTCGCGGCGGTGCTGGTGCTCGCCCGGTTCTGCGACGACGAGGGGCTCTTCCGGGCCTGCGGAGCGTGGATGGCCCGCTGGGCGGCGGACCGCCCCGGCCGGCTGCTGACCGCGGTCTTCGGGCTCGCCTCGGCGATCACCGCGGTACTCAGCCTGGACGCCACCATCGTGCTGCTCACGCCCGTGGTGTTCGCCACCGCGGCACGGATGGGCGCCCGCCCGAAGCCACACGTGTACGCCTGCACCCACCTCTCGAACACGGCCTCCCTGCTCCTGCCGGTCTCCAACCTCACCAATCTGCTCGCGTTCAGCGCGAGCGGTCTTAGCTTCACCCGCTTCGCCGCGCTGATGACTCTTCCCTGGCTGGTCGCCATCGGCGCCGAGTACGTGGTCTTCCGGCGCTTCTTCGCCCGCGACCTGGGCGCGGCGGCCTTGCCGACGCCGGATGTCACCGATCCGCCCGCCATGCCGCTCTTCGCGCTGATCACGGTGGGCTGCACGCTGGCGGGGTTCGTCCTCGCCTCCGCGCTCGGCATCGATCCGGCGTGGTCGGCCGCGGCAGGGGCGCTGGTGCTCGCCACCCGCGCCCTCGTCCGCCGGCGGGCCACCCCGCTCACCGTGCTGCGTGCCACCGCGCCCGCCTTCCTGGCGTTCGTTCTCGCGCTGGGCATCGTGGTGCGGGCGGTGGTCGACCACGGGCTCGCCGACGCTCTGGGGCGGCTGCTCCCGGACGGCAGCGGGCTGCTCGCACTGCTCGGCATCGCGGCGCTCGCCGCCGTGCTGGCCAACATGATCAACAATCTGCCCGCGGTCCTCGTACTGATCCCGCTGGCCGCCACGTCCGGACCCGGCGCGGTGCTGGCCGTCCTGCTCGGGGTCAACATCGGCCCCAATCTGACCTACGCGGGGTCCCTGGCGACCCTGCTGTGGCGGCGTATCGTGCACCAGCACGACCATGGCGTCGATCTCAAGGAGTTCACCCGGCTCGGCCTGATCGCCGTGCCGGCCGCGCTGATCCCGGCCGTTCTGGCCCTGTGGCTCTCACTCCAAGTCATCGGAGGCTGAATCGCATGCGGGTGATCGTCTGGCTCGTCGAGGGAACGTGGCACGCGTGCGTGGACGCCGTGCACCGGCACGCGCCGCACGCGACGGATGTGGTCCTGCTGTACGTCGACGAGCCCGGCGTCCCGGGACTGGCACACGGCGCCTTCGCCGGGCTGCTCGGCCGCGCGCATTCCGAGCCCGACCCCGGGGACAGCCTGGCGGACCTCGGTACCTCGTCCGCGACGCGGCTCCTCGACGCGGCGGCCGAGCGACTCGCCCGCCCCTGCACCCGGCTGGAGCGCACGGGGCGCGCCGAGCGTGAGGTGGTCGCCGCCGCGGAGGGCGCCGACCTGCTCGTACTGGCCCGTGACGGCGACCGGTCCCGCCTCGGCCCGCGCAGTCTGGGCCCCAAGGGGCGTTTCGTGGTCGACCACGCGCCCTGCCCCGTCCTGCTGGTCTGGCCCGAACCGGCGCCGGACGTCACGACACTCCCGCCCCATTGACGCCGGATCCCGGCCGATGGGCACGGCGGCCTGGCGTGCGGCATCGTGGACTCAGCCGAGAAGGGACAGCCGGATGACGGTCACGGAGATGAGAGGGCTGCGCCACCGGTTCGAGGAGGACGGCTTCGCGGTGGTGCGCGGGCTGTTCGAGCGCGCCGAGATCGACGCGTTGTGCGCGGAGTTCACGGCACTGCACGCCGCGGGCCCGGTGCCGGGTCACTTCGAACCCCGAGCCACGGAGACCGGCGGTCCGACCGACCCGCTGCACGCCTATCCGCGGATCCTGCACCCGCACCGGATCAACGCGCTCTCGCTGCGGCGCCTCCTCGATCCGCGGCTGGGAAGCATCGTGGAGACGCTGCTGGGCGAGGAAGTCCTGGCCGCGCAGAGCATGTTCTACTTCAAGCCGCCGGGCGCCCGTGGCCAGGCGCTGCACCAGGACAACTTCTATCTGCGGGTCGAGCCGGGCACCTGTGTGGCCGCCTGGATCGCCTGCGATGTGATCGGCCGCGAGAACGGCGGACTGGAGGTCGTGCCGGGCACCCACCGCATGGACCTGTTCTGCCCGGAAGAGGCGGACGCGGAGCTGTCGTTCGTACGCGAATACGTGCCCCCGCCGCCCGGCCTCGCCGCCGTGCCCGTCGACATGGCGCCGGGCGATGTGCTGTTCTTCAACGGCAGCCTGGTGCACGGCTCCGGCCCCAACCTCAGCACCGACCGCTTCCGGCGTTCGTTCATCGGTCACTACGTCGGCCGCTCCACCCGGCGCATCGGGGGCTTCTACCGGACGCTGACGATGAGCGGGGAACCCGTCCCGCTGCCCGAGAGCGAGGGCGCGGGCCCCTGCGGCACCGAGTTCGCGGCACCGGCTCCGCACTGATCCCCTTGCGGGTGACCGGCGTACCGCCCGATAGCGGGCACTTGACGCAGACGGACCCGCGCGCTTGGATCATCGGGTGCCGTGTTGCGACCCGGTACGCAGAGGTACGCCCAGCCGGTAGCGGACACCGTTCAAGTCCGGCCAAAGTCGCCAGGACCGCGGGAGCGTCCGAGGCGGGGTCGTACTCGCGATTGATGGAGCGGACATGTCCGCCAAGCGTGCCGCCCGCGTCGGTGGCCTCGGGACCGTCGCCGTCCTGGCGGCTCTTTCCCTGCTCGTGGGCTGCGTTTCCGGCGAGGACGAGAGCAAGGGTGACCGCGCGGATGCCGCGCCGCGGAAGACGAGTCCCACCGCGGCCCTGACCTCGAAGCCGACCCTCAGCCCGACACCAAGTTCGAGACCAAGCCACAGCGCAACCCCACCCTCCAGGTCCGCCTCGGCCTCCACGTCACCGGCCGTCGAACTCCCGCCCCTGCACGCGGGGTTCGACTACCAGATCGGCGGCGCCTATCCCCCGCCGGCCGGTGTCCGCATCGTCAGCCGCGACCGTTCGGCCTCCCCGGCACCCGGTCTCTACAACATCTGCTACGTCAACGCCTTCCAGGTCCAGCCGGGCGAGGAGAAGCAGTGGCCCGCCGAACTGCTGCTGCGCGACGGCCGGGGCAGGGCCGTCGTCGACGGCGACTGGGACGAGACGCTGCTCGACATCCGCACGGCGGCCAAGCGCGAGCGCGTCGCCGCGCGGGTCAACCGCTGGATCGACGGCTGCGCGGACAAGGGCTTCGACGCGGTCGAGCCGGACAACTACGACAGCTACACCCGCTCCCGGAACCTGCTGACCGCCGCCGACGCCACCGCGTTCATCACCCTGCTCTCGGCCCACGCACACGCCCGGCGTCTCGCCATCGGCCAGAAGAACACCGTGGAGTTGGCGGGGCTCAGGAAGCGGGCGGGGCTCGACTTCGCGGTGGCGGAGGAGTGCGGCGAGTACGACGAGTGCGGGGTGTACGCGAAGGCGTTCGACGACCGGGTGGTCGTCATCGAGTACACCGACAGGGGTCTGCGCAAGGCCTGTTCCGGCTTCGGTGACCGGCTGAGCATCGTGCGCCGGGATGTGATGGTGTCGACGCCCGGCGACGCGGACTATGTCCGCAGGACCCGTTGACCATCGCCGGCAGACCGACGAGCAGACGAAGACAGGTTCCCGCGGGTGAACGGGGGCCCACGAAATGGACGTACCAAAGGGCATGGTGACATTGCAGGCCGGCGAGCAGCACGAACGCCTTTCGGCGAACGCCGAGCGCCCTCCGTGGCGCTTCCGGGTGCCCCGGCAGTGGCTGTTCGTGCTCGCCGTGGTCGCGCTGCTGGCCCAGATGGCGGCCGCCATGGTCACGACGGCCCTGCGGCAGACGCCGACGATCGACGAGCCGGTGTACGTGGGCACAGCGGTGGTCTACGTCCAGCAGCACGACCTGCGTTACAACCCCGAGCATCCGCCGCTGGGCAAGCTGATCATCGGGAGCGGTCTGGTATTCGCCCACCCGCACCTGGACGCCGGCTTCACGGGTGATCAGACGGCGCTGGGAAAGCGTGTGCTGTACGAGTCGGGCAACGATCCCTGGCGGCTGATGCTGTGGGCCAGGCTGCCGGTGATCGTGCTGACGCTGCTGTTCGGACTTGTGGTCCTCGCGTTCGGCCGTGAACTGGCGGGTCGTAAGGGCGGGTTGGTGGCGCTCGCCCTGTACGCCTTCTCGCCCGACGTCATCGCGCACGGCTCACTCGCCACTCTCGACCTACCGGCGTGCGGGTTCCTGCTGACGTCGGTGTGGCTGCTGTGGCGGGCGCGCCGGCGTCCGCTGCTCAACCTCCCGCTCGCCGGGGCGGCACTCGGCGCGGCGGTGGCCACGAAGATGAGCATGCTGCCCGCCGTTCCGGTGCTGCTGCTCCTGGCGGTCGTGTCCGTCTGGCGGACACCCGGCCTCGACACCCGCAGGAAGATGCGTCGAGCGGTCGGCGCGGCGTCCTGTGTCGCGCTGGTGGCCCTGGCCGTGGTGTGGGCGACATACCTCGCGGTCGACCCGCGCCTGCGCTGGACCACGCCCGCGGACCTCCCGGCCGTCCACGGCCTGCGGGCGATCCTCATCGACCTGCTGCCCTTCCCGCAGCCGTACCGGGACGGCATGCGCGTCCAGTTCGGCTACGAGAACCAGACGTGGGGCGGCTTCTTGTTCGGCCGGCACTATCACGGTGCGCTCTGGTACTACTTGCCGGCGGCGCTGCTGGTGAAGACACCACTGGGCATGCTGGTGCTCTGGGCGGCCGGCGCGGTGGCCATGGTCACCGCTCCGCGGCTGCGGCCCGCGGCCCCGTACCTCCTGATCCCGTCGGCGCTGCTGCTGGCCACGGCGATGAGCGGCTCCCGCGACCTCGGCGTCCGCTACGCCCTCTTCCTGCCGCTGTTCCTCGCGGTGGCGGCCTCCGCCGTCGTCACGTTCCGCCGACGGTGGGCGTACGCCGGCACGGCGGCCCTGGTGCTGTTCGTCGCCGTCAGTTCGCTGCGGACGTATCCGTACTACCTGCCCTACTCGAACGAGGCGTTCGGCGGGCCGTCGAAGACTCATCTGCGGCTGCACGACTCGAACGTCGACTGGGGCCAGGACCTGGGCCGTCTCGCCGACCGGCTGGACGAGCGTTACCCGCAGGAGCGGGTCTGGCTCGTCTACAAGGGCGCCGGAGAGCCGTCGTACTACGGCATCGAGGCGGACGACCCGCGTACGGTGCCGCCGGGCGAGGTGCACGGTCTGCTCGTCGTGTCGGACTCCTCGGTCGCCAAGGCCGAGGGGCAACTGGCGACACTGATCGACGGGAGCACGCCGGTCGACGAGGTGGGTCACTCCATCACGATCTTCCGCAGGCCGTGAGCCGGAGCTTCCGGACGTTCCTGCCCTCAGGTGACGGTCCGGCGTGGGAGCCTCGCGCCGGTCGGCCGATCGCGCATCGTCAGCAGCGCAGGACCGGCACCGGGCCGGTCGCGGCCGTGCAGGAGGATCCGGTGCTCATCAGTCCCACGTCGCGTAGGACGCTCGCCGCGCTGGCGGTGCTGGCCGCCGCCGGGGTGGCCGCCCTGGGGCAGCCGCCCGCGGAAGCCGTTCACCGGACGGCCGCTCCCCCGGTGCCCACTGCGGCGACCCTCTGTTCGGACGCGGGAATCCTCAAGGGGGCCGGCGGTCAGCGCGCCTCCGTCAGCCTCTGCGTCGGCACCGGCGGTCCGAACATCTCCGTGTCCGCTCCGGCCCGTTGCGGACGGCCCGGAACCGTGAAGTACGCCTGTCTTACGTCGGGCACCTGGACCGTACGGCAGGACGGGCAGACCGTGGCGACGGGGCCGCTCCCGAGCGGCAAGGAGTACCCCGGCCCCGGGACCTACGAGGTCAGCGGCAGCGTCCACGTGCGTTCGTCGCCCGCCGGTGTCGATCTGCACGGCGAGGTCCACGCCACGCTGACCCTGACCGACCCGAAGGCGCCGCCCACGCACCGCATCGAGGTCGACCGGAGCGTGCTGCGGCCGAACTCCGTGACGACCCTGACGTACACGGTCGCGCGGGACAGCGACCGCGGGGACGGCAGCGCACGTCTCGGAATCATCGGGGAGGAGTCGTCCGGCGTGGAGCTGAGCACGTCCGACCCCCGTTGTGTGAATCCGCTGACCGGCCGCTACCCGTCGACGGCCAGGAGCGGCCACGCGCTGGACTGTGCTCTGACCGATCTCCAGCCGGGCCGGCCCTCCACCGTCGTCGTCCAGGTGTCGGTGAGGGACACCTGCTCCACCGTCGTCTCCAAGGCGGGTTACTGGATGCCCCAGGGCCAGACCGTGTTCACCGGGGGCATGCTCGTCGGCCCCACCGTCACCTGCGAGGAGTGAGCAGGTCCAGGACCCGCTCCCAGCGGAACTCCGGGCGCCCGCCGTCCTGTTGGGCCTCCCCGGAGTACGGCGCGCCGAACCGGACGCCCATTGCGCCCAGCCGGTCGACGCTCGCCCGGTAGGCGGGGTGTGCCGCCAACGCCTCGCCCACACAGGGCAGTACGGCGATCGGGACACCAAGTCCGTACGCCTCGCAAAGGGTTCCCAGGGCGAGGGTGTCGGATATCCCGGCCGCCCACTTGTTGACGGTGTTGAAGGTGGCGGGTGCCACGGCCACCGCGTCGGGGGCGGGGAAGGGCCGCGGGTCGCCGGGGGCCCGCCACGCGGAGCGGATGGGGCGGCCGGTCTGCGTCTCGACCGCCGTGGCGTCGATGAAGCCGAGGCCCTGCGGGGTGGCGATGACACCGACCTCCCAGTTCCGCTCCTGGGCCGCGGTGATGAGTTCGCCGACGTTCGAGGCGATACCGGCCGCGCAGACGACGAGATACAGGAAGGGCTTCTCCGCGTGTTCGCTCACGTGGGAGACCCTAGTGAACCGGGAAGGTGTCCCCGCGTTCGGACTCGGGGCGGGGGCCGAGGATCCGGCGTTCCTTCTCCTCGATCCGTACGTCGTTGATGCTCGCCTCGCGCCGGGTCATCAGGCCGTGCTCGTCGAACTCCCACAGTTCGTTGCCGTAACTGCGCCACCACTGGCCCTCGGCGTCGCGGGACTCGTACTGGAAACGGACGGCGATGTGGTTGCCGTCGAAGGCCCAGAGGTCCTTGCGGAGGGCGTAGTCCAGCTCGCGCGCCCACTTCGCCGTCAGGAGTTCGACGATCTCGGCGCGGCCCGTGACGAAGGTGTCGCGGTTGCGCCAGACCGAGTCCTCGGAGTAGGCGAGCGAGACCTTGTGGGGATCCCGGGTGTTCCAGGCGTCCTCGGCCGCCTGGACCTTCTGGGCGGCGGTCTCGCGGGTGAACGGCGGGAGGGGCGGACGGTCGGTCATGAAGTCTCCCCGGAACAGAGGGAGAACCAGCGTTCTCCCCGGTGACTGCTAACGTAGAGAACGATGGTTCTCGCGTCAAGGATGGGCCCGTACATGGACAGCACAGCCCCGCGCGGGCAGGCACCGGACCTCGCCCGGGGACAAGCACCGGACCTCGCCCGGGAACAGGCACTGCACCTCGCCCGCGAGCAGGCGCTGGATGCCGCGGAGGAGTTGTTCTACGGCCGTGGCGTCCAGAGCGTCGGCATGGACGACATCCGCGGCGCCTCGGGCGTCTCCCTCAAGCGCCTCTACCAGCTCTTCCCCGCGAAGGAGCAGCTCGTGGTGGCGTACCTGGAGCGGCGCGACGTCCGCTGGAGGCAGCGGCTGGCCGAGTACGTCGACCGGCAGGGCGAGCCCGGAAAGCGCGTCCTGGCGGTGTTCGACTGGCTGGGACAGTGGTTCGCGGAGCCCGGTTTCCGCGGGTGCGCCTGGATCAACTCCTACGGTGAACTCGGCGCCACGTCGCCGAGTGTGAACGCCCAAGTCCGAGCCCACAAGCGGGCGTTCAGGAAGTACCTGGGGGATCTCGTGACCGACGCCGGGCTCCCCGCCCCGCTGGCCGACCAGCTGTATCTGCTCGCCGAAGGAGCCATGGTCACCGCGGGCATCACGGGTGACGCGGATCCGGCCGAGCAGGCGGGGGCGGCTGCGCGACTGCTGGTGGCGGCTCAGCGATAGGCGCGCTGCTCAGGGGCCGGACACCGTGATGGCTCCGACGGGGCAGGCTCGTGCCGCCTCTCGCAGCATCGGGTCACCCGCGCCGTGCTCGCGGCCGGGCAGCAGCTCACTGATTCCGTCGTCGTCCTGGGTGAAGACGCCCGGGGCGGCGAGTGCGCACTGCCCGGCGCCGATGCAGACGTCCTTGTCGATCGAGATCGAGATGTCGATGTTCATGCTGGCAGCTTCATACCGGGGCACAGGGTGTGCCAGCCGAGAGCGCCGGCCCGAGCGGATGATTTGCGCCGGTGCTGGTGTTGAATTCTGCTGGGACAGAACCAGTACCACGCAACGATCGGACGGAAATCATGCCTCTTGAGGGTGAGTACGAACCGAGCCCGGCACAGTGGGTGCGCGACCAGGTGGAGCTGTACGAGAGTTCCGGGGGCACCAAGGGGACGACACTGCAGAGCACGGGCCTGCCCGTCATCATTCTCACCACCCGGGGTGCCAAGAGCGGCAAGATCCGCAAGACCCCGCTGATGCGCGTCGAGCACGACGGGAGCTACGCGGTGGTCGCCTCGCAGGGCGGCGCGCCCAAGCACCCGGTCTGGTACTTCAACATCAAGTCGGACCCCCACCTGGAGCTTCAGGACGGCGCCGAGCGCCGCGACTACACCGCCCGTGAGGTCACCGGCGAGGAGAAGGCGCAGTGGTGGGAGCGCGCGGTCGCGGCGTATCCCCCGTACGCCGACTACCAGAAGAAGACCGACCGGCAGATCCCGGTCTTCGTGCTGGAGCCGACCGGCGACTGACCGCCGCCGAATTCCCTCGCATCGGCATGTATGACCGGCCGAGCGCCGGGCACCCGAGGATCAGGCCCCGCCGCGTCCCCCCGTCGCGGCGGGGCTTTCCCCTGCCCCGTCCGCACGCGCGGCTGCCCGTGCGGTGCGTGCGTCGGTCACATCGAGGAAGACGTGGTCGGCCTGCGGGACGGCCCGGGTGACGGAGCGTTTGATGCGGATGGCGACTTCTTCGATCTCCTCGCTGTCGAGCCCGGGGGCGAGGTCGATGCGGGCGGCCACGAGGGTCGATTCGAGGCCCAGTTCCATGGTGAACAGCTCCTCCACACTGTCGATCTCAGGCTGCGCGTCCAGTACGGCAAGGATCTCCCGGCGCTGTTCCTCGTCGGCGGCCCGCCCGATGAGCTGCTCGCGCGCTTCGCTGCCCAGCCGGTAGGCGATACCGACGAGCAGCACTCCGATGGCGAGCGAGGCGGAGGCCTCCCACACGACCTGGCCCGTGACCATGTGCAGGGCCATGCCGGCGATCGCGAGGCTCACGCCGAGCACCGCCGTGCCGTCCTCGGCGACGACCGTACGCAGCGCCGGATCGCGCAGGCCGGCCCTGCCGCCCTGCCGGCGCACCTGATGGAGCGCCCGCAGCAGCGAGGCGCCCTCGGCCAGCAGGGAGACCCCGAGGACGACGAACCCCGCGATGTAGCCGCCGAACGACTCCTCAGCGCCGTTCCTGAGGGCTTCGAAGCCCTGGAAGAAGGAGAAGCAGCCGCCCATCACGAAGATGCCGACGGCGGCCAGCAGCGACCAGAAGAACCGCTCCTTGCCGTAGCCGAACGGGTGCCGACGGTCGGCGGGACGGCGGCTGCGGCGCAGCGCGGCGAGCAGGAAGACCTCGTTCAGGCTGTCGGCCACGGAGTGCGCGGCTTCCGAGAGAAGCGCGGGCGAGCCGGAGAGCAGTCCGCCCACTGCCTTGGCCACGGCGATCACCAGATTGGCGCCCAGCGCCACCAGTACGGTCACCCGAGTCCTGCGGTCCGACCCGTCTGACTGGCCTTGGTCCGGTTGATCCTTCGGTTCACTGCTCATCCCGGCCGATTTCCCGGATCGATCCGCCTCACACCGTGGAGTCGGCGGGAATCGGGGAACGAATGCACCGGGGAACCAACCCGTGTCGCGGCATATCGTGCATCAAGGAAGTGAGGCGTCGTGAGCGAAGCTGAGGGAAACGCCCAACTCGGCAAGAAGGCGTTCAAGCGGTCCAAGAGCCACTTCGCGGACCGCGTCACGGCGGACGGCCGGGACGGCTGGCCCGTCGAGGCGGGCCGCTACCGGCTGGTCGTCAGCCGCGCCTGCCCCTGGGCGAGCCGAGCGATGATCTCGCGCCGTCTCCTCGGTCTGGAGGGCGCCCTGTCGCTGGCGATCACCGATCCGATCCAGGACGACCGCAGCTGGCGGTTCACCCTGGACCCGGACGGCCGCGACCCCGTTCTCGGCATCCGCTATCTCAGCGAGGCCTACGACGCGCGGGAGACGGGCTACCCCGGAGGCGTCAGTGTGCCCGCCCTCGTGGACGTACCCAGCGGGCAGCTCGTCACCAACGACTACCAGCAGCTGACACTCGACCTCGCCGCCGAGTGGACGGCCCTGCACCGGGACGGCGCGCCCGACCTGTATCCGGCAGCGCTGCGCGACGAGATCGACGAGGTCATGGAAGACGTCTACGAGGACGTCAACAACGGCGTGTACCGGGCGGGTTTCGCCTCGCGCCAGGAGGAGTACGAGGAGGCCTGCCGCGGCGTCTTCCGGCGGCTGGATCTCCTGGCCGAGCGGCTCGGTACCCGGCGCTATCTCGTCGGCGAGGCGATCACCGAGGCGGACATCCGGCTGTTCACCACACTCGTCCGCTTCGACGCCGTCTATCACGGCCACTTCAAGTGCAACCAATGGAAACTGACCGAGAATCAGGTCCTGTGGGCTTACGCCCGTGACCTCTACCAGACGCCCGGTTTCGGCGACACGGTCGACTTCGACCACATCAAACGGCACTACTACGAGGTCCACACCGGCATCAACCCGACCGGCATCGTCCCCCTCGGACCCGAGCTGTCCGGCTGGCTGACACCTCATCACCGCGAGGAGCTCGGGGGCCGGCCGTTCGGCGCGGGCACCGCGCCGGGCCCGGTGCCCGAGGGCGAGAGGGTTCCGGCGCGGGGGCGCCCCTGACGGAACGCGGCGGCCGGGCCACGACGGCCGAAGGGGCCGTCAGTCCTGCTTGGGAGCCGTCGTCGCCGCGTAGCGCAAGGTGAAGGAGTGTCCGGCCGGATCGGAGTAACCCCGTTCCTCGAAGGGGCCGGACGGGTCCTTCGTCTCGATGGGGCGGCCGCCGAGGCCGATGATCCTGAGCTCGGCCTCGTCGAGGTCGTCCACGTGGAAGTCCAGGTGGACCTGGAGGGAGCTCTCGGGGCGCGGCCAGCTCGGCGGCGTCGCCGACATGTCCCGGCGGAACGCCATCCGGATGCCGTCGGTGCCCCTGATCTCCACACGGTTCGCGTTCGCGTCCGTCTCCTCGGCGTCCAGCAGCTCCTTGTAGAAGGCGGCGAGCTTCTCGGGTTCGGCGCAGTCCAGCACCACGACGCCTGCCGTGACCAGTGTCATGCTTCCTCCGTAGGGATAACCGGGCGCCGACGGCCTCCCAGGGCGTCCGCTGCCTCGCCTACCCGTGTTACCCCGTACGGCGGAATCAGTCGGCCGCGAGCCATTCACCGTCACGCATGAGGTCGCGGCCGGCGATCTCGTTGGCCTCGCGCCAGGCCTGTACGCGCTCCGGTGTGACGCTGAAGTAGAGGTAGGCGGTGGACAGTTGGCGGGGGTCGAACCCGGTCTTGAAGGCGAAGGCGTCGCCGGCTCCGTCCGGCAGCTCGACGGGTTCCAGCGTCAGCACCGTACCCTCGATCATGACCACGTCGCGGGTCGGACCGATACCCAGGCGGGCCTTGCCGGTAGCCCGCAGATTGCGGCCCGTCGGACTCGCGGCCGGCGTGGCCAGCAGCAGAGTCTCGCCGTCCCAGAGGAAGGACAGCGGGACCAGGTACGGCGTTCCCTCGTCGCCGCCGGCCGTGGCCACCCAGACATCCTCGTCGTGCTCCAGCCGGTTGAGGGTGTCCTGCTTGCGTTGCTTGCGGGTGCGGGCGGGCGGGTTCGTCATCGAGCAGCCTCCTGGTGGACCTCGTACTGGTGTGACGGCCGGGCGCCCCTCATTGTGACGGGCCGTCGTTCCCCGGTGCGGTGATCTCCGCCAGACGCGCTGCCGCCGCGGTCAGCAGCATGTCGAGCGCCACCGGGTAGGCGCTGCGGCGCATGTCGGCCACCAGATGGCGGGCGGTGGCGGCGATGTGCGGGTGTGTGGCGGCGGGCAGCCGTGCGTACGTCGCCCGCCAGACGCCGGCCTCCGCCTCGCGCGCGGCGCGCGGGAGGGCCACGCTCGCGGAGTCGAGGGCCGCGAAGGCGAGAGCCTGGTCGACGAAGGCGTGGTAGATCCGGACGGCCTCGGGGTCGGGAAAGCCGGCGCCGCGCAGGACGCCGAGGATCGTCTCGACGGCCTGGATCTCGTGGATCCGGCCCGTGACGCGGTAGGAACTGAGCACGGCCGCCTGGGGGTGCGCGAGGGCTCCGGAGTGCACCCGCAGGCCGAGATCCCGCGTTGACCAGGACACCCCGCACCCGCTCACCCCAAGGAGTCGGAACATGCACGCTGACCTCCTCTTCACCGGCGGCCCCGTCCTCACCCCGGACGGGCCTGCCGCGAGCTCCGTCGCTGTCACCGGCGACCGGATCACCGCCGTCGGAACCGCCGATGTCCGCGAGTTGATCGGCCCGCGGACCGAAGTGGTCGATCTCGCGGGGCGGTTGCTCCTGCCCGGGTTCCAGGACGCGCACATCCACCCGGTGCCTGCGGGCCTGGAGCTCTCCCAGTGCGATCTCGCCGGCACGAAGACGGCCGCCGACACACTCGCCGTCGTCCGCGCGTACGCCGACGCGCACCCCGACCGGGAGTGGATCACCGGCGGCGGCTGGTCCATGGAGGCCTTCGAGGGCGGTACGCCGACGAAGGAACTGCTGGACGCGGTCGTACCGGACCGGCCGGTGTATCTGCCCAACCGCGACCATCACGGCGCCTGGGTCAACAGCCGCGCACTGGAACTCGCCGGCGTCACGCGGGACACGCCCGATCCGGCCGACGGCCGGTTCGAGCGGGACACGTCGGGCGCTCCCACCGGGATGCTCCAGGAAGGGGCCATGGAGTACGTCGGCCGGCTCACACCGTCGGCGACGCCTGCGGACCGGCTCGCCGCTCTGCTGCACGCCCAACGGCATCTGCACGCGCTCGGCATCACCGCCTGGCAGGACGCGCTGGTCGGGGATTTCCTCGGGATGGACGATCCGTCCGAGGCCTATCTGACGGCGGCCCGCGAGGGTTCGCTGACCGCGCGGGTGGTCGGGTCACTGTGGTGGGACCGCGAACGCGGGGCCGAGCAGATCCCTGAACTCGTCGAGCGGCGGGCCGCGTTGAGTCATGGACGGTTCAGCGCCACGAGCGTCAAGCTCATGCTGGACGGGGTCGCCGAGACGGGTACGGCCGCGCTGCTCGACCCCTACCTCGACAAGTGCGGCTGCGCCACCGGCAATCGGGGCACCAGCTTCATCGATCGGAACCAACTACCGGCGTACGTGACCGAGTTGGACGCGCTCGGCTTCCAGTGCCATTTCCACGCGCTGGGCGACCGGGCCGTACGCGACGCACTGGACGCCGTGGAGGCGGCACGGAAGGCGAACGGGCCGAGCGACACGCGTCCGCACCTGGCCCATCTCCAGGTCGTGCACCCCGATGACGTACCCAGGTTCGCGCGCCTGGGTGCCACGGCCAACATCCAGCCGCTGTGGGCCGCCCACGAGCCGCAGATGGACGACCTGACCATCCCCTTCCTCGGGCCCGAACGGGCCGCCTGGCAGTACCCGTTCGGCGCGCTCCTGCGTTCGGGGGCCCGTCTCGCGGCGGGCAGCGACTGGCCGGTCAGCAGCCCCGATCCGCTCCAGGGCATCCATGTCGCCGTCAACCGGGTGACCCCGGACGAGCGGGGCCCGGTGTTCCTGCCCGATGAGCGCATCGGTCTCCTGGCCGCGCTGACGGCGTACACGGCGGGATCGGCGTACGCGAACCACCTCGACGAGACCGGGAGCGTACGGGTGGGGGCCCTGGCAGATCTGGTCGTCCTGGACCGCGACCCGTTCGCCGGGCCGGCGGAGGCGATCGCCGCGACGAAGGTCGCGCTGACCTATGTGGGAGGAGACCGCGTCCACGCGGCGCACGACGCCTGACATCTCGTACGGCACCCGCGCGATTTCCTGGACAGCTGACCAGGTATGGTGGACACCTGTCCATGAAGTGTGTGACTGAGCAGTGGGGCTTGCTGAACGATGGAGACGGTCGCGAACGTGCTGGTGGGCCTGGTGGCCGCGCTGCACGCGTACATCCTGGTCCTGGAGATGTTCCTGTGGGAGCGCAAGCCGGGGCGGGGCCTGCACGGGTTCGACGCGGAGATGGCGCGGGCGACCGCGCCACTGGCCGCCAACCAGGGCCTCTACAACGGCTTTCTGGCGGCGGGACTGGTGTGGGGGCTGATCGCCGCGGACCCGACCGGTTTCCGCGTCCAGGTCTTCTTCCTGGTGTGCGTGGTCGTCGCCGGTGCGTACGGAACGGTGACCGCGAACCGGCGCATCCTGTTCGCGCAGGCGCTGCCGGGCGCGCTCGCCCTGGCCGCCGTCCTCGTCGCACGGTGACCCCGCAGGACCCGCGGGCCGCCCGCACCCGGGCAAAGCTGCGGCAGGCCCTGCTGGAGGAGTGCGCCGAGCGCCCGCTGGAGGAGGTCGGCGTCGCCGCCCTGGTGCGGCGGGCCGGGGTCGGCCGGGCCACCTTCTACGTGCACTACGCCGACCTGGAGGCACTGGCCGTCGACGCCTGCGCCGATGTCGTACGGGACGCCGTGGACGCGCTGCACGCGTGGCGCGGCCGGCCCGACCCGGTGTCGGCGCCGCCCGCCCTCCTCACGTTCTTCGCCGGGCTCGCCCCGCACGCCCCCCTCTACCGCGCCCTGCTGAGCCCGGGCGGCGGCGGGCCGCTCGGCCGCGTACTGCACCGGGACCTGCGTGCCCGCAGCCTGGCCGAGCGCACCCTCGTGGGTGCGCCCGACGCCCCCCTCGTCGCCTCCGCCGTCGCCGCCACCTTCGCCGGAATCCTGGCCGACTGGCTGCACGGCCTGCTCGACGCCACTTCCGAGGAAGTCGCCCACCAGGTCTGGCAGTTGCTCGTCACCCTGCACCGGAGCCGATGACGTCTCACTTGCAGGCCACGTACTCCTTCGACTCGGGCCATGCCTCGACCCCGTGGGAAGTGCGTATGTACGCCGTCGACTTGTCGTCCGTCAGCCAGAGCTGCCAGTCCTTGAAGCGGTATCCGGTGTCGTGCGCGTCGGCGGGCATCTGGACGTCACCGTCGTACTCGGAGGTGAGCAGTTCGCTCCCCAGTGCTCCGTCCGGATCCCGCGCGTACTGCCTGGTGTCCTCGTCCTGGCCCATGTCCAGGAAGTGCACGCTCTCCCAGTCGCAGTGTTCCGGACCCGTGGAACTGGAGAGCACGGTGGTGGGCACACGGTGGCCGGCGCGGTCGGTCCAGATCTCCTCGGAGATCGAGTCGGTGTAGCTCGCGGGGAGTTCGGCGGGGTCGCAGGAGGCGTTGGTCTCCGGGCCCCAACCGGGGCGGTCCGGCTGGTCCTTGGCGACGACGACGGCGACCTTCGTCCTGCCGTCGACGTCGTAGGAGAACAGGACACGGTCTCCCTGCCTGCTCTCGATCCGGTAGCCGTGGTCCGGGAGTTGGGGCTGGTCCATGTCGAAGAACGCGTTCAGCCCCTCCTCCGGTGTCGAGCCGCCGTCAGCCTTGGTCCACGTCTCGCCTCCGCTGCCGTAGTAGATCTCGCCGTCGCACTCCAGCGCCCGGCCGGCCGCGCCCGAACCCTCCTCGGCCTCCCGCTCACTGCCGTCGGCGCTCTCCCTGAACGGCAGGTCCAGGCGCCCGGCGTACGGCGTGGCCGGGGGCCTACCGGTGACCACCAGATCCTCACGCATCTCCTCGCCACAGCCCACCGCGGTAAGCCCCAGCACGATCACCGTCGCCGCGATCCGTTTACGCATTCCCACCCCTGTCCACCGACTGCCGTTCTCCCGTTCCCTCCTCCGACGCGGGAGCGGCGGTGATCGTTCAGTGCCCAGGGCCTGTCCGGCGGATCATGCCGGACAGGCCCTAGCGGGCCGCCTGGAAAGTACGTCGGTACGCCTGGGGTGAGACGCCGATCGCGGCGTGCAGGTGCTGGCGCAGGGAGGCGCCCGTCGCGAAGCCGACCCGGCCGGCGATCTGGTCGACCGGCAGGTCGCTGGCCTCCAGCAGGTGCCGGGCCCGGACGACACGCTGCTGGGTCAGCCAGCGGCCGGGGCTCAGGCCCACCTCGTCGTGGAAGCGGCGGGCGAAGGTGCGCAGGCTCATCCCGGCGTGGCGGGCGAGGTCGGCCAGGGCGAGGGGTTCGTCGAGCCGGGTCAGCGCCCAGTCGCGGGTAGCGGCCGTGCTCGTGACCCCGGGCTCGGGTACCGGCTGTTCGATGTACTGGGCCTGTCCTCCGTCGCGGAACGGCGGGACGACGCAGCGGCGGGCGACGGTGTTGGCGAGTTCGCTGCCGTGGTCCGTGCGCACGATGTGCAGACAGACGTCGACTCCGGAGGCCGCACCGGCGGAGGTGAGGATCCGGCCGTCGTGGACGAAGAGCACGTCAGGGTCGAGGTCGACCTGCGGATACTCGGCCCGGAAACGGTCGACGACCTGCCAGTGGGTGGTGGCGCGGCGGCCGTCTAGGAGACCGGCGGCGGCGAGAACGAAGGCGGCCGTGCAGATCGAGACGATCCGTGCGTCCGGGCGGATCCGGGCAAGGGCTTCGGCGACCTCGGCGGGAAGGCCGGTCGGGATGTGCGAGGTCGCCATGGAGGCGACCACGACCGTGTCCGCTGTCTCGAGGATCTCGGGCCCGTGGTCCACGGTGACGGAGAAATCCGCGTTGGTGCGGACCGGACCGCCGTCGACGGTGCAGGTCAGCACCTCGTAGCGGGCACCCGCCGCGCCGAAGATACGGCTGGGGATGCCCAGCTCGAAGGGGTAGACGCCGTCGAGCGCCAGGACCACGACCCGTTCCACATGCTGCATGGCACGATTCTATCGAAGGTTGGCCATCGTGCCATTTTCCTGTCGGGCGGCGCACGGCAGGCTGAATGACCATGAGCACTGTGAACACCATGCGAGTCATCACCCAGCACGTCCTCGGCGGTCCCGAGGTCCTCGAAGTCGTCGAGGTGGAGCGGCCCGCGCCGCGGCCCAACGAGATCCTCGTCCGGGTCCGTGCCGCGGGGGTCAACCCGACCGACTGGAAGCACCGCGCCACCGGCGGTTTCCTCGGCGAGCCGCCCTTCGTCCTCGGCTGGGACGTGTCCGGCGTGGTCGAGGCCGTCGGCGTCGGCGTCGCCCGCTTCAAGGCCGGTGACGAGGTCTTCGGCATGCTGTCCTATCCGTTCGGACACGGCTCGCACGCCGAGTACGTCGCCGCCCCGGCCCGCGCCTTCACCCCCAAGCCCGCCGGTATCGACCACGTCCAGGCGGGCGCGCTGCCGCTCGTCTCGCTGACGGCGTGGCAGTCGCTGGTCGAGACGGCGGACGTCCGGCCCGGGCAGCGGGTCCTGATCCACGCGGCGGCCGGCGGGGTCGGTCACGTGGCCGTGCAGATCGCCAAGGCGCGGGGCGCGTATGTGATCGGCACGGCGAGCGCGGGCAAGCACGACTTCCTGCGCGAGATCGGCGTGGACGAGGCGATCGACTACCACGAGACCGACTTCGCCGAGGCGGTGAAGGACGTGGACGTCGTCCTGGACACGCTCGGCGGCGACAACGCGGTCCGCTCACTGCGGGTTCTGCGTCCGGGCGGAATCGTGGTCTCGATCCTGCCGATCGGTACGGACGACTTCTACGAGGAGGCCGAGCGGCTCGGCGTACGGGCGGTGCGGCTGCTCGTCGATGCCGACCGCGCCGGCATGGAGGCGATCGCGGAGCTCGTCGAGACGGGGAACCTGCGCGCGGCCATCGCCGGGACGTTCCCGCTGGCCGAGGCCGCGGAGGCGCACGCGCTCGGCGACACCGGCCGGACCACGGGCAAGCTGGTGCTCGTCGTCGACTGAAAGCGTTCGCCGGCAGTCACCGACGGAACCGACAACGCCCGCTGAGAGTCGCCGACTTGGGTGCCGACGGGCGGCTGATCAACAGCGACGAGGGTGCCTCCGCGCGGCCGGCGCGTCGACATCCTTGCCGGACCGACCAGTGCGCGCCAAGCCCTGTCCAGGGCCTGGCGCGCACTGTCGTAACTACGTCAACTCATCCTGAAGGAGGACAACCCTCAGCCGGGAGGACGACGCATCGCGCAAATCGAAGACATATGTCAATCGAACATGCTGAAATTCATCCCAACGAGGGTAACTTGCAGGGCAAGGAACGGTTTTGCAACCACCAGTACCCAGGTGTCGCGTCTAAGCTCACGGGCGCCGTCACCCCGGCCCCTGGTGACTCCGGACCCTGCAATGAGGAACGGTTCAGCAGCCGGTTGGAGGTGATGCCGTCATGGCGCCCGGCCCCGCACCCCACACCCGGCATCTGCGTGTCCACCGGCACCGCGGCCACACCGTGCTGGAACTGCACGGGGAGATCGACATCCTTGCGGCGATGGAGATCACGCCCTTCCTGGACTCCGCGACGGGCGGCCAGGCACCGCAGATCGTGATCGACCTGCGGCCGGTCGAGTTCTTCGACTGCTCCGGGCTGCGCCTGCTGTACCGGGCCAGGCGCCGCGTGCTCGCCCGGGAGGGCCGGCTGCACCTCGTCTGCACCCACCCGCTGACCCTGCGGATCCTCAAGGTGACCGGCCTCGCCCACCTGCTGCCGCCGTGCGCGTCGCTGGACGAGGCGCTGGGGCAGCCCGAGGCGACGTCCGGCAGCCTCTGACGGCTCTCCGGCCTCTCAGCCTGACGACTCTGCGGGTTGGAGCAGCCGGACGAGGTGCCTCGCCGGGGCCGACCACGTCGCCTTCAAGGACGCCCTCGACACCATCGCCGAAGTCCTCACCGCGCATCTGCGGGAGGACGCCTTCGAGACGGACTGAGACCGAGTCGTTCCGGGCTCAAGCGCCGCGAAGGCCTCGACGCCGGCCGCGCCCGAGGCCGCGTCGGCGGCCGTCCTCGCACCGTCCTCGCACCCTGCTCTCCGAACAGATCGCCGACGCCCGCGCCCCGCTCGGTTCCGGACAAACCCGAACCGCCGTCGCCGCCAAGCTGCGAGTCTCCCGATGGACACACAGCCGCGACCTCGACACCGCGTCCCGCTGACCGCCGCCACCGGGTCCCAACGCTTGACCTCAGCGGACAGACCCAGCCCAGTGCGGGGATCGCACAAGAGGACGGTCTAGTTGTCGCCTCGGTGTCCGTCGCGGACCACCGCTAACCCGCCGGCCCGCGTCGTGATACCCGCCGGCCCGCGTCGGGCCGAAGCGAGCACGCCAGCCGATCGGTCGGCCGAGGCTGCAACCCTGCTCCACCTCGATCGCGACTGTCGGTGCCCCCGCCGTGTCGAGCAGTCAGCGCCCCTGTCGTGTCGAGCAGGTGGGCGGCCAGGCGCCGGTGCTGTTGGCGTTGGCGTTGGCGTTGGCGTTGGCGTTGGCGTTGGCGACGTCCTAGTCGACACCGATCGTCGCCGCGAACATCCGCGCCGCACCCGGTCGGTCGCCAACCGGCGGTGCGTACACGAAACTGCCGAGGAGCCTGTACCGCTGGCACGCCGCTGTCAGCCTGCCGAGGTGTGGGTGGACTCGGAGCAGCGCCGACCGGTCGTGGACCGGTACCAGCATGCGTGGTGCGCCGGGCGCTGCGATCCGTGGCGCGTCGGTCGGATGCGGGTCGTCCGCGGTGAGCCCGAGCGCGGCGACGAAAGCGGTGCGCGCGTCCGGTGCCGGGTGACGCAACGCGACGAGGCCCTGGTCGAACCACACCTCGATACCGGCGGGACGGCGGATCGCGACGGTGCCGAACGCGCGCCCGCGGGTGTGTTGGCGGTCGCGCAGCTCGCCCAGCGCGGTGCGGGTCAACCGGGCGGCCTGCGTACCGATGTTCCCCAAGCCCGGAGACTGTGCCCCCGCTAATGGCAGCTCACCTGCGGCGATGCCCGCGATGTGGATGGAGTAGGCCTTACTCATGCGCCACCTCAGATCGGGGCCGAGGCTGACCTGACCCCGCGTGAGTCGTCGGCCGCTTCACGGGCGACTTTCCGGCCCAGGCGTCGATGAGCGATCGATGCCTGCGGAGTAGGGAAATAAGCAAATGAACCGACTCGACCTTTCACACGGGCTTGCCGTCTCCTCCATACTGCGTCCCCAACGAGAAATGACGCACCGCAATCACAGCTGAAGGATATCCTTCCAACCGGGAGCGCCATGAACTACACCTGCGTCAGCAGACGTTACACAGCGAATGAGATCGACCCGGTGATACGGGCGGCCATCGACGCCCATACGGAGGCCCACCAACTCGGCGAGATGATCGAGGAAATGGACAGCGCGGCACCACATTGCTGCGAGACCATAAGCGTACGTCTGAAGACGCCCGGGCTGCTGTCGAGGTTCTTCGTTCCCGTGGCCCCGGACCCGGACACTGAACATCGCACGGTCGTCGTCATTACCTCTGGGTACCTCGTCGTGGTCACGTCGGGAGAGAAGCGTGGCGTACACGTCAGTTCCACGCGGCTGGACGGTATCAGCCTCGTCGACCCCTCGCGTCGGTTCCTCGCCGCCGGTGCGCCTGCGGGGCGCGCTGCGTCCGGTCCATCGGCGCCCAGATTCGGAGTAGTCGTCTCCGGGCTGTGGTGGGGTTTCCGTCCTGTCGCGATTCTCGCGTCAAAGTACATCGGACTCGGCGACGACCCCGAGGGCCGGGACTTCCTGGACCAACTCCACTCGGCAGTCGCCGCGGCAAAGAAGGTCTGACCGTGGGTGTGCGGTGGACTCTGCACTCCGTGACGATTCGAATTGGGCGGCCACGGCACTCCACACTGATGACACCCAGGAACATCAATTTTCGCATCATAGGAACCGGCGAGTTCCGTCACTCACAGAGCAGCCGTTTTCATGCGAAATCGGAACGGAGAGAAGAGTGGAACACCCCTTGATCGGGATCCTTGCGGGTATGGGGCCACGGTCCACGGCACCATTCATAGAAATGGTGGTGACGGAGTGCCAGAAGCAGTACGGAGCACGGGACGACATCGATTTTCCCAAGATCATGATCTGCTCCCAGCCGGCACCGTTCTACGAAGACCGCCCTGTCGACCATGACGCCCTGGAGGCTGCGATCCGCGGCGGATTGAAGGACCTGGAAGCCACCGGTGCCGATCTTCTGGCCATTGCGTGCAATACCGCCCATGTCTATTACCCGAGCTTGGCTGCGGTTGTAGAGCCTCCCTTGCTCAACATGGTCGAACTCACGGCTGATGTGATGCCTGCCGCTGCGCGGACCATCGGCCTGATCGCCGCCCGCCCGACCGTGGAATCAGGCATCTACCAGCGGGCGCTGGCCGCACGAGGCTTCACTGCCGCGGATGTCGGCTGGCAGGGTGAGGTCGACCGCCTGCTCGGGCTGACCCGCGCTTCGGCCGGGTCGGCAGAACTCGCGGATGCCTGGCGCGAGATCGGCCTGCTCCTGCGTCTCGTGGGGGCCGACACCGCACTCATCGCGTGCCTCGACCTGAGCGCCATCCGCCAACACGCTCCAGGCGACCTGCCAGTCGTCGACGCCGCCGAATGTCTCGCAAGCGAAGTCGTGCGGCAGTGGCTTCACCTCCGCGATTCCTGATCACATCGGATCGTCAGGCGTTCCCAGACATCCGCCCTACCGGTGCGGGAATGCGGCCGATCACCCGGACCATGTTCGGCGATATTCCTCGGACATGACGAACGCGGTGCGGACCGTGGTCCGGCCGCCGCTGCCGTTGCCGAGCCGGCTGGGTGGCCCGGGCCGGCAGCAGGAGGCGTACTGGCACCGGGCGACGCCGGACGCGGCCCGCCACCAGGTGGACAACAGCGTCAAACGACCGACGATGCCCGTGGACTTCGCGCCGCGGAACGGGTTTGGGCGCTCTACCGTCACCGGCGCGATCAGGTGCTGGACAGAAGGTTCCACGACCGACTGCTCGCGAGGATCCGTGAGGCCAAGGCGCGATGCGGAGCCGTGGAGTGATCGACTCACGGTCGGTCGAGGCGGACGCGGTCACGGCTCCGGCATCTGCGGCTTCGACGCCTTCGGACTCGGCTCCGACCGCTGCGCCTTCGACAGCTTCGACCTCGACGGCTTCGACTTCGACGGCTTCGACCTCGACGGCTTCGACTTCGACAACTGCGGGCGCGACAACTGGTGCAACAGCAGCGTGCAACAGCGGCTGCGACAGCGGAAAAGCTGCCCGGGAACGTACACCGGGTCCGGCTGGACCGGCAGACGTGATCGGGGTGTCGGCCGGGGGCCCGTTTCGCATCCCCCCAGGGCTGTGCCGGGATGCACCGCGTCTGCTGCGGACGCGCACGAGTTTTTCCTGCTCCACGGTGCTCTTCCGGCCGTCCCTCGCACCGCGAGCGAGCAGCGCAACCTGCCCGCTTCGGCGTGCTTCCGCTCTCGCCGTCACCACCGGTCCCATGGACGAGTAGCTCTTACTCATGTCACGCCGGCGGTCCTGCCGGAGGGTGGAGCCCTGGCCTGCCGAGCGGTCCGAGTCCGGCCGCTCGGTCACAGTCGCCGCGAACGTTGCTCTCCTCTTAAAGGATCTGACCATGCACACCTGGACCCTCCCCGGCTATGTGGAAACCCGAGAACTGGGAGCCGGAGCCAGCGGTCGCGTCGTGATGGCCGTCGACCCGCTGACGAATTCGCCGGTGGCGATCAAGTACCTCAACACGCACCTGACTGGCGACGCCACGTTCCTGAACCTCTTCAGAGCCGAGTCGAGCCTCCTGCGAGGGCTGGACTCGCCACACGTGGTCCGTCTCTACGACTATGTGGAGACCGCTCAAGGCGCCGCCATGGTGATGGAGTTGGTGGATGGGCCGACGCTGCGCGCGCTGCTGCGCCACGACGGCGCAACGACTGTCGAAGCCGCCCTCGGGGTACTCAAGGGTTCCCTGCTGGGGCTGGTGGCGGCTCACACCGCCGGAGTCGTACACCGTGACTACAAGCCCGAGAACGTGCTCGTCACCGCAGAAGGGACCTCGAAACTCGTCGACTTCGGTATTGCGGCCCGCGACGGCAGCACCCCGACCACCGCCGGCACTCCTCTCTACATGGCGCCTGAACAGTGGCGCGGACGTCAGGCCTCTCCCGCCACCGATGTGTACGCCGCGACCGTCACATTCTTCGAGTGCCTGACCGATTCTCCGCCGTTCCGTGGCGAGAACCTGGCGGAGATATCCCTCAAGCACCTCTCCGACGCGGTTCCCGTCGACCTGGTGCCTGAGCCCGTGCAGGACCTCGTCCGTCGAGGCATGGCCAAGAGTCCCGAGGACCGATACTCCTCGGCCGAGGAACTCCTCATCCACCTGGAAGAGGTGGCGGAGCGTGCGTACGGAGCGGACTGGGAGGAACGCGGACACCGGGACCTGGCCGCCGCCGCACTTCTGCTGTTCATGCTGCCTGAGCCGTCGAGTACTTCGGAAGGCGATACGACTTTTGCCACCACGACGGTCTCCGCACCTCCCGTGGGCATCGGGGCAGGCGGCCACCGCACCGACCGACCGCGCCGCGGCGGAACAAGTCCCGTCCCAAGACGCGTACTTCTCGCCACGGGTGCCGTGCTCGCCACGGTCGGGCTGGTGAGCGTCGCGGTGATGGCGCAGCCGGCGCCGGACCGGGCCAACGCGGAGAGTTCCCTGTCCAAGGGCGCGCCGAGCAGCAGTGCGGAACCGGCGATATCGCCACCTTCGGCGTCCGGAAAGGACGGAAGTCCCACGGCGTCCGCCTCCTCTCCTGCCTCTTCCTCCTCGCCTTCCGCCCCGCTCAACGGAATCACGGTGTCTCCGGAGGCCGAACCCGGCCAGGCCGGTCAGGTCAACTCCGGGGAGGCGGACACCGAAGAGCCCCCTCCGCCGGTGGCGGCTCCTGCGGGGGCGAAGCCCGCACCCTCCAGTTCCGCTCCCTCGCCCCTGGCCGTCACCTCCCTGGAGATCGGATCCATGTCCCTGGACCTGTCCGACAACGTCGTCTCGGCCAATGTCACACTCACCGCCACCAGCGCAGAGCCGATCACCGTCACGTTCACCTGGTACACCAGCGACACCAAGGACACGCCCGAGACACCGCACGGCGCCGCCGAGACCGTCTCCCTCAGCGGTCACACCACGTACTCGATGACGGTCGATCACGCCTTCGGGGTCAAGGACTGCTCGGGTTACTGGGGTCTGAGTGCCACCACCTCGCCTGCGGCGCCTTCGGGCAGCGCCTACCAGGACGTGAACGCCGTGGCCTGCACGTGGTCCGGGCCGCAGCTCGACGGCCTTCGACCGATCGCGGTACGGCGGTGAATCCTGACAGTCGCCGGCGGGAGGAACAGCCGGAATATCTCTCGACGAACTGGGCGAACACGCTACCCGCGTCCTCTTCTCCCTCCGAAACGCCCGAGTCCGAGGCTGCGACCCTGTGGCGAACGGGCCTTCATCGCCCTGCCACCGGCCCCACACAGGCGAACCCGACGCTACGGCTGGACGAAGATACCTTCGACCAGGAGCCGTTCGCCGAAGGGCCGATCACCGCATGGCGGGGCACTGACCAGACGCTCTCTCCGCGGAAAAGGAGGGCCGGGAAGCTCCGGTACGCCCGCCGCACAGCAAGCGCGCTTCTCGTAGGGGCCACGGTGGCGTACTTCCTCTGGCAGCATCTCTCGGCGCCCTTGAGCGTCACACAGGTGCACGTCCACACCGACAGAGTCCGGGTGGGGTGTGAGCAGACGGCTCTCGTCACCGCGCTCGTCCGATCCGAGGGCGGTGCGGGCACCATTCGGTACCGCTGGCTCCGCAGTGACGGGAACGTCTCAGGAGTGCTGCGCCAGTCCGTCGCCGACGGAGAGGAACAGACCGTTCTTCCCCTGCGGTGGACCTTCCATGGACACGGCACGTACGACGCTGTCGCGGTCGTCGAAATCCTGTCCCCCACGGTGTACACCTCGTCCGTCGCTCTCACCTATCGCTGCTCGTGACACGTGTGGAGAAGGCTGACACCAAGTGAGTGGGCGCACATGTGTCTGAACTTTGCCGACCGCCCGCCCCCGGTCGGCGGGAGTGCCCAACGGGCGCTGGGGACGCAGCACTTGGGAATACCTCGGCCCCCGGGCGTCCTGATTCTCGGACACGCCCGGGCGCGGGCAAGCGCCGCCTCAGGAGGTCGGTCATCCGGCGCGTGACCGCTCTCCTAGCGTGTCGGTCAGTTCACTACGAGTGGACACACCGAGCTTGATGTACGTGCGGTGAAGGTGGTTCTCGATCGTCCGTGAGGAGAGTCCGAGCGTCGCGGCGATCTCTCTGACCGGGAGGCCTGACACGACCAGCTCAGCGATCTCCCTTTCACGGACGGTGAGCGGTGTGATGGACTCCATGGCACCCAGAAGCGGAGTGCGCGCGCCCTCGCAGCGCGCGGCAGCTGCCTCGGCCCGGGCGGTGGCGGCCGTGGCCCGGCGGGACATTCCTGCGGTACGCCAAGCTCCGGCGGCGGCCGCCGCGGCCTCCGCCGCCATGAGATCGGCGCCCGTCGCTTCGCACTCGTCGGCCACCCGCATCAATGCGTCAGGGTCACCGCCGGCCAAGGCCTGCGCGAACCGGGCACGCGTCGGCGCAAGTCCGCCATCGCTTCGCTCAGCGAGCTCGGCGAGTCGGCCCGCCGCTTCACCGGCACCCCCCAAGCGGGCGATGTCGGTGAGCAACAAAGCCTCCGCGGTGATGTGTCCGGTCGCCCGGGCCTTGCCCGCGGCCTCGAGGAGAACCGCACGCGCGGAGACGAGGTCTCCTTCTCCGGCGTGCCTCCACGCTGCCGCCAGACTCTGCTCGCCGACGGAGAAGGGGCCCTGAGGAACGGGGGGCAACGCCTCGCTCTCGGCCGAGGCCGCCCGAGCCGCGGAAAGGTCACCGAGGAGCCACGCACACGCGCTGACACCGGCCAGAGCGGGGCGCAGAGCCATCACGTGGTCAATGGCCCGGGCGAGCGCGGCGCACTCCGCGTACCAACGACGCGCCGATCTGGGGCGCCCCGCCAGCCACTGCGCTCGCCCGATGGACAACGCCATCCAGGCACGGACGATCGTGTCGGAACCGCCGACGTCTGCGAACGCCCGCTCTCCCCGTGTGGAGGCCTCGGCCAGGCGTCCGGCCTCGGTCAGCGCGACAACCGTGGAGACGAGTTGAGTGGCGGGGTGGGACACGAGAGCCTGTTCGTCGGTCCGCAGGTGGGCGTCGTAGGCACGTTCGGCCCATACCAGGGCCTCGAGGGGACGCCCCGTCAGCGCCAAGCCGATGGGTTTCATCAGCGCGCCCCTGAGCCAGATGTCGGCGTTCGGCACCCGGCCGATGTCCGTCGCCAGGTCTTCCAGCAAGGCCAGTCCTTGGGCCGGTTGCCCGGCCGCTGTCCTGAGGAAGCCTTCGTTGAGCCGCAGCGAGCGGTGGCTCTGCGGGGAGGTGACACGGAGCCGGGTGGTGTCGTTGAGAGCGAGGGCTTCGGAGAAGGAGGCGTTGCTCCAGAGCCGGTTCACCGTCCGGACCAGCGCGACGGCCAGGATGTCCTGCTCGTCGGCGGCTGATTCGTCGGCCGCGGCGAGTGCCTCGTCGGCCGGGCCCCAGTCCCCCATCTGGAACAGCGCTTCCCCGAGCACCAAGTGAGTCGTGGTCGTCCGCGCGTTCGGCGGCAGAGCCCTCAGGAGCGCGGCAACCTGCGCGTAGTCGTGCGCGTGGCGGGCCAGGGTCGCCGCCCGGGTGAGCAGGGCGGGGTCAGCTGTTCCTGTGGCGCAGAGGCGCCAGGTGGCGATGCGCAGCGGATCTCCCCGCCGGCGGTGCTGTCGGGCCTCGAGACGCTCCGCCTGTTCCAGGAGGAGGGTGCGCCGACGCGCGTCCGACATGCCGGCGATCAGGACCTCTCCGTACAAGGCATGCGCCAGGTGAACGGTGGTGCGGCGCCTGTTCTGCGTACTGCGGACCAGTCCCGCGTGCTCGAGCTCCGCAAGCACGTTCAGGCTCACCACGTGCATGAGATCGTCCGGCGAGAGCGGTTCGCACAGGGCGAGCAACTCCAGTCCCCTTCGTCCGGCCGGGGTGGTCGCTTCGAGATGCGAGCTGATCAGTTCGGTCAGCCGCTCGGTGCCGGGTAACCGGTCCGTCGCCAGCCTCCAGACTTCCCCGTCTCCGCTCAGGGCTCCCGCCGCCAAGCCGCCGAAGACCAACTCTCGCAGGTAGAGAGGGTTTCCGTCCGAGGCGCGGAACAACTCGCCGAGGGTGAACCGGTCGACGGGTGCACCGAGTACCGCGCTCAGCAGAGCATCCACCTCGTCCATCCCGAGCTGCGCGAGGTCGACCCGATGGATCGCGTCGCCGTGCGCCAGGGCCTGCACGGCGTCGCTGATGGATCCCTCGGGGGGAACCGTGGCGATGAGCCGGATCAGCCCGGTGTCCATGAGCTGCCGCAGCAGGACGGTGGAGGTCGCGTCCAGAAGGTGCAGATCATCGACGAGGATGGCCCAGCGCCGCCGGCCAGGTCCGGCGAGCGCCCCGGCGACGACCACGAAGTCCCTGACGGGGTCGATCAGTTCGGGACCGTGCGGCAGGAGATGGGCGATGGCCCCCAGCGGTATCGCCGCCGCGGCCCTGCTCGCCTCGACCCGGCCACCGTGGAATCCCGCTGCCACGGCTCGCTCCAACAACTCAGCGGCCAGCCGCGACTTGCCGACACCCCGTGGACCGTGGATGACGAATCCGCGCGCCGAGGGGTCGGCCAACGAGTCGGCGAAGTACGCCAGTTCGCCGTCCCGTCCGATCAGCGGCCACTGTCCGCACTGGTCTGCCGTCCTCATGGTGACCTCCTGGCCGAAGACCGAACCGTACAGGGACAGCAGACACGATCAGGCGAGGTGCGTCCAAGTGCTTTCCGCCCCGGGGGATCTCCACCCCGCCGGACGGAATGGAACGCGATTGCGGGCGGCTGTCAGAACCGCTCCGGCGAGCCACGAACGGGATGAGTACGTCTTACTCACCCGGTCCGCCGCCGACAGGTGGCACCCTGCCGGCACACGCGAGCACTCATGACTGCTCGCGCAAGGGAACGGACAGAGTGTGCCCGCTCCGCCCCCCGACCGCCGTGGTTCATGATCCGCAGGTGCCCTACAGAAAGAAGTGAATATGATCCGCAGGCGCCTTACAGAAGGAAATGAAGTGGCTCGCCTCTACACACGCACCAGTGAAGACGTCATGGCCTCGGAGATCGGCGGCCCACTCCGGTCGGCGGTGGAGAAGCACGCGCGGGAACATCAGCTCGGTGACATCCTCGGTACGGCGCGGTACTGCTGCTCCACGACGAGTGTGCGGCTGAAGAGACCCGGTCTGCTCGCCCGGCTCACCGGCACGGCGAACCAGGACACCGAGCTCCGCACGGTCGTCATGGTCACACGGCATCACCTTGTGGTGGCCGTGGCGGGTGAGAGGCTGGGGACGCTGGTGAGTTCAGCCAGACTGGACGGGCTGAGCGTCACCGCGGAGAGATCCCTGGCGATAGTGGATTTCGGAGCCACGGTCACGGGAGTCTGGTCCGGTACGTCCGTGGGCGCATCCCGATTCCTCGGGCTCAGCGACGACTTGGCGGGGCACACCTTCGTCGATCGGCTCAGCGGGGCGGTCGCCGAGGCGAAGACCGGATGACCACCCCGAATGGCGCCATCACGATGTGCCTCTACGGGCCGGTGGATGCCGCGCCTCTCCTGCTGCACGCCTGCTCGCGACGGTTTGTTACCGACCTCGAAGATCGCGGGGGCCGGCACTCCGGACGGTACGACAGCAGTACGGGTGGGAGACGGGCTGAACGGCCTTGGCGCGACGAGGACTTCGCCGGCCGGTATTCGCGCGTCGGGCGCCGGGTCTCTGACCGGCTCAGCCGGCCACCGTGCACGGTGGCACCGTAGTCGCACGGAAGGGCCGGAGGTCCGAGACGAGGGCGACGCGCCACTGCCCCCGCTCAAGCACCGAAAACCCCGCTCCTGGCCGCGCTACAGCGCACTGTCTCAAGCCCCGCGGGTGGCTCGCGCTGCCTGCCGTCGGGCGACGCGGATGCGGTCGAGCTCGAAGGAGAAGACGACGGACAGGAGCCGGCCGGGTCCGGATTCCGGCGGAATCATGACTCGTTCACCGTCGCACGGAATGTACGCCGGTAGCCCTGAGGTGTGATTCCCAGACGGCGGACGAAGTGGTGGCGCAGGTTGTCGACAGTGCCGAAGCCCGCATGCCGGGCGATGGCGGTGATCGGGTCGTCGGTGGTCTCCAGGTGGTGCTGGGCGAGCAGGACGCGCTGTCCTGTCAGCCATTGCAGCGGGGTGGTCCCTGCTTCCTCCTGGAAGCGACGGGCGAAGGTACGCGGAGACAGGTGAGCGTGGCGGGCCATCGCCTCGACGGTCAGGTTCTGGTCGAGGTGGGCTTCGATCCAGGCCAGTACCGAGGTGAGGGGGCCGGTTGCCTCCCGAGGCTGAGGGCGTTCGCGGTACTGGCGCTGACCGCCTTCCCGGTGCGGGGGTGCGACCATACGACGGGCGATGGCGTTGGCAACGGCACTGCCGTGCTCCTTGCGGACCAGGTGGAGGCAGGCGTCCACACCGGCGGCGGTGCCGGCCCCCGTGATGACCGGGTCCTCGTCGACATAGAGCACGTCCGACTCGACCCGGGCAGACGGGTGACGCCGGGCGAGTTCCTCGGTGTAGCGCCAGTGGGTGGTGCAGCGTCGCCCGTCCAGGAGCCCCGCCTCGCCCAGGAGGAAGGCGCCGGTACAGATGCTCAGGACGCGGGCGCCACGCTCGGTTACGGCGCGCAGCTCATCGGCCAGACGGTCCGGCTGCCGTACACCCAGGTCATAGGCCGGGACACAGACGAGATCCGCGGAGGCGAGCCGCTCCAGGCCGTGAGAAGCCCGCACGTCAAAGCCGTGGCGCGTGGGCACGCTGTCGCCCGTGACCGAGACCAGCGCGAAGTCGTAGACAGGCAGCGCGTCATCGCTCCGGTCAATGCCGAAGACTTCACAGAACACGCCCAGCTCGAAGGCGTGACTGCCTTCGAGGGCAAGGACTGCGACATCGCGAATCATCAGTTCCTGGACTCCTTGCCGACAGGGTTGGCGGTAATTTCAGCCTACCTGTCATTTCTGCCACTATCGTCGCCTGCCCGGCCCTGGAAAGCTTGCGGCCGTTCCCGTTCCAGGCGTGACACCGACAGCTAGGCACCTGATGACCTCGACGCACCTCCTCCCCTCCGCCGAAGCCACTGAACGTTCGTCACAGGCTGCGCAGATCCTCCAAAGGCTCGCGCTCGACGAGGAGTTGAAGCGCCGCGTCCCGAAGGACCCGGTCCTGGGCCCCTTGGCACGTAAGATCGCCCGGCGCTTCGTCGCAGGGGAGAGCCTGGTCGATGCCCAGGACCGCGCGCAGCGCATCATCGCCGACGGCCACCGGGTGAACATCGAGTACATGGGCGAAAGCTGCCGCGATCAGCAGCGAGCCACGACCGAGACCGATGTGTTCCTCGACGCTGCCCGACTCCTGCCGCCGGGCTGCTCGATCTCCCTCGACCTCTCCCACATCGGCCTCGCCGTAAGTGAAGAACTCGCCCTGGCCAACGCCTCCCGCGTCGCGCGGGCCACCGCCGAGACCGGGCGGGAAATGATCATCTCGGCCGAGGGCTCCGACCGCACCGACGCCGTGCTGGCGCTGCACCGCACCCTGTGCGAACAGTTCGACCATGTCGGCATCACCGTCCAGGCACGACTGCACCGCACAGCCGAAGACCTGCGGAGACTTCTCGCCCTTCCTGGCCGCATCCGCCTGGTCAAGGGCGCCTTCCTCGAATCGGAGACCATCGCGTATTCGCGCGACGACCCGGCCCTGACCACTGCCTATCTCGACCACGCGGCACAACTGGCCGACTCAGGCCACCTGTGTTCCTTCGCCACACACGACTGGGACCTGATCCACCGCATTGACCACCGCCTCGGTGGGGCTGGAAGCGGGACCAGTCCCTGGGAATTCGAAACCCTCAGCGGACTCGGGCCCGACCGCCTCGACGCCATGGCGGAGCGAGGCCACCCCACTCGCGAGTACGTCGTCTTCGGCACCGAATGGTGGCTCTACGTCTGCAACAGGATCGCCGAAGACCCCCAGCGCCTGCTCCAGGCCCTCATCGACGCCTCCTCCTGAACCCACCCCCGGCGCTTGGTCGAGGCCAGGTCCGCCGGAACCTCATTCTCGTCCGGGAAGCCGGCCGGCACGGCGTGATGGAAACCGGGACCGTCCAGCCGATGTCTCACCCGCACCGACGGCATACCACCCCCATTGCTCGCCGCCCGATCTGCGCGGCCGCTGCCCTGACAGACGGCGCTCGCGCCTCGGCCGGCAGGCGCCTGACCCTGGGTGAATGACCATCACAACCCTCTTGCATGTTCTGTGCCATACGGCATAAGTTACTGACGGGTAATCGCTTCATTCGCGGGCCATATCGCCATCCGGAAGGTGGTAGGAGGGTGAGTCCTCGCAGGCCTGACAGCCGTGACCGGATGATCCTCAGTGCCGCTGTTCTGCTACGTGAGTCCGGGGCGAGCGCGACCAGCATCGACCGGGTCCTCGCCCACAGTGGAACCCCGCGCGGCTCGGTGCATCATTCTTTTTCCGGCGGGCGGACTCATCTGATCGCCGAGGCCGTGGCACGGGTGGGGGACTTCGTCTCAGGGCTGATCGACGCCGCCATGTTCTCATTGCCGCCGTCGAAGGTGCGGTGATCAGGTGCCGGACCGAGCAGAGCACCGCCCCGATCGGGGCAGCCGCGGCCGAGATCCGCGACCTGCTCCGGTACGCCCCGCGTGAGCGCCCCGGAGCGAGTCACTGCCCTGGCCGTAGCCGTAACCGCTACACCTCTTCAACTCGAAGGAGTCGCAATGCCCTCGCTCGACCGTCAGGACAACGTCTTCGTCCTCAACCTCGGCGACGGGGAGAACCGCTTTCACCCCGACTGGCTCACAGCTGTCAGCGCCGCACTCGACGAGGTGGAGAAGGCGGACGGCCCCCGCGCCCTGGTCACCACCGCCACAGGCAAGTTCTACTCCAACGGACTCGACCTGGACTGGCTGTTCGCCCATACCGACCAGCACCAGGACTACGTCGTCTCGGTCCATTCGCTGTTCGCGCGGATGCTGTCGCTGCCGGTCATCACGGTGGCCGCGCTGCAGGGACACACCTTCGCCGCCGGTGCGATGTTCTCCCTCGCCCACGACTTCCGCGTCATGCGTGCGGACCGCGGCTACTGGTGCCTGCCCGAAGCGGACATCAACATCCCCTTCACCCCCGGCATGACCGCTCTCATCCAGTCCCGGCTGGCCCCGCAGACCGCGCACGAGGCCATGACCACCGCCCGCCGCTACGGTGGTGCCGCAGCCGCGGCCGTCGGCATCGTCGACCATGCGCTCCCCGAGGACGCCGTACGCTCCACCGCGATCGAGATCGCCCAAGCACAGGTGAACAAGGCCGGCGACACACTCGCCATCATCAAGGCACGGATGTACGCCCTGGCCATGGCCACCCTGCGCGACACCAGCAACCCACTCGGCTGACCAGCACCCCCACCAAGCCCACCTCGCGCGCACGGGACAATTTCACCGCGGGGACCAAGTCACCCCAGCCGCCCGCCGCGCGAGGACGCAGGCGGCACGAGCAGGACCGGAAGGGTGCCCGCCGCAGCCCTGGGCAACCCTGCGCATCAGCTCTCACGCCGGCGAACAGCTCAGCCTGTACAGGCGATCATCGCGGGGCGGCCGGCCGAACACCGACGGCCAGAGCCTCCGGGTGCTGATGGAGCACGCGGGAAGGCGTGACACCGAGTGTCTTGGCAAGTTCGCGTCGGTCGATGACACCGAGCTTGGCGTAGACGTGGTGGAGGTGGTTGTCGACGGTGCGTACCGACAGATCCAGAGCCTGGGCGATGTCCTTGCTCGATGTGCCGGTCGCCGCGAGCAGAGCGATCTGCCGCTCGCGGGCGGTGAGCGGTGCGGTGACCTCGGCAGTCGCCAGGACTGGGGTGCGGGCGCCCTCGCAGCGCACCGCGACAGCGGCGGCGCGGGTACTCGCCGCGGCCGCTGCGCGGGGCCGCCCGGTGCGTCGCAGGGCTGCGGCGGCTGCCGCGGCGGCTTCGGCGGCGAGCAGGTCCGCGCCGGCCGACTCGCATGCGTCGGCTGCCCGCAGGAGCTGGTCCGGGTCATCGGCGGCCAGCGCTGCGGCCAGCTCGGCGCGGGCAGGGGCGAGTGCCCCGTCGCACAGCGTCGCGAGTTCGGCGAGCCGGCCGGCGGCTTCCTTCGGGCCGCCGAGACGGGCGACATCGGTGAGCAGCATGGCCTCGGCGGTGACGTGACCGGTTTCCCGGGCTTCCCCGGCGGCCGCGACGAGCATGGCCCGTGCTGGTGCGAGATGACCACGGGACGCCAGCAGCCACGCCTCGCCCAGCCGCTCCTCACCGACGGAAAAGATGCGCGGGGGCAGGGTCGGAGCGGCTTGGTACTCGGCCAGGGCCGCCTCTGCCGCGTCGGTATCCCCGAGCAGAGCGGCACAGGCGGCCAGACCGCTCAGAGCCGGGCGCAGCGCGATGGCACCGTCGACCGTGCGGGCGAGTGCGGCGGCTTCTGAGTACCAGCGGCGCGCACCGGCGGGGTGGCCGGCCAGCCACTCGATACGGCCGGAGGAGACGGCGGACCATATCCGGCCGGTCGTGCTGGAGACGGTGTGTTCGCTGTACGCGCGGTGACCCATGCGGCAGGCGTCGGCCAGCCGACCGGTTTCGGCGAGCGCGAGTGCGAGGGGTCCCAGTTGGGTGGCCGGGTGTTTGACGAGAACGTGGGCACCGACCCGCAGATGGGTGGCATAGGCGTGTTCGGAACAAGCCACGGCTTCACGGGTACGTCCCACCAGGGCGAGTCCGGTCGATCTGGCGAACGCGGCCCGCAGCCAGGCGGTCCTGTCGGGTGCCTGGCCCATGTCCGCTTCCATGTCGTCCAGCAGGGGCAGTCCTTGGGTGGGCTGTCCTGCCGCGATGCGCAGGAAACCTTCGTTGAACCGCAGGCTGCGGCGGGTGGCGGGCTGGTGAACCTGCGCGAGGGCGGCGTTGTTGACCGCCAGTGCCTCGGTGACGTCGGCGTTGCCCCACAGCAGGTTCGCGGTCCTGGACAGAACGATCATGAGCCTGTCCTGGTCGTCGGCGAGCAGCGCGTCGGCCTCGGCGAGCGCCGCTTCGGCCTGGTCCCACTTTCCCCACTGGGCCAGCGCCTCGCCGATCATGAGACGCACCGCTGCTGTTCTGTCGTCCTCCGGCAGGGCTTGCAGGAGGGCGACGGTCCGGGGGTAGTCGTGCGCGTGGCGGGCCAGCACCGCGGCCTGGGTGAGGAGGGCCGGATCCGCGGTGCCGGTGGCGGCGAGCCGCCAGATGGCGATGTGCAGGGGGTCGTCGCGTCGGCGGGCGCCATGGGATTCGACCCTGGCGGCCTGCTGAACCAACAGCGCATGGCGGCGCAGAGCCGGCAGGCCGGCGCGCAGCACCTCCCCGTACAGGGGGTGGGCCAGCGTCACCGTGGCGCGTCGCAGGTCCTGCGCGATGTTTATCAGACCTGCGTGTTCCAGGCCGACGAGCGTGTCCGGCGGGGCAAGGCTTTCCGCGTCCCCCAGAGGGAGCGGCTCGCACAACGCCAGCAGTTCCAGGACCGCCCGCCCGGCGGGACAGGCGAGGGCCAGCCGGGCGCCGATCAGCTCGGTCAGCCGCGGAGTGCCTGGCAGCCGGCCTTCGCGCAGGACCCAGATCTCCCCGTCACTGACGAGGTCACCGGAGGTCATCGCGCCGTGGACCAGTTCGCGCAGGTAGAGCACGTTGCCGCCGCTGGCGGTCCACAGCTGGTGCAGGGTGCGTCGGCCTACGGGGCCACCGAGCGCCGCCTGCAACAGCGCCTCGACCTGTTCCTGATCCAGTTCGATCAGCTCGGCCCGGCGGACCGTGTCACCGGCGCGGAGTGCCTCGACGGCCGGCGTGAGCGGTTCACCAGTGCGTACGGTGCCGATCACCAGGATCGAGCCGGTGGCCATCAACTGCTGCAACAGCATCGCGGAGGCGGCGTCCAGCAGATGGAGGTCGTCGATCAGCAGCACCCACCGGCGGCGCCGCGGCCCGGCCAGCGCGTCCGAAACCGCGGCGAACCCGGCCGCCGGGTCGGACATGTCCAGTCCGGCGGGCAGCAGGTGCGCGACCGCCCCCAGCGGCACCGCACCGGCCGCCGCGCTCGCCGTCGCCCGTGCCACCTCGAAGCCCGCGCCGACAGCCCGGACCAGGAACTCATCCGCCAACCGGGACTTTCCGACACCGGCAGGACCGTCGATCATGAACCCACGGCACCGTCGGTCCGCCAACGCCCCAGCGAAGGCCTCCAGTTCGGCTCCACGCCCCACCAACGGCCAACGCCCCAGCTGACGTTGCACTCCCACCACTCCCCCAGGGTTCTGCTGACCTTCTCAAGCTCGCGCGGACCGACCGGCCACCTTCGAGGCGGCCAACGGCCGGACTGCATGGACATGTGAACCGCTCCGGGGCGGTGCGATATACGGGGCCCCAGCGGTGACATCGGGCCCCGCGCACATCACGTTCAGGGCAAGCGACGCTACGTATCCCGGCAAGCTTCACAACACAACAACCTTAGTTGCACAACTAAGGTTGTCAAGCTGACAACAGGCCCATGAGACCTGTCGAATCGCACGACCTGGACACCGGACACCTCGCGCTCTTCGTCGGCTCCGCGGCCGCCGCTCCCGGAGCGCCTCGAACCTCCGGCTGCCAGGGCGGGCTGTCGCGTCGGCCGCGCGCTCGCGGAGCGCGGGTTGCCGGCCGCTCCATCTCCAGCCTGCAGCCGACCCATGCGACCCGCACCGGCGCTGTCCGGCGACCCTCACTCACCCGGAGTTTGGGCATCATGCTGAAGCCAGACGTAGTTGACAGGCTGGACCGCGTTCCAGCTGTCGGCGAGGCCGTCGTCGACCGGGACGAATCCAGCGCCTCGATAGCAACGCAGAGCAGTCTCGTTGGCCGGATGCACTCGCATGAAGACGTCGGAGTAGCCCGCCCCGAGAGCCTGCGCGAGCAGCCCTCGTACCAGTACACGGCCGAGCCCTCTCCCGCGGATGTCGGGGTCCACGATGATCCGGGCGAGCTCGACCTCGTCTTCCTCGGCATCGAACCACAGCTCCCCGTAACCAACGATCGTGTGATCCTCGGCAAGGACGTGGGCCTGCACGCCTTCGTCCTGCTGCCAGTGAGTGACGGTCTGCGCGGGCACGGGGAACTCCGGCCGCCCGCACCACATGACGACCTCGTCGGGAGAGGTCGGCCAGCCCGCCACCGTAGCGGCGTGAGCGGCGGCAAAGGGAAGGAGATCCATAGGTGTCGATCCGTTCAAGGTCGTGATCTGATGGCGGCCTGGAAGCCGCCCACGAACAGCGCACCACGACCTGCGGTCAGGTCACCGGTGAATTCCTTGGCGGCTAACGCATTGAGGTGTCGATAGGACGGAGGCATACGATCTCCCGCGGCCGGTCCGCAGTGGCTGCTCATGCCTCGACGCTAGGCGAATTCGACCGACGGATCATGGGCCAATCCCGGTAATGCGGTCTGGGAGAACACCGTGCGACGCGTCCCCGGTGCGGGTGTACTTGGTGCGGGTGTACTTGGTGCGGGTGTACTTGGTGCAGGTGTACTTGGTGCGGGTGTGGTCGCCCGCTCCTCGGAATTCAGTGTCCTACGGTCCCTGGCACGCACGTCGACGGCGGCCGGCTCGCCCGGAGTTGGCCGGTGCCAGGGAAAGGTGACGCGCGCCGGCCGACTGCCCTTGGCGTGTGCAGCTGCCCGCCAGGCGTCTCCTGCCGGGCAGGCTCAGGGGCGATTCCAGTCCTGTCGCCTGGCCCAGGCGTTCAAGGTCGTGGTCACGGCGTTCATCACGGCGGTGTCCGGTGCTGGAGCCGAGGGTGTCACCGGCGGGGGCGGGGCATAGGCGGCGGCGATGCCCGCGGCGGCTTCGGTCCCGAGTTGTGGTGCCGGCATCTGCTCGTGCTCGCCGGGGTTGTCTATTCGTTCTCAGGCGTGTCGAACAGGGCGCTGACCGACTCACCGTTGTGAATGCGCCGCACGGCCTCGGCGAGCGCCGGGGCGATGGACAGGACCCGCAGCTTCTCGGTGTGTTCCTCGGCCGGGATCGGCACGGTGTTCGTGCAGACGATCTCCAGGACGTCGGGCTGGTCACTGAGCCGCTTGAGCGCGCCCGCCGCGAACAGTCCGTGGGTGCAGGCGACCCGGATGGAGCGCGGCCCCAGGTCCCTCAGCCGGTCGAGCAGTTCGAGGACGGTGCTGCCCTTGGCGATCTCGTCGTCGAGGACGATGACATCCCGGTCGGTGACGTCACCGATGACGGAACTGATGCTCACCCGGTCGTCGGCGAACCGCTGCTTGGCGCCTGCGGCCACCTGGGCGCCGATCAGCCGCGCGAAGTGGGCGGCCTCCTTGGCGTTGCCCAGGTCCGGCGAGACGACCGTCGTACGCGACAGGTCGTAGTGCCGGAAGTGCGCGGCAAGTTCGCGCAGGGCGTGGAGATGGTCGACCGGTACGGAGAAGAACCCGTGGACCTGCGGGGAGTGCAGGGTCACGGCCAGCACCCGGCTCGCTCCCGCCGCCACCAGCAGATCCGCGACCAGCCGCCCGCCGAGCGAGATCCTCGGCATGTCCTTCTTGTCAGAGCGGGCGTAGGAGTAGTGCGGCATGACGACGGTGATCCGCCCTGCGGACGCGCCGCGCGCCGCGTCGCACATCAGCAGCAGCTCGACGAGATTTTCCTGCACCGGCTTGACCAGCGGCTGGACGAGGAAGACATCGCGCTCCCGGCAGTTGGCCTGGAGCTGCACTTCCAGACAGTCGTTGGCGAACCGGCTGGTGCGGCTCGGGCTGAGGGGCACACCGAGATGCGCGCAGACCTCGGCGGCCAGCTCGGGATGGGCACTACCGCTGAACACGGCGATATCACGCACGGACGCTCCTCGCATGATCGAACAGGATGCGCCGCCGGTCGGCATGATCGATCCGGGATGCCTGCCTCATGCTACTTGCCCCTGCCTGGTGCCCCCACCGGGGAAAAACGCGGACCCATGGCGTGATGAGCTGCACACAGTGCGTAGGACAGATGCGGTACATGGTGCAGACGCAGTGGGGGGTTCCGCCGTACGTGAGCTGCCGGGTACGCAGGGGGCCACAAACGCCCGGTGCGCCTGGTCGCGAAGATCACGGGTATGCCCGTCCGGCGGTACGCAAGGGTGCGGCCTGCCCCGGAATGGTCACCTGATGCAGGGGGCAAAGGGGCCGAACCCGCCGCCTCGGGCCGTCCGGTCCCCGGCGCGCCGGAGCAGACACACCGCGCCGGTCGGACCCCGCGCATCCATCACCGGCACGCGCTGCCAACAGGTGGGCCTACCAAGGGATTTGAGGGGCATCCGGTTAGCAGAAAGGGAGGACCGTAGACATGACGACGTCCATCAAGCGCTTGCCCGGGTGGGCGAAGGTGCTCAGCGCCTTCGTGCTGGTGCTCGTGGTGCTCTTCGCCGGCCTGCGGCTGGCTGTTCTGCCGGGGCTGCGCGATGTGTTCGGCACCGAGACCAACGACCGCAGCGGCCCCACGCTCCTCAAGTCCATCCAGGACATGAGCCGTTACGACGCCGCCTCAGGGAACTTCCAGGTGGTCGTGGATCTGGAGAAGGACGCCAAGTACCTCCCGGACGCGCTCCGCGGCACCCGCACCCTGTACGTGGGCGCCGGCACGGTCGACTCGTATGTCGACCTCGGCAAGATCGACGACAAGGACGTGGTGGTCAACGAGGACCGCACCTCGGCCACGCTCCGGCTGCCGCACGCTGCGCTGGGCAAGCCCGCGCTCGACCCCGACAACTCGTACGCCGTCTCCAAGCAGCGCGGACTCCTCGACCGGATCGGCGACATCTTCTCGGACAACCCGAACGGCGAGCAGGCCGTGCAGCAGCTCGCGGTCAAGCACATCGGCGACGCCGCCAAGGAGAGCCATCTCACCGCGCGCGCCGAGGAGAACACCACCAGCATGCTCGAAGGCCTGCTGACCTCACTCGGTTTCACGGAGGTGAAGGTCACCTACGGCACATGAGCCGCGCCCGGGCGTAGAACTCTTCCGGCCGCCGCGTCCTTCGACATCGATCCGCCCATCGCGGGTAGTCGGCTTTATCCACAGACAGTTGAAACATGGAGGATCGCATGCTGCGTACGGCGTTGCGTGCTCGTACCGCGAAGTCGGGTCGCCAGCCGTCCACGCGGAAGCAGGAACAGGGACGAAAGCCGGCAGGTGGACGGGAGCCGGCACGGGCGCGGGGAGCACTCCCCCTTCCTGTGCGGCTGTTGGTCATGCTGCTGGCCCTCGGGGCGATGGTCGCGTTCGCCGCCGCACTGGCCCGGGTCACCCTGGAGCCGTCCCCGGCGTCAGAGGCCCTGATCCACACCAATCTGCACCCCGGCCGTTCCCTCAACGCCTATCTCAACCAGCCGGAAATGCGCGACGCCTTCCGGCAGATCGGCGGGAACATCCTGCTCGGTGTGCCCTTCGGACTGCTGCTGCCCGTGCTGGCGCCCAAGACCCGGGGAGTCCTGCGCGTCGTGCTGCTGACCGCGGTGGTCATGCTGCTGGTCGAGATGCTCCAGGGGGCGCTCATCACCGGGCGGGCCTTCGACATCGACGACGTGATCCTCAACACGACCGGGGCCCTGCTGGGTTATCTGCTGCTCGGGCGGCGTCTCGGCCGGGCGGTGCACGGGCGTCGTCGCACGCGAAACACATCCAAGAACGCCTGAGGCGGCAGTGTGAATGTTTGGTCCGGACCAGGACCTTGACACCCCCTTACCTCACTTCTTAAATCAAGAGGCAAAGCATGTACCCCCCACCTCAGTCGACCCGCCCCTCTCCCCGGGTCGCGTACAGAAGGGAGAGTCGTGGTTTCTCCGCGCCTGCTCCGAAGATGCCTCTTTGCCGCGCTTTCCTCCGCCCTCATCGCGTCCGCAGCCATCGCTCCCGCGCAGGCGGGTCCGGCAGCGGCCGATGACGTGAGTGCCGCGGCCGTGGTGTTCCAGGACACGTTCGACGGCTCCGCCGGATGGGCTGTGGACCCCAACAAGTGGCAGATCGAGACCGGCGACAACGTCAACAACGCCGAGCGGCAGATGTACACGGCCGGTGCCAACAACGCGGCGCTGGACGGCCAGGGCCACCTGGTCATCACCGCCCGTAAGGACAATCCGGCCAACTACCAGTGCTGGTACGGAACGTGCCAGTACACCTCGGCCCGGCTGAACACCGCCGGCAAGTTCACGGCGCAGTACGGCCGTGTCGAGGCCACGCTGAAGGTTCCGCGCGGGCAGGGCATGTGGCCCGCGTTCTGGATGCTCGGCAACGACCTCGGTTCGGTCGGCTGGCCCGCGTCGGGTGAGATCGATGTCATGGAGAACGTCGGCTACGAGCCGTCGACCATCCACGGCACGATCCACGGACCGGGATACTCCGGCTCGACCGGTATCGGCGCCGGGTACACCCTGCCGAACGGCCAGCAGTTCGCGGACGCTTTCCACACGTTCGCGGTCGACTGGGCGCCCAACTCGATCAAGTGGTCAGTGGACGGCGTCGTCTACCAGACGCGTACGCCCGCCGATGTCGGCGGCAACGCGTGGGTGTTCAACAAGCCGTTCTTCCTGATCCTCAACCTCGCGGTCGGCGGCTACTGGCCCGGCGACCCGAACAGCTCCACCGTCTTCCCGCAGTACCTCGTCGTCGACCAGGTGAAGGTGACGACGAGCGACACCTCGGCCGTCGGGGTCCCGATCAAGGGCCTCGCGGGCAAGTGTGTGGACGTTGCCGGGGGCAGCTCGACCAACGGCGCCGCCGTACAGCTCTACGACTGCAACTCGAGCGCGGCCCAGCAGTGGACGGTCGGTTCGGACGGCACGATCCGCGCGCTGGGCAAGTGCCTCGATGTCACGAGCGGTGGCACGGCGGACGGTTCGACCGTGCAGCTCTACGACTGCAACGGGAGCGCAGCCCAGCAATGGGTGGTCAGTTCGGCCAATGACATCGTGAACCCCCAGGCCAACAAGTGCCTGGATGTCACGGGTAACAACTCGGCCAATGCCACACGTCTGCAGATCTGGACGTGCACCGGCGCAGCCAACCAGAAGTGGACGGTTGGCTGACAGACCGCCCGGGCGGGCAAGCGGAGGGTCCGGCAGGGTTCATTCCTGCCGGGCCTTTCGTGTTCCCCTGCCCTCAGCGGCGTCCGCGCGGCAGCCAGGTCAGCTTGTCGCCGCCCACCCAGCGCACCACGGCCGGGTCGTCGAGGTCGTGGACGGTGATGCCGTAGGCCGCGGCCGTCGTCAGTACGTCGATGAGCGCCTGAGCCCGGGCGACCACTTCGCCGTCGATCTCCATGATCCGGAACGGCGGCGTCCCCGGCTGTACCCCGAGCACCACGATCCGCGGGTAGGAGAGGTGGGGGCTCGCGATTTCGGTCATGTCACGAGCGTAGAACGGTTCCCTCCGGCCGGCGGCCGCTCATGCGGAGCTCCGGCGCCCCGGCGGCCCTTGTACGGCGGAACGGCGGGAGAAGGCGGGTTCGCCCAGCCGGGTGAGGGTTCCCGCTTCCGGCCCACGGCGGCCATCCGCCGTGCGGGCCGGCGACGGCTGGGCAAGGCTTGGGGGAAGGGAGGTGCCCATGGATCCCGTCGAGGCGCTGGACCGGATCGCGTTCCTGCTGGAGCGGGATCAGGCCCCCACTTATCGCGTACGTGCCTTCCGCACCGCTGCGGCCGTGCTGGCGGCGCTTCCCGAGGCCGAGGTGGCGGAGCGCGCGGCCACCGGGTCGCTGGAGTCGCTCAAGGGCGTCGGCCCCAAGACGGCGCAGGTCGTGCGTGAGGCGCTGGCCGGTCAGGTGCCGGGCTATCTGGAGAAGCTGGAGCAGGCGGCCGGGGCGCCGCTCGCCCAGGGGGGTGAGCGGCTGCGGGCCCTGCTCCGCGGCGACTGTCATCTGCACTCCGACTGGTCGGACGGCGGCAGCCCGATCGAGGAGATGGGCAGGACCGCGGCGCGACTCGGCCACGAGTGGGCGGTGCTCACGGACCACTCCCCGCGGCTGACCGTGGCGCGCGGGCTGTCCCCGGAGCGGCTGCGCGAGCAGCTTGCCGTGGTCGCGGAACTCAACCGGCGGTGGGCGCCCTTCCGGCTGCTCACCGGTATCGAGTGCGACATCCTCGACGACGGATCGCTCGACCAGGACCCGGAGTTGCTTGACCTGCTCGATGTGGTGGTGGTGTCCGTGCACTCCAAGCTGCGCATGGACGCGCGGCCGATGACCCGCCGTATGGTCGCCGCCGTACGCAATCCGCTGGCGGACGTGCTCGGGCACTGCACGGGGCGTCTGGTCACCGGGCGCGGCCGGCCCGAGTCGGAGTTCGACGCGGACGCGGTCTTCGCGGCCTGTGCGGAGTCCGGTACGGCCGTGGAGATCAACAGCCGCCCCGAACGTCTCGACCCACCGCGCCGGCTGCTGCGCCGTGCGGTCGCCGCGGGCGTGCTGTTCTCCGTGGACACCGACGCGCACGCCCCCGGCCAGCTCGACTGGCAGATCCACGGCTGCGCTCGGGCCGAGGAGTGCGGGGTGCCCGCGGAGCGCGTGATCACCACGTGGACGACCGACGAACTGCTGTCCTGGACCAGGGACCGGACGGCCCCGGCACGCGCGAGCGGCGCCTGACGTCACCGCTCTGCCCCCAGAGTGCCTGTGGTGACCTACATCACCGAGGGCGAGGGCGCCCCGGGGAACACTCACCGGTGGTTCTCCGTTGAACAAACCGTGGGTACGGATGGAACAGTGTCCCCGGGCCTAACCTTTCGCCCACAGGGAAGATCGTTCGGCTGAAGCCCTGTGGAGCCTCCGCCGTGAGGCGACCGCCGTCCGTGCCCACCCCATGACGACCCCGACCGAGATTCCCCCGTCCGGTCGGGGTCTTTCCATGCCCGCCCGGGTGGCGGCCTCCGCTTGACTTCGAGTGCGCTCCAATTCGTAGCGTTCGAGGCATGACCACTGCACAGCACAAGATCGGTTCGGGATTCGGCGCCCGGAGCACCGCCGACGAGGTCCTTCAGGGCATCGACCTCTCCGGAAAGCTGGCGATCGTCACGGGCGGGTACTCGGGCCTCGGCCTGGAGACGACGCGCGCTCTCACCAAGGCGGGCGCCCATGTCGTCGTCCCCGCGCGGCGCCCGTCCACCGCCCGCGAGGCCGTGGACGGCATCGAGGGCGTCGAGGTGGACGAACTCGACCTGGGCGACCTCGACAGCGTCCGCGCCTTCGCCGAGCGGTTCCTCTCCTCGGGCCGGACCGTCGACCTCGTCATCAACAACGCCGGGATCATGGCCTGCCCCGAGACCCGCGTCGGGCCCGGCTGGGAGGCGCAGTTCGCGACCAACCACCTCGGCCACTACGCGCTCGTCAACCGGCTCTGGCCGGCGATCGCACCCGGCGGAGCGCGTGTGGTCTCCGTGTCCTCGGCCGGTCACCACAACTCGGCGATCCGCTGGGACGACGTGGAGTTCAAGACCGGCTACGACAAGTGGGAGGCGTACGGACAGGCGAAGACGGCGAACGTGCTGTTCGCCGTCCAGCTCGACCGGCTCGGCCAGGAGTCCGGCGTACGGGCCTTCTCGCTCCACCCCGGTGGCATCCTCACGCCGCTCCAGCGTCACCTCGCCAAGGCGGAGATGGTGGAGCGCGGCTGGATCGACGAGGACGGCGAGCCGCTGCACCCCGAGGCCTTCAAGTCACCGGAGCAGGGCGCGGCCACCCAGGTCTGGGCGGCGACCTCCCCGCAACTGGCCGGCATGGGCGGGGTGTACTGCGAGGACTGCGACATCGCCGAGCCCGCTCCGGCGGAGGAGCGGACCGGCGTCAAGGCGTACGCGATCGACCCCGAACAGGCCGCACGCCTGTGGGAGTTGTCGGCGGAGCTGACCGGAGTGAACGCGTTCGCGTGACGTTCGTTGCGTGACGTTCGTTCGTGCGGCCCGTCGGGCGAACACGTTCGCACGTCGTCGGGCGAACGCTCTCGCACTTCGTCGGCGAACGCTCTCGGACGTGTCAGGCGCGGGTCATGAACTCCCGCAGGTCCGTGGTCAGTTGCCCGGCATGCGTGGCGAACAGGCCGTGACCCGCGTTCTCGTAGACCTTGAGCGTGCTGTCGGGCAGTAGCTCCGCCGCCCGGCGGCCGGTCAGCTCCAGGGGCGCCGAGGCGTCGTGCGTGCCGTGCACGACCAGGACGGGCAGGTCGAGCTTGGGCAGTTCGAGGGCCACGTCCAGGATGGCCACCAGGTCACCCATGGCCGTCCCGGCGCGCGCGGTCGCTCCGTGGCAGCGATCGACCATCGACTGCACGTACGCGGCGGAGAGTTCGTTACCCGGCAGGTCGAGAGCGAAGAAGGCGCGGGCCCCGTCCGCGAAGAACGCGGCCCGGTCGCGCCGGAAGGTCTCGTTGCCCGCCCGGACGAGCGCGGGGTCGACGCCTCCCGGGTGCTCCGCGGACCGGACGACCCCCGGCACCATGCCTGCGACCAGCGCCACCCCGGCCACCCGCTCGACGCCGTGCCGGGTCAGGCAGCGCACGACTTCGGCGGCGCCCAAGGAGTGCCCGACCAGCGTCACGTCATGGAGGCCGAGGCGCCGGAGCAGCCCGTCGAGGTCGTCCGCGAGGCTGTCGAGGTCGAAGCCGCCCCACACGTCGTCGGACCGCCCGTGGCCCCGCCGGTCGAGCCCTACACACCGGTACCCGGCCTCGGCGAGCGGCAGCATCTGGTACTCCCACATCTCCGTGCCGAAGTACAAGCTGTTGACGAATACGACCACCGGGCCCGCGGCCGGACCGTAGTCGACGAAGTGCAGCCGGGCGCCATCGACGGGGCTCTCGAAGTACGGCATGGGAAACCTCCCGGAATCCGGTGTCGGGCGGAGCGAGTTGGTACGCCCTTCATGGTTCCGGGAGGCCGCGGCCGGGTCGATTACCTCACGGGTAACGCCGCCCCATGAGCTCTCTCCGTCGAGGTCAGGCCGGGGACTCGCCGGGATCGGGGTCCTCGGGGTGGACGGTGTCCGAGCGCGGGGCGCCCTTTCTGCCCGTGCCCGCCTCGTCCGTGTCGGGGACGTCCGTGGCGTGCTCGTCCTCACCGGGACGCGTCGCGGGAGCCAGGTCCCAGGGGTCCTCGCCCTCCTGGACCTGCTGGTCCGGCATGTCCCGCGGGACCGGATCGGTGTTCTCGCCGGGGCCCTCCGGCCGGTATTCCGTCATGTCGCACCCCAATCTTCGGCAGCTCGGCGCGGCCTGCCCGCGCCGGCCGGGCCGTTTCCGGCCCGGTGCGAGTACCGCGGGGATGATCGGCGAAACCGGCCGCCCGGGATCAGTGCGGTGCCCGGTCCTCCAGCGCGGTGCGCCAGGCCGGGGACGGGCTCTCACCGGCCGGTGCGGCACGCCGGCCGCCGCGGGCGAAGAAGTCGGCCAGGGGCAGGATGGCGGCGCCGACGGTGACCGCGTCCGGGCCGAGCTTGCCGAGGTCGATGGAGACGCGCTCGGCCGGATAGCGCAGGGCGTACTCGGTGGCGTACCGGCGTACGGCGGGCAGGAAGCGGGAGCCGAGCTGGAGGCCCGCCCAGCCGCCGATGAGGATGCGCTCGGGCTGGAAGAGGTTGATCAGGTCGGACAGGCCGGCGCCCAGGTACTCGGCGGTCTCCTCCAGGACGGCGAGCGCCACGGCGTCGGGCTCGGTCTGCCGGCCGTCCTCGGTGTCCTCGGGCGGGTAGGCGGCCGCGAGCATCGCAGTCAGCGCCGTCTCCTCGTCGACGCCCTCGGGCGGGCGTCCGCCTTCCTCACGCCAGCGGTCCAGGAGCGCCTCCGCTCCCGCGTAGGCCTCCAGGCAGCCCAGGGCGCCGCAACGGCAGCGGCGCCCCCTGACCCGTACGGTCAGGTGCCCCCATTCGACGGCCCGGCCGTACTCCACGTCCTCCGTGACGAGGCACGCGCCGACGCCCGAGCCGAAGAGGACCACGACCGCGTTGCGGGCACCGCGGCCGGCGCCGAACCACATCTCGGCCTGGCCGAGGGTCCGGGCGCCGTTGTCGGCGAAGTACGGGACGGTGGCGGGGAGTTCGCAGGTCTGGCGGAGCAGGGATTCCAGCGGGACGGCGTCCCAGCCGATCGTCTGGCCGTGCACCACGGCGCCGAGCCCCGGGGTGCGGGCCACTATGCCGGGGACGCCGATGCCAACGCCGAGGAGCTGGTCCGGGGTGATGTCCGTCTGGGCCAGCACCTCCGCGATACCGTCACGGATGTGGCCGACGACGACTTCGACGTCGTAACCCTGCTGCTCCAACGGCCGGTCGGTGCGGGCGAGTTCGGTGAGGGTGAGGTCGAAGAGCTCGACGCGGACGCGGGTTTCGCCGACGTCCACGCCGATCATGTGGCCGCTGGCCGGCGCGACGCGCAGGAGGGTGCGCGGGCGGCCGCCGTCGGAGTCGACGCTGCCGGCCTCCTCGACCAGTCCGTCGGCGACCAGTTCGGCGACGACATTGCTGATGGACCCGGAACTCAGTGACGTGGCCGGACCCAGTTCGTAGCGGCTCATGGGTCCGTCGAAATACAACCGTTGCAGTACGGCGGTTCGATTGCCCCGCCGCAGGTCACGGACTGTGCGCCCGTTCCGCCCCGTCATGTGGCTCCCCTCCGGTTCGCCCGACTTGAAAGATACAGCTGTGCGATCCCTTGACGCGACTTTCTTCCGAGTCTTAACTCACATCCTAAATTAAGTCGTGAGGGGCGTTCGAGAAGTGAACACTCGCAAGGGACGTACGCGGGGTGCCTGTACATGCCGCGGACGCCGTCACGACTCTCCTTCGGAAAGGGACGCCTGAGCCATGCGCAGAATCCGAGCCGCGGCCGCCGGTGCGGTCACTGTCTCCATGCTGACCGCCGTGACCGCCTGTGGTGGCGGCTCGTCGACGGACGGCGGATCCAACGACTCGCCCAAGACCCTCACCTACTGGGCCTCCAACCAGGGCGCCAGTGTCGAGATCGACAAGAAGGTCCTCCAGCCCGAGCTCGACAAGTTCGAGAAGGACACCGGGATCAAGGTGGAGCTGGAGGTCGTGCCCTGGTCGGATCTGCTCAATCGGATCCTCACCGCGACCACCTCGGGCCAGGGCCCCGACGTCCTGAACATCGGCAACACCTGGAGCGCCTCGCTGCAGGCCACCGGGGCGCTGCTGCCCTGGAACGCGGAGAACTTCGACAAGATCGGCGGGAAGGACCGCTTCGTCGACTCGGCGCTCGGCTCCACCGGCGCGACGGGCCAGGACCCGGCCGCGGTGCCGCTGTACTCGATGTCGTACGCGCTCTACTACAACAAGCAGATGTTCGCCGACGCAGGGATCGCGAAGCCGCCGACCACCTGGGACGAGTTCGTCGCCGACGGCAAGAAGCTTTCCAAGGACGGCAAGTGGGGAACGGCCTTCGAAGGCTCGAACCCCGCGGAGAACATCCACCACGCCGTCGTCTTCGCCAAGCAGCACGGGGGCGACTTCTTCACCGCCGACGGCAAGCCGGACTTCACCAACGACGGCGCGGTCGAGGGGGTCAAGCAGTTCGTCGACCTGATGGCCACGGACAAGATCGTCGCGCCGGGCAACGCCGAGTACGCGCAGAACCAGTCCGTGAGCGACTTCGCCACGGGCAAGACGGGCATGCTGCTGTGGCAGTCCGCGTCCGCCAACCTGGTGTCGCAGGGCATGAGCGAGGACGACTTCGGCATCGCCCCGGTGCCCGTGCAGTCCGGCACCCCGGGAACCGGCACGAACGTCAACTCGATGGTGATGGGTATCAACCTGTCCGTCTTCAAGAACACCGACAACCTCGACGGCTCCACCGAGTTCGTGAAGTTCCTGACGAGCGACGCGGAGCAGAAGATCCTCAACAAGGCGTACAGCTCCATCCCGCCGGTCAAGACCGCCCAGACGGACGCCGCGTTCAACACCCAGGCGACCTCCGTGCTGAAGGACACCCTCGCCAAGAGTGCCGTCGCGGCTCCGCAGGTCGCCGACGAGTCCCAGTTCGAGACGGCCGTCGGTACGGCGATCAAGAACCTGTTCGCCGACGCCGCCGCCGGAAAGCCGGTGACCACGGATTCGGTGAAGGCCCAGCTCGAAAAGGCCCAGACGCAGATGCCGACGAAGTGAGCGCGAGCACAGAAATGACCACCACGACCGCCTCCCAAGAGGCCGGCGATCGGACGGTGCGCAAGAACTCCCCCGGTGCGGCGCGTGGCCCGCGCCGCACCGGGCGGATCAAACGCATCGGACTGCCCTACCTGCTGCTTCTGCCCGCCCTGATCCTCGAACTCCTTGTGCACCTGGTGCCGATGGTGATCGGCATCGTGATGAGCTTCAAGGAGCTCACGCAGTTCTACATCCGCGACTGGGGCACCGCGCCCTGGTCCGGCCTGGACAACTACAAGGTGACGGTGGACTTCTCCGCGCCCGTCGGCAAGGCGCTGCTCGACTCGTTCTTCGCCACCGTCGGCTTCACCCTGCTCTCGGTCGGCCTGTGCTGGCTGATCGGCACGGCGGCCGCGCTCTGCATGCAGGACGCCTTCCGGGGCCGCGGTCTGCTGCGCGCCCTGTTCCTGGTGCCGTACGCGCTGCCCGTCTACGCGGCCGTCATCACCTGGGTCTTCATGTTCCAGCACGACAACGGCCTGGTGAACCACGTCCTGCACGACCAGCTCGGCATCACCGACAAGCCGTCCTTCTGGCTCCTCGGCGACAACGCCTTCTACGCGCTGCTCACCGTGTCCGTGTGGAAGGGCTGGCCGTTCGCCTTCCTCATCGTCATGGCGGGCCTGCAGAACATCCCCAAGGACCTGTACGAGGCGGCCGCCCTCGACGGCGCCGGTGTGTGGCAGCAGATCCGCCGCATCACCCTGCCGTCGCTGCGGCCCGTCAACCAGGTACTGATCCTGGTCCTGTTCCTGTGGACGTTCAACGACTTCAACACGCCGTACGTCCTGTTCGGCAAGACAGCTCCACCGGCCGCGGACCTCATCTCGGTGCACATCTACCAGGCGTCGTTCGTGAACTGGAACTTCGGCTATGGCTCAGCCATGTCCGTCCTGCTGCTGCTCTTCCTGCTCGTCGTGACGGGCGTCTACCTCCTGCTGACCTCCCGAGGAAGGAAGACGTCCGATGTCTAGTACCTCCACGAAGTTCCGCTCCCCGATGGCCCAGCCGCAGTCCTTCCTCTGGACCCGGCGGATCTTCCTCACCCTGCTCACCGGCTTCGTCCTGGTGCCCGTCTACGTCATGGTCTCCAGCTCGCTGAAGCCCTTGCAGGACGTCCAGACGAAGTTCCAGTGGGTGCCGAGCAGCCTGACCATCCGCCCGTACATCGACATCTGGACGACGATCCCGCTCGCCCGGTACTTCGTGAACTCGCTGATCGTGGCGGGCGCCGCGACGGCCTGCTCGGTGGTGATCGCGGTCTTCTCGGCCTACGCCGTCAGCCGCTACAACTTCCGCGGCAAGCGCGTCTTCACGGTCACCGTGCTGTCCACCCAGATGTTCCCCGGCATCCTCTTCCTGCTGCCGCTGTTCCTCCTCTACGTCAACATCGGCAACGCCACCGGAATCGCGCTGTTCGGATCCCGCGGCGGGCTGATCCTGACGTATCTCACCTTCTCCCTCCCGTTCTCGATCTGGATGCTGATCGGGTACTTCGACTCGGTGCCGCGCGACCTGGACGAGGCGGCACTGGTGGACGGCTGCGGGCCGCTCGGCGCGCTGTTCCGTGTCGTGGTGCCGGCTGCGATCCCCGGCATCATCGCGGTCGCCGTCTACGCCTTCATGACGGCCTGGGGCGAGGTGCTGTTCGCCTCCGTGATGACCAACGAGGAGACCCGCACACTCGCCGTCGGCCTCCAGGGCTACTCCACGCTCTACAACGTCTACTGGAACCAGATCATGGCCGCGTCGCTCGTCGTCAGCGTCCCCGTTGTCGCCGGCTTCCTGCTCCTCCAGCGCTTTCTGGTCACCGGGCTCACCGCGGGAGCCGTCAAGTGACCAACTTTCCTTCCCCCGAAAGGACTTCCGTGACCATCGACCTTGCCGCCCTCCCCGAGGACTTCCTGTGGGGCACGGCCACGTCGGCCTACCAGATCGAGGGCGCCGTCACCGAGGACGGCCGCTCCCCCTCCATCTGGGACACCTTCTCGCACACCCCCGGCAAGATCGACAACGGCGACGACGGGGACCTCGCCTGCGATCACTACCACCGCTGGCGCGAGGACATCGAGATCATGCGCCAACTGGGCACCAACGCCTACCGGTTGTCCGTCGCCTGGCCACGTGTCGTACCGGGCGGCGACGGTCCGGTCAACGCCAAGGGGCTCGACTTCTACGACGGGCTGATCGACGCCCTCCTGGAGGCGGGCATCACCCCGTCCGTCACCCTCTACCACTGGGATCTGCCGCAGGTCCTCCAGGACCGGGGCGGCTGGCCCGCCCGCGACACGGCCTACCACTTCGCGGCGTACTCGGCGGCCGTCGCGGAGCGCCTCGGTGACCGCGTCAAGCACTGGACCACGCTCAACGAGCCGCTCTGCTCGGCCTGGATCGGCCACCTCGAGGGCCGGATGGCCCCGGGCTGGACGGACCTCACGGCCGCCGTGCAGACGTCGTACCACCTGCTCCTCGGCCATGGCCTCGCCACCCAGGCGATCCGTGCGGCCGTCCCCGGCGCCCAGGTCGGCATCGTCAACAACCTTTCCTACATCGAGCCCGCCACCGACCGCCCCGAGGACGTCGCGGCTGCCCGGCGGCTCGACGGCCACACCAACCGCTGGTGGCTCGACCCGGTGCACGGCCGCGGCTTCCCGGCGGACATGCAGGAGGTCTACGGGGTCGAACTCCCCGAGCAGCCGGGTGACTTGGAGACCATCGCGGCACCTCTGGACTGGCTGGGGCTCAACTACTACTTCCCGTCCACGGTCGCCGACGACCCCACCGGTCCGGCGCCCCGCGTCCGCACCGTCCGCCGGCTCGGCGTACCGCGCACCGGCATGGACTGGGAGGTCGGCGCCCACGGCATCGAGAACCTCCTGCTCCGCCTGACGAACGACTACGGCGCGCAGAAGATCTACGTCACCGAGAACGGCTCCGCCTATCCCGACATCGTGCGTCCCGACGGGACCGTCGACGACCCCGAGCGCACCCTGTACCTGGAGCAGCACCTCGCGGCCTGCGCCTCGGCGGCCGCCCAGGGCGTTCCGCTCGCGGGCTACTTCGCGTGGTCGCTGCTCGACAACTTCGAGTGGGCGTACGGCTACGACAAGCGCTTCGGGCTGGTGCACGTGGACTACAAGACCCAGCGCCGCACGGTGAAGGGAACCGGGCACCGGTACGCGGACATCATCCAGGCGCACGGACGGAAGCGGCGTAGCGCCGCCTAGCGGGTTGGGCTGGGCGGCGGAACGCCGCCCAGCCGGTTCGGCTGCCGGTGGGCCCCCTGTCGCGGGAGGGGCCCACCGGTCCGTACGGGCCCCACCGGTCCGTACGGGGGGTTATCCGGCCGCGTACACGTCCTCGACGTAACGGCCGGACGCGATCAGGTCGTTCAGCCACTGCTCGGGGTCGCCGCCCGGGTTCCGGTCCGCGTGCAGCGTACGGAAGGCTTCGCGGACGCCGGGGGCCATCCGGGAGCCGTCGCCGCAGACGTAGACGCGGGCTCCGGTGTCCAGCAGGTCCCAGACCTCGTCGGCCTCGGCGGCGATCCGGTGCTGCACGAAGGTGACGCCGTCCACGGGGGCCGCGCTGAAGGCCGGGCGCAGGGAGACCGCGCCGGCGGCCTCGGCGGCGCGGAGTTCCTCGGCGTGCAGGAAGTCCGCGTCCGGGGCGTCGCAGCCGAAGTAGCAGAGGGCGGGCGCCAGTTGGGTCCCGGCGCCGCTCGCCACCAGAGCGTGGCGGTCCGCGATGGCTCCGCGGAAGGGGGCGAGGCCGGTGCCCGCCGCGACCATGATGACCTTCGAGGTGTCGTCGATCCGGAACGCCTCCCGGCAGGGCTGGACGCGGGCGAACACGGTGTCGCCGCGCTTGAGGCTGTTCAGGTAGCCGGAGCCGACTCCCCTGTACGTTCCCTGGCCGGAGCGGGCCGGTGCCTCCAGGAGCGAGACCATCAGGTCGATGTGGGCCGGGTCGGTCGCGGGGGACGAGGAGACCGAGTAGTGGCGTGGGCGCAGCGGCGTGAGGATGCCGTCGAGCAGCGTCGGCCAGTCCAGTGCGCCGCGCAGGGCCGGGTAGGCCTCGGCGAGCTCGACCAGGGTGCGCGGGTCGTCCACGAGCCCCGCGAGAGCCATGCGCTCGGGCGGGCACGGGTTGGCGGCGGCGAGAGCGGAGAGCCGGCCGGCGGTCGGGCGGTCCTGCAACTCGACGTGGTGGGAGAGGAGGTGACGTGCCGTCACAGGGCGGTCGACGGTGATTCCGTCGCGGCGAGGGCGTGCGGACCTGATGTCCAAGACCGTGTCCAGGTCGAGGCCCAGCGCGGTGGCGGTGCGCTCGACGAGAGCGGGGTCGTTGACGGGAAGCACCGTGAGGTGGTCACCGGTGCGGTAGGTCGTACCGTCAGGCAGCGCCAGCCGGAGGAAGCGCTTGGTCCTCGGGTGTCCGGGCGCGGTGAGGTCGTACGCGTCGGTGACGGTCATGGGGACGAGGCCGTGCCGCTCGGCGAGCGCGTCGAGGGGGCCGCCGGTCAGTGTGCGGACCTCGTAGGCCTCTGCGGGCTCTTCCAAGTCCGTGGCTGCCTCGGGGTCGCCGTGTCGCTCCAGCAAAGCGGTCCGCAGCCGTGCCGTGAAGGCGCGGACCGTGCCTGTGAGGTCGCCCGAGGCGTCTGCCGCCGTGCGCGCCAGGAAACGCGTGCCGCCCAGTTCGGCGAGGCGTTCGTCGATGCGGGTCGGGAAGTGCTGGTAGGTGGCGGCCCAGTTGCGGTCGCCGACGCCGAGGACGGCGTAGGTGAGGCCATCGGCCCGCTCGGCGCCGTCGAGGCGGGCGGCGAAGGCGGTGGCGTCGTCCGTGGGCTGTCCGTTGTAGGAGGCGGCGGTGATGACGACGAGACGGTCGGTGGGCAGCCCGTCGGCGTAGGCGTCCAGGGGTGCCAGCTCCGTCTCGCAGCCGACCGCGCCGGCCTCGTCGGCGAGCGTGGCGGCGAACTCACGGCAGGTGCCGTAGTTGCTGCCGTGCAGGAAGAGGGCGCGGGTGCCGGGGCGGACCCGGGAGGGCAGCACGGGCCGCTCGTCGGCCGATGTCTCCGGCCGGTCCTCGGCCGTGCCCGGCAGCGCAGGGTGGACTCGGTCGGCGGCGGTGCGCGGTGAGAGTGTGAGCGTGAAGCCGTCGGGCTTCAGGGTGAGGGTCTCCTTGACCGTCAGCCGGTAGTCGGCGTGGTCGTGGAGCCGGTAGCGGTGGACGAGCATCGCCAGCAGCATGGTCGCCTCGTGCAGCGCGAACTGCCGCCCGATACAGGCGCGTTCACCGGTCCCGAAAGGCTTGAAGGCATGCGGTGAGCGCGCGGCCTCCGCCTCCGGCGTGAAGCGGGAGGGGTCGAACAGCTCGGGGTTGTCGCCCCAGACCGGCTGCCGGTGCAGCATCGGCCCGACGACGCCGACCGGCTGACCGGCGCGCAGCGGGATCCGGCCGCCGAGCAGCGTGTCCTCGCGGGCGTGCCGGGTGAACAAAGCGGCGGTCGGATAGAGCCGCAGCGCTTCGTTGAGCACCTGGCGGGTGTAGGTGAGCCGTCCGATCTCGTCGAACGTCGGCTCGAGGTCGGCCGTGTCGCCCCACAGTGCGTCGACCTCGCGCTGGACGAGCTGGAGCACGGCGGGGTGCTTGGCCAGGTAGTACATCGCGAAGGACATCGCACCGGAGGTCGTCTCATGGCCCGCGATCAGGAAGGTGATCACCTGGTTGCGGATGTTGGCGGTGTCGAGGGTGCTGCCGTCGGCTGGGTGCTCGGCGGTGAGCATGAGCCCCAGGAGGTCATCCGCCTGCCCCTGCCCCTCGCTCACACGGGCGGCGATCACGTCGTCGACGACTCCCGCGAGATGGTCCGCGTCCGCCCGGAAGGCCGCGTCCGCCGCCGCGTGGTCGCTGCCCGGCGTGCGGGCCAGCTTCGTCATGCTCCACTCCAGGCAGCGGACCATGGACTCGATGAAGGGGTGCGGTTCGGTGTGTTCGAAGGATCCGAAGTCGTAGCCGAATCCGGCGAGTCCGATGGTGTCGAGCGTCATCCGTGTCATGTCGTCGGGGACGTTCACGGGCTGCCCGTCGTGGGCGCCGCGGTCCCAGGAGTCGATCAGCCGGCGCGCCACGCGGAGCATGACGGGGTGGTACGTGCGCATGGAGCCCAGCGCGAACGCGGGCATCAGGATGTCGTGCGCCTTGGCCCAGTTGGGCTCCTCGTTGTACGCGGTGAACAGCCCGTCCGCGGCGAACTCGCGGACGTTCTCCAGGGCAGGTCCGATCGCCTTCGCGAACCGGCTCTCGTCGGCCAGCTCGGTGACCAGGTCGAGGTCGCCCACGAAGATCACATCCCGGCCGTGCAGCCGACGGACGATCGCGGGCCCGTGCTCGCGCATGAGCCCCATCACCTGCTGGATGGGGGTGCGGCCGGGGCCGGTGGCGGAGACGTCGATCAGCGGGAGGCCGTGGAGGGTGGCTGTGGTGTGAGAGGCGTCAGTGGCGTGCTGAGTTTCTGTCCGGTGCGGAGCGTCTGCCGTGTGGTGGGCGTTCGTCGTCCGGGGGTGCGGCGCGGTGGGGGGCATGGCGCGACAACTGCCTTTCGCGGTACGGGAGTACTGCGATCCAGCTTGATCGCGGGGCGCGGCCTTCCCGTACCGTGGCACTACACGATTGTGCAGTCGAAAGCGTGCGGCGGGACTTGCGCCGACCGCGGTGGCCCGGCCATCCGGCTCGCTGCCGCCGGGCCGGGCAGACGCCCCTGTGCGTGGGGCTGCGGAGCCGCTCGTTCGGGAGCACGATGGAGTCAGCGGTGCCGGCGGACGACCACTGGGGCGGTCACTGATGACGGGCGAACCGACCTTCTTCGAAATCGGCGTGGAAGACCCCGCGCGCGGGCGTGTCTTCTACGGGGCCCTCTTCGGCTGGACGCTGGAGCCCGGCCCGGGCGGGCGCGGCTTCGCGATCTCCACCGGTGGCGTGCCGGGCGGCCTGCACGGCGGGGACAAGGACGCTTCTCCCTACCTGTTCTTCCGGGTCGACGACCTGGACACCGCTGTCGCCAAGGTTCGCGAGCTGGGCGGCACCGTCGAGGACATCGGTGCGGAGGGGGCCGAGGACGGGGAGTCGGCCGCCCTGTTCGGACGGTTCAAGCTCTGCCGCGACGACCAGGGCTCGGCGTTCGGGCTGCATGAGCCGCCGACGGAGCGGTGACCGCGATCTCCGCCGCACTACTTCGGTCGCCTCAGTCCATGAGGTCGCTGAGGTAGCTTCGGCATGCCGCATTCGGCCGCTGAGCTGCGGGTATCGTGTTGTGCCGGCAACGGGACCGCTCTGGCTCCGAGGAGCCCGGCACGGCAGGAGGCATGGGTGGACCTGACGCGGGCGGACGCCGTGGTGTGGCGCAACCGGGCCCTGCTGCTGTTCGACCGGATTCCGATGCCCGTCGCGGTGTGCGATGTGTACGGCGTGATCGTCCTGGCCAATCCCGCCATGGCGTCGGAGTGGGGCGAGACGCCGGGCCGGCTGCGCGGGCGGAACGTGCTGGACCTGTTCCGCCCACAGGAGGCGACGCAGGTGGAGCGGATCGCCGAGGCGCTGCGGCTGCGGCACCGCTCCCGCTACCCGGTCTCGGTGCGCTGGGACGCGGCCGACGGGGTGCGGCGGCGCGGCGAGCTGACCGCGGACCCTGTCAGCGACAGCACCGAGGCGTCCACGGCTCTCCTGGTCACGCTCCGGGTGCTCGGCGAACGCCCCGGCCCCGACCCCGGGCAGCCCCAGCCGTCCGCCCCGCCCGTCGGCGACACCGAGGCCCGCATTCTGGCGCTGCTCGCCGGGGGCGCCACCACGGCCGGGGCCGCCCGGGAGACGGGCCTGACCGTGGACGGCGTCAACTACCACCTGCGGCGCCTGTCGGAGCGCTGGGGCGCGGCCACCCGTACGGAACTGGTCGCCCGCGCCTACGCGCTGGGCGTGCTGGCTCCCGGGGTGTGGCCGCCCAGGGCCGTTCCGGCCCCCTGAGGAGCACCGAAGCGTGCGAGGCAGTGCCACACCCTCTTCAGGTCCTGCAACTCGTACCGGCCGGTGCGCGCCGCGTCCCCGATGATCCGCGGGTCGAGGTGGCCGTCCTCGGCGATCCGGGCGCCGAGTTCGACGAACTCAGGGCCGCGGAAGTCCGGGTGGCGTCCCAGCTCCTCGACGGAGAGCCGGTATCCGGGGTGCCACTCGACCGGGCACGGCAGCCGCAGCGCCGCGGTCTCGACGGGCGTCCCGCGGTAGGACTCGTCGAGGACCAGTGCCTCCATGTCCCGCGCCAGTACGACCTTCCCGTGCACCTGGGCCTCGATGTAGTCGTCGAGAGCGTCCTGGTCGTCCGCCTCGGCCCGCTCGATCAGGGACATCCCGGCGGCCACCCCGAAAGCCGACGGCTCGGCCGCGCTGTCGGGGTAGCAGAAGGTGGCCCGGCGCAGTGCCTCATCGGTCAGCCGGAAGTGGGAGGAGCCGAACCGGGGTGCCGCGCCGACCAGTTGGTGCCGGAAGTTCAGCGCGCCGTACACGGGGCGTTCGTGCGCGGGCGCCGTGTCGTACGCGGCTCCGAAGATCCGGCTCTCCCAGCGCCAGCGGTCGCCGCCGGGGTGCGCGGTCAGGCCGCCGTTGCTGGTGCCGGTGACGAACTGTGAGCGGTACGTGCCGTCCTCGGCCAGCGCCTGAAGGATGGGGACTCCGCGTGCGAGCCGGTCCGGATGGAGGTTCAGGGTGATCCGGAGCGCGGGATCCACCGCCGGGCCGGAGGAGTGGGCCTCGACGTGACGCAGGGCCCGCTCCTGGGGTGTGCGGCCGTTCCCGAAATGCATTGGATCTCTCCGAGGGGTTTGAGTAGCTTAGCCAAAAACCTAGTACCCCTAGGTTCAGTCACGCCCGAAACCCAGGAGCACTCCCCCATGAGATCACTCACCGAGCAGGACATCCGCAACTCGTTCATCAACTGCTCCAAGGGCGAGGCCAAGCGTCTCTCGATACCGCGCGATCTCGGCGAACGCCCCTGGGACGACCTGGACTTCCTCGGCTGGCGAGATCCAGGGGCGCCCGACCGCAGCTATCTGGTCACCGAACGGGCCGGTGAACTCGCCGGCGTCACGTTGCGCTTCCCCTCCTCCCAACGCGGCTTCCTGCACCGCAGCATGTGCTCGCTGTGCCTGACGACGCATCCGGGTCACGGCGTATCACTGATGACGGCCCGCAAGACGGGTACCGCCGGGCGCGAGGGCAACTCGGTCGGCATCTATATGTGCGCCGACCTCGCCTGTTCCCTGTACGTACGCGGCAAGAAGTCCCTTGAATCCGGCACTCGCTTCGAGGAGAGCCTCACCGTGGAGCAGCAGATCGCGCGGACGGTGGGCAACCTGTCGGCGTTCGTGGAGAGGCTGTACGCCTGAGGGTCTCGACCCGCCCCGGCGGTCAGTCCTCAGCCACCGCGATCACGATCTTGCCCCGGTTGTCGCGCTGCTCCAGCCGCTCGTGGGCCGCGCGCGCCTGCTCCAGCGGGAACACCGCCTCGACGGGTACGCGGTACGTGCCCGCCGCGACCCGCTCGGCCAGTTCCCGCAGGTCCGCGCGCGGGTCGTAGCCGTGGATCTGCAGGTTGGTGAGCTGAAAGCCGAGGATGGAGGCGTTCTTCGGGTAGAAGTCGCGGGTGTCGACGGTGCTCGGCTCCAGGGCGACGTTGGCGAGGGCGACGACCCGCCCGCCGTGCGCGATCTCGCGCAGGCTCCGCCCGAAGGCCCGGCCGCCGACGGTGTCGAGGACGACGTCCGCGCCTCGTCCGTCCGTCAGCCGCAGTACCTCCTCGACCTCCGCGTCTTCGGGGTGCGCGGAGGTGTCGATGAAGGAATCGGCGCCGAATTCGGCCGCCCAGGCCGCCTTCTGCGGTGAACCGGCGATCGCGATGACGCGTGCACCGGCCTCCGCCGCGATCTGTACGGCCGCGCTGCCGACCCCGCTCGCGGCGGCCTTCACCACCACGGTGTCGTCCTTGGTCACCCGGGCCAGCCGGCGCAGGCTGTACCAGGCGGAGAGCCACGCGACGGGCAGGGTCGCGGCCTCCGTCAGACCCACACCGTCCGGCAGGACGGTCACCTGCTCGGCCGGTACGACGGCCAACTCGGCGTAGAAGCCAGGAGCGTTCACACCGTCCAGGGCCATCACCCGCTGCCCGACGCTGACACCGGTCACCCCCTCGCCGACCGCGGCGACGGTTCCGGCCGCCTCCACGCCCGGGATCAGCGGCGGGCGGCCCGCCCGGTGGTACACCCCGGCGCGGACGAGGGCGTCCACCCGGTTCACGCCCGCCGCGACCACCCGGACCAGCACCTGGCCCGGCCCGGCGACCGGGTGGGGCACCTCCACGGGCACCAGCACCTCGGGCCCGCCGAACTCATCGATCCGTACCGCACGCATTCCTGTACCTGCTCTTTCGGGAGGACACACCGGAGCGCCGCGACACCTCGTAGCGAGAGTCGGTGACACCGGTTGAACTGGTGTCACCATGCGACACCCCATGAACCGGTGTCAAGCGATAGACTCGCGTCATGTCCCGCGTATCTGCTCCCCCGTCGTCCGATGCCACCGAGCCGGCGCCGGCGTTCCCCCTCATCGGCGGACGCCCCTGCCTGAACTTCGTGGCCACGCTCGGCAAACGGCACGGCGACACCCCCCTCGAACGGCTCCCCGACCCGGACGCCCTGGCCCGCTGGATCGGCGAGGCGGGCCTGTACGCGGGGGCGGACGACGCTCCGGTGCACATCACCACTGGGGACCTGTCCTACGCCCGCACCCTGCGCGAGGCCGTCTACCGCCTCGTACGCGCCTCGATGGACGGAAATGCTCCGGACCCGGGAGACATCGCGCAGGTCAACGAAGCGGCGGCCCTCCCCGACCTCGCCCCGCAGCTCGCCGCGCCGGACGACGGCTCGGCGCCATCCCTGTACTGGAAGGCCGGCCGACCCGGAGCCGCCGCCCTCGCGACCGTGGCCCGGGATGCCGTCCTGCTGACCGGCGGCCCCCTGGTGACCAGGGTCAAGGAGTGCGAGAACCCCTCCTGCTCGCTGCTCTTCCTGGACGACTCCCAGGCCCGCCGCCGCCGCTGGTGCTCCATGGACCGCTGCGGCAACCTCGCGAAGGTGGCCGGTTACCGGTCGCGCGGCCGCGCAGCCTCCACCCGGGCCACCACGTAGGGTCGGGGGGACTCGTCGGCGGAGATGCGGTCTCCCTCATGCGTTCGATGCGCCTAGAAACGGGAAGGGCCCAAGGGTGCGACAGGAACGTAGAGAGGACCGTGGTGAGTGGGCGACCTCCGTCGCCCAGCTCGTGAAGCGGCGACGAGAGCCCGTGGTCGTCCAGGCGCTCAGGTCGGCGGCGGCCGCGACGATCGCGTACGTCATTGCCGTGCACCTCAGCCCCGAGCCCGCGCCGCTCACCGCGCCCCTGACGGCCCTGCTCGTCGTACAGGTCACCCTGTACTCCACGATCACCACCGGCATCCGGCGGGTGAACTCCGTGGTCGCCGGCGTCATCATCGCCATCGCCTTCAGCAGCCTGGTCGGGCTGACCTGGTGGAGCCTGGCCCTGCTGATCATCACCTCGCTGGCGGTGGGCCACCTCGTACGGGTCAGTGAGTTCGTTCCCGAGGTGGCGATCAGCGCCATGCTGATCCTCGGCGTCACCAGGGTGGGTGACACGGCGTGGGCCCGGGTGCTGGAAACGCTGATCGGGGCGGTCGTGGGACTCGCCTGCAACCTCGTACTGGCGCCACCGGTGTGGGTCGGCGTGGCCGGCGAGTCCATCGAGGATCTGGCGCGCCGGATGCGGCAGTTGATGCTGCGGATCGGCGAGGAGGCAGCGGGCCGCACCCCCGCCTCACTGGCGGCCGAGCGGCTGCACGAGGCACGCCGTCTGGACCACGACATCGTCGAGGTGGACGCGGCGCTGCGGCAGGCCGAGGACAGCCTGAAGCTCAATCCGCGCGTGCGTGAGGGCCTGCTGCACCGGGTCGTGCTGCGCACCGGCCTCGACACACTGGAGATCTGCACCGTGGTCCTGCGGGTGCTCGCGCGCAGCCTCACCGACCTGGCCAAGGAGCGTGAGCCGGAGCCGCTGTTCGAGCCGCAGTCCGGGGCCACCCTGGAGCAGCTGCTGTCCGAGGTCGCCGACGCCATCGTCAGTTTCGCCGTCCTGGTGACCACCGATGTCACCCGAAGCGCCGAGTCGGCGGAGGAGCGGCTCGCCGCGGAGCTCACCACGGCCGCCGCCACCCGCGACAAGCTGGCCCAGCTGTTCCTCGAAGAGATCCAGCGCGACGCCAGTCAGTGGGAGCTGCAGGGCGCGGTGCTCACCGAGGTCAACCGCATCATCGCCGAACTCGACACGGAGTACCGGTCCCGGCGGCTCCTGGAGGAGCTGGACCGCTGCGCACGCGAGGACCGCGAGCGCTGGCCATGGCTCACGCGGCTGCGCCCCTATCTGCGCGTCCCGAAGGTGCTGCGCCGGAACCGGCGCCCTGCCTCCCGTCGTTCTAAGTGAGGAGCCGCGGTTCTACGTGGGGTGGCGGCACGAGGAGGCTCCACGACCGTGCTTCACAACGACGAGGGGAGCGGACGGATGACCGACAGCACCGTGCGGATCGACGGGAACACGCTGCGCCTGCCGGGCGAGGTGCGGGTGCGGTTCATCAGGACCCTGCGCCTGCCCGAGAAGGGCACGCACGCGCTGCCTCCAGGGCTCGGCGAGTTCCCGATACGTCGTGTCGGGGACTACGCCGACACGGTGCCCGCCGAATGGCGGGCGCGCGGCGGTGTGATGCTGCCGGTGTATCTGCGCGAGGCGATGTGGCTGAGTTTCGGCGGTACGACGGAGCCGGCCGCCCTCCAGGTCGGCGTGGGCAAGGTGTGCGCTGTGTCGGGCAAGCCGTGGAGTCCCCGGCTCGGCCGGGATCCGCAGAACTATGTGGTGCTGCCCCGTCAGCCGTGGCTCGACGGGATCAACTCCGGCAAAGGCACGGTCCGCCAGTTCGTGGCGGTGCCCCTCGGTCTGGGCGCCACCGTCGAGGGCCAGGTCACCGGCCAGGAGGTGTGGGGCGGCGTACAGCTGCAGTCGTTCCCGCTGCGCGAGGAGGAACTGCGTGCCTGGCGCGAGGCGGAGCAGCGCAGGGCCGCGGCGCACAGGGAGATGACGGCGTTCGGCGGGGGTTATGGCGCCGCCCTCCCGATGGCGGCCGCAGCTCCCGCTCCGGGCGCCGCACCGGGTCCCGCCCGCGCGCCGGGCGGCAGGGCGAGGAGCGCGCCGGCGATGGGCCTCGGGGTCGGCGGCTCGATGCGTCAGGAGGTCTACGCGGACGACCGGCCGCTCAAGGCCTGGGCCGAGGAGCCCGCCGGGCGGGTGTTCGTGCACCTGGTGACGCCTCCGGAGTGGCGCCGCATCACGGGCGAGGCGCCCCCGCCCTCGCCCGTGGACCGCGCGGCCTACACCAGGGCGGGACTCCCCTGGTTCGACTACTACGACCAGGACGCCACGGACCTCTCCCCCACGGACACGCTCGGCTCGGTGCAGCCGGTCGGTGACTGGCTCGGCGACGACCACGAGCCCTGGCAGCAGCCTTCGCCGAACCAGGTGCAGCCGCTCGGGGACGCGCCGGGCAAGCCGGTCGAGGACGGCGACTGGTAACCCGGCGAAGATCCCGTTGCGCGGTCCGCAACGCTCATTGCCGTTCTTGCACTTCTCGGGTGCCGCACGTCAAGGTGGCTGTCACGGCTGAGGCAACCGAAACCCGAGGTGCAGGCATGAGCAGTGGGGCAGATCCGGCACGCGGCTCGGGCGGCGGCTGGACCAGGCGCCGTTTCGTCGGCGCGCTGGCCGGGGTCGCCTCGGTGACGACGGTCGCGGCAGCGGCCGTCGTCAGATCTGATCCCTCGCCGGCCGACCCCAAAACGGTTCCGCCGACGGCCGGCTCGTCCACGCCGCCCACCAACAGTTCCCGCCCACTGTTCCTCGGGACGTACACCTCGGTCGAGGGCGGCGGAAAGGGCATCGGCCTGGCCACGTACAACTCCGTGACGGGCAGCATCACCGGTACCGGCGCCCTCATCACAGGCGTCGGCGACCCCTCGTATCTCGCAGCCCATCCGGACGGCCGCACGCTGTACGCCGTCGACGAGCGGGAGGCTGGCAGGGTGACGGCAGTACGCCTCGCCGGGAACGATGTTCTCGGCTCGCGCGCCACCGGTGGCGCGAGCCCCTGTCACCTGTCCGTGCATCCGAGCGGGCGCTGGCTGCTGAGCGCCGACTACGGGTCGGGGACCGTGGCCGTGCACCCGATCGACGCCTCGGGCGCGCTCGGTGAGCGCACCGACCTCGTCACGCACACAAGTCCGGCGCCCGGTCCGGGTCAACAGGGGCCGCACGCCCACCAGTTCATCACCAGCCCCGACGGCGGCCATGTGCTCGCCGTCGACCTGGGCACCGACACCGTCTACACCTACCGCCTGGACGAGTCCAGGGGCACGCTCACCGAGGTCTCCCAGGCCCGCACCCGGCCGGGTGCGGGACCGCGCCATCTCACCTTCCACCCCGGCGGCCGCTTCGCCTATCTCGCCAACGAGGTCGACAACACGGTCGCGGTCTGCGCCTACGACCCGGCCAGGGGACGGCTCACACCGGGCGACCCGCAGCCCACGGGGACGGGTGCGGGCACGAGCTATCCGGCGCAGATCCTGGTGACCTCGAAGGGGTCGTACGCCTATCTCGCCAACCGGGGCCGCAACAGCCTGACGCGGTACGCGGTGGAGGCGGACGGCGCCCGTCTGAAGCTGCTGGACACCGTGCCGGTCGGCGGCGACTTCCCGCGCCAGATCGCCTTCTCGCCGGACGAGAAGCTGCTGTTCGCGGCGAACCAGAGGTCGAGCACCGTCAGCGTCTTCCACGTCGACGGCGAGAGCGGTGAACTCCGGCTCGCGGGCGAGCCGTTCGCCTCACCCGTCGCCGTCTGTGCGCTGCCGCTGTAGCGCGCGGGGGCAGGACGCGGCGCTGGCCTGATTGAGCAGGACGTGCATCCGCTCCGTGAGCTGCGCGACGCTGTCGGCGGGCTTGTGGAAGGGCAGCCGTACGTCGCCGTTGCCGCGCACCCGCTCGATGCGCAGCGTGAGTCCGTGGCGGTCGACGGCGAGAGGCTGGACGCGTACGGCGCCGTGCAGGCTGTCCGGTTCCACGAGCCGGGTCAGCCGGTCGATCGCGTCCGGGTGGGCGTCGGCGAGATGGGTGAGCAGCGCGGACTCCGCCGTGGCGAGGGGGTCGGGGTCGGCGTCGGCGAGCTCGCCGAGGTCGACCACGACGGTCCCGGTCGGCTGGCGCAGCACCGCGCGCGTCGGCCGGAACGCGAGATGCCCGTCTTCGGGAGCGAACCAGCCGGCGAGCCACAGCCGGGCGCGGATCCGGTTCCGTACGGGAACGGGTGCGACGTCGGCGAACTCCAGGACTGCGGACGGCTCGCCGCGAGGCGCGCAGATCGCGGCCGTGAGCAGCATGCTGTCGTCCGGCACGTGCAGGAGGATCCTGCCGTCCGCGGCCACGGAGTGCGCGCCGACGAACTCCTCCCGGCCGCCCTCCGCGGTCACCGCGCATGACCATGCTGCGGCAAGCACCGAGCGAGCACGCTCCGCCGCGGCAGGCGCGGCCGTCCAGGTGTGACGGTCACCCATCAGACTCCTCCTTAGGTAAGGCTTGCCTAAGCTATCGAAGATCCGGGTGTACGCCAACCACACTCGCCATCCTTTGAGAACGCTTTTGGCGCGCGGTGAGCCGACCGGGACTCAGGGAGCGATCGCACCCAGCAGCGCGCGGGCGCACAGATCGCGCACCTGTTCCCGGCTCAACTCCGAGCCCCGCAGCCACTCCAGGCACACGGACGTGGTGAAGGCCAGCCAGCCGCGCACGGCGATCCGCAGCTCAGCCTCCCCTTCGGGCGCCCGACAGATCTCCGGGTCCGCCGCGAGCGCCGCGAGGATCTGCCGCTCCTGTGCGGCGAGCGCCTGCTGATACACCTTCCGTACGGCCTGGTCACCGGCCGCGTCGGCACGGTGGAAAGCGCGGAAGCCGTGCGCGTGCTGCTCGACATAGCCGAGGAAGGTGTCGAGCCCTGCGCCGAGTTGCTCGCGCACCGGGATCCCGGGCACCGCCGCCGTCATGCGCAGCATCCGCCGGCTCTCGCGCTCGACGACGGCCGCGAAGAAGTCCCGCTTGGTCGGGAAGTAGTGGTAAAGCAGCCCGCGGGAGACTCCGGCGATCTCGGCGACCTGCTCGATCCACACCTCGTCGTACGGGCTCTCCGAGAAAAGGCACGCCCCGACCGAGAGAAGCTGCTCCCGGCGCTCCTCGGTGCTGAGGCGACGGCGCACCCGCTCACCCTGATTCCCGGACATGCCCGCACTTTACTTGACGTCGGTTCAACAACGGGATCACACTGAAATCCGCTATTGAACTGGCGTACAACAAACTCAATCTGCCGTAAGGGCAAGGGAGATGGCGTCATGGCGGAGACGACAGCGGCCACACTGCCCAAGGGGTTCCGCAGTGCTGAGCTGGGCTGGCCCGAGCTGCACCGCATTCCGCATCCGCCGCGCCGGGTACCGCTGATCGGCGACGCGATAGGCGCCAACGTCCGTACGCCCATCCAGGATTCGCTGCGGCTCGGGCGGCGGCTCGGGCCGATCTTCCGCCGTAAGGGCTTCGGCAAGGAGATCGTGTTCGTCTGGGGCGCGGACCTCGCGGCGGAGCTGGCCGACGAGTCTCGGTTCAGCAAGCATGTCGGCCTCGGGATCGCCAACCTCCGGCCGGTCGCCGGGGATGGACTGTTCACGGCGTACAACCACGAGCCGAACTGGCAGCTCGCGCACGACGTCCTGGCTCCGGGGTTCAGCCGCGAGGCCATGGAGGGCTACCACCCGATGATGCTCGCCGTGACCGAGCGGCTGATGGACCGCTGGGACCGGGAGCGGGCGGCGGGGAACGCGGTCGACGTGCCCGGTGACATGACGAAGCTGACGCTGGAGACGATCGCGCGGACCGGCTTCGGCCACGACTTCGGCTCCTTCGAACGCACCCGGCCACATCCCTTCGTGAACGCCATGGTGGGCACACTGACCTACGCCCAGCGCCTCAACTCCGTCCCCGCCCCCCTGGCCCCGCTGCTGCTCCGCGGCCCCTCGCGTCGCAACGCGGCCGACATCGCGTATCTCAACCGCACGGTCGACGCCGTGGTGACGGACCGTCAGTCCTCAGGCGGGGAAGGGGACCTGCTCGACCGGATGCTGGAGACCGCCCACCCCGAGACCGGGGAACGGCTGGCGCCGGAGAACATCCGCCGCCAGGTCATCACCTTCCTGGTCGCGGGCCACGAGACGACCTCGGGCGCCCTCTCCTTCGCCCTCCACTACCTCTCCCGGCACCCGGACGTCGCAGCCCGCGCCCGGGCCGAGGTGGACCGCGTGTGGGGCGACACGCCCCGGCCCGGCTACGACCAGGTCGCCAGGCTCCGGTACGTACGCCGCGTTCTCGACGAGTCGCTACGGCTCTGGCCCACGGCGCCCGCCTTCGCGCGCGAGGCCCGGCAGGCCACGGTTCTCGGCGGCGTCCATCCGATGCGGCAGGGAGCGTGGGCGCTGGTCCTCACGGCGATGCTGCACCGGGATCCGGACGTCTGGGGCGCGGACGCCGAGGAGTTCGATCCGGAGCGCTTCGACGCCAAGGCGGTACGGGCCCGGCCCGCGCACACCTTCAAGCCGTTCGGCACCGGGGCGCGGGCCTGCATCGGCCGGCAGTTCGCGCTGCACGAGGCGACGCTGGTGCTGGGGCTGCTGCTGCGCCGCTACGAGCTGCGGCCCGACCCCGGCTACCGGCTCCGCGTGGCCGAGCGGCTGACGCTGATGCCGGCGGGGCTGCGACTGCACCTCGAAGGCCGCACGCCCGCGCCGGACTCAGCTCCCGGCCGTCCAGTGGCCCGGGCGGGTGAGTAGCCCCGGCAGCTTCGTCCCGGCGCTGCCCCGGGCCGCGTTCAGCTGCGGCTGCGTCAGGAAGAAGGCGCCGGTCAGGTCCGCGTCCGTGAGGTCCGTGTCCCGCAGGTCCGCGCCGATCAGGTCGGCACCTCGCAGGTCTGCGCCGGTCAGGTCGGCGGCGATGAGGTAGGCGCCGCGCAGGTCGGCACCGCTGAGGTCGGCTCCCTTGAGGCGGGCGCCCATCAGGTCGGCGCCCCGACGGTCCTTCTTCCTTCCCCGGCCGACTCCCGCGCGCATGAGCTCGCTGGTCCGCAGCAGCAGCACGTTGACCTCCTGCCGGTGCGCGCCCACATCCAGGTCGCCCAGTTCCTCCGGGGTGCGGTGGGTGAGGCGCTCTGTGCTGTCGAGTGCGTGGCGGAGGTCGGCGTGGACGGGTTGGGCGGCGGGAAGCGTCAGGGCCTCATCGAGATACCAGAGCAGTTCGTGGAGTTGGCGCACGACCGGGAAGACGTCGAACATCTGCCGGGCCTGTTCACGGGTTCCCGCGCGCCAGTCCCGGCCGCCGAAGGTGACCTGCGAGACCTTCTGGCCGGCGCCGAAGCAGTCGTACACCGTGCAGCCCGTGAAGCCCTTCCGGCGCAGTTCCGTGTGGATGCCGCACCGGGAGTCCGTCCGCAGGTTCGGGCACGGCTTCCCCGCGTCCTTGTCGATCGCGAAGTCGGCCGAGCGGGTGAAGGGCAGGGCGACACAGCAGAGTCCGAAGCACTCCCCGCAGTCCGCCTCCAGGTCGAGGCGCCGGTCACGGGCGGTTCCGCTGTCGTCTTGCATGAGGCTCAGCCTACTGAACTGGGGGTATGCGGGTTTCGCCCCCTCCGCCCCTGCCCGTCCCGTACCTGGGGGCTGCCGCCCCCAGCCCCCCGCCTGTCGCGCTGAACGCGCTCGTCCTCAAACGCCGGACGGCTGAGAATCCAGCCCCTCCGGCGTCTGAGAAGCGGAGGTCCAAGGGGCGGAGGGGGCGAACAAACCCCCACCCACACCACCACGCCCCCACCCCGCTTCTGGAGTTTTGGAGGCACACCCGGTATCGAGGCAGCCATGGACAAGACACCAGCCCCACGCGGGCTGCCCGCCCCTCCTCCACAGGGCGTGAGCGCACTGCCCCCGGGGACCTTCGACGGCTCGCTGGTCCTGGTCACCGGCGGCGGCACCGGACTCGGCAAGGCGATCGCGACGGAGTTCGCCCGCCTCGGCGCCGACCTGGTGATCGCCAGCCGCGGCGAGGAGCATCTGCGCTCCGCGCAGCAGGAGTTGGCGGCCACGGGCACGCGGGTCACCACGACCGTGTGCGACATCCGGGACCCGGAACGCATCGCCGAGGTCTTCGACACCTGCGGCCTCCCGGACGTCCTGGTCAACAACGCCGCCGCCAACTTCCCCGTCCCGGCAGAGGAGATGTCCCCGAACGCCTGGCGAGCGGTCGTCGACATCACACTCACCGGCACGTTTCTGATGACCCGTGAGTTCGGCAGGCGCCATCTGGCCGCGTGCACACCGGGCTCGATCATCAACGTCGGTGCGTCGTACGCCTGGACGGGCGGCCCCGGTTTCGCGCACAGCGCGGCGGCGAAGGCCGGCGTACTCAACCTGGTGGAGACGCTGGCCGTGGAGTGGGGGCCGTACGGCATCCAGATCAACGGGCTGGTGCCCGGACTGATGCCGCACGAGGACATGACCGCGGACATCCGCGGCAACCTGGACCGGGCCGACGGACACGACACGCGCCAGCCCGCCCTGCGGGTCGGCGCCCCGCGCGAACTCGGCTGGGCCGCCACCTTCCTGGCCTCCCCCTACGCCCGATTCATCACCGGTCACACCTTGGTGGTGGACGGCGCGAACTGGCAGCGCAGGGGGATCGTCAGCCCGCCGGTGGTGCCGGTGAGGGAGCAGCTGGGGCGGGGCCCCTTCACCGGCTGACCGTACCGATGACGCGCTGAGCACGCGCCGCGAGGATATCCCGAACTGCCGCACGAGGCGCGCCTGTTGGGCCACTGCCAGCCGCGCAGCAGCCTGGACGCGACCGCGCCGCCCACAAGAGCGCCGGAGTCGGCACGGTTCTCCATCTTCGGTCGGAGAACGAGGACAGATGCCTCGAAGTCCACGCCACGCACGACAGAGACACGCCGGTCACTTCCCTTCGAAACGCGGCACTCGACGAGCCCCCTTGGCCGCATAGCCCTCGCGCGAGTCCTCGGACGTCAGCGTGAGCGCCGCCGACATCGCGGTGCGGTCGAGGGCGGCCCCGAGACCGGCATCGGCGAAGGCGTCGATGTCACGCTTGATCCCCTGCACGGCGAGGGGGCCATTCGCCGCGATCTCGGTGGCGACGCCTCGGGCCGACTTGTCCAACTCGTCCCGGCCGACGACCAGCTGGACCAGGTGCAGGCGTTCCGCCGCGACCGCGTCCAGCCGCCGTCCGGTCAGCGCAAGGAACTTCGCCCAGCCGGCGCCCGCCTCGCGGGCGATCCGCAGATCTCCGCCCGCGTCCACCGCTACCCCGAGCTGCGCCTCGGGGAGTGCGAACACCGCGTCGGCCGAGGCGATCCTGAGGTCCGCCATCAGGGCGAGCTCGAATCCGAAGCCCAGGCAGTAGCCCTGTACGGCCGCGACGACCGGCTGCGGCAGCCGGGCGAAGGCGGAGAACCGCTCATGTGCCCAGCGCAGGCCCTCGTAGTAGTTGCGGACACGCTCGGAGCCGGAGCGGCCGGTGATGGCACCGCCCGGCGCGGTGACGTCGATCCCCGCGCAGAAGGCCCGGCCCTCGCCCCGCAAGAGGACCACCCGGATGGACTCGTCGAACCGGATCCGGTCGGCGAACAGGCCGAGTTGGCGCGTGGACTCCCAGCTCCAGGCGTTGAGTTTCGCCGGGCGGCAGAGGGTGAGAACGCCGATGCCGTCCTCGATGTCGAGGCGCAGCCGCTCCTCACCCTCCGGGATGTCCGTACATGTGGTGTCGATCATCCGTGCCCCCTCCGGATTCTGACGGCTCGTCAGATTCTAGGGGAGCCTCAAAACCCCAAAACCTCAAGGGCTCAAGGGCTCAAGGGCTCGGAACCTCAGACCTCGTCGCGGGTGAGTGCCAGCAGCCGGTCCAGGACACGCGGTCCGCCCGCTCGTACGCCGTCGTGCTCGAACTCGTCGGTCACCCACGTGCGCAGCCCCCGGATGGCGCGTGCCGTGCGCAGGGCGTGCTCGGTGTCGACGTACATGTCGTCGTGGTAGACGGCCGCGGCGACCGGCACCTCGTTGGCCGCGAGCCGGGCGGTGTCGTACAGCGGCTGCCAATCGGTGCGGGCGGCCAGTTCCTCGGCGGTGTCGCGCAGCGGGCGCAGCGCCGGGTCGGTGTCGAAGGTCCAGGGGTGCACGGACTCACCGGTGAACAGCAGCGGCCGGTCGTCCGCAAGGGCCTTGGCGGCGTCGAACTGCGGGAACTCGGCGCGCACCCGCTCGGCGGACCAGGCAGTGGGGCGGTCGTCCTGGGCGTAGCAGGCCTCGTGGACAAGGGCGTACAGCGGGTGGCCCGCGTACGACAGCAGTCCCTGCACCTCTTCCTGGAAGGCGTCGGAGAGGGCCGGACCCTGTGGGGTGCGGACGAAGGCCTGCTCCAGGAGGTAGTGGAGGCGGTGGCTGCCGTCGCTGCCGCCGAGGAGGATGCCGAGCGACTGGAAGGCCTCGGCGGTCAGGCGGAAGCCGCCGGGCAGGACCGGTTCGTGCTGGAGGAGGTACTCCGCGATCCGGCGGGCCCGCTCGACGTCCTGCGGGTAACGCGCGTAGTGCGCGACGACTTTGCGCTCGATGCGCGGATACGCGGCCCGGTAGACGTCGTCCGCGTGGCCGTCCAGGGTCGGCAGTCCGCCGGTGATCAGAGCGGCGCTCAGGCCCTCGGGCGCGGTGGACAGGTAGTGCACCGCGCAGAAGCCGCCGAAGCTCTGGCCCAGTACGGTCCAGGGTGCGCCGCCGGTGAGCCGTTGGCGGATGACCTCGCAGTCGCGGACGATCGAGTCGGCACGGAAGTGCGTGAGGTAGTCGGCCTGTTCGCGGGGGCCGCCGCGCAAGGGCAGGGTCTGCCGGTTGGCGGGGGTGGAGTTGCCGGTGCCGCGCTGGTCGAGGAGCAGTACCCGGAAGTCCCGCAGGGCTCGGCCAAGCCAGGCCTGCTTGCCGACGAAGCGATTCGCCCCGAAACCGGGACCGCCCTGGAGATAGACCAGCCACGGCAGGTTCTGGTGTGCCTTCTCGCTGGCGACGACCTCGCGGGCGAACACCTCGATGCTCTCCCCCGCCGGGTCGGCGTGGTCGAGAGGCACGGTGAAGTGTCTGTCGGTGAGGACGACACCGGGCTGGCGGTAGCTGACGGTCAACAGGGCTCCCGAGACGTACGGTTTCCAGGCTGCGTCACAGTTGAGCACATGATCCGCGAGCTGCCGAGCCCAGGGATCAAGAAATCCTACTGAACAACGGCTCAGCGTGACGGTTGCCGCAACTGAACGGCCACTCAGCGCGCCGACAGCCACTTGGCGAGGACGACCTTCTGCTGGTTGCCGCCGGAGCGCGTGGACACGGCGTCAGCGATCCGCGCGTACTTCACCTGGAGCCTGACCGCCCAGTCGAGCGAGCGACTGCGCTCGGCGCCCCGTCCACCAGTCCGGCCCGCACGGTCGTAGGCAGCCCGGTCAGGCCGATGTTGCGCTCGATGGACGCGGTGCCTGCCGGCGGGGAGCGTTTCGCGTACATCTGCACCAGGACCTGGTCCCCTGTGCCTGCGTGACCGCCCGGCGCGTGGGCCATCGCCAGGGCACCTCGTCGGCGGCGGCGCCCGCAACGCCCTGCTGTGCCGGCTGACCGCCGACGCCTGCGGCCTGCCCGTGGTGGCGGGCCCGGCGGAGGCGGCGGCGCTGGGCAACGTCCTTGTACAGGCACGCGCGTACGGACTCGTCGGGGATCGCGCGTCGATGCGGCGGCTTGTGGCTCGTACACAGCCGTTGCGGCGATACGAGCCGGGGGCGACGCGGCCGCCTGGCGGGCCGCCGAGGAGCGGCTGCCGACCGGCCCGTGAGAGGGGGCTCCCCTGTCGCGCGCCCGCCGCGTACGCTGCACTCATCCGATGATCGATCCCGAGGAGCCGCGATGCGTGTCGCCCTGTTCCTGACCTGTGTCAACGACACGCTCTATCCGGACACGGGCCGCTCCGTGGTGAAACTGCTGACCAGGCTGGGCGTCGAGGTCGACTTCCCGATGGCGCAGACCTGCTGCGGGCAGGCGCACTACAACACCGGGTACCGGCACGAGGCCGAGCCGCTCGCTCGTCATTTCTCCGATGTATTCGGTGAGTACGAGGCGATCGTGACGCCGTCCGGGTCCTGCGGCGCGATGGTGCGGGAGCTGTACCCGCGGATGGGCGAGCGGGCGCGCGCAGAGGGGCGCGGGGACACTCTCGCGGCCACGCTCGCGCCGGTCGTGCCGAAGACGTACGAGCTCACCGAGTTCCTCGTGGACGTACTCGGCGTGACCGACGTCGGCGCGTACTACCCGCACACGGTGACCTATCACCCCACCTGTCACGGTCTGCGCAGCCTCGGTCTCGGCGACCGCCCGTACCGGCTGCTCCAGGCGGTCAAGGGACTCGAGCTGCGCGAGCTGCCCGGGGCCGACGAGTGCTGCGGCTTCGGTGGCACCTTCGCCGTCAAGAACGCCGACGTCTCCGCCGCTATGGGCGCCGACAAGGTGCGCAACGCCGAGTCGACAGGCGCCGATGTGCTGTGCGCCGCCGACAACTCCTGCCTGATGCACATCGGCGGCACGATGAGCCGCCTCCACACGGGCATGCGGCCCGTGCACATCGCGGAGATCCTGGCGAGCACGGAAGAGGAGCCGAGCACAGTCATCTCAGAGGAGCCAGGCGCATGAGCGGGACCTTCGTCGGCATGCCGGCCTTCCCCAAGGCCGCGCACGAAGCGGTGCACAACGCGACCCTGCGCGGCAACCTGCGCCACGCCACCCACACGATCCGCACCAAGCGCGCCAAGGCGGTCGCGGAACTGGCGGACTGGGCGGAGCTGCGCGAGGCGGGCAAGCAGATCAAGGACCACACCCTCCGCCATCTCGACCGGTACCTGGTTCAGTTGGAGGAGTCGGTCACGGCGGCCGGTGGCACCGTGCACTGGGCCGCCGACGCCGACGAGGCCAACCGGATCGTCACGGAGCTGGTGAAGGCGACCGGCGAGACCGAGGTCGTCAAGGTCAAGTCGATGGCCACGCAGGAGATCGCCCTCAATGAGGCGCTCGAAGCCGAGGGCATCCACGCCTACGAGACCGATCTCGCGGAACTCATCGTGCAGTTGGGCAAGGACCGCCCCTCGCACATCCTGGTCCCCGCCATCCATCGCAACCGCGGCGAGATCCGCGACATCTTCGTCCGCGAGATGAGCGAGTGGGGCCGCCCGGCTCCCGAGGGCCTCACCGACACGCCGGCCGAGCTCGCCGAGGCCGCCCGGGTCCATCTGCGCGAGAAGTTCCTGCGCGCCAAGGTCGGCGTCTCCGGCGCCAACTTCATGATCGCCGAGACCGGCACGCTGGTGGTCGTGGAGTCGGAGGGCAACGGCCGGATGTGCCTCACCCTCCCCGAGACGCTGATCTCGGTCGTCGGCATCGAGAAGATCCTCCCCACCTGGCAGGACCTGGAGGTTTTCCTCCAGACCCTCCCGCGCTCCTCGACCGCCGAGCGCATGAACCCGTACACGAGCACCTGGACCGGCACCACCGACGAGGACGGCCCCCAGACCTTCCACCTGGTCCTCCTCGACAACGGCCGCACCGACACGCTCGCCGACGAGGTCGGCCGCCAGGCCCTGCGCTGCATCCGCTGCTCCGCGTGTCTCAACGTCTGCCCGGTGTACGAGCGGGCCGGCGGCCACGCGTACGGCTCGGTCTACCCCGGCCCGATCGGCGCCATCCTCAGCCCCCAACTCCGGGGCACCGCAAGCGAGATCGACGCCTCACTCCCGTACGCCTCCTCCCTGTGCGGCGCCTGCTACGAGGTGTGCCCGGTCGCCATCGACATCCCCGAAGTGCTCGTCCATCTGCGCGAGCGGATCGCCGAGGGCGGTCCGGCCACCAGCCAGGGCAACAAGGTCGTCCTCAAGCCCGCCAAGGGTCACGCGGCCGAGCGGGCGGCGATGCGCGCGGCCCGCTGGGCGTTCAGCCACCCCGGCGCCCTGCGCACCGGCCAGCGGCTCGCCTCCCGCACCCGCCGCTTCCATCCGCGGACGCTGCCCGGCCCCGGCAGGGCGTGGAGCGAGACCCGTGATCTGCCGACGGTGCCCGCGGAGCCGTTCCGGGACTGGTGGCAGCGTACGAACGGTGGAAAGGACACGGCGAAGTGAGCAGCAGGGAACTGATCCTGGGCCGGGTGCGGCGCGCGATCGCGGACGTACCACAGGACGACACGCCGTACGACCAGGCCATCGACCGGGGCTATCTGCGTGAGCACGGTGCTCGGAGTGTCGCGGAGACGGTGGATCTGCTCGCGGAGAACCTGGCGGACTATCGGGCGATCGTGCACCGGACGGATCCGGTGGAACTACCGTATTTGATCATGCGGCTGCTGGCTCAGCGTGGCCCGCAGTACGTACTCGTGCCGCCGTGGTTGCCGCCCGAGTGGATGTCGGCCGCCGATCCCACCCGGGTGCACGACCGTGGAGTGAGTACCCCTCATGAGCTGGACAAGGTGGCGAGTGTCGTCACCGGCTGCGCACTCGCTATCGCCGAAACCGGCACCATCGTGCTCGACGGCTCCCCCGACCAGGGCCGCCGCCGCATCACCCTCATCCCCGACCACCACATCTGCGTCGTACGCGTCCCCGACCAGGTCGTCGCCTCGGTCCCCCAGGCCATGGAACGCCTCGACCCGACCCTCCCGCTGACCTGGATCTCCGGCCCGTCCGCGACCAGCGACATCGAACTCGACCGGGTGGAGGGGGTGCACGGTCCGCGCACCCTAGAGGTGGTGCTGCTGAGCGGAGAGTGACCGGCGCGGTTAGCGTGAGTGCATGATCCGGTTCGAACAGGTCACCAAGCGGTATCCGGACGGCACGACCGCCGTGGACGGCCTCTCCTTCGAGGTCGCCGACGGCGAACTCGTGACGCTGGTCGGCCCGTCCGGCTGCGGCAAGACGACGACTCTGATGATGGTCAACCGCCTGATCGAGCCGACGTCCGGGCAGATCTTCGTGAACGGCGAGGACATCGCCACGGTCGACCCGGTGCAGTTGCGCCGCCGGATCGGTTACGTCATTCAGCAGGGCGGCCTCTTCCCGCACCGGACGATCCTCGACAACACCGCGACCGTGCCGTCGCTGGTGGGCTGGAAGAAGGCGAAGGCGCGGGCGCGGGCCGCCGAGCTGCTCGATCTGGTGGGCCTTGACCCGAAGACGTACGGGGCACGCTATCCGGAGCAGCTGTCGGGCGGTCAGCGCCAGCGGGTCGGCGTGGCGCGGGCGCTGGCCGCCGATCCGCCGGTGCTGCTGATGGACGAGCCGTTCGGGGCCGTGGACCCGGTGGTGCGGGAGCAGTTGCAGGACGAGTTCCTGCGGATGCAGCAGGCGGTGCGCAAGACGGTGGTGCTGGTCACGCACGACATCGAGGAGGCGGTGCGGCTCGGCGACCGGATCGCGGTGTACGGGCAGGGGCGCATCGAGCAGTTCGACACGCCGGGCGCGGTGCTCGGCACGCCCGCCACGCCGTACGTCGCCGAGTTCGTGGGCGCCGACCGCGGGCTGAAGCGGCTCTCGGTAACGGAGATCGAGCCGAGCGACCTCGAACAGCCGCCGGTCGTCCGGCTCGACGAGCCCGCCGAGCAGGCGGCGGCCCGGATGCGGGCGGAGGGCGCGCGCTGGGCGGTGGTCCTGGACACCGAGGGCGATCTGCACGGCTGGGTCGGCGTCGGCGAGATCGAGGCGGGCGGCTCCGTCCGTGACCTCGTCCACCGGATGAACTCCTGGGTGGCCGTGGGCGCCCCGCTGAAGCAGGCCTTCGGCGTGATGCTCCAGCACGACGCGGGCTGGGTCGCCGTACTGGACGGGGCTCGCTTCCTCGGTGTGCTGACCCCGGCGAAGCTGCACGAGGCGTTGCGCCGGTCGGTGGACGCGGACGCGCTGGGCGTGTCGCGGGGTCAGGTGGAGTTCGACTCGGTGGCGGATGCCTGAGCCGTGGACGGCGCGGGGCGCTCCGGGCGGTGCGAACGGTCGAGGAGTCCGAAAGCCCAGCGTTCGTTGAAGCCCGCCAGGAAGCCGACGCCGCACCAGAACCCCCAGAAGGCGGTGCCCTGTCCTTCGGTGTTTCCCGCGCAGATCTCGATCGTGGTGGCCGGCATGTCGAACAGCTTGATGAAGCCGGCGCTGAGCAGGAAGTAGACGGCCAGCGCCAGGATCCAGCCGACGAAGATGCGGTAGACGCCCTCGTGACGCATACCTCGGGCCATCTGCCCGGGCGCGACGGTGCCCCGGTCGCCGTTCGTCCTGCGCCGCGACAGCTCCCCGCCGGTGTTGCGCAGCCGCACGAGGACGCTGAGCACCGCGCCGAACGCGCCGACTCCCCCGCACACGAAGGCGCCCATGAGGCTCCAGCGGTCCGTGCAGCCCATCTCGATCCCCACCAGGTCGAGCAGGCCGGTGCCTCCCACCAGCAGGGGCACGGTCAGCAGCACCATGCTGATGAGCGCGCCCAGGGTGAGTCCCACGTTGATGCCGCGGCTGACGGCCAGCGCACAGTCCTGGTCGATGCGCGCCCGCAGCCCGGAGATCTCCTTGTTGAGGTAGTCGCCCAGATAGCGGTTGGCGGCCCCGGGCTGCTCGGCGAGCAGCCGGTGGTCGCGCAGGACATTGTTGAGCACGCAGCCGATGGTGACGCGCATCGACTGTCTGGTCTGCCACTCGAAGGCCCGCTGCGATTCGCCGTAGAGCAGTTGCAACTGCATCTGTTGCCTGGGATAGCTGCTGCCGAACCACTCGTAGGCCTTCTCGCGGCCGGGCTCGACGAGATTCGCCAGTCCGTCGGCTTTGGTGTCGGTGCGGGCCCCCAGGACCGCCTCACGTAATACCTGGCGCCAGGTCCGGCGCATACCCCCGTTGTCCCCCATGGATCAGGTGTACCGATGATCACCCCGCCCGAAAAGCAGTTCACCGCACCAGTTCGGTAACTGGCGTCACGGGCCTGTCACTTCAGCAGGCCCTTCTCCTTCAGATAGGTCCGTGCCACGTCCTCGGGGAGCCGTCGCCAGCTGTCCACCCGCTCGTTCATGGACGCCAAGTCGGCAGTGGTGAGTACGTCGTTGAGCTTGCCGAGTGCCTTGGTGACGCCCTCGCTGCCGGCGCGGGAGCGGTTGACGACGGGGACGATGTAGTCGGCGTTCTGCAGGTGTTTGTCGTCGGCGAGGAGGACGAGCCCGAAGTCGCCGAGCGTCGCGTCCGTCGTGGTGGTCAGCACCATCTGGTCCTGGCCGTTCTGCACGGCCAGTTTGGCCTGTGTGGTGCCGACGCCCTTTGGGTCGACGGCGGTGATGTCGATGCCGTAGGTCTTCTTCAACCCCGGTTCGCAGTACGGCCGTTGCACGCACTCGTCGCCCGCCGCGAGCCGCACCTTCAGGCCGGACTTCCCCAGGTCGCTGAGCGTCTTGAGGTGGTGCTGAGCGGCGTACGCCTCGGTCACGGCGAAGGCGTTCTGGTCGACGGCCTTCCCCGCGTCGAGGACGGTGAGGCCCCGTGGCGTGGCCAGCTTGCGCAGGGCGGTCATGGTGGCGTCCAGGTCGGGCGAGCCGACCGGCGGTGCGTCGGCGCCGTTCGTCTTGGCGTTCAGCCAGTCCGCGAAGGTGGCCGCGTATTCGGGGACGACGTCGATCTGGCCCGATTCCAGGGCGGGTTCGTACAGTTCGCGGTTGGCGACGGTGAGCATCGAGGTCTTGTAGCCGGCCTGGTTCAGGAGCAGCGCGTACATCTGGGCGAGCAGGTCGCTCTCGGTGAATCCGGCCGAGCCGATGGTCAGGTGTTTGCTGTCGCCGGGCGGGGCGGTGACCGCGCCCTGGTTCTCCAGGGACGGGCCGGTGGTGCAGCCGGTCAACGCCACCAGCGTCAGCAGTGCAAGGTGGCGCCCGCGCGGCGCGCGTGGTGGTCCCGCCGATCGCGTAGGTCTCATCGCGATCCCCTCGCCCAGCTCGGTGCCAGTCGTTCGGCGATCTCGAAGATCCCCTCGACGATGAGCGCGAACACGGCGACCAGGACGGCGCCTGCGACGACCTGCGGCGTACTCGCCAGGTTGAAGCCGGCGGTGATGATCCGGCCGAGTCCGCCGCCGCCCGCGAGTGCGGCGATGGTGGCGGTCGCGACGAGTTGTACCGCGGCGATCCGGACCCCGTTCATCACCAGCGGGAGCGCGAGGGGCAGTTCCACGCGGAACAGCATCTGCCGCCCGGTCATCCCCATCCCGCGCGCGGACCGCACCACGCTGCGGTCGACCTCGCGCATCCCGACGTACGCGTTGGTGAGCAGGGGCGGTACGGCGAACAGGACGAGGGCGACGACGGTGGGGCCCTCGCCCCAGTTCCCGACCGGGGTGAGGAGCAGGAGCACCAGCACGGCGAAGGTGGGGACGGCGCGGCCGACGTTGGAGATGTTGACGGCGAGCGCGCCGCCCTTGCCGAGGTGGCCCAGGACGAGGGCGATGGGCAGTGCGATGAGGCAGCTGATGACCAGGCAGACGACGGTCAGGACCAGGTGCTGGCCGAGCCGGTGCCAGATGCCGTCGGCGCCGGACCAGTTGGCGGAGTCGGTGAGCCAGTCCCAGGCGTCCGTCAGTGTGTTCATCCGCGAGCCGCCCTTACCCAGGGGGTGATCAGCCACTGCACGCCGAGGAGCAGGAGGTCGGCGAGGACCGCGATGACGACGCACAGCACGGACGCGGTCAGGACCTGGGCCTTGAAGTAGGTGTTCATGCCGGCGTAGATGAGGTTGCCGAGCCCGCCGAAGCCGACGATCGCCCCGACCGTCACCAGTGACACCGCCGAGACCATGGCGATCCGCAGGCCGGCCATGGCGGCGGGCAGGGCGAGGGGCAGTTCCACGGTGAGCAGCAGCCGGATCGGCCCGTAGCCCATGCCGCGCGCGGCCTGCCGGGTGTCCTCGGGTACCGCGCGCAGTCCCGCGAGGATGTTCCGGACGAGCAGGGTCAGCGAGTAGAGGACGAGGCCCGCGACGACGAGCGCCGCCGACAGGCCGTACACGGGCAGGAGCAGCGAGAACATGGCCAGCGACGGGATCGTGTAGAGGATCGTCGTCACGGCGAGGACGGGCCCCGCCGCCCAGCCCCAGCGGCGCGCGAGGACGGCCAGCGGTACCGCGACGACGACGGCGATGAACACCGCGAGCGAGGTCAGCTGGAGGTGCTGGACCACGGCGTCGAGGAGGATCTGGCGGCGGGTGCTCAGATACTCACCGCAGATCCACTCGTTGCGCGCGAGGCAGTCGTCCGGGGGCGCGGTCACCTGTCCATTGCACCTGCCTGGCAAGGGGCTCGGCGCGTTGTGGTGACCCGTACGGGGTGTCGCTGGGTACACCCCGGCATACGGGTTCTGCGCCCAATGTGGTCCGGCCCGGCTCTCCGTAGCGTCGTTGGCGAGGCACAGGGCGTGCCGCACGGAGGGTGATGACGATGTTTCGCAGCACCGCGCGACGTACGAACGACTCGGGACCCGCCCCGGAGGCTCTGCGGCTGGTCAAGGTCACCAAGACCTATGGGGCCGAGGAGAATGCCGTGACCGCGCTGGACGGGGTGACGCTCACGCTGGCCCGGGGCACTTTCACCGCGGTCATGGGGCCCTCGGGGTCGGGCAAGTCCACGCTGTTGCAGTGCGCGGCCGGGCTCGACCGGCCCGACTCCGGGATCGTGATGGTCGACGGCGCGGAGATGACGGGCGGCAGCGAGGCCGAGCTGACGAGGTTCCGGCGGCGCCGGATCGGGTTCGTGTTCCAGCAGTACAACCTGCTGCCGACGCTGACCGTCGCCCAGAACACGGTGCTGCCGCTCAAGCTCGCCCGGCGGCGTGTCGACCGCAAGCGGGCCCAGGAGACCCTGACGGCCGTCGGTCTCGGCGACCGGCTCGGCCACCTGCCCGACCAGCTCTCCGGAGGCCAGCGGCAGCGCGTCGCCATCGCCCGGGCGCTGGTCACCGAGCCGCGCGTGATCTTCGCGGACGAGCCGACCGGAGCGCTGGACACGCGCAGCGCGCGGGATGTGCTGCGGCTGCTTCAGGAAGCGGTACGGGTGCACGGCAGGACGGTCGTCATGGTGACGCACGACCCGGTCGCCGCCTCGTACGCCGACTCCGTCGTGTTCCTCGCGGACGGACGGCTGGCCGGCTCGATGCACGCGCCGACGGCCGACGCCGTGGCCGAGCGTCTCGCGCACCTGGGTGACGACACCACGGCGGGGGTGTGAGCCATGTTCGCTCTGGCCTTGCGTTCCATCCGGCAGCGCCCCGGGCGCTTCACCTCGACGCTGCTGTCCGCCTTCCTGGGCGCGGCGATCATCATGACCTTCAACGCGATGCACGACACGGCTGGGCAGCCGGGCATCGACTCCGTGAGCGCGGAGTCGCTGACCACGGCGGCGAGCGTCGTCGGCGGTTACGGTTCCCTGCTGGTGTTCTTCGCGGTCGCCTCGACACTGACGGTCAATGTCCGCCAACGCGCCGATGAGATAGAGCTGTTGCGCTGCTCGGGGGCGACTCCGGCACAGATCAAGCGGATGGTGGTCGGCGAGTCGGTGGTGGTCGCGCTGGTGGGCGCGGTGCTGGCGATCGGTCCGGCGATGCTCGGCGGGACGGCCCTGCTGGACGTGTTCCACGACAGCGGCCAGGTCGCCCGGTCCGTGGACTACTCCTTCGGTCCCGTCGCGCTCATGTCGGGACTCTGGATCACGGTGCTCGCTTCGGCGGGCGCGGCGTTCCTCGCGGTGCGACGGGCGACGCACCGGCGTCAACCCCGGGGCGGCGTACGGAAGTTCTTCGCGTACGCGGCGCTGGCCGTCGGCGGCCTCGCGGTCCTGTCCACCTTCGGGTTCTCCTCGACGGACGCCGCGCTGATGGCTGCTCCCGCGTACGGGGCGATCCTGCTGTCCGTGGGGTTGGCGCTGCTCTCGCCGCAGCTGCTGACGGGGCTGCTCGACCGGCTCGCGCTGACGAGCCCGAGCGGCTATCTGGCCGTACGGAACATGCGCCGCCGTGCAGCCGAGTTGTCCGGGGTCCTGATGCCGCTGATCCTCTTCACCGGCATGGCGACCGCGACGCTCTATATGCAGGCGGTCGAGAGCGACGCGATCAAGGCCTCGGGCATTCCGAAGACCATCGACGCGAAGAACCTCGAAACCCTGAATCTCGTGGTCGTCGGCATCATCGTGGTCTTCTCCTGCATCATGCTGATCAATTCGCTGTACGCGGCGACGACTTATCGCAGCCGGGAGTTCGGCCAGCAGCGGCTGGCCGGCGCGACACCGGGCCAGGTGCTCGGAATGATCGGTGTGGAGGGCCTGGTGGTGACGGTCACCGGTGTCGTCCTGGGCACCGTGGCCGGGCTCGCCGGGCTCCTGCCCTTCACCATCGTCCGCACGGAAGCTGCCTGGCCGGACCAGGGCCTCGGTATCTGGCTCACCATCGTCGCGATCGCGGGGGCGGTCACGCTGGGGACCAGCCTGTTCACGGCCCGGCGTACCCTGCGGACGCCCGCGGTGGCGGCGGTGACGACGGCCGCGTGACCGCGGTGCACCCATGAGGGCGGCCGGGCGTACTCGCCCGGCCGCCCTCGCGCGCCGAAGCTGAGGCCGCGTGGGTCCAGAGGCACTCGCCGCTCAGGGCGCGTCGGTCCCCACCTGCTCGCGCAGTGTGGCGCAGCAACCGCTGATCAGCCTGGAGACGTGCATCTGCGAGATGCCCAGTTGCTGCGCGATGCCGAGTTGGGTCATCCCGCCGAAGAAGCGCAGGTAGAGGATGGTCCGGTCGCGTTCGGGGAGTGTGCGCAGCGCGGGTTTCACGGCCTCGCGGTCGACGACCAGGTCGAAGCCGGCGTCGGGCTCGCCGAGGGTGTCGGCGAGGTCGTATCCGTCCTCGCTGCCCGGCAGTTCGGCGTCCAGGGAGAGCGCGGCGAAACAGTCGAGGGCCTCCAGGCCGGTGCGTACCTCGTCCTCGGTCAGGTGCGCGTACTCGGCGATCTCCGTGACGGTGGGCCGTCGGCCGGGGATCGTCTGCACCAGGTCCTTGAGGGCGGCGCGCACCCGGTTGCGCAGGTCCTGGACGCGGCGGGGCACGTGCAGGACCCACATGTGGTCGCGGAAGTGCCGTTTGATCTCGCCGGTGATGGTCGGCACGGCGTAGCTCTCGAAGGCGTTGCCGAGGTCGGGGTCGTATCGGTCGACCGCCTTGACCAGTCCCAGGGCGGCGACCTGGTTCAGGTCCTCGACGTTCTCGCCCCTGCCCCGGAACCGGCTCGCGACGCGCTGCGCCATGGGCAGCCAGGATTCGACGAGTTCGTCGCGGAGTGCCTGCCGCTCGGGCCCGTCGGGCAGACCGGAGAGCCGGGCGAAGGCCACGGCGGTGTCGGGGGCGTCATCGTGCGGATGGTGCTTCGTACTGACCGGGACGTCGGGCATGGTGCTCACAACCCTCGTGGTGCTGAGTGGACAGTCACCATGGGAGGGCGCGCATACCGGCCGGAAGGAAAACACCCGCGGCCTTTGCGCACCGGCACCCACGGACGTGCCTCCTGTCCGAAGCACTGGACTTCGAATTCCCCGCACAGGGCCTCCAAAACCCATTCGCCAATGATATGACTCCGGGCAATCAGCCGAATCTGGAACGTTAGTTATTCGCTGAATTCGGAAATGGAGTGGTACCGGGCCTGGCTATTCGGGCGGCGAAATCGGCGAGGTCGGCGACGACCCGCTCCGGCTGTTCCCAGTGGACGACGTGGCCCGCACCCTCGTAGACAAGGAGACGCGCTCCGAAAATGGCGTCCAGGATGATCTGCTGGTCGCTGCGCGGGAGGATTTCGTCCCGGTCGCCCCAGATGACGAGGGTGGGCACCAGGATGCCGGCGAGGGTCGCGCGGAGATCGGTCTCCAGCAGGCCGCGGAGGGTCTCCTGCCAGACGCGGGCCGGGACCTTGAGGCTCTCTTCGATCATGGTCTCTACGAGTCCCCTGGCGACCCCGTCGGCCACCGTGGCCGCCATGAGGTCCTCGACGAACTGGCGGGGAACCGGGTCGGAGAAGCCGGCCACGGCCTCCTGCGCGCTCAGCGCCGCCGGCTTGTCGGCAAGCGTGGCGGGGACGCCGAGCAGGACCAGCCCTTCGATGCGGTCGGGGTGGCTGCCCGCGACGATCCGGGCCTGCACGCCACCGCTGGAGGATCCGACGAGAAGGGTGCGTTCGATACCGACCGTGTCGAGGAAGGCCACGAGGTCGGCGGCGAAGTCCTGTGGCGTGTAGCCGTCGGGGGGACGGTCGGCGTCACCGTGGCCGCGCTGGGTGGGCGCGTAGCCGTGCAGGGAGGCCGGCAGGCGGCGCAGGACGGGTTCGAAGGACCACCAGGAGTCGGAGAGCCCGTGCACGAAGACCACCGGTGTGCCATCGGGGTAGCCGGCCTCGGCGTAGGGGAGCACGAGTCCGTCGCCCACCGTCGCGGACTTCACGGAGATCACGGTCACGGCAGTCAGCCTCCCTCCGCTCGGCCCTCCCGGCCCGGGAGCCGGGCACGGAAAGCGAGCGGCGATCACCTCCGACAGTACCGACCGGGGAGACCGACCGCCCTCCGACTGCAGGCCCTAGTGAGGCCTGGCGGCCGGACCCGGGCTCACCGCACAATCTTGACCGCGACACCCCTACTTAGACTAGCCTTACCTAAATTGATGGTGGCTGGTTCCGGAGGGTGGGCCGATGGGGGCAGGGGAGCCACGAGGGCTGGATGTCCTGGCGGGGGCCGTTCGGGGGCAGCGGCGGGACGTCACTGTCGGGGCCCTGCTGGGGGCGGGTCACCAGCTCGGGGAAGCCCTGGTTCCGGTACTGATCGGCCTGGTGATCGACCAGGCGGTGGCGGAGGGGGACAGCGGCGCACTGGTGCGCTGGCTGGTCGTGCTCGCCGTCGTGTACGTCGGGCTGTCCTTCAGTTTCCGCTTCGGGGCACGCGCCGGGGAGCGTGCGGCCGAAATGGCGGCGCACCAACTGCGCGTGACGCTCGTGCGGCGCGTACTCGATCCCCGGGGCGGTGCCGAGAACGGGCGGCTGCCGGGCGCGCTGGCGAACATCGCCACCGAGGACGCCAAGCGGGTCGGTGCGGTCAACATGGCCGTGATGCTCGGGATTTCGGCCTTCGTCGGGCTGGCGGTCAGCGCCGTGGCCCTGCTGGTGGTCTCGGTGCCGCTCGGTCTGGTGGTCCTGCTGGGCACGCCCGTGCTGCTCTGGCTGGGGCATCTGCTCAGCAAGCCCCTGGAGCGGCGCAGCGAGGCCGAGCAGGAACGGGCCGCCCATGCGTCCGGTGTCGCGGCCGATCTGGTGGCCGGACTTCGGGTGCTCAAGGGCATCGGCGCCCAGGCCACGGCCGTGGACCGCTACCGGCGCACCAGCCGCGACTCACTGGCCGCCACCCTGCGCGCCGCCCGTGCCGAGGCCTGGCAGAGCGGTGTCGTCCTGGCGCTGACCGGTGGCTTCATCGCGCTGGTGGCCCTGCTCGGCGGACGCCTTGCCCTTCAGGGCGACATCACGCTGGGTCAGCTGGTGTCGGCCGTCGGACTGGCGCTGTTCCTGCTCGGACCGCTGGAGGTACTCGCCTGGGTGAACGCCGAGTTCGCACAGGGCCGGGCCTCGGCCGCGCGCATCGCCGAGGTGCTCGGCACCCCACCCGACGTCGTTCCCGGCGACCGGCGTCTTCCGGATCCGGTGCGCGGTGCGCTGCGGCTGCGCGGAGTCGGTCTGGGCGAGCTGCGTGAGGTCGACCTGACCGTGGCGCCCGGTGAACTCCTCGGGGTCGCCACCACCGATCCGGCCGCCGCCGCAGCCCTGTTGCGCTGCCTCGGCCGTACCGAGGACCCCGCTTCGGGAGTCGTCGAGCTGGACGGCGTACCCCTGCCGGACCTGGACCCGGCGGAGCTGCGGACGGCCGTACTGGTCGCCGCGCACGACGCCGCCCTCTTCGACGGCACGCTCGGCGAGAACATCGGCGCCACCGCGGGCGCCGAGGGCGCGATGGCCGCCGCGTCCGCCGACGAGGTCGCCGGCGCACTGCCGCTCGGCACGGCTGCCGAGGTCGGTGAGGGCGGCCGGTCGCTGTCCGGCGGCCAGCGCCAGCGCGTCGCCCTCGCCCGCGCCCTGCACGCCCGTCGCGCCGTGCTCGTCGTCCACGACCCGACCACCGCCGTCGACGCGGTCACCGAGGCCCGGATCGCCGCGGGCGTACGGGAGTTCCGGAGCGGCCTCACCACCGTGCTGGTCACCAACAGCCCGGCGCTGCTCGCCGTCACCGACCGGGTGGTCCTCCTCGACGCCGGCCGGGTCACCGCGGACGGCCCGCACGCCGACCTCGTCCGCGGTCACGCGACCTACCGGACGGCGGTACTCGCATGACCACGGGATCCGAGATCGCCGCGCGCATCACCACCGACAAACCGCACACCCACCCCGTCCGCGGCCACACGACCCACCGGACGGCGGTACTCGCATGACCACAGGAGCCGACATCGCCGCGCGCATCACCACCGACAGACCCCACACCCACCCCGTCCGCGGCCACACGACCCACCGGATGGCAGTACTCGCATGACCACAGGAGCCGACATCGCCGCACGCATCACCACCGACAGACCCCACACCCACCCCGTCCGCGGCCACACGACCCACCGGATGGCAGTACTCGCATGACCTCGGGAGCCGACATCAGCACACCGGAAGCACTCGCATGACCAAAGGGGCCGACATCACCGGACCGGAAGCACTCGCATGACCACGGGAGTTGACATCGCCGCACCGGAAGCAGGGGGCCGCGAGCTGCTGCCCACCGCCACGCCCGCCCGTACCCGGGCCGCCGTCGGTGAACTGCTGCGCCCGTACCGGGCGTTGGCCTGGGCCGGGTTCGGTGTCATGGTGGTGGCCACCGCGGTGGGGCTGCTGACCCAGCCGCTGCTGGGCCACATCATCAACCTGGTCACCGACCGCAGCCCGGCCGGAGCGCTCACCCTGCCCGTGGTGCTGCTGGTGTGCGTCGCCGCGGCGCAGGGCATCGCGACCGCGCTCGGCATGTCGCTGGTCTCCCGGCTCGGCGAGACCGTACTGGCCGAGCTGCGCGAGCGGTTCGTGGAGCGGGTGCTGCTGCTGCCGCTGGACCGGCTGGAGAAGGCCGGCTCGGGCGATCTGACCTCCCGGGTGACCCGGGACGTCTCCCGGGTCGCCGACGCGGTGCGTTCCGCGCTGCCCGAACTGGCCCGCTCCGGGTTGTCGATCGTGCTCACCCTCGGCGCTCTGGCCATCCTCGACTGGCGTTTTCTGCTCGCCGCACTGCTCGCGGTGCCCGTGCAGGCGCACACCGCCCGCTGGTACGTGAACAATGCCACCCCCCTGTACGCGAAGGAGCGTGTGGCCACCGGGGTCCAGCAGCAGCAACTGCTCGACACCATCGGCGGAGCGGGCACCGTACGGGCGTACCGGCTGGAGGCCGCCCACACCGAGCGGGTCACGGAGCGCTCCCGTGCGGCCGTCGACCTGACGCTGCGCGGGGTGCGGCTGGTGCTGCGGTTCTACAGCCGGCTGCACCTGGCCGAGTACACCGGCCTCGCGGCCGTCCTGGTGGTCGGCTTCCTGCTCGTACGGGACGGATCGGCGTCGATCGGCACGGCGACGGCGGCCGCACTGTACTTCCACAGCCTGTTCGGGCCGGTCAACACCGCGCTGGTACTGCTCGACGACGCCCAGTCGGCGACCGCCGCCCTGGCCAGGCTGGTCGGTGTCGTGGACGAACCGGCGCCGAAGGCGGCGGAGGGGGAGACGCCTCGGAGCCTCCCCACCGTCACCCTGACCGGCGTCGGTCACGCCTACCGGGCCGGCCGGCCCGTGCTGCACGACGTGGACCTGGTGCTCCACCCGAAGGAGAAGGTCGCCCTCGTCGGCGCCAGCGGAGCCGGAAAGACCACCCTCGCCAAGCTCATCGTCGGCATTCACCGCCCGACCGGCGGGCGGATCGACATCGGAGGGGCGGAGCCCAGCGAGTCGGGCCGTACGGTCGCGCTGGTCACCCAGGAAGTGCATGTCTTCGCCGGGCCGCTCGCCGACGATCTGCGGCTGGCCCGGCCCGACGCCACCGACCAGGAGCTCCGCGAGGCACTGGACCGGGTCGGCGCTCTCGGCTGGGTGGACGCCCTGCCCGAAGGCCTCGGCACCGTCGTGGGCGACGGCGGCCACCGCCTCACCTCCGACCGGGCACAGCAACTCGCCCTGGCCCGGCTGGTACTGGCCGATCCCCCGGTCGCCGTCCTCGACGAGGCGACCGCCGAAGCGGGCAGCTCCGGCGCCCAGTTGCTGGAGCAGGCCGCCGAACGGGCGCTCGACGGGCGCACAGCGCTGGTCGTCGCGCACCGCCTCAGCCAGGCCGCCACAGCCGACCGGGTGGTCGTGATGGAGAACGGCCGGATCGCCGAGAGCGGCACCCACGACGAACTGCGCGCCGCCCAGGGCCCGTACGCCGCCCTGTGGCAGGCCTGGTCCGAGAACCGCAGCACCGAGCCCTGATCCAAGCCTCCCTCCGGGGCCCTGGCACCGAAAGCCGAACAGATCCAGAACGAACGGAAGGATCCCGCAATGCCCCGCGCCCAGAGAGCCACCAGGCTCACCGGACTGCTCGCATCCGTACTGTTGATCGTCGGCGCGGCAGCCGCCTGCGGCTCCTCCGACTCCGACGCGGACGCCGGTTCCTCCGCTGCCGGGAAGAACTCCACGAGCAGTGCCTTCCCGGTGAGCGTCGCGCACAAGTACGGCTCGACGACCATCGAGTCCGAGCCCAAGCGCGTCGTCACGGTCGGCCTGACCGACCAGGACGCGGTGCTGGCCCTCGGCACGGTCCCGGTCGGGACGACCAAGTGGCTCGGCGACTACGAGGGTGCCATCGGCCCCTGGGCGCAGGACAAGCTGGGCACCGCCACCGCGCCGACCGTGCTCACGGACACCGGTACCGGACCCCAGGTGGAGAAGATCGCGGCCCTCAAGCCGGACCTCATCCTCGCCGTCTACTCCGCGCTCTCGAAGGAGCAGTACGACTCGCTGTCGAAGTTCGCGCCGGTCGTGGCCCAGCCCAAGGAGTTCAACGACTACGGCGTTCCCTGGCAGCAGCAGACCGAGATCATCGGCAAGGCCCTGGGCAAGGCGGCCGAGGCGACGAAGCTGGTCGACGGCGTCGAGGCCGACTTCGCCGCCGCCAAGCAGGAGCACCCCGAGTTCGCCAAGGCCACCGCGGTCATGGCCACCCCGTACGAGGGCACCTTCGTCTACGGCAGCCAGGACACCCGCTCCCGCCTGCTGACCGACCTCGGCTTCAGCCTCCCGGACGGACTGGACAAGCTGATCGGCGATACCTTCGGCGCCAACATCAGCAAGGAACGCACCGATCTGCTCGACCAGGACGTCGCCGTCTGGATCGTGCCGGACACCACCTCGGCCGTCGCCAAGCTGCACGAGGACGCGCTCTACGGCGACCTGAGCGTCGTGAAGCAGGGCCGCGAGGTCTTCATCCCGGAGACCAGCGACTACGGCAACGCGGTGTCCCTGTCGACCGTGCTCAGCATTCCCTACGTTCTGGAGCGGCTGGTGCCGCAGCTCACGTCGGCGGTGGACGGCAAGACCTCGACGAAGGTCGAGCAGCCCGCGTCCTGAACCGGGCGTGCGCGCGACGTGGGAGAGGGAGACAGCCCGGGGGGCTGTCTCCCTCTCCCATGTCTACTCCACGAGGCTCTTGGGCCGCATGTCCGTCCAGTTGGCCTCGATGTGGTCAAGGCATTCCTGACGACCGGCGGGCCCGTGTGCGACCGTCCAGCCGGCCGGGACGTCGACGAAGTCGGGCCACAGGCTGTACTGGCCCTCGTCGTTGACGAGCACGGTGTATACGCCCTCGGGGTGCTCGAACGGGTTGGTGCTGCCGCTGCTCATGCGGATCCTCCGGCCTTCTCATGGTGTGTCGTGATGTACGGGGTACGGGAGCATTGCTCGCTGCTCGCTGCTCGCTGCTCGTTGCCCGTTGCCCGTTACTCGTCGCGGGACGACTGGGCGCGGGTGACCAGGGACTTCAGGGCCCGGAACCAGGTTTCCGCCAGGTCGCGGACCGCGTCCTCGGGCACGACCGCCTCGGGCCAGGACCAGTGGGCGGCCATGACCGGACCGCCTGGGCGGTCTTCGGTCACGACGTTGATGCCCAGCGCGTGGCCCTCCCTCATGCCGGGCTCCGGGCCGATGTCGGAAACGTCCTCCTCAGGTGCGTACGACCAGTCCGTCGCGTCGGGGATGCCGAAACGGCCGAGGTAGTTGAACTCGATGGACGGTGCCTCGAAACCGGCGAGGACCGCGGCCGTACGGGGGTTGAGGTGGCGGAGCATCCCGTAACCGGCGCCGTTGGCAGGCAGTGAGGCGAGGTGCCTTCGCGTCCTCGCGCAGGCCTCCTCGACGGCCGGACCGCCCTCGAACGCCTCCTTGAGGTCGACGGGACCGGGGTCCAGGAGGACGGGGAAGATGCTGGTGAACCAGCCGACCGTACGGGAGAGGTCCGCGTTCTCGGCCAACTCCTCGTCGCGGCCGTGGCTTTCGAGGTCGACCAGTACCGGACGCCGCGGGTCGCCCCCGTGGCGCTGCTGCCAGTCGGACACAGCGAGAGCGAGCCCGGTGAGCAGCACCTCGTTGACGTTCGCGGTGAAGGCGGCCGGCACCGTGGAGAGCAGTGGACCCGTGTACTCGGCAGGGAGACGCAGCTCCAGTCGCCGGACCGTGCCGGCCGTGTCGCGGACCGGGTCGAGCGGCCCGACCGGCGCAAGGGGCGCGGCGCTGCCGAGCAGGCCGGTCCAGAACGGCAGTTCGTCCTCGTGCGCGGGATCCTGGGCGAGCTGGTCGAGCCTGCGGGACCAGGTGCGGAAGGACGTGCCGACCGCCGGAAGTTCCACGGGGCGCCCTGCCTCGACGGCCCGCCAGGCGGACTCCAGGTCAGGCAGGAGGACGCGCCAGGACACGCCGTCGGTGACAAGGTGGTGGGCCATCAGCAGCAGCCTGCCGGGCTCACCGCCCGCGTCGAACCACACGGCCTTCACCATGGCGCCCGCGTCCGGGTCCAGGGCCGCGCGGGCCGCGCCGGCTCGGTCCGCCACGACCTCCCGGAGCGCCTCGGCGTCCAGTCCGGCGACATCGACCCGCTCGATCCATGACGCCTCGACGTCCACCGATCCGGCCGGCGGTACTTCCAGGCTCCAGTGGCCCGCCTCCGTACGGACCAGGGTGGCGCGCAGCATGTCGTGCCGGTCCGCGAGCGCCAGGAGCAGGGCCGCGAGTTTCGGCCGGTCAAGACCGGCGGGTGTCTGGACCAGGGCCGACTGGTGGTAGCCCTTGAAGGGGCCGCCCAGTTCGCGCAGCCAGTGCATGACCGGCGTGAACGGAACCGTACCGGTGCCGTCGTCGGCCCTGCCCGCGTCGGCGGCACCGACGGCCGTGGCCACCTCGGCCAGGCCGGCCACGGTGCGGTGCCGCAGGACCAGGCGCGGGGTGATCCGCACGTCCGCCGCGCGGGCCCTGCTGACCAGTTGCATCGCCATGATGCTGTCGCCGCCGAGCGCGAAGAAGTCGTCGTCGACGCCGATCTCCGCCAGACCGAGCACGTCGGCGAAGACGGCGCACAGGGTCTTCTCCAGCCGGGTGCCGGGTGGACGGCCGGTGGAGAGGGCGGTGAAGTCCGGGGCGGGCAGAGCGGCCCGGTCCAGCTTGCCGTTGGCGAGTTCGGGAAGCCGGTCCAGGAACACTACGGCGGCCGGGACCATGTAGTCCGGCAGGTGCCGTGCGACGTGGGCGCGCAGCCGTGCGGGGTCGGCGGGCATCCCGGTTGCGGGGACGACGCCAGCGCGTATCTGTTCGGGGTCGGCAGGCGTCCCGGATACGGGGACGACGCCGGCGCGCAGCCGTCCGGGATCAGTCGGCGTCCCAGAGGCGGGGACCACATCAGCGCCCAGCCGTCCAGGAGCGGCCGACGTCCCGGACGCGGGGACCACGTGGGCGACGAGCAGTCTCCGCGCGGCATCCTGATGCACCGTCACCACGGCCTGCCCGACGTCCTGATGGGAGGCGAGCACCGATTCGATTTCGCCCGGTTCGATCCGGAAGCCGCGGATCTTGACCTGGTCGTCGGCCCGGCCCAGGTAGTCCAGGTACCCGTCGGCGGTCCACCGTGCCAGGTCGCCGGTCCGGTAGAGCCGGGATCCCGGCGCGCCGAACGGGTCGGCGACGAACCGCTCGGCGGTCAGCGCGGGGCGGCCCAGATAACCGCGGGCGAGCCCACCCCCGGCCAGATACAGCTCTCCCGTCACACCAGGCGGCACGGGCTGCAGCCGCTCGTCGAGGACATAGGCCCGGGTGCCCGCCACCGGGCGGCCGACCAGCGGACGGTCGCTGTTGCGCACGCGCGCGACGAGGGCGTCGACGGTCGACTCGGTGGGCCCGTACAGGTTGAACGCCTCGGTACCGCTCAGCCGCCCCAGCTTCTCCCACAAGGACGCCGGTACGGCCTCGCCGCCCACGCCGACAACGGCGAGCGGGCAGCTCCCGTCGTCGCGGACCAGGCCCGCCGTCTCGGTCATCTGCGCGAAGAACGACGGCGTGACCTCCAGGAAGTCGAAGCCGTGCTCGACAACGGCCGCCGCGAGCAGTTCGGGGTCGCGTCGGGTCTCGTCCGACACCACATGGACGCAGTGCCCGTCCAGCAGCCAGAGCTGCGGCTGCCAGGAGGCGTCGAAGGAGAACGCCCAGGCGTGTCCGGCGCGCAGCCGGCGCCGTCCGGTGGCGGCCTTGGCCGGCGCGTACAAGGTCTCGCGGTGGCTGTGGAAGAGATGGCCGACGCTCTCGTGGGTGACGACGACGCCCTTGGGCCGACCGGTGGATCCCGAGGTGTAGATGACGTACGCCGGGTGGCGCGGGGTCAGGGCGGTGGTGCGGTCGGTGTCGACGAGGTCGCCCGGGTCCTGGGCGGCGAGCAGCTCGGCCGTCTCCGGCGCGTCCCACCGCAGCACGGGCGGTCCGTCCGGAGGCAGCAGCGGTGCGATCTCCTCGGTGCTGAGCAGCAGTACCGGACGGGCGTCGTCGAGCGTGTCTCGGGTGTGGTCCGCCGGAGCGTCCGGATCGAGCGGGAGATAGGCGGCACCCGCCTTGTGCACCGCGAGGATGGCCACCAGCATGCGGGCGGTGCGGGGAAGGGCCAGCGCCACGATCCGCTCCGGCCCCGCGCCGTGCGCGACCAGCAGCCGGGCGAGCCGGTTGGCCTGGGAGTTCAGCTGGTCGAACGTCAACTCGATACCGTCGGAGGCCACGGCGGGGGCGTCGGGCGAGAGCGCGGCCTGGCGCTCGAAGAGAGCCGGCACGGTGGTCGGCGGGGCGAGCAGGGGGCGCGCGTTCCACTCGTGCAGGATCCGCCGGCGTTCAGCGGTGCCGAGGACGTCGATCCGGCTGACGGGGGTGTCGGGGGCGGCGACCACTGCCTGCAGCACGCGAAGGAGCCGTTCGGCGATGGACTGCGCGGTCACGTGGTCGAACAGGTCGGCGCTGTACTCCAGGACGCCGTCGACACCGCCACCGCCCGCTCGTTCCACGAAGTCGAACGAGAGGTCGAACTTGGCGCTGGTCTGGCCGACGGGCTCCCGCCGCGCCCCCAGTCCGCCGAGAGCTTCGTCACCGGCTCCCGCGGGGAGGTACACCACCATGACCTGGAACAATGGATGGCGGGAGAGCGAGCGGGCGGGGTTGAGCACGTCCACCACACGCTCGAACGGCACTTCCTGGTGGTCGAAGGCGGACAGGTCGGTCTCCCGCACCCGCGTCAGCAGTTCGCGGAAGGTGGGGTCGCCGGAGCTGTCGGTGCGCAGCACCAGAGTGTTGAGGAAGAACCCGACCAGGTCCTCCAGTGCCTCGTCGGCGCGCCCGGCGATCGGGCTGCCCAGCGGGATGTCCGTGCCGGCGCCCAGCCGGGTGAGCAGGGACACCACCGCTGCCTGGATGACCATGAACATAGTCACGCCGCCGGACCGGGCCAGCCCGCGCAGGCCTGCCTCCAGTTCCGGGTCCAGCGTCATGTCCACCGCGCCGCCCTGGTAGCTGGCCTCCAGCGGTCGCGGACGGTCGGCGGGCAACTGAAGCTCTTCGGGCAGACCGGCCAGTGTCCGCTGCCAGAAGGCGAGTTGACGGTGCGCCAGGCTGTCGGGATCGCCCTCGTCGCCGAGCAGCGCGCGCTGCCACAGGCCGTAGTCGGCGTACTGCACCGGCAGTGGCGCCCGATCCGGAGCCCGACCCTCGGCGCGTGCCTCGTAGGCGGCGGCCAGGTCCCGGGTGAGCGGCCCGTCGGACCACTCGTCGCCCGCGATGTGGTGGAGCAGGAGCAGCAGGACGTGTTCGTCGTCGGCGGTGCGGAAGAGGTGGGCGCGCAGGGGCGGTTCGCTGTCCAGCTCGTAGCCGTACGAGGCGGCGTCGGCGAGCTTCTCGGCCAGCTCCTCCTCACTCGGAACGGGCGTGATCTCCACCTCGATCCGCGCCTGTTGCGGTTCCAGGATCAACTGGTGGGCGCGCCCGTCCTCCTCGGGGAAGACGGTGCGCAGCGGCTCGTGCCGGGCGACGAGGTCGTCGACGGCGCGTTGCAGCGCGCCGGTGTCGAGCGGTCCGGTGAACCGCCAGGCGAGCGGGATGTTGTACGTGGAGCTGGGGCCCTCCACCCGGTACAGCACCCACAGTCGCTGCTGGGCGAAGGAGAGCGGCAGCCGCTCCGGCCGGTCCACGGGTGCGAGAACCGGCAGGCCGGCACCTCCCCCCTCGCTGAGCCGCTCGGCGAGCCGGGCGACCGTGGCAGCCTCGAACACCGTGCGCAGTGAGACCTCGGCGCCGAGCGCCGCGCGGACGCGGCCCGCGAGCCGCATGGCCGCCAGGGAGTGGCCGCCCAGGGCGAAGAAGTCGTCGTGGACGCCGACCCGTTGCAGGCGTAGGACGTCCGCGAACAGGCCGCAGAGGATCTCCTCGCGTGGCGTCCGCGGCAGGGTGTCGGTGGTCTCGGCGGTGAGGTCGGGGGCCGGAAGGGCCCTGCGGTCGAGTTTGCCGTTCGGGGTGAGCGGCATCGCGTCGAGCGTGACGTAGGCCGCGGGCACCATGTGGGCCGGGAGAGTGGCGGACGCGTGGACGCGCAGTGCGGTCGCGTCCACGTGTCCGGCGGCCGGGATCACGTAGGCCACGAGCACCTGGTCGAGGGCGACGACCGTGGCGCGGGCCACGGACGGGTGTGCGGCGAGCACGGCTTCGATCTCGCCGGGCTCGACCCGGAAGCCGCGCACCTTCACCTGGTCATCGGTGCGGCCCAGGTACTCGACCGTGCCGTCAGCCGTCCAGCGAGCCAGGTCTCCCGTGCGGTACATACGCGCGCCGGGCGTCGGCGCGTACGGGTCTGCGACGAACCGCTCGGCGGTCAGTGACGGGCGGTCCAGGTAACCGCGCGCCAACTGCGCACCGGCCAGGTACAGTTCGCCCGCCACACCGGGCGGGACCGGTCGCAGGCCGGCGTCCAGCACATAGGTGCGGGTGTTCCACACCGGGCGGCCGATGGGCACGGTCGTCGCGCAGGGGCCGATCTCGATCGCCGTCACGTCGACGGAGACCTCGGTCGGGCCGTAGAGATTGTGCAGTTCGGCGGAAAGCACCTCGTGGAAGCGGCGGGCGAGAGCGGCGGGCAGCGCCTCGCCGCTGCACATCACCCGGCGCAGCCCGGCACAGTCCGCGACGGACGGCTCCTCCAGGAACAGTTGGAGCATGGGGGGTACGAAGTGGACGGTGGTGACGCCCTGTTCACGGATCAGCCGGGCCAGGTAGGCGGGATCACGGTGTCCCTCGGGGAGGGCGACGACCAGGGCGGCGCCGGTGATCAACGGCCAGAAGAACTCCCACACCGACACGTCGAAGCTCGACGGCGTCTTCTGCAACACCCGGTCGGCGGGCGTCAGTCCGTACTCGTCCTGCATCCACAGCAGCCGGTTGACGATGCCCGCGTGCGGGACGACCACGCCCTTGGGGCGGCCGGTGGAGCCGGAGGTGTAGATCACGTACGCCGGGTGGCGCGGGTCGTACGAGGTCGGCAGTGGGGCCCCCGGGCCGGTGGGCAGGGCGTCGCGGATCACGCACACCGGGCGGGCGTCCTCCACCATGAGGGCCAGCCGGTCCGCCGGGTAGTCCGGGTCCAGCGGCAGATAGGCCGCTCCGGCGCGGTGGGTGGCGAGCAGGGCTACGACGAGGTCCACCGAGCGCGGCAGGGCGACGGCGACGGTCTCCTCGGGTCCGGCGCCGAGGCCGGCCAGGACGTGCGCCGTGTGCTCCACGCGGGCGTCCAGCTCCGCATACGTCAGCCGCTGGTCCTCGAAGACGAGGGCGGTGGCCTCGGGGGTGCGGGCGGCCTGGGCGCGGAACAGCTCGGGCAGGGTCAGGTCCGGCACGGCGTGCCCGGTGGCGTTCCAGTCGGTGAGGACACGGACGCGCTCGGTTTCCTCAAGGACCTCCAACTCCCGCACGAGCCGGTCCGGTTCGGCAGCGACCTGCCCCAGCAGGCGCAGCATGCGGGCCGCCAGCCGCTCGGCGGTGGTGCGGTCGAAGAGGTCGGTGGCGAACTCGAGGAGCAGCACGACACGGTCGGTCTCGTCGACGAAGGTGAAGTGCAGGTCGAACTTGGCCATGCCGGTGTCCATGTCGAACCACTCGGCGGCCAGGCCGAGCACGTCGGGGTCGCCGTCGGGCCGGTGGTGGTAGCCGAGCATGACCTGGAAGAGCGGGTTGCGGCCGGCCACCCGGGGTGGATTGAGGGCCTCCACGACCCGGTCGAAGGGCAGGTCCTGGTACTCGAAGGCGGCGAGTGACGACTCCCGAACCCTGCCCAGTAGTTGACGGAACGTCAGTTCGTCACCGGACAGGTCGGTGCGCAGTACCAGGGTGTTGACGAAGAAGCCCACCAGGTCGCCGAGGGCCTCGTCGGTGCGGCCGGCGATAGGTGCGCCGAGCGGGATGTCGTCGCCCGCCCCGAGCCGGTGCAGCAGCGCCGCGGTGGCCGCCTGGAAGAGCATGAACATGCTGGTGCCGGTGGCGCCGGAGAGGTCACGCAGGGCGTGGCCGATGTCCGTGGGCAGCTCCAGGCGGACCTTGTCGCCGCGTCCGGTCGATTCGGCCGGGCGGGGGCGGTCTGCGGGCAGAAGCAGTTCGTCGGGGAGACCGCGCAGAACGTCCGCCCAGTGGGCCAGTTGGGCCTCGCCGGTACCGGCGAGCAGGTCCTCCTGCCAGAGCGTGTAGTCGGCGTACTGAACCGGCAGCGGGGCCCACGCGGGTTCGTCGCCCGCGCGGCGGGCCGCGTAGGCGGCATCGAGATCGGCGAGGAAGGGCCGGTCGGACCACTCGTCGGTGGTGATGTGGTGCAGGACGAGGGCCACCACGTGGTCGGCCGGGCCGATCCGGAACACCTCGGCGCGCAGCGGCAGTTCGCGGGACAGGTCGAAGGGGCGCCGCTGTGCGGCCTCGATCCGGCCTGGCAGGTCGTCCTCGGCGCAGACCGTCACGGTGAAGGAGGGCGCGGCCTCGTCCGCCGGGACGATCCGCTGATACGGCTCGCCCTCGTGCTCCGCGAAGACCGTGCGCAGCGCTTCGTGCCGCCCCACCACATCGTGCAGCGCCTGCCGCAGCGCGTCGGTGTCCAGGCTCCCCCGCAGCCGGAAGACCAGCGGGAAGTTGTACGCGACTCCGCCGGCCTCGCCGCCCGCGATCCGCTCCACCAGCCACAACCGCCGCTGGGCGGCCGACAGCGGGATCCGTTCGGGCCGCTCCCCCGCTGCCGTGACCGCCGGTCGGGCGGGCCTCCCGCCGTCGGACCGGTCGGCCAGCAGCGCGGGTGTCGGGGCCTCGAAGAGGTCACGGATGGCGAGTTCGGCGCCCAGTTCCGTGCGGGCCCGGCTGACCAGCCGGGTGGCGAGCAGCGAGTGGCCGCCCAGTTCGAAGAAGTTGTCCTCGGCGCCGACCGACGCAAGCCCGAGCACCTCGGCGAACAGCCGGCACAGCACCTCCTCCTGCGGGGTGCGTGGCCCGCGTCCGCCGCCCAGCGCGAGGGCCGGTTCGGCGTCGGGCAGGGCCCGGACGTCCAGCTTCCCGTTGTCGTTCATGGGCAGCCGGTCGAGCGTGACGAAGGCGGCCGGAACCATGTAGTCGGGCAGGTCCCGCTTCAGGTCCTCGCGCAGCCGTCGTACGAGGGCACTCGCGTCGCGCGCGGCGGTGGGGTTGTTGGTGTACGGGGCGTCGGCGCCGCCGGGCAGGTACAGCCCCGCTGTGACACGGACATCGTCGTCCATGGTGAGGAACACGGCGTCGTACGTGCCCGGTTCGCGGGACCAGGTGGTCAGGACGCGGTAGCCGAGCCCCTCGCCGAGGTCGTGCAGGGTTTCGGGGTCGATGGCCTCCGGGGTGATCCGGCCGTCGGGGACGCCGGTGACCCGCAGTCGCCCGGGACGCTCGGAGCGCAGCCGGTCGGCCAGGTCCAGGTCCAAGGGCCAGGACACGGAGGGCACCTCGGCCAGGCGTACGTCTGCCGCTCCCCGGTAGAGGACGGCGTCGTAGCGGTGGCGGGTCAGCTCGTTGTGGTGGTGGCCGCGCTTGGTGCGGAGGTCCACCCCGTAGCCGAGGCCGGTGAAGTAGTCCGGGTCGAGGAGCAGTTCCTTCTCCAGGCGCAGGCCGCGCTCGACGGCGGCACCGAGGTCGGCGTCGGCCGTTCCCCGGGCCTGCTGGATCTCGGTGTGGAAGGTGCGGGCGAGCCGCAGGTTCCGTACGTCACCGACGAAGAGGGCGCCGCCGGGCGCCAGCAAGTCCATCGCGCCGTGGATCACGGAGGTCAGGTAGCCGGCGCTCGGGAAGTACTGAATGACGGAGTTGATGACGATCGTGTCGAAGTAGCCTTCGGGCAGACCGGTCAGGTCGTCGGCCGGGCGGCAGCGCAGCTCCACCTTGGCAGCCAGTTCGGCGTCGCGGCGCAGCTCCTCGCCGATCTTGCGGATGACGGGGGCGGCGAAGTCGGTCGCCCAGTAGGCCTCCGCGTCGGGGGCGAGACGGGAGAGCAGCAGTCCGGAGCCCACGCCGATCTCCAGGACGCGGCGCGGCCGGAGCTCACGGATCCGGGCGACGGTGGCCTCGCGCCACTCGTGCATGTGGTCGAAGGGGATGGGCAGTCCGTCGTACGAGCTGTCCCAGCCCGCGTACTCCTCGGTGAAGACGGCGGTGCTGATCTCCTCGTACTCGTCGGAGTAGATCTCCTGCCATTCGCCGACCTGGGCACGCTCCGCCGACTCCCGCTGCTCGTCGGTGAGTCGGGCCGGTACGACATAGCCGACCAGCCGCTCGTCGCGTACGACCACGGCGGCCTGGGAGACCTCCGGCAGGCGGCTGAGCGCGGTCTCGATCTCGCCGAGCTCGACCCGGTAGCCACGGATCTTCACCTGGTCGTCGGTGCGGCCCAGGAAGTCCAGGTTGCCGTCGGCGCGGCGGCGCACCAGGTCTCCGGTGCGGTACATGCGCTCGCCGGGCTTGCCGAACGGGTCGGCGACGAACCGTTCCGCGGTCAGCGCGGGCCGGTCGAGGTAGCCGCGGGCGAGCCCGATGCCGGCGATGTACAGCTCGCCGGGCACGCCGTGCGGGACGGGGCGCAGCCAGGCGTCGAGGATGTGGGCGCGGGTGCCCCGAATGGGGCGCCCGACGGTCGGGGTGGCGCTGTCGTGGGTGCCGCCGCCGAGGGTGTTGATGGTGTACTCGGTCGGTCCGTACAGGTTGTAGCCGTAGGTGCCCTCGGTGTCGCGCAGTTGGGACCACACCGTCTCCGAGACGGCCTCGCCGCCGAGCAGCACCAGCGGCGGCACGTGTCCTTCCAGCAGCCCCTCATCGATCAGGAGCCGGGCATAGGTCGGGGTGACGTTGACGACGTCGATGCGGCGCTCTTCGCAGTACGCCACCAGGGCCTGGGCGTCACGCCGCAACTCCTCGTCGCACACGTGCACTTCGTGGCCCTCGACCAGCCAGAGCAGTTCCTCCCAGGACATGTCGAAGGCGAAGGACACGGTGTGCGCGATCCGCAGCCGACGTCCGCCGGCCGCGGCGATGGCCGGTTCAAAGATCTCCTTCTGGTGGTTGAGCTGCATGTTCGTCAGACCCCGGTAAGGGGTGACGACGCCCTTGGGGCGGCCGGTTGAGCCCGAGGTGTAGATGACGTACGCGGGGTGTTCCAGGCTGAAGCGCGTGAAGACTGGATCCGCCGGAAGCGCGGCCAACTCCCCTGCCACCGCCGGGTCGTCCAGCAGTACGCGTGTCAGGTCGTCGCCGTCCAGGGTGGCGGAGACGGCCCGGTTGGTCAGCAGGAGCAGCGGGCGGGCGTCGGCCAGCATGAGGGAGAGCCGGTCGGCGGGGTAGTCGAGTTCCAGCGGGAGGTAAGCGGCGCCGGTGCGCAGTACGGCGAAGAGGGCGACGACCATGTCGATGGAGCGGGGCAGCCCGAGGGCGATGACCCGCTCCGGGCCCGCGCCCCTGGCGAGCAGCAGGCGGGCCATGCGGGTGACGTCGGCGTCGAGTTCGGCGTAGGTGAGCGTGCGGTCGCCGAAGACCAGGGCGACGGTGTCCGGGGTGCGGACGGCCTGGGCGGCGAGCAGGTCGGCGACGGTTTCCTCGGGGTCGGGCACCCGGCTGTCGGCCCACTCGCGTTCGAGCGCGGCGCGCTCGTCGGGCAGCAACGGGTCGAGGGCGCCGACCGGGGCGGTCAGGTCGTGGGCCAGCCGCTCAAGGAGCAGCGTGAAGCGGTCGAGGAGGGCCCGGGCCCGCTCGGGTTCGACGAGGTCGGGGCGGTGGGAGAGGGTGACCCGGATCCGCGGCCCGGGGGTCACGACGAGGTTGACGGGGTAGTGGGTGGCGTCGACGTTGTCGACGGCGGTGGCGCCGTGTCGCTCGCGCAGCCGTTCCAGGCGCTTGCCGGTGTCGTTGTCGCGCAGCACGAACAGGGTGTCGAACAGCCGCCGGTGCCCGGTCTCGGCCTGGAGTACGCCGAGGCCCAGATACTCGTACGGCATCAGTTCCAGCCGCTCGGTCTGGATGCGCCGCAGCAGGTCGAGGACCGGTTCGGCCGGGTCGTAGGTGATCCGGGCGGGCACGGTGTTGAGGAACATGCCGATGACGTGTCCGACGTCCGGCACCTCGCTGGGCCGGCCGGCGACGGTGGTGCCGAAGACGATGTCGCCGCGGCCGGTCGCGGACGCGAGGGTCAGGCCCCAGGCGGCGTTGAGCTGGGTGTTGAGTGTCAGGCCGTGGGTACGGCCACTCTCGATCAGCCGGTCGCCGAGCGCGGCCGGGAGCAGTACGTCCAACTGCTCCGGGATGACGGGTTCCAGGCCTCGGTCGGCGGCCGCCGGGGCGAGCAGCGTGGGCTCGTCGAGGCCGCCGAGAGCGGTCCGCCAGGCAGCGGTGGCGGCGCTGTCGTCCTGGGCGTCCAGCCAGGTCAGATAGTCGCGGTAGGAGCCGGGGCGGACCAGCGCGGTGGCGTCGCCGCCGGACTCGTACAACTCGAAGAGCTGGTCGAGGAAGAGCCAGGCCGACCAGCCGTCCCAGAGGATCAGATGGCGCCCGATGACGAGGCGGTCGCCGCGCTCGGCGCCGAGACGGACAAGCAGCAGCCGGAACAGCGGGGGCGCTGCCAGGTCGAACCGGCGGTACCGCTCGGCGTCCGTCAACTCCCGCAGCCGTACGTCCTGTTCGGCCTCCCGGAGAGCGGACAGGTCCGCCACTTCGAGGGGGATCTCGGGCTCGTCGACGATGAACTGCACGGGCTGGCGCAGTCCGTCGCTGGTGAACCCGGCTCGCAGGCTCGGGTTGCGCACCAGCAGGGCGCGGGCGGCGGCGCGCAGCCGGTCGGCGTCCATCCGCTCGGCGAAGTCGAAGGTCTCGTGGACGGTGTAGACGTCCAGAGCGCCGTCGTCGTACGTGGAGTGGAAGAAAAGGCCTTCCTGGAGCGGGGCCAGTGGCCAGATCTCCGCGATCTCTCTCGGGGCGAGCCGGTGGACGTGTGCGGTCTCCTCGTCGGTGAGGGCGGGCGCGGACCGGTCGGTGGTCGGCGTTGCCGGGGCGGTGGCAGTGGAGGCGACGATGGCCAGCGCGGCGGGCGTCCGGTGTTCGAAGACATCGCGCGGGCTCAGGACCAGGCCGGCCGCGCGGGCCCGGCCCGCGACGCTGATGGAGCGGATGCTGTCGCCGCCGAGCAGGAAGAAGTCGTCGTCCGGCCCTGCCTCGTCGAGCTCCAGGACGGCCGCGAAGATCTCCGTCAGCAGACGTTCCCGCTCACCGCTCGGGGCACGCCGGTTTGCCGCCCGCTCCGCCTCGGGGGCGGGCAGCGCCGCGCGGTCCAGCTTGCCGCTGGGGGTGAGGGGCAGCGCGTCGAGGACGACGTACGCGTCCGGGAGCAGTTGCGTGGGCATGGTGTCCGCCATCGCGGCGCGGAGGACGGCCGTATCGATGCCCGTGGCGGTGTGTGCGGGGACGATGTACGCGACCAGTCGCTGCTCACGCACCGTCACCGCGGCCTGGGCGAGGGCGGGTTGGCGCACCAGCGCCGCCTCGGTCTCGCCGGGCTCGATGCGGTTGCCGCGCAGTTTGACCTGCCGGTCGGTGCGGCCGAGGTATTCGACGGTGCCGTCCTCGCGCCGCCGTACCAGGTCGCCGGTGCGGTACATGCGCTCGCCGGGCTCGCCGAACGGGTCGGCGACGAATCGTTCGGCGGTCGGGCCCGGCCTGCCGTGATAGCCCCGGGCCAGCTGGACCCCGGTGAGGTACAGCTCGCCCGGCACTCCGGCCGGCACCGGCCGCAGGCACCCGTCCAGGATCCGCAGCCCGGTGTTCCAGACCGGCCGTCCGATGGGCACGCCGGTGCCGGGCTCGCCGTCGTAGAGGTGGTGGGTGACATCCACGGCGGCCTCGGTCGGGCCGTACAGGTTGTGCAGCGGTACGCCGGTCAGGGCCCGCCAGCGGCCGGCCGCCTCCCCCGCCAGCGCCTCGCCGCTGCTGAACACACGGCGCAGGCTGTCCGCCCAGGCGGGGTCGCCGGTCACCTCGTCCGCGGCGAGGAAGGCCTCCAGCATCGACGGTACGAAGTGCATCGTGGTGACGCCCTGTTCGCGGACGAGGCCCGCGAGATGGGCCGGGTCGCGGTGGCCGTCCGGCTCGGCGAGGACCACGGCGGCGCCCTCGCACAGGGCCCAGAAGAACTCCCAGACGCTCACATCGAAGCTGGACGGCGTCTTCTGGAGCACCCGGTCGTCGGGTGTGAGTCCGTACTCGCCCTGCATCCAGGTGAGGCGGTTGACGATGGCCCGGTGGGTGACGACCACGCCCTTGGGGCGTCCTGTGGAGCCGGAGGTGTAGATCAGGTAGGCGGGATCGTCCGGACCGGCGGCGGCCCGTGCGGCGTTTCGCCCACCCGCTGCGGAGGCGTCCTGCTCGTCCAGGGTGAGCACCGTGAGCCCGTCGACGCGGGGAACGCGGGCGGCGGCCTCCGCCGTCGTGACCACCGTGTCCGCGCCCGAGTCGGCCAGCATGTAGGCCACTCGCTCGGCCGGGTAGTCGAGGTCGAGCGGGAGATAGGCGGCACCGGACTTGAGCACGCCGAGAAGGGCGACCATCAGTTCCGCCGAGCGGGGTACCGCGACGGCGACGAAGCTCTCCGGACCGGCCCCGCCCGCGCGCAGGCGGCCTGCCAGGGCTTCGGCGCGGGTGTCCAACTCGGCGTAGGTCAGGGCCTCGCCCCGGAAGACGACGGCGGTGGCTTCCGGGGTGCGGGCGGCCTGCGCCTCGAAGGCGGCGGCCAGGGTGGTCGCCGGGACGTCGTGGGCCTCTCCGACGAGGTGGGCGGAGGCCCGCTCCTGGGGAGAGAGAAGGTCGAGGGAGGCCACCGTGCGGCCGGGATCGTCGGCGAGGGCGTGCAGGACCCGGGTCAGCCGGTCGGCGAGGACTCGCACAGCGTCGGCGCCGAGTCGCTGGGCGTGGTGCTTGAGCCGCAGGTCCAGGCGGCGGCCGGGCTTGACGATCAGGGCGAGCGGATAGTGGACGGCGTCGTGGAAGGTGTGTCCGGCGATCCGGATCGTGCCCGTTGCGTCGGTGAGCCCCGGCTCGGCCGGGTAGTTCTCGAAGACGACGAGGGTGTCGAACAGTTCACCGCTGCCCGCGAGTCCGGCGATCCGCTGGAGTTCGGCGAGGCCGAGGTGCTGGTGGTCGAGCAGCGCGCTCTGCTCGTCCTGGAATCGGCCCAGCAACTCGGCCAGGGTGTCGCTGGGCTGCCAACGCAGGCGTGTCGGCAGGGTGTTGATGAAGAGGCCGACCATCGACTCGATGCCGTCCATGGCGGCGTCCCGTCCGGAGACGGTGGTGCCGAACACCAGATCCTGACGGTCCGTCAACCATCCGATCAACAGGCCCCAGGCGCCCTGTACGACGGTGCCGAGGGTCACTCCGTGTTCCCGCGCACGGGCCGCCAGCCGGGCGGTGACCCGCTCGGAGAGTTCGACCCGGATCTGCGCGGGCTCGATCGGCGAACCGTCGGCGGGCGCCTCGACGAAGCGGGTGGGCTCGTCGAGGCCGGTGAGCGCGGTACGCCAGGCCTCGCGGGCGGCGTCGTGGTCGGCCGCGGCGAGCCGGCGCAGATAGGTGCGGTAGGGGGCGACCGGCGCAAGGGGTGCGGCCCCCTCTCCGTACAGGGCCATCAGTTCGCGGTGCAGGACGGGCAACGACCACCCGTCGGCCACGATGTGATGGAACGTCAGGAGCAGTCGGCTGCGGTCGTCGCCGAGCCGCACCAGTGCGCAGCGCAGCAGCGGCGGCCGGGCCAGATCGAAACGGTGGGCGCGCTCGTCGGTGGCGACGGCGTCGGCGAGTGAGTGCCGGACGGCGGTGTCGTGTGCGGAGAGGTCCACCTCGCGCCAGGGCAGCTCAAGGCCGCCGGTGATGATCTGCGCCGGCCGGCCGTCGGCGAGTTGCCGGAAGCAGGCGCGCAGGGGGGCATGCCTGTCCAGCAGCCCCTGGGCGGCGCGGTGCAGGGATTCGGCGTCGACCGGTCCGGTCAGTTCGATGACCTGCTGGACGACGTAGGCGTCGTGGTCGGAGCCGTCCACCAGCGCATGGAAGAAAAAGCCCTCCTGGAGCGGGCTGAGGGGCAGTACGTCCTCGACGGTGACCGGGTACTCCCCCTGGAGCGCGGCGAGTTCGGCGTCGGTCAGCCGCACGAGCGGGGTCTCGTCGGCTTCCTCGGCCTGTGCCACGTCCACCGTCACGACGCACGCCAGCTGGGCGACCGTACGGTGGCTGAAGACATCACGGGGGGTGAGTCGTAGGCCCGCGCGGCGGGCCTGGACGAGGAGTTGGATGGCGATGATGCTGTCGCCGCCCAGGGTGAAGAAGTCGTCGTCGACGGTGACCGACCGCAGGCCGAGAGCCTGCGCGTAGAGCCCGCAGAGCAGTTCCTCACGGGCGTCGCGCGGTGCGCGGCCCGAGCTGAGAGCGGCGTAGTCGGGTACGGGCAGCGCGGCGCCGTCCAGCTTGCCGCTGGGGGTGACGGGCAGCCGGTCGAGGGGGACGAGCGCGCTCGGAACCATGTACTCGGGCAGCCACTCGGCGGCGTGCGCGCGCAGCGTCCGCATCAGCGCCGCCGCGTCGCGGAAGGGCGCCGGGCGGTTGGCGGCCACGTGGGTGCCGTCGGGCCCGGGGCGGTAGAGCGCGCCGAAGGGGGTGTCGCCGAGTGCGAACACCGCGTCCAGGCTGCCGTCCAGCGCCGCGCCGTTCCAGGTCACGGCGGCCCGGTAGCCGTGCCTTGCGGCCAGTTCGTGCAGCGTCTCGGGGTCCGTCGCCTCGGCCGGGGGCCGGCTACTGCCGTCCAGCGCACCGAGCGCGGCCAGGTCCTCCGCGAGGCGGGCATTGGGCAGGCCGGTGACACGGAGCAGGGCGGGGCGGCCGTCGGCGGCGAGCCGGGCGTCGAGTGCGGTGAGGGTGGCGGGGCCGGACCAGGGCAGTTCGTCGACGGCGGGGTGGACGGGGCCGGGACCGGTGGCGGGGGCGGGGGCGGGGCCGGCCCATGCCGATTCCTCGGCAACCGGCAGGTGGGGACCGGGGTCGGGGGCGAGGTTGAGGTGGGGGCCGGGGCCGAGGTCGAGGCCGGGGCCGGGACCGAGGTCGGAGTCGAGGCCGGGGTCGAGGTCGAGGTCGGAGTCGTGGTCGGTGGCAGATCCGCCCCAAGCCAATTCCCAGGCGGCCGGCGGGACGGGGCCGGGACCGGTGGCAGGGCCGGACCAGGCCAGCTCCTCAGCAACCGGCGGGACCGGGGCGGAGCCGGTGAAAGGGCCACCCCAGGCCAATTCCCAGGCGGCCGGCGGGACGGGGCCGGGACCGGGACCGGCCGGCGAATCCGCGTCCGGGCCGAACTGCCCGTCCTGCGCAGGCAGTCCGGGCACAACCGCCGCGTCCGAACCGGGCGCCCCCTCCCCCGCCCCGGCGCCCGGGAGAATCGTTCCGCGGCCCGGCACCGGACCGTCCGCATCAACCGACGCTCCACCGCCCGCCAGGGAGTCGCGAGCGGCCGAGCCGTTCCGTGTGCCGGGCGCCGTCGGCCGCAGCACGACGTCGTACCGGTAGCGCGTCAGCTCGTTGTGGTGGGCGCCGCGCTTGACCCGTACGTCGGTGGTGAAGCCGTCGAGGGAGGCGAAGTAGTCGGGATCCAGCAGGAGTTCGCCCTCCCAGGACACCGACCGGTCGACGGCGGCCCGCAGGGCGTCCTTGTCGTCGGTGTCCGTGCGGCCGCTCTCCACCGCGGCCCGCAGGGTGCGCAGCAGTCTGAGGTTGCGTACGTCGCCGAGGAACACCGAACCGCCGGGGGCGAGCAGTTGCTCGGCCCGGCGCAGTACATCCGTCAGATAGTCGGCGCTCGGGAAGTACTGGGCAACGGAGTTGATGACGACGGTATCGAAGAAGCCCGTGGGCAGTCCGGCCGTGTCATGGGCGGGGCGCGCCAGCAGTTCGACCCGGTCGGCGAGGCCGGGCACGGTCCGGACCTGGGCGCCGAGGGCGCGGATCGCCTCTTCGGAGACGTCGGTGCCCCAGTAGGCCTCGCAGTCGGGTGCGAGGCGGGACAGCAGCAGGCCGCTGCCGACGCCGATCTCCAGGACGCGGCGCGGCCGGAGTTCACGGATCCGCGCGACGGTCGCCTCGCGCCACTCGCGCATCTCGGCGAGCGGGATGGGCAGCCCGTCGTACATGCTGTTCCAGCCCGCGAAGTTCTCCTGGAAGCCCTCGGACCCGGCCGCGGCGTAGAGCAGTTCGTGCAGGTCCTTCCATTCGGCGACCTCCGGCGCACCCTCCAGGGAGGGCACGATGTATGCGGCGAGCCGCCGGTCGCCGGGCCTGTCCTCGCGGACGACGACGGCGGCCTGGTCCACGGCGGGGTGGGAGCGCAGTACGGACTCGATCTCGCCCGGCTCGATCCGGAAGCCGCGGATCTTGACCTGGCTGTCGGCCCGCCCCAGGAACTCCAGCCGCCCGTCGGCTTTCCAGCGCACCAGGTCACCGGTGCGGTACAGCCTCTCGCCGGGCCCTCCGAAGGGGTCGGCCACGAAGCGCTCGGCGGTCAGGCCGGGCCGTCCGAGGTAGCCGCGCGCCAGTCCGGCGCCGCCCAGATACAGCTCACCCGGGACCCCGGCGGGGACCGGCCGCAGACGGCTGTCCAGGACGTACGCCCGGGTGCCGGGGTCGGGGATGCCGATGGGCACGATGGTGCCGGACGGGGTGTCGGGGTCGCACAGGCCGAGGGTGGAGTTGGTGGTCGCCTCGGTGGGCCCGTAGGCGTTGAACATCATGCGTCCGCGCGCGTACCGTCCCACCAGTTCGGGCGAGACACGTTCGGTGCCCGCCAACAGGGTTGCTTCCGGCGGCAGTTGTACGTCGTCGGGCATGGCCGCGAGCAGTGCGGGCGGCAAGATCATGAACGTGATGCCGTTGGCGTTCGCGTAGTCGGCGAGCGGCGGGCCGGGCACCCGGCGCTCTGCCGGGACGACGACCAGCCTGCCCCCGGAGAGCAGCCCGAGGCACAGATCCCAGAAGGCCACGTCGAAGCTGGGCGAGGAGAACTGCAGGACCCGGCTGTGCGGGCCGATCCCGAAGCGCTCGCTCTGGGTGGCGACGAGCTTGGCCACCCCCGCATGGGACAGTACGACGCCCTTGGGGCGGCCGGTCGAGCCGGAGGTGTAGATCACGTACGCGGCGTTCGCGACGGACAACAGCCCCCGCAGCTCGGGGTCGTCGGCCGGACGGGCCGCCAACTCGGCCACGGTGGCAGGGTCGTCGAGGACCAGCCGGTCCGTCCCGGCGTCCGGGGGCAGGTCGGCGGCCACGTCCGAGGTCGTGACCAGGCAGACCGGGGTGGCGTCGGCGAGCATGTACGCGATGCGGTCGGCCGGATAGTCGGTGTCGACGGGCAGATAGGCGGCGCCGGACTTGAGTACGGCGACCTCGGCGACGATGAGTTCGGCCGAGCGCGGCACGGCGAGGGCGACCACCCGCTCCGGTCCCGCGCCACGCGCCACCAGGGCGTGGGCGAGTCTGTTGGCTCGTGCGTCGAGTTCGGCGTAGGTGAGCCGGGTGTCCTCGAAGACCAGGGCCACCGCGTCCGGGCGGGCCCGCACCTGTGCGGCGAACATCTCCGGCCAGGTCGCGGCGGGCACTTCATGTTCGGTGTCGTTCCACTCGACGAGAATCCGGTGCCGCTCCTCGTCGCCGAGCAGCGCCAGTTCACCGATCGGCGCGTGAGGACGGGCCAGGGCGTCCGTCAGCAGGTTCGCGTAGTGACCGAGCAGCCGGTCTACGGTCGCCGCCTCGAAGAGGTCGGTCCGGTAGGTCGCGCGGATCTCGCCCGCGCCGACGTGCAGTTCGAGGTCGAGGGGACCGCCGTCCCAGGGGTGCGTGCCGCTGAGGGGGCCACCGTCCTGAGACTGCGAGCCGTCGAGAGAGCCGCCGTCCCCGGAGTTCGAGCCGTCGAGAGAACCGCCCCCGTCGCCGCGCTGCGCGCCACCGCCGAACCCGGTGTTGCAGAACCAGCCGCCGGCGCGCGTCGGTTCGGGGTCCAGCGTCGCGACCAGCGTGGCGACCGGAACCCGGTGGGCGGCGGCCTCCTCGCATGCGGCGGCGGTGCGCGCGGCGAGTTCCGCGAAGGGGGTTTCGGTGTCGAGCGCGATCCGTACGGGCAGCCCTCGATACGCCACCGCGAGGTCGCCCTCGCGGCCGCCGTAGCGGTGCAAGAGGGCGACGTACGCGGCGAGCAGCGTGGTTTCGGGCGCCGGGACAGTGAAAGCACGAGCACGGGTCAGAGTCTGCCCAACCGCTCGCTGCGGGTAGGCGAAGTCGACGGGCAGGGCCGCTTCCTGCGGGAGCGGAACCAACTGTTCGCGCCAGAACTCCGCTTCCGTGGCCGTCAGTTCCTCGTAACCCGAGTTACCAGACACAGGTGCCCGCGCCTCCTCAAGCATGTCGAAAACATGCGGAAAACATGCAGAACCGACTCGGCCGAGCCGCAACCGGTCGCCATATTAAGGTAAGGATTACCTAACCAGGTAGCCCTCGACGTACCCTTCCCCTCTCCCCGCACGGGGAACCGGACAGCTCAGACCGTTAGAGTTAAGGCCTGCCTAACCTAAGGATGTTGACGTGGAGCCAGGCCGGTGACCCGGGCCGAAAGACTGCGGCCCACCCTCCTCGTGGGCTCGATCGTCGCCGTCCTCGCCCTGCTGTGCCTGCTGTCGCTCGGCCTCGGCGCACTGAGCATCCCGCCGCTCCAGGTCCTCCAGGCAGTTTTCGGTCATGCACCGAGCCAGACCGTCGAGGACGTGATCTGGTCGGTCCGTGTCCCGCGTACCGCGCTCGGTCTGGCCACCGGCGCCGCGCTCGGCGTGTCCGGCGCCCTGATGATGGCCCTGACCCGCAACCCGCTCGCCGACCCCGGGATCCTGGGTGTCAGCGCGGGCGCCTCCTTCGCCATCGTGGTGGCCGTCGCGGTGTTCGGCGTCGGATCGCTCTACGGCTATGTGTGGTTCGCCTTCGCGGGTGCGCTCGTCGCCAGCGTGGTGGTCTTCATGCTGGGCAGGATGGGGCGTTCCGGCGCCACCCCCGTGAAACTCGCGCTCGCGGGGGTCGCCGTGACCTCGCTGCTCTCCTCGCTCACCAGCGCCGTCGTCCTCACCGACCCCGATGCCCTGAACCGCTTCCGCTTCTGGTCGGCCGGCTCGCTCGCCACGCAGGACAGCGGTGTGGCCGAGCGCATCCTGCCCTTCCTCGCCATGGGCGCGGTCCTCGCCATCGCCTCCGCGCCGGCGCTCAACAGCCTTGCCCTGGGCGACGACGTGGCCGCCTCACTGGGACGGCGACTGGGTCTCGTACGACTCCAGGGAGTCACCGCCGTCATGCTGCTGACCGGCGCCTCGGTCGCCGCCATCGGCCCGGTCGTCTTCCTCGGCCTGGTCGTCCCGCACCTCGCGAGGGTCCTCGCCCAGCGTGCCGGGCTCGGCCCCGACCACCGGTGGCTGCTGCCCCTCTCGGCAGCCCTGGCACCCTGCCTGCTGCTCACCGCCGACATCCTGGGACGCGTAGTGGACCGGCCGGTCGAGATCCAGGCCGGCGTGCTCGTCGCGTTCGTCGGCGGCCCGTTCTTCATCGCCCTGGTCCGCCGACGCAAGCTCGCGGAGGTATGAGCGTGTCCGCACCCGTCGCCACCGACTCCGGCGTGCGCCGCCCCCGGACGCCCTGGGACCGCCGGCCTTTCCGGCTCAACGCACCACCCGTGTCCGGGGTGCTGCGCCCGCGGCTGGTCATGGTCTGCCTGGCCCTGACCGTCGCGGTGTTCGCGCTGTTCTGCTGGGGTGTGTCGATCGGCGACTATCCGATCACCCTGCCCGAGGTGGTCAAAGCGCTGGCCGGATCGGGCGATCCGGGGACCGTGATCGTCGTACAGGATCTGCGGCTGCCACGCGCCCTGACCGGTCTGCTGGTCGGTATCGCCTTCGGAATCTCGGGGGCGCTGTTCCAGACCATCACCCGTAATCCGCTGGCCAGTCCGGACATGATCGGCCTTACGGCGGGCGCCGGTACGGCAGTCGTTGCGGGCATCGTGTTCGGCTGGGACGGCGGCCTCGGCACTCAGGGCCTCGGTCTGCTCGGCGCCCTGACCACGGCGCTCGTCGTGTACGCGCTGTCCTGGAAGAACGGGGCCACCGGCTACCGCATCATCCTGGTCGGCATCGGCGTGTCCTGGATCTGCTTCAGCACCACCGACTTCCTGCTCGCCCGGGGCCGGCAGTTCGAGGCGCAGGCCGCCGTCGGCTGGCTGGTCGGCAATCTCAACGGCCGTACGTGGGACCAGGTTTCCACGCTCGCCGTCGCCCTGGTGGTCCTGGTTCCGGTGGCGCTGGGCTGCGGCCGCTGGATGCGCACCCTGCAGCTCGGCGACGACGTGGCCACCGGACTCGGCACCCCCGTGCAGCTTGTCCGGCTGGCCCTGATGCTGACCGGTGTGGGCCTGGTCGCCTTCGGTACGGCGGCGGCGGGACCCGTGGCCTTCGTGGCGCTTGCCGCTCCACAGATCGCCCAGCGGCTGGCCGGTACGGCATGGCCGCCGCCGCTCGCCTCGGGACTGACCGGCGCACTGGTCGTCCTCGGCTCCGATCTCATCGCACGTGAAGCGATCTCCGGCATCGAGTTGCCGGTCGGGATCGTCACCGGCGTCCTCGGCGCGCCGGTGCTGCTCTGGCTGCTCATCCGCGCCAACCGCGCGGGCACAGGAGGCTGACACATGACGACCACCACCCCTGGCCAGGCTCCCAGCCCCGACACCGGCCCGGCGGCCGGCCCCACAGTCGCCCCTTCCCCCTCCCCCGGCCCCGACCTGCGGGCGAGCGGTCTGCATCTGGCGTACGACAGCCGGGTGGTCGTCGAGGACCTCGACCTGGCGCTCCAGCCCGGCCGGATCACCGCCATCGTGGGCGCCAACGCCTGTGGCAAATCAACGCTGTTGCGTGCTCTGGCCCGGCTGTTGCCACCTCGTGCCGGCTCTGTGGAGCTGGACGGCCGGGCGCTGCGTTCCATCCCCAGCCGGGAACTGGCGCAGCAGCTCGGCATCCTGCCGCAGGCCCCGGTGGCGCCGGAGGGGCTGACCGTCATCGACCTGGTGAGCAGGGGCCGTTCACCGCACCAGACCTGGTGGCGGCAGTGGTCCAGGGCCGACGAGCTCGCCGTGCACGGGGCGTTGGAGGCGACCGGTCTGACCGACCTCGCCGACCGCACCGTGGACGAGTTGTCCGGCGGTCAGCGGCAGCGCGCCTGGATCGCCATGGCGGTCGCGCAGGGCACGCCCGTTCTGCTCCTTGACGAGCCCACGACGTATCTGGACCTGGCCCACCAGATCGACGTCCTGGACCTGATCACGGACCTCAACCGGCGCGAGAACCGCACGGTGGTGATGGTGCTGCACGACCTCAACCAGGCCTGCCGGTACGCCGATCACGTCATCGCCATGAAGTCCGGCCGCATCGTCGCCCAGGGGCCGCCGGCCGAGGTGATCACCGCCGCCACGGTCGAGGACGTCTTCGCCTTGCGCTGCCAGGTCACCACCGACCCGGTCAGCGGTACCCCGCTGGTGATTCCGATGGGCCGCCATCACGACGCGGTTCCGGCCGGCACGGACTGACCCGGGCGCGCGCCCGGGCCGGCCCTGCTGTGTGTTCAGGGGCGGGCCGTCAGATAGCCGCCCATGGTGCGGAAGTAGTCGTTCGCAGCGTGCTCGGTGCCGTCCTCGGTGCGCAGCCGGCGGATGACCAGGCCACGGCTCTTTCCGCCACGGGCGTCCGCTCCGGCCACGATGACCACGCCGTCGCCCTCCCGGATGAAGATGCGGCCGGGTGTCCCGCCGTACCGCGCCTCGGACACGGCCGCTGACACGATGCGGATCCGCTCGCCGCGGTGGTGGGTGAAGGCGCTGGGGTAGGGGTCGGACTGGGCGCGCACCAGCCGTTCCAGGTCCTCGGCGGGCCAGGACCAGTTGATCCGGCTGTCCTCGATGGACCGCTTGTGGAAGAAGCTCGCGCGTGTGCGGTCCTGCGGCTGCCAGCGGGCCTCGCCCGCGGCGATCAGGTCCAGGGACTCACGCACGATGGGCGTGATCAGATCCACCGTCCGGTGGAACAGGTCGGTCGCGGTGTCGGCTGCACCCACCGGCACCGAGCGCTGTATCAGCACGTCTCCGGCGTCGAGTTCACCGTTCATCCGGTGCGCGGTGACGCCGACCCGCTCCTCACCGTTGATGAGGGCCCAGATGATCGGCGAGAAGCCCGCGTAGGCGGGCAGTAGCGAGTCGTGGATGTTGAGCGTGCCGTGCGGTGGCAGGTCGAAGATCTCCGGGGGCAGCCAGGTACGCCAGTTGTTGGCCACGATGATGTCCGGGGCCAACTCCCGCAGGGTGTCGAGCAGTTCGGCGTCGTCGGGACGGTTGCGCAGCAGTACGGGAACGTCGTGCTTGGCGGCCAGTTCGGCAACCGAGTCGTCCCAGATCTTCTCGTACGCATGCTCGCTCTTGGGGTGGGTGACGACGAGGACGACCTCGTGATCGGTGCCCAGAAGCGCCTGCAGCGTGCGGTGGCCCCAGGTCTGATAGCCGAACATGACGACCCGCATGGCGGTTCTCTCCTTCGACGTTATTGCAAGGTAAGCCTTACCTTATCTACTATGAGCCGCGCTGAGGGAGGCGATGGAACGGTGAAATCACCGCGCGGTGGGCCGCACGTCATTCACGATGTCCTCGGAATTGGTTTCGGACCGTCAAATCTGGCACTGGCAATAGCCGTTGAAGAGCACAACGCTCAACTCCCGGAGGAACAGCGGCTCAGCGCTCTGTTCCTCGAACGACAACCACGCTTCGGATGGCATCGTGGCATGCTCATCGACGACGCGACCATGCAGGTGTCCTTCCTCAAAGACCTCGTCACAATGCGGAATCCGACGAGCGACTTCAGCTTCCTCTGCTACCTGCGGGAGCGAGGCAGACTGGTGGACTTCCTCAATCAGAAGACTCTCTTCCCCCTCCGGGTCGAGTTCCACGACTACTTCGAGTGGGCCGCCACCCGGGTCGGGCACCTGGTCGACTACTCCTCCGAGGTGCTGTCCGTGGAGCCGGTGCGGGACGCGGACGGTGACATCGCACACCTGGACGTCACCTGCCGCGATGCGGACGACCCGACCCGTACGGTGCTCCACCGGGCGCGCAACATCAGCGTGGCCGTCGGTCTTGAACCCCATCTGCCGCCGGGCACGGAACTGTCCGAACGCATCTGGCACAACAGCCAGTTGATGCCCCGGGTCGCCGAACTCCAGGCCTCGGGCACCCCCTTGCGCAGGGCCGTCGTCCTCGGCGCGGGCCAGAGTGCCGCCGAGGCGGTCGACTACCTCCACCGCGCCTTCCCCGAGGCCGAGATCTGCGCGGTGTTCGCCAAGTACGGCTACACGCCGGCCGACGACAGCCCCTTCGCCAACCGGATCTTCGACCCCGAGGCCGTCGACGTCTACTTCGGGGCTCCGTCCGAGGTGAAGCAGTCACTCGTCGACTACCACCGCTCCACCAACTACTCGGTCGTCGACATGGATCTCATCGAGGCGCTCTACGCGACCGCGTACCGGGAGAAGGTGCACGGCCGCGAGCGGCTGCGCTTCCTCAACGTCTCCCGCATCCGGGACGTGACCAATCTGGGTGAACGCCTCGACGTCACGGTGGAGTTCCTTCCGACCGGCGAGCGGCAGACCCTGGAGGCGGACCTCCTGGTGCACGCCACCGGGTACCGGTCCCAGGGCATCGGCACCCTGTTGGGCGAATCCGCCAAGTTGTGTCTGCGCGACGACGGCGACGCCGTCCGGGTCGGCCGCGACCACCGCGTGGAGGTCGCGCCGGAGGTCACCGCCGGCATCTACCTCCAGGGCGGCACGGAGCACACCCACGGACTGACCTCGACCCTGCTGTCCACCACGGCCGTCCGAGCCGGCGAGATCCACGACTCCCTGGTCGCACGCCTCGGCGTCGGCTGACACCGACTTCCCCTCCATGGCCCCGCGAGAGAGAGGAGGACTACGCGGTGGCCATGGTGAACTGCTCCCAGGTGCCGACGGCCGTACGGTTGGCGATCAGCGGTGACGTCCCGGCGTTGTCCGCGCAGACGTAGAGGTTGTCGGCCTGGGCGCGCAGGGCGACGTTGCCGTTGCCCGCGTCGACGAGGGTGAACTTCTCCCAGGTGCCGACACACGTACGGTTTGGCAACTTCCTGCGACGCGCGAGCCGTTGAGGCGACTCCCGCAACGCGGCGGCCCCGACGACCGGCTTCACGGGTTCAACACACGGAGGCGGTCCGGGAGTGGTGGCACTCCCCGAAACCTGTATACGAAACGACCGGTCAGATGACCTCTGACAACATCGGAGTGTTCATGACAACATTGTCATCGGGGCTGGGGCTGCTGTGGTCGTCGCCGCGACCACCCCCCGCCCGAGGGGCCAAGGAGGCCAAGGCATGACTGTCAGGAGAACGCTCGTCCGGATGGTGGCCGGGCTGGTCGCGGCCGCGACCGTGCTGTTCGGCACCGGGACACCCGCGGCAGCGGCAAGCAGCAAGCGGGTCGTGGTCTATTACCAGACCCAGTACTCCAACGGGTCCTACGTCTCCCCGTTGGGCCTCACCAACAACAACACCGGGGTCACCGACCTGCTGATCGGCGCCTTCCATCTCAACAGCGACCTGTCGGTCCATCTGAACGACAACCCGCCCGGCAACGCGATGTTCAACCAGATGTGGACGGACGTCGCCGCGATGCAGGCGAAGGGCGTGCACGCGATCGGCATGGTCGGCGGGGCCGCCCAGGGCACCTTCCAGCGCCTGGACACCGACTTCGCCACCTACTACCCGCTGTTGAAGAACGTGGTGTCCACCTACCACCTCGACGGCCTGGACCTGGACGTCGAGGAGTACATGTCCCTGGCCGGCGTGGAACGGCTCATCGACCAGCTCCACACCGACTTCGGCGCCGGCTTCATCGTGACCCTGGCGCCCGTCGCCACCGCGCTGAGCGGGGGCGGCAACCTCTCCGGCTTCAACTACGACCAGCTCTATCGCGACCGCGCGAGCTCCATCGCCTGGTTCAACGCCCAGTTCTACTGCGGCTGGGGCTCGCTCAGCTCCACCAGCGGCTACGACGCGATCATCAGCCGCGGTGTGATCCCCGCGGACCGGGTCGTCGCGGGCACCCTCACCAACCCGGCCAACTGCGGCAGCGGTTACGTCGATCCCAGCGTTCTGAACAGCACCCTCGCCACGCTCACCGCCAAGTACCCCTCCTTCGGCGGAGTTTCCGGCTGGGAGTACTTCAACTCGCTGCCCGGCGGCACCAGCGCGCCCTGGCAGTGGGCCGCCTCGGTGAGCGCCGCGATGGCCGGTGGCACAGGCCCCACCAACCTCGCTCTCGGCAAGAGCGCCACGGGCAGCACCTCCTGCAACAGCAACGAGACGCCCGCCAAAGCAGTCAACGGCACGGTGAGCGGCGGGAACAGCGACAAGTTCTGCTCCCTCACCTCCCCGTCGCAGCTCACCGTCGACCTCGGCGCCGCACACACCCTCACCGGCCTCGAGATCGACCACGCCGGCGCGGGCGGCGAGGCCGCGACCTACAACACCCGGGCGTACACCGTTCAGGTCTCCACCAACGCAACGACCTGGACCACCGTCGCCCAGGCCACCGCCAACACCGCCGGCGTCACCACACACACCCTCACCGGCACCTCCGCCCGCTACGTCCGGCTGAACGTCACCACCCCCACCCAGACGACCGACCCCGCCACCCGCATCTACGAGTTCAAGGTCTTCGGCTGATACGAGTCCAAGGCCCCGGCTGACGAGCAGCCGCTCACCCCGGTGTGCCACAGCGGTAGGGCCCGGGAGCGGACCGGGCCCGACCGCCGCCCCGGGGCATGCCCGGCGCGTAGCAGCCCCGGGCCGTTCAAGGCTCGGCTGCGTACCGAGCTCCCCCACTCCCTGTAGAGGCACCCCCGGCCGCGTCCGTCATCGGCCGCCCGCCGGCATGCCTCCAGGAGATCACCGGAATCCGGTGAGGACCGCTCACCTGTCCCACGGCAAGTCTGTGGCGTGGCAGGGCACTTGTGGTCGCGGCCCACGCTCGGCCGCAGTCGAAAGGTGATCGTCATGGCTCCTCGCGGTGTACATCGGCGAGGCGGTCGTGCCGGCCTACGGCGCCCAGCCGCCCGATCGTCGACGAGCGAGATCCACTTTGCTGCGGATCCCCGGCTCGGACAGGTCGGACCCGTACGTCATGCACCCGTGTGCGTCACCACCGCCCGAAGGGAAGCACCATGTCCTCGACGAACCGCCGCTCGTTCCTCGCACGCGGCGCCGCGCTGGCTGCCGTCCCCACCGTCGCCGCGCTGGCCGACGGCGCCCTGGCCGGCCAGGCATCGGCCGCCACTCTTCCCGACTACGCGCCGATCCCACCGTCCGCGCTCGGTCCCGCCGTCAACGCGCAGGGCTACTACGTCGGGCGGATCGAGAAGAACCTGTACTGGGTGACCGACAGCACCTACCAGGCGGCGTTCCTGACGACCCGTGAAGGTGTCGTGCTGTTCGACGCGCCCCCGTCCATCGGGCACAACCTCCAGCGCGCCATCGACGAGATCGCTTCAGCCAACGGCGTCCCCAACAAGGTGACCCACCTGGTCTACTCCCACCACCATGCCGACCATCTCGGAGCGTCGTCGCTGTTCGGCCGAAACGTGGTCCGGGTCGGCCACAGCGAGACCAAGAAGCTCCTGGCCCGCGACAACGACCCGGCCCGGCCGGTTCCGGACGTCACCTTCGACAAGCGCCACACGCTGCGCGTCGGCGGGGAGCGCATCGAGCTGGCCTGGCACGGCACCAACCACACCCCCGACAACGTCTACATCCACCTGCCCGAGCGCAACACCCTCATGCTCGTCGACGTCCTGCTGCCCGGCTGGGTCCCCTTCGACAGCTTCAATCTCAACGAGGACGTCCCCGGCACCATCGCCGCCTCCGACAAGGCCCTGAGCTACCCGTGGAAGCACTTCGTCGGCGGCCACATCGGCAGACTCGGCACCCGCCACGACATGGTCGTGCACCAGCAGTACGTTGACGACATCATCGACAACGTCAAGAAGGCGTTCACGGCTGTCGACCCCACGCCGTACTTCGCGAAGTACGGGAACAACGTGTGGGCCGCGGTCAAGGCGTACCAGGCCGCCCAGGTCGCCTACGCCTCCGAGCCGGTCATCAGGAAATACACCGGCGTCCTCGCCGCCGCCGACGTCTACACGGCCAGTACGACGTTCCTCATCCTCGAATCACTCCGCCTCGACCTCGGTGTGGACTCGCAGGTCCACCCCTGATCGCACCGGAGCGGGCCTCGGCGCAGCGCTCAACGGGTGGGCGGCGATCGGGAGTTGCCTGCCGACTGGCCCGCTCCGCCCGGGGGCGGGCCAGTGAGGTCGTTCGCCTCACCCCCCCCGGTCCGGCCCACGACGAGCTCGTAGAAGATCGGCTCGCCGGTCGTCGTCACCCGGTGCCGGAACCGGCTTCGTTCCAGCACGACAAGAGTTCCGCCGGCCACCAGCCTCTCGACGGCGGCACCGAACCCGTCCGGGTCCGATTCGTCCATCCACCGCTCATCGATCGTGAAGACCACGGGAGCGCCGGACGGCAGGACCGCGAGTGCGTAGTCCAGCGCCCGCGGTGTGGCATGCGTGCCGCCGAACGCTCCGGCCGACACCAGCCCCCCGAGCGCGTACGGGCTTAGTGCCTCACGGAGTTCGTCGCCGCGCGAGAAGTCGCCGACCACGTAGTCGGCGTAGACGCCCGGCCGGTCCCGCAGACTCGCCGCGCGCGCTGCCGCCAGCGAGTCGACCCCGACGACCTGGGCCACGCCACCGCGACGCACCAGTTCGCCGACCAGTCCCGTGCCGGCGCCGACGTCGAGGACCGTCATCGAGCCCGGCTCCAAACCGAGGGTCGCGGCCGCGCGCAGGAAGCCCTCGGCCGCGACCTGCGGCGATCTGCACTTTAGCCGGTCCTGGACGACATGCTCATAGAGGCCCGGCACGGCATAGATCCGCGTGTACTCATGCAAGTGAACTGTCTCGTGCTCGCTCAGCGCGACGTACTCTCCGTCGGTAGCCGGCGGCCCGAGCAGACGGACGCCCGCAAACACATCTGCCATGTCCGCGAGCCTAAGCGAACGGGTTGGTGTGCTGCCACGCAGTCAGGCGGCGGGAAAGTGCCCCCTCAGCTCCGCACGAGCCGTGTCGTCGAGTACGAAGCCGGCGGCGGCGATGTTCTCGGCCAGGTGCGCGCGTGTGCGGGTTCCGGGGATGAGAAGCACGTTCGGGGCGAGGTCGAGCAACCAGCCGAGGGCGATCTGCGCCGGGGCGACCCCCAGTCGGCCGGCCGACGCCGTGACGGCAGGATGGCCGAGGATCCGGTGCCGCACCTCACCGGGCCACCCCAGCGGGCAGAACGGAACGAAGGCGATGTTCCGTTCCGCGCATTCGATGAGTACGTCCATGGACTGCTGGTCCGCCAGGTTGAAGAGGTTCTGCACACAGACGATCTCCGTCTGCGCGACGGCTCTCAGCAGTTGGCGCCGGGAGACATTGCTGAGGCCGACGCCCTCGATGAGCCCCTCGTCGCGGGCCTTGACCAGCGCCGCCAGTTGGGCGTCGAACTGGCCCTCCGGTGCCTCGGACGGGTCCATCACGCGCAGGTTGACAGCCGCCAGACTGCTCACACCGAGCGTGGCCAGGTTCTCCTCGATGCTCTGGCGGAGCTGGTGCGGCTCGTCGAAGCGCAGCAACGAGCCGTCGGCGCCGTGCCGGGCGGCCACCTTGCTCACGATGGCCAGGCCGTCCGGGTAGGGGTGCAGCGCCTCTCGGATCAGCTCGTTCACCGTGCCCGCTCCGTAGAACTGCGCGGTGTCGATGTGGTCCACCCCGGCGTCGGCCGCGGCCCGCAGCACCCGCAGTGCCTCGTCGCGATCGCGCGGGGGTCCGAAGACCCCGTCGCCGGCGAGTTGCATCGCGCCGTAGCCGGTCCGGTGCACCCGTCGCGGGCCGAGCGGAAAGGTCCCGCCGAGATCCCGTCCGCCTTCTCTCACGCCGTCTCCCGTCGGCTCGTACGGTGGATGATCTTCATACGCCCTTCGGCGCATGCTCAGGATCGCCGCCGCGAAGGTGACTGGTCGTCGCCGGGATGCGGTGATTCGCGTCGGCTACGCTGACGGCGTGCCCCAAGGACATGGCGCCAGGCCCGACCTGCCGGCCACAGCGGGCTCGGGCCGCGCACCGGGACGGAGCCGGCCCGGTCTCATCGACCGCCGCGACCTGATCGCCGCCCTGGACCGCGCGGCGGAGAAGCGGGTGACGATGATCTCCGCGCCCGCCGGCAGCGGAAAGACGTCACTGCTGCGCGCCTGGGCCGACCGGCCGCGACAGGACCGCCGTATCGCGTTCCTGTCCGTACGGCCCGGCCAGCAGGACGCGCAACTGTTCTGGCTCGCCCTGCTGGACGCGGTCCGCGCCGTGGCCGGCACCGACGGCGCCGGCCAGCCGCCGCCCGTGACCCCCGGCTTCAACGGCGGCGCCATGGTGGACAAGGTCCTGTCCGAGATCACGGCATCCGGCGGAACCTTCTACCTCGTCATCGACGACCTGCACGAACTCAGCTCCGCCGAGGCCGTCGAGCAGCTCACGACCCTGCTGACGAACCTCCCCGACGGCGTCCACGCGATCGTGGCCACCCGCCACGACCCGCCGCTGCACCTGCACAAGCTTCGGCTGAGCGGCGAACTGGCCGAGATCCGCGCCGCGCAACTGCGCTTCACCGAGACCGAGACCCGTGACCTCCTCACCGCCTGCGGTGTAGCAATGCCCGACCATGTGTCCGGCAGGCTGCACCAGCGTGCCGAGGGCTGGGCGGCCGGGCTGCGGCTCGCCGTGCTCTCGCTGACCGGGCACCCGGATCCCGAACGGTTCGTCGCCGAGTTCTCCGGCAGTCACCGTACGGTCGCCGAGTACCTGATGGCCGAGATGCTGGAGCGGCAACCGGCCGACGTGCAACGGCTGCTGCTGCGCACCTCCCTGCCCGACCGGATCAACGGCGAACTGGCCGATCTGCTCACCGGCGCGACCGGGTCCGAACGCATCCTGCTGGACCTGGAGGAAGCCAACGCGTTCGTCGTGTCGCTCGATCCCGGCCGCACCTGGTTCCGCTACCACCGCCTGTTCGCCGACCTGCTCCGGCTGGAACTGCGCCGCACCTTCCCGCAAGCCGTCCCGGAACTGCACCGGCTGGCCGCCCGCTGGTTCGCCGAACACGCCCAAGCAGCCGATGCCGTACGGCACTTGCAGGCCGCCGGCGACTGGAGCGAGGCGGCCCGCCTGCTCACCGACCACGCCGTCAGCCTCACGCTCGACGGGCAGGGTGGCACGGTGGTGGCCCTGCTGCGCTCCTTCCCGGCCCGCGCCAGCGAGGAACACCCGGAGCTGGCCCTGGTGCACGCCAACGCCGACCTGTACCAGTACCGCCTGGAGGAGGCCCAGGCGCACCTCGAGATCGCCAGGTCGTACGCCGCCTCGGCACCGCCCGACCGCCGGCCTCGGCTGCGGACGGCGATCACGTCTCTGGATCTGCTACTGGCCCGGCTGCGGGGGCACTTCGACGCGGTTTTCGAGCAGGCCGACGCGCTGCCCTCCCCCGCCGCCGGCCAGTCCAACGCCGAGATCGCGCTCGCCGGCGACCTGCGAGCCCTCGTACTTCTGAATCTGGGCGTCACCGAGGCCTGGTCACTGCGGCTCGCCGACAGTGAGCGGCATCTTCTGGAGGGCGCGGCGCTCGCCCGCGACATCGGCCGCCCCTACCTGGAGGTCGCCTGCCGTGCCCACCTGGGATTCGCCTCAGGCAGCCACTCCTTCGCCCTGGTCAGGCAGCGCTGCGAGGAGGCCGTGGCGCTGGCCGCGCGGTACGGCTGGGAGGCCGAGCCGGTGATCGCGCCCGCGCAGGCGTGCCTGGCCGGGACGCTGATCTTCACGGGCGAGTTCGGCCAGGGCGAGCAGTGGCTGAACCGCGCACGGGACGCCACCCGGTCCGAGGGCGAACCCGGCGTCCGGCTGCTGGTGCGGCTGATCTCCGCGATGCTTCCGGCGGCGCGCGGCCAACACCGCGAGGCACTGGCCGAGTTGACGGCCGCCGAGCAGGTGCAGGCGCACATGGCGGGCCGGCACGGACTGTCGTACCAGGTCACGGCCTGGACGATGGCCGCCCAGGCCCGCCTCGGGATGGTCGACCAGGCGCGGGCGAAACTCGCCGCCCTCGACGACCGGCAGGCCGCCACCGGTGAAGTCCGCACCGCGGCCGCGGTGATCCGCCTCGCCGAGCACGACCCCGCCGGCGCCCGCCGCGAGCTCCGGTCGGTCCTGGACGGCACCGCCCCCGTCAACTCCTTCCTCACCCCGATCGAGGCCCGGCTGCTGGACGCGTTCGCCTGCCGCGACCTGGGCGACGACCATGCTGCGAGGGCGGCCGTCGAAGAGGCACTGAGCCTCGCCGAGCCGGACCGGTTGATCCTGCCGTTCGCGATGACCGGCGCCGGGGAACTGCTTGTGAGCGTGCACCACAGGACGTCGCACGCCGCGCTGGTCGCCGACATCCTCGACGCCGTCCGCGGCGACGCCCCGGCCGGTACCGACCGGTCGGCTCCGAGGCCTGCCGAGGAGCTCAGCCCCAGCGAGCTGCGCGTCCTGCGCTACCTGCCGACGAACCTCACCCGGCCCGAGATCGCCGCCGAACTGTCGGTCTCGCTCAACACCGTCAACACCCACATCCGACGGATCTACGCCAAGCTCGGCGCCGGGGACCGATCCTCGGCGGTGCAGCGCGGCCGTGAGCTGCGGCTGCTGTCCAACGGCCGTACCTGAGCCTCGTACGATCACCGGATTCCGGTGACGCGGATTCACCTGACCGCTGACGACCATGAGCGCATGGGTGATGACCCCGTCCAGTATCAGATCCGGGTGAACGGCCACCTCGGGCCCACTCTGCTGACGGCGTTCCCGGCGTTCGTGCCGGAGCAGCAGGGCACCGAAACCGTGCTCACCGGGCTGCTGCCGGACGCCGCGGCGCTCTTCGGCGTCCTCTCCGAGATCGAGTCCCTGGGCCTTGATCTCCTCGAGGTCCGCAGAGTCCTGCCCCGGCTCCGACTCGACCCCTCGGACCGGCCCGGGCGAGCAGAGTGCGCGCCCCCACTGAAGGGAGACGCTCCGTGAGCACCGAGCAACAGGATTCCCTCGACGTGATCCTGCGTCAGTCCGCCCTCCCGGTCGACAGCGATGTAAGCGAACAGCGGCGGCTGCTGCGCGAGTTGACATCGCAGCCGCTGCCCGCCGATGTGACCGTGAAGCCGACGACACTGGGTGGTGTCCCCACCGCCGAGATCACGGTCGAAGGCGTCGAACCCCGGCACGTCGTCCTCTACTTCCATGGCGGCGTCTACGTCCTGGGGGACGCCTTCAGCTCCGCCGGCCTGGCCGCGCAGGTCGGCCGGCGGACCAGTGCCAAGGTCTTCTCCGTCGACTACCGGCTCGCCCCCGAACATCCGTATCCGGCGGCGGTGGACGACGCGTCGGCAGCCTACGAAGCCCTCCTGCACGACGGCGTCGCCGCCTCGGACATCGTCTTCGCGGGCGACTCCGCGGGCGGCGGACTCGCCGTCGCCACTCTGGTCAACGCCCGCGATCACGGGCTGCCCCTGCCGGCCGCGGCCTACGTCATGTCGCCGTATGCCGACCTCACCCTGGCCGGGACCACCATCGAGACCAAGCGAGGGGCCGACCCGCTGCTCAGCCGGGAGCTCCTCGAACCCCGAGTCGCCGACTACACGGCGGGACAGGACCCGGCGCTCGGCCTGATCAGCCCCGTCTTCGCGGATCTGTCCCGGCTGCCGCCCCTCATCATCCAGGTCGGAACGCACGAGGTCCTCCTCGACGACGCCGTACGCCTGGCGCAGCGAGCCGCCGCCGCGGACGTCGAGGTCACCCTGGAGGTCACCCCTCGGGTGCCGCACGTCTTCCAGGCCTACGGTCCGCTCCTCGACGAATCGGCCGCCGCGCTGGACAGGGCCGGACATTTCCTGGCCGCGCGGCTCGGCGGTGCGGAACGCGGCACCGGACAGCGGGAGGTGAGGTGACGCTCGCCGACCGACGCGACCACCGGGCTCAACCGCCCGCACCACAAAAAGGATCGCCATGTCCGACGTACCCCCGACTGCCGATGTGGTCGTCGGCGGCGGATGTTCGGCCGGTGCGGTCCTCGCGGCCCGCCTCAGCCAGGACCCCGCGCGAACGGTCCTGCTGCTGGGGGCCGGACGTGTCCATGCCGCCGACGCCTATCCGCCCGCCCTGGAAGCAACCCGCCTCCAGGCTCGGGCGGTTTCAGGCCGTCGGAACGCGAAGTGCTGGTCCCCCTCCTGGAACGGGGCGGCGGCGCACCCTTGTTCAGGGTGCGCCGTCCTGCTTCCGCTGCCCGGCCGCCGCGCCTGCGGTCAGCTGATGTTCCCGGTGAAGGAGTGCTGCCGACCGATGCCGAGACCGGATGCCCCCAGCACCTTGGAGAGGTCCGGCCGTCGCTTGATCGAGAGTTTCCGGTACACACGGGTGAGGTGCTGTTCGACCGTGCTCACCGTCACGTACAGCTCGGCGGCTATTTGTCGGTTCGACTTGCCTCCGGCGGCCAGGGTGGCCACCTTCCACTCCGCCTCCGACAGGATCTCTGCGTCCGTCTCGACTGCGCTCCCTCCATCGGCGGGCCCCTTGCTTAGCGGGGACACGGACCATCGAACGGGTCGACAGAGCGCGACTTCAGCCCTCTCGCGAGACAGGCCGCACTCGTCGGTCAGGCGCAGCGCCTCTTGCCACCGGGCGCGCGCCGGCTGCGTGTCGCCGGCCTCCATGTGGAACTGACTGAGATCGGCGAGTGAGCCCGCCAGCGAGAGGCGGCCGCCGCACGCGCGCAGGGTCTGCACGGACTCCTCCAGCCACGCTCGCCGTCGTTCGGGTTCGTCGACGGCGGCGAGGGTGCACAGCGCGCGCCCCCGGGGAAGGCTGGGGCGGCTGCTGAGGAGGGAGAGCTCCGTGGTGACCAGCTGCCGGGCCAACTGCGGCGCCCCCATGGCCAGATGCGCCTCCGCGGCGCTGCTGCGCCAGCCGATCAGGTCGAGGGGCGTTCCTCGCTGCCCGGCGGTCAGCGAGGAACACGCGGTGAAGTCGCTCAACGCCGCGTCCGGACGGCCGGTGGCCAGAAAGTGATGTCCGCGCGACATCAGATACGCCGCACCGAAGTATGATTTCATCATTTCATATGGGACCGGATATTCCAGGTAACGAGCGGCTTCGTCCGTTTCACCCAGAAAGGTATGGGCGGTGATCAGCGCGGACAGCGGAGCGCCGATGGCGACCCCCCAGCTATGCAGGGGAAGCAATTCCAACGCGGCGACGCCCAGTCGCACCGCCGCCCGCAGGTCCCCCTGAAGCATCCGCACATGTGATTGCAGGCCGGTCAGAAATGCCCGACGTCCCGGCGATTCGGCTGCGGGCAACCGATTCAGTAACTCCCCGCACAGGCGGTCGGTGTCCAGCAGATGCCCGTGCTGGAGGAGTTCCAGCAGATATATGACATTGCGATCCCAGAACCGCGACAGATTCGGAGCGGTCGGCCCTCGCCGAATACAGGTGCCTATCCCCTCGCCGTCCGTCGGCGAAGAGCACAGCGAAGGCCGCTCACGCGAGGTGATATCGATCCAGGTACTGCCGAAGGGCGGGGTTACGGACTTTCCCAGCTGAGCCGCCGGCGTGACATCCGAGCGGGTCGGGTCCACCGGAGATGCCGGGAGAGCGTCGAGCAGTTCCGGCCGGAGGTACCCGACGAGGAACGCCAGGTCCCGGGTCCGTTCCCCGCCCTGGGCGGACGGGGGGAGCTTTTCCAGACTGCGGATGGCCTCCTCGGCCTCCTCGTGGCGCCCGAACCAGAGCAGCAAGGGGATGAGGAGCCGCAGCCCGTGCTCCTTGAGCAGCCCCGCGGACATGGCGGCCAGCAGCAACTCGGCGTCCTGCCTGGCCGCAGCGGGGTTGACGTGCCAGAGAGCGTCGACCAGGTCGGTGGAGACGTCCGCCCGGGTCTGCTCGTCCAGTTCGGCCCGGTCGGCCAGCCGCAGACAGCTGAGCGCCTCCTCCGCCTGGCCGCGCGACAGCCGCTCGCGTGCCGCGGACAGCAGGATCGACACCTCCACCTCGTCCGGTACGCGGTCCGCGGCGATGAGATGCCCGGCGAGCGTGCGGAACGACGCCCCGTCGGCCCGCAGTGTCGCGACCGCACGCCGGTGGAGGGAGGAGCGCTCGACACGGTCCGCCCCTTCCAGTACCGCGGTACGGATGCCGGGATGCCGGAACGCGCCGTCCCGGAGAAAGCCCGCACGGTTGAGCTCCTCGATCTGGTGCGCGACCTCGTCGGCCTCACGCCGTAACAGCCGGGCCACCTGCGCGGAGGTGCCGCCGTCGCCGAGCACGGCCAGGGCCAGGGCGCAGTCCCAGAGCGCGGGGTGACGTGCGAGGCCGGCCCGGTAGGCCGCCCGCAGGGCGCCCCCGACCGGACCCGGCGACGCCTCGGGCGGCACACCGTCCGTACGGAGATCCTGGAGGAGCCCGGCGACGAGCCTGGGGTTGCCCCCGCTGATCCGGTGCGCGGAGCAGGCCAGAGCGGCGGCCGCCTCCGCACCGACCTCCCCCTCCAGCAACATCCGGATGTCGGGATCCGACAGGGCGCTCGCCTCGACCGTCCGGCAGTCGGGTAGCCCCAGGAGGCCCGGACTGTGGACCCCGCTCTCCCAGAAATCCCGGGTACAGGAGAAGACCACGACGATGCCGACGTCCCGGGCGCGCCGGGCGATGTGGAGAAGGCTGGCCCGCGAGGCCCGATCCGCGTTGTGCATGTCGTCCACGACGATCGCCGGCCGCGCAAGCCGCGCCGTGCCGGTCAGCGTGGCGACGAACCCGTGCAGACAGCGGATTCTCGCGGCGGCGCTCGCGGCGGGTGCGGTCAGGCGGTCCATGAGCTGCCGCAGGGTCCCTTGTAGCGGGTCGGGTATTCCGGGAGTCTGCGTGAGCTGCTCGATCGTGCTGCCAAGTACTTCACGTTCGTTGTGAAATCCAGTGGCTGCCAGGTAAAGTGACCCCGAAGCGGTCCAGTGTGTTCGGAGACTGCGCAATGCCGAGGTCTTCCCGGTTCCTGGTCCTCCGTGGAGAATGATGACGCCACCCTCGGACTGTTCATCTCCCGCCAGTAATTCATCAAGCGTTTTTGCATGCGGATTGTAACTGCACGAATCCACGATACCGCCTATGCGTTCACAGAATCATCCTCTGGTCCCCGTCGGAAAAAGATATCAGCGCCCATCTGCCCTGCTGGGCCCCTCTTACTGTTTACAGGAGAGCAGTTTGAGGAGACTTTCACAAACGTTTAGGTCCGGCAGTCGTCCCTCAATGTTTAGCTCCCGCATCCGCCTACTCGGAGCCGCCGGCAAAGCCCGTGAACCGCTCGAAGGCGGCGATCGCCTCGCCGAAGGCGGCACTGGAGGAGGCCCCCGCCGACCGGGCGCCACCACCGGATACCCGACCGTCGGTCAGCCTGGACCAGCCGTCGCGGCCGGCGTTGAGAAAGGACAGGTACGCGGTGATGTCGCCACCGTGCTCGGACGGATTGAGGTACGTGTCGGCCGACGGCGCGTTCCGGTAGACGCCGTCGGTCCGGTCCAGCAGGCCCAGCGCGACCAGGATGTCGAGGAACTCCGGCACGTTGCCGTCCTCGATGTCCATGCGCCCGCACAGGTCGGCGACGGTGCCCTCGCGTCGGGACAGCTCCGTGAACACTCCCCACTCGATCGCGGCGAGCAGCGCCTTCGAGCTCCAGGGGGCGGTGGCGAGGGCGATGACGTTGTGCGGTGACCGTGCGTCGACCGGGACCGGGGCCATCGGTTCTCCTTTCGTGACGGCCTCGGTCACGAGAGACCGAGGTCCTGGTAGAGGGCGTCACCGATGGCGAGGGTCCGCCGCTGGTGATCGTCCTGCAGGGTCTTGCCGTTGAGGTGGAGCGCGGCGACGAGACCGGCGTCCGGGTCGGCGAAGGCGAGGGACGTCCACAGTCCGTAGTGCCCGAAGGCGCGGAGTGAGGCGTGGCGGCTGAAGGCCGTGTACGCCTCGCCCAGATGACGGGACTCCACACGGAAGCCGAGTCCCCAGTCCGCGTTGCCGAACGGGTCGGTCAGTCCTACCCGTTGACGGGACGTCATGGCCGTCACGGTCTGCGGCCGCAGCACCCGGCCGTTCCTCCCCCGGCCACCGGCCAGCAACATCTCGAAGAAGCGGCCGAGGTCGCGGACCGGTCCGCGCATGTTGAGCCCGAATATCGGCCGGGTGCAGGCCGCTTCGGTGGCGTACCAGTGGGTCGGCTGGACCGGGAACCCACCGCCGGCGATGTGGATCAGCGGCAGCCGGTCGGCGGCCGCCCGGTACTCCTCCGGCGTGAGCACCACCCGGGTGTCGTCCATCCCGCAGGGCGCCAGGATCTCCTCGGTCAGGTAGCGCTCGTAGCTGCGGCCGTCGACCGCCCTGACCACCTCGGCCAGCAGGAACCACGCCCACCAGGGCGCGTAGTTGATGCGTTCGCCCGGACGGCTGTCCGGCGGGACCGTCATCGTCCTCAGCTGCTCGCGCCGCAGCTCGACGGGCGCGGCGCAGCTGCCGTGCAGCGGATCGAGTGCCATGGGCACCGGTGTCGTGTGGGTCAGTATCTGGAAGAGGGTGATGTTCTCCCTGCCGCTGTCGCGGAACCATGGCAGGTACGTCGCGACCGGGTCCTCAGGGTCCACCAGGGCCTGCTCCCACAACCGGCCGATGGCCACGGCTCCGACGGCCTTGGAGCAGCAGTACCAGATGGGCCAGGAGTCGCGGGCGAAGGCCGTACCGGGCCGGCTCTCGCCCAGGGCGGCCGAGACGACGGCGCCCGATGCCCGGTGCGATACGTACAGTTGGGCTCCGGGGGTGCTGACGCCGACTTCCGCGCGAAGCGCCGCCATGGTCCGCGGCAACACCTCTTCCGCCTCCTGCAGCGCGGCCTTCTCCTCCGGGGCCGGGCCCGCCCCCGCCAGGTCCGGCCACCGGGTGGGGGCGGGTCCGCCGGGCAGGCCGACGGTGCGGGACCGGAGAGCGGACAGCGTTCCTGGCGCGTCCTGCGCCAGCAGGCGGTCGAGGAAGAAGATGAAGAGGAACGCCCCTTCCAGACGCAGCCCGCCGTGCTCGAACAGCCGTACGCGCTGCTCCTGGTCGCCGAAGAGCAGCGTTCCGGCGTCGGCGTGGGTGAGGGTGAAGGCGAGTGTCGGCCGCTCGGGCGCGGGACCCGGCAGGAACCGGAGTGTCCCGGTGTTCAGGTCGGCCAGCATCAGCAGGGTGTCCGCGGTGCCCCGGGGGGCGTCGGTGACGTCCAGTCGGATACGGATCGCCGAGGACTCGTCGAGGGGCAGTCGGGCGGACCCGGCCGTCGCGCAGGCGAACCACTCGGTCGAGAACAGCGGGTGTCGGCCGGTCGCGGCAGCGGGATCCACGTCGGCCGGGGCGGTCCTCAACTCACCCTCCTGGCCAGGGTGAACCTCACCTTCGAGGTGCTCGACAGGCTGCCGTCGGCGGCCTTCAGCCGGGCCAGCTCGGCGTTCACGGCGGCGACGGCGTCCTGTCGCAGTTCCTCCGGCACGCTCTCCCAGAACTGACGGCCCGCGGTGGACCACACCCACTGCCACCACTGCTCGTCACTGTCGAAGCGGGTGACGCAGTCCTCCTCGACGGTGTCCACGTCGTCGAACCCGGCCTTGAACAGCGCGGCGTGCAGGGCTTCGACCGAACGGAACGGGCTGTCGCCGGGCAGCGCGTGCGAGGACGGTCCGCGGCCGAAGGGGGCGCTGGCCGTGAATACCGCGTCCCATCGGGGATCCGGCCTCCCCCACCAGGACAGCGCGAACCGTCCGTCCGGCTTCAGCAGCCGCCGGTAGCGGGCCATGGCCTCGTCCGGCCGGGGATAGAAGAACAGGCAGATCCCGGCAAGGACGGCGTCGTAGCTCTCCGGGTCGGCCGGGATGTCGTCCGCGGCGAGCGTCTCCGCGTCCCCGACCACCACCCGCGCCTGGTGCAGACCGCGCCGCACGATCTCCTCCTCGGCGCGCGCCGCCATGCCCGCCGAGAGGTCGACGCCGATGACCTCGCCCCCCGGTCCGGTCGCGCGGGCCGCCGGGACCAGCACGGCGCCGGTTCCGCATCCCACGTCCAGGACACGCTCCCCGGCCGTGATGCCGGCGCGGTCGACCAGCCGCCGTCCCAGGTCCGCGAAGTGGTCGACGCCGACCTTCTCGTAGGTCGGGGCGCTGCGGTCGAAGAGCTGGGCGAGAGATGATTTCACGCTGTCGTGCACGACGTCGCTCACTGGTTCTTCTCCTGTTCGGGATGTTCGGGACCGGTTCCGCTGTCCAGTCGCTGCCGGGAGCCGGTCCTGGCCGACTCGTAGACGGCCGTCACCACGGCCACCGCCTGCCGTCCGGCCGGTCCGTCCACGAGGGGCGGACGGCCGTCGCGCACCGCGTCGCAGAAGTCCAGCACCTGGTCGCGGTGCGGCTGGTACAACAGGCCGTTGCGGTCCCTGGTCAGGTCCCGCTGCTGGGAGGCCGTGTGCTCGGCGGACTGGTCGGCGCTGCCGTACGCCCCGTACGCGGGGGCTCGTTCGCCGTCGCGTGCGGCGTGGAAGTAGGCCAGTTCATCGTTGTCGACGACCACCGAACCCCGGTCGCCGTACACGGCCGTGCGGGCCGTACGGCCGGGGTAGGCCGCCGTCGTGGCCAGCAGGGAGCCGAGGGCGCCGCCGGCGAAACGCAGGGTCGCACAGGCGACGTCCTCCACCTCGATGCCGTGGTGGCCCAGCAGCGCCGTCTGCGCCGTGACCTCCACGACCGGTCCGACCAGCCACTGGACCAGGTCCACCGCGTGCACCGCCTGGTTCATCAGCGCACCTCCGCCGTCCAGTTCGCGGGTGCCGCGCCAGGAGCCGGACGTGTAGTACGACTGGTCCCGCCACCAAGGCAGCTCCACCGTCACCGACGTGATGCGCCCCAGCTCTCCGTTCTCGACGGCGGCCCGCGCCAGCCGGGCCGCCGGGTCGAAGCGGTGCTGGGAGATCACCCCGAGCGCGCGGCCCTCCCGCCGGGCGGCGGCGATCAGCCGGTCGGCGGCCCGGGTCGACACGTCGATGGGCTTCTCCACCAGCACGTGCTTGCCCGCGCGCAGGGCGGCGGTCGCCAGCTCGGCGTGGGTTCCGCTCGGCGTACCGACGATCACGGCGTCGATGTCCGGCCGGGCCAGCAGGCCGGCCGTGTCCATGGGCTCGCAGCCCAGCTCGGCGGACAGCGCCTTGGCGCCGGCCGGGTCGCGGCCGGCGATCGCCACCAGCCGTGCCCGGTCGGCCAGTTCGGGGTCCGCCCGGCTGAGCAGGCGTCCCAGGAAGCCGCCGATGGAGCCGCATCCGATGATCCCGAAGGTCAGCACGGCTGCCTCATCCCACCGGGGCGATGGCGTTGCCCAGGTAGTTGGGCAGTGCGGTGAGCCGGCGCTCCTGGTCGTCGAGGTCGGCCGGGTAGGCCCCCCGGTACCGATCGGTCACCTGCTGTACCTGGTCCCATGTGCTGGGCAGGACACCGCCGTTGTACTGCGGAGCATGCTGGTCGTACAGGGTGGTCCCGGGTCGCAGGAACAACTGGTTGATGCCGAACCAGGCGGGGATGCCCGAAGCCCAGTCGACCAGCCAGTCCGAGATGCAGGCGTCGTCGTTCGGCAGTCCCAGCAGGACGAAGGCGAAGGGCGTGATCCCCGCGTCGCGCAGCTTGACCACGGCTTCGTGGATCTGCTCCTCGGTGACGCGCTTGTGGACGCCGGCGCCGGCGACCGAGGGGGACTCGGCGCCCAGCCACATGCCCTGGCAGCCGGCGGCGGCCCACTCCCGCACATCGGTCTTGAGCACGATCTCGGCCCGGGTCTGACCGACCCAGCCGATTCCGCGACCCTTCATCCGGTCGCAGATCTCGCTGTAGAAGGACTTGTTGATGCCGAAGACGTAGTCGAGGAAGAACTGGAACTCCAGACCGGCCGCACGCTGCGCCTCGATCTCGGCGATCACACGGTCGACCGGTCCGGTGCGCATACGGGTGCCGAACGGCAGGTGGCAGAAGGTGCAGCCGTACGTGCAGCCGCGCGCCGCCAGCACCATGCCGCAGGGGCCGGGCTGCGGGAGGCCGTCGACGACGACCTCGGCGGTGTAGCGGTCCATGGGCGCCAGGTCGTAGGCGGGCAGCGCCCAGTCGTCCAGGGGGAGGTTCGGGAAAGGTGTGAAGCGGTCGCCCACGATGGCCAGGGGCGAGGCGACGGTGGCGAGGTCGCCGGACAGGACCGGTGCGGTGACGCCCCGTTCCAGGCAGCGCACGGCGTGCACCGCTGCGGAGTCGGCCTCGCCGATGGCGATGTGGTCCGCGGCGAGCGCGTTCCGGGTCGCCTCGGGAAGGTGCGTGCCGTGCGGGCCGATGACCAGGGTGCGGGCCGTGGGGAAGACCTGTCGGGCCCGGTCGGCGGCCACGCGGACGGGCCCGATGTCCAGGGGGTAGCACTGCGCCCGGTCGGCGATGGCGGACGAGACCACCACGATGTCCGGTTGGTCCACGGTGGGCGCCGAGTCCTCCAGCCGCTGGTCCCACACGGTGACGGAGTGGCCCTCGGCGCGGAGCTGACCCGCGGCCAGCAGGACGTCGAGCGGAACCTGGATGAAGTACTGGTCGAATCGATTGCTGGGAGTGACCAGGCAGATGCGCATGGCGGATGACCTCACAGGCGGGCGGAAGGGGTGGCGGGGGGAGACATCGTGAGCGGCTCCCGCGCGGTGGACCGGGAGGACGCGGCGAGTCGGCCGATGCGCGTGATGCCCCGGAGGTCCGGACCGGCCGGCTCCGGGTGGCCGAGCAGCGTGGCGATCGCCGAGCGCAGGGCGTTCTCCAGAGGAGAGTCGTGGATCATCCACTCCCGCCGCAGACCGGGGCCCTCCGCGCTCAGATGGTGCATGTTGCGCGGCAGCGGGGTCCCGTTGGGCAGGACGACCGGGTCCAGGTGGAGGCTGAACCGCACCGGACCCGCGACCGCCTCCACGTACCGCTGCCTGCTCTCCTCGGCGGAGCGGGGGACGAACCACGGCGGTGTGGGCACCTGGCCGGTGGTGTCCGTTCCCGCGATGGTGGAGTACAGCTCGACGGCCGTGCCGTCCACCGTCACGGTCTCGTAGGCAGCGGTGCTGACGAGTTCCGGATCGGCGGCGACCCGCAGGGAACCGCTGTCCGGCTCGGTGCTCAGATATCGGTCGTACGTCGCGGACGGCAGGAGGCCGCGTACCAGCGCGAGCATGTGCAGCCACTCGTAGCCGAAGACCCCGTGGTCGCGATCGACGAACCGGCCGGCTGCGATGTCCGCCAACCGGTCCTTGCCGAAGCCGACGCGGAGCGCGCGCAGCGGGTGCCCCGGGGCGAACTCCTGCCGGGCCGAGCGGAACAGCGCCAGTGCCTGGGCGTGGCTGTACTGGTCCATCACCACCAGCCGGGCCCGGTCGTGGCGGGCGAGCAGGGAGAGCAGCGCGGAGGTCTCCCACGACCGGCAGACCGGTTTCTCCACCAGCAGCCTGGCCGCGGGGTCGACGGCCAGCACGGCCGCCACGTTCTCCACGTGGGTGGCGGTGGGCGAGCACACCGACCACACGTCGACCGGCGGGTCGTCCGGCAGGTCCGAGAGGCCGCCGAAGACCGGCGCCCGGTGGGAGGTCGCGGTCTGCGCGGGATCGACGAGGCTCACCCGGAATCCGAGGTCGCTCAGCAGTCGCTCGTGCAGTCGGCCGGCGGTGCCGTGGCCGATCACGCACACGTGGGTCCTGGACACCTGGGGCCTCACCGTGCGACGAGCGGAGCGTCGGCGGGAACGGTTCCGGCCTGCGGGCGGCGTCCTCCGGTGACCAGGTACTCGTGGTAGTACGCCTCGAACAGGCCGGCCTCGTCGATCGCCCGGTCGACGGGTTCCAGATGAAGGCCGGGAGGGAGCCCGTCGGCGTTCCGGCAGAGCTCCTTGGCCGCGATGAGCGTCCCGGCCCGGTAGGCGTCGTACCCACGGTTGGCGATTCCCTCGTACTCGAACAGGTTCAACGAGCGGCCGTCGCCCAGGACCGTCACGGTGGCGCCGCTCTGCAGGGTGTGGCGTACGCCGACGAACGGCACGGTCGCGGAGCGCACTCCGGGGAAGCCCTCGGTGAGGAGGCTGAAGTCCTTGGTGGCGAAGCCCGCCAGATAGAGCCCGTCGGGCAGGAGCGCAAGGTCCTCGGCGGTGATGGCCAGCTCGCCGCTGTTCCCGATGATCAGGAACGGGGAGTGTTCGCGCAGCGCCTCGGCCGCGCTGGTGTAGGTCTCGAAGCCGTGCTCGGCGGCCGTGATGAGCGGCAAGACCTGGGGGTCCACCACACCGACCCGGCATCCCAGGGAGCGCAGGGCGTGCGCCACCCGGGCCCCCAGCGTGCCGAAGCCGAGCAGCAGGATGTGCCTGCCGATGAACTTCTCACCGGGCAGGATGGCGCGCAGCCGGCGTACGCAGGAGTCGGCGATCTCGTTGTAGCCGAGCATGGTCTTCAGCTGCGACCGGGCCATGTTCATGACGGGTACGGACAGCTCGCCGGGGGCGTTGACGATCCGCTTGAGCCCGCTGACAGTGAGTTCCACGGCGGCGTCGATGTTCCCCTCGAGTACGCCGCGGGCGCCGTAGCCCTGGGCCAGCAGCCCGCCATCGTCGATGACCAGGACCTTCCGGCCGGCCTCGTGCGCACGGCGGATGAAGTCGTCCACCCGTGCGTTGACTCCGAGGGCGTGCGCCAGCGCGCCGGTGTCGGCCGTACCGTTGATGACCGAGTTGTCCAGCGTGTCGCTCCGGTACCCGTGGTCGAGGAACCAGGCGTGGACGCGGTCGCGGTGCAGGGTCCGGTCGCCCTTCGACAAGGCGAAGATCCATTCACGGTCCATACCGGCGCGCTCCATGCCCAGCAGGAAGCCCACGCTGTTCTCGACGTAGTGGTCGCGGAAGATCAACGCCCAGCCGGCGAAGGCCGGTTCGGGGGTGGCGTAGCGCGCGACCAGCGGCATGCCCCGCACGATCGAGTCGATCTCGGCGGCGGTGTAGCGCCGGCTCCGCAACGCGACCGCGTCGACGAGGCGGTCGAAGGTGGCCTCCGCCGCGTCGGACAGGGGACCGGAGGCGGTGAGCAGAATCTGCAGGGCGCCGACCGCGGGATGGATGTGGTCCAGGGTGCCGGGTTCCGGATGCGGCACCGGCCTGCTTCGGACCTCCACCCGGGTCCCGTCCAGCCAGGTCAGAATGCTTCCGGACCCCATCTGGAGTTCGGGCGTTGGCTGGCCCTCCCCCCGGATCACCGAGTGGACCACCTCCTGCAGCTCCTGTTGCGTCATACGGCCGTCGAGCACCTCGTAGCGGCCGCCGCCCGCATCGGTGGCCTCTTCGTCCTCGATTGCCGTACCCACCGCGTCCGTCGAGGAATAACCCATGGATAAACCCTTCTCATACGTGTCGAAGTTTGGGCTCCCGTGCGAAAAGCAACGCCGCCGCTTTTCCGGGAGCATCGGAAAACTCTTCTCAGAACCAGACGAGGACGACGGCCGCGGCCGTCATTCCGCCGCCCACCGCTGCCAACAGGATTCGTTCACCGCGGCGGAAAGGCTGCTTTTCCTGAGCTGCCCGCAGTGTGATGGGAACGGAGGCAGCCCCGGTATTGCCGAATTCCGTGGCTGTCACCTGAACCCGGTCCGGGTCGATTCCCAATTCGGCCGTCAGCTTTTCCAGGAGCCGCACATTGGGCTGATGGAAGATAAAACGGTCGATGTCGTCCAGGCCGAGCCCCGCGGTCTTCAGCGCGTCCTCGACGACCTCGGGGAGGACCTTCACCGCGTACTGGGCGACCGCCCTGCCGTCCATACGGAAGAGGTGTTCTCCGGCTTGGTGCGCCTGCGGGGTGAGCGGCGTTCTCGTGCCACCCGCCGGCACCTCCACCAGCGACCGCAGACTTCCGTGCGAGACCAGCCGCGACGCGCGGATGCCGTACCCCTCGGGCACCGGGCCAAGGAGCGCGGCCCCGGCGCCGTCACCGAAGAGGCTGACCGTCCTGCGGTCACGCCGGTTCATCACGGAGGAGAACATGTCCGCGGCCACGACCAGGGCATAGGGGCCGGTGAACGAGCCGGCCGACAGCATTCCTGAGGCCACCGCGAGCCCGTAGACGAAACCGGAGCAGACGGCGTTCACGTCGAAGGCCGCGGCGCCGTCCAGCCCCAGCCGGTCCTGCAGCACCGCGGCCGTCGCCGGCTGCGGCTGGTCAGGGGTGGCGGTGGCCACGATCAGGCACCCGATGTCACCACCGGCCACGGGCCGCCGGGACAACAGGTCGCGCACCGCCTCGTGGCCCAGGTCGGAGGTCGCCGTGCCGGGCGACGCATAGCGCCGTTCCCTGATTCCGGTGCGCTCCACGACCCACTCTTCAGGGACATCCGCCCAGTCGGCGATTTCGCTGTTTCCGACAACCCTGTCCGGCACATAATGGCCGACTTCGATAATTCCGATCGGCATTCGGAACACACCCCCCTCGATATTGCCTCAGATGGCTTCCAATCTACGGACCCGGCAAGGAGTCCGACCACCCCCTACCACCCCTACCGGCCCCTATCCGCACACCCTCATGACAGGCACACCACAAGGGGTTCCATCAGGTAATCCCCTTTCGGTTGACGGTCCCTCATCGGATGGCCTACGGTCTTTCAGCGTCGGAGCATTCAGCCGAATTCCTGGCCGTGCCACCGACTCACCGACAGACCCCACCGCACCGCACGGATTCATTTCCGAATTCCCTCTGGTGCGGCCGTGGAACTTTATTGGAGGGCGCGTCGTGCCTTTGCGGACTGCTCAGGAACCCATTGACCACGCATGGTCCGTCTCTTCTCGTGAAGACGCGTCCGGCAATCCGGCGGTGTCATGACCGCCCCCGTGGAAGTCCGCCGCGGAGCCCGGTTCGTGGTCACGGGCGGCAACTTCCTCCAGTTCTTCGACTGGATCGTCTACTCCCTGTTCGCACCGGTCTTCGCCCAGGAGTTCTTCGGCGGCGACCAGGTGGGGGCCACGGTCGGCGCGTTCCTCGTCTACGGCGGCAGCATGCTGCTGCGCCCGGTGGGTGGTGCGCTCGGCGGATACATAGCCGACCGGTCCGGCCGCCGGCAGGCCATGGTGCTGGGGATGAGCGTGGCCGGCGTCGCCTCGCTCGCCATGGGCGCACTTCCCGGATCGGCGACGATCGGCGTGTGCGCACCGGTTCTGCTGGTCCTCGCCCGCAGCGCCCAGGCGCTCGCGTTCGGCGCCGAGTGGCCGACCGCGGTGACCTACCTCATGGAGGTGGCGACAGACAAGTCACGGCTGCGGTACGGCAGTTACTTCATCTTCACGTGCACGGCGGGCGGGTTCGCCGCGTCGGCGCTCGGCACCCTGCTGTCATCGGTCCTCTCCCACGACGCGCTGGTGTCCTGGGGCTGGCGGGTGCCCTTCCTCGTCGCCGGGTCCCTGTCGCTCCTGCTGTGCCTGCTGCGGCGCGGCCTGCCCGAGACCCCCGCCTTCCTGAACCTCCGGGCCACGGCCGCGCGGCAGGCGCGCCCCCGCCGGCCACCGCTGCGGGTCCTCGCCTCCCACTGGCGCGCGCTGCTGACGGTCGCGGCGCTGGCCGCCGCGGCCTCCGCCTCCACCACTACCTTCGCGGTCATCGTGCCCACCGTCGCCCAGGAACGGCTCGGCGCCTCACCCTCCACCGTCCTGGGAGCGAGCACCCTGGTCACCGGCCTGCTCCTGATTCTGGTGCTGCCACTTGGCTACTTCGGCGAGCGGATCGGGCTACGCGGAGTGCTCGCCCTCACCAGCCTGGGCTTCCTGGTCGCCCTACCGGCGCTGTACACCACGCTCTCCCCGAGCTACGGCGGTCTGGTGCTGGCCTGCGGTGTCGGGATGCTGCTGTCCAGTTTCCAGGGCCTGGCCCTGCCCCAGGCCATGACCTCGATGTTCCCGGTGGAGCTGCGGGGTCTGGGTGTGGGCCTCTCCCAGGGCGTGGCGGACGCCGTCTTCGGCGGTTTCGCCCCGGCCACGGCGCTCACCCTGGACCGATCCGGTCACGACGGCTGGTTCATCGCGGGCGTCTGCCTCCTGGTCCTGACCGGTTGGTCGGCCACCGTCGCCGCGCTGCGCCGGACCGAGAGCGCCGCCCACGACCGGTTGCCGGCCGACGTACTGATCCAGACGGGCCACCTGTGAGCACCCGGCCGACGACCGTGGATCCCGCACCGCCTGCCGGCGGCCGGGTGCCCGGCGCCGTACGGCGTCCGCCGACCGGCATCGGACGCCCCGTCGGACGACGACTCCACCGCCACGAAGGAGGATTCATGCATACGGCTGAGGAACCCGTCGGCCACAGCCCCGCCCCGCTCCACCGGCCGCGCGCCGCGGAGACGGTTCGCGGCCACACCCCGGCCCCGGATACGGATCGCGGCACGACCCATGGCCTCCCGGGCCGTGCCGGCTCCCGCACCCGCTACCCGGACGAACACCCGGCGGTGGTACGTGTATTCGCGACGCGCTGACGGACGGGCACTGGGCGGAGTACGAGGACTGCCTCCCGCCCACCCGGGAGAGGCCGCCCGGACACACGCCGCGCACGCCGACGAGACGTCCGCGGCGACCGCGGCGACGGCGACGACGGCGACGACGGCGACGACTGCTGACAGGCTCGCCACGGCAGCCGCCGCAGCTCCCGGCTCCCGTCCACGCTCGGGCGCGGACGGGACGGACGGGACGGACGCAGCCGTCCACGTGGCTGTTCCCGTCCTGGCAGCCGCCCTCGCGGTGGTCGTCCTCGTACGGATCTGCTGCGGCGCGGGGGCGCTTGCCGACGGCCTCGTCCTCGCCATCGGAGGGGCCTGTCTGCTGGCCGCTCTGGCCGGTGCGCGCCGGCTGGTGACGGACCGTCAGCACGGGCTGCGCGCCGCCGGGGCCCGGCTACGGGGAGCCAGTCTCGCGGCCGGCGACATCGTCGAGGTGGGCCCGGGCGACTCCGTTCCGGGGGACGCCCGTGTCATCGACGGCCGGGGTTCGGTGTGCGATCTGCCGTACCGTCACCCGGGCCTGGACGGGGACGTCCTGGCGCGCGAGAAGGGGTACGACCGGTCGTCCGTCACCGGTGGTGCTCATGTGCTGGACGGCGACTTCCGGCTGGAGCTCGTAAGCTCCAGCCGCGACTCGCTCATCGCGCGGTCGGCCGCACTGCTCGACGCGGACGACGGCCTGACGGTGTGGTGGTGGCTCGGCGGCGCACTGGTGGCCGAAGGAGTGGTCACGGCCTGCGCCGGCCTCCTCCCGTCCGCCGGCAGGGCGATCGTCTCCGGCGCCGACGCGCTGACCGCGGCCGTGCTGCTCGGCGTCGTGCTCCTGCACCGGCCCTCGCCCTTCGCCAGTCTGCTGCGCCGCGTCGGCCTCCTCGACCTGGCGGACCTGGGCCTCCTGGCCCGCAGCGAGAAGGCCGGCACAGTCCTCGCCGCCGCCGACATCCTGCTGATCGACAAGAACGGCACCCTCACCCAGGGCGAGCGCCGGGCGCAGCGGCTCCTTCCCGCGCCCGGTGTGCGGGAGGCTGACCTCGCCAGGGCGGTGGCCCTCGCCAGCCTCGGGGACGACACGCCCGAGGGCCGCTCGTCGCTCGACCTGGTCGGGCGCAGCCACGGGCCGGAGGCGGTGGCGCCACCGCCGGAGGGTTCGTGGTCGTCCGTGCCCTTCAGCCCGCAGACGCGGATCAGCGGCGTCGACGTGGGCGGACCAGACTCGGGCCGACAGCTCCGCAAGGGAGCCCCGGCGGCGGTACGGGAGTGGGCACGCGGGCAGGGGCTGGCGTGGCCCGCCGAACTCGACACGGCGATCGCCGGCCTGGAAGCCACCGGCAAGACGGTTCTGGTCGTCGTCTCCGCGGCGCGCTCGGGACCGGGACGGAATCCGGACGTGGCCGGGGCCGTCGTCTTCGACTCCACCTACCGCGCCGACATCGTCGGCGGGATCCGCGCCCTGCAGCACCTCGGTGTCGAGGTCGTGGTCCTCACCGGGGACAGCGGGGCGGTGGCCAGGGCCACCGCCGAGGCGGTGGGCGCGGACGGCGTCGTCGCGGAAGCGGACCCGGACCGCAAGATCGCCGAGATCAAGGCCTGGCGCAACCTGTCAGCCACGGTCGCCGTGGTCGGGGACGGCGACAACGACGCGCCCGCCCTGCGCGAGGCCGACGTCGGGATAGCCATGCACAGCGGTCTCGCCGAGGCCAAGTCGCAGGCCGACCTCGTCGACGTGAACTCCCGCCCCGCCCAGCTCGCCGAGGCGGTAAGGACCGCACGCGCGTCCGCCACACTGTCCGCGTTCGCCTCCTCCTGGAGCCGCTTCGGCGTACTGGCCGTCATGCTCTCCACCCTCGTGGCGGGCGGGGCGCTGCTCGCGACCGGCGGCCACCCGCCCCTCTCCTCGCAGTCCCTGTCGACGGCGGCGCACGTGCTGCGCGCCGCGGCGGCGGCATCGGTCGTGACCGTCGCCGTCCTCGCCTGGACCGTCGTACGGCTGGTCCCCGCGCGCACGCCCCTGACCGCGGCCACCGTCCGCGTACGGAGCCGGCTCCTCGCGGCAGCGGCCGCCATCCTTCCCCTCGTCGTCCTCCTGGTCACGACGTGACGCACCCGGCCAGCCACGGGCACACCCGTGCGGCCGACCGATGAGAAAGGCGCCAAGGCCTTGTCCACCACACACGACACAGCGTTCCCGGCTCCTCGCCACGATCCCCTGCTCCCCTCTCCCGCGTACGCCGCGCACCGGGCCGAGACGCCCGTCGCCCGGGTCCGGCTGGCCAGTGGGCAGAGCGTCTGGCTCGTCACCGGCTACCACGACGTACGCGCCGTCCTGGCAGACGCACGGTTCAGCTCCGAGATCCTGCGGCCCGGCTTCCCCCAGATCCAGGCCGCGGCACCCACCTCCGTTCCGCCCGCGGCGTTCATGGTCCTCGACCCGCCGGCCCACACCCGGTACCGGGCGCCGCTGATCGGCGAGTTCACCACCCGGCGCATCGCCGCGCTGGAGCCGCGCATCCGCAGCATCGTGGAGAGCCAGGCGGAGGTGCTGGCGAAGCAGCCGCGCCCCGCCGACCTGGTCGAGCTGTTCGCCCTCCCGGTGCCGTCCCTGGTGATCTGCGAACTGCTCGGAGTCCCCTACGAGAAGGCGGAGTTCTTCCAGTCACGGTCCCAGGTGGTCCTCAGCCGGGTCGCCAGCACCGAGGAGGTGGACCGGGCGAACCAGGACCTGTTCGACCTCATCGCGGCGGTCGTCGAGACCAAACGGGCACATCCCGGCGACGACGTCCTCAGCAGGCTGATCGCACACGAGTCCGCTTTCACGCTGGACGAGATCGTCACCGTGGCCGTCGTCCTCCTCACCGCGGGGCACGAGACGACCGCCAACATGATCTCGCTCGGCGTGCTGCGGCTCCTCCACGAGCCCGAGATCTGGCAGAGCCTCGCGCAGGGGACACGGGACCCCGGACCGGTCGTCGAGGAACTGCTGCGCCTCCTGACCGTGGTGCAGTCCGGTGTCCCGCGGGTCGCCATCGAGGACGTCATGCTGTCCGGCACGCTGATCCGCGCCGGCGAGGGGGTCATCGCGCTGCTCGCCGGGGCCAACCACGATCCCGCCGTGTTCGGCGCGCCGGAGCGGATCCACCCGGAGCGCGTCGGGCCGCGGCATCTGGCCTTCGGCTACGGCCTTCATCTGTGCCTCGGCCACACCCTCGCCCGTGCGGAACTGCGCGTGGTGTTCGAGACGCTGCCCAGGCTCTTTCCGAACATGCGCCTTCCCCGGGACGGCGCGCCTCCGCTGTTCGCCGACGGCGCCTTCGTCTACGGCGTGGAGGGTCTGAACGTCGAATGGTGACAGCACACATGGGCGCAGCGCGCTGCGGACCTTCTCGCCCCAGGGGGGACCGATGATGCGCGACCCTGTCAACTTCCGCGATCTGGGCGGAACACCGGTGTTGAAAGGACGCATAGCGCCCCGGACGCTGTTCCGCGGAGCCGGCCTCCATCTGCTCGAAGCGGCCCGACTGCGCCGGCTCGGGACCGAGTTCGGCATCCGCGGCATCGTCGACCTCCGCTCCGAGCGCGAGGCGGCCATGGACGGGACCGCCCCCGTGTCCGCGGCGCAGAGTCTCTACCGGATCCCCCTGGGAACGGCGATCCGGGACCTGAGCCAGATCCCCGTCGACGATCTGCTCGCCGTCACCTACGGGCACTTGCTGGACGAGTGCTCAGCCGATCTGGTCGACGCGCTCAGGACCGTGACACGTGGGCTGGCCGCAGGAGGGGTGCTCATCGCCTGTACTGCGGGAAAGGACCGCACCGGCGTCCTCGTGGCCGCGCTCCTCGGGCTTCTCGGCGCCACCCCCGAGGTCATCGTGGCCGACTACCACCGCTCCGACGCCGCGTTCGCGAACATCATGGAGCTCTACGGCAGCAGTCCCAGCGCTGAGGCCGCCCTGAGCCTGCTGCCGCCCGAGGTCCACCACGCGCCCGCGCACGCCATGGAGAGGCTGCTCGACCACGTGTCGAGCACCTGGGGAGGCTGGGACCGGTGGGCCGGGGAGAGCGGGATGACGGACTGCGAGGTGGAGCAACTGCGGTCCGCGCTCGTCCACATCCCGTGAATCCCCTCCCCTTCTCCTGTTGTCTCTCCTGTTTTCGAGTTCTCCCGCTATCGAGTTCTCCCGTTTTCGAAACATCGTGACCCACAGAAAGAGTGCTCTGATATGTCGACTGTGATTCTGCTGGGCTACCGCCAGCCGCTGGCCGAAGCCATCGAGCGCCATGGCGAGGTGCCGTTCTCCATCGTGGACAAGGACGTCCCGGGCCTGAAGGAGGGACAGTTCTGCCGGGTGAGCCACCTGGAGGACGTCCAGGAAGTCCTGCGAGCGGTCGCGAGCAGCGACCTGTCGGACGTGAAGGGCGTCGTGACCGGACACGAGCAGGGGGTGTTCAGCGCCGCCGTCCTGCGCGACGAGCTGGGGCTGCCGGGGTGCCGGGACCATGCCCGCGCCTTGGTGTTCCGCGACAAGTACCAGCAGAAGACCAAGCTCGCCGCCGACGTCCCCCGGGCCCAGTGCCGGTACGTCACATCCCGTACCCGCTTCGACGAGCTGTCCCGCGCCCTCGGGCTACCCTTCGTGGTCAAGCCGGCGGCGGGTTTCGGCTCCATCAGGACCTCGGTCGTGCGCAGTGAGGATCAGTTCCACGAGCTGCTCCTCGCGAGCGAGAAGCACCGGTTCCTCGGAACGCTGGCGACCCAGTCCTCGGACGTCGCCTTCGTCGCCGAGTCGTTCGTCGCCGGCCGGGAACTGCACGTGGACGGGATCTGGCAGGACGGCGCCTTGCAGTGGGCGGCGCTGGGCCGCTACCGGGAACCGCTCGTACAACTCGCCGCGGGACACGTCCTGGTCGATTACATCGCGTCCCCCGAACAGTCCGCGGAGTCGCTCCGGCGCGCGGTCGCGCTGGCGGAGAAGAGCCTCGCATCTCTCGGAACCCCCGACTGCATCTTCCACATGGAGGCGTTCGAGAACGAGGAGCGGACCGCCTTCAGCGAGTGCGCCATGCGGCTGAGCGGAACGCAGTACCCCGAACTGCTGGAGATGACCTACGGCGTCAACCTCTTCGACGCGGAGGTGAGCATCTCCCTCGGCGAGAAGGCCACCGTGGCACCTCACGAACCCGAGCAGCTGTACGGCTACATCCATCTCCGCCAGGACGCCCGAAGCACACTGCGCAAGGAGGACCTCGAAGAGCTCTTCCCCTTCGTACAGCTGGAGTACCCCGCCCGGGACGAGGCCCCGTGGCGAACCGGCAAGATCGGCCTGGGAGTTGTCGCCCACAGCCGGGAGGACATGCTGGCGAAGCTGTTGGAGGACATCGCGAGCTTCAACGAGGAGGCCGTCCCGGTGGGATCGCCCTCCGCCTGACGCGGACTCCTGTTCGACATATTCGGGCTTACCCGTCCGAAGGAAGTCCCGCGCGCGGAGATCCACGTCCCGGCGTTCCGGACCGCCCGCACCCCCGTCACGGTCGGCCAGTGGGCCCGCTTCGCAGCGGCCACCGGCCGACCGGTCCCACGAGCGCCGGCGGACCACCCGGTCATCGGGGTCGCCTGGAAGGCGGCGACGGCCTACTGCCGGTGGCTCGGTGCACGGTTCGACGGCCTTCGGTCCTCGGTGGCCGGACACGGCCGCGGCGGGCGGGTGGGGCACCGGCTGGCGCTCGACCACCCGCGGCCGGTGGCCGTGCTGGCCGTGCTGGCCGTGCTGGCCGTGCTGGCCGTGCTGGACATCGTGCCGACCCGCCACGTCTTCGCGCACGCCCACGCAGCCTTCGCGCACGCCCACGCGGCCTTCGGGCCCGGCTACTACCACTGGTTCTTCCTCGCGGCGGGGAACGGCATCCCCGAGCGGCTCATCGAGGGCGACCCCGAGTACCGGATCCGGGCCCGGATGGGCGCCAGGCACCACGGCGGTACGGCCTTCGACCAGGCCGCCCAGGACGAGTACGTACGCTGCTTCTCCGACCCGGCCGCCATTCACGCGTCCTGCGAGGACCACCGCGCCGCCGCCGGTATCGACCTCGTCCACGACGACGCGGAGGCGGCCGACGGCCGTCGGGTCACCGCGCCCCTGCCGGCGCTCTGGGGCGAGCACAGCTTCGTGGGCCGCAGCTACGACGTGCCGGCAGTGTGGCGGGAGTACGCGGCGGACGTCCGCGAGCAGGCGCTTCCCTGCGACCACTACCTGCCCGAGGAGGCACCGGAGGCCACCGCCGAGCAATGCCGCACTCGTTCTTCGCGGCGTGGAAGCACTGTCCGCCCCGGACGGCCGACCGGCACAGACCCGCCCTTCGTATGAGACGCCACCGAACCCGCCCCTGAAGGAACATCAGGCCCCCGGCACTCAAATTCATGCCCCTGACCAGCAGGAATAGCGAACCGCTGCTGGAGTATGAGTATTCGGAGCGGGAACCCCAGGTCAGCGCACTCTTCCCCGCGGCTTCAGCGGCACCGGCGGGAGTTCCGGAGCGGGCAGCGGAGCTCCGTCGTACCCCACCACCTCACCGAACCGTGAGCCCGCCATCCAGTCCGAACGGGCCTGTGCGATGTCCTCGTTGGACCGCCCGATGAAGTTCCACCACATGATCAGCTCCTCCTCGAACGGTTCACCGCCGAGGAGCATGAGGGCCGCGTCGGACTCGGCGCGCAGCGGGAGTTCGGTGCGCCCGCAGCCGAGGTAGAGCATCGAGCCGGGAAGTACGGGTACGCCGTCGACGTGGGCCTCGCCGGACATGGCCAGTACGGCGTACTCGAAGTCGGGCTCCAGGGGCAGGCGTACGTCGGCACCGCTCGCGAGGGCCAGGTCGGCGCCGACGATCGGGGTGTACGTCGTGCCCGGTGAGGCCGTGCCGTCGACCGTGCCCAGGATGAGCGTGGCGCGCAGGCCGGGAGCCGTGACGAGGGGCAGATCGGCGTGGTGCTCGAAGCGCGGGTCGGCATGGCGGTGGCTGTCCGGGAGAGCGACCCAGAGCTGCGCGCCGTGCAGGAAGCGGGCGTGCGACTTGGGGCTCTCCTCGGAGTGGCTGATGGCCCGGCCGGAGGTCATGAGGCCCAGTTCGCGTGGGCGGATGGTCTGAAGGCTGCCCGTGGAGTCGCGGTGCAGCACCTCGCCCTCATGCAGCCAACTGACGGTCTGCAGGCCCATGTGCGGGTGCGGCGGGACCTGCATGCCGGGCTCCTCGGCGATGTCGTCGGGCCCGTAGTGATCGACGAAGCACCACGCGCCGACCATGCGGCGGCCCAGGTTGGGCAGCAGGCGGCGGACTTCGGTGGACTCGCCGAGCTTGACCTTGCGGGGACTGAGGAGTTCGCGCACCGGTTCGGCCACCACAAAACCGCGGCCACCGCACAGGGCGGGCACTGCCTCGCGATCAAGATTGCTCATGGCCCACAACCTAGCCCTGTGGGGTACCCGCCGTCAGGCCCTCGACCCGCCCATTGAGGGGCACTCGGGGCAGATCCGGGCAGAGGACCTAGGACCTGGGCCCCGGACGCATACACCGCTGGTCGGACGGGTCCTGGAAATAGTAGCCATGGACATAGTAGCCATGTACTGTTTTTTTCATGAGTTCGGTACCTGAGAACGCGACGCCCGGATTCCTCGTCTGGCGTCTGTCGATGAAGTGGCGGGTGGCCGTCGACCGGGCGGTCGCACCGCTGGGCCTGACCCACGCGCAGTACTCGCTGGTGGCGTCGCTGTACGGCATGCACCGGGACGGCCGCAGGCCGAGCCAGCGCGCGCTCGCCGACCACACCGGACTCGAACCGCTCTACGTCTCGAAGCTCGCCCGCGCCCTGGAGACGGCCGGGATCGTCGACCGGACACGGGATCCGGCCGACCCCCGGGCGGTGCAGCTCTCACTCACGGGCGAGGGACGCGAGGTCACGCGCCGCGCGATCGGGGTGGTCCACGATCTCCTGGACCAGCTCCTCGAACCCCTCGGCGGCTACCACGGCGAGCGGACACGGGCGTTCAGCCGCGAGTTGGCGGCGCTGCTCGACGTACCACTCGATCCACGTCCCGAGCAGGAACACCCGCAGAAGGAACACCCCGAACAGGAACACCCCAAGCAAGTACTTTCCGAGAAGGAGCAGTCATGACCACCGCCACTCCACCCGCCAACGGCCAGGTCATAGCCCTGGCCCACTATGCGAGCCGGGCCGTACTGGAGACGGTACTGGCCCGCACCGGAACCACGTTCCACCAGTCGGTGACCCTCAATGCCGTCTCGAGCCAGGGCGGCACCGTCGAGCACGACTGGCTCATCGGCCGCCTGACCGGGGCGCTGAAAATCGAGGAGTCGGCGGCCCGGGAGATCGTCGACGAGATGACGCAGCTGAAACTGCTGGAGGAGTCGGCCCCGGGGCAGGCGTCCTTCACGGACAGCGGCCGAGAGCTCTTCGAGCGTATCCAGCCGGGCATACGTGAGGTCGCGGGCCGCCTGTACGCGGGCATCTCGGCCGAGGACCTGGCGACCGCCGGTCGCGTCCTCACCCTGGTCACCGAGCGGGCCAACGCGGAGCTCGCCGACGTGTGACCCCACCACCTCACAGTAGTGGAATATTCAACAAACCTCCTCTGTTGAGCCCGTCAAAGGAGGTCAGCGGTGGACACGACGTACTACGACCACGGGACGGCCGCGGAGCGCTGGGAGCGGGCGCGGATGTTCTTCGACGCCAGGGACTACGCCGGTGCGGCGCGGGTTCTGGGTGGCCTGGTGGAGGAGGTGCCGGAGCAGGTCGGACCCCGGCTGCTGCTGGCCCGCTCGTACTACCACTCGGCCCAACTGCGGCGCGCCGAGGACGAGTTGCGCGTACTCGTGGAGCTCGACCCGGTCGAGCACTACGCCCGGCTGATGCTGGGGCGCACGCTTCAGCGCCAGGGGCGGCCCGATGAGGCGGAGCCGCACCTGCGGATCGCCTCCGCGCTCGCGGGCGAGTTCGAGCAGGTGTAACAGCCCTGCGAAAGAAGGCCGGTCACCATGGTGACCGGCCTTTTCGCATACGCCCCCCGGGGAGTTGTGCGGCCCCGCTCCTACTTCGTCGCTCCGGCGGTGTACGTGCGCTTCCCCCTCCGGTGGGCGATCTCGCCGAGCAGCACGTCGACGGCGATGAACACCGCCAGCGGGATGCCGAACAGCGGGACGAAGTAGCCGAGCACTGCGACGGCCGCCATGGCCGGGACCAGGATCTGCGGCGGGACCTGCTGCCAGGCGCCGCGCGGGATGGGGCGGCCGAACGCGGAGGCGCGTCCGCGCAGCCACCACATGCGGTAGCCCAGGACGATCAGAAGGATCAGCGCGCCCGCGAGGGCCATCAACACGATCTGGTTGGCCAGGCCGAAGAGGACGCCCATGTGGGCGTCGATGCCCCAGCGGGTCAGCTTGGCGAGCACCGGGTAGTCGGCGAAGCGGAGTTCGTCGGTGACCTCGGCGGTCGTCGGGTCGACGGCCACCGCGTCCTGCTTCTCGGGCCAGCTGCGCTGGACCTGCTTGACGACGTAGGCGGAGGAGGCGTCGGCGGGCGGGGTGATCTCGACCGGGTCGCCGAGGCCCTTGGCGCGGGCCGCGGCGAGGATCTCGTCGATACCCGCTCCGCCCACCGCGTCGCCCGCCGACGCCGCGGCCTCGTGTTCCGCGTGCTCACCGCCCGCCGCCGCGGAGACCGAGGGCGTCGACTGGCCGAGCGAGGTCCTGAGGACGTCGATGTTCGCCCCGGCGTAGGTCGACCAGGTCAGGCCGGTCGCCGAGAGGAAGATGAACCCGATCGCCGCCCAGACGCCGACGGTGCCGTGCAGCCCCAGGGTGCGGCGGCGCCCGCTGGTCCCACGTATCTTGCGCTGCGAACGCCGGCGCGCGAACCACAGCACCAGACCGCCGCTCGCGATCACCCAGAGCCAGCTCGCGGCGAGTTCGCTGTAGAGGCGGCCGGTCTCGCCGAGCTGCAGGTTGCGGTGGAACTCGTCGATCCAGGTCCGCACCGGGAGCGCGCCGGTGGAACCGTACTGCTCCAGGGCCCCGCGCACCTGCGCGGTGTACGGGTCGACGAAGACCGCGAGGGTGTGGTCGGCGCCGACGCCCTGGACGCCCGAGAGCATCACCCGGGTCGTCGCATCGGCCTCGGGCGAGGGGCGTATCGCCGAGATCGTGCCCTCCGGGTGGGCCTTGCGGGCGGCGGCCACCTGCTCGGACAGCGGCAGCTTCTCGTCGCCGACCGGGACGGTCATCTCATGCGAGTAGATGATCTTCTCGGCCTGGTACGAGGCGGCGTACAGGAAGCCGGTGGCCGCGGCGACCAGCAGGAAGGGGGCGACGAGGACTCCTGCGTAGAAGTGCAGGCGCAGCACCAGGGGACGCAGTGAGGACCAGGCTCTTCGGGTGGATTCCGGCTTGGCGGACCGCGGGGACTCGTCCGTCGTGATCGGGGGAGCGGTGGACATCGGCGGGGTTCTCCGGTCAGGAAGGGGACGGGATCGGGCCGTGGGCCGGGAGTGGGGCTCCCTTCACCGGTGGCGGTCCAGTAGTCGGAGCGCGGACGCGAGGAGTTCCCGGGCTTCGGAGTGGTGTGCGTCACATTCGAGAAGATGGGGGACTCCCCCTGTGCCGCCTCGCTCCACGTCGGACGGCTTGACATCCTGGCGCGATGGCATCCGAACGTGACCCCAGCGCCTCCCGCTCCCTCAGCGACCAGGTCGAGGAACTCCTCTCCCACGAAGGCCCGTTGCCGATCGTGGCCGCCGGAGACCCGGTGCTGCGCCGTGCCGCCGAGCCCTTCGACGGCCAGTTGGACGCGGGGCTGCTCGCCCGTTTCGTCGCCGCCCTGCGCGCGACGATGCACGCGGCGCCGGGTGTCGGACTCGCGGCGCCGCAGGTCGGCGTACCGCTACGGCTCGCGGTCGTCGAGGACCCGGCGCCGGTGTCCGAGGAGGTGCGACTGGTGCGCGGGCGGGTGCCGCAGCCGTTCCGGGTGCTGGTCAATCCGTCCTACGAGGGGATCGGCGCCGCCCGTGCGGTGTTCTTCGAGGGCTGCCTGAGCGTGCCGGGCTGGCAGGCAGTGGTGCCCCGGCACGCCGAGGTGCGGCTGCGCGCGCTGGACGAGGAGGGTCACGCGGTCGACGAGGTGTTCACGGGCTGGCCCGCGCGGATCGTCCAGCACGAGACGGATCACCTGGACGGCGTGCTCTATCTCGACCGTGCGGAGACGCGCTCGTTGTCCTCCAACCAGGCGATGGCGGAGCGCTGGGCGCAGCCGACGCCGCAGGAGGCGGCCGCGGCACTCGGCTTCACGCTGCCCGGCTGAGACGCCACGGATGCCGCGGCGTGGTGCCCCGCTGAGCCACCCCAGCCGTTACGGCCGCCGCGCCAGAGGGCCCCGGAGCCCGTGGCCGGGCACCCCGCCGGCTCCTCGGCTTCGGCTCGGCTACGACGCGTCCCGGTAGGCCTCCAGCAGCCGCAGCCACACCTCGCTCACCGTCGGATACGACGGGACGGCGTGCCACAGGCGGCCGATGGGCACCTCGCCGGCGACGGCGACGGTCGCGGAGTGGATCAGTTCGCCCACGCCGGGGCCGACGAAGGTGACGCCGAGGATGATCTCGCGGTTGATGTCGACGACCATGCGGGCCCGGCCGCGGTAGCCGTCCGCGTACAGTCCCGCGCCCGCCACCGAGGACATCTCCACGTCCACGGCCCGGACCCGGTGGCCCGCCCGTTCGGCCTCGGCGAGCGAGAGGCCCACCGCGGCGGCCTCCGGGTCGGTGAAGACGACCTGGGGGACGGCCGCGTGGTCGGCGGTGGCGGCGTGGGCGCCCCAGGGATCCGTCTCCAGAAGCGGTACGCCGGCCGCGCGGGCGGCGATGGCGGCGCCCGCGACACGAGCCTGGTACTTGCCCTGGTGGGTGAGGAGCGCGCGGTGGTTGACGTCGCCGACCGCGTACAGCCACTCGCTGCCGATCACCCGGAGGCTGTCGTCCACGTCGAGCCAGGATCCCGGTTCCAGGCCCACGGTGTCGAGGCCGAGGTCGTCGGTGCGGGGCGCGCGGCCGGTCGCGAAGAGGATCTCGTCGGCCACAAGGCGGTCACCGGTGTCCGTCAGGACGACCACGTTCGCGCCCTCGCGGGTCACCGCGGACACCGAGACGCCGGTGCGTACCTCCGCGCCCGCCTCCTGCAGGGCTTCGGCCACCAGTTCCCCCGCGAAGGGTTCCATACGGGGCAGCAGGCCCTTGCCGCGGACCAGGACCGTGACCTGGGAGCCCAGCGCCTGCCAGGCGGTGGCCATCTCGACGGCGACCACACCGCCGCCGACCACGATGAGCCGGCCGGGCACGGCCTGCGCGCTGGTGGCCTCGCGGCTGGTCCAGGGCTTGACCTGGGCGAGTCCCGGCAGGTCGGGGAGCAGGGCGCGGCTGCCGGTACACACGGCGACGGCGTGCCGGGCGGTCAGCACCTGCCGCTCACCGTCCGGTCCTTGGACCGTCACCGTGCGTGGTCCCGCGAGCCGTCCGTGGCCGCGGTACAGGTCGGCGCCGATGCCGTCCAGCCAGCCGACCTGCCCGTCGTCCTTCCAGTGAGAGGTGAAGTAGTCGCGATGGGCGAGGACCGCGGGTGCGTCGAGGGGACCTTGTACGGCCTGGCTGAGACCGGGCACGCGGCGGGCGTCGGCGCGGGCGATGGCCGGGCGCAGCAGGGCCTTGCTGGGCATACAGGCCCAGTAGGAGCACTCGCCGCCGACCAGTTCGCTCTCCACGACCGCGGCGGAGAGGCCGGCTGCGCGGGCGCGGTCCGCGACGTTCTCCCCCACGGGCCCGGCACCGAGCACCACGACGTCGTACGCGATGGATTCCGTTTCCGTCATGGGACCAGTCTGGTTCCTGGTGTGCTTCGTGGCCACACGGGTACGGGCGCGGAATACGGCACCGGAAGGCGGCGTTGTGCGAACCGGCACGAACCGACTCGGGAAATAGGGAGACAGGCATGAGCAGTACCGTGGAGCTCACCAAGGAGAACTTCGACCAGACGGTCAAGGACAACGAGTTCGTCCTGATCGACTTCTGGGCGTCCTGGTGCGGGCCGTGCCGTCAGTTCGCCCCCGTCTACGAGAAGGCGGCCGAGGCCAACCCGGACCTGGTGTTCGCCAAGGTCGACACGGAGGCGCAGCCCGAGCTGGCCGCGGCCTTCGACATCCGGTCGATCCCCACTCTGATGATCGTCCGCGACCAGGTCGCGATCTTCTCCCAGCCCGGGGCACTGCCGCAGGCCGCGCTGGAGGACGTGATCGGCCAGGCCCGCAAGCTGGACATGGACGAGGTCCGCAAGTCCGTCGCCGAGCAGCAGGCCCAGGCGGGCCAGTAGGTCCCGCGTTCACCCTCAGATCGGGTACGGCGCCGCGCACCGGCGTCCGGCGCACGTCGGTGAAGGCCTCCACATCGGCCTCACCGCGGAAGCGGGCGCCGGTGCCGGAGGCCGCGAGGTCAGCGGCCGGGCTTCACAGGGCGAGGGGTAATCCCGTGTAGTTCGCGGCCAGTTCGGCGGCCGCGGGACGGGATGTGGTGATCCGGCGCAGACGTGCGAGCTGCACCCGGCGGTCGAAGGCGTCCCCGTCCGGCTGAGCGTGCAGCATCGTGGTCATGTCGTACGAGAAGCGGGTCGCCTGCCACACCCGGTTTAGACTCAACTCCGAGTAACGGTCGAGGAGTTCGGACGATCCCGCAGCGTGCAGCGCCGCGAAGCCACGCGCGAGCACCCGGACGTCGGACACCGCGAGGTTGAGGCCCTTGGCACCGGTCGGCGGCACGATGTGGGCGGCGTCCCCGGCGAGGAAGAGCCGTCCGTGGCGCATCGGCTCGTGGACGTAACTCCGCATTGTGGTCACGGACTTGGACGTGATGGGACCGCGCTCCAGCCGCCAGTCGCCGTCGATCGCGAAACGCGCGGCGAGTTCGTCCCAGATGCGTTCGTCGGGCCAGTCGCGGACATCGGTGCCGTTGGGGACCTGGAGGTAGAGCCGCGACACCGACGGTGAGCGCATGCTGTGCAGGGCGAAGCCCCGGTCACCGCGCGCGTAGATCAACTCCTCGCAGGAGGGCGGCACATCGGCGAGGATCCCGAGCCAGGAGTACGGGTAGTCGTGCGCGTACGTGCGGCTCACGTCGGCCGGGAACGCCTCGCGTGCGATGCCGTGCGAACCGTCGCAGCCCACCACGTAGTCGCAGCTCAGGCTCTGCTCACGCCCCTGGTGCACAAAGCGCACAAGGGGCGCGTCGCTGTCCGGCTTCTCGATGGCGATCGCCTGGGCCCCGAACAACAGCGGTGGCCCGTCGGCGAGTTGCAGGGCGATGAGGTCCTTAACGATCTCCGTCTGGGCGTAGATCGTGACAGTGCGGCCACCGGTGAGGTCGGGGAATTCGATGTGGTGGCGTTCGCGGTCGAAGCGCAGTTCGATGCCGTGGTGGACCAGGCCCTCGGCGTCCAGCCGGTCGGCGGCGCCGCACTCGCGTAGCGCGTCGACCGTGCCCTGCTCCAGCATTCCGGCGCGCTGGCGCTGCTCGGCGTACGCCCGCGTCCTGCTCTCCAGGACGACACAGTCGACGCCCGCCCGGTGCAGCAGCCGGGCCAGCAGCAGGCCGGCGGGACCCCCGCCGATGATGCCGACCGTGGTCCGCATGACGCGCCTCCGTGTCCGATTCGGCCGGGGAACCATCTCCGGCTTCAGCCAGGGAACAATTCCCAGCTTCGGCCGGGAACCAATCCCCGGCTTCGGCCGGGAACCAAACCCCGCCCGGCTTCGGCCGGGAACCAATCCCCGGCTTCGGTCGGGGAACAGTCCCCAGCCTCTCTCAGCTCGACTCGCGGTGCACGATGCTCGCGCCCAGCACTTCGTGAGTCTCGGTTGCGGCACCGGGCTCGCGCACCACACGGTCCACCAGTCCGGCCAGGTCGCGCCCCGACGGCAGCTCGATGTGCACGGTGCTCAGCCGGGGCCGCAGCAGCCTGCCGAGCATCAGGTCGTCGGCGCCGATCACGGCCGTCTCGTCGGGGATGCCGATGCCCTCGTCCTGGAGGGCGCGGGTCAGCAGCATCGCGTACTCGTCGTTGTACGCGAACACGGCGTCGAGGCCGAGGGAGCGCCAGCGCGCCGCGAGCTTGGCGGCGGCCTGCTCCTCGTACGCCAGCGACAGCTCGGTCACCGTCGCGTCGCTGCCGTGCAGAGCGCGCCGTACGCCTTCGAGGCGGGGCCCGGAGAGGATGTCCAGGCCTGCTTCCCGGGGCATGACGACGCCGATGCGGCGACGGCCGCGGGCCACGAGGTGGGCGCCCGCGCAGTGGCCGACCCGTTCGTGGTCCATGATCAGCGCGTGCGCGCCCTCGACGCGCTCGGGGCCCATCGTGACGACGGCACGGGCGCCGGAGCCCTTGAGGACGGCCACGCCCTCCGAGCCGAGCCTGCTGCCGGGCACGAGTACGGCGACCGGCCGCAGCTCGGCCCAGACACGGGCGGCCTCGTCGTCGTGCAGGCCGCCGCTGCCGTGCTGCACGACCGTGTAGTCGAGGCGGCTCAGGGCCCACTGGAGCTCATTGAAGAACTGGTTGTAGAGCAGGCCCATGGGCACGGACGGCGCGGGCATGAGCACCATGCGGCTGTGGCCGGCCCGCAGGCTCCGGGCTGCGGCGTGCGGGACGTACCCGAGTTCCTTGGCCGCCTCGTGGACGCGGCGGCGGGTGGGTTCGCTGATCCGCACAGCACTGGTGTTGTTCAGGACGTATGAGACGGTCGCGCGGGAGACGCCCGCCAGGCGGGCCACATCGGCACTCGTCGGCACGGATCGTTGTGCGGGCGCTGACGGGGCGGACTGCTTCGGTATCTGCACCATGACGGGACGCATCCTTGCAGAATCGAGGCACGCAGCTTTGCGCCGGAGAACGCCCGCCGGCCCCAGGTGGCTGGAACTCCCCCTTCCGCAAAGGATGTTCGACATCCCGTACCGGATGAACCGCCCGGAGGTTACCGTTCGGTAGACGACGTGCTTCGGAGGTGTCCTCGTTGGCTCCCGACATGACTCCAGACATGGCTCCAGACACGGCTCCCGACCGCGCCCCGGGTCTGGCCGAATGTGCCCGGGCCCTCGCCGACGGCACGGTCACCGCGCGCGAGACGGTCGAGCAGGCGCTGGCCCGGATCGAAGCGACCCAGCCGTCCCTGAACGCCTTCCGCCTGCTGCGTGCCGAGGCCGCGCTCGCCGAGGCCGACGCGGCGGACAAGGAACTGGCCGCGGGGGTGCGACGGCCGCTGCTCGGGGTGCCGGTGGCGGTGAAGGACGACATGGACGTGGCGGGCGAGCCGACCGCGTTCGGCTGCCGGGGCGAGTTCCCGCCCCAGGCCGCGGACGGGGAGGCCGTACGCCGGCTGCGCGCGGCCGGCGCGATCGTCATCGGCAAGACCAACACCTGCGAACTCGGCCAGTGGCCCTTCACCGAGGGACCCGCTTTCGGCGCCACCCGCAACCCCTGGCACACCGAGCACACGCCGGGCGGCTCCTCCGGGGGCTCCGCGGCGGCCGTGGCTGCGGGTCTCGTCCCGGCCGCGCTGGGCTCGGACGGCGCGGGCTCGGTCCGCATCCCGGCGTCCTGGACCCACCTGATCGGCATCAAACCGCAGCGTGGCCGAATCTCGACCTGGCCGCGCCCGGAGTCGTTCCAGGGAATCACCGTCAACGGCACACTCGCCCGCACCATCGCCGACGCGGCACTGCTCCTGGACGCGGCGAGCGGTCAGCACGACGACGATCTGCACCGGCCCCCCGCGCTGCGCGTGTCGGACGCGGTGGGCCGCGATCCCGGCCGGCTGCGGATCGCGCTCTCGCTGAAGCCGCCGTTCACCGCGCTGCCCGCCCGCCTCGATCCCGCCGTACGATCGCGGGTCCTCGCCCTGGCCGAGCGGCTGACGGCGCTCGGGCACGTAGTGGAGGAGGCGGAGCCGCGGTATGGACGGATCGGGCTGTCGTTCATCCCCCGCGCGACGGTCGGCCTTGCCGAACGAGCAGGCGACGTGCCACAGCCGGACCTCCTCGACCGGCGGACCCGCGACGCCGCCCGCCTGGGCCGCGTACTCGGCGGAGCCCCGCTCCGGCTGGCCCGCCGGGCGGAGTTCACGCTGCACCGGCGGATCGGCGCCCTCTTCGAGTCGTACGACGTCCTCCTCGCGCCGACGACCGCCGCTCCCCCGCCGCGCATCGGCTCGATGGTGAACCTGAACGGGTTCGGCACCGACCGGGCCATGATCGCCGCGTGCCCGTTCGCCTGGCCCTGGAACGTGCTGGGCTGGCCCGGGGTCAACGTCCCCGCGGGCTTCGTGGGCGAGGGCCTGCCCGTCGGGGCGCAACTCCTCGGCCCCGCGAACAGCGAGCCGCTGCTCGTCTCGCTGGCCGCCCAGTTGGAGGCGGACCAGCGCTGGCACGAGCGGTGGCCGCCGCACGCGACGGCGGCCGACTCCCCTTCGCTGTAAAGGAGTTCGTCCGGCACGCTCTGACCGGCCGCTACCGGCCGTAGTCTGTGACCATGGGCGATGCGTCGATGGTCGGGTTGATGGGGCGGGTCACCGGCACGATCGGGCCCGGGCTTGTCGGCGAGGTGATCGTCCGGGTGCGCGGCGGCGCCGAGCACTTCCTCGCGTATCCGGCCGCCGCGAAGGACCGCATCGAGCCGGGCACGGTGGTGATGGTGGTGGAGTACCTGCCGCCGCGGACCGTGTACGTCTCGGCGGCGTACGACGGCTGACGCGTCAGCGGCGTACGAGGAGAGCCGACTCGCCCGCGATGTAGGGCAGTTGGTGCGTCAATGGCTCGTCTGTGCGCCTCTCGTCCCAGGTGAGAGCCGTATTCGTCAAGATTGCAACAAGGATTCGTCAGCGTCTGTACCCCGGTCTTGCGCAGGAGCACACTCCCTTCGTTCGGTGCCGAAAGGGCACCATCAACAGGGGGGCGTATGCCGATGGTTGTCGGCGTCGTGGCGGGGACAGCTGTCCTCGCGCTGGTCTTCATCGTGGTGGTCTTCAAGCTCATGTGGCGGGTCGCGGAGCCCAACGAAGCGCTGATCATCTCTGGTTCGAAGCATCGGACCGAAGGCCTCGAAGAAGGCATGGGATTCCGCATCGTGACGGGGCGCGGCACGCTGGTCATGCCGGGTGTGCAGGCGGTGCGCAAGATCTCGCTCGACCTCAACGAGACCGAACTGCACGTGGACTGCGTGACCCACCAGGGCATCCCGCTCAAGGTGCGGGGCGTGGTCATCTTCAAGGTGGGCGACGACTTCGTGTCGATCGCCAACGCGGGCCGTCGCTTCCTCGACCAGCAGAAGCTGATGTCGGAGCGCGTGCACAACGTGTTCGCCGGTCATCTGCGGTCCATCGTCGGCGGGTTGACCGTCGAGGACATGATCCGCGACCGGGAGAAGCTGACCGGCCAGACGCGGGCCGCCTGCGGGACGGAGATGGAGAAGCTGGGTCTGATCGTCGACTCGCTGCAGATCCACGAGATCGAGGATCCGACGGGGTACATCAAGAACCTGGCGATGCCGCACGCCGCCGCCGTACAGCGCGACGCGCGGATCGCGCAGGCGGAGGCCAACCGGCTCGCCACCGAGGCCGAACAGAAGGCCGCGGCCCGGATGTCGGAGGCCACCCGGGACAGCGAGATCCTCCAGGCCGGCTACCAGGCCGAGCGCGACAAGGCGTCCGCCAAGGCCCAGCAGGCCGGACCGCTCGCGGATGCCGCCGCCCGGCAGGACGTCGTCGTACAGGAGACGCGCATCGCCGAACTCGAGGCACAGCGGCGGGAGCAGCAGCTCCAGGCGGACGTCCGCAAGCCGGCCGACGCCAAGGCATACGAGACACGCGCACGGGCCGAGGCCGAGCGTGACGCGCGGATCTCCGCCGCGCAGGCAAAGGCGCAGGAGACCGAACTCGCGGCAGCGGCCGAGGCGACCAGGGTCAAGGCGGCCGCGGGCGCCGAGGCCGAGGCGACGAAGGCGCGGGGTGCCGCCGCCGCGACGGCGACCCGGGCCACCGGTGAGGCCGAGGCAGCCGCAGCTCAGGCCAAGGGACTCGCCGCCGCCGAGGCGACGCGGGCCCAGGGTCTCGCGGAGGCCGAGGCCATCAAGGCGAGGGCCGCCGCTCTCGCCGAGAACCAGGAGGCCGTGGTCGCCCAGCAACTCGCCGAGAACTGGCCGGAGATCGTCCGGGCGGGTGCGAGCGCCTTCGGCAACGTCGAGCACATGGTGCTGCTCAACGGCGCCGACGGCATGTCGGACATGTTCGCCAAGGCACTCACCATGGGCGGTACGGGGCTCGGCCTGGCACGGCAGTTGCTCGCGTCGATGAACCAGAACGGTACGGGGCCGGACGGTGGGACGGCGGGGCTCAACGGCGTTGTGCCGCCGCCGCGTTCGGAGAGGGTGCCGGTGGAGCAGGACAAGGCGTGAGGCAGTGAGCTGCGGGGGCAGGGCAGTTGGCCTCCCTGCCCCCGAAGCTTGACCTCGCTGCCCCGAAGCTTGACCTCGTAGCCCCGAAGCTTGACCTCGTTGGCCCGAAGCTTGACCTCGTTGCCCCGGGGTTTGGCCTCGCTGCCCCGAGACTTGACCTCGCTACCCCTGAAGGCTTGGCCTCCCTGCCCCCGAAGGCCGGGCCCCTCGTCCCCGAAGTAACGTGACCCTCGTGACTGCATCGACCGATGAAGACGTCCCCGGCCGCTACGGCCCCTCCGCGACGACGGAGGCCGAGCCCCGCGAGGTGGGCCGGGTGCGGACCGAGTACTCCCCCGCGCACGACGGCGACCCCGACCCGGGCGAGATCGTCTGGACGTGGGTGCCCTATGAGGAGAACGACGGCCGGGGCAAGGACCGCCCGGTGCTCGTCGTCGCCCGGGAGGCCGCCGGCACCTTCCTCGCCGTCCAGCTGTCGAGCAAGCGGCACGACGGCGACCGGGAGTGGGTGCCGATCGGGAGCGGGCCGTGGGACCGCACCGGCCGGGACTCGTGGGTGGCCGTGGATCGCGTACTGCGGCTGCACGAGGACGGGATGCGGCGGGAGGCGTGTGCGCTGGACCGGATGCGGTTCAACTCCGTGGTGCGGCGCTTGCAGGAGCGGTACGGATGGCGGTAGGGGCCGTGGATGGGCCCTGGGTATGACGGCCACGCGCTCCTGAAAACGGGGGCGCGTCAGCCGACCCCGAGCTCAGACGCGAACGCCTGCTCGAATGCGGCTCGCGTCGCCGAACCCTCCGTACGGTCCAGAACCCCGAACACGACACGCTCGAAGTACCCCTCGAAGCGGCCCTTGACCAGCAGACCGTGGAAGGCGCCCGCGACCTGCGCCGGGTCGTTCCGGAAGACCCCGCAGCCCCACGCGCCGAGCACCAGCCGCCGGTAGCCGTGGGCCGCCGCGGTCTCCAGGACCCGCTCGGCGCGGACGGCCAGGGCCTGCGGCAGTTCGGCCGCGCGCTCCGGAGCGGTCCGCAGGACGACACCGGCGTTGGGTGCCGCGGCCGTCAGGAAACCGGCCGGGTACGGCTCGTCGAGGAGGCGCCCGCGGTCGTCGCGGAAGACGGGCACGGCGGGTGAGTGGATGACACGGTCCGTGTAGAACAGGTCGCGGTGGGCGCGGTGGTGGTCGTAGAACGGCCGGGCCCGCAGCAGACAGGCGTACAGCGCGGAGGCCCGGCAGAGGGCCTCTTCCTGGGCCTGCGCGCCCTTGAGATAGCCGCCGCCGGGATTGCGCGCCGAGGAGAAGTTCAGGACGGCGACGGGGTCCGTTCCGTCCACGAGCCGCCGGGCGGCCTCCAGGCTGCTCTCGCCCGTGACCTCGTACGTCGTGTCCACGGCGCTGACCTGGGGTGTCTCCACGGGCTGCGGCCCGTACATCCGCGTCCCCGCCCGCGCGGCCTCGACCGCCGCGGCGATCGGCACCTCGCGCCCGTCGGACGCGCGGTACGAACCCGCCGCGACGATCTCCTCCGTGTGACGCGCGATACCGCGCAGGCGCGCGCTCATGGCGCCACCCCCGTACGCGCCACGAGCGCGTCCCGCGCGATCTCCCCCGTCGTGCTCATGAACGCATCGTGAGCGATGCTGGTCGTGCGGCGCAACAGAGTTTCCCGGGCCGGCAAAACAGTGTTTCCCGGCCTGCAAAGAGGCAAAGCGCACCCTTGTGCGAACCGGCGTATGTGGTCTTGGGTGGGACGAGCACTGCCGGTCCGGCGCCACAGATGCCGGTCCGGCGGCATGGTGGAATCTCAGGAGGATCCCGACATGTCCGATTCGGTGAGTGACTGTACGGAGCACCGCTCCGCTGTCACCGAGGCCGAGGTGGAAGCGCTGGTCCGAGGCATCTGCTTCAAGACCGGCCCCCCTCGATATCTCGGTGTCGAAGTGGAATGGCTCGTCCACGAGCTGCGGCAGCCGCAGCTCCCGGCAACACCAGAACGACTGGAAGCGGCCTACGCCGCACTGCGGACCCTGCCCCTGCGTTCGGCGCTCACGGTCGAACCCGGCGGACAGCTGGAGCTGAGCTCCCTTCCCGCCGCCTCCCTGATGGAGTGCATCGGGTCCGTGTCCGCCGACCTCGACGCCGTACGGGCGGTACTGCGCGAGGCGGGTCTCCGCCTCAGTGGCTATGGCCAGGATCCGTGGAACCCCCCGAGCCGCTTCCTCCATGAGCCGCGGTACGACGCCATGGAGCGGTATCTCGACCGGGCGGGCCCCGAGGGCCGCGCCATGATGTGCTCCTCCGCCTCCGTCCAGGTCTGCCTGGACGCCGGCCACGAGGAACCGGGCCCGCTCGGGCACGGGCGCCGCTGGTGGATGGCGCACCAGCTCGGTGCGGTGCTGGTGGCCGCGTTCGCGCACTCGCCGATGGCCCGGGGGCGGCACACCGGCTGGCGCTCCTCGCGGCAGTCGCTGTGGGCGGCGATGGATCCCGGGCGGACGGACGCGCCGCCGCTGGGGCCCGAGCCGCGTGCCGCCTGGGTCCAGCGCGTTCTCGACGCGCCGGTGATGTGCGTACGGGCGCCGGAGGGCCCTTGGGACGTACCGGAAGGCATGACGTTCCGGGAGTGGACCCGCTCCGAGAGCCCGCCGGACCGGGCGGATCTCGACTACCACATGACGACCCTGTTCCCGCCGGTGCGCCCGCGCGGCCACCTGGAACTCCGCATGATCGACGCGCAGCCGGGCGAGGACGGATGGATCGTCCCGCTCGCCGTCACGACGGCCCTCTTCGACGACCCGGAGGCCGCCGAGATCGCCTACCGGACCGTCAAGCCCCTTGCGGAGCGGGCGGGTTCGCTGCCCGCGCCGCGCAATCCGCTGTGGGAGGACGCCGCACGACTCGGCCTCACAGATCCCGAGCTGCACGAGGCCGCAGTCATCTGTTTCGCGGCGGCCACCGAGGCCCTGCCAAGGCTCGGCGCCACGGCCGAGGTCCTGGATGCCGTCGCCGCGTACACCGAGCGCTTTGTCGCCCGCGGCCGCTGCCCCGCCGACGATCTGCTCAGCCGGCTCGGGGCAGGATCCGACGATCAGCGCCCCGATCAGTTCCCCGACCACCAGGCCGATGGCGGGCCCAACGGTCAGTTCCACGGCCAGCTCCACGGCCAGTTCCACCGGAAGGACATCGGCTCATGACCGCCCCCGAATCCCTCACCGAGCCCGCGTCACCCAAGGAGTCCGCGTCACTCACGGACCCGGAGTCGCTCAGGGAGCGCGCCCTCGACGCGCTCACCACGGCCCGCGACCGCACCGCGCTCCTCACCTCGTGCGTCGAGGAGCCCGAACTGACCGCGCAGCACTCGCCGTTGATGTCCCCACTGGTGTGGGACCTGGCGCACATCGGCAACCAGGAGGAGCTGTGGCTGCTGCGGGCGGTCGCCGGGCGTGACGCGATGCGGCCGGAGATCGACGGGCTGTACGACGCGTTCGAGCATCCGCGGGCCGAGCGGCCCTCGCTGCCGCTGCTGCCGCCCGGAGAAGCCCGCCGGTACGCCGCCGAGGTGCGCGGGCGGGCGCTGGACATCCTGGAGAGCACCGCGTTCGGCGCCACCCGGCTGACCGAGGCCGGCTTCGCCTTCGGAATGATCGCGCAGCACGAACAGCAGCACGACGAGACGATGCTGATCACCCATCAGCTCCGCAAGGGACCGGCGGCCCTGACCGCTCCGGACCCCGCGCCCGCACCATTGTTCACCGGACCCGCCGAAGTCCTCGTGCCGGGCGGCCCGTTCACGATGGGCACGTCCACCGAGCCCTGGGCGCTGGACAACGAAAGGCCCGCGCATCAGCGCATGGTCGCTCCGTTCTTCATCGACACCACGCCGGTGACGAACGCCGCCTACCAGGCCTTCATCGCGGACGGCGGCTACGGCACCGCACGGTGGTGGGCGCCGGAGGGCTGGGACCACATCCGGGCCCACGGCATAGAGGCGCCGCTGTTCTGGCGCCGCGAAGGCGGGCAGTGGCTGCGGCGGCGCTTCGGTGTCACCGAGCTGGTGCCGCCCGACGAGCCGGTGCTGCACGTCAGTTGGTACGAGGCGGACGCGTACGCCCGCTGGGCTGGGCGGCGGCTGCCCACCGAGTTCGAGTGGGAGAAGGCGGCCCGTCACGACCCGGCGTCCGGCCGCTCCACGCGCTACCCCTGGGGCGACACCGACCCCACCCCCGAACACGCCAACCTGGGACAGCGCCATCTGCGCCCGGCCCCGGCCGGCAGCTATCCGGCCGGCGAATCCCCGCTCGGCGTACGGCAGTTGATCGGCGATGTGTGGGAGTGGACGTCGAGCGAACTGTCGCCCTACCCCGGGTTCGCGGCCTTCCCGTACAAGGAGTACTCGGAGGTGTTCTTCGGGTCGGAGCACAAGGTGCTGCGCGGCGGTTCGTTCGCGGTGGACGCGGTCGCCTGCCGGGGCACGTTCCGCAACTGGGACTATCCGATCCGCCGGCAGATCTTCTCCGGGTTCCGGACAGCACGCTCGGAGGATGCCTGATGTGCCGTCATCTGGCGTTCCTGGGGCCCGCGGAGGCAATGGGCAGCCTGCTCGTGGAGCCGCCGCACAGCCTGTTCCGGCAGTCCTGGACACCCCGGCGGCAGCGGTACGGCACGGTCAACGCCGATGGTTTCGGGGTGGGTTGGTACGCGGACGGTGACCCGGTACCCGCCCGCTACCGCCGTACCGGGCCCATCTGGGGCGACCAGTCGTTCGCGGACCTGGCCCGTGTCGTCAGGACCACCGCGCTGCTCGCGGCGGTCCGGGACGCGACCTTGGCGGGCGCGGACGGGGAGGCCGCAGCGGCGCCGTTCGCCGCGGGACCCTGGCTGTTCAGCCACAACGGCGCGGTGCTCGGCTGGCCGCGCTCCCTCGCCCCGCTCGTCCAGAGCCTGCCCGCCGTGGAGTTGCTGTCACTGGAGGCGCGTTGCGACTCGGCGCTCGTCTGGGCACTGCTGCTGCACCGGCTGCGCGAGGGCGACGACGAGAGCCAGGCGCTGGCCGACACGGTCGTCGAGGTGGCCGAGGCGGCGCCCGGGTCCCGGCTCAACCTGCTCCTCACCAACGGCGATTCGATCGCCGCGACGGCGTGGGGCGACACCCTCTGGTACATCGCCGAGCCCGGCCACCGCACGGTCGTGGCCTCCGAACCGTACGACGAGGACCCGCGCTGGCAGGAGGTGCCGGACCGCACACTGCTGTCGGCGACCCGCGAGGAGGTCCTGCTCAGCCCGCTGAAGGACCCGCACGCCCCCATGGCATCCGCACCGTCGAAGGAGCCCCGCACGTGAGTCCGTTCCTTCTCACCCGCACCCTGACCGAGGGCGCCACCGAGGCCGCCCTGCGCGCCGATGTGCTGCACGGTCTCAACCGCACCCCGAAGTCCCTGCCGCCGAAGTGGTTCTACGACGCTCACGGCAGCGAGCTCTTCGAGAAGATCACCGAACTCCCCGAGTACTACCCCACCCGGGCGGAGCGCGAGATCCTGATCGCCCGGGCCGCCGAGATCGCCGGCGCGACCGGTGCGCGCACCCTCGTCGAGCTGGGTTCCGGCTCGTCCGAGAAGACACGGCATCTGCTCGACGCGCTCCCGGGGCTGCACACGTACGTGCCCGTCGACGTCAGCGAGTCCGCCCTCACACAGGCCGGGCACACCCTGATCGCCGAGCACCCGGATCTCAGTGTGCACGCGCTGATCGCCGACTTCACCGGCGGACTCGCCCTTCCCGGCACGCCCGGGCCGCGGCTGGTGGCGTTCCTCGGCGGCACGATCGGCAACCTGCTGCCCGCCGAACGCGCCACATTCCTGGCATCCGTACGGTCCCTGCTGTCGCCCGGCGACGCGCTGCTGCTCGGCACGGACCTGGTCAAGGACGAGTCGGTTCTCGTCGCCGCGTACGACGACGCGGCCGGGGTGACCGCCGCGTTCAACAAGAACGTGCTCAGCGTCGTCAACCGCGAGCTCGGCGCCGACTTCGACCCCGACGCGTTCGAGCATGTCGCCCTCTGGGACTCCGAGAACGAGTGGATCGAGATGCGGCTGCGCTCACGCGCCGAGCAGACCGTGAAGATCCCCTCCCTCGACCTCACCGTCGACTTCACGGACGGCGAGGAACTGCGCACCGAGATCTCGGCGAAGTTCCGCGAGGAGGGCGTCCGCGGTGAACTGGCCGACGCGGGCTTCAAGTTGGGCCACTGGTGGACGGACGCGGCGGGCCGCTTCGCGCTGTCGCTGAGCACCGCCGGGTAGCGGCGAGGAGCCACCGGGTAGCGCCGGGCACGTGCGTCATCCACGGTATGCCCCTACACCTCGCGGACCGCCGCGCAGTGGGGCACCGTGGAATGACGCGTGGCACACCCGCCACGGCGGAGAGGAGCACCCGCATGTCCGACCACACGTACCGGGTCACCGAGATCGTCGGCACCTCCCACGAGGGCGTCGACCAGGCCATTCGCAATGGCATCACCCGCGCCTCGCAGACCCTTCGCGGACTGGACTGGTTCGAGGTCACGCAGGTCAGGGGGCAGATCGTGAACGGGCAGATCGAGCACTACCAGGTCGGCCTGAAGGTCGGCTTCCGCCTGGAGGACGGCGACTGACCACCCCGCAACCCCGCCGGGGCCCGACGGTCCTCAGGTCACGACCCCCGGCCCAGTCGGGGCCCGGCGTCCCTCAGTTGCGTCCTTCCCGACCCCGCCGGAGCCCGACGGCTCCCAGGTGCGCACTTCCCGACCCCACCGGAACCCGGCGACCCTCAGGTGCGCCCTTCACCACCCCGCCGGAGCCCGGCGACCCTCAGGTCCGCCCTACCCCACCCACCGGAACCCGGCGACCCTCAGGTGCGCGCTACACCACCCCACCGGAACCCGGCGACCTTCCGGTGCGCCCTACCCCACCCACCGGAGCCCGGCGACCCTCAGGTGCGCGCTACACCACCCCGCCGGAGCCTCGACGGTCTCAGGTCCGCCCCTCCCGCTCCTGCGCGTCCTTCAGCGCCTCGGACGCGCCGGTCCAGCGTGCCCGTACGACCGTGAAGCCCGCCCGCTCCGCGTCCTCGCAGACGAGTTCGTCGTCGTCCACGAGGACGCGGATCTCCCGGTCGTGGGCGAGCCCCCGGAGGATCTCCAGCTTGGTGCGGCGGGCCGGCCTGCGGTCGTCGTTGCGCCGCATCCAGATGCGGCCCTCGGGCAGCCCCTGTGCGGCGAGCCAGGCGAGGGTGTCGCGGCGGCACCGCTCGGGGCGGCCGGTGAGGTAGACCACCTCGCACTCCTCCGCGCTCTTCAGCGCCAGCGCCACGCCCTCGGCGAGCGGCGGATCATGCGGCGCGGCCGCGAAGAAGGCGTCCCAGTCCCGAGGCTTGCGCTCCAGGAACCGCTGCCGGTGCGCGGAGTCCGCGAGGGTGCCGTCCAGGTCGAACACGGCCAGTGGTCTGCTGCTCTTCTGCGTCACGGGGACCAGACTAGGCAGGCCCCACAGTGCCCGGCACGCCATGGCAGCCGCTCCCCCGCGTGCACACGTCCAACTTCCGTCTCCGCGGGCTCTGTTCACCACAGCAGTAAGCCCTTACCGTAATGCCTCGCACAGCATGTCGCACAGCGTTCGAGATTTCGAACCAATGGGGCAGGCCGAGGGACACGGCCGCTCCCCGCCATGCGGAGGTCATCGTGAAGGAGCCGCACATGATCACGTCGGACACGCCCGCGCAGCCTGCATCGCCGTCCCGCCGGGGCCTGCTGCGAGCCATGGTCGCGCTGCCCGCCGCCGCTCTCGTCCTGGGCGGAGGCGGACCGCCCGGAACGCTCGGCACCGCCGCCGCGGCGGCGCCCGCCCGGGGCTACGCCACCCGCTACACCATCGTGCCGTTCCTCAACAGCGACGACGGCACGGTCAACGTCTACGAGTCCGACGACGCGACCGACTTCCGGCTGCTCAAGGCATCGGCGTACACCCCGCCCAGCAACCGGATCCGCGACGTCAGCATCTTCCGGCACACCGACGGCTACTACTACATCGCCTACACCACGCACACCTGGCAGGACACCAGCACCACCATCGGCTTCGCCCGCAGCTCCGACCGGCTCAACTGGACGTTCCTGTACGACTACACGGTCCCCATCGCGGACCTCTCGCGCGCATGGGCGCCCGAGTGGTTCGTCGACAGCGACGGCAGCGTGAACATCATCGTGTCCTGCTCGGTCACCAGCGACGAGTGGACCTTCACGCCGTACCTCCTGAGGGCCACCAACTCCGCCCTCACGGCCTGGAGTTCGCCCGTCACCCTGTCCGGCATCGGCGCCAACCACATCGACACGTTCATCGTGAGGATCGGCTCCACCTATCACGCGTTCACGAAGAACGAGACGACGAAGTGCATCGAGTACGCCACCGCCTCCAGCCTCACCGGCACCTACACCATCAGCAGGACCGGCGACTGGGCGGGCTGGGGCGGTACGCGCGAGGGGCCCGCCCTGGTCCAGCTCGACAACGGCGGCTGGCGGATCTTCTTCGACGGTTACGGCGACGGCAGCTACTACTTCAGCGACAGCTACGACACGTTCGCGACCTGGAGCGCCCCGAAAAAGCTCCCGGGAGTCTCCGGCACCGCCCGCCACTTCACCGTGATCAGGGAAACGGTCGCGGGCGGCCTGACCCTGCCGGCCGGCGTCACCCGCTCCTTCCGGTCGGCCAACTACCCCACCCGCCACTGGCAGGAGCAGTCCGCCCTGCTCAACCTCCCCGTGGTGACCAGCTCCAGCACGACCGCGGAAAAGCAGGCGTCCACCTTCACGATCGTGGCGGGCCTCGCCGACGCGAACGGCTACTCCTTCCGGGACGCGGCGGGCAACCACCTGCGGCACTGGGACTTCCGCGCCCGCTTCGACGCGAACGACGGAACCTCGACGTTCGCCAGGGACGCCACATTCATCGCCAGGGCCGGTGCGAGCACCGGCGCCGTCCGCCTGGAGTCGTACAACTACCCGGGCTACTTCCTGCGCCACTACGACTACCAGCTCCGCGTGGACCTGACGGCCGGCACCGACCTGTTCCGCCAGGACAGTTCCTTCGTCCCCGTCACCGCCTGGGCATGACCGACACCGCGAGAGAGAAGACCAGTATGAGCAACGGCTCGAACCCGTCACGTCGCGGTGTGCTCGGCGCGCTGGCCGCCGTCACCACCGGCCTGACCATCGGCACCCCGCCCGCCCGCGCCGCTGATCAAACCGCCTACGTCATGGGCTACTTCACCGAGTCCCCGGACTTCAGCGGCGCCGACTACGGCCTTCACCTGGCCGTCAGCACCGACTCCCTCCAGTGGACCCCGCTCAACCAGAACAACCCCGTGGTGACGCCGACCGGAGGCACCGGCGGCCTGCGCGACCCGTTCATCCTGCGCGGGCAGAACGGCACCTTCGTGGTGATCGCCACCGACCTCAAGGGCACCGACTGGAGCCTGCAGAGCCAGTACATCCATGTCTGGGACTCCACCGACCTGCGCTCCTTCACCGGTTACCGCCGGCTGAAGCTGCACGAGATGGCCACCCACAGCTGGGCGCCCGAGGCGTTCTGGGACGCGCACCTCGGCCAGTACGGAATCATCTACTCGGCCGTCAACTCCACTGGCCACAACGTCATCATGGTGAACTACACGACCGACTTCGTGACGGCGTCGGCCGCGCAGGTCTTCTTCGACCCCGGCTATGACGTGATCGACGGTGACCTGGCGGCCGGCGTGAACGGCGTGAACTACCTGTACTTCAAGAAGGACCAGACGCTGGTGGGCGCGAGGTCCACCTCCCTGACCCCGGGCAGCTTCACCGAGTTCAGCACGCCGGTCGCGCACGGAGGCACCGAGGCCCCCACCCTCGTGAAGTCCCTGACGTCCGGGACATGGTTCCTCTGGGGTGACACATACACGCCCAACGGCGTCTTCTACGCCTGGCAGTCGAACGACCTGGCAGCCGGTACCTGGACCGCGGTCGACCAGCGGCTCTACACCCAGCCCCTCAACTCCAAGCACTGCACGATCCAGCCGATCACCACGACCGAGTACACCAACCTCGTTGCGAGATACGGGACTCCGTCCTGGAACCGGATCAAGTCGTACAACTACCCGGCCCGTTACGTCCGTCACTCCAACTACGTGGGACGGATCGACGCGTACCCCTTCGACCCGTACGCCGACTCGCAGTGGAAGCTCGTGCCGGGTCTCGCCGACACCTCGGGAGTGTCCTTCCAGTCGGTCAACTTCCCCACCCGCTATCTGCGGCACGTGAACTACCAGCTCCAACTGGCCGTCGACGACGGGACGTCGACGTTCGCGCAGGACGCCACGTTCCACCGGACGGCAGGACTGGCCGACGCCTCGTGGTCGTCCTTCCGCTCCCACAACCACCCGGACCGGTACATCAGACACGCGGACTTCGTCCTGCGCATCGATCCGGTCTCCACTGCCACCGAGCGGTCCGACGCCACGTTCTCGGTCGGCTACTGACCTCACCCTCAGTCGGCTACCGACCTCACCCTCAGGAGACCCCTCACCATGCCTCCCCACCACAGAGCCCTCGCCTGTCTCACGGCGGCAGCCGCCGCGTTCGCCGGGCTCACTGCGACCGCCGCCCCCGCGGCCGCCGCCGACTCGGGCACGTTCAGCGTGCTCACGTACAACGTCTCCGGCCTCCCGGAGATCATCAACAGCGCGCCGACGCCCCGCGAGTCCGCCACGACTGCGATCGGGCAGCGGATCTCCCCGTACGACATCGTCCACGCGCAGGAGGACTTCAACTACCACGCCTACCTCTACGCAGCGGACACCGCGCACGCCTACCGCACCGCCACCAGCGGCGGCGCCGGGATCGGCAGCGGCCTCAACACCCTGTCGAAGATCTCCTACGACGCCGACGACTTCGAGCGGGTGGGCTGGAACTCCTGCCAGGTCGACTCGGGGGACTGCCTCACGCCCAAGGGCTTCACGTTCATGCGGGAGCGCCTCGCCGAGGGCGTTTACGTCGACTTCTACAACCTGCACACCAACGCCGGTGTCAGCGAAGGCGATCTGGCCTCACGCGCGGACAACCTCAACCAGCTCACCGCCTTCATCAAGACCCACTCCGCGGGCAACGCCGTCGTGGTCATGGGCGACACCAACACCCGCTACACCCGGTCCGGCGACACGATCGCCGAGTTCGCCGCAGCCAACGGCCTCACCGACACCTGGGTACAGCTCATCCGCGGCGGCACCCCGCCCGCCAAGGGCAGCGACGCGCTGGTCTGCGACCAGACCGGCGCGGACGTACCCAACACGTGCGAGGTCGTCGACAAGATCCTCTACCGGGGAAGCAAGTTGGTCTCGCTCGACGCCACCGCGTACAACAACGAGCACGCGAGCTTCCTCAACTCCGAGGGGCTCATGCTCTCCGACCACGACCCGATCACCGCTAGGTTCACCTGGTCGCGCAACGCGGCCTTCCAGCTCAGCGACCAGTTCGGCGGTCCGCACGGTGACTACTTCAACGACATCGACAGCGTGCCGGCCGGCGCCCGCGCCACCACCGTCTCGCTGCGCGCCGGTTCACGCGTCGACCAGCTCGCGCTGACACTGAACAACGGCACGACACTGGCGCACGGCGGCACGGGCGGCACCGCGTCGTCCCTCACCCTCGGCAGCGGTGAGTACGTCATCTCGGCTCAGCTCTGCCAGGGCGTGAAGGACGGCCGGACCAGGATCTTCTCCGCGAAGTTCACCACCAGCCTCGGCCGGAGCCTGGCCGGCGGCACGACCACCTCCGACTGCGTGACCCGCACCGCGCCCTCCGGCCGGCAGCTCGCCGGCTTCCACGGCCGCGCGGGCGACGAGGTCGACAAGATCGGCTTCGTGTACACCCAGCGCTGACCGCTCCCTGCCATACGTGGGGTCTTCTCAAGCGCGCGCGGGCCTACCGCGAGCCGTCGACGAGCCAGGGCCTGACCTGCTTGCGCGCCTCGTGGAGCCGCGACTTGAGCGTGCCGAGCGGGATACCGACACGCTCGGCGACCTCGGCGTAGTCCAACTGGCAGATGTCCCGGTAGACGAGCGGCGCCACCAGATGCGGGTGCTCGCGCTCCAGGCGCTCCAGCGCCTCCAGGAGGTCGACCCGGGAGCCCGCGATCACACTCGTGGTCCGCGGATCGACATGCTGCGAGGCGTCGATCTCGACCGGCTGTTCGGCCGCCCGGCGCTTCAGTTCGCGATATTTCTGGCGGGCGCAATTGGCGACCACTGTATACAGCCAGGTGCTGAAGCGGCTGCGGCCCTCGAAGGTGGTGATCTTCCGCGCCACCTGGAGGAGTACATCCTGTGCCGCTTCCTCGGCGTCCTCGCGGCAGGGCAGGAAGCGTCCGCAACGCCGTACGACCTCGGGCCGCACCTTCTGGAGCAGCGCGTTCAGTGCCTCCCCGTCACCGCCGGCCGCGCGCCGAGCCAGCTCCTCGGTCTCCGCCGCGTCCTGCACAGCATGCTCCCCTCGGGATCGGTCAGGGCCAGGCACGATAGTCGCACGCGGTCGCCGGAGGCTCGGCTGAAGGGCGGGGCACGGACCGCTGCAACGCACGCTGCGGGCTCAGTGCCCGGCGAACTGGACCCTCGTCAGCTGCACGACGTTCGGCCGGATCGCGATCCCGTCGACGGTGAGTCGTTCGCCGTAGATGTCGGTGACCCGGATCGCGCTGCCGCACCCGGTGCCGTCTTCGGAGAGGAAGTAGTTGTAGTCGGTGCGCGGCAGTTGACGCCAGCCGCTGCCGGTGCGGACCTCCAGCCGGGCCACCGGATTGCGGTGGCCGATCGCCTGGATGCCGCACCAGTACTGGCTGGACCCGGTCTTGTACCGCAGCGACATCGTGCCGGGGGTGCTGGGAGCGCTCGGGCTCGCCAGCTGCCAGGTGATCGGGATCCGGCCGAGCGTGGGGTCGGCGAGTGCGGCGAAGGCCTCCGCGCTGAGGTCGATCTGGCCGGGTGCGCACTCCCCCGGGCATTCATTGGTGATGCGGACGGTGACGGAGGCCCCATTGGCCGCACGGACGGACACATACGCCCCGCACGCCTTGGCCGACTCGTAGTCGGTGGAGTTCATCGCCCCGGTCATGACGTCACCGCTCGGGTCGTACAGACAGGCGCCTCCACCGTCCGCGTCGTAGAAGGTGGCCACTCCCTCGTAGGTGACGTCCGGCCGTATCCGTCCTGCCAACGGCGCGCCGGCGGGCACCGCTTGGGGGCTGGACGTGGCCGACGGGGTCTGTGAGGGCTTCTTGGCCGAGGGCTTCGGCGACACGGTGGTGGCACTGGCGGAGGGGGTCGGGGACCCCGTTGCGGACGGGACGTCCGCCGTCGTGCCGGCGACGGGCGTGGCCGCGGAGTGCCCGGCGTCGGCCTCCCGGTCGGCGCGGAGCACCACGACCAGGGCCGCGACCACGAGCACCGCGGCCGCCGATATCCACAGCCACCGCCTGTACACCGGACCTCCCTGACGGCATCAGCCGTTGCCGTGGGTGACGGAGGCAGCGATCGTGCCAGACCCGGCGGCACAGCGGCAAGCCCTGCATGCTGGAGGGCACTTGAGGCCCAATCGCCACTCCCGCACCTCACAACAGCCCGCTCGGAGCGGCGTCGGCGCCGCCCCGAGCGGAGATCTTGTGGACTACCGGGTGAGGTAGGCGCGCTCGATCGTCTGGACCAGCGTGTTGCCCTCACGGTCGGTCAGCTTCGCCCGCAGTGAGACGGAGCCCGCCTCCGCGGGGTGGGTCAGCGACAGGTGTGTACCGCCGACGGCCTTGGCGGACTGCCAGGTCGTGCCCTCGTCGTACGAGACCTCGAAGGCGAGCTTCTTGGGCCGCTGGCCGGCGGCCGCACCCTCGACGGTGAAGGGCACCTGGAACCGCGTTCCCGCCTGCGCCGTGCTGGACAGGCTCAGTTGCGGGGAGAAACGGATCACCGACAGCGGCAGCGTGGCCCCCTCGTCGCCGGAGGTCGCGGCGGAGCGGAAGGTCCACTCCGCCTTGACGCGGGTGCTGACCGGGTACACCGCGGGGTCACGGGTGTTGTCCAGGGTCAGCTCGTACGCGCTGTCCTGAGCGGGAACCGTGAACTCGGTGACACTGTCCGTCACCGGGATCCCGAAGTTGTCGGCGGCCTCCTTGCCGTCGATCCGCAGCGAGCTCTCCTGCGTGGTGTGGTCGCTGAGGCCCCAGTGCCCGGCGCCGTCGCCGAACAGCGGCACGAAGGCCCGGATGGTGTTCCCGTTCCGGGTGACACCCGGGAATCCCTGCTCCGGTCCGGCGTCCGTGGCGCCGGGCAGGACCGGGCCGAAGACGCCGATGTTGAACCGCTCCTGGTAGGTCTGTCCGGCCTGCCAGGTCCGCGGCATCCGCATCAGGAAGTTCTCCCAGACCGTTTCGCGGCCCTCGCCGCTGGTCTGCCACGTACGGAAGGACCACTCGACTCCGCTGTCGAGGACATAGTCGGTGGTGCTCAGCGGCAGGCTCCCGCGCAGGTCGCTGAAGCTGCTGACCAGGTTCCCGTCGGCTGTGTGGGGGCTGACCTCGACCTGGACGTTCCTGCCCTCGATCGGCACGCCCGCCTGGAAGTCGACCTTGGCGAGCTGCCTCTGCTCGACCGCGGCGGTGAAGCCGCCGAGGTCGCTCGCGCGGTCCCAGGCCAGGTGGTAGGTGACCGGCCGGCCTTCCTCGTCCCGCCGGCTCCAGTCACCGGTGAACAACGCGGTGACGTCGTTCTCGGACTGCGCGGCGCCGAGCCGCCCGAAGCGGCTGCCCTCGAACGTCGGCAGCAGGTACTGAAGACTGCCCGCCCGCAGGCCCTCGCCCCGTGCGTAGTCGAACGCGACCGTGGCCTCGGTGTTCTCGGCCGCCTCGTCCGGCAGGGCGACCGCCACCGGCTGTGCCTGCCGGGCGTCGACGGTAATGGTCGTGTCGCCGTCCAGGCTCAGCTTCGGCTGCACCAGCACGGCGTGCGTGGAGGACTCGTAGGAGGGGTGGATCACTCCGCTGAGGGTGTAGTCGCCCTTGGGCAGCCGAACGGTGAGCTCGCCGTCCTGCTCATCGGTGTAGGTGGCGTAGAAGTCGCTGTCGATGCCCATGACGTCGGTGGCGGCGTCGCCGATCGGCTCGCCGTTCTCGTCGATGTGCTTCAGGGTCAGGTCGTACGACTCGACCTCGCGCTCCGCCCCCACGGCGGAACGCACCTGCACCTTGCCGTCCGGCGAGGTGGCCTGCACCGAGCCGCCGAAGGTGCCGTCGGCACTGCCGGCGCGGGTGTCCGCCGTGACGTCGGCGATGGCGGTGCCGCCCGCCGGGACGGTGAGCTGCCGCGGCGACACGGAGAACAGGCCCTCGGCGGCGGGCTTTCCGTCCACCGAGAAGGCGTCGACGGACAGGTCGAGGGTGACCGGCTCCGTACCGAGGTTGCGGTAGGTCAGCGGCTTGATCGCCGGGGTGTCGTCGGTGTGCGGCCACGGCTGGCCGCCGAAGTCGAGGGGCCCCTGCTCGGTGATGACGCCCTGGTCCAGCGCCCGGACCAGGTCGGTACGGCCGGTGCCCTGCTGGAAGGAACTGTACGAGCCCGGCTTCGCGGAACCGGTGAGTACGGCCTTGAGGCGTTCGCCGGTCCAGTCGGGGTGCTGCTGGGCGAGGAGGGCGGCGGCGCCCGCGACGTGCGGGGACGCCATGGATGTGCCGTCGAGGGTGAGGTAGCCGGGTATGTCGGAGGGGATCGCCTCCGCGAGGACACTGCCGGCGGCGGAGGCGGCCGTGATGGCGACGCCGGGTGCGGTCAGGTCGGGCTTCACCCCGCCGTCACCGACACGCGGGCCTCGGCTGGAGAAGGCGGCGAGCTTGTCGCCGTCGTCGACCGCGCCGACGGTGAGCGCGGCGTCGGCGCTGCCGGGCGAGCCGACGGTCTTCTCGCCGAACTCGCCCTCGTTGCCTGCCGCGATGACGAAGAGCGTGTCGGACTCTGCGGAGAGCCGGTTGACCGCCTCCTCCATCGGGTCGATGCCCGGCGTGTCCGGGCTGCCGAGGCTGAGGTTGACGACGTCGGCGCCCTGCGCGACCGCCCACTCCATGCCCGCGATGATGCCGGAGTCGGCGCCGTAGCCGTTGTCGTCGAGGACCTTGCCGTTCAGGAGCTTCGCTCCCGGGGCCACGCCCTTGTACTTGCCGCCCAGTTCGGCTCCGGTCCCGGCCGTGATCGACGCCACGTGGGTGCCGTGGCCGAACTTGTCGCCAGGCCCGGAGGAGCCGGAGAAGTCCTGCTCCGCGATCACCTGGCCCGCCAGGTCGGCGTGGCTGGTGTCGATCCCGGTGTCCAGTACGGCGACCTTGGTGCCGGTGCCGTCGAATCCGGCGGCCCAGGCGGTCGGCGCACCGATCTGCGGGACGCTCTTGTCGAGGGAGGCCTTGCGCCGGCCGTCGAGCCAGACCTTCTCCACGGCCGTCGAGGCAACGAACGCGTCGGCACCGGTGCCGGTCACGGCGTCCCAGAACGCGTCGCCACGCTCCTTGACGGACCGCATCGCCTTCGCGTTGACGACGGGCAGCGCACGGCCCAGCTGTGCCCCGGCCCCGGTGAACGGGCTCATCGAGGGCGTCTTCGTCCCCCGGAAGGTGACGATCAGCGGCACGTCGGAACGGCCCGCGTCGTCGTAGCCGTCGGCCACCAACTGGGTCACGTCGAACAGCCGGGCGTCCAACTTGCCCTGTGCCAGCAGCAGTTCGGCGTCACCGGGTACCACCTGAGTGTGTCCGTCGATCTCCCGGACCGAGAACGGCACGCGCTCCCGGCCCTCGGCGCGCTCCACCCCGGTGACCTGGCCGGTGCCGTCCACCAGGACCCGGTCGCCGGTGATCAGGGTCACCGTCTTCACGGCCCCGCCCTCACCCGCCGCCAGGGACAGCGCCCCCACGGGCCCGTCGGTCGGCGTGGCCTGGGCCACCCCGCCCGGGACGCCGGCCAGGACAAGGACCGTGGAAACTGCCCCTGCCACCAGTACCGCACGCCTTCGTCTTCCGCGTAACTCCACCTGAACTCCTGATGATTCAAAATCGGACAGGAGCCGTTCCGCGACCCCGGAGTCCCCGGTGCCTCACCCGTACGCCCAACGGCTCGCCCTAGAGACGGAGCGGAGCGCCATCGGGTTGTCACAACATCAAACTTGTTTCTGACGTGGCATCAGCCAGAAGACGTCTCACGATGCGTCTCAGGATGCCTCTCGGGCCGCGGAGCCCTCCGTGGCCGAGGCGACGGGTAGGCTTCAACAGTTCGATCGTCGCCAGGAGCAGCAACCCGTCTACGGACAGCGGCCACAGTGCCGCGCTCGTGGCAGCCGCCCCGCCCTGGAGATTCCTGGAGAGCGAAATGCCCGCTGGTGACCACAGGAGGCGTACGCCGCCAGGCCGGCTCGGCCGGCTCACGGGCTTTGGGACGGGTCGCCCATGCTGAGGGATCCCTTGGAGCGGATCGGCCGCTACCGCCTGGACCGGCGTCTGGGCGCCGGCGGCTTCGGCGTCGTCTGGCTCGCCCACGACGACGTACTGGAAGCGGCCGTCGCCGTGAAGGTGCTGTCCGACAACTGGGTCGACCACCTGGACATCCGGGAGCGGTTCCTCGCCGAGGCCCGCCTGCTGCGCCGCGCCGACTCGAACCGGGTCGTCCAGGTCTACGACATCGGTGAGCTCCCCGACGGCAGGCCCTACTTCGTCATGGAGTACGCCGACGGAGGCACCCTCGCCGACCGGATCGCCGCCGGACCACTGCCCGTCGGCGAAGCTCTGCGGCTGACGGCGCTCGCGGCGCGGGGAGCGGCCGCGCTGCACGAGGCCGGCATCGTGCACCGGGACATCAAGCCGTCCAACGTGCTGCTGCGCTCCTCGCCCGGCGGCTCCGACCGCGTCCTGCTCGCGGATCTCGGCCTGGCCAAGAGCCTGGCCCAGGCGTCCGGCCTCACCATGGCAGCGGGCTCGGCGGGCTACACGCCGCCCGAGCAGGCGGATCCCGGGTCCGGGATCGACGAGCGGGCCGACGTGTACAGCCTTGGCGCCCTCGGCTATCACCTCGTCACGGGCTCGGTCCCCGGTCCGCCCGGCAAGGTCGTACGACCGGACCGGCTCCGTACGGACCTGGCACCGGAAGTCCAGCGGGCGCTGCTGCGTGCCATGGAACCCGACCGCGAGCGGCGCCGGCCCGGCGCGGCGGAGTTCGCGGCGGAACTCGACCGGCTGGCCGCCCCGGTGTCCGACGCTTCCCGGCCGCGCCGCCGTCGACGGGCCCTGCTCACGACGCTGGCGGCGCTGGTCGCGGTCACCGCGGTCGGCGTCACCGCCCTAGTCGTCACCCGGGACCGCACCACAGAGACCGTCGTCCAGGTGAAGGACAGCTCCGGACGGGTCACGGCCGAAGTACCCGACGCCTGGGGCCGCCAACTGCGCGACTCCGGATGGAATCCGAAGACCCTTGGCCTGCCGGACGGGACGGAGCCCGGACTCGGCGTCGCGGACGACCTGGCGAAGTGGCAGGACCTGGGCACCGGGGTCAACGGAGCGTTCATCGGTCTCAGCGAGCACGGGGACGTCACCGCCGTGGTCGGCGCGATCACCCACACCGGATGCCACTTCGACGGCAGCCGCACCTACACCGGCACGCACTGGCACGGGCTGATACGGACCTGGGACAACTGTCCGGGCGGCGAAGGCTCCCTGACGGAGGCGGGACTTACGCCGGCGGACGGCGACGAGCAGCCGCAGGTGTACGTGCAGCTCCGGCAGGACGGCGGCGCCGACGCGACGGACACTGTGCTGGACTCGGTGCGGGTTGAAGGCTGAGGCGAATCAGTTGCCGAACCCGTGAACTTTTCGGCGTCTCGGTGCATCGGACACTGATGACGGGGCATGTGGCGCCGTGCGCACGCGTCAGGCGCGTGCGGTGGATTTCTCAAGGAGTGGTGAGATGGCGACCTTCCGGCATGGCACGGCGGACCGGGCCACGAACTCTGCCCGCACCGGGACGGTGCGCGCACGCCGTACCCCCGACGCGAACCGGACCGGCGCGGTGCGGGCACTCCGTACGCCCGACACGGACCGGACCGACACCATGAACGCACGCCACACCCCTGAGACGGACCACGCCGACAAGGTGCACGCACGCCACGCCGACGCGGTTCGCGTACGCCGCACCCCGCCCCCGGCTCGGCTGGCCGCGCTGGTCGCGGGCATCGCGATGGTGGGCCTGCTCACCGCCTGTGGGTCCGACAACGGCGCGAGCAGTGCGCCGCAGACGCTTCCCGGTACGGCCGAACCCGCGTCCGGGGACCACACCACGGACTCGGGCGGCAGCAGCACCCCCGTCCCCACCAACAGCGCATCGGACAGCACCACCGCACCCGAGTCCGGCACCACCACCCCGGCGTCTTCGACGACCGCGGTCTCCAGCACCCGCTGCCACACCTCCGAGCTGACCGCGTCGGTCGGCGGCAACGACCCCGGCGCGGGGCAGGAGAACTTCCCGATCAATCTGACCAACAGCTCCCAGCGCACCTGCACCCTGCGCGGCTTCCCCGGCGCGGCGTTCGTCGACGCGTCCGGCAAGCAGTTGGGCCCCGACCCCGAGCGCTCCTCGGAGTCGCCCACGACGGTGACGCTGGCGCCGGGGCAGCAGGCCTGGGCCGGGCTGACGTTCTCCAACCCGGAGATCAGCGGGGCCCGTACGGCGACTCCCGCCGCGCTGCTCGTCACACCGCCCGACGAGAAGGACTCGCTCAAGGTGAAGTGGACCCAGGGCAAGGTGCCTGTCTCCGGCAACGCCTCGACGGTGTCCCTGACGGTGGTGCGCCCCGGCACCGGCTCCTGACCCCCGCCCCCTGGCTCACCCCACTCCCCCAGCCCCGCCGCCCCGCAGATCCGGTCGGCGGGGTTTGCCGTTCCCACAACCACAGGTCAGCGGCGGTTTGTCACGGAACGGCTACACGTCCCGATTCCCGCGATCTTTTCCGGCGCCTCCGCCCATCGAACCGGTCGACACGCCCCACAGGGCGGCACGTCGGGACACCGAGGAACTGGGGAACGATCATGAGCGGCATCTCACGCAGGCGTCTGCTGACCGCGACGGCGACGACCGGCGCCCTCGGCGCACTCTCCGCCTGCTCCGCCCAGGGCCGGCCGGTCGGGGGAACCGCGGAGAGCAGCGCGGACGGCAGGAGCACGCCGCAGGCCCGGCCGGTGACTCTCATCGGCGACGGGTCCACCACCGACACCGGAGCCCAGCCCAACCAGCCCAGGGCGGAGCGGCTGAAGGCCGGCGAGCGGCCGCCGCAGTTCGTGGTCTTCTCCTGGGACGGTGCGGGCGAGCTGAGCAACCAGCTGTTCGCCCGCTTCCGCAAGGTCGCCGCGGACCACGGGGCGTCGATGACGTTCTTCCTCAGCGGCATCTACACCCTGCCCGAGTCGAAGAAGAGCCTCTACAGCCCGCCGCAGCACCCCGTCGGCGCCTCCGCCATCGGCTACCTCTCCGACCGGCACATCCACGCGACACTCCAGCAGGTGCGCGCCGCCTGGCTGGAAGGGCACGAGATCGGCACCCACTTCAACGGCCATTTCTGCGGCGCGGACGGGGTGCGCAACTGGTCCCCGGCGGAGTGGCGCAGCGAGATCGACCAGGCCATGCGGTTCGTCACCGAATGGAGGACCAACACCGGCTTCACCGACCTGGATCCGCTGCCCTTCGACTACCGCAAGGAACTGATCGGCGGCCGCACGCCCTGTCTGGAGGGCCAGGCCAACCTGCTTCCCACCGCCGCCGAACTCGGTTGGAAGTACGACGCCAGCTCGCCCGGCGGCCTGCAGATCTGGCCCGGCAAGGTGCAGGGCGACCGGATCTGGGACTTCCCGCTCCAGTCGATCCCCTTCTCCGGCCACTCCTTCCAGGTCCTGTCCATGGACTACAACCTGATGGCCAACCAGTCCGACGCGAACCCCTTGGGAGACCGCACCCAGCACGCCACCTGGCGCGCCCAGGCCCGCGACACCTATCTGGCCGGTTTCCGGCGCGCCTACGAGACCAATCGCGCCCCGTTCTTCGTCGGCAACCACTTCGAGCGGTGGAACGGCGGCATATATATGGACGCCGTCGAGGAGGCCGTGGAGCAGATCGCCGCGTACGACGACGTACGTATGGTCTCCTTCCGGCAGCTCGTGGAGTGGCTGGAGGCTCAGGACCCGGCGGTCCTGCGGAAGTTGCGCACCCTCGTCCCCGGACAGTCACCCCTCGGCGGCTGGGCGGAGTTCCTGGGCACGGCCGCTACGGCGTCGGATACCGCCGGGTCCTGAGCGCTCACCGGCGGCCTCCGCCGCCTCCGTCGTTTCCACCCCCGTAGTTCCCGCCTCCGTCACCGTTTCCGTCGCTGCCGCCGCCCCCGCCGTACTGCGCGTCGCCGGCGCAGTAGAAATAGGGGTAATAGCAATAGCCCACCGTCGCCGGCGCTGACGACGAAGGCGTCGGCTCGGGGGGCGGCGGCGTCGCCGACGGCTTGGGTGTGGCGCTGGTCGACGGTGTCGTCGAGGGAGTGGGCACGGGGCCGGGGCCGGGTGCCTTGGATTCGCTGGTGGAACCCCAGTTGACCACCTCCAGCTGGAGGGAGGGCGAGGTGCTGTCGAGCGTCCAGCGCTGGGCCGACCCGTCCTCTCGGACCTTGAGGACCACGGCCGCTTCCTGCTCGGCGGAGGCGGGTGTGAGGGCCAGGTCCTGGTTCCAGCGCGGCACGAGGGCACCCTGGAGGGTGAAGTCGTAGCGCACGTTCTTGGTGCCCGGCTGGGAATCGCCCGTGCAGGGGGCCAGTTGGACCGAGTAGCCGAGGTGGGAGTCGAGGCAGAGGTCGGGGTCGGCCACGTTACGCAGCAGCCCGTCCTCCTCGTACGTCCACTGCTGGACCGACTTCGAGGTGCACGAGGTGAGTTCGGTCTCGGCGCCCTTCACGGGCTTGTCTCCGACGACGCCGATGCACAGTCCGTTGCCGGTGTTGCGGAGCCGGCCACCCACGGTGCCGTTCGCCTGGTCTCCGACCCAGGACGGGTTCGCGCCGGGCGCCTTGTCCGGACCCGAACTGGGCGCCCCCGAGGTGCCGTCGACGCCACTGTCCTCGCCTCCGGAACCCAGGCCGGCCCACAGGACGAGCGGGGCCAGGATCAGGCCGCTCACGGTCAGCACGGCGAGGGCGACGTTCCGGCGACGTGGGGCGCGCCGGTGGGCCTTGCGCGTCGACGGGCGGGACTCGGCGTGCGTGTGACCGCGCGGCACGGGCCGAGGGGGGAAGCTCGGGGGGCGTGGAGCGTCGGCCGGAAGGTGGAGGTACTCCGTCGGGGCGGCGGCCGCGGGAGTCTCGGTCACTTCCACGATCTCGGTGGCGCGTCCCTGCCGCGTTTCGGCATAGGCCCGCGCGCCCCAGCCGAGTACGGCTTCGGCCAGCGGGAGGGCGAGTTCGCCGTTGAACTGGTTCAACTGGTCGGCGGCACGACGGCAGTGCTCGCATCTGGCCATGTGGCGCCGCAGGTCGGGGTCGAGGTCGGCGCCACCGCGTCTGAGGGACACGTCGAGCATGCGGTTGTAGTGCCGGCACTCCTCCGCGGGGGCCAGTTCGCGATGGATCTCCAGGCAGGCCTCGCGCAGGCGTTCGCGGGACCGCCGCAGTTCCACGACGGCGTCGTCGTCGGCGAGGCCCAACAGGGCGGCGGGCAGGCTCAGTGGCTCGGCCTCGACCTCGGTGTGCCACAGCAGGCAGCGGGCCGGCTCGGGGAGCCGTTGGAAGGCTCTGGCCAGCAGGCGTCTGTTCGCGGGAGGGAGGAGTCGTACGGCGGCCCGCTCGTCGTGGTCCGGGCCCGACCGCAGTTCGGGATGGACCTGTTCGGCCCGCTGGTCCATGAGCCACTCGGCGGCTATGCGGCGCACGGTGACGAGCAACTGCGGGCGCCAGGCGGCCGTCGGCCCGGTCTGCCGCAGTGATTCCCCGAACAGTCTGGTGAATGTGGCCGTGGTGAGCATTCCCGCGGGGCGCACACCGTTCGTGCACAGTCGTGAGTAAGAGAAGACGGCTTCCCAGTGACGGTCCAGGAGTTCACCGACGGGATAGTTCGCCGGTGTGTTCCCCAGACTCTTCTTCAGATCGGCGGAGAGCCGCTCGTCCGGAACCTCGAACAAGCGAGCGGTTGTTGGAGAATTGGACAGACCTGCATCATTCACGTCCGCTTTCCTCCCAAAGGTAACGTAGGAATTAGTCCATACCAATGGGTATGTAGCCCACCCGACGAAGCGGAGGGACTACCCATGGGGGGTTGCACCACGAACGACCACCTCAGGCGGCCCTGGTCAGGCGAGGGGCGGACGAGTGCACCGTATGCGCACAGAACGATGCAAAAATTGTCTGCACGCCGACAACGCACACCTTTGCACAGGGTGACGAGCCGGAACAAGCAGTATCGCGATTTTCCCTTTCCCCCAGAGAGCCGGGATATTGACGAGCGGTCAGACCCAGGGGTTCCCGCAAATGAATTTCGGATTCCCGTCGCGGCCGGGCCCACCCCATCGAACTCACCGCTCCGCCCACCAGGCGAACAACTCGACCACTTATAAGGCGCCCGCACTTCATTGACACCATGGCATGCCCATGTAATGCAATGGGGCATGGGAGCGCTCCCCATGCCTCATCACTCATCTCCGCATCCGCGAGGAAGCCGAACCGCCGACCGAAGGACCCCGCACCCGAACTGTCAGTGGCCGCTGATCGCCCTGGGCGCGTACGGCTGCTCCAGTTCCCCGATCTCCTTCTCCGTCAACTCCACGGCGAGCGCGGCCACCGCGTCCTCGACGTGGTGCGCCTTGGTGGCGCCGACGATGGGGGCGGTCACCGCGTCCTGATGCAGCAGCCAGGCGAGGGCGATCCGCGCGCGCGGCACGTCACGCGCGGCGGCGATCCGGGCGACGGCGTCGACGATCTCGTGGTCGCCGTCCTGATAGAGGTTCCTGCCGTACTCGTCGGTCCGGCTGCGCGCGGTGGCGGTGTCCCAGTCGCGGGTGAGCCGGCCGCGGGCCAGCGGGCTCCAGGGCAGCACCCCTACGCCCTGGTCCTCGCAGAGCGGCAGCATCTCGCGCTCCTCCTCCCTATAGAGGAGGTTGTAGTGGTTCTGCATGGAGACGAACCGTGTCCAGCCGTTCAGCCGGGCCGTGTACTGGGCCTTGGAGAACTCCCAGGCATACATCGAACTCGCCCCGATGTACCGGGCCTTGCCCGCCTTCACCACGTCATGCAGGGCCTCCATCGTCTCCTCGACGGGGGTGGCGTGGTCGAAACGGTGGATCTGGTACAGGTCGACATAATCGGTGTCCAGCCGGCGCAGGCTGTTGTCGATCTCCGTCATGATCGCCTTGCGCGACAGACCGTGGGCGTTGGGCCCCTCATGCATGGAACCGTTGACCTTGGTGGCGATGACGACCTCGTCGCGGCGCGCGAGGTCCGCCAGCACCCGTCCGACGATCTCCTCGCTGGTGCCGTCGGAGTAGACGTTCGCGGTGTCGAAGAAGTTGATCCCGGCCTCCAGCGCCTGGCGGATCAACGGACGCGACGTCTCCTCGTCGAGCGTCCACTCATGGGTGCCGCGATCCGGCAGCCCAAAGCTCATGCAGCCCAGGCAGATCCGGGACACGTCCAGGCCCGTCGAACCGAGCTTCACGTACTGCATGCTCACTCCTGCCCTCCATGACGGTGGCGGTCAGGCCCGGTGCGGCGGCCGTGGCCGGGTCGCGGTCCAGACCTTCGGGAGAGCCATTCTCTGTCACCGACTCCTCAGCCGCACGACCGCCTCTGTCGCAGCGGGCACCGATGGCCCCGGCCGACGCCGGCGGGCGTTCTGCCCGACAAGAGCTGAATCTCGTTTACCCGAGCGCCATGTCGGCATGCGGGACAAAAATGACGTCGAGGGGGTGGAACAGGACCGGTCCGGACATTGTGAAGCCGACCATGAACGCCGAAGTGTCGGATCCCACCCTTTTACGCAAGGCCAGGTTTCAGCTATGTGAAGAAAAACTTGTTGCACATTCAATTTGAGTGACCGAAAACAATCCCTTCACGGGCGATCCCCTGACACCCGTTTCTGACGTATCGTCAAGTGTGGTTGGTGGCTGACGAGTTGGGGCAGAGGCGGGCAAGAGTGAACGACTGACCAGTTCCAGCTGTGCTTCTGGTGGGACCTTGGTTACCAGTTGGTAAGTCAGACCCCCGGAGCTGTGTCGACGACGTTAAATTATGCGCGTCCACCCGCCCTTTGAGAGTTTGACTTTCACAGGGGTGCGCAATGAGTATGAGCGGGCCGCGCACCGAAGTCGCTGCGCGTTCCAGCGCTCTCCCCCATCTCATCCTCACACTTGTGTGATTTGGAGCGTTCGCGTGCCTGTGCCGAATTTTGTTACTTCCGGGCTGTTTGCCGTCGAAGACATTGTCATCGCCGTGAACCCGTTCGCCGTCGCTTCGGCACGGCTCACCGCGGCTGCCGTGCGTGCCGGTGGTCTGGGCGTGCTCGACCTCACCTCGGGCGGGCGCCGCGCCGCGGCACAACTCGCGCTCGCGGAGGAGTGGTCGGCCGCCGGATTCGGCGTACGAGTCGCCGACAACGATGCCTTTCCCGCGCGGGAGCTGCCCGCCGCCGTACACACGGTCCTGCTGACCAGCGACGCCTCCTGCACGCCCGCCGAGTTCCCCGGCCGGCGCGTGCTCGTCGAGGTGACCGGTCGCGAGCAGGCCCTGACGGCCGCCGCGGCCGGGGCCCACGGGCTCATCGCCCGGGGCCACGAGGCCGGCGGCCCCATCGGTGAACTGAGCACCTTCGTGCTGGTGCAGCAGCTCCTCGCCGACCCGGAGCTGGACCTGCCGGTCTGGGCCTGCGGCGGTGCCGGCCCGCACACCGCAGCGGCCGTCGTCGCCGGCGGCGGCGCCGGTGTCGTCCTCGACACCCAGCTCGCCCTGCTCTCCGAGGCCGAGTCCGAGCTGCCCGCCGAGACCACCACGCTGCTCGCCGGGCTCGACGGCTCCGAGACCACCGTGGAGGACGGCCGCCGCGTCGTACGACGCCGCAGACCGGGCACGGTACCCACCGAAGGTGACTCCCCGGCCCCCGAGATCGGCCAGGACGGCTTCCTCGCGGCCCGCTTCCAGGAACGCTGGGGCACCGTCCACGCTGCGGTACGCGGGATACGCGACTCGGTCCTCGACGCCCTGAAGAACGCCGGTCCCGCGCTCGCCCCCGGCGGCGCGGGCAGCCGGGCACTCGGCACCCAACTGCCCGTCGCCCAGGGTCCGATGACCCGTGTGAGCGACCAGGCCGCGTTCGCGGCCGAGGTGGGCCGCGCGGGCGCGCTGCCCTTCATCGCCCTCGCGCTCTCCGGCGCCGAGCAGACTCGCGCAGTCCTTGAGGAGACCCGGGACGCACTCGGCGACAAGCCGTGGGGTGTCGGCGTCCTCGGATTCGCCGACGAGGAGATCAAGGCCGCCCAGCTCGACGTCGTACGGGAGATCCGCCCCTCCCACGCGATCATCGCGGGCGGCCGTCCCGCGCAGGCCGCCGCGCTGGAGGAAGTGGGCATCTCCACCTTCCTGCATGTGCCGTCGCCGGGGCTGCTGAAGCAGTTCCTGGAGGCGGGCGCGCGCAAGTTCATCTTCGAGGGCGCCGAGTGCGGCGGCCATGTCGGCCCGCGCAACAGCTTCCCGCTGTGGGAGGCGCAGCTCGGAGTGCTCGACGACTTCCTGGCGGGCAGCAAGAAGGTCAAGGCCGCCGAACTGCAGCTGCTGTTCGCCGGTGGGGTGCACGACGAGCGGTCGGCCGCCATGGTCACCGCTCTCGCCGCGCCGCTCAGCGCGCAGGGTGCCGCCGTCGGCGTACTGATGGGCACCGCTTATCTGTTCACCGAAGAGGCCGTGACCGCGGGCGCGGTGCTGCCCCTGTTCCAGCAGCAGGTGATCGAGGCCGAGCGCACCGATCTCCTGGAGACCGCTCCGGGACACGCCACCCGCTGCGTGAACAGCCCGTTCACCGACGAGTTCGCCGCCGTCAAGGAAGACCTCGCGGCCCGCGAGGTACCCGGCCGGGAGGCCTGGGAGCAGCTGGAGCAGCTCAACGTCGGGCGGCTGCGACTGGCCAGCAAGGGCATCGAGCGCGTCGAGGGCGGACTGAGCGCGGTCGGCGAGGAACGACAGCTCGCCGAAGGCATGTTCATGGCCGGCGAGGTCGCCGTGCTGCGCTCCGAGGTCACCACCGTCGCCGCGCTGCACACCGCGGTCACCACCGGCGCGGCACACTTCCTCACCGCGCGGCTGCGCGGCCTGGGGATCGAGGAGCCGGCCGCCGCGCCCGCCCCCGAGCCGCTCGACATCGCCATCGTCGGCATGGCCTGCATGTTCCCCGGCGCCCCCGACCTCGCCAGCTTCTGGGCGAACGTCCTCGCCGGCGACGACGCGGTCACCGAGGTACCCGCGAGCCGCTGGGACGCGGACCTGTACCACGACCCGGACGGCGCGGGCGAGAAGACGCCGTCCCGCTGGGGCGGTTTCCTCCCCGAGATTCCCTTCGAGCCGCTGCGGTACGGGATTCCGCCGGCCTCGCTGCCCGCCATCGAACCCGTACAGCTGCTGGCACTCGAAGCCGCGCGTCGCGCCCTTGAGGACTCCGGCTACGGAACCCGGACCTTCGACCGGGCCCGCGCGTCGGTCGTGTTCGGCGCGGAGGCCGGCAGCGACCTGTCGAACGCGATGACGCTGCGTTCCGTACTGCCCGCCTACCTGGGCGAGCTGCCGCCCGCGCTCGACGAGCAGTTGCCGCGCCTGACGGAAGACTCCTTCCCGGGCATCCTGGCCAACGTCATCTCCGGCCGGATCGCCAACCGTCTCGACCTCGGCGGCGCCAACTACACGGTGGACGCGGCCTGCGCGTCCTCGCTCACCGCGGTCGACGTGGCGTGCAAGGAACTGACCAGCGGTACCAGCGACATGGTGCTGTGCGGCGGCGCCGACCTGCACAACGGCATCAACGACTACCTGCTCTTCGCCTCCGCGCACGCCCTCTCCCCCTCCGGCCGGTCCGCCCCCTTCGACAGCACGGCCGACGGCATCGCGCTCGGCGAGGGCGTCGGCTGCGTCGTCCTCAAGCGGCTCTCCGACGCGGAGCGCGACGGCGACCGGGTGTACGCGGTCATCAAGGGTGTCGGCAGCGCCAGCGACGGCCGGGCGCTCGGTCTCACCGCGCCCCGGCCCGAGGGCCAGTACAACGCGCTGGCCCGCGCCTACCACAACGCGGGTGTCTCGCCCGCCGAGGTGGGTCTCGTCGAGGCGCACGGCACCGGCACAGTCGTCGGTGACCGCACCGAACTCGGCTCCCTCACCAGGGTGTTCGAGGACGCCGGTGCGCTGCCCGGCAGTTGCGCGCTCGGCTCGGTCAAGTCGCAGATCGGGCACACCAAGTGCGCCGCCGGGCTCGCCGGACTCATCAAGACCTCGCTCGCCCTGCACACCGGCGTGAAGCCGCCGACCCTGCACCTCACCGAGCCGAACCCGGCCTGGGACGCGCAGAGCAGCCCGTTCGCCTTCCACACCGAGGCCCGCCCCTGGGCGGCGGCTCCGGCCGACCGAGTCGCCGGAGTCAGTGCGTTCGGCTTCGGTGGCACCAACTTCCATGTCGTCCTGCGTGCTTACCAGGACGGTCCGCCGCCCGTCACCTCGGCCCAGCAGTGGCCCGCCGAGCTGTTCACCTTCCGGGGCTCCGACCGGGCCACGGCCGTACGGGCCGCCGCCGATCTGCTCGCGCTCGTCGAAGGGGACTCCGGCGCGTACGAGCCCTGGCGGCTGCGGGACTTCGCGCTCGCCGCGTCCAAGCGCGCCGAGTCCGTCGCCACGCGTGGCGCGCGGGTCTGGATCGCGCTCGTGGCCGAGTCGACCGAGGACCTGACGGCCCTCCTTCGTCGGGCCGTTGCGGGTGAACACGCTCCGAAGGAAGGCCTGTTCGCCGCCGACGAATCCGAGCCCGGCGATCTGGCGCTGCTCTTCCCCGGGCAGGGCAGCCAGCGGCCCGGGATGTTCGCCGAGCTGTTCGTGGCCTTCCCCGAGCTCCAGCGGAATCTGCGGCTCGACGAGGACACGGCGCGGGTGCTCTTCCCGCCGTCCGCCTTCGACGACAAGAGCCGCAAGGAGCAGCAGGCGCGGATCACCGACACGACGGTCGCGCAGCCTGCCCTCGGCCTCACCGGACTCGCCGCCCACCAGCTCCTCGCCCGGGCCGGCGTACGGCCCGCGATGGCCGCAGGACACAGCTACGGAGAACTGGCGGCTCTGGCCGCGGCGGGTGCTCTCACGCCCGACGTGCTGCTGCGCGCCAGCCGTGACCGGGCCGCCGCCATCCTGGGCGCCACAGGTGACGGCGACCCCGGCACCATGGCCGCCGTCGCCGGGGACGAGCCGGAGGTCGCGGCGGCCCTCGTCGACGCCGGCCTTGCCGGAACAGTGGTGACGGCGAACCGCAACTCGCCCCGCCAGACGGTGATTTCGGGCCCCACCGAGGACGTCCTCACCGCTGTGGAGCGGCTGAAGGCGCACGGGCTCAGCGCGAAGCGGATCCCGGTGGCGTGCGCGTTCCACAGCCCGCTGGTCGCCGCGGCCGGCGAGACCTTCGCCGGGGTTCTGGCCGAAGTCCCGGTCGGCGCGACCGACTTCCCGGTGTGGTCGAACCGCACCGCCGAGCGCTACCCCGAGTCGCCCGAGGCGATCCGGGCCGAACTGGCCGCCCAGATCGGCGCACCCGTCCGGTTCGCCGACCAGATCGAGGCCATGTACGAGGCCGGGGCGAGGATCTTCGTCGAGGCAGGACCCGGCGCGGTGCTCACCCGGCTGGTGGGCAAGATCCTCGGCGACCGGCCGCACCGGACGGTCGCGCTGGAGGACGGCCCGCGCAGCGGGCTCACCGGTTTCCTCTCCGCGCTCGCCCAACTGGCCGTCGCCGGTGTCGACATCAGGACCGCCTGGCTCTTCCAGGGCCGGGACGCGGTCGCCTCCGACGCCCGGGCCACCCGCCGCAAGCGCGCCGCCTGGACCGTCGACGGACATCTGCTCCGCACCGCGGACGGCGCTCTCCCCGCCGCCGCACTCCACCCCGCCCAGCGTCTCCCGGAGGCCCTCGTGACCCACAGCACGTCAGCCGGACCGGTGGCCGCCACCGGCTCCGAGGCTCTCATCACCGAATTCCTGCGGACGAGCCGGGAGATGATCGCGGCTCAGCGGGATGTGATGCTGGGATATCTGGGGACGGATCCGGGAGTGCGGCCGGCGTCTCCGGCCCCGCTCGCCTACGCCGACGCTCCCGCCCGGGTCACGTACGCGGACGCTCCCGTCACCGTGACCGCGCTGCCCGCCGTCCCGGCTCCGCGGCCTTCGGCGGACCCTGTGCCGGCCCTGGCGGCGGTGCCCGCCGGTGTCTCGGTGCTGTCGGTCGTGCTCGACGTGATCGGCGAGCGCACGGGATACCCGGTCGACATGATCGAACCCGACCTCGACCTGGAGGCCGACCTCAGCGTCGACTCCATCAAGCGCGCGGAAATCGCCGGAGAGTTGGCAGGCCGTCTGGGCCTGACCGCGACCAGCGAGACCGACGTGGAGGAGCTGGCGAAGGCCCGTACCGCCGCCGCCATCACCGCCCTTGTCGAGCGGTTCACCGGGCCCGGATCGGCCCCCGCGCCGGCTCCCGCTGTCACCGGCGGACCCGAGATACCGAGCGCCGAGTCCGTTCTCGCGCTGGTGCTCGACGTGATCGGAGAGCGGACGGGATACCCGGTCGACATGATCGAACCGGACCTCGACCTGGAGGCCGACCTCAGCGTCGACTCCATCAAGCGGGCGGAAATCGCCGGGGAGTTGGCGAGCAGGCTGGGCCTGACCGCGACCGGCGAGTCCGACGTGGAGGAGCTGGCGAAGGCCCGTACCGCCGCCGCCATCACCGCGCTGCTGGCGGGCGCCCAGGGCGGGGCAGCCCCCGCCGAGGCACCGGCGGCAGTGACCGTCGCGGCCGTGGTCGAGCCCGTGGAAACCGCTGCGGCCGGCTCGCCGGCCGTCGTGGTGGCTCCCAAGCGTCTCGTCATGCAGGAGTTCGACCTCTCCCCCGCCGTCCCGGCCGAGGGTGAGCTGACCGGCCGCAACTTTCTGATCCTGGGCGAGGGACCCGTGGCCGAGGCAGTGGCCGCCCTCCTCCCCACACACGGAGCCAAGGCGGTGACCGCCGACCAGCCTCCGGCCGGCGGGAGTTTCGACGGGCTGATCCACGTTGTCGCGGCTGACGGTCCGCTCGTCCTGCCGGAGATCTTCTCCTCCTACCAGCAGGTGCTGGCGGACAACCCGCGCTGGGTGCTGGCCGCGGGCGCCTCGGCCGGGCTGCGTGGATTCTTCCGGTCGGTCGCACGCGAGTACCCCGACACGGTCGCCCGGGTCGTCGAGCACACCCCCGGCACCACGGCGGAGGACATCGCCGCAGATCTCGTCGCCGAACTCACCGCTCCCGACCGCGAGCCGGTCGTCCTGCGCGCGCCCGGCACCCGCCGCGGACTGCGCATGACCGAAGAGGGTCTCGGCCTGCTCGGCAGCACCGGCGCGGGCCCGGCCGGGGACGGCGCCGCCGAGGCCGCCGCCCTCGGCCTCGACTCCGACTCGGTCGTGCTCCTGGTGGGCGGCGCGCGCGGGATCACCGCCCGCTTCGCCGCCACCCTCGCCGGGGCGAGCCGCTGCCGCATCGAACTGTTCGGCCGTACCCCTCTCGCCGAGGGCGCGGAGGACCCCGCCCTCGCCGCCGCGAACACCGCGGGCGAACTGCGCACGGCGCTCATCGCGGGCGGACTGCGGGTGCCCGCCGAGATCGAGCGCGCGATCGGCCGGATCCAGGCCGAACGCGAGGTGCGCGGCACGCTGAGCAAGCTCACCGGGCTCGGCTCCCAGGTGCGCTACCGCGCCGTCGACGCACTGGACAGTGAGGCCGTACGCGGGGCGATCAAGGAGATCCACGCCGAATACGGCAGGCTCGACGGCGTCGTGTACGCGGCGGGTGTGATCGAGGACAAGCTGATCGCGGAGAAGACCCCCGAGTCGTACGACAGGGTGTTCCGCACGAAGGTCGACGGAGCGCGCGAACTGCTCGAAGCGATAGGCGAGTTGGCGGACGGCCCGCGGTTCGCGGTGCTGTTCGGCAGCATCGCGGCGACCCTCGGCAACCGCGGCCAGTCCGACTACGCCGCCGCCAACGACGCCCTGGAAACCCTCGGCACCGACTGGGCGGCCGACGGCGAGGGCCGCCGCGGGCTGACCGTCCACTGGGGCCCCTGGGCGCCGACGGGCGAGGGCAACCACGGCATGGTCACGCCCGAGCTGATGCGGCACTACGCGAGCCGCGGCATCCAGCTCATCGACCCCGACGAGGGCACCATGAGCCTGCTCCGCGAACTGGCCTGGGGCCCCGAGGGCGACACCGCCGTCGTCTACACCGCCTCCGGCTGGTGAACCTGATGACAGGATCGCGTGCCGAACCCATCGCCATCGTCGGGATGTCGGTGCTCTTCCCCGGCGCCCCCGACCTCGACACGTACTGGCAGAACCTGGTCGCCGGCACCGACGCCATCACCGAAGTCCCGCCGGGCCGCTGGGACGTCGAGGAGCACTACGCTCCCGGCGCCGAGCCCCGCGCCGACCGCGTCTACTGCCGGCGCGGTGGCTTCGTGGACGAGCTGGCCGAGGTGGACGTCACCGAGTTCGGCATCATGCCGGCCGCGGTGCCGGCCACCGAGCCCGACCAGCTCATCGCGCTGAAGGTGGCCGCACAGGCCATCGCCGACGCGGGCGGCGCGGACCGGCTGCCCGCCGACCGGCACCGGATCGGCGTGGTGCTCGGCCGGGGCGGCTACCTCACCCCCGGCCTGGTCAGGCTCGACCAGCGGGTCCGCACCGCGAGCCAGCTGGTGCGGACCCTGGGCGAGCTGCTGCCCGACCTGGGCGCCGACCAACTGGAAGCGGTACGGGAGGCGTTCACCGACCGGCTCGGTCCTGAGGCGCCGGAGTCCTCGATCGGGCTCGTGCCCAACCTGGCCGCGTCCCGGCTGGCCGGGCGGCTCGACCTGCGCGGCCCCGCGTACACCGTGGACGCCGCCTGCGCCTCCTCGCTCATCGCCGTCGACCAGGCGGTGCGCGAACTCGCCAGCGGGCGCTGCGACGTGATGCTCGCGGGCGGGGTGCACCACTGCCACGACATCACCTTCTGGAGCGTGTTCAGCCAGCTCGGTGCGCTCTCGCCGAGCGAGCGCATCCGGCCGTTCCACAAGGGTGCGGACGGTGTGCTGATCGGTGAGGGCACCGGCGTCGTCGTCCTCAAACGGCTCGCCGACGCCGAGCGCGACGGCGACCGGATCTACGCCGCCATCACCGGCACCGGCATCGCCTCCGACGGACGTACGACCAGTCTGATGGCCCCCGACTCCGGCGGCCAGGTCCGCGCGGTTCGGCAGGCCTGGGAAGCCGCCGGGCTCGACCCGGCGGCGCCCGGTTCGATCGGGCTCCTGGAGGCGCACGGCACCGCCACCCCGGCCGGTGACGGGACCGAACTCACCACGCTGGCCGAGGTGTTCGGGCCGCCGCCGGCGGATGTGAGCGCCGACCGGCCGGCCGCCGTCATCGGCTCGGTGAAGTCGATGATCGGCCACACCATGCCCGCCGCGGGCGTCGCGGGGCTCGTCAAGGCCGCGCTCGCCGTCCACCACGGCGTGCTGCCGCCGACCCTGCACTGCGAGGACCCGCATCCGGGGCTGGCCAGTACCCGGTTCACCCCGATCGACACCGCCCGCCCCTGGCAGGCCGACGAACGCCAGCCCGTACGCCGCGCCGCCGTCAACGCCTTCGGCTTCGGCGGCATCAACGCGCATGTGGTGATCGAGCAGGTCGAGGCGAAGCCGGTGGCCCGGCCCGCCGAGGTCTACGAGCCGGAGCGGGTGCTGCGGCTGACCGCGCCGACAGCCGAGGCGATGGCCGCGCTCCTTGACCGCGACGACGCCACGGTCCTCGCGGCCGGTCTCGACGAGCGTGCGGTCGCGTCGGACTCCGACCCGGTGCGGCTCGCGGTCGTCGGACCCACGGCGAAGCGGCTGGCACTGGCGCGGAAGGCGGTCGCCAAGGGCAAGGGCTGGCGCGGCCGCAACGACGTGTGGTTCGTGCCGCGCCCGCTGCTCGGCCCCGGCGGCGGAAAGCTCGCGTTCGTCTTCCCCGGTCTTGAGGCCGAGTTCACGCCCAACTCCGAGGACATCGCACGGCACTTCGGGCTCACCGCCGTCGCAGACGCCACCGTCGGAGACGTGGGCCGCCAGGGCACCGGTGTCTTCGAACTGGGCCGGCTCCTGGACACCGCGCTGCGCCGGCTCGGTGTCGTACCCGACGCGCTCGCCGGACACAGCCTCGGCGAGTGGACGGCGATGGCCGCCGCCGGGATCCACGCACCCGACGAGGTCGACGCCTTCCTCGCCGGCTTCGACCCCGACTCGCTGAGCGTTCCCGGACTGGCCTTCGCCGTGGTCGGCGCCCCGGCGGAGCAGGTCCTCGCGGAACTGTCCGGCCAAGGTGATGTGGTGCTCTCGCACGACAACGCGCCCAACCAGTCGATGATCTGCGGCCCGGAGACCGCCGTCACCGAACTCGTCGAGCGGTTCCGCGCCCGGGCGGTGATCTCGCAGATCCTGCCGTTCCGGTCCGGCTTCCACACGCCCATGCTGAAGCCGTATCTGGATCCGATCAGGGAGGCGGCGGAGACCTACTCCCTGCACCCGGCCAAACTGCCGCTGTGGTCCGCGACGACCGTCGCCCCCTACCCGGCCGAACCCGACGCGATCCGCGACCTGTTCGTCCGTCATCTGCTGGAGCCGGTCCGCTTCCGGCCGCTGGTCGACACCATGTACGAGGCGGGCTTCCGGGCCTTCGTCCAGCTCGGGGCCGGACAGCTCGGCTCACTCATCGACGACACACTCCACGGGCGCGACCACCTCGTCGTCCCCGCGCACTCGCCGCACCGCTCGGGGCTTCCCCAACTGCACCGCGTCGTCAGCGCGTTGTGGGCGGACGGCGCGGAGCCGCAGCCCGCAGCACTCCTCGGCGCGGCCAAGGCCGCGGCCGCGGTACGGCGCCGCCCGATCAAGCTGGACCTCGGGGGCGCGGCGGTCTCCCTCGACGCGGAGACGCGTCGGCGGGTGGGAGCGTCGCTGCACCGGACGCCCGCTCCGCAGACGAGCCTGGACCTGGCCGGACTCGGCGAACAGGGCGCCCTGGGCGCGGAGTTGACGGCACTTCTGCGCGATGCGTCCGCACTCGCCTCGGACGTGGTGACGGCGAGCCGACGCAGACCCGGCACGACCGCGCCCGGACGTTCCGGCCTCGTCGCTCCGGTTCCCCGGCCGCGTGCCGTCCAGCCGGCCGAGACGCATCCCCGGCCCGGTCCCGTCGGCCCCCTCGAAACCACTCTCCACGTCTCCGTCGACACCATGCCGTACCTCCTGGACCACTGCTTCTTCAAGCAGCCCGCCCAGGCCGAACCGGCCGACAGCTGGCCGGTCGTCCCCGGCACCACGGTGATCGCCCACCTGATGGACTTCGCCGAGCGTGCCGCGCCCGGTCACCGCGCGGTGGCCGTCCACGACGTACAGCTGAACCAGTGGGTCACCGCCACCCCGTCGGTCGACATCCCGGTGCGGATCGTGCCCGAGGGCCCGGGCCGGGTCACCGCCTCGCTCGGCTCCTACGCGAAGGCCGTCGTCGAACTCGCCGCCGAACACGGGCAGTTCGCGCCCGTCGCGCCGTGGACCTTCCCCGCCGCGGAAGAGCAGAAGCCCGACATGACGGCAGCGGAGCTCTACACCCGCCGCTGGATGTTCCACGGACCGCGGTTCCAGGGGGTGAGCGAGCTGACGGCGATCGGCGACCAGCATGTGCGGGGCATTCTCATCACCCCGCCCGCGCCCGGCGCGCTGCTGGACAACGTGGGGCAGCTGCTCGGCTACTGGATCATGTCCAGACTCCCGGTCCGCACCACGGTGTTCCCGGTCGGCATGAAGGAGATCCGCTTCCACGGAGCGCACCCCGCCCCCGGCGAGGAGCTGGAGTGCCTGATCAAGATCACGTCCGTCACCGAGGCCGCCCTCGAAGCGGACATGCAGCTCGTCCACCAGGGGCGGGTCTGGGCGGAGTTCACCGGCTGGCAGGACCGCCGCTTCGACAGCAATCCGCGGATCCGCAAGGTGGACCGCGAGCCCGAGCTCAACACCCTGTCCGTGATGCAGCCCGGCGGCTGGGCGCTGGTCCACGAGGAGTGGCCCGACCTGGCGACCCGTGAACTGATCATGCGGAACATCCTGGCGGGCGAGGAGCGCGAGCAGTACGCGACCCACGCACCGCGCGGCCGACGCCAGTGGCTGCTGGGACGGATCGCGGCCAAGGACGCCGTGCGGCAACTGCTGTGGGACGGCGGCGCGGGTCCGCTCTTCCCCGCCGAGGTACGGGTCGGCAACGACCCGGCCGGCAAGCCCTTCGTCACCGGCGGCTACGGCAGGACCCTGCCCGCGCTGCATGTCTCCCTCGCCCACCGAGGCGAGACCGCGGTGGCGATGGCCAGGACCGACGGGCCCTGCGGTATCGACATCGAGGAGATCACCGACCGCCCCGAGGGCACCCTCCTCGCCGCGCTCACCCCCCACGAGCGCGAGCTGCTCCGGGCACTCGCGCAGGACACCCCGGAGCGACTCTGGTTCACCAGGTTCTGGGCCGCCAAGGAAGCCGTTGCAAAGGCGCGCGGCACCGGACTCGGCGGCGAGCCCAAACAGTTCGAGATCACCGCGGCGGACGGCGCCCTGCTGACCGTACGCACCGCGGGCGAGGAGTACCTCGTGCGGTATCGCGAACTGACCACCCCCCAGCCGGCCGGCCACCCCGGCAAGGAGTACGTCGTGGCCTGGACGGCCGTCAACGATGAGGAGAACGCAGATGACCACTGAAATCACCGAACTCGAAGCCGCCGCGCGCCCGGCAGCCCCCGACGAGGCGACCGTACTCGCGAGCATCTCGGCCATCCTGCGCACCGTGCTGGAGGAGTACGGGCTCGACGACGCCGAGATCACCCTGGAGACGTCCTTCCACGACGACCTGGAGCTGGAGAGCATCGACCTCGTCACGCTCTCCGCCCAGCTCCGCGAGTTCTACGGCGAGCGCGTCAACTTCGCCGCGTTCATAGCCGACCGCGGCCTGGACGAGATAATCGCCCTGACCGTCGGCGACCTCGTCGGCTATGTGGTGGGCTCCCTCGCCGTCGCCGAGGTGGGCTGACCATGCCGACGATCCACGTCAACGGAATCGACGTCCACTACCAGCGTCTTGGCCACACCGGTGACGTGCCGCGTCCCGTCGTCGTCCTCATCCACGGCCTGCTCATCGACAGCCTCGCCAGCTACTACTTCAGCCTCGCCCCGCAGCTCGCCGAAGAAGGCATGGACGTCGTGATGTACGACCTTCGCGGGCACGGCAAGACCTCCAGACCGCCGACCGGCTACCGGATGGAGGACTTCGTCACCGACCTGGACGAGCTCCTCGACGCGCTCGCCGTCGACCGCCCGGTGCACCTCGTGGGCAACTCCTTCGGCGGCGCCGTCGCGTACGGCATGGCCGCCGCCCACCCCGAGCGGGTCGCCAGCGTCGTCGCCATCGAGGCCGAACCGCCCGCCCGGCCCTGGGCGCAGGCCATGTACGAGGGCCTGGTCGGCGAGCAGGGCGGCCTGGTGGTCCAGGAGGTCACCGAGTGGCTGCGGGACAACCCGGGCGAGCGCAACGTCCGGCCGTTCCGGGCCGCGGGCAGGGTGCTGGACCAGACCGCCCTCGCCCAGGAGATCCCGCAGAGCGACCTCATCGACGAGGACCTCTCCGCGATCCGCTGCCCGGTCTTCGCCGTCTTCGGCGGCGCTTCGAAGCTCTCCGCGCAGACGGCGATGCTGGAGGCCTCACTGGCGGACTGCCGCACCGTCGTGCTGCCCGACCGGGGTCACTCGGTGCTGGTGGAAGCCACCAAGGAGACATACGTCCTGGTGCGCGACTGGCTGTTCGGCCAGACGCACGCCCTGCGGGAGGCCCGCTAGATGGGCAGGTTCCTCTTCGTGGTGCCCCCGCTGGTCGGGCACATCAACCCGGCGGTGGGCACCGCGGCGACGCTGGCCGCCCGCGGGCACGACGTCGCCTGGGCGGGTCACCCCGAGCTGATCCGGGGCCTCGCGGGAGCCGACGCCGTGGTGTTCCCGTGCGCGCTGCCCGAGGACGTACTGTCCCGGCCGGCCGAGCTCAAGGGTCCCGCCGCCTTCCAGTTCCTCTGGGAGAGCTTCCTGATCCCGCTGGCGGACGCGATGGCGCCCGGCGTACGGGCAGCGATCGAGGCGTACGGTCCCGATGTCGTCGTCTCCGACCAGCAGGCGGTGGCGGGCGCGCTGATCGCCGAGTCCCTGGGGCTGACCTGGGTGACCTCGGCCACCACCTCCGCCGAACTGGTCGACCCGCTGGCCGGCATGCCCAAGGTCGCGGCCTGGCTGGACGGACTGCTGGCGGACCTGCGTGAGCGGATCGCGGGCGGCTGGGGCGAGGCGGATCCCCGTTTCTCGCCGCACGGCGTGCTCGCGTACACCACACGCGCACTGCTCGGCCCGGCCGAACTCCCGGACCGGGTCTGGCTGGTGGGCCCGTCCATAGCCGCCCGCCCGGCAAGTCCCGACGAGTTTCCGTGGAGTTGGCTGGACGAGTCCACGCTGCCCACCGTCCTCGTCAGCCTCGGCACGGCGAACACGGACGCGGGTGTCCGCTTCCTCAACACGGCCGTGGCGGCGCTGGCCGGCATGGCGGACCGGGTGCGTGCCGTGCTCGTCGATCCCGGCGGGGTCGTCGAAGACCCCGTCGCCGACAACATCCTGGTGCGCCCGCACGTGCCTCAACTCGCCCTGCTGGAGCGGCTCGACGCCGTCGTCTGCCACGCGGGCCACAACACCGTCTGCGAGACGCTGTGGCACGGCGTCCCCCTCGTCGTCGCCCCCATCCGCGACGACCAGCCGATCGTCGCCGGTCAGGTCGTCGACGCGGGAGCCGGAGTACGGCTGCGCTTCGGGCGGGCCGACGCGGCGAAGATCGCTGCCGCGGTCGAGACCGTGCTAGACCCCTCCGGCGGTCACCGCAAGGTGGCCGAGGAGATCGGGGAGTCCTTCCGGGCAGCGGGCGGCAGCGCGGCCGCCGCCACCCGGCTCGAAAAGCTGCTGGCCGAAGCGGCCGCGACCGGAGTACGAGGCGCATGACCGAGAACAGCCCGTCCACTGACCGACCAAGCACCCCCACCGGCTCGTTCGGCGCCCTGATCGGCTACGCGAAGCCGCACTGGCGGGTGTTGCTCCTCTCCCTCGTGCTCACACTCCTGGCCAGCGTCTCGGGTCTGGTCCAGCCGAAGTTCGCCCAGGCGATCCTGGACCGGCTCGACGAGGGCGCCGACGTAGCCGAGCCGGTCGCGCTGCTCGCCGCGTTCCTGGCGGCAGGCGCCCTGCTCACCGGCATCAACGCCTGGCTCCAGCAACGGACTTCGGAGCGGGTGGTCCGCGAGGTCAGGACCGGTCTCGTCCGCCGGCTGATCCGGCTGCGGGTCTCCGAGCTCGACCAGCGGGCACCCGGCGACCTCATCGCCCGTGTCACCTCCGACAGCACGCTCCTCAAGAGCGCCGCCACCGAGGGCCTGATCATGACGGTGAACGGCGTACTGACCTTCGCCGGAGCCCTGTTCATGATGGCGACCCTGGATGTACGGCTGCTGGGCGTCACGTTCCTCGTCCTGTGCCTGGTCGGCATCGTGATCACGATGATCCTGCCGCGGATCAAGGCCGCGGTGGCCCGCTCGCAGACCTCCGTCGGCGCGGTCGGCGCCGTGCTCGACCGCACCCTCGGCGCGGCCCGCACGGTCAAGGCCAACGGCGCCGAGGGCCGCGAGACACAGGCCGCCGAGGAGGCGGTCGACGAGGCGTACGCGGCCGGACTGGTCGGCGCGCGCTACAGCGCCCTGGTCACGATGGTCGGCGGTGCCTCCATCCAGACCGCGTTCCTGGTCGTGCTCGGCGTCGGCGGCGCCTTCGTCGCGAACGGCACCATGTCGGTCTCCGAGCTGATCGCCTTCCTGCTGTACGTGTTCTTCCTGGCGAGCCCGGTCTCCCAGCTCGTCGGCGGCGCCGCCCAGCTCCAGCAGGGACTCGGCGCGGTGGGCCGGATCCAGGAGGCCGCCGGACTGCCGATCGAGGACGACATCGACTCCCCCGCGGTCACCGCCTTCGGGCCCCCGCCGGACATCGAGCTGACCGACGTCGAGTTCACCTACCCGGGCCGCGCCCCGGCGCTGCGCGGCGTGAGCTTCACCGTCCCCAGTGGCACCCAGACCGCGCTGGTCGGTCTGTCGGGCGCCGGCAAGACCACGCTCTTCTCGCTCCTCCAGCGCTTCTACGAGCCGACCGCCGGCTCGATCAGGATCGGCGGCCAGGACATCTCCACCCTGCCGCGCGGCGAGGTGCGACGCCGTATCGCGTACGTCGAGCAGGACTCCCCGGTCATGTCCGGCACCCTCCGCGAGAACCTGCTCTACGCCGCGCCCGAGGCGACCGCCGAGGAACTGTCCGAGGTCCTGGCCGTCACCCGCCTCGACAGCCTGGTGGCCCGCCTGCCCATGGGCCTGGACACGGCGGTGGGCCCGCGCGGTGTCACCCTCTCCGGCGGCGAACGCCAGCGCCTCGCCATCGCCCGCGCCCTGCTGCGCCGCCCTCAGGTGCTGCTGCTCGACGAGGCGACGGCCCAGCTCGACGCCCGCAACGAGCAGGCGCTGAGCGAACTGGTCGGCCGTACCGCCGGACAGTGCACGGTCCTCCTCATCGCGCACCGGCTGTCCACGGTGACCGAGGCAGACCAGATCGTGGTCCTGGAACACGGTGACGTCCGCGCGATCGGCACCCACCGCACCCTTGTCGACGACGACGAGCTCTACCGGGAACTCGCGGCGACACAGCTCCTGGCCGCCGAACCCCAGGTGTAGGGCCCGCGGCCGGGAAGCTCCGGCGGAGTTCGGTGGTTGACGTCCCTGACGACGACAGCGACCGAACTCCGCCGGAGCACTCATGCCGAGCCCGCACCAGCCGCCCGCCTCACCGGGGCCGCGCCCTGAACCGGTGCGCTTCTCCGTGCTCGACCGCTCCCGCACCCGCGAGGGGCACGACGCCCCCGAAGCCCTGCGGGACACCGTACGGCTGGCCCAGGACCTTGAGTCTCTCGGCTATCACCGTTTCTGGGTCTCGGAGCACCACGGTGTGCCGGGAGTCGCCGGCTCCGCGCCGACCGTACTGGCCGCCGCAGTCGCCGCCGCCACCCGTACGATCCGGGTCGGCACCGGCGGCGTGATGCTGCCGAACCACCAACCACTCGTCGTGGCCGAACAGTTCGGCGTCCTGGAGTCCTTGTTCCCGGGCCGGATCGACATGGGCCTGGGCCGTTCCGTCGGCTTCACGGACGGCGTACGCAGGGCGCTCGGCCGGGAGAAGGACGACGCCGAGGACTTCGCGGCGCAGCTCGCCGAACTGCTCGACTGGTTCCGCGGCACGTCGTCGACCGGCGTCCACGCCCGCCCCTCCGAAGGCCTCACCGTGCCGCCCTTCGTCCTGGCCATGGGCGAGGGCGCGACGATCGCGGCGCGGGCCGGCCTGCCCATGGTCATCGGCGACCTCAGGCACCGCGACAAGATGCGCCGCGGGATCGATCACTACCGCGAGACGTTCCGCCCCTCCGTCTGGGCCCGGGAGCCGTACGTCGTCATCTCCGGCACGGTCGCGGTCGCCGCGACCCCGCAGGACGCCCGCCGCCTGCTCCTCCCGGAGGCCTGGTCGATGGCGTACTCCCGCACCCACGGCACGTTCCCGCCCCTGCCGCCCGCCGATCAGGTCGAGGCGCGGCCGATGACCGCCAAGGAACGGGCTCTCTACGAGTCCGGCCTCACCGGTCACATCACCGGCACGGAGGAGCAGGTCGCCCACGACCTGGAAACCCTCATCAAGGAAACCGGCGCCCAGGAGGTCCTGGTCACCACCAGCACGTATGACCGGGACGCCCTCCTGGACTCGTACCGGAGGCTCGCCAGGGTCACGGGACTGACCGAGAGCTGAGGCTTTGCCGTCGTACTCCCCACGAAGCACGAAAGCACGACGGCCTCTTCCATCAAGCCCCGTATGGATGTGCGTGCGGGCCGGGCATCCGCAGTCCTCCTTGTGCGGCGCGGGCCAGCTCGCGACGGTCGGTGTAGTCGCCCGGTGCGAGTACGGGTCGCAGGTCCAGCTCGGCGACCAGGGCGCGGGCCGAGACGACCCGCCACACCGAGGTGAGGAGGGAATCGCTCCCGACGAACGCGGGCGCGGTGCTCGCCGCTCCCCCGTCCAGCCGGTAGTGGATGCGTACCGGCTGAACGGGCACACCGGCGTCGAGCGCGGCCTGGAAGACGGCCCGGCGGAAGTACCCCTGTGCCCTGCCGCACCAGGTGCTGCCTTCCGGGAACACCACCATCGTGGACCCGGCGCGGAGGGTGTCCGCCATCCGCGCGACCGTTTGCGGCAGTGCGCGCAGCCGGTCCCGCTCGATGAACAGCGCGCCGCTGCTCGCGGTCAGCGCGCCCGCCACGGGCCACTGCCGGATCTCGGCCTTGGCGATCATCCGTCCGGGACGGACGGCGGCGAGCAGCGGGATGTCCATCCAGGAGATGTGGTTGGCGACCACCAGCAGGCCGCCGGCGGGAGGGGTGGCACCGGTGACCCGCAGGCGCACGCCGGCGGCCCGGACCATCGTCCGGCACCACGTCCTGATGAGCCGGTCGCGCGGTGCGGCCGGGATCCGGCCGACGACGGGGATCAGCACGATCCCGAAGACGAGCACGAACAGGAGCGTGGACAGCCGCAGTACGGCGAGCGGTGCGGCGGCCATCGAGCCCGTGGAGTCCACGCAGAAGCGCGGGGTGCACGGGGCGCTGGGCAGCCAGGCGCTGGTGGGCGTCTGGACGGGCCGGAAGGAGACCGGCCGCATCCCGCGGCGAGGCGACGGCAGCTTCCTGGTGGTGGCAGGGAAGGCCGCCGTGGCGACTGCCGGGTTGACGAGCGCCGCCGTGTCACGGCGAGGGCGCAGTATCACGCCCACCCGTGACGCGCGGATGACCCCGTTGCGAGTGGCGGCGCCTATGACGCCGGTGCGGGAGGCGTTCATCAGGCCGGTACGAGCGAGAGGAAGTGCCGCAGATAGCGCGGGTTGACCTTGCGCATCGACAGCAGCACGTACAGGTCGGCGACGCCGAAGTCCGCGTCGTGCGCGGGCTCCGCGCAGACCCAGGCGCCGAGCCGCAGATAGCCGCGCAGCAGCGGGGGCAGTTCGGTGCGTGCGGGCCGGGCGACGCCCTCGGCGCTCCAGGGAAGCAGCGGCCGTACGCGGTACTCCTCGGGCGCGAGGTGCTTGGCCTTGACGCGGTCCCAGGTGCCCGCGGCGAGCGTGCCGCCGTCGGCGAGCGGGATGGAGCAGCAGCCGGCCAGCCACTCGTGGCCGCCTTCGACCATGTAGCGCGCTATCCCGGCCCAGATGAGACCGATGACGGCGCCGTCGCGGTGGTCGGGGTGCACGCAGGAGCGGCCGACCTCGACGAGCCCGGAGCGGATGGCGGCCAGCGGGCCGAGGTCGAACTCGCTCTCCGAGTACAGGCGTCCGGCGACGGCGGCCCGCTCGGGCGGCAGCAGCCGGTAGGTTCCGACGACCTGGCCGGTCTCCGTGTCACGGACCATGAGGTGATCGCAGTAGGCGTCGAAGGCGTCGATGTCGAGACCCGGCTGGGGGGTGGTCAGCAGGGCGCCCATCTCTCCCGCGAACACGTCGTGACGCAGCCGCTGTGCGGCGCGGACGTCGTCCTCGTCGCGGGCGAGGGTCACGGTGTAGCGGGTGGGGGCGGCCGACAGTGGGGGGCTGTCGAGCGTGGATACGCCGGTCATGGCACTCTCCTGGTCACGGGCCGGTTCGGCGGAGCGGTGGCAGCCCGGATCTGTTCGGTCTGCGCGCTCCTGTTCTTCCGACGCCGGTTGGCCTAGGAGTTACCTGTGCCGAGAGCCAGGATGTGAGGATGCTGAATGCCAGGGGACGGCAAGGACGGGCGCCCGTACGGAATCCGCCCCTCCGCAGATGCGAGACGGGACCGGGCTGAGCACCACCCCCGGTCCCGCCCGTCCGCACATTGACGGCGAACGTCGTACGGCTACCGCTTTCCCGCCTTACGGGTCGCGCGCAGCCACTCCTTGTTCATCCCGGTGATGGAGACCAGCGGGATCCCCTTGGGGCAGGCGGTCGCGCATTCTCCGGCGAGAGTGCAGCCGCCGAAGCCCTCTTCGTCCATCTGCGCCACCATGTCCAGGACGCGGGTCTCGCGCTCGGGCGCGCCCTGCGGCAGCACGTTGAGGTGGTTGATCTTCGCCGAAGTGAACAGCATCGCGGCGCCGTTGGGGCAGGCCGCGACGCAGGCGCCGCAGCCGATGCACTCGGCGTGTTCGAAGGCGAAGTCGGCGTCCGGCTTGGGCACGGGCGTGGCGTGGGCCTCGGGCGCCGCTCCCGTCGGGACGGTGATGTAGCCGCCGGCCTGGATGATCCGGTCGAAGGCCGACCGGTCGACGACGAGGTCCTTCACGACCGGGAACGCCGAAGCGCGCCACGGCTCGACGTCGATGGTGTCGCCGTCCTTGAAGGACCGCATGTGGAGCTGGCAGGAGGTGGTGCGCTCGGGGCCGTGTGCGTCGCCGTTGATGACGAGTGAGCAGGCGCCGCAGATGCCCTCGCGGCAGTCGTGGTCGAAGGCGACGGGGTCCTCGCCCTTGAGGATGAGTTCCTCGTTGAGGGTGTCGAGCATCTCCAGGAAGGACATGTCGGCCGAGATGCCGTCCACTTCGTAGGTGGACATCGCTCCGTCGGCGTCGGCGTTGCGCTGCCGCCAGACGCGCAGGGTGAGCTTCATGCGTAGCTCCGCTGGGTGGGGTGGACGTACTCGAAGACCAGGTCTTCCTTGTGCAGGACGGGCGCGCCGCCGGTGACTGTGAACTCCCAAGCCGCCGCGTACGAGAACTCCTCGTCCTTGCGCGCCGCTTCGCCGTCCGGGGTCTGGGACTCCTCGCGGAAGTGCCCGCCGCAGGACTCGCTCCGGTTCAGCGCGTCGAGGCACATGAGCTCGGCGAGTTCGAGGTAGTCGACGATCCGGTTGGCCTTCTCCAGCGACTGGTTGAACTCCTCGCCGATGCCGGGAACCTTGATGCGCCGCCAGAACTCCTCGCGGATCTGCGGGATGCGCTCAAGTGCCTTGCGCAGCCCGGTCTCCGTGCGGGCCATGCCGCAGAACTCCCACATGAGTTCGCCGAGTTCGCGGTGGAAGGAGTCGGGGGTGCGGTCGCCGTCGACGGACAGGAGCAGCCGCAGCCGGTCCTCGGTCTCGGCCAGCACCTCCTGGACTGCCGGGTGTTCGTCGGTGACCTGCTCGTGGTGGGGGTTGCGGGCGAGGTAGTCGTTGATGGTCGAAGGCAGGACGAAGTAGCCGTCGGCGAGGCCCTGCATCAGGGCCGAGGCGCCCAGCCGGTTCGCGCCGTGGTCGGAGAAGTTGGCCTCGCCGATCGCGAACAGGCCCGGAATCGTGGTCTGGAGGTCGTAGTCGACCCACAGTCCGCCCATCGTGTAGTGCACGGCGGGGTAGATCCGCATCGGCACGGTGTACGGGTCCTCGGCGGTGATCCGGGCGTACATGTCGAAGAGGTTGCCGTACTTCTCCTCGACCTTGGCCTTGCCCATCCGCCGGATGGCGTCGGCGAAGTCGAGGTAGACGCCCTGGCCGCCGGGGCCGACTCCGCGCCCTTCGTCGCAGACGTTCTTGGCGGCCCGGGAGGCGATGTCGCGGGGCACGAGGTTGCCGAAGGCGGGGTAGATGCGCTCGAGGTAGTAGTCGCGCTCGTCCTCGGGGATCTCGTTCGCCGGGCGGGTGTCGCCCTGCGCCTTCGGCACCCAGATCCGGCCGTCGTTGCGCAGCGACTCGCTCATCAGCGTCAGCTTCGACTGGTGTTCGCCGGTGCGCGGGATGCAGGTGGGGTGGATCTGGGTGAAGCAGGGGTTGGCGAAGTAGGCGCCGCGCCGGTGCGCCCGCCAGATCGCGGTCGCGTTGGAGTTCATCGCGTTGGTCGAGAGGTAGAAGACGTTCCCGTAGCCACCGCTGGCCAGGACGACGGCGTCCGCGAAGTACGTGTCGATCTTCCCGGTGATCAGATCGCGGGCGACGATTCCGCGGGCCCGGCCCTCGACGACGATCACGTCGAGCATCTCGGTCCGCGCGTGCATCTCGATGTTGCCTGCGGCGATCTGCCGTGACAACGCCTGGTACGCGCCGAGAAGGAGCTGCTGGCCCGTCTGGCCGCGGGCGTAGAAGGTCCGCGACACCTGGACGCCGCCGAACGAACGGGTGTCGAGCAGTCCGCCGTACTCGCGCGCGAAGGGCACGCCCTGTGCGACGCACTGGTCGATGATCTCGACCGAGATCTGGGCGAGGCGGTGGACGTTGGACTCCCGTGCCCTGAAGTCGCCGCCCTTGACGGTGTCGTAGAACAGCCGGTGCACGGAGTCGCCGTCGTTGCGGTAGTTCTTCGCCGCGTTGATGCCGCCCTGAGCGGCGATCGAGTGGGCGCGGCGGGGCGAGTCCTGGTAGCAGAACTGCACGACGTGGTAGCCCTGTTCGGCGAGCGTGGCGCCGGCGGAGCCGCCCGCGAGGCCCGTGCCGACGACGATCACCGTGTGCTTGCGACGGTTGGCGGGGTTGACGAGCTTCGCCTCGAAACGGCGCGTGTCCCAGCGCTCGTTGACCGGGCCCTGCGGGGCCTTGCCGTCGACGACCGGCTCACCGGTCACGAAGTCCGCGTAAGAGGTCATGGTCAGCTCACCAATCCGGTCATGACGCCGACGGGTACGGCGAGGAAGCCCGCCGTCAGCACCAGTGCGAGGCCGTTCGCGACGGTCTTGAGGGCGCGGTCACGGGAGCGGCTGCCGGCGCCCAGCGTCTGTGCGGCGCTCCAGAAGCCGTGCCGGATATGCAGGCCGAGGGCGAGCATCGCGACGATGTAGATGGTGTCGCCGTACCAGGTCGAGAAGGTGTCGATGACGTTCTGGTACGGGTGTCCGGGCTGGAATCCGTCCGGGTGCACGGTGCCGGTCGTCAGGTCGAGGATGTGCCAGACGATGAAGAGGCCGAGGATGATCCCGCCCCAGCGCATGGTGCGCGTGGCATAGCTCGCGCGCCGCTTCTTGTGGACGTAACCGCTGGGCCGCGCCCTGATGTCGCGACGGCTGAGCTGGTAGGCGGCGGTGGCGTGCGCGACGACGGCCACCACGAGGACGACGCGGATGATCCACAGCGCCCACTCGTAGTGCAGAAAGGGCTCGCCGAGGGTCCGCAGCCAGTGCGCGTAGTGGTTGAACTCCCCCGGCCCGAAGAAGATCTTCAGGTTGCCGAGCATATGGACGACCAGGTACATCAGCATGATCAGGCCGCTGACGGCCATCACGGTCTTCTTGCCCACGGACGAGTCCCACACGGTGCGCGTCAAGGACGGTTTTCGGTCCGTCCGCGTTGCCAGTGCCATGCCACGCACGCTAGGGCCGAAGAGGGCGATCGGTCCAAGACATGGTCCGGCTCGTTTCCATAGGTGTGGACTATCGTGGCTGGTGTGCAGTTCCAACAGCTTCAGTACTTCGTGGCCGTCGCCGAGACCCGGCACTTCACCCGGGCCGCCGACCTGGTCCATGTCGCGCAGCCCTCGCTCTCCCAGCAGATCAAGTCGCTGGAGCGCGAGCTGGGGGCGGATCTGTTCCTGCGGGCGCGGGGCAACATCACGCTCACGGACGCCGGCGAGGCGCTCCTCCCGCTGGCCCGCCGCATCCTCGCCGACGCGGACACCGCCCGGCAGGAGGTGCAGGAGCTGGCCCAGCTGCGCAGCGGCCGGGTCCGTCTCGGCGCGACCCCGAGCCTGTGCACGGGCCTGCTCCCGGACGTGCTGCGCGCCTTCCACGACCGCTATCCGGGCATCCGGCTGCTGATCGAGGAAGGGGGTTCCCACGATCTCGTACGGGAACTCGCGCGCGGCGCCCTCGACCTCGCCCTGGTCGTGCTGCCGCTGCCCACGCCGTCCCCGGCGCTGACCACGGTGGAGCTGCTGCGCGAGGACCTGGTGGTGGTGTCGTCACCGGCCGCGGCCGCGCCCGGGTGGGGCCGCAGCACCGTGCGCGTCGCCGACCTGGAGGGCGAGCGCCTGGTGATGTTCCGGCACGGCTACGACCTGCGCGAGCTGACAGTCGCGGCCTGCCGCGCCGAGGGCTTCGAGCCCGACTTCGCCGTCGAGGGCGGCGAGATGGACGCGGTCCTGGGCTTCGTCCGGGCGGGGCTCGGCGTGGCCGTCGTTCCCCGCATGGTCGCCACCCGTTCCGGGCGCGGACTGCGGGTGACTCCGCTGGCCCGGCCCGGACTGCACCGCACGATCGCGCTGGCGCACCGCAGCGATGTGGCTCCGCCTCGGGCGGCGCGCGAACTCCAGCGGATGCTGCTGGAGCGGTGACGCTCCGCTGGAAGCCGGGGCCCCGGTAGCGCCGTACCTCTCGGCGCCGTCCGGGTCCGCAGGTTGTTCGTGGCTGGGCGCGCAGTTCCCCGCGCCCCTTGCGTGGCCGGGGGCGCGGGGTGCGGGATCAGCTCGTCGCGTCGACCAGTGCCAGATCGTGGAGTCGGTCCGGCGGGCCCGGGCGGGCGTAGTACCAGCCCTGAGCCGTGTCACAGCCCAGTATCCGCAGCTGTTCGGCCTGGGCGCCGGTTTCCACGCCCTCGACCGTGACCGCGAGGTCGAGGCTGTGGGCCAGCGTGACGATGCCCTCGACGATCTTCAGGTCGGTCGGGTCCGCCGGGAACTGCTGCATGCTCTGGGTGAAGGACCGGTCCAGCTTGAGGACGCTGACCGGCAGACGGCGCAGGTTGGCGAGGTTGGAGTAGCCCGTGCCGAAGTCGTCGAGGGCGATGTCGACGCCCATCTCGGCCAGCCGGCGCAGCGGCTTGAGGAGATCGTCGTCCGCGCCGATCAGCGCGGACTCGGTGACCTCCAGGCACAGCCCGTCCGGGTCGAGCCCGGACCGCTCCAGGATGTCGACCGTGTCCTGGACCAGCCCAGGGTGGGTCAGCTGGCACGGCGACAGGTTGACGTTGATGCGCAACGAGCCCGCGTCGGCGTGCCGTTCCTGCCAGAGGCTGGCCTGCCGGACCGACTGCTCCAGGACCCAGCGGCCGAGCGGCACGATCAGCCCGGTGTGCTCGGCGAGCGGGATGAACTGGTCGGGGCCCAGGACGCCGTGCTGCGGGTGCAGCCAGCGGACCAGCGCCTCGGCGCCCCGCACACTGCCGTCACCGAGGTGGACCAGGGGCTGGTACTCGATGAAGAACTCGCCCCGCTCCAGAGCTGCCGGGAGCGCCGTGGTGAGCCCGTGCCGCGTGATCGCGCGGGCGTCGGCCTCGGGGTCGGCGAGCTCGAAACGGTTGCCGCCCGCGGACTTGGCCCGGTACATGGTGATGTCCGCGCTGCGCAGCACCTCCGCGGGGCCGCGCTCGCCGGCGGGACCCTCGACGACGCCGATGCTGCCGCGCACCGTCAGATCACGCCCGTCGATGCTGATCGGGGTGACCAGCGCGTTCATGATGCGCCCGGCGAGTTCGTCGACCTCGCGCTCGGTGTCGGTTCCGGTGGTCAGCGCCACGAACTCGTCGCCGCCGAGCCGGGCGACCATCTCGCCGGAGGCCGTCGCGCAGGACTGGAGGCGGTCGGCGACCTCGACGAGCAGCCGGTCGCCGGCGGCGTGCCCGAGGCTGTCGTTGATGGTCTTGAAACCGTCGAGGTCGAGATAGCAGAGCCCGAAGCGCTGGCCGTCGCCCGCGGACAGCGCCTTCTCCAGGCGCTCGAAGAACAGGGTCCGGTTGGGCAGCCCGGTGAGCGCGTCGTGGGTGGCCTCGTAGCGCAGCCGCAGATTCAGCAGCCGCCGCTCGGTGGTGTCCTCCATGAGCGCGAGCTGGTACTGCGGTGCGCCGTCCGCGTCACGCAGCAGGGAGACCGTCAGGTTGGTCCACAGGGCCGTGCCGTCGGGGCGGTAGAAGGCTTTTTCGACGTGGTAGTGCTCGCGCTCGCCACGGACCAACTCCTCGTACAGCGGCCACACTTGCGGAGCGTCGTCGGGATGCGTCCACTCCTGGACCCGTCGGCCGCGCATCGACTGCTCGGAGCCGCCGAACATGCGCAGCAGTGCTCCGTTGACCTGGAGGATGTTGCCTTCGAGGTCGGCGATGCCGATCCCTATGGCCGCGCCCTCGAACACCGCGCGGAAACGGGCCTCGCTCGCGTGCAGCGCCTCAGCCACCAGGCTGCGGGCGTTCAGCGCGGCCCGGGAGATGGCTTCCTGCTCGGCCAGCGTCCGCTCCCGCAGCGCCTGCGCGAACCCGGCGGCCATGGCGTGCTGCAACCGCGCCGAGCGGGTCCGCAGCGCCTCCTGGGGCCCGTCCTCGCCGCAGTAGAGCACCAGATAGGCGTCGACGCAGTCGAGGGCCCGGCTGAGCGCCTCCGGGTCGGTGCAGTGCGCGTCGATGAGCGCGGCGCCGACCGCCTGGCCCTCGGCGGCCTCGAAGGTCCTGGCCAGCAGCGCGTCGCTCAACCGTCGGGCGAGCGGCAGCAGTTGGACCTCGAACTCGAGCCTGGTCAGCGACGTCGAGGTGACCGGGAAGACCGCCCGGCTCCAGATCGTCGCGAATCTGCGGAGTCTGTCCTCCGGCCCGTCCGGTTCGGCGGTCACGCTGTGCGTCCCACGCCGGCGAACCCGGAGAAGGAGAACGCATCCTCGTCCTCCGGTGCCGTGTCGGGCCGCCACTTCGGCATCGGCACCAGTCCCGGTTCCACCATGTCGTACCCCTCGAAGAACCGCGCGACGTCCTCGCGCGAGCGCATGATCAGCGGGTTGCGGATGTTCTTGTACACGTCGACCGTGCCCTCGGCCTGTTCCTGGGGAAGTGGGATTCCCTCGTACGAGGCGTGTGTGACGACGAGCAGGCTGCCCGGCGCGAGCGCGTCGCGCAGCTCGGCCACCGCTCCGTACGGGTCGTCCGCGTCCTCCACGAAGTGCAGTATGGCAACGAGCAGGAGGGCGACCGGCCGGTTCAGGTCGATCAGCCGCTGAACCTGGGAACTCGCCAGGATCTCCCGGGGCTTGAGCAGATCGGCGGCGAGGACGTCCGCGTTCTCGTTGCCCTCCAGGACGGCCTGGCTGTGCGCGACGGCCACCGGGTCGTTGTCGACGTACACGACGTGCGCGCCGGGTCTGGACTCCTGAGCGATCTCATGGACATTGCCGAAGGTCGGGATGCCGGAACCGATGTCGAGGAACTGGGTGATGCCCTCGCCGGTGGCGAAACGCACCGCGCGGCGCATGAACGCACGGTTCGCCTGCATGATCTTGGGCAGTCCCGGCATGAACCCCATCGCCTTGCGGGCCGCCTCCCGGTCGACCTCGAAGTTGTGCGAACCGCCAAGGTAGTAGTCGTATATGCGGGACACGCTCGGCACTGAGATGTCAATGCTCCGAGGGGCCCAGGCGGGACGCTCCATCTATCTCTCCAAGGCGTAGACGACGGCGTAGGCGATCCGGTGTTCGAGCTGAGGCTACTGATCGCCTGCCAAAGGAGCGAGCCAAAACGGAAATTGACCGTCCGTTCTCGGTCGCTGCCTCCGGCAAGTGCCCAATTGGCGCCCTGTGAACAGCCTTCGAACACACCGCCCGCCGTAACCGGGAAATCGCTCCGAAGCATTCCAAATAGGCCCCGGGGAGTTACGAAGAGTCGCCGGGGATTACCCCACCCGGACACGCCAAGTGGCCCGCTCCCTCCGTGCGGTACGGAGGGAGCGGACCTGGGTCGCGCGCGCTTTTTCTTCTCTTCCGGCACTCCAGCCTGTCTGTGTCCACTCCCTTCCACGTTTCACGGGTGCCCGGTTGAGGCGATCGAACCCTGGGGAGGTGATCTACTGCTTCGGCGCGCCGACCAGCTTTCCTGCGGGCGACACGGCGTACCAAGTGCCGCCTACGCCCTGTCCGTTGGTGTCTCCGGGAGCCTCGTCACCGGAGAAGGTGTAGATGGGCCAGCAGTCGAGGGCCATCTGCTTGGCGCCGTCCGACCGGGTGAAGGGCATCAGGCCGTCCGAGTCGATGTCGAGACCCTTGATGTCGGCCTCCTCGACCGGCGCGACCGCCGGCCACTTCTCCAGGCAGGCGCCGGTGCACGCCGAGATCGAGTCGGGCCATGCCGTGTCCTTGGTGAAGCGGTAGACCGTCAGGCCGTTCTTGTCGACGACGATCTCGCCGAGCTTGGCGTCCTTACGGGTAGACAGGCCGGGCAGGTCGGCCAGGGTCGCCTTCTTGCCGGTGGGCGCCGACGCGAACCAGGTTCCGCCGACGGCCTGGCCGAGGGTGTCACCCGCCTTCGTGTCCTTCGCGTACCGGTACATCGGCCAGCCGCCCACGGTCAGCTGCTTGCTGCCGTCGGGCCGGGTGACCTCGCCGAGAAGCGCCGCGTCCACACCGGTGGCGGCAGTGGCACCGTCCGCCGGAACCGGCGGCCAAGCGGTGGCGCAGTCGCCCTCACAGGTCGACTTCGGCGGCTCGGCGGTGTCCTTGTCGAAGCGGTAGAGGGTGAGCCCGGCACTGTCGGTGAGGACCTCGCCGAGCGTCGCGTTCTTCGCAATGGTGAGCGCACCCGCGGACTTCGCCTGGGTGGCGGCTGCGCCGACTCCCGCCGGGCTCGGGCTGGACAGTCCGTAGTCGCCCGCGGCCGCGGTGGCGCCAACGTTCTGGCCCACGGTCGACTGGGTGCCCTGTTCCTGACCGCACGCCGTCGTGAGCGCCAGCATGGCCGCAGCTGTCGCTACGAGCGAGGCGCTCCGCCAGGAGGTCTTCATTTGGTAACTCCCGCTGTTGGCATAGATGTTGCGGCGCCCTGCAGCGCCGCGCATGGCCATAGGTACGGGCGGGAGTGGCGGGAATGTTCAACCACCCCTCAAATTTCTTTCCGAACCCTGTGCCCCGGCGGCCCCGCACCACGAGATCGCACGCCCGTTCCCCTCCGCCGGCGTTCACCGCTCGGCCCGTCAAACCGCCCGGACCCGGACATCCTCCATTCGGGGTAACCCTTCTCAGCCAGCTCCTGCGCGGCCCAGATACGACCGATGATCGCCGTCGTGCATGGACCCAAGCGGACTTGGTCCGCCCTCGTCATACGGGCAACGGCGCTGCTGACGCTCGCCTGGATGCTCATCGGAACCGCGGGGAGCCCGGCGGTCGCCGACTCCTGCGCCTACGCCTCCGTCGGCCCCGACGGCACCGGAGCGGTGGCGGTCGCCGGCAACAACACCTGCCCGACCCCGACACCTCCCCCGCCGTGCCCGACACCCACCCCAACTCCCACCCCGACCCCGACGCCAACCCCCGAACCCCCGCCACCTCCCAAGCCACCACCCCCCAAACCGACACCGACACCGACGCCTGTGCCAACGCCCACACCGGTGCCCGAACCGCCCCCACCACCACCGCCGCCACCCCCACCGCCTCCTCCCGCGCCGGCCCCACGGCCTGTCGCACCGAAGCCGGTACCTGCACCCACGCCCCCGCCCCCGCCGACACCGACACCGACACCAACACCCACTCCGAGCGCCCGCCCCAAGCCCTCGCCGACCCCGGTGAGTTATCCGGCGTACCACGCCCAGACGCGGCGGCAACCGCCCCGCGGCGGACCGTCCCTGGTCTCACTCACCCTGCTGATCACCGCGCCCGCGGTGCTCGCCGTCGCGGCGCTGCGCCCGCGCTGATTTCTGGAGGCATCTTTGTCGGAATGGCTTGTTCTCGCCCTCGCGATGGGCGCGGCATGCGTCGTCGTCCTCATCGTGACCCTCGTACGCCATCGCACGGTCCGCGAGGACGAGGATCCGTCCGAGACCCCCGACGTCATCGAGTACATGACGATGATGATCGGCGTGGTCTACGCCATCGTCCTCGGCCTGGCGATCGCGGGTGTCTGGGAGGGCCGTGGTGTGGCCCAGGACCATGTGCAGGCGGAGGCCCAGGCCCTGCACGAGATCTCGGAGAGGGTCCGCGTCTACCCGCCCGACGTGCGTGACCACATCCGCAGCGACGTCGACTCGTATGTCGGCTATGTGGTCGACACCGAGTGGAAGACCATGGCGGACCAGGGCCGGGTGACCGTGAAGGGCGGCCGGCTCTTCGACCGCATCCGTGCGGACGTCACCGACTACGAGCCGAAGACCGACTTCGAGGCCCAGGCGTACCAGCCCCTCGTCGACCAGGTCACCATGGCCGGCGCCGCACGGAATTCCCGCGCCGACTCGACGGGGGCGACCATGCCGGGCGTGGTGTGGTTCGGACTGATCAGCGGCGGTGTGGTCACCGTGGGGATGGTCTTCGCGCTGCAGATCCGGCGTACGGTGCGCGAGCTGATCCTCGCCGGGCTGTTCTCCTCGCTGATCGCCTTCCTGCTCTTCCTGATCTGGGACTTCGACGCGCCCTACAGCAGGGGCATCACAGCCTCGGCCGAACCGTTCGCCGCGCTGTTCCCGAACCTTCCCGGTTGACGGACCCTCAACAAGGGCTCCGGGACCGGATCAGCGGGCAGAGGGACGGACGCCACGCCGCGTCCGTCCCCCTGCCGCACGCACCGCGTCCCCTGTGCGGCCCACACTGTTGCCCCATTCGCGCGACAGCGATCGCGCGCAGGCCCGGCCTTTCCTAGCGTTCGATCATCGAGGTGCATTTCTGGCGCAAGCGGAAAAGGTCCGCAGCAAGGCTCCTCGGGGACCTGGAGGCTCACCATGCGCGCGATACGCGTCGCTTCGGCCGCACTGCTGGGCGTCACCGCCCTGACCTTCACCGCACCCGCCGCCTTCGCGGGCGACGAGAACAACAACATCACCCCGTTCGGCTTCAGCGTGCAGCCCTCGACCATCGCCGCCGGCGGCCAGGTCTCACTGCTGCTGAAGAGAGACGGGGGGTGCCGGGGACGCGCCACGGTCACCTCGGGTGTCTTCGACACCGTCACCATCCAGCAGGGTCAGTCCTCGGCCACGGCCACGGTCGACTGGGACGCCAAACCGGGTGCCGTGTACGAGGTCACGTTCACATGTGACGGCGTGAGCGGTCACACCGACCTCACCATCGCCACCGGCCGTTCCGGCGACTCGACCCATAACCCCGTCCCGGTGCAACGGGGCGTCAGGGCCGGTGTCGGCGGCACTGTCGGCGGCTTCGACATGAAGGAGATCGGCCTGGGAACCGCCCTCATCGCGGGTTCCGTCGGCGCGGCTTGGTACATGTCGCGCCGACGCACCTCGGCCGACGACTCCTGACGGCACGGCAGAGCACAGCCCTTCGCCCCGGACCCTTTCGAGAGGGTCCGGGGCGAAGGGCTGTCACGTGCGGTTTCCGAAAGCGGAGACCTGTTTCCGAGAAGGAGACCCGGTCAGATCCTCTTCTCCGACCTGCGCCGCATCCAGAACACCCCACCACCGACCGCGGCAGCGGCCACGAGCCCGCCGCCGATCGCCATGTCGGTGGGCGTGGCACCGCTGGAGCTGCTGCCGCCGAGACCACCGCGGACACCCCCGATGACGGTGAAGGCCGCGGGACGGGTCAGGGTGCCCGTCCCGGTGCAGTTGACCGAGATGTCGTACGAGCCGGGGCGTGCGTTCCGGTCGATGGTCGCCGTTCCGCTCGACGTCTCGTTGCTGCCGGTGATGCGGGAGAGGGTCGCCTGCCGGAACGCGGGCGAGGTCATGGTGCCCCCGGTGGGGCACCCGTCGACGGTCACGGTGAGCTGGCCGCCGCTGGCGATGACGCTGGGCATGGCGACGATGTTGCTCGGGTTGTTCCACGCCGCGGCCATCGGAGCGGCGAGCCCCACCGCGGCGACCGCGGCGGCACTGACCGCCAGGGCACGAGTAGTACGCATGTGATCCTCCGCGGAAGACGCCCCGGGAACCGTCCCCGGTCGATCGGCGAGAAAGCGCCTCCCAGACAGACCCTCAGATGCCTTGCACAGAGCCGCATTTCGAGAATGGTCCGTCCTGGTGAGAAGACACGCCGAGAGAATTCCACACAATCGGATATTGCCGCAGGTCACGGACCGTCAGAAAATTCCTGGCCACGGCAACTCGGATGGCTCACGAAGTGCCTGCTCCACCACCCGTTCGCCTTTGCCCCGTCGCCCGCCGGGCCTGCAGCACTTAGCGTTCTCATATGCGCGACGGACGCGGCGACGGCCGCGTCGAGAGGGGATTGCAAATGTCTGCGTCCGAGCTGGTCGAAGAGGAGGAGCAGCGGCAGAAGAAGCGCGCCCCGTGGGGCGTGATAGCGCTTGTTCTGCTGACCGGCCTCGCTCTGATTCGCAATGGTTCCGGTGAGTTCGACGTGGGCCCGCCGCAGCCCGCTTCGGCGGCGGCTGCTGACAGCAACCGCTCCCCGGGCGGCACCTTCTCGAATCTGCCGGCCCCACTGCCGTACTCCGTGGTCGACCGGGTCAGGATCCCGTCGATCCGGGTCGACGCGCCGGTCATGCCGGTGGGCCTGGACCTGGACGGGTGGGTCGACGCGCCGCCGCCCGACGACCCGAACCTCGCGGGCTGGTTCACCGGCGCGGTCTCGCCCGGCGAGAAGGGCACGGCCGTGATCGACGGCCATGTGGACAACATGCGCGGACCCGCCGTTTTCTACGGGCTCGGGGCGCTCAAAAAGGGAAACCGTATCGAGGTGCAGCGCAAGGACGGGAAGACCGCCGTATTCGAGATCTACGGCATCGAGGTCTTCGAGAAGAGCAACTTCCCCGGTGACCGCGTGTACGGCAGCAAGGAAGCCCCCGAATTGCGGGTCATCACCTGCGGGGGCGGTTTCTCCAAGCAGCACGGCTACGACGGAAACGTCGTGGTGTTCGCCCGCCTGGCCGAGGTTCGCTGAGCGTTCCCCGGCCGGGCGGGCGAAAGCCCGTGGAGAGGTGGAGGTGGCCTAGGCGTACTGCCGGCGCGGCACGGTGATGTGGTAGCCGGAATCCAGCAGTTGCGGCAGATAGTCGCGCAGCGCCCGGACGCTCTGCGAGCGGTCGCCGCCCGCGTCGTGCGAGAGCACCACGACGCCCGGGGCGGCACCGTCCTCGACCCGGCCGACGATGGTGCGGGTGCCCGGGGACGTCCAGTCGAGGGTGTCGACCGTCCAGGCCAGCGGCTCCATTCCCAGGTCGGCGCCGAGTTGGAAGGCCGCGCGGTTCCAGGCTCCGTAAGGCGCGCGGAACCAGGTGGGCGGTTCACCGTAGGCGTCGTCGATGACCTCGCAGGTGCGCTCCATCTCGGAGTGGATCGCCGAGCGGGAGAGCTTGGTCAGCAGCGGATGGGACCAGGTGTGGTTGCCGACGGTGTGTCCGTCGTCGGCCATCTCGCGCAGCAGGTCCTTGTTGTCGAGGGCCATCTCGCCGCACACGAAGAACATCGCCCGCACGTCGTAGTCGCGCAGGGTGCTGAGGATGTCCGGGGTGTAGCGCGGATCGGGGCCGTCGTCGAAGGTCAGCACCATGCTGCGGCCGCGCCCGGACATGCGCAGGAACGGCTCGTGGCGGACGAGGGTCCGGCCGGCCTTGGCGCGCGGCGGGCCGTATCCGGTCATGGGCTGGAGCCGGTAGGCGGAGGGCTTGAGGGCACGGCGTGCCTGCGGGCCCGCGGCGGCCGGGGCGGTGCGTACCGGTAGCGAGGCCGGTTCGGCGGTGAGGACGTGGGCCGTGCCCGCCGCACCGGCCGCGCCCAGGACGGCGGCACCGGCGATCAACGCCCGGCGCCGGGTAAGCAGCTGATCCTTTTTCATGACTCATCAGTCACCCAGTTGAGGGGTGCCGCAGTTCAGCAACACCGGTGCGGGCCCACGAAAGCACCCGCCTGGACCATTTCGGCGGCGGCGCACCAACAGCACCATTAATTCGGGTTCGCCCTGGCCAGGTGTGCCCGCGCGCTTCACGGACCTGGGGGTTCCGATAGCCTCACAGCCGTGACGGAACAGCAGCCCTCGCAGAGGTTCGAACGGGGCACGGACGGTCCCAAGGTCATCGTCGTCGGAGTGGACGGCTCCGACTCCTCGCTGCGCGCGGCGTCGTACGCGGGAGGCCTGGCCCGACGGCAGCACGCGCTGCTCGCCGTCGTCTATGTCCAGCCCGTGATGGCGGCGGGCGCGGCGCTCGGGGTGCCTGTCGCCGACACGACCGACGAGATCGCCGAGGATCTCGTCGCGCAGATCCGGTACGCCGCGGAGCAGGTCAAGGGCATATTCGATGTGCGCTGGGAGTTCCACACCTTCCGCGGTGACCCGTACAACGGCCTGGTGAGCGCGTCGGACCAGCTCAAGGCGGACGCCGTGGTGGTGGGCGCCTCCGAGCAGGCGGGGCACCGGATCGTCGGGTCCGTGGCCATCCGGCTGGTCAAGGCGGGCCGCTGGCCGGTCACTGTCGTGCCGTAACAGCAGCACGTCGACAGCGGCCGGTCTCTCCCGTCTGGCCTGTCTCCGCCCGCGAGCCCCCTTCGTCCGGACGAGAGTCCGGGAGCGCGGGTGCCGGCAGCGGGCAGCACCTCGACGCCCCGATGAACCGCTCATCGCACCGTTCACCGACTGCTTCGACCGCCCACCGCACAACCCTGTGCCGACCCTGTCCTCACGGAGCGGCACAAGCTGGCATACACGCCATGACCGCCGGAACCACCACCATCACCCGCGGAACAACCGCCGAGCACGAACTGGCCGAACTCCAGCGCGAGCACGGTCGGCCCCTCTTCGCGCTGCTCCTGCGGCTCTCCGACGGCGACCGGCAGCGCGCCGAGGACCTGGTGCAGGAGACCTTCGTACGGGCCTGGCAGAACCCCGAGGCGTTGCGTGCCGACGCCTTCGACTCCGTGCGTCCCTGGTTGCTCACCGTCGCCAGGCGGCTGGCGATCGACGCGCGGCGGGCCCGCCAGGCGCGGCCCGCCGAGGTCGGGGACGCGGTGCTGGAAAGTGCGCGCGTCTGTGCCGATCACGCCGAAAGGTCCGCGGCGATGCTCGATGTGCGGGAGGCTGTGAAGACTCTCACTCCCGAGCACCGTGAAGTCCTGGTGCAGGTGTACTTCCAGGGGGCGAGTGTGGCGGAGGCCGCCGCGGCGCTCGGAATTCCGCCCGGTACGGTGAAGTCCCGCGCCTACTACGCGCTCCGCGCCCTGCGCCGGGTACTTCCGGGATACGCGGCCGACCTGCGGTGAAACCAAAGGCCGAGTCAAACCTCGGTAAAGCGCCTGCCGAGGACCATGGTTGAGCCATCTGCTGTCTTCATCCGTGTTCCGTCTGGGGCCCGGGGTCGGGCTACGCGCACGCACCGGAGGAAGGCAGGAAGGGATGCTGCACAGAGGTCAAGAGAGCACGGACGGCACCGGAGGCGGCGAACTCACCGTCCCCATGGCGTGGTTGTACGCCGAGTACATCGCTGACGAACTGCTGCGGACCGGCGACCTGATGCCGCCCACATCCTTCGAGTTCCGCGCGGGGCGGGACGCCCTGGCGCTGACCATCTTCCTGTCCGACGCCGGCGGTGAGCTCTCCGGCATCAGAGTCATCACTCAGCTGGAGACCTGGCTTTCGCTGACGGCGTACGACCAGCCGTGGCGGGACTGGGTGCGCGAGCGCATGGCGCGGCTCGCGGCACGGGCCGTCGACTCGGGCGCACCGGACCCGGATCTGGAGCTGGCCTCGGCGGCCTGGCGCTGGCTGGAGGAGACCGAACTGCTCGCCCCCGACCTGGACGCCGTGCCTGGTGGCGGGCCTGTCCCGGGCGAGGACGACGGTCCGAAGGTATGGACGCCGGCCTGGCGACTGGGCCTGCCGCTGGGGCATCTGGCGATCCATCTCTTCTGACCATCCATCCCGCTCGCCAAACTTTCCTGTGCCCGCACCAATCCGCGGGCCCGCTCGCTCCGAACGTCCTGGTCGCCATTCCGAACGAGTCTTGAGTGATTCGGCGGTCTGGTGCGTACCGGTGGGCAACAGCAACACCACTCCCACCCCGCACCATCACCCCCATCGCCACGAGGATTCGGTAATCGGTATGAGGTCCCTGGAACGGCATCGCGACGTCGGCGCATACGCGCTCGGCGTGCTGAACGAGGCGGATGCCTTCCGCTTCGAGGATCACCTCATGGAGTGCCCTCAGTGCGCCGCCCATGTGAGTGAATTCCGGCCCGCGGCACGGCAGTTGATGCTGTACCGGCGTGCCACCCCGCGCTCGGTGCACCCCTTCGCCGCCCCCGGGCCGCGGCTTCTGGACCGGTTGCTCGGCGAGGTGGCGAACCGTCACAAGGCGGGCCGCCGAAGGTGGTTGTACGCAGTGGCCGCCTCCGTGGTCTTCGCGGCGGGCGGGCCCGCGATCGCGATCGCCACCGCGGACGGCACCCCGACCGCGCAGATCGCCGCGACGGACGCGGAGACCGGTGTGTGGGCCCAGGTCACGTCCGAGGACCGGGTCTGGGGCAGCGAGGTCGATGTGTTGGTCAAGGACTCGGCGGGACCGCGCCCCTGTCAGCTCATCGCGGTCGGCAAGGACGGTTCGGAACAGACGGTGACGAGCTGGATGGGGCAGGGGGAGACCGGCCAGACCACCAGCATGCAGGGCGGCGCCGCGCTGCAGTCCAAGGAGATCAGCCGGTTCGAGGTGCGCACGACGGACGGCGAGCACCTGGTGACGCTCGATGCGGCCACCGGAAGCTGACGTCGTCGGGACCGGCCGGTTCGGGGCTACTTCAGGAGCCTTGACATCCGGCGGTCCGCGAGCGGCTTCCCGCCGGTCTGGCAGGTCGGGCAGTACTGCAGCGAGGAGTCGCTGAAGGACACCTCGCGGATCGTGTCGCCGCACACCGGACACGGCTCTCCCGTTCTGCCGTGCACCCGCAGTCCGCTCTTCTTCTCCTTCTTCAGGCGCCCGGCGGCCACCCCGTGGGAGCGCTCCACGGCTTCGGCGAGCGTGGAGCGCAGCGCCTTGTACAGCCGGCCGGTCTCCTCGGCGTTCAGCGTGGCGGCGAGCTTGAAGGGTGACATCTTGGCGGCGTGCAGGATCTCGTCGCTGTACGCGTTCCCCACGCCCGCGATCAGGCTCTGGTCGCGCAGCGCGCCCTTCAACTGGCGTCGCTCACCGGTCAGCAGCCCGGCGAAACGCACCTCGTCGAAGTCGTCGGCGAGCGGGTCGGGGCCGAGGCGGGCGACGCCGGGGATGTCGGCCGGGTCCCGTACGACGTACACGGCGAGCTTCTTCTGGGTGCCGGCCTCGGTGAGGTCGAAGCCCTCGCCGGTCTCCAGGGCGACCCGCAGCGCGAGAGGGCCCTTGCCGGGGCGGGGCGGCCCGTCCGGCAGGGTGTCCTTCCAGTGCAGCCAGCCCGCGCGGGCCAGATGCGTCACGAAGTGCAGCCCGTCGGCCTCGATGTCGAGGAACTTGCCGTGCCGGTGCACGGCGGTGACCTCGCGGCCCTCGAAGGCGCTGACGGGAGGGTCGTACGTCTTCAGGACGCTGATGGCGACGGGCAGCACGCGCACGACCTCGCGGCCGACGAGATGGTCGGCCAGGAAGTCCTTCAGCGCTTCGACCTCGGGCAGTTCCGGCATACGTCCAGGGTGCCACCCGGCACCGACTTCACGACGTGAACCGTTGGTCAGTCCGGTTCCGGAACGGGTCAGTCCCGTTCTGAAACCGGTCGGTCCCGCTCCGGAACGGTGAACTCGCACCACACGCACTTGCCGCCGCCGCGGGCCTCCACGCCCCAGACGTCGGTCAGCCGGTCGACGAGGAGGAGGCCGCGGCCCGAGACGCCGGACTCACCGGCCTCCCGGCGGCGCGGCAGGGCGCTGGAGGAGTCCTCGACCTCGACGCGCAGTCGGCGGTCGGTGCCCGTCCGGACGCGCAGAGTGACGATCGCCGGGCCCTCGGTGTGCATCAGAGCGTTGGTGATCAGCTCGTCGGCGACCAGCTCGATCTCGTCGGCACGTTCGGCCGCGCCCCAGGAGGTGACGGCGGCCCGGATCATGTGCCGGGCCTCGGCCAGCGCCTCCGGGTCCCCTGCCGCGACATGCTGCTGAACGCGCCCGCCGGTCTGCTGAGCGGTGAGGGTGCGGCGGCGCAGGAGCAGCAGCGCGACATCGTCGTCGCCGCCGCGGTCCTCGGCCACCTCGATGAGCCGGTCCGCGAGGTCGTGGACGTCGTCCGGGCCGGTGCGGATGAGCTCCTGAAGGGTGCTCATGCCTTCGTCGAGGTCGATGCCCGGCTGCTCGACCAGGCCGTCGGTGTACATCAGCAGGGTCTGCCCGGGATCCAGCTCGAAGGTGCCGACCGGGTACTCCAGCCGCCCGAACTCGGCGGACAGGCCGAGCGGCAGGCCTCCTGCCACGGGCAGGCGGTAGCAGGTGCCGTCGGTGCGCCGGACCAGTGGGTCGATATGGCCGGCCCGGACGAGCTGGACGACACCGGTGGACAGGTCGGCCTCCGCGTACAGGCAGGTGGCGAAGCGATGGGTGTCGAGTTCCTTCAGGAAGACCGAGGCGCGGGCCATCACGGTGGCCGGGGTGTGGCCCTCGGCGGCGTACGCGCGCAGCACGATGCGGAGCTGGCCCATGACGGCGGCGGCGTGCGTGTCGTGGCCCTGGACGTCACCGATGACCGCGCCGACGCGACCACCGGGCAGCGGGATCACGTCGTACCAGTCGCCACCGATGTCCCTGCCGAGGGAGGCGGAGCGGTAGCGGACGGCGATGTCGGCGCCGGGCACGCCGGGGATGGAGCGCGGCAGCATGGCCTGCTGGAGGCCCTGGGCGAGGTCCTTCTCCTGCTCGTAGAACATGGCCCGCTGGAGGCTCTGCGCGATGCTGCTGCCGAGCGCCAGGAGGACGTTGCGGTCCTCCTCGGAGAAGCCGTGCCGGTCGTCGTAGAGCAGGCCGATGGCGCCGATGGGTCTGGCCTGCACGATGAGCGGCAGATATGCGGCCGAGGTGATCTTCAGATCGATGATGTGCGGCCACAGGAGGGGGTACGCCTCGGCGAACTCCTCCGGCGACTCGATGAAGTGGGGTACGAGGGTCCGTACGACCTCGTTCATCGGGTACTGCGCGTCCATGCGCGTGATGCGGGTGCCCGGCACGTAACTGTCCTCGGGGCCCGCGGCGACCATGTTGATGCGGCCAGCCTCCACCAGGCCCATGACCAGGCTCGTCGCCCCGAGGTGGGTGATGCCGTGGGTGTCGTCCAGCACGTCGATGACGTCCTGGACGGTGCGGGCGTGGGCCAGCGCGGCCGTGGTGATCTGCACGACGCTCGTCTGCTGGCGGCGGAACTGGTCCTGGGCGGCCTGCTCACGGCGCGCCGCGCGCTCACTCAGCTCCTGTGTGGCGTCCCGGACGATGCCGATGATCCTGCGTGGTCTGCCGGTCTCGTCGCGGCGGATGTAGCCCTGGGTGTGGGTCCAGCGCAGGGCGCCCGCCCGGGTGCGGATGCGGAAGTAGACGCCGTAGTTCTCGCTGCCGTCCTTGAGCGCCTGGGAGACCAGGGTGTCCAGGCGTATGCCTTCGGCTGGAGGCACCCGCATGGAGAGGGTCATCGGGTTCCCGTCGAACTCCTCGGGCAGCACGTCGAAGACCTCGTGGGCCTGGGCATCCATCTGGAGCAGACCGGTGTCCAGGTCCCAGTCGAAGCTGCCCATGCGGTTGAGCGCCAGGATCGGATCCGGGTGGGCGGGCCAGTCGTCCGGGAGTGACAGGGCGCTCGCTCCCCGATCAACCATGTGGCCACTTTGCCAGGATTTGCCGGATTATTCGACCGCGACCTACGAGGGCCTGGCTCCGGGCTCCCGGCCGTGCGGACGCTCAGGCGGAGGACATGTCGGTCGCGGCGTCGAAGACGCTGATGGAGGTGGTCGGGTCGTCCGGGATCAGCCCGCCGCCGTCCGGCGGATCGGGGCTTTCCGGGACGGTGTCGGGGCCGGCCTCATCGCTCTCTGACGTCTCGTCCGGCGGGGCGGAGGGCTCGTCGGGGGTGACGGGTTCCTCCGGCGAGGTGAGGTCTTCGCTGGTCGAGGGGGCCTCGGGGGTGGCCAGGTCGGGCGCGGTCGTGTCCGACTCGGTTCCCGTCTCCGGCGAGGTGGTCCGGTCCGTGGGGGTGAGGGTGGTTCTGGGATCCGTCGTGGACGGGGCGGTGACGGTGGCCGTGGCGCAGTCTGCGGGGTCGCCCTGAGCGCTCCCGGTCTCGCCTGGAGCCGCCGTCGCGGTCGGTGTCACGCCGTCGGACGCCGGCTCGTCGGGCCGGGTGCCCTCCTCCCTCGGGTGACCGTCCGAGGACGAGTCCTCGGGCTCCGGGGACCGGGTCCAGTCGTCCGGCCGCGGTACGGCGTGGTCGTGGCGGCCGTCGTCACCGATCGGTCGCTCGATCCAGGTGTTGTTGACGATGCTGATGATCGTGATGTTGGTGATGACCGTGGGCGCCGGTTTCACGACGACGACGTCGGCGGTGCGGTACCCGGACCAGGCCTGTCCGTGGGTGCCCCTGGACCGCCCGGACTCGTCAGGCGGCTTCAGCGGGTTTCCGCAGGCGCAGCGAACGCGCGGGACCCCTCGGTTGTCGACCAGCACGGCGGTACCGGACTGGAGGACCGACTGACGGCCGGTCGCTCCCTCGGTGTTGAACCCGTGGTTCGTGACCCGGGTGTCCGCCCGCAGCACGACCGAGGTCAGACCCCGCAGATAGCTCGGGAGGGAGGCCTGGGAGACGCCGGTGACCTGTGCGAAGGCGCGAGCCTTGGTCCGGTCCGCGGTGAGCAGGGCGATCTGCCGTTCGACATCGCAACTGCCGACGGAGTGGACGCCGCCGTAGAGGCCGGGCGTGGAGCCCGAGAGAGAGCGTGCGGAGTCGCTGCCGGTCGGGGCCCGTTGCTGCGTTCGGGTGACGGGGGACGGGGCCGGGCGGGAATCGGCGGTGGACTCCGTGAAGGGAGCGTCGCCCCGAGCCGCGACCGGCTCCAGGAACAGCTCACCGCCGGATCCGCCGGACGCCTGGTCCTTGTCCCCGTCGCCGCCGCACCCCCCGACGAGGAACGCCGCCGAGAGCGCGCAGGCCGTGACGAGGGTTCTGGTGGGTGTGCGCACCGCGTCCTCCCGTCGATGCCGGGCAGTTCGTCCACCATTGTCTGCGTCACCCACTTGGGTCACGCAAGCGGAGGCGGTCACCCGGCGTCACACTGGGAGGGAGAGGAGCGCACCCGTCGTGGAGTGGTTCGTCGCACCCGAGTACTGGCTGAGCCGACTGGTCTTCCAGCGGGCGCTCGCCGTGCTGTACCTCGTCGCGTTCGCCGGCGCGGCGCTGCAGTTCCGCGCGCTGATCGGGGAGCGCGGGATGCTGCCGGTCCCCCGCTTCGTGGCCCGGACGCCGTTCCGCCGTGCGCCCAGCGTGTTCCAACTGCGCTTCTCGGACCGCTTCTTCGCGCTCTGGTGCTGGACCGGCTGTGTGGTGTCGATGGCACTGATCGCGGGCCTGGACTCGCAACTGCCGCTCTGGGGTGGCATGTTGCTGTGGCTCGTCCCGTGGCTGCTGTACCTGTCCATCGTCAACGTCGGTCAGACCTGGTACGCGTTCGGCTGGGAGTCGCTGCTCCTGGAGGTGGGCTTCCTCGCCGTCTTCCTCGGCAACAACGAGGTGGACCCGCCTATCGTCGTGCTCTTCCTGCTGCGCTGGGTGCTGTTCCGCGTCGAGTTCGGCGCCGGGCTGATCAAGATGCGGGGCGACGAGTGCTGGCGGAAGCTGACCTGCCTCGACCACCACCACGAGACCCAGCCGATGCCGGGCCCGCTGAGCTGGTTCTTCCACCACCTCCCCAAGCCGTTCCACCGGGTCGAGGTGGCCGCCAACCACGTAACCCAACTAGCCTTGCCCGTACTGCTGTTCACCCCGCAGCCGATCGCCACGGCCGCCGCCTCGCTGATGATCCTCACCCAGCTCTGGCTGATCCTGTCCGGCAACTTCGCCTGGCTGAACTGGATCACGATCGTGCTGGCCCTGTCGGCGGTCGAGTTCCCCACCACCGCACCGAAGGTGTCCGGGACGCCTCTCTGGTACGAGGTCGTGGTCCTCGCGGTGGCCGCGTCGCTGCTGGCGCTCAGCTACCGCCCGGTCCGCAACATGCTCTCCCGGCGCCAGGTCATGAACCGCTCCTTCGACCCGCTCCATCTGGTCAACACCTACGGAGCGTTCGGCAGTGTCAGCCGAGTACGCCATGAGGTGATCGTCGAGGGTACGGCGGACGAGCTGCCGCGGAGGGACTCGGACTGGCGGGAGTACGAGTTCAGGGGCAAGCCGGGCGATCCGCGCCGCTGGCCGCGCCAGTTCGCGCCGTACCATCTGCGGCTCGACTGGATGATGTGGTTCGCGGCACTCTCCCCCGCGTACGCGGACGCCTGGTTCGCCGGTCTCGTGGAACGGCTGCTGGAGAACGACCGGGACACTCTACGGCTGCTGCGCCACTCCCCGTTCCCCGCCGACTCGCCGCCCCGCTATGTCCGCGCGAGCCTCTACCGTTACCGCTACACGACCTGGCGCGAGCTGCGCGCGTCGGGCGCGTGCTGGCACCGGACGTACGTGCGGGAGTTCCTGCCGCCGACCCGGCTCCGTTCGGCGGCTCAGAGGCGGTAGACGCGGGTGGCGGTGTCCGTGAAGAGCTGCTCACGCTCGTCGGCGCTGAGACCTGCGGTCAGCTCCTGTGCGGTGTCGGCCACTTGGCTGTAGGTCGCGGCCAGGATGCACACCGGCCAGTCGGAGCCGAACATCAGACGGTGGGGTCCGAAGGTGTCCAGGACGGTGTCCGCGTACGGGCGCAGGTCGTCGGCCGTCCACTTCGCGGGGTCCGCCTCCGTCACCATCCCGGAGAGCTTGCACACCGTGTTGGGCCGGGCAGCGAGGGCGCGGACGTCGGATGCCCAGGGTTCGAGCTCGCCGGCGGCGATGGGCGGCTTGCCCACGTGGTCGAGTACGAAGGTGAGTTCGGGCAGCAGTGCCGCCACCTCGGCGCAGGAGGGCAGCTGGTGGGGCTGGACGATCAGGTCGTAGACGAGCCCCGCCTCCGCGACGGCGGCAAGTCCCCGCCGTACGTCGGGACGCAGCAGCCACTCGGGGTCGGGCTCCCCCTGGACCTGATGGCGGATGCCCTTGAGATACCGGCCGCCCGGCAGCTCCCGCAGCCGTGCGAGCTCGTCGGCGACACCGGGGGCGGTCAGGTCGGTCCAGCCGACCACTCCCCCGATCAACTCGCTCTTTGCCGCCAGGGCGAGGAACTCCGGGGTCTCCGCCGCCACCGTGATCGTCTGTACGAGAACCGTGCGGTCGACCCCGGCGGCCCGTGCTTCCGGTTCGAGGTCCGCGATGGTGAAGTTCCGGCGCAGAGGCTGGAGTTCGGGTCCCGTGATCCAGTCCTGGTCCCGTACGGAGAGGTCCCAGACATGGTGGTGGGCGTCGACGGTCATGGCAGCTCCCATACGACGGGCAGAGCTGCCTCCGCGCCCTCGTCCGAGTAGTTGTGTACGACGTCGAGGAGTTGCGTCATTCTCGCCTGCCAGGCGATGTTGACGGGCAGCTTCTCCAGTTCGGCGAGCATCTTGCCGTAGTCCTCGCACTCCACGAGGTGGAAGAGGTCGGTGCCGCTGCGCCAGATGGTCCATGAGGTGGCCCCTGCGGCGCGGATCGCCTTGGTCAGTTCGGCCGGGACCTTGAGATGGGCGGCTTCGTACTCGGCGATGCGGTCCGCGCGGACCTTGGTGTGCAGCGCGACTCTCATGACGGCTCCTGTACGGGTACGGGGGCATCGGAGGGCAGCAGGTTCTCGGCGCGCAGTTCCTGCCAGAAGGCCGCGGGTACCGGGGTCGCGAACTGCACGACGCAGTCACGGACTTCGTGCGGTGAGCGGGCGCCGACCAGGACGCTCGCCACCGTCGGGTGGGCGGCGGGGAAGGCCAGGGCGGCGGCGCGCAGGGTCGTGCCGTGGCGCTCGGCGATCGCCTTCAGGCGCAGGGCGCGGTCCAGCAACTCTGCGGGCGCGGCGGCGTAGTTGTACGTCGCTCCGGGCTTCGGGTCCGCCAGCAGGCCCGAGTTGAAGGCGCCGCCGATGACGACGGACGTGCCGCGCTCCTCGGCGGCGGGCAGCAGGTCGGTGAGCGCGCGGTGGTCGAGCAGGGTGTATCGGCCGGCACACAGGACAACGTCGACGTCCGTGTCGCGCACGAAGCGGGTCAGCATCTCGGTCTGGTTCATACCGACGCCGATCGCGCCCACCACACCTTCCGCGCGCAGCTTCTCCAGAGCGGGGTAGGCCTCGCGGAAGGCCTGCTCGGCGTGGTCGTCGGGGTCGTGGAGGTAGACGGCGTCCACGTGGTCGAGGCCGAGCCGTTCGAGGCTGGCGTCCAGGCTCCGCCGTACGCCGTCCGCGCTGAAGTCCCAGACGCGATGGTGGGTGGCGGGCACCGCGAACCCGCTGTCCAGGTCGTCGCCGACGGGATCCCCGTCCGTGGGCTCCAGGCGGCGGCCCACCTTGGTGGAGACGGTGTACGCGGCGCGCGGCCGGTCGCGCAGGGCGGCGCCGAGGCGTCGCTCGCCGAGGCCGATGCCGTAGTGCGGGGCCGTGTCGAAGTAGCGGATGCCGCCCGCCCAGGCGGCGTCCACGGCCTCGTACGCCTGCTCGTCGCTCACGGCGGTGAAGAGGTTGCCGATGGCGGCGGCGCCGAAGGCCAGGGGGCTGACCTCGACGCCGCTCTTCCCGAGCGCAGTCACTGGCCCGCCGGGCGCAGCCGCAGACCCTGCATTCCGCCGTCGACGGCCAGTGACGTGCCGGTGGTGGAGCCGGACAGGGGGCTCGCCAAGTAGGCGATGGCGCCCGCGACTTCGGCTGCCGAGACGAGGCGGCCGGAGGGCTGGCGGGCCTCCAGGGCGGCGCGTTCGGCGGCGGGATCGGGGGCAGCGTCGAGAAGGCGGCTGACCCACGGGGTGTCCGCCGTGCCGGGGTTGACGCAGTTGACGCGGACGCCTTCGCGGAGGTGGTCGGCGGCCATCGCGAGGGTGAGGGAGAGGACGGCGCCCTTGGTGGCGGAGTACAGGGCGCGCTGCGGGAGTCCGGCGGTGGCGGCGATGGAGCAGGTGTTCACGATCGCCGCGTGCGCGGAGGAACGCAGGTGGGGCAGGGCCGCGCGGGTCGTACGGACGATGCCGACGACGTTGACGTCCAGGACCCGGTGCCACTGCTCGTCGTCGTTGTCCTCGACGGTGCCCGCGGCGCCGATGCCCGCGTTGTTGATCAGAATGTCGAGTCCGCCGAGCTCCGCGACGGCGGCGGCCACGGCCTCACGTACGGAGGCGTCGATGGAGACGTCGGCGCGGTAGCCGAGGAGCGGCTTCTCGACGGACGACGGGTCCAGGTCGAGGACGGCGACCTGGGCGCCACGGTCGGCGAGAAGGTCGGCGGCGGCCCGGCCGATGCCGGAGGCGCCGCCCGTGACCAGTGCCTTGAGTCCTTCGAAGTCGGTCATGCCGCTGCTCCCTTCGGGTCGGTGAGTGACTGCTCGGCGAGGTCGGCGGCCCAGAAGGTGCCGTCGGGGAAGGTGAACTCCGCGATGGACTCGGGCCGCATGGTGGCCGAGAAGCCGGGTGCGACGGGTGCCGCGTAGTGACCCTCGCGTATCACCACCGGGTCGAGGAAGTGGCCGTGCAGATGGTCGACGTACTCGATGACCCGGTCCTCGGTGGTGCCGGAGAGGGCCACGAAGTCGAACATCGAGAGGTGCTGGACGAGTTCGCACAGACCGACGCCGCCCGCGTGCGGGCAGACAGGCACGCCGAACTTGGCGGCGAGCAGCAGGATGGCGAGGTTCTCGTTGACGCCGCCGACACGGGCCGCGTCGATCTGGAGGATGTCGATCGCGCCGGCCTGGAGGAGCTGCTTGAAGATGATGCGGTTCTGGACATGCTCGCCGGTGGCGACCTTGACCGGTGCGACGGCCTTGCGGATCGCGGCGTGGCCGAGGACGTCGTCGGGGCTGGTGGGCTCCTCGATCCAGTAGGGCCCGAACTCGGCGAGCGCCCCGGTCCAGGCGATGGCCTCGTCCACGTTCCAGCGCTGGTTGGCGTCGACCGCGATGCGGATGTCCGGGCCGACCACGGAGCGGGCGACGCGGCAGCGGCGGATGTCGTCCGCCAGGTCCGCGCCGACCTTCAGCTTGATCTGGGTGAAGCCGTCGGCGACGGCCTGGGCGGCGAGGCGGGTGAGCTTCTCGTCGCTGTAGCCGAGCCAGCCGGGTGAGGTGGTGTAGGCGGGGAAGCCGCGCTCGACGAGCCGGGCCTGTCGGTCCTTGGCGCCTTGTCTGCCGCGCCGCAGCAGGTCGAGCGCCTCGTCAGGGGTGAGCGCGTCCGTGATGTAGCGGAAGTCGACCTGCCCCACCAGCCACTCGGGTTCGGCGTCGGCGAGCAGCTGCCACAGCGGCTTGCCCGCGCGCTTGGCCACCAGATCCCATACGGCGTTGACCACGGCGCCGATCGCCATGTGCATCACGCCCTTCTCGGGACCGAGCCAGCGCAGCTGGCTGTCGCCGATCAGGTCACGGCCCAGGGAGCCCGGGTCGGCGCACAGCTCGTCGACGGACCGTCCGACCACATGCCCGCGCAGCGCCTCGATCGCGGCGACCTGGACATCGTTGCCCCGCCCGATGGTGAAGGTGAAACCGTGCCCCTCGATGCCGTCGGCCGCGTCGGTGCGCAGGACGACGTACGCCGCCGAGTAGTCGGGGTCCGGGTTCATCGCGTCGGAGCCGTCCAGCTCGCGCGAGGTGGGGAAGCGGATGTCGTAGGTGTCGACCGCGGTGACGCGGGCGGGGATCGGGGACACGGAAGGCCTTTCGATCGGTGACAGGGGATCCTCGGTGACCGTGGGGGCGGGGTGACCAAGTGGAGTGGGGTGCCCCTGCGGTTCGGGGTGTCAGTCCTGGGCGCGGCCCGTGGTCACACGGGCGATCATCAGGGCGACCAGGATGATTCCGCCGTAGATGGCCTGGATCCAGAAGGACGGCACCTGGGCGAGCGTGAGCAGGTTCTGTACGACGCCGAGCAGCAGGACGCCGGTCAGGGCGCCGAACATGGTGCCCTTGCCGCCGTCGAGGCTGATGCCGCCGATGACCGCGGCCGCGAACACGGTGAAGATCATGTTGTTGCCCTGGTTGGCGCTGATCGCACCGACGTACCCGGTCTGCATGATTCCGCCGATGGCGGCGAGGACGCCGGCGACGACGAAGACGCCGAGCATCACGCGCTCCACGCGGATACCGGCCGCGCGGGCCGCGTCCGGGTTGCCGCCGATGGCGTACAGGGCGCGTCCGACGCGGTGGTACCTGAGGATCAGACCCGCGACGCCGAAGGCGACGGCGGCCAGCCACACCGACATCGGGATGCGCAGGAAGGTGGTGGTGGCCAGCGAGAAGAACGAGTCGGGCATCCCGAACAGCGTCTTGCCCTCGGTGGCGCCGACCAGCAGTCCGCGCAGGACGATCAGCATCGCGAGGGTGACGATGAAGGCGTTGAGCTTGAGCTTCACGACCAGGAGGCCGTTGAAGGCGCCGACGACCCCGCCCACCACGAGCATCGCGAGGATGGCGACCACGGCGGGGAACTCCGTGCCCCAGCCGGAGGACGCGACAGGCAGCACAAGGAGCGCGCCGACGGCCGGCGCTATACCGACGACCGATTCGAGCGACAGGTCGAACTTGCCGGTGATGAGGACGAGCGACTCGGCGAGCACGACCATCGCGAGCGCCGCCGAGGCGCCCAGGATGGAGATCAGATTGCGCTCGGTGAGGAAGGAGTCGTTGACGAACGCGCCGAGGACCAGGAGCAGCAACAGCGCTGGTACGAGGGCGAGTTCGCGTGCCCGGCGGAGCAGTACCGCCTTGGCGGCACGGGGATCGGGCACGCGTACGGGGGTGGCGGTCGAGGCCGACGGGGCCTTCGTGTCAGCCATGGTCCACTCCTTCGATGGAGGCGATCAGCTCGTGGTCGCGCCAGCCCGCCGGATGTTCGGCGACGACACGGCCGTGGAAGAGGACGAGGACCCGGTCGCAGCGGCGCAGGTCGTCGAGTTCGTCGGAGACGACGAGGACCGCGGTGCCGTCCTCGCTGGCGCTGTCCACGCGGGACAGCAGGGACTCCTTGGACTTCACGTCGACGCCCGCGGTGGGGTTGATGAGGACGAGAAGGCGGGGGTCGGAGGCGAGGGCGCGGGCCATGACGACCTTCTGCGCATTGCCTCCGGAGAGGTCGGAGACGGGCTGGTCGGGGCCCTCGGTGTGGATGTCGAGGCGGTCGATCAGCTCGGTGGCGAAGCCGCGTTTGCGGTCGGTGCCGATGAAGCCGTAGCGGCCCAGGCGGTTCAGGACGGTCATGGTGGCGTTGTCGCCGATGGTCATCCCGGAGACGAGGCCCTGGTCGTGCCGGTCGCGCGGGACGAAGCCGACGCCCGCCTTGAGCGTGGCCTGTACGTCGCCGAACGGGAGCTGTCCGCCGTCGAGTTGAACGGTGCCGCCGGTCGGCGTGTGCAGTCCGGCGAACGACTCGGCCAGCTCGATCTTCCCGCTCCCGCTGGAGCCGGCGAGGCCGACGACCTCGCCGCGGCGGATGGTGAGATCGACGTCCTCGTACGCGTCCGAGGTGAGCCCCTTGGCGTCGAGGATGACCTGCGCCTCCTGGTCCACTTTCCTCATCTGGACGGACTTCTCGGCGATCACCTCTCCTGCCATGGCCTCCACCAGCGCGGCGCGCGGCAGTTCGGCGACCGGCGCGGTGGTGATCCAGCGGGCGTCGCGCAGGACGGTGACCGTCTGGCACACCTCGTACACCTCCTGGAGGTGGTGCGAGATGAACAGGAAGGTGACGCCGGATTCCTGGAGTGCGCGCATACGGGTGAAGAGCCGCTCGATCTCGCGGTTGTCGAGCTGCGCGGTCGGCTCGTCCAGGACGATGAAGCGGGCGCCGAAACTCAACGCCCGTGCGATCTCCACCATTTGGCGGTCCTCGACCTTGAGGTCGGCGGTCCGCGCGTCCGGGTCGACGTGCACGTCCCAGGTCTCCAGGACCTCCGCGGCCTCGGACTTCAGCCTGCGCCAGCTGATGAAACCGCCGCGCCCGGTCGGCTGCCGGTTGATGAAGAGGTTCTCGGCGACCGTCAACTCCGGTACGACGGTGGGCTTCTGGTAGACGCAGGCCACCTTGCGGCGCCAGGCGTCACGGTCGGCGAGCGCGGGTGCCGGCTCGCCGTCGAAGCGGACCGTGCCCTCGTCGGGGGCCTGGAGGCCGGTGAGGATGGTGACGAGGGTCGACTTGCCCGCGCCGTTGCGGCCGACGAGGGCGTGCGACTCACCGGGGAGCACGGTGAGCTGGCCGTCTTGGAGGGCGACGGTGGGGCCGTACCGCTTGGCCACCCCCCGTGCCTCCACCAGTGGTGTACTCATCAGACCGTGTTGCCCCAGAGCGAGGCGTCGTCCACGTTGTCCTTGGTCACCAGCGGCGCGGGCAGCTGGTCCTCGAGGATGCCGCTGGGCAGCTTGACGATCTCGGAGTCGTGGTCCGTCGGGCCCGGCTTGAACGTCTTCCCCTGCATCGCCGCCTTGATGTAGTACATGCCGTACTTGGCGTACAGGTCGGCGGGCTGCGAGACGGTGGCGTCTATCTCGCCCTTGCGGATGGCGTCGTACTCCTGCGGGATGCCGTCGTTCGAGACGATGGTGATGTGGCCCGCCTGGCCGACGGTCTTCAGCATTCCCTTGGACTTGAGGGTCTGCAGGGTGGGTGCGAGGTAGACGCCGCCCGCCTGCATGTAGATGCCCTTGATGTCGGGGTTGGCGTTCAGGAGGGTGTCCAGCTTGGAGGCCGCGGTGTCGGACTCCCACTTCGCGGGGATCTCCAGGACCGACAGCTTCGGGTACTTCTCCTTGACGCAGGAGCGGAAGGCCTCCGAGCGCTCACGCCCGTTGACGGACGCCAGGTCGCCCATGATCTGCACGACCTTGCCGGACTTGACCTGCGCCCCGAGGTACTCGCAGGCCTTCTCGCCGTACGCCACGTTGTTGGCGCGTACGACCATGGCGACCTTGCCCTTCTCGGGCGCCACGTCGACGGCGACCACGGGGACGCCCTTGCGCTCGGCCTGGTCCAGGCCCGCGGCGATCGCGGCGCTGTCCAGGGGGGCCACGACGATGCCCTCGACGCCCTGGTTGAGCGTGTTGTTGATGTCGGTGATCTGCTGCGACGGGTCGCTGTTGGAGTTGACGGTCTTGAGCGCGTCCACGCCTTCGGACTCCGCCATCTTCGGCACGTAGTCGTTGTACGACTGCCAGAACGGCGAGGTCAGCAGGGGCAGGATCACCCCGACCTTGCCGTTTCCGTCGCCTCCCGCGTCGCCCGAGGCGACATCGTCCTTGGTGCTTCCGCAAGCCGCGAGCACGAGGGTGGCGCACGCGGCCGCAGCCGCCGCACGCACCGCTCGCGACGAGATTCGCCTGTTCCGCACGGTTCTGCCGGCCATCTGACGGCTCCTCATTGAGCGATATCGAGCAGGACGCGTGGCCGGAGAGTCCCTCTTCCAGCCGGGACGAATATTTATCAGACCACTTCGGGGTCACAACACCCCTCGGAGCCAACTTTTCCTTGCTTTCGGCCGTAGTGGTCCGACCACTTGGGTGGTTAGACTGCGGCGCACCCGGCAATCAGGAGGAAATCGCGTGGACGAGCCCGCCCCGCAGAAGGGCACCGTGACGCAGCGCGCCATCGAGCGGATCAAGGCGATGATCGGCGAGGGCAAGCTGGAGCCGGGCCAGCGACTGCCGACCGAGCGCGATCTGGCCGCCCAGCTGGGCATGTCCCGCAGCTCGATGCGCGAGGCGATCCGCGCGCTCACCGTCCTCGGGGTGCTGGAGGCGCGGCACGGATCGGGTATCTACGTCACGCAGCTGGAGGCCGGGGACCTCCTGGAGACCTTCGGCGTGGTGGCCGATCTGTCCCGGGGTCCTCGCCTGGTCGAGCTCCTTGAGATCCGGCGGATCCTGGAGTCGACGGCGACCGCCCTGGCCGCGGCGCGGATCACCACGGATCAGCTCGCCGACGTGGAGAAACACCTCGCCGCGATGAACGCGACGGACGACCCGGAGGAGATCCTCTCGCACGACCTCGCCTTCCACCGCGCCATCGCCGGCGCGGCCGGTAACGAGACGATGGCGGCCATCCTGGAAGGCCTCTCCTCCCGCACCTTCCGCGCCCGGGTCTGGCGCGGCTACCAGGAGGAGGGCGCCTTCGAGCGCACCCGGCGCGAGCACGCGGCGATCCACCGGGCGCTCGTCGCGCACGACCCGGAGGCGGCCAGGGCCGCCGCCGCCGCGCACGTGGGTGAGGTGGAACAGTGGCTGCGGGCTCAGCTCACGTCGGAGCCGGAGCCGCCCACGTCGGGCGAGCCGCGCTGAGCACGGGCCACCTCGGCTGAACCGCGGTCACCGCCGGCCACACCGGCGGAACCGCGGTCACCACGGCCCGCTCGGGGCGAGCCGCGAACGACGCGGCCCGCACCGGTTGAGCCGCGATCAGCGCGACCCACATTCGGCGAACCGCAATCGCCGCGGCCCACACCGGTTGAGCCGCGATCAGCGCGACCCACATTCGGCGAACCGCAATCGCCGTGGCCCACACCGGTTGAGTGCCCTCGTCGCGGCCCACACCGAGCGGGCCGCGATCATCACCGCCCGCACCGGCTGCACCACGACCGCCGCGACCACACCGGGCGAACGGCGATCACCGCGGCCCACACCGGCTGCACCACGACCAGCACAGCCCGCACCCAGCGAGCGTCACAGCGGCCCACACCTGCCGAACCACGACCACCGCGACGCACACCGACTGCACCACGACCAGCACAGCCCGCACCCAGCGGGCTTCACCGCGGCCCACACCGGCCGAACCACGACCACCACGGCCCGCACCGGCCGAACCGCGATCCGCATGTCGCGGTCGGTGCGAGCCGCAGTCGCCACGGCCCGGCCCCCCCGATGCCGGGGGTTCCTCAGGCCCGCGTCAGCCGTAGCGTCACCAGCTCGAAGGCGCGCAGGCGCAGGGTGATGCGGTCGCCGTCCAGGTCGGGCTCGGTGGCGTCCGTCAGCGGGCGCTCCAGCAGGTCGGTCACCGTGACGCCGGTGGCCTCGAAGCCCGTCGTCAGCGTGACGCTCGTACGGGCACCGCGTGACTCGTGGAAGCGGACGATCACGTCACCGCTGCCGTCGTCGGCCAGCTTGAGTGCCGTGACGACTACGGCGTCCTGGTCGACGGTCACCAGCGGCGCGACCGCCTGGGAGCCGGTCACCCGGCGCTCCGGCAGGTTGATCCGCCATCCCTCGCGCACCGCGTCCCCGATCGCCGCGCCCGCCACCAGCGCGTGCCGGAAACGGTGCACGCCCTGGTCGGTCTCGGGGTCCGGGAAGCGCGGGGCGCGCAGCAGCGAGACGCGCACGGTGGTGGTCGTCCCGGAGTCGCTGTCACGGACGGTCCGGGTCACGTCGTGCCCGTACGTCGAGTCGTTGACGAGCGCGACGCCCCAGCCGGGTTCCTCGATGTGCACGAACCGGTGGTTGCACGCCTCGAACTTGGCCGCCTCCCAGCTCGTGTTGGTGTGCGTGGGCCGGTAGAAGTGCCCGAACTGGGTCTCGGACGCGTACCGTTCGGCGTGCACGTCGAGCGGGAAGGCGAGCTTGAGGAACTTCTCGGTCTCGTGCCAGTCGACCTCGGTGTCGATGCCGAGCCGCCGCTCCCCCGGTGCGAGGGACAGCACCTGGGTGACCCGCGACGCGCCGAAGGACCGGACGATCCGGACCGACACGCCGTCCGCACCAGGCACGACCTCGTCGGCGTCGACCAGGTCGGTGACCGTGTTGCGGTAGAACTCGTCGACGTCCCAGGCGTCCCACATGTTCGGGAAGTCGGGGTGCAACTGGAGCAGGTTGGCGGCCTGCCCGGGCGCGACCGTCTCCCGGTCGGCCTCGATGTCGTACGCCGACACGACGAGCCCCCGCGCGTCGATACCGACCCGCAGCAGCCCGTTGTCGAGGACGAACCCGCCCTCCACGCGGGGCGCGAGGGCCGTGCTTCCCTCGACGGCCGGGGTCCGCGCGCCGCCCGCCGGGACGCCGTCGCGCAGGTGCGGCGCGGAGTTGAAGACGAGCTCGGCCGAACCCTCGCCCGCCAGGGCGCGCTGGGCCGCGTCGATGATGCCGTTCAGCTCTCCGGCGAGGCGCTCGTAGGTGGCGCGTGCCTCGCGGTGCACCCAGGCGATGGAGGAGCCGGGCAGGATGTCGTGGAACTGGTGGAGCAGGACCGTCTTCCAGATGCGGTCCAACTCCTCGTACGGGTAAGGGGATCCCGTCCGTACGGCCGCTGTCGCCGCCCACAACTCGGCCTCGCGCAGGAGGTGTTCGCTGCGCCGGTTGCCCTGCTTGGTCTTCGCCTGGCTGGTGAGCGTGGCGCGGTGCAGTTCGAGGTACAACTCGCCCACCCACACGGGGGCGTTGGGGTACTCGGCCTCCGCCTGCTTGAAGAACTCCTCGGGCGTCTCCCACACCACGGTCGCCGAACCTTCGAGGTCCTTGAGCCGGGCCGCCTTCGCGATCATCTCCCGGGTCGTGCCGCCGCCCCCGTCACCCCAGCCGGTCGGGGCGAGGGAGTGCCGGGCGACGCCCTTGTCCTTGAAGTTGCTCGCCGCGTGGGCGATCTCGCGGCCCTTCATGGAGCAGTTGTAGGTGTCGACGGGCGGGAAGTGCGTGAAGATGCGGGTGCCGTCGATGCCTTCCCACTGGAAGGTGTGGTGCGGGAACTTGTTGGTCTGCGACCAGGAGATCTTCTGCGTCAGCAGCCACTTGGAGCCGGCCGCCTTGATGATCTGCGGCAGTCCGGCGGCGAAGCCGAAGGTGTCGGGCAGCCAGGCCTCGTCGTTCTCGATGCCGAACTCGTCGAGGAAGAACCGCTTCCCGTGCACGAACTGACGGGCCATCGCCTCCGAGCCCGGCATGTTCGTGTCCGACTCGACCCACATGCCGCCCGCGGGCACGAACCTCCCGTCGGCGACCGCCTTCTTGACCTTCGCCCACACCTCGGGCCGGTGCTCCTTCACCCAGGCCCACTGCTGGGCCTGGGACATGGCGAAGATGAACTCGGGCTCGTCCTCGATGAGCGCGGTCATGTTGGAGGTCGTCCGGGCCACCTTGCGGACCGTCTCGCGCAGCGGCCACAGCCACGCCGAGTCGATGTGCGCGTGACCGACGGCACTGATCCGGTGCGCGGAGGGCACGGCGGGCTCGGCGAGCACCCCGGCCAGCCGTGAACGCGCCGCCTCCGCCGTGCCGTTGACGTCCTGGAGGTCCACGGCGTCGAGCGCCCGCTCCACGGCCCGCAGGATGTCCCAGCGCCGCGCGGACTCCACCGGCAGCTCGGCCATCAGCTCGCCGAGCACCTCCAGGTCGAGGACGAGCTGCCACACGTTCTCGTCGAAGACCGCGAGGTCCATCCGCTCCAGCTTGTACTGCGGCTCGCTGCCCGCCGTCTCCTTGTCACCCAACTGGGTCGGCAGGAAGGGGTGGTAGTCGAGGATGACCGGGTTGGAGGCGGCCTCGATGTGCAGGTGAACCTCCTCGCCGCCCTCGGCGGGGGCGCCGACCCGGACCCACTGGTTGCGCGGGTTGAGACCCTTCACCGGCGTTCCGTCGGGCCTGTAGACGAGCCCCTCGCACTGGAAGCCCGGCATGTTCTCGTCGAAGCCGAGGTCCAGCAGGGCCTCGACGGTCCGTCCGGCCCACGCCGCCGGGACCGTCCCGGTGACCCGGAACCAACTGGTGCCCCACGGAACACCCCACCGCGCGCCCACCTCGATCGGCTCCGTCGTGGCGGCCAGTCCTTCGGCCACCGGCACCGGCTCGCCGGGCGCGTGCCACACCGCGACCTCGAGCGGTACGGACTCGGGGTACACGGCGGGACGGATGCGCTCGTCGAGAACGCGCTTGAGGCGGGCTTCGACCAGAGTGCGGTCGTCATGCATGAGAGTGCTCCGTGGGGTGAGGGTGGTGCCTGCTACCAGGTGTGGGTGGTCGTGGTGGGAGTCGAGACGGTGAACAGCTCCCCCACCGCACGCAGTTCGAACCGCGCCTCGGTCTCTCCCTGCTCGGGGACGAGACCGCCGACGTAGAACGCGCGCTGGCCGGTGGCGCCGAGGAAGCGGCGGGTGCCGTCGGGAAGCGTCCGGTACAGCTCGTAGTGGCGTACGGGGCCGGGGACGGCGTCCCAGGCGAAGCGCAGGTTGCCCGTGTCGGCGTCCGTGACACGCAGGCCGGTCGGCTCGGCGGGGGTCACCACCTCGTCGCGTACCGCGAGCCCGCCGAGCCGCCAGCGCACCGGACCGCTGATCGCGGTGAGCCGGACGCCGATGGCACGTATCTCTCCCGACAGTCCCGTCAGCTGCACGGTGGAAGTCTCCCAGCCGTCGCCCGTGCTCACGGGGAAGTACGTGTACGGAGGCGCGCCTCCCGCGGCGTCCGGCTCGGCGGTGGCGACGGCCAGCTCGACCTGCACGCTTCCGGAGTCGGCGCGGTGGGTCAGCTCGACCACGGTGTCCGGGCCGAGCGGCAGCCGCGTCCCGTAGAGGTCCAGCGTGGTCGGGGCGTCGAGGGCGCCGTCGACGAGGACACTGCTGCCTCCGCGCCAGGCGTCCGCGAAGTCGAAGGTGACGGCGGGGCGTTGGCCCGTGGTCCGCACCACCCAGCGGCGGGACGGCAGCCGGTCCTGGAGACCGAGGTGGTTCCAGGCGGTGTCGGAGGTCGCCGTGCCCTCCTCGTACCACTTCAGGCCGTGGCCGGTGTTGAAGGCGGTCGCGAAGGGGACGGCTGTCACGGTGGAGCGGTCGGCGACGGAGACGGCCGGCGCGCGCCAGGTGGCCGTCAGGTTGGGCTTGGAGGGGTCGAGGGTGGCACCGGTCCAGAACAGGTCGTCGGAGGCGTGGAAGTCGCCGGGGGTGCGGCTCGCGGGCAGGTGGTTGCGGGTCCACTCGGGCCGGTAGAAGCCGATGGAGGTGACATGGGCCCCGGTGGTCGGCACGATCGCGTTCCAGTTGACCGACTTGCTGGTGCCGCTGGCCTCGACATCGACGCCCGCCCACAACTCGTAGCGGTTGCGGCCGAGTTGCCCCGCCAGGGTGCCCGATGAAGCCAGGGTGGTCTGCGACCAGCGGAAGTCGATGAACATGGAGTCGGCGGACTGGAAGAAGGTCTGGTTCTGGCTGTTGAGCGCGCCCTGCCAGCTCACCGAGCCGCCCACGGTCATCGAGTCGTACCAGGTGACCCGCTGCCCCTTCGCCGTGCTGAGCGCCTTGAGCTCCTGCAGGAAGCCGAGCATGTCGGTGGCGAGCGCGGCGTTGCCGCCGCTCGTCTCGGCGTTCACGAACCAGCCGTCGAAGCCGTATGCCTCGGCGACCGCGACGAGTTGGGCGGCGAGCGGGTAGTGCCCGGTGGCGTCCTTCTGGACCAGGTCGCGGGTCCACTGGAGCTGTCCGCCGTAGGCGGCGGGCGGCAGGAAGATGTTGCCGAGGACGGGCACGCCGTGGCGGTGGGCCGCGTCGACGATGGGTGCGTTCGGGGCGAGGATCAGGCCCTCGCCCGAGGAGCCGCCCCAGAAGATGAGTTCGTCGACGTACGCCCAGTGGGTGAGGGCGTAGTAGTCGGCGGTGGCCGCGCCCTGTGAGGGGTTGCTCGCGGTGGGGCCGAAGGAGACGAGGGACTGGATGCGGGCCTGGTCGGTGCGGGCGGTGGTGTTCGCCGGGGTGGGCGTGAAGCGCGCGGCGAGCGGCACGGAGGAGGCGTTGAACGCCAGGTCGGCGTCGGTCGCGGCGCTCCAGGTCTTGAGGCTGCGCCAGGTGATGCCGGTACCCGGGGTGCCGGCGGGCAGTGAGTCGGGGTACCAGTAGGAGGCGTACGGCTGGAGGTCGCGGGTGGCGGCGACGGCCGTACCGGCGAGGCCGGGGACGAGTCCGGCGGCGACGCCGGCTCCGGCGAGCAGGACGGTGCGTCTGCTGAGGTTCACTGCGTGCTCCGTATGGTCGTGGGGGGCTACTCGTTGACCTGTTCGGGGGTGACGACTTCGGTGATGCCACGGGCCGCCAGGTGTTCCTTGTCTTCGGCGCGGCTCGCGAGAACGGTGGTGGGACGGACCCCGCCGGCGGTCAACCGGGCGAAGGCCTCGAAGACCTGCCCACCCGGAGCACAGACCGAACGGCCGCCCGAAGTGGTCTCGACCACTAGCGCCGTGGTCCGGGGTGCGGGTGCGTATGCGCGCCGCTCCTCGATGATGCGCGCGATGGTCTCACCGGCGGGCTTTGGCCGCCGGTCGTTGGTCAACAGGCCGAGGCTGTACTCGAGTTCGGGGAAGTCGGCGAGGTCGCGGCTCACGTCGTGCGAGCACCACCAGGTGACGCCCCAGACGTCGGTGCAGTCGAGGGCGTTCGCGACGGTCGCCTCGGTGAACGCCGCCGCGTGCCCGGCCGGGATCAGCGGGGCGGGCGCGCCGACCTCCTGGAGCCACACCGGACGGTGCGGGTCCTCCGCCCACGCCTTGGACAGCTCGATGAGGTACGCGGCGTGGTGTTCGGTGGCGACGCCGGTCCGGCCGTGGCGCTGAGCCGTGCCGTTGAACACCCAGGAGTGCACGGCGGTGACCGCGCCGAGCCGCGCCGAGTGCTCGGGGGTGAACGGCTGGTCGTCCTGGTACCAGGCGGCGTCGTACGAGGCGTGCAGATGCAGTTTGCCCGGCGCGCCCTCCTCGCAGGCGTCGAGCAGCCGCCGCAGCCAGGCCCCCGCCTGGTCCGGCGTGATGCGGTCCGGGTCGGGATGCGGCCCGGCCGCGAACTGGTTGACCTCGTTGCCGATCGTCATGCCGATGAAGTTCGGCCGGTCGGCGAGCGCGGCGGCGAGCACCCGCAGATACTCGGCCTCCCCCTCGACCACCGCCGGGTCGGTGAAGATGTTCCGCCGGTGCCAGGTCTGGGTCCACGCGGGCAGGAAGTCGAAGCTCGACAGGTGCCCCTGCAGACCGTCGACGTTGACGTCGAGTCCGCGTTCGGCGGCGGCGTCGGCGAGCGCGACGAGCTGTTCGACGGCGCGCGGGCGGATCAGGGTGCGGTTGGGCTGGAAGTAGGGCCACAGCGGGAAGACCCGGATGTGGTCCAGGCCGAGCGCGGCGATCGAGTCGAGATCGGCGCGTACGGCGTCGAGGTCGAAGTCGAGCCAGTGGTGGAACCACCCGACGCTCGGGGTGTAGTTGACGCCGAAGCGCACGGCAGCAGGCATGCGGGTTCCTTGCGGATCGGATGTACGGAAAGGTCCGGGGAGGTCAGCCCCACGGACAGGGAAGGTCAGTCCTATGGACAGGGGAGGTCAGCCCCATGGACGGGGGAGGTCAGCCCTTGACCGCGCCCTCGCCGACCCCGCGGAAGAAGTACCGCTGGAGACAGGCGAAGAGAGCGATCAGCGGTGCCACGGCGATGATCGTGCCCGCGGCGACGAGCCGTTCGTCGTTGGCGAAGGTGCCGTGCAGGTAGTTGAGGCCGATGGTCAGGGTGAACTTCGAGGGATCGCTGAGCACGATGAGCGGCCACAGGAAGTCGTCCCAGGCGCCCATGAAGGCGAAGATCGCGACGACGGCGAGAGTCCCCTTCACTGAGGGCAGCGCGATCCGCAGGAACCGCTGCCAGGCGTTCGCCCCGTCGACGAAGGCCGCTTCCTCGATCTCGTACGGCAGGTTGAGGAAGGCGTTGCGCATCAGCAGGACGTTCATGGAGCTGACGCAGGCCGGCAGCACCACCCCGATGAGGGTGTTGTTCAGGCCGAGTTCCCGCATGGTGGTGAACTGGGCGATGATGATGCTCTCCGCGGGGACCAGCATCGCGAGGATGAAGACGAGGGTGGCCACTCGTCGGCCCCGGTAGCGCATCCTGGCCAGGGCATAGCCCGCGAGGGCCGAACCGACGCAGTTCGTCACGACGTTGGCGCCCGCGACCTTCAACGAGTTGAGGGCGTAGTCCCAGACGGGGATGGTCTCGGCGACCCGGTCGTAGTTGTGGAGTGTCGGGTGGCTCGGCAGGAACTTGGGCGTCGAGCTGTAGATGTCCTCGGTCGGGCCCTTGAGCGAGGTGGACAGCTGCCACAGAAAAGGCCCGACGGTGAGGGCGAGGACGGCGAGCAACAGCAGGTAGCGCAGGGCGAGTTCCCAGACGCGTACGCGGCGGCCCTGCTCGTCGGTGACATGACGGCGGGGCTTGCGCGGTGCCACCGGTCGCTCGACCGGCGGCGCCTTCTCCAGCACACTCACGCGTCCTCCTTCCGATCGGCGCGCAGCACGAGCAGCATCAGCGCGACGGTGACGACGAAGACGACGACGGAGATGGCGGAGGCGTAGCCGACGCGGCCGGTCAGACCTGTGCCGGTGCGCTGGACCAGCATCACGAGAGTGGTGTCCTCACCCGCCGGACCACCATCCGGACCAGCCATCAGATAGACCTCGGAGAACACCTTGAAGGCGGCCACCGAGGACAGCGCGCCGACCAGCACCATCGTGGAACGGACGGCGGGCACGGTGACCGTGAGGAAGCGGCGCACCGCACCCGCGCCGTCCACCGCCGCGGCCTCGTGCAGCTCGCGCGGCACATTGGCGAGCGCGGCCAGGTAAATGATCATGTAGTAGCCGAGGCCCTTCCAGACCGTGACGGCCATGGCGCTCAGCAGTAGCAGCCACTGGTCGCTGAGGAAGCCGACCTTGCCGACCCCGATCGCCTCCAACAGCGAGTTCACCAGGCCGCGTTCGTCCAGGAGCCACACCCAGATGAGCCCGACCACGACGATCGAGGCGACCACCGGGGTGTAGAAGGCCGACCGGAAGAAGGCGATGCCGGGGATGTTCTTCTGGACCAGCAGGGCGAGCAGCAGCGGCAGCAGGACGAGCGCGGGGACGACCCCGAGGACGTACAGCGTGCTGTTGCGCAGCCCGATCCAGAACATGTCGTCGTGCAGCAGCTCCCGGAAATTGGCCAGGCCCACGAACTCGCCGGGGATCAGGGTCCGGCGGTCGGTGAAGGAGTTGACCAGGGTGGAGACGAACGGGTACAGGATGAAGATGCCGATGACCAGCAGGCCGGGGGCGGCGAACAGCCAGGGACTGGTGGGCAGTTGCCGCCGCACCCGCGCCCCAGGAGGCCGCGCACCACGCCGGGCTCCGCCGGAGACGGTGGAAGAACTCGCCATAACTGGTCAGCCCTGCTGTTCGAGCAGCTTGTCGCAGGCCTCGACAGCGTTGTCGAGAGCTTCCTTCGGGCTCTGCTTGCCCTGGAGCGCCTTGGCGACCTCGTTGCGCAGCGCGGTCTTCATCTGCTCGCTGAACAGGACCGGCGTGTAATTCACCGCGTTCTTCAGGGACTTGGCGGCAGCCACCCGCACCCGCGTCACGTCGGTCCCGTCCTCCTTGGTGAAGTACGGGTCGTCCAGCGAGCCCGCGGTGCTCGGGAAGATCGCGACCTGCTTGGCGAACGACATCTGGTTCTGCGCGTCGGTGACGAAGTGCGCGAAGGCGACCGCGGCCGGGGTGTGCTTGGTCTGCGAGTTGACCATCACACCCATCACGTACATGTTCACCTTGCCGGTGCTGGTGATCTGGTCCGTGATGCCGATGTTCTTGTACAGGTTCGGCGCCTGCTTCTTGAAGTTCTCGAGATCCAGGGCGCTGCCCGGGTTCATGGCGACGGCGCCGGTGAGGAACTTCTTGCCGGACGACTCCGGGGTCGCGGTCAGCGCCTGCGAGTCCAGCGCCTTGGCGTCGTACAACTCCTTGTACTTGGTGAGGAGTTCGATGCCCTTGGCGTCGTTGAAGGCGAAGCCGTTGCCCTCCTTGTTCATCAGCTCGACGCCGTAGCGCCCGAAGTCCTCGATGGTGGGTACGTTGGCGAGTGTGGCCACCTTGCCGTCGCTCTTCCGGGCGAGCTCCAGGGCGTCGCTGAAGAGTTCGTCGTACGTCGTCGGGGGCTTGTCGGGGTCGAGCCCGGCCTCCTCGAAGAGCGACTTGTTGTAGAAGAGCGGGCCGGTGTTGAGGTACCAGGGGAAAGCGTATGTCCCGGTCATGCCCGGTATCTGGTGGCTGGCCCAGGCGCCCTCCAGGTACTCCTTCTTGTACTTCGAGGCGGCCTTGTCGAGGTCGAGCGCGAACCCGGCCTTGGCGAGCGGCGCGACGAGGTCGGGCGAGACGTTCACGACGTCGGGCAGGGTGCCGCCGGCCGCGTCCGCGCTGATCTTGTCGGCATAGCCCTCGGCGGGCTGGTCGATCCACTTCACCTTCGTGTCCGGGTACTGCTTCTCGAAGTCGGCGATCACGCCCTCGAAGTACGACTTGAAGTTGGCCTGGAGGTTCCAGGTCTGGAAGGTGATGTCGCCCTCGACCTTGCCGGATGCGTCCGTGGAGCCGCCCCCGTCGCCCCCGGAGCCGCAGGCGCTCAGCGGCAGGACGAGTGCGATGGCGGCAGCGGCGAGTGCTCTGCGAGATGTGCGCACGGTGACCGGGCTCCTTTGCGGCAGGATGGGCGAACAGTGCCGGGGCAGACCTTGCAGGCAACTCGCCGGGCAAGTCAATGGATTGGCGCGAGCTAAATTCATTAGTAGCAGAACAGAGCAGGTCAGAGCCGTGCTGCCCGCCTCTTGCAATCGATCACTAATGCGCTTTAGATTGCCTCAACTCAAGCGCATTAGTACACGGCCCCGGATGACTCCGGAAGAAGGCCCCGAAAGAACGGGGAGCAAGGGTGCCAGCCAAGCGGTCTCCGGCACGCCGGCCGACGATGAAGGACATCGCGCGCCGCGCCGGAGTCTCCGAGAGCGCGGTCTCCTTCGCGCTCAACGACCGGCCCGGCGTCTCCGAGATCACCCGCGACCGGGTTCGCCGGGTCGCCGAACAGCTCGGCTGGCGGCCGAGTACAGCGGCCCGCGCGCTGTCCGGCGAGGGCGCGGCCACGGTCGGCTTCGTGCTGGCACGGCCCGCGGACACCCTCGGCGTGGACTCCTTCTTCCTCCAGCTCGTCTCCGGCATCCAGGAAGTGCTCGCGGAGCGTCATCTCGGCCTGCTCTTCCAGGTGGTGGAGGACGTGACCGCCGAGTGCGCGGTCTACCGGCGCTGGTGGGCCGAGCACCGGGTGGACGGGGTGCTGGTCGTGGACCCGCGCGTCGACGATCCGCGGCCGGACCTCCTCGACGAACTGGGCCTGCCCGCCGTGGTCATCGGCGGCGTGCCGGACGCCCGGCACCCCGGTCTGTCCATCGTCTGGGCCGACGACGCGGCAGCGATGGCCGCGGTCGTGGACGAGCTGTACGCGCTCGGCCACCGCCGGATCGTGCACATCGCGGGGCTGCCCGGGCTCGCCCACACCGAGCGCAGGATCCGTACCCTGCGCGCCGAGGCCGAGCGCCGGGGGCTGAGCGAGGTCCGCTCCGTGCCCACGGACTACTCCGACACGGAGAGCACCGCCGTCACCCGCCGCGTCCTGGAGAGCGGCACCCCGCCGACCGCGCTGGTCTACGACAACGACGTGATGGCCGTAGCCGGGGTCGCCGCCGCCACCGAGCTGGGCTTCGCCGTGCCGGGCGACGTCTCGGTCGTGGCCTGGGAGGACTCCGCGCTGTGCCGCATGGTCAAGCCGTGGCTGTCCGCGCTCTCCCGCGACACCGTGGAGTTCGGCCGCACGGCCGCGCAGGAACTGACCGCGCTGCTCGACGGCGGTCCGGCACGCACCGTGCAGGTGCCGGTGCCGCGGCTGATCGAGCGGGACAGCACGGGACCCCGCGGGAGATGAAGAGGGCGGACATCACCCAGGACGTCCGCCCCCGGCGGGTCAGCTCTGCCAGTCCACCTTGAACACCCACACATGCTGCCCGGCCTTACGGGCGGCCTGCGGCACGTCGATCACCAGCGAGCCGTTGCTGACCGTCCAGGTAAGCGGCCGGGGATAGCCGAGCATGGTGACCTTGTCCCCGCCGCGGATCGGTACCGGCGCCTCGACGGTCAGCTTGCTGCCGGGTGCGGTCAGCGAGTGGATGTAGAAGGCCTTGTTCTGCCGGACCGTGAAGCGCAGGTCCGCGCCGAGTTCCGCCATCCGCGACCAGTACGTCGTGTCGTAGATCGCCTCGCCGTTGGTCTTCAGCCATCGGCCGGTCTCGCGCAGCCGGGTCTCCATGATCTCCGGGATGGTGCCGTCGGCGCGCGGGCCGATGTCGAGGAGGAAGTTGCCGTTCTTGGAGACGATGTCGACGAGGCTGTGCACGACCTCCTCGGTGGTCATGTAGGCGTCGTCCGGGGTCGCCTGGTTGTAGCCGTAGCTGCGCGGGTCCAGACCACGGCTGGACTCCCACTTGGCGACGACGGTGTTCTCGTACGTCGTGTACTCGGGGGTGGTGAAGTCGTGGAAGCCGATTCCCGAGCGGTCGTTGACCGTCACCTCGTATGGCTTGCGCCTGTTCTTGCCATGGTTGAAGTATTCGGCGAGCACCTCGATGCTGTCGTTCGCGCCGCCGATGTCGCACCAGATCAGAGCCGGGTCGTAACCGTGGATCAGCTCCAGCATCTGCGGGGCCTGATAGTCCTTCACATAGTCCTTGCCCGCGGTGTATCCGGTGTAGGGAAGCGGCTCCAGGGTGTACGGGTTGCGCGGGGCGTGGCCCGTCCACGGGTTGTCCGGGTTGAACCACTCGGGCATCGAGAAGTACAGACCGCGCTTCAGCTCCGGTGTGAACTGCTTCGAGGCGTCGAAGAGTTCGCGGATCAGATCGCGCTTGGGGCCCATCTTCACGGAGTTGCGGTCGGCGAGCTTGGTGTCCCACAGTGCGAAGCCCTCGTGGTGTTTCGAGGTCAGCACGTGGTACTCCGCGCCCGCGTCCCGGAACAGCTCCACCCAGGCCCGCGGATTGAACTTCTCCGCCGTGAACATCGGGATGAAGTCGTCGTACGCGAAGTCCTCGCCGTACGTCGCCCGATGGTAGGCGTACACCTCGTTGTCCGGGTGCTCCAGGTGGTCCCAGTACCACTCGGCGTACTGCTTGCCGACCGGCGACCAGGCGGGCACCGAGTACACGCCCCAGTGGATGAAGATGCCGAACTTGGCACGGTGGAACCAGTACGGCGCCTGATGTCCCGTCAGTGATGCCTCGGTGGGCTGGTAGTCGGGGACGCCGAGGGTCAACTCACGACTGCTGCTGGTGACTTCTTTGCCGCGTCCGCTGACGATCACCTTGCCGTCCTGCGCCGTCCCCGGTGTCGTCCCCACGCGGTTGCGGATGCCTACGCGGACGCGCGCCTGTTCGCCGGGGTCGAGGCGGATCACGCTCGCGGGCTCCACGGTGCGGGCGCCGGGCACGTCGACGCCGACCGACACCCGGTCACCGGCGAGGACGGCGACGGTGCCGGCGTTCACGACGGTGGCCTCCACGCTCTGCGCGCCGCTCGACTCCAGGAGGGAGAAGGTGGAGTGCGCGTCCCGCACGGCCAACGCCCGCCCCTGAGCCGCCGGTTGGAGCGAGAGGGCGAAGACGTGCAGCGAGGTCTTGTTCTCCTCGGCGGGGTTGATGGTCGGCAGCGTCAGGGCGACCGCCTCGCGCCCCGGGTCGATCCAGACCTCCGCAGTGCCGATGCCGACACGGTGCTCGTCCTTGCTGCCGTCCGGCCGGTAGCGGTACGGCGCCGACAGCGACCCGCCCGCCGAGTACCAGTCCGAGCCGCCGAGCCCCGCGCTCGTCGTGGAGCCGTCCGCGTAGTGCACGGTGGCCTTGCCGGACGCGTTGCCATAACTGCCCGCCGTGAGGAACAGGGCCGACAGGTAGCTCCCTTTGGGCAGTTCGATGCGCTGGCCGAGGGCGACCACGTTGTTCTTGGCGCCCGCCCCGGCGGACGGGAAGAGGAAGGCGATGCCGTCGACCTCGACCGGGCCTGCCGGAAGTTCCTCACCCGGGAACGTGTAGCCGGACCCGTCGAAGCTCCCGCCCCGCGCGTCGGCGGTGTCGATGCCGTCGTTGTCGAGGTGAGCGTCGAGCGGCACGGGTACCGGATCGGGGACAGGGACCCACTGGTTCCCCTGTCCACTCTGGTCTCCCTGTCCGTCCACGGACCGCGCCTCCGCCGTGGCGGCGAGGGGAAGAGTGGCGGCCACGGCGACCGAGGCCGCGGCTCCCAGTACCTGACGTCTTGGATACGTACTCATGGGCGGCTCTCCCATTCATCGGATGTCTGATGATCGAGCTGCTGCCAGAGCCTGTCAATGGAGTGCGCAGGGAAGGAAGTTGAGCAAGTGATCGGATGATCTCGTGCGTGTCGCAGGAGACAGCCCTCGGTCGAAAGCCGCCGGAGAGCTATTCCCTGAGTTCCGAGGTCCCGGGCTCTCGACGGGGCGCCGCTCCGCGGGCAGAGTGCACCTCGTACTACCCACCAGTACGCAAGGAGTGCCCGTGACCACCTGGGTCGGCCGGACCGCCGCCGAGATCGCCGCTGCCGTACGGGAGAAGCGGGTCACGCCTCGTGAGGTGGTGGCCGAGCACCTGGCCCGGATCGACCTGCTGGACACCCGCGTCGGCGCGTTCCGCACGCTGCGGGCGGAGGCGGCACTCGCCGAGGCCGACGAGCTGGCCACGCGGGATCTCGGCCGGCTCCCGCTCGCGGGCGTGCCGGTGGCCGTCAAGGACAACCTCCCGGTCCGCGGCGAGTCCAACCGCCTCGGCTCCGCCGCCTCCCCGGACACGCCCGCCGACCACGACCATGTCACCGTGGCCCGGCTCCGCGCTGCGGGCGCCGTCGTCGTGGGCCTGACGAACGTGCCCGAGCTCTGTGTCTTCGGCACCACCGACGGTGTGCACGGCATCGCGCGCAACCCGTGGGACACCTCCCGCACGGCGGGCGGTTCCTCGGGCGGCAGCGCGGCCGCGGTCGCCGCCGGGATGGTGCCGCTCGCACTCGGCAACGACGGTATGGGCTCGCTGCGCATCCCGGCCGCCAACTGCGGCCTGGTCGGCCTGAAGCCGGGCCATGGCACGGTCCCGGCGGGAATCGGCCACGGCGACTGGTTCGGCATGTCGGAGAACGGGCCGCTCGCGACCACGGTCGAGGACGCGCGCCTGATGTTCGCGGTACTGGCCGGCGCCGAGGCCGTACGTCCGCCGGGTAAGGAAGTCCGCAGGGTTGCCGTCTCCGTACGCAGCCCGCTGGTCGGTGTGCAGATCACCCGTCCGTACCGGGCCGCGGCACGGGAGGCGGCCGCCCTGCTGGCCACGGCGGGCCACCAGGTAGGGTCCGCCGACCCGCCCTACCCGCTCTGGCTGAGCACGACCTCACTCGCGCACTGGACGGCCGGCACCGCCGTGGACGCCGAGGAACTCGACCCGCGCCTGCTCACCCGGCGCACCCGCGTGCACGCCGCTGTGGGACGCCGCTTCCTCAACAGCGTCCGCAAGGGGGATCGCCGCGAGCAGCTCCGCAGACGCCTGGAGCCGTTCTTCGCCGAGCACGACGTGCTGATCACTCCCGCGCTGGCCCGGCGGGGTCCGGCGGCAGCGGCCTGGCACGAGCGGGGCTGGCTGCGCAATCTGCTGGTCAACACCAGCTACTCGCCGCTGACTCCGCCGTGGAACCTCACAGGCTGGCCCGCGATGTCGGTGCCGTTCGGCACGCTGCCGGGCGGCGCCCCGTGCGCCGTACAACTGGTCGGACGTCCGGGTTCAGAGCTCGATCTCCTCGCGCTGGCGGGACAGTTGGAGGAACTGCATCCGTGGCGGCGTACGGCAGCACTGGATTGAGCTGCTGCGCCCGGTAGCTGGACTGAAGCTACAGCGCCCGGTACATGATGTGCAGCCCCACCCGTCCGTGCCGGGGGTGCTCGAACGCGTCCGGCACGGTGCCCAGGATGGTGAAGCCGAGCGAAGTCCACAGCTTGACGGCCGGGTTGGTCTCCACGACGGCGTTGAACACCATGCCCCGGTAGCCGGCCGCCTGCGCCGCGACGAGGACGTGTTCGGCGAGGGCGCGGCCGATGCCGCGTCCGGCGTGCTCGGGGTCGACCATGAATCCGGCGTTGGCGATGCGGTCGGCGGGACCGGCGTAGTTGGCGGTGACGAAGGCCGAGCCGACGACGGCTCCGGTCAGGTCCTCGGCGACGTAGACGCTCTTGCCCGGCGCCATCCACAGGGCGCGGGCGGCCTCCTCGGAGGTGTCCGGGTCCCAGGTGTAGGTCTCGCCGGCCGAGACGATCCGGTGCCAGAAAGGCCAGATCCGCGGCCAGTCGTCAGGTGTGGCTTCTCGGATCTCACTGATCAGCATGGGCGTGAGTCTCACACGCCCATGCTGTCAGGGTTCGCGATGGGTCCTGCCGGGGGATCGCGAGGGGTTCTGCCAGGGTCAGTCGACGCTGGGCAGGATGTGCGGCTCGGCGAGGTCGTCCTCGTAACCCGCCAGGCGGATCGGGGCCGACCTGGCCCACACGTCGAGGCTGCCGAGCTTCTTCTCGGGCCGACGGCCCGCACCCTCAGTGAGTTCACTGGGGCGTTGATCGCGATTCTTCTCCGGTGTCACCGCGCACTCCTTATGTGTCGGGTCACCCTTGGGACGTACAAGACCAGTCAACTGTCGGCCGCTTGACGTCCGCTCGGGTCTGGGTCGAAGGCAGTTAGGGACGCGGTGGCGCCGGTAACTCATGTGAGAGCAGGCCGTGATGACCGGCTTGTCCCGTGACGGACGTGGGTGTGGGTGGAACCCAGTATGGCTGCCCGTCCGATACAGACTAACCAAATGAGCGGGTGCCCGCTCGATGGGGCTGAAAACACGAGGTAACCGTCTCGCGTCAATCAGTGTCCACCCGGCCCCGGTCTGCGGCGATTTGAAATATTACGGCCTCTTCGTCGCCACCCATTCGGCTCAATACCGACTGTGGACGGCGGACACCGCAAGCCGGGCGATCACACTCGGCGCGGAAGACGGGGCGCAGTTCAGATCCCGTTGGCCGGTTCGCAAGGAGGCCATGATCTGCTGACGATCCGCAACGGCTTTTCTCGCGGGAGGACTGGCGTATGGAGCTGCGCAGCGTCGAGGAGCTGATGGATCTGCTGCACGCCTGCCGGGGGGCCTGGGACACCCCGGACCGCAGTGGCGACCCGGTCGACCTGCACGATCACGCCCTGCAGACCGCCGCGCTGCTGCGCCGCGGCCATCCCGCCGACAAGGAACTCCAGGTGGCAGGCCTGGTTCACGACATCGGGCATCTGCTCAGACCGGGCGAGGACGCCGGTCACGCCGACCTCGCGGCCGAAGCGGTACAGCCGCTGCTCGGCGAACGGGTCTCCCGTCTCGTACGACTGCATGTGGCGGCGAAGCGCTATCTGGCCACGACCTCGCCGGGCCGCGGGCTGTCCGCCCAGAGCGCGCTGACCCTGGCCGTGCAGGGCGGCGCGATGACGCCCCTGGAAGCGGCCTCGTTCGAGCGTGATCCGTACGCCGAGGACGCGGTCACGCTGCGGCAGGCGGACGACGCGGGCAAGGTCGTCGGCCTCGACGCCGGGGTCATGGAGGACTGGCGTACGGTCCTGGAGCTGGTGGCGACACAGCACTCACGGCTGAAGGCGGGGAACCGGCCGACGACGCGGGGCTGGTGACCGCCCGACGGCACAGGACCAGTGACCGCCCGACGGCTTGCCGCCGAGGGCTGTTGACTGACGGCCCGTCATGAGACCGTACGCGGATGATGCCGCCGCATGGGCTCGAGGGCAGGGCCGCGATCGTCACCGGGGCCTCGCGCGGGATCGGTCTGGCCATCGCCGAGGCGCTGGCCGGAGCGGGGGCGCGGGTATGCGTGACCGCTCGGAACGCGGACGCGTTGAACCTGGCCGCCGAGCGGCTCGGCGGCGTCGGGCTCGCGGGTTCGGTCGCCGACCCCGCGCACCTGCGGGAGCTGACCGAACTGACAGTGCGGGAGTTCGGGCGGATCGACATCGTGGTGAACAACGCGGCGGCCAACGAGCCGTACGGCCCCCTCATGGACACCGACCCGGACCGCTGGCGCGAGGCGTTCACCGTCAACGTGGAGGCGCCGCTGCGGCTGGTGCGGTGCGCCTGGCAGGCGTGGATGCGGGAGCACGGCGGCACGGTCGTGAACATCTGCACGGAGGGTGCCGGACACGTCGGCCCCAACGTGGGCGCGTACGGCACGAGCAAGGCCGCGCTGCTCCACCTCACCCAGCAGCTCGCGGGGGAGCTGGCCCCCAAGGTGCGGGTCAACTCGGTCTCCCCCGGACTCGTCCGCACCGAGATGGCCCGCTTCGTGTGGGAGGGCGCCGAGGACGAGCTCGGCGCCGGCCTCCCGCTGGGCCGCATCGGGCAGCCCGAGGACATCGCCAGGGCGGTGACCTGGCTGGCCTCGGACGCGGCCGGCTGGATCACCGGTACCGACCTGCTGGTCGACGGAGGGACGCGGGTCAGGGCCGCCTATGCCGGCTCCCCCGGCCACGGGGTGCACGAGCGGCTGAGGACGCGGGCGCCGGGTGTCTAGGGGGTGTCGTCTGGACTCGGCAGGACAAGGGCCGCGACCGCGCGTTGAATGGTGGGTATGGGTGTTCGGCGGAAGACGAGACCCCGCAGAAGGACGCCGTTGATCGCAGCGGCTGTGGCCTCCCTGCTGTCGGCGGGCTATGCGGCCTCCGGATCCGCTGCGGCAGCGGATGGACCACCGCCTCAGCCGCCCCCGCAGCTCACGCAGGCGAAGGTGGATGGCGCCGTCGACGCTCTCGACCGCGTCATCCAGGACGGCATGAAGAAGACCGGGGTTCCCGGCGTCGCCGTGGCCGTCGTGTACAAGGACAAGGTCGTCTACTTGAAGGGCTTCGGCGAGCGGCAGGTCGGGCGGTCCGGAGCCGTCGGCCCCGACACCGTCTTCGAGGTGGCGTCGCTGTCCAAGCCGCTGGCCTCGACCGTGGTCGCGGGCGCCGTCGGCGACAAGTCCATCGGCTGGGACGACCCGGTGGCCGGGCAGCTGCCGCGCTTCGCGCTCAAGGACCCCTGGGTCACCGAGCACGTCACCGTCGCGGACCTCTTCTCGCACCGCAGCGGCCTGCCGGACCACTCCGGAGACCTCCTCGAAGACCTCGGCTTCGACCGGACGTACATCCTGGAGCATCTGAAGTACGAGCCGCTCTCGCCCTTCCGCGCGAGCTATGCGTACACCAACTTCGGAGTCACCGCCGCGGGTCAGGCCGTCGCGAACGCGAACGGCACCACCTGGGAGAAGCTCGCCGAGGACACGCTCTACGACCCGGCCGGCATGAACTCCACCAGCTCCCGCTTCAGCGACTACGACAAGGCCGAGAACAAGGCGGTCATCCACGTGAAGGGCGCGGACGGCTCCTGGGAGGCCAAGAACGTCCGTGACGCCGACGCCCAGTCGCCCGCGGGCGGTGCGAGCTCCACGGCCCGCGACATGGCCACCTGGATGCGGCTGCAGCTCGCGAACGGCAAGCTCGGCGGCGAGCAGATCATCCCCGCGGACCCGCTGGAGCGCACCCATCTCCCCGAGATCGTCAGCACCCCGCCGCATGCCCCGGCAGGCCGCACCGGCTTCTACGGTCTCGGCTGGAACGTCAGCTACGACGACCAGGGCCGGCTGCGCCTGAGCCACTCCGGCGCCTTCGCACTCGGCACGAACACCAACGTGTCAATGCTGCCCGGCGAGCAGCTCGGCATCGTGGTGCTCACCAACGGAGCGCCCGTGGGTCTTGCCGACTCGGTCGCGCTCGACTTCTTCGACACCGCCCAGTACGGCAAGCCCACGGCCGACTGGCTCTCGCTGGCCGCGCAGATCTACCAGCAGGGAGAGGAGGCGGGCCGCTCCCCCACCGACTACACCAAGCCCCCCGGAGACGCGGCCGACGCCCAGCCCGACGACACGTACACGGGCACCTACGACAACGACTTCTACGGTCCGCTCACCGTCACGGCCGCGAAGAACGGTGAACTGACGATGAGCCTCGGTCCCGAGCCGACGACGTTCCGGCTCACGCACTTCGACGGCGACACGTTCTCCTTCGAGACGGTCGGCGAGAACGCGACCGGCCTGTCCGGGGTCACCTTCAACGGCGCCTCGAACGGCGCGAAGGCGGGGAAGGTGACCGTCGAGGCCTTCGACGAGAACGGCCTGGGCACCTTCACCCGCCCCTGAAACACCCGTCGGTCACCACTTGCCGGGCGCGTAGTCCTTCATGAAGACGCCGTACAGGTCCTCGCCCTGCTCGCCGCGGACGATCGGGTCGTACACCCGGGCCGCGCCGTCGATCAGGTCGAGCGGAGCGTGGAAGCCGGCGTCGGCGAGGCGCATCTTGTCGGGGTGCGGGCGCTCGTCGGTGATCCAGCCGGTGTCGACGGCGGTCATCAGGATGCGGTCCTTCTCGAACATCTCCTGGGCGCTGGTGCGCGTGAGCATGTTCAGGGCGGCCTTGGCCATGTTGGTGTGCGGGTGTCCCGCTCCCTTGTAGCCGCGGTTGAAGACGCCCTCCATCGCGGAGACGTTCACGATGTACGTGCGGTTGGCGTCGGCCGCGGACATCGCCCCGCGCAGGCGGCTGATGAGGATGAACGGCGCGGTGGAGTTGCAGAGCTGGACCTCCAGGAGCTCGACCGGCGTGACCTCCTCGACGGACTGGATCCAGCTGTTGGTGTCGTGCAGGTCGGGGACGAGCCCGCCCGCGTCGATCGCCGTACCGGCCGCGATCCGCTCCAGGGACGCGGAGCCGGACACCAGGGCGAGGTCGGTGACCTCCTTCGCGGTCAGCGCACCGCCCCCGGCGACCGGCAGCGCGGCCACGGCGCCCGAGCCGAAGGTGCCGATCACCTCGGCGGGCGGCAGCTCACCGGCGGGCAGCGGGCCCGACTCGGCGGCGAGCAGCTCGCTGTAGGCGCCCGGTGAGCGGCGTACGGTCTGGGCCGCGTTGTTGATCAGGATGTCGAGCGGGCCCTCGGCGGCCACCGACTCGGCGAGCGCGACGACCTGGGCGGGGTCGCGCAGGTCAAGGCCGACGATCTTCAGCCGGCCGATCCACTCGTCGCTGTCGGGCATGGCCTTGAAGCGGCGGATCGCGTCGTTCGGGAAGCGCGTGGTGATCGTCGTGTGCGCGCCGTCGCGCAGCAGCCGCAGCGCGATGTACATGCCGATCTTGGCGCGGCCGCCGGTGAGCAGCGCGCGCTTGCCGGTGAGGTCGGTGCGGGCGTCACGGCGAGAGCGGTTCTCGGCCGCGCACTCCTGGCAGAGCTGGTGGTAGAAGTAGTCGACCTCGACGTACCGCTTCTTGCAGATGTAGCAGGAGCGCGGGCGCTGGAGTATCCCGGCGATCTCACCGGCGTCGGTCACGGACGAGGGCAGGATGCCTTCCGTCTCGTCGTCGATGCGCTGGGCGGAGCCGGTGGCCGTGGACTCCGTGACCGCCTTGTCGTGGGCGGTCTTGGCGGCCCGCCGGTCCTGGCGGCGGCGCTGCTTCACCGTGCGGTAGACGCCCGCGGTGGCCCGGCGGACGGCGATGGCGTCCGGGTGGTCGACGTCGATCTTGTCGAGTTCGTCGAGCACGCTGAGACAGACGGCGAGCCGTTCCGGGTCGATGCCGGGTCCGTACGACGCCTCCGCGACCTCTGCCGTGTCCACGGCGGGGGTCGCCGGGCTGTCCTCTGTCACCGTCATCGCCGTTGCCGTTCCTAGGGTTCCGCGCCGCGCCGAACCGCGTTCGCTTTCGAAGGCGGAATTTTACGGAGCAATCGTGCGTGGACCAAACCCGCGATGATCACCGGCCTCCGCAGGGGGCGCGGGAGGCCTGCACCGGGAGCGCGGGCGGCGTCTTCAGGAGGCGCAGGCGGCGTTCAGCGCCGCCACCTCCTCGGTCAGTGCACGGGCCAGCACGTCGAGGTCCGGCACGGCCTCCGCGTCGGCCACGAGCCCGTAGTGGACCTGCCCGCGGTACGTCGAGACGGCCACGGAGAGGGCCTGGCCACGGGCCAGCGGGGCGAGCGGGAACACCGCGTCGAGGGAGCAGCCGCCGAGCTTCAGGCCCAGGCTGGGCAGCGGCACGCTGGTGACGAGGATGTCGAAGAGCAGCCGGGCCGCCTGGCCGACGACGGGTCCGCCGATCCGGTGCCCGAGCGGCGGCACATGGTCGGCGAGGAGTGCGACGGCGCCCGCGCCGCGGTTGGGCCCGGCGTCCTTGTTGCGGTCCATGGCCGTGCGGACCGCGCGCAGCCGTCCGAGCGGGTCCGGGTCGTCCACCGGGAGCCTTATCAGGTAGCCCGAGAGCCGGTTGCCCTGCGGGTGGGCGGTGCGCGGACGGCGCTTGGAGACGGGGATCAGGGCCCGCGGCGCGACGCCCTCGCTGCCGTCGCCGCGCTCGTCGAGCCAGCGGCGCAGGGCGCCCGCGACGACGGCGATCAGCACGTCGTTGACGGTGCCGCCCACGGTCTTGCGGACACGGTGCACATCGTCGAGGTCGACGACCACGCCCGCGGTGCGGCGGGTGCCGGTGGGCTCCGAGGTGAGGGCGGGTGAGGACCGTACGTCCAGGGTCGCGCGGGCGACGGAGGCGCCGATGTCGAGGGCCCGGCCCACGTCGGAGAGGGCGCCACGGACCAGTCCTGGCAGCTTGCGGATGTCCGGGAAGAGCCCGCGGGGCGGCTCGGCGGGGCGTGGGCGGGGCTCCGGCAGGTCCATCGGGTCCATGATCGCCGCAGCGAGCATCAGCGCCCGCAGACCGTCGGCTAGCGCGTGGTGGAACTTGAACAGCACGGCGAACGACACACCGTCCTCACCCGGCAGGACATGGGCCTCCCACGGCGGACGGTCCCGCTCCAGCGGGCGTTCCATGAGGCGGCCGGCGTCAGCGTGGAAGTCGGTGGTCGGCGCGTGCAGCGTCACGTGGTCGAACGGCTCGAAGTCGGGCGCGGGCTCGCGGGTCGCGCCGCCGAAGGCCGGCGGGAAGGTGAGCGGGAAGGCCAGCGGCTGCCATACGTCACGGATCCGCATGCGCAGTCCGGGGACTCCGGCCGCGCGGGCCGCGAGCAGGTCGGCGGCGTGCGCGCCCGCGGTGGGTGAGTGGGCCGCGAAGACCCCCAGGGCGCCGAGGTGCATGGGGTGCTCGGCGGACTCGATGTTCCAGAACGCCAGGTCGAGTGGTGCGAGCAGGTCGGAGGTCAAAGGCTTGCTCTCGCGTCGACGACGGGTGAACAAGCAGTCAAACCCGGACAGGCGATTACGGTCAAGTACGATCAAGCTACACACAGTTAACAGCAGATTAAGTCCAGCCACCTGTGGCTTCGGTCGGGCGACTCCTGTGACTTCGGGTCGGGCGACTCCTGTGATTTTGGTCAGGCGACTCCTGTGAGTCTGGTCGAGCGACTCCGCTGTGACTTCGGTCAGGCGGTCCCGCAGCCCGCCGGGGTCGCCCGTGACGCGTCACGGATCAGCGCCTCGTGCGCGGCGCGCATCCGCTGGACGTCCGGCTTCAGGACCTTGCGGTCGTAGGTCAGGAGCCCGTTGAGCTCGCCCTCTACGTCCGAGATCTGGGTGTAGACGGCGCCGTTGGATCCGCGGCAGGCCAGCCGGCGCACCTCGTCGAGGCGGGCCAGATAGTCGTCCGTGTAGGTCGCCGGGTCCACGTCGACGTACGACTGCTGCACCGACCAGGCATGACCCGGTACCGCAAGCCCGAGGCCGCCGTACTCGCCGGTGACCAGCGCCCGTCTCCCATCGGGGGCCGGTGGCAGCGCGGGGCTCGGATAGCCGTGCTCGTCCATGATGTCGCCGGTGCCGCCGTCGGCCCCCAGGTTGAGGCCTGACATGCTGTTCACGAGCCGCGTCGGATCCCAGGACTTGGCCTGGTCCGCGATGCGGGCCTCGTCGTACTGTCCCCAGCCCTCGTTGAAGGTCACCCACATGACGACCGACGGGCTGCTGATGTGCTCGTCGATCATCTGCTTCATCTCACGCTCGTACTCGGCGCGGGCGGCGGCGTCCGGGTTCACCCCGGCGGTCATCGCGGGCATGTCCTGCCAGACCATCAGTCCGAGCCGGTCGGCCCAGTAGAACCAACGGTCGGGCTCCACCTTGATGTGCTTGCGCACGGCGTTGAAGCCCAGCTCCTTGTGCGTCTTCAGGTCGTACGCGAGGGCCTCGTCCGTCGGCGCCGTGTGCAGGCCGTCGGGCCAGAAGCCCTGGTCGAGGGTGGCCATCAGGAAGACGGGCTCACCGTTGAGAACGGTGCGCGGAGTGCCCTCGACCTGCTCCACCGAGATCGACCGCATCCCGAAGTAGCTGCCGACACGGTCACGGCCGACGCTCACCCTGAGGTCGTAGAGGAAGGGGTCGTCCGGGGACCAGAGCCGCGGATCGGTGATCTTCAGTGTCAGGGGCTGCCCGGTGCGGCCGCGCACGGTGGCGACCTTGTGCTTTCCGGCGTACGCCGTCGCCGTGACCGCCAGTCCGTCCCGGACGCCCTTGACCTCTACGGCGAGTTGACCGTTCGCGACGTCGGGCGTGAGCTTGAGCGAGTCGACGTGGTCGGCCGCGACGGGTTCCATCCACACGGTCTGCCAGATGCCGGAGGACGGGGTGTACCAGATGCCGCTGGGGTCCAGGCGCTGCTTGCCGACGGGAGGGTTCTCGCCGCTCGCCGAGTCGGTCGGGTCGTACACGCCGACGATGAGTTCCTGGGTGCGGCCGGGCTTCAGCGCGTCGGTGATGTCGGCGCTGAACTTGTCGTAGCCGCCCCGGTGTTCGGCGACCTTGACGCCGTTGACGTACACCTCGGACCGCCAGTCGACGGCGCCGAAGTTGAGCTGGAGCCGTTTGCCGGAACCCACCTTCCAGTCGGCGGGGACGGTGAAGGTGCGGCGATACCACATGCGGTCCTCGTGCCGCTCGATGCCGGAGAGCTGTGACTCGACCGGGTAGGGGACGAGGATCCGTTCGCCGAGGGTTCTGCCGACCGGCGGCTGCTCGCCCGCCGTGGCCGCGGCGAACTGCCAGCTTCCGTTGAGGTTCCGCCAGGCGTCACGGGTGAGCTGGGGCCTGGGGTATTCGGGGAGCGCGTTGTCCGGTCCGACCTCGTCGGCCCAGGGGGTGCGCAGTTGGTACGTGGAGTGGTTGGGGCCGCTGCTCCAGAAGGCGCCGATCGCCTTGGCGGCGGTGGCGAGTCCGCCCTGGCCGTCGTAGCGGACGTCGGCGATGCCGGGGGCGGTGCCGGTCTTGTTGCCGACGACGGGTTCCTTGAGCGTGACGAGGAGGGCTTTGGGGTCGGCGGGGTCCAACTCAGCTGTTTCCAAGGGCCACTTGGCGCCGCCGATCACCGCTTCGAGGTGGTCGGTGAGTGTGGCCGGGGGCGCGGCGAGGGCGTGCGCGAAGTCGAGCCTGAGGGTACGGCCGTCGCCCAGGACCGTGGTCGCGACGGCGCCGTCGTAGTCGTAACCCTCGGGCAGGCGGAACGCGGACTGCGGGACGGCGGCCTTGCTGCCGCCGGGCTCGGTCCAGCGCAGGCGGAGGTTGGAGCCGCCGTAGTGCTCGAAGTACTCAAGCTTGAAGTCGTAGGCCTGACCTGCCGTCAGGTCGAGCGGCGCCGCGGTCTGTTCACGGTCCCAGTCGTCGACCCAGTGGTCGATGGCGAGCCTGCCGTCGATCCAGAGGCGGAAGCCGTTGTCGCCGATGACCGAGAACGTGGTGGGCCCGGTCTTGGCGGGCACGATCCTGCCGGTCCAGCGGACGCTGACATCGTTGTCCTGGCCCGTGGCGGACTTGAGGCGGGATTCCAGGTTGCCGAAGTCGAGGTTCGGGTCGAAGCCGGTGGCCTTGAGCTCGTGGAAGTCGAAGGCGCCGGGGGCGGACTGGGTGTAGTACTCGCCCTTGAGTCCGTGGATCTCCACGGGGTCGTCGGCCGCAGCGGGGACGGCGGTCAGGCCGGCCAGGCCGAGGGCCACGGCGAGCAGTAACGCGAGTCGGTCTCTGAGTCGTCTGATGCGCACGGATCCTCCTCGTTGAGGACGGGTGTGGCGGCTCTTGCTCAGGCGGAACAACGTTGTCATCAACGGCAGTTGGCATGACACCACAGACACCGCTTTCCGTCCAGGGACATGACAACGGACTTGACGACAGACATGGCAGCGGACATGGCAGCGGACATGACGACGGCCCTGATGGGCACCCCGCCCACCAGGGCCGTCGTCACGCGGTTACGACACGTGCTGGCCCTTGCCCAGCGCGATCACTCCGCCCTTGGAAACCGTGTAGAGCTCCGAGTCCCGCTCAGGGTTGACGCCGATCGTCGCCCCCGGCGGCACCTCGACGTTCTTGTCGAGAACCGCGCCGCGCACGACGGCGCCCCTGCCTATGTGGACGTTGTCGTGCAGGACCGAGCCCTGGACGACGGCTCCCGGGTCGACGACGACACCCGGCGAGAGCACGGACCTCGTGACCTGTCCGCGGATCAGGCAGCCCGCGCTGATGATCGACTCACTGGCGATGCCCCCGGCGTTGAATCTCGCCGGCGACAACTGCCCGGAGTGGGTGTAGATCGGCCAGCTCCGGTTGAAGAGGTTGAAGGCGGGGCGTTCGGCGATCAGGTCCATGTGGGCGTCGAAGTACGCGTCGAGGGTGCCGACATCGCGCCAGTAGCCCTGGTCCCGGGTGGTCTCGCCGGGCACGTGGTTGTCGCTGAAGTCGTACAGCTGAGCCTCGCCACGGTCGGTGAGCATGGGCAGGATCGAACCGCCCATGTCGTGCACGGAGTGCTCGTCCTCGGCGTCCCGCTGGAGCGCCTCGATCAGGGCCTTGGTGGTGAAGATGTAGTTGCCCATCGAGGCGAAGACGCGCTCGGGGTCGTCCGGCAGGCCGGGCGGGTCGGCGGGCTTCTCCAGGAAACCCTGCACGGTCTGGCCGTCCGAGCCCGGACTGATGACCCCGAACGACGAGGACTCGGCGCGCGGCACCCGGATGCCGGCCACGGTCACGCCCGCGCCGCCCTCGATGTGCTGGGCGAGCATCTGCCGCGGGTCCATCCGGTAGACGTGGTCGGCGCCGAACACCGCTATGTAGTCGGGCCGTTCGTCGTGCACCAGGTTCAGGGACTGCAGGATCGCGTCCGCGCTGCCCAGGTACCAGCGCGGGCCGAGCCGCTGCTGCGCGGGAACGGGGGTGACGTAGTTGCCGAGCAGGCTCGACATGCGCCAGGTCGTGGTCACATGGCGGTCCAGCGAGTGCGACTTGTACTGCGTCAGGACGCAGATGCGCAGGACGTCGGCGTTGACGAGGTTGGACAGGACGAAGTCGACGAGGCGGTATGTGCCGCCGAAGGTGACCGCGGGTTTCGCGCGGTCCGCGGTGAGGGGCATGAGCCGTTTGCCCTCTCCACCCGCTAGTACGATTCCCAGCACCGAAGGTCCACCGCGCCGCATGCCGCCGCCCCTCTGAACACGGTCGGGCCACACTCTCCTCGCGGAGCCTGGCCCCTGTTGCTGAACTGCGCCTGTCCGATGGTTACCCCGGTTTGAGGACTTCTTCGTACAACTGGACGGTGCGCCTGGCGACCGCGTCCCAGCCGAACTCCCGCACCGCGCGCTCCCGTCCGGCCTCGCCCATCCGCCGGGCGGCCTCCGGGTCGGCGAGCACCGAGTCGAGAGCGCGTGCCAGATCGGCCTCGAAGTCCTCCTCGACCTGCACCAGGACGCCGGTCACGCCGTCCTCGACCACCTCGGGAATCCCGCCGACCCGGGACGCCACCACGGCCGTTCCGCAGGCCATCGCCTCCAGGTTGACGATGCCGAGCGGCTCGTAGACCGAGGGGCAGGCGAAGACGGCGGCGTGGGTGAGGAGTTGGATCACGTCCGGGCGCGGCAGCATCTGCGGGATCCAGTGCACTCCTTCGCGTACGCCGCTCAGCTCCTGGAAGAGGTCGCGGAACTCCCGGTCGATCTCCGGGGTGTCGGGGGCGCCCGCACACAGCACCACCTGCACGGCCGGGTCGATGTTCCGGACCGCGCGCAGGAGGTGGGGCACGCCCTTCTGGCGGGTGATACGGCCGACGAAGAGGATGTACGGGCGGGAGGCGTCGATGCCGATGCGGTCCAGGACGTCCGTGCCGTGGTCCGGCTGGTAGAGGGAGGTGTCGATGCCGTTGTGCACGACGCGCACCTTGGCCGGGTCCAGGGCGGGATAGCAGGTGAGGATGTCCTCGCGCATGGCGCCGGAGACGGCGACGACGGCGTCCGCCGCCTCGATGGCGGTGCGCTCGGCCCAGCTGGAGAGGGCGTAGCCGCCGCCGAGCTGCTCGGCCTTCCAGGGGCGCAGGGGCTCGAGCGAGTGCGCGGTCATCACGTGCGGGATGCCGTACAGGAGCTTGGCGAAGTGGCCCGCGAGGTTGGCGTACCAGGTGTGCGAGTGGACGAGTTCGCGGCCTTCGAGGGCGGCCGCGATGGAGAGGTCCACGGAGAAGGTGCGCAGGGCGTCGTTCGCGCCGTCCAGTGTGGGCCAGGGACGGTGGCGTACGACTCCGTTCGCGACGCCCTCGCCCCAGCAGTGCACGTCCAGCTCGGTGAGGGCGCGCAGCTCCCGGGCGAGGAACTCGACATGGACGCCCGCACCGCCGTACACGTCCGGCGGGTACTCCCTGGTCAGCAGTCCAACTCGCACACAGAACCCCCGTCATAGCGGCTGGTGCCCTCATGGTCACTCACCTGGGGCGGATGGGGAAGAGCTGGGCTTCCCCAACGAGGCTTTCCCGCTCGGGGGTTTCATGAACACGACCGCCGTCAGTGCTTTGACGGTTTCGGCGGTCGGATGAACCAGCAGTCGCCACAGAGTCCCCCGCCCGGGACGCGGTAGTAGAGGCAGCAGCTGCGACGGCGGAGCGTGTTCGGATCAAGAGTGCCGGAGAGGTCGGAGTGGGAGAAGAGTTCGGCGGCGAGCATGCGGGCTCGGTCACCCACCTCCGCACGACCGTTGGCCCGCGCCCAGCGGTCGAACTGGCGCACGGCGCCGGCCAGCGCCGATCCCGCGTTGCCCCACAACAGACCTGCGGAGATACGGCAGCGGGAGCGCAGGGCAGCGGCCAGCGGGACGAGATGACCGGCTCGTACGACCTCGCCGATCGCCGACACGGGCAGGGGCCGTACCTCGGACAGCCACAGGTCGTCCGGAGCGCTGCCGTCCGGATCCCAGTGCAGCAGACGGGGATCGAGGTCGGGCAGGTGCCCGTACAGCGCGGCGGTGCCCAGCGCCACGGACCACAGCCGGGCGGCAAGGGCCTGGTGCGCCACGGAGGCGGCGACCCGCGGCTCGGGCGCACGAATACTCTCCGCCACTTTTCCGATTCGGAAAGTTACCGGATCCTCGTAAACATCCCCGTGTGCGTCGAGTTGAGGTGCCGCGTACGCCTGGGCGAGCGTGGGCAGCGGGCCTCGGGGCGGTACGCCGGTGCGTAGTACGAAGAAGCCGCCGAGCGGGCCGAGCGCCGCGAGTTGGGGGTCGAGGTCCACGAGGAGCAGTAGTACCAAGCCCCCTAGGGGGCTCCACCAGCGGGCCCGCCGCCTCTGTCGCCCACCTTGGGTATGACAGAGGGCGATTCGTACTCCATCGGCAGTAGGACCCAATGACTGCTCAGGTACGACGACGCGAACAGTTTCGCGAGGCATCGTAGTCACCATGGAAGCCGACCGTTCGTGGCGCCGGGCACAGCGCCCCCGCCGTACGCAGAGGAGGGACTCATGAGCGCCCTCGCTTTGTCCGTGTTGCTCTCATTCGTCTCCGCCGTCGCGTATGCCGGCGGAGCGATCGTGCAGGAGCAGGTCGCGGTGACCTCCCCCGAGCAGACGTACGCGCCGCTGCGCAGGCCCATCTGGTGGGCCGCGGTGGCGCTGAACGGCCTCGGCGGGCTGCTGCACGTGGTGGCCCTCGCCTACGGCCCGCTGAGCCTGGTGCAGCCGCTGGGCGCGCTGACCATCGTGTTCGCCCTCCCCATGGCGGCTCTGTTCGTCGGCCGCAAGGCCGGGGCGACCGCCTGGCGCGGCGCGATCATGGCCACGGTGGGCCTCGCGGGCCTGCTGTCGCTGGTCGGCTCCTCCGATTCACAGTCCCTGGGCAGCACCCAGCGCGTGGTGCTGGCCCTGGTGACCGGCGGCGCGGTGGTGGCGCTGATGGTGGCGGGACGCGCCGCGCACCGGCATCCCGCCGTGCGCAGTGTGCTGCTCGCGGTCGCGGCGGGCATCGCCTTCGGTATGTCCTCGGTGTTCACGAAGACGGTGGCGGTGGACTGGACGAACCAGGTCTCCCTGGCCGACCTCCCCAGCCTCGCCGTGATCGGTGTCTTCGCTACGGCCGGAATGCTGTTGTCGCAGGCCTCCTACAAGGGAGCCGGTCTCGCCGCACCGCTGGCCACGCTGACGGTCGTGAACCCCGTCATGGCGGCCGCCGTCGGCATCACGATGTTCGGCGAAACCTTCCGCTACGGCACGACGGGCACCGTTCTCGCGCTGGGCTGCGGGGTCGTCGCCGCGGGCGGCCTGATCCTGCTGACCACGGAGCGCATCGGCGGTACGCGGCGCGCGCCGGTATCAGCCGAGCTCGAGGACAGCTCGGCTGCTGTACCGATTGAGCCGATCCCGGTACCAGCCGCCGCACTGACGGCTGGTAGGACCACCATCGAGTCGAAGGCGGAGTCGGCGGTCGAGGGACTGCTGGCGGCGCTTCCCGAGCAGCCGGCCGGCGCGACCCGCGCGGACGTTCTCCAACCGGGTCCCCTGCCGGTCCCGGCACCGGAGAGCACACCCGGGGACGCGGAGCCGGCGGACGAACTGCCCTACTACTCCGCCCTGTACGGCGCTCCGTACGTGCCGCTGTCTTTCGTCGACCACCGCCGCACCCGCGTCAGATCCTGACGCCTCCGGCCCTCAGGTAGGCGACCGGGTCGATATCAGTACCGAAGCCGGGCCCCGTCCGCACCTCGAAGTGCAGATGCGGGCCCGTGCTGTTGCCGGTGGATCCGGAGCGCCCGATGCGCTGGCCGGCCGCCACGCTCTGCCCGGCCTTCACGGAGATCGCGGAGAGGTGGGCGTACTGCGTGTACCGGCCGTCGGCGTGCCGGACGACCACCTGGTAGCCGAAGGAGCCGCCCCAGCCTGCGCTGACGACACTGCCGGCCGCGACCGACTTCACGGAGGTGCCGGTGGGCACGGGGAAGTCGACGCCTGTGTGGTAGCCCTTCGACCAGGAGGAACCGGTGGCGTGGTAGGGCGTGCCGGTGGCGGCGTTCACGGGGGCGACGAGGGTGGCGGTCTTCGTGGCGGTCTTTTCGGAGGACGACTTGTCCGTCGAGGACTTCGGGGTGGTCGACGGCTTCGGAGTCGCCGTCGACTTAGGGGTCTGCGTGGACTTCGGTTTCGTTTCGGGCTTCTTGGGCGTGGTGGTCGTCGGGGCGGAGGCGCCGTCGGTGCCTGTTCTGGAGGCCGTGTCGCGCAGGCTCAGCCGCTGCCCGGGGAAGATCAGATCGGGGTCGGATCCAACCGTCGTGCGGTTCGCGGTGTAGAGCCCCTGCCAGCCGCCCTGGACGTCCCGGGAGTCGGCGATGCCAGACAGCGTGTCGCCGTGGACGACGGTGTACATCTCGGCGGTACCCGCCCGCGACTGGGGCGTGGTCTGGGGCTTCACGTCCTGCGCGGAACTCTTGGTGCCCTGGGCGCTCTTCGTGCTCGGGGAAGCGGCCGGGGAAGGGCTGATGTCGGGGGTGTCGCCGCCCCGGGTCAGACCGGCGCGGACGGAGCACACCGGCCAGGCGCCGGGCCCCTGGCCCTTGAGCACCTTCTCCGCGATGGCTATCTGCTGGTCCTTGGTGGCCTGATCCGCACGCTGCGCGTAGACGTTTCCGCCGTACGCCTCCCAGGTGGACTGGCTGAACTGCAGCCCTCCGTAGTAGCCATTGCCGGTGTTGATGCTCCAGTTGCCGCTGGACTCGCAGGCCGCGACCTTGTTCCAGGTGCTCACGTCGGCCGCGTGGGCGACACTGGTTCCGACGAGCGGGAGCGCGATCCCCGCGCCGCCTGCCGTGAGGGTGAGGGAGGCGCGGTTTATCCTGTTCGGCTGATACCGGCGGTGCCGGCCGCGTATGGCCATGAAGGAGCCCCCCTCGACATGCTCAGGAGCGGCAAAAGTAAGCGCCGCGAACAGGCCATGACAAGAGGGCAATCAGCCGTCCCCTCGCCTCAAGTGACCAGGAATCCACTCTGGTTGCGCGAACCACTGAGGCGAGTGGGCCCTTCGCCGCGTACAGAACACTGCCAAGCCAGGGTGCGCTGACGGCGAACCGGCCAACAGTGGTCTCGTCGGCCCGGTGACCGGTGTCTCGCCGATCGGGCGGGGCGGCGCGACACAGCCGCCGCGGCGCAATACTGGCGGGCAGCACGGCATTACCGATTACAGCAGCTATGGGAGCCAACCGTATGAGCACTTCAGCCCAGATCGGCGTCACGGGTCTCGCGGTCATGGGGCGCAATCTCGCCCGCAATTTCGCGCGCAACGGCTATGCCGTCGCGTTGCACAACCGCACCGTGGCAAAGACGAACGCGCTGGTGGAGGAGTTCGGTCACGAGGGCGAGTTCGTGGCGGCCGAGACCGCGAAGGAGTTCGTGGCGGCGCTGGAGCGACCGCGCCGCCTGGTGATCATGGTGAAGGCGGGCGAGCCGACCGACGCGGTGATCCAGGAGTTCGCCCCGCTCCTGGAGCCCGGCGACATGATCATCGACGGTGGCAACGCGCACTTCGCGGACACCCGGCGCCGGGAGGCCGACCTGCGCGAGCAGGGCATCCACTTCGTCGGCATGGGTGTCTCGGGCGGCGAGGAGGGCGCGCTGCACGGGCCGAGCATCATGCCGGGCGGTCCTGTCGAGTCGTACGACTCCCTCGGTCCGATGCTGGAGAAGATCTCCGCGAAGGCGGCCGACGGTGCGCCCTGTGTGACGCACGTGGGTCCCGACGGCGCAGGGCACTTCGTGAAGATGGTGCACAACGGCATCGAGTACGCCGACATGCAGCTCATCGGCGAGGCGTACCAGCTGCTCCGTGACGTGGCCGGCTACTCCCCCGCGCAGATCGCGGACATCTTCCGCACCTGGAACACCGGCCGGCTCGACTCCTACCTGATCGAGATCACCGCCGAGGTCCTGTCGCACGTGGACGCGGCGACGGGCAAGCCGTTCGTGGACGTGGTGGTGGACCAGGCGGAGCAGAAGGGCACGGGCCGCTGGACCGTGCAGATCGCGCTGGACCTGGGCGTTCCGGTGTCCGGTATCGCGGAGGCGGTCTTCGCCCGCTCGATCTCGGGGCACGCGGCGCTGCGCGAGGCCTCGCGGGGGCTGGCCGGGCCCAAGGCGACGGCGCTCAGCGAATCCGAGGCCGCGGCCTTCGCCGACCGGGTGGAGCAGGCGCTGTACGCGTCGAAGATCGTGTCGTACACGCAGGGCTTCCACGAGATCGCCGCGGGCAGCGACGAGTACGACTGGAACATCGACCTCGGCGCGGTCTCCGCGATCTGGCGGGGCGGCTGCATCATCCGCGCGGCCTTCCTGGACCGGATCCGCGCCGCGTACGACACCCGGGCCGACCTGCCGAGCCTGCTGTCCGACGAGACCTTCGCGCAGGAGATCGCCGCCGCGCAGGACGACTGGCGCGAGGTGCTGGTCGCCGCGACCCGCCAGGGCGTGCCCACGCCGGGCTTCTCGGCGGCTCTCGCCTACTACGACGCCCTGCGCGCGGAGCGGCTGCCCGCCGCCCTCACGCAGGGGCAGCGCGACTTCTTCGGCGCGCACACCTACCGGCGCACGGACCGCGAGGGCTCGTTCCACACGCTGTGGGGCGGGGACCGGTCCGAGGTGGCCGGCTGAGCAAGGCCCAGGACGACAGACCGGGCCGCCGGTCTGTGGTGCTAGTCCTGCAAGGCCGGTCCCGGCAAGGGTCCCGGGTCCTGCGAGGCCGGTCCCGGCAGGGGTTCCGGTGTCGGGTCGGGGCCCGGCGGCTGCGGGATCGGCGACGGCGACGGGAACGGCTCCGGTGCCGGTGACGGGCGGGGGCCCGGCTTCGGGATCGGGTCCGGGAAGGGCTGCGGGCGGTCGGGGCCCGGGGTGGGGTCCGGTTTCACAGGGTCGGGATACGGGTGGGTCATGGTGTTGTCCTCCAGCCAGTCGGTACGTCGGCCCTGGACTTTTCCCACGCGTACCCGGCTCCCGCGCACCCACTCACCCCCTCGTGCGGAGGATGGCGACCAGGTGGGCCAGGCAGCACGGCGGATTCAGCTCCCCCGTACCGCCCGAGCCCCAGCGGCGAGACCCGGGCGAGGGCTCGACAGAACCGGGATCGTGGTCGTGGTCAGCCGCTGGGCCGAGGCCATGGACCCCTGGGCGAGGACGATCGCATCGGCGTCGGTGACCGCGTCGGCGGCCGCCGCGACCGTGCGGGCACAGCCGTCGAGGTCACCCGCCTCGAAGAGCGCCCACGCGCCCTCGACGAGGACGGTACGGACGTCGAGGGCACGTCCGGCGGCGCGGGCCTCCTCCTCGACGAGGGCGACCGTCGGCTCCAGGGTGCTCTCCAGCGACGCGAGGACGACGACACGCGGTCCTGCGGCCACCGCCGCGGCGGCCATCGGACGGTCCGCGCGCAGTACGGGCACCTCGGCGCCCGCGCGCTCGACGACGGCGCCGATGGTCGAGCAGGTGCACAGCACGGCCGCCGCGCCCTGTGCGACGGCCCGGTCGAGCACCGCCCGCACCTCGTCGGCCACCGCCTCGGGCCCTTCCCGCCGGGCCCTGGCCAGCAGTTCCCCGTCCACCAGATGCCGCAGTTCCAGCCCCTGGTGGTCCTCGTCGCGCAGGGCGTCGAAGACGGGGATGTGCGCGGGCGAGGTGTGCAGCAGGGCGAGCGGACCGGGCCCGGAGGCCGTCGCCGACCGCGGAGGCATCAGAAACGTCCCGGGTGCGCGTCGAGCCACTTGATCGCCGCCGTCTGCAGCTCCGGGTCGGCCGCCGGAGCCTCCTCGGGATGGCGCGCCGCCCACTTCACGACGTACGGGCACAGCGGCGCGACCGTGATGCCCTCGCGCGCGGCGATGGCGTACAGCTCGCGGGCGAGTGAGCCGGCGATGCCTTTGCCCTCGTGCGCGGGTTCCACGATGGTGTGCACCGGGACGAGTGCGCGGGCGGGGGCTTCCAGGACGAAGTACTCGATGTGGCCGACGACTTCGCCCCCGGCGAAAGCCTCCAGACGGCCCGCCGCCCGGTCGTCGCGGATCTCGATGTCGCTCATGGGCACCACTCCTCGTCTTCCTCTGCTGAGGTCACGTTCCGCCGGTGAGGTCAGGCCGAGACGGCCTGCGGGCTGCGCTGCTGGTCCGAGTCCGGTACCGGCTCGGACGGGTCGGTGCCCAGCGCCACGATCCGGTTGTCGCGGTCCACGTGCACCACCCGCGGCCGCAGTGCCCGTGCCTCGGCGTCGGAGACCTGAGCGTAACTGATGATGATCACCAGATCACCGGGTTGCACCAGATGGGCCGCCGCTCCGTTGATGCCGATGACTCCCGAACCGCGTTCGCCCTCGATGACGTACGTCTCCAGGCGGGCACCGTTGGTGACGTCGACGATGTGGACGAGCTCGCCGGGCAGCAGATCGGCCGCGTCAAGGAGGTCGGCGTCGATGGTGACGGAGCCGACGTAGTGCAGGTCGGCCTGGGTGACGGTGGCGCGGTGGATCTTGGACTTGAATACTGTACGAAGCACGAAGAAACTCCCGATTCGTCTGCTCCCTGCCTGCCATTGCAGGTCAAGGGCGGTCTTCGGAGATTACATCGTGCGCATGTTCAATCGGCTGTCGCCAGGTGTTCGAGGACTCGCACTGACCCCTTGCTGACTTTTCTGATGCCGCGCAAGACGAGAGCCGGCCAGGTCAGGGGTCATGCGAGCCATGCGGACTCCTTGTGACGTGTGCGTGGGGAGACGTCCGAGCCGCCCGCGGCGGACGTGCCTGTGGTGCCGGGTGCGGCCGAGTGGCCCAGGTGCCGGTGCACGAAGTGGATGGCCATCGCGCCCTCACCGGCCGCCGAGGCCACTCGCTTCACCGAGCCGCTGCGGACGTCCCCTACCGCGAAGACCCCGGGCAGGCTGGTCTCCAAGGTCATGCACGAGCGCCCGCGGCCGTGCCACACCTCCGGGTAGGCGCAGGCTTCCTGGGCCCCCGGGCCGGTGAGGACGAAGCCGCGGGAGTCGAGGGCGATGGCGCCGTCGAGCCACTCGGTGTGGGGGTCGGCGCCGGTGAAGACGAACAGGCCCCGTACCGCGAGCCGGCGGTGCCCGCCCGTGCGGTTGTCGACCACGGCGAGCTCCTCCAGCACCTCCTGGCCGATGACCTCGGTGACCTCGGTGTGCAGCATGACCTCCACCCGCGGATGGCGCTCGACCTGGTCGACCAGGTAGCGGGACATGCCGGCCTCAAGGCTGGGCCCTCGGACCAACAGGTGCACCTTCGGCGCGTACCGGGCGAGGAACAGCACCGCCTGGCCCGCCGAGTTGCCTCCGCCGACGACTGCCACCGGGTCGGTGCGGCACTGCTGGGCCTCGTAGACGGTCGCCGAGTAGTGGACGCTCGTTCCCTCAAGGTGTTCGATGCCGGGCACTTGGAGCCGACGGTAGCGGGCACCGGTGGCCAGGACGACGGCGCGGGCGGCGATCTCGCTGCCGTCGGCGAACGCCACCACGTAGTGGTCCTCGTCCTTGGGACGGAGACCGGTCGCCTCCACCGGAATGCTGATCCTGGCGCCGAACTTGTCGGCTTGGAGCACGGCGCGTTCGGTGAGTTCGGCGCCTGAGATGCCGGCGGGGAAGCCGAGCAGATTCTCGATACGGGACGACGTGCCGGCCTGGCCGCCGGTGGCCATCGCCTCCACCACGGTGGTGCTCAGGCCCTCGGAGGCGGCGTACACCGCGGCAGCGAGGCCGGCTGGTCCGGAGCCGACGATGAGGACGTCCCCGTGGCGGCTTCCGGCGGGCAGTGACGGCAGGCCGATGAGCCGGGCCAGTTCGGCGTTGCTGGGGTTGCGCAACAGGGTGGTGTCCCGCCAGATGACGAGCGGTGTCTCCTCCGGGCCGACGCCGAAGCGGCGCAGCAGGTCCTCGGCCTCCTTGTCGGTCTCCAGGTCGATCCAGCGGTGCGGCAGCCGGTTGCGGATGGCGAACTCGCGCAGCCGCCTGGTGTCGGGCGAGTAGCGCGAGCCGATGACGCGGAAGCCGGCGCCCTGTCCGACGAGCAGCGCACGACGGCCCAGACAGGCGCGCAGCACGATGTCCCCGAGGGTGGAGTCCTGGGACACCAGCCGGCGCAACTGGTCCAAGGAGACGACGAGGACCTCGCCCGGCTCCCTGGCGACAGCGCTGTAGAAGGCCACCTGTCCGTGCAGCAGCCCGAGTTCGCCGATGAAGCGACCGGGGCCGTGCACGCGCAGCACGTGCTCGTCGGGAGTCCCGTAGTCCTCGACGACGGCGACGGTACCGCTGAGGACGACGTAGAACGTCTCGCACCGCTCCCCTTCCCGGATCAGCACGTCGTTCGGAGTCATGCTCCGGCGTTGCCCGTGCTCCGCCAGACGTGCTGTCAGGTCCTCCGTGAGGCGTGGATACGCGCCGTAGATGTCCGGGGTCTCCCAGAAGACGGCCTCGTCCGCTTCCGCCGGCACCGGTCCTCCGCCCGGCAGCGACTGGTCGTCGGGCATCAGACGAACGCCTCGTGGACGTAGCACCAGCGCCAGTCCTCGCCCGGCTGGAACGACTGCACGATCGGATGGGCGTCGCCAGCCGCGTGCCTACGCGCGTGCTTGTTCGGCGAGGAGTCACAGCAGCCGACGTGCCCGCAGGTCAGGCAGAGCCTCAGGTGGACCCACGGGGAGCCGAGCAGCAGGCACTCCTGACACCCTTCCGGGGTCAGCGGCTGGACCGGCCGGACAAGCGCGAGGTGGGGGTCTGCGTGCAGGGTCATCCTGATCACCCTTCCCGGGTCGTGATCGACTGTTCCACCCACTGGCGCAGAGCGGGGGCGGGGGCGGCACCCGCCTGCCGGGCGATGGTCTGTCCTTTGTCGAGGACCAGCAGCGTCGGTACGGCCTGGACCTCGAACCGCCGCGCCAGGCGCGGGTTCTTGTCGATGTCGACCTTGACGAGTTTGATTCGGCCGGCGAGATCGGTGGCGACCTTCTCCAGCGCGGGGCTCACCATGCGGCAGGGGCCGCACCAGGTGGCCCACAGGTCGACGACGACGGGCACGGTGGCCTGCTCGACGACCTCGGTGAAGTCGTCGTCGCCCGCGTCGGCCATCCACGGCAGAGGCTGCTTGCAGTTGCCGCACCTGGGGCGGCCCTCGGCGGCCACGGGTACCCGGTTGGTGCGCCCGCAGTGCGGGCAGGTGACGGTGGTGGCCTGGACGGTACTCATGCCGCCCTCGCTCCCTGTACGTCCCCGGACCGGTCGTAGGTGACCACCAGCTCGCCGTGCTCGGCGTCGACGCGCACCGTCGCGCCGTCCTGAACGTCGCCGCGCAGCAGGGCGCGTCCGACCAGTGTCTCGACCTCGTGGGAGATGTAACGCCGCAGCGGCCGGGCTCCGTACACCGGGTCGTAGCCCTGGTGGGCGATCAACTCCCGCGCTGCATCGGTGAGTTCGACGGTGATGCGGCGTTGGGCGAGCCGCTGCCGCAGCTCGTCGAACTGGAGCTCCACGATCCGCTCGATCTGCCGCTCACCGAGCGGCTTGAACAGCACGATGTCGTCGACGCGGTTGAGGAACTCCGGGCGGAAGTGCCCGCGCAGCTCGCCCATCACCAGGGCGCGGGCGTCCGGCTTGATCTCCCCCTCGGCGGTGGCGCCGTCGAGGAGGTGCTCGGAGCCGATGTTGGACGTCATGATGATCACGGTGTTGCGGAAGTCGACCGTGCGGCCCTGTGCATCGGTGATGCGGCCGTCGTCGAGGATCTGCAGCAGGGTGTTGAAGACATCGGTGTGCGCCTTCTCGATCTCGTCGAACAGCACGACCGAGTACGGCTTGCGGCGCACGGCCTCGGTGAGCTGGCCGCCTTCCTCGTAGCCGACGTATCCGGGCGGTGCGCCCATGAGCCGGCTGACGGTGTGCCGCTCCTGGTACTCGCTCATGTCGAGGCGGATCATGTTCTCCTCGGAGTCGAACAGGGTCCGGGCGAGGGTCTTGGCCAGCTCGGTCTTCCCGACGCCGGTGGGGCCGAGGAAGATGAACGAGCCGATGGGGCGGCGAGGGTCGCGGATGCCGGAGCGGGCGCGGATGATGGCGTCGGTGACGAGCTTGACGGCCTCGTCCTGGCCGATGACGCGCTCGCGCAGGATGTCGTCGAGGCGCAGCAGTTTCTCGCGTTCGCCCTCCTGGAGGCGGGAGACGGGGATGCCGGTCCAGGCGGCGACGATCTCGGCGATCTCCTCCTCGGTGACGACCTCACGCAGCAGCCGGTTCTGCCCTTGTTTGGCTGCCAGTTGCTCCTCCTCCGCGGCGAGTCGGCGTTCCAGGTCCTGGAGGCGGCCGTAGCGGAGTTCGGCCGCGCGGTTGAGGTCGTAGGCGCGTTCGGCCTCCTCCGCCTCGTGGCGGACCTGTTCCAGTTCCTGGCGCAGCTCCTGTACGCGGCGGATCGCCTGCCGTTCGGCCTCCCACTGGGCGTGTTTGGCGTCGGCCTCGCCGCGCAGGTCGGCCAGTTCCCTGCGCAGTTCCTCCAGGCGGGCCTTGCTGGCGGGGTCGGTCTCCTTGGACAGGGCGGCGTCCTCGATCTCCAGGCGGGTCACCCGGCGGGTGATCTCGTCGAGTTCGGCGGGCATGGAGTCGATCTCCGTACGCAGCCGGGCACAGGCCTCGTCGACGAGGTCGATGGCCTTGTCGGGCAGGAAACGGTCGGTGATGTAGCGGTGGGAGAGCGTCGCTGCCGCGACCAGCGAGGTGTCCTGGATCTTGACACCGTGGAAGACCTCCAGGCGTTCGCGCAGGCCGCGCAGGATGGAGATGGTGTCCTCCACGCTGGGTTCCTCGACCAGGACCTGCTGGAAGCGGCGTTCGAGGGCGGCGTCCTTCTCGATGTGCTTGCGGTACTCGTCCAGGGTGGTCGCACCGATCATGTGCAGTTCGCCGCGTGCCAGCATGGGCTTGAGCATGTTGCCCGCGTCCATGGCTCCTTCGGCGGCGCCCGCGCCGACGACCGTGTGCAACTCGTCGACGAAGAGCAGGATCCGTCCCCCGGCGGCCTTGACCTCGCTCAGCACGGCCTTGAGGCGTTCCTCGAACTCGCCGCGGTACTTGGCACCCGCCACGAGCGAGCCCATGTCGAGGGCGAACACCGTCCTGTCGCGCAGGCCTTCGGGGACGTCGCCGCGAACGATGCGCTGGGCCAGGCCCTCGACGATGGCGGTCTTGCCGACGCCGGGGTCGCCGATCAGAACGGGGTTGTTCTTGCTCTTGCGGCTGAGGATCTGGGTGACGCGGCGGATCTCGGCGTCCCGGCCGATGACGGGGTCGAGCCGCCCGGACCTGGCCTCGGCGACCAGGTCACGGCCGTACTTCTCCAGGGCCTCGTAGGCCACCTCGGGGTTGGCGGAGGTCACGCGCTGGTTGCCGCGGACCTGGGTGAGCGCGCCGAGGAAGGAGTCCCGGGTCACGCCGTGCTCCTTCAGCAGGCGCCCGGCGGCGGTCGCCGAGCCCTCCTCGGCCAGCGCCAGCAGCAGGTGTTCCACGGACACGTACTCGTCCTTGAGGCGTTTGGCCTCCCGCTCCGCCGCGTCCAGCAACCGGGCGAGGCGCTGTGTGACGAAGACCTGGCCCGGTGCCGCGCCCGGGCCTGTCACCTTGGGCCTGCGGGAGAGCTCCTCGCGTACAGCCGCACGCACCTCCTTGGGCTCGGTGCCCGTCTGCTGCAGCAACCGCGGGATCAGGCCCTCCTCCTGGTCGAGGAGGGCGAGCAGCAGATGCTCGCCGTCGACCTCGGTGTGCCCCAGGCCGACGGCCGCGGTCTGGGCCTCTTGCAGGGCTTCCTGGGACTTCTGGGTCAGGCGGTTCATGTCCATGGTGGTAGATCACTCCTCATGCCTGCACGCCGCAGCGCGGCTTCGAGCAAGCTGATGTGGTCGAGCAGGTCGAGCACCAGACCGATGGATGCGTAGTTCAGGCACAGCCCTGTGCGCAACCGCTCGACGCGGGCCAGGGCGGCCGGGGCCGTGGGAGCAAACACCAGGCGCCCCGCGGCGTCGCGTTCGGCGTCGACAAGGCCGAGGGCTACGAACCGGCGGATCAGATCGGGGTGGAGGCCCGAGCGACGGGCCACGGTGTCGAGGGAGAGCCTGGGGGCGGGCACGAGCGCGTACCGGACAGCCGTCGAGGCGGTGAGGTCGGCGCCCGTCCGCACCGGACGGGCGCCCACGCCGGCCCGGCCGATGCCTGCTCCCGCGGATCGGTCGTTCATCACGTCCTCCTGGGGTCGAACGAGGAGGTGGCGGCGAGCTCCTCGAACAGTTCGCGCTCCCGGTCGCCGAGGGTGGGCGGCACCATGACGCGGAGTTCGGCATAAAGGTCGCCGTTCGCGCCCCGCGGGTTCGCCATCCCCTCGCCGCGCAGCCGCAGCCGCCGGCCGCTGGACGAGCCCGCGGGCACCGTGACTTTGGCCGTGCCGCCGCCGGGGGTGGGCACCGGAACGGTCGCACCCAGGGCAGCCTCCCAGGGGGTGACCGGGAGTTGGATGTGCACGTCGCGGCCGTCCAGCCGGAACCGGGGGTGGGGCTGGATACGCACCCGCAGGTACAGGTCGCCCGCTGCGGCGTCACCGCTGCCCTGGCCGCCCTCGCCCGCCAGCCGGATGCGCTGCCCGTCGGTGACGCCCGGCGGCACGTCGACCTCGTACCGCCGCGGCTGCCCGGTGGGACCGGCGAGCGTGACGGTGCGACGGCCGCCTCGGTACGCCTCCTCGACGGTGAGCGGCAGCTCGGCCTCCTGGTCCGCGCCGGGGACGCCGCCTCGGGCGGCGCCGGCTCCGAACATGGAGCCGAACAGGTCCTCGATGTCGATGCCCTCCGCGCCGAAGTCGTCGCCGAAGCCAGTGGTGTACCGGACGCGAGGACCGCCCCCGCCTGCGGTCCTCCGACCGCGGAAGCCGCCGCCCGCTCCGGCCGCGACCCGTTCGTCGAAGTCCTCGGGGATCTTGCGGAAGTCCTCACCGAAGCGGTCGTAGCGGGCCCGGGTCTCGGGATCGGACAGGACGCTGTGTGCCTCGTTGAGGTCCTTGAAGCGCTCCTCCGCCCCGGGGTCCTTGTTGACGTCGGGGTGGTATCTGCGGGCGAGTTTGCGATACGCCTGCTGGATCTCGTCCTGGCTCGCGCTCCGCGACACGCCCAGCACCTCGTAGTAGTCCCGCGCCATGGCCCGTCACTCCCGCTTCGCGACGGTCACCGCGGCGGGCCTGAGCTGCCGCTCGCCGTCCCCGTAGCCGGGGCGCAGCACCTCGACGACGGTGCCCGGTGGGGCGTTGGGGTCCTGGACGACGCCGACCACCTCGTGCCGGGCCGGGTCGAAGGCGACGCCGGTCTCCGCGTGCCGCGGGTAGCCGAGCAGTTCCAGGACGTTCACCGCCTGGTCGCGTACGGCCCGGATGCCCTCCACGATCGCGCCCGGATCGGCTCCGGCGTGGGTCAGGGCGAGTTCGAGGTTGTCGAGGACGGGCAGGAAGGCGGCCGCCGTGCGGGACCGCTCGACCGCCCGTTCGCGCTCCAGTTCCCTGGCGTGACGCTTGCGAAGATTGTCGAGGTCGGCGAGCGCGCGCCGCCAGCGGTCCTCCAGTTCCTTGATCGCGGTCGTGTACTCGTCCTCGGCGGGCGCGGGACCGGCGGCGTCGGGTCCCGGTTCACCGTTCGCCGCTTCGGGCCGGGGCGGGCCCGGTTGGGGCAAATCCCCGCGGGGAGAGCGTCCGGCACCTTCCGGGACCGGTACGGCCTGATCCGACGCGGCCGGGTCGGGTTCCTGGGGGCGGGTGGGCATGGCGCGCCTCAGCCCTTGTCGAACTCGGCGTCGATGACATCATCGTCACCGCCACCGCCACTCGTGGGACCGCCGGCTGGGGCGTCCTGTCCGGGACCGCCGTCCGCGGCGCCGGCGCCCTGATGGGCCGCCAGCCCGGAGAGCACCTGCTGGAGTTCGGAGGTCAGGGGCCGCACGCGCTCGACGCCCGCCTCTTCCTGGACCGCCGTCCGGGCGTCGGACACGAGCATCTCGGCGCGTGCCTTCTCGTGCGCCGGGGCTGCGTCGCCGAGTTCGGCGAGGCGCTTCTCGACCTGGTACGCGACGGCGTCGAGTTCGTTGCGGGCGTCGACGGCCTCGCGGAGCGCATGGTCCTGGCCCTGGTTGCGCTCGGCCTCCTGGACCATGCGTTCGACCTCACTGCGGTCCAGGTTGGAGCTCTCGCTGATGGTGATGCCCTGTTCCTTGCCGGTGTCCCGGTCGCGGGCCTTGACTTCGAGGATGCCGTTGGCGTCGGTGTCGAAGGTGACCTCGACCTGCGGTTCGCCCCGCGGCGCCGGCCGGATGTCGGTGAGCTGGAACCGGCCCAGTACCCGGTTGTCGGCGGCCCGCTCGCGCTCGCCCTGGAGGACCACCACATCGACGGCCGGCTGGTTGTCCTCGGCGGTGGAGAAGGTCTCGCTGCGGCGCACCGGAATGGTGGTGTTCCGCTCGATGATCTTCGTCATCACGCCGCCGCGCGTCTCCACGCCCAGCGACAAGGGTGTGACGTCGAGCAGCAGGACGTCCTTCACCTCGCCCTTGAGCACCCCGGCCTGGATCGCGGCACCCATCGCCACGACCTCGTCGGGGTTGACACTCATGTTGGGTTCCTTGCCGCCGGTCAGCCTGCGGACCAGGGCCTGGACGGCGGGGATGCGGGTGGAACCGCCGACGAGGATGACCTCGTCGATGTCGCTCTCGCCGACCTTGGCGTCGGCCATCGCCTGCTGCACCGGTCCCAGGCAGCGCTCCACCAGGTCACCGGTGATCTGCTCGAACGTGGACCGCATGATCGAGTCGGTGAGGTGCTTGGGTCCCGAGGCGTCTGCGGTGATGAACGGCAGGCTGACCTGCGTCTGCGTCACCGAACTGAGCTCGGTCTTGGCCTTCTCCGCCGCCTCGAACAGTCGCTGCAGCGCCTGCGGGTCCTGGCGCAGGTCGATGCCGTTCTCCTTCTGGAAGTCGTCCGCGAGGTAATCCACCAGACGCCGGTCGAAGTCGTCGCCGCCCAGATGGCTGTCACCGGCGGTGGAGCGCACCTCCACCACGCCGTCGCCGACGTCGAGGATGCTCACGTCGAAGGTGCCGCCGCCCAGGTCGAAGACGAGGACGGTCTCGTGCTCCTTCTTGTCCATGCCGTACGCGAGGGCGGCCGCGGTCGGCTCGTTGATGATCCGCAGCACTTCCAGGCCCGCGATCCGTCCGGCGTCCTTGGTAGCGGTGCGCTGAGCGTCGTTGAAGTAGGCGGGCACCGTGATGACCGCCTCCGTGACCCGCTCCCCGAGTTGCTTGGACGCGTCGTCGGCGAGCTTGCGCAGCACCTGCGCGCTGATCTCCTCAGGCGCGTGCAGCTTGTCGCGCACCTTGAAGCGGGCCGCCCCGCCGTCGCCCTCGACGACGTCGTACGCCACCGCCCTGGCCTCGTCGGAGATCTCGTCGAAGTGCCGGCCGATGAAACGCTTGGCCGAGTAGATGGTGCCCTTGGGGTTGAGGATCGCCTGGCGCCGGGCCAGCTGGCCCACCAGACGCTCCCCGGTGTCGGTGAAGGCCACCACGGACGGTGTCGTGCGGTTGCCCTCGCTGTTGGGCACGACGGACGGCTCGCCGCCCTCCCACACGGCGATCACCGAGTTCGTGGTACCCAGGTCGATGCCCACTGCCTTGGCCATGAGGAACTCCTCCTGTACGGCGCCTGCGCCGACTCTCCGGATCACATTCGTTCGGGTACGGGTGGGACCTCCGCCGGTTTCCCGCCCATGCGCACGGAGGGTCTCGAGCACTCCCCAGGGTGACGAACCGGGTGGCTCCACACCTCCGCCTGGCGAGTCAGGAATGCACGGGTCCGGTCGCCCTACGAGTACGAGAGAACGCATCAGGACATCTCGGATAAGCTGCCCGGAAGCGGGTACCCGAATACCACTCGCCTCCCTGAAAGCTCAGGGAGAACGGAGTGATCCCATGGCCGGCAGTCGGACGCACAGCCTGTACCACCGCCGCTCCATCCGGGCGAGCAGCCTTCCGCGGGGCAGCGCCCTGCGGCACCCGGCGACCGCGCGCACACGGCCCCGCCCACCCGCTCGCACCCCGGCCGACCATGCCCTCCGCGACCTGACGGTGCTCTCCCGCACCCTGTTCGACACCCCGGACGAAGGCGAGATCCTGCGACTGGCCATGGACCACATAGCCGCCACGGGGCCCTATCGCGCCGAGGCCGGATACCTCCAGGTGGGCGGCGACCTGGTCCTGAGCCCGAGGAACGGGCAGACGCACGCCTCGGCCGTGGGCCGGAGGGTGCGAGAGCTGGCCGGGCAGGACGGCCCTGTGACCGTACCCGGCAGCCCCTGGGGCCGGATCCTGGGGCTACGCGGACTCGATGGACTCCACGGCTACCTCGTGGTGACGTCCCGCTCCCGGCCCACCGAGGCCGAGAGATCCCTGCTCGCCACGCTCGTCCGGCACACCGCTGCCGCGCTGTCGGTTGCCCTCGCACACCACCGCCAACGCGATGACGCGCTGGAGCTGCACCGCTTGAGGGACGAACGCACAACCCTCCAGCAGCAGTTGAGCTGCGTCGTGACTGAGCTGGTTTACCAGCGAGCCGTTCACGCACTCATGGCCGACATCGCTGCGTCGAGCGGCGGCGAGGAAGCCGTCACCCGCGCACTGCACAGGCTCACCGGACTCCCCGCGCTGGTCGAGGACCGCTTCGGCCGACTGAGGTCCTGGACCGGCCCCAGGCGCCCCGACCCCTATCCCGAGCCCGACCCCGTGCGCCAGGACGAAATGCTGCACGCCGTCGCCCGTCAGGCCGGGCCGGTGCGGGTGAAGGACCGGCTGATCACCCTGGTCCGCCCGCACGGCGAGATCCTGGCCGTACTGGCCCTGGTCGATGCCCGGGACGAGGCCGACGAGCACACCGTTCTCGCGCTGGAGCACGCCGCCGCGTCGCTCGCCCCGGAGCTGACGCACCTGCGCAGTCTGGCCGAAGTGGAGCTGAGGCTGAACCGGGAGCTGGTCGACGACCTCCTGGCGGGGACGGACGAGGCGAGCGCCTACGCCCGGTCCGAGGCAGTCGGACACGACCTGCACCGCAGCCATTACATCGTCGTGGTCCAGTGGCCGAACCGGACTGCGGACGATTCCTTCGCGCAGACCGTGGGACGGGCGGCCTCTGCCGTGGGCATGCGCTCGCTGCTGACCCGACGTTCCGACCACGTGGTCCTGGTCGCCGACGACAGGCCGCACGCCCACGCGTTGTACGAGGCGCTCGCCCGGGAGACCGGGACACGGTCCGGGACGATCGGGGTGAGCGCCCCTTGCGACTCCCTGGACGACATCCCCCACCGCTACCAGGAGGCGCAGCGTGCGCTGGAAGTGCGCCGTCACTCCCGCGAGCGCTACGGCACGATGTTCTTCGACGAGCTCGGCCTCTACCGCATCCTGGGGCCTGGCAACGATTACCAGGAACTGGAGACGTTCGTCCAGGAATGGCTCGGGCAGCTCATCGAATACGACTCCCGGCACCACACGGCCATGGTGGAGACTCTGTCCCGGTACTTCGACTGCGGCGGCAACTACGACGAGACCGCGGAATCCCTCGCGATCCACCGCAGCACGCTGCGCTATCGGCTTCAGCGCATCCGCGACATCAGCGGCAACGACCTCACCAACGTCGAGGACCGGCTGAACCTCCAGGTGGCCACCCGGGTGTGGAAGATCGTGCTGGGCGGGCCCGGCTGATCGCCTCGCTGGGCCCTGTCGTCAGGAGCGCGCGAGCCGGGCCGCGAGATAGGGCGCGGTGGCGCTGCGGCGGGCCCTCGCCACCTTGGCCGGCGGACCCGCCGCGACCACCTGCCCGCCCGCGTCACCGCCGCCCGGCCCGAGGTCGATGACCCAGTCGGCGGTGGCGACCGTGTCCAGGTCGTGCTCGACGAGGACGACCGTGTTCCCGGCGTCGACGAGCCGGTGCAGCTGTCGCAGCAGCAGCGCGATGTCCGAAGGGTGCAGCCCCGCTGTCGGCTCGTCGAGCAGGTAGAGCGCGTGCCCGCGGCGGGCTCGCTGCAGTTCGGTGGCCAGTTTGATGCGTTGCGCCTCACCACCGCTGAGTTCCGTCGCGGGCTGGCCCAGCCGCAGATACCCCAGTCCCACCTCGCGCAACGTCTCCAGACTGCGGGAGGCGGCCGGGACGGCGGACAGGAATTTGGCGGCGGCGTCGACGGACAGCCCCAGCACTTCCGCGATGTTCTTGCCGCGGTAGGTGACTTCCAGCGTTTGGGCGTTGTACCGGGCGCCCTGGCAGGTCGGGCACGGCGCGTAGGTGCCGGGCAGGAACAGCAGTTCCACCGCGACGAACCCTTCACCCTGGCAGGTCTCGCACCGTCCTTCGGGCACGTTGAAGGAGAACCGCCCCGCCGAGTAGCCGCGCGCCCTGGCCTCGTCCGTCGCCGCGTACAGCTTGCGCACCGCGTCGAACATCCCCGTGTACGTCGCCAGGTTGGACCGGGGAGTTCGGCCGATGGGCCGTTGGTCCACCCGGACCAGCCGGTCGAACGACTCGACCCCCGACGCGTCCTGGACGTCGACCTCCAGCCGCGCCTCCTCAGGCTCTTCCGGCACGAGCCCGAGGTGGCGGCGGACGACCTCGGCGAGCACCTGCGTCACCAGCGTCGACTTCCCGGAACCGGAAACGCCCGTCACCGCCGTCAGTACGCAGAGCGGTACGTCGACGGACACGTCGTGCAGGTTGTGGCGGGAGACGCCGCTCAGGTGCAGCCAGCCGTGCGGTGTGCGCGGGCGGTGATCGAGCGGCTGGGCTCGCCCGAACAGGTACTGGCTCGTGGCCGACTCCTCGACCTGCTCAAGACCGGCGACCGGGCCGCTGTACAGCACGCGCCCGCCGCCCTCGCCCGCGCCGGGGCCGATGTCGACCACCCAGTCCGCCCGCCGTACGACGTCCATGTCGTGCTCCACCACGAACAGCGAGTTGCCCGCCGCCTTGAGGCGGTCCAGTACGTCCAGCAGCGGTTCCGCGTCGGCCGGGTGCAGGCCCGCGGACGGTTCGTCGAGGACGTAGACGACGCCGAACAGCCCAGAGCGCAGTTGGGTGGCGATCCGCAGGCGCTGTGCTTCGCCGGGCGACAGGGTCGTCGAGCGGCGCCCGAGGCTGAGATATCCGAGGCCCAGGTCGAGCAGTACGTCGACCCGCGCGACCAGATCGCCGCAGATCCGGACCGCGGCCTCGGTCGTCTCCCCGGACCGGGCGGTCGACGTGGTGGCGCCGGCCTCGGACCGCGCCGCGACGGGCCGCAGCAGCGCCACGACCTCGGTGAGCGGCATCGCGTTGATCTCGGCGATGGAACGTCCGGCGAAGGTCACGGCGAGCGCCTCGGGCCGCAGCCCGCTGCCGTGACACTCGGGGCAGGGCACACTCCTGACGAACCGGAGCGCCCGTTCCCGCATCTTCTCGCTCTTGGAGTCGGCGAGGACGTGCATGACGTGCTTACGGGCGCTCCAGAACTTGCCCTGGTAGCCGTAGTCGATGCGGTCCTCCTCCGGCTCGATGTACACGGAGGGCTGCTCGTCCGTGTACAGCAGCCAGTCCCGGTCCTTCTTCCGGAGCCTGCGCCACGGCCGGTCGATGTCGATCCCCAGGCCGCTCACGACGCTGCGCAGGTTGGCGCCCTGCCAGGCGCCCGGCCAGGCGGCGATCGCCCCCTCGCGGATGCTCAGCGAGGGGTCCGGGACGAGCAGGTCCTCGGCGACATCGTGCACGACGCCCAGTCCGTGGCACTCCGGGCAGGCGCCGGCCGCCGTGTTGGGTGAGAACGACTCGGCATCCAGCCGAGCGGCCCCGGGCGGATAGGTGCCGGCGCGGGAGTACAGCATGCGCAGCAGATTGGACAGCGTGGTGATGGTGCCGACCGTCGAGCGCGAGCTGGGCGACCCGCGTCGCTGCTGCAGGGCCACGGCCGGTGGCAGTCCGGTGATTTCCTGTACGTGCGGTGCGCCGACCTGTTGCAACAGCCTTCGGGCATACGGTGCAACGGACTCGAAGTACCGGCGCTGGGCCTCCGCGTAGAGCGTGCCGAACGCGAGCGAGGACTTGCCCGAACCGGAGACACCGGTGAAGGCGACCATCGCGTCCCGTGGAACGTCGACATCGATGTTCCGCAGGTTGTTCTCACTGGCGCCCCGGACATGCACGAAGGGGTCGGTCGCGTCCTTGTTCACCGTTCCTGATTACCTGATCGCGCCGGGAACCGCGCGGCAGGCGCCGTCACCGGGTCCCGCTCACGGCCGGTGGCGGGCCATGGAGGCGGTGATACCCATGAAGGTGATCACGGTGGCGAGGTTGAACCGGAGGCAGCCTGCTGCCGGTCGATCTCGTCGCGGTCCCCAGGGTGGCGCCGACAGGGGCTAGCGTGTCACGCGGCGTCGGCGTTCCCTCGGGGGCATCCTGTGGGCACGGGCGAACGCGGGGGCAGCCGACGAGAAGGAGTCATGCGGATGTCGTCTCAGGGCGTTACGGTCGTGGCGCTCCTGGCGGATCCGGACGCGCCCACGGAGATCGCGCGCCGCTTGGCCCGAGTGCTTCCTGCTCGGCTCGCCGACAAGTCAGGGCAGGGACGACGGTTCGACGTCGAGGTGGTCAGTGAGCCCTTCACCGCAAGCACCGAGGACCCGCCCACCTTGATGCGCCGGATCATGGACCGCGGAAGAGCGGAGAGCTGGGACATCATCGTGGCCCTCACCGATCTTCCGCTGCACTCACACGGGCGCAAGCTCGTTGTGGATCTGAGTCACGAGCACGGCTTGGCGCTGCTGTCTCTTCCCACGCTGGGCGGCTTGCGGCTGCAGACGAGGGCCCGGCGGGCCGTGGAAGAAGCGGTGCTCAGCTTGGCGGGTCCGCAGGCCTCCGGGGTGGAGGGACCTGCGCAGAGTCAGCCGTCGCTGGCTCCCTTCGTCAGTCGTTTCGCGCCCATTCACCCGGGCCAGGTCGGTGCGGAGGAGACCGCTGATCTGCGGTACGTCGTCAGGGGGCCGCGCGGCTACCTGAGGGTGCTCGTCGGTATGGTCCGCGCCAACCGGCCGTGGCGCTTGGTGCCTGGCTTGTCGAAAGCCCTGGCGGCCGCACTCGCCACGGGAGCCGTCGCCACCGTGAACTCCACCATCTGGAGCCTGGCCGAGTCCCTGAGCGCGCCGCGCCTCGTGATCGCCACGGTCGGGTCTGTCGCGCTCATGATCGGTTGGCTGATCGTGGACGCGAACCTGTGGCATCGAACCGCGGAGCACTCGCCTGAGGCGAGGCAGAGGGCGAGGCTCTACAACGCCTCGACGGTCATGACCGTGGGTATCGGCGTGCTCGTCTGCTATCTGGGTCTGATCGTCATCAACTTGGTGTGGGCCCTGTTCATCCTCAACGGCCAAGTGTTCGCCGCCACGACACGAAACCCGCTCCACGCCGCGGAATACTGGGCTTTGTCCTGGTTCGTCGCTTCGGTCGCCACGGTGGGCGGCGCGCTGGGATCAGGCTTGGAGAGCGACGAGGCGATCCGGGCAGCCGCCTACTCCAAACGCGAACAGGAACGCCGCCGCATGCTCCAGGACGACGACGGTGACCAGCTGGCGACCTGAGTCGGAGATTCGCTGGTGATTGGTGGTCGGTGGTCGTCCGGAGGGCAAGTCAGGCCTTCGACTTGAACATGGTGCGCAGCATGAGCCACTGCTCCTGTGGGTATGGAGGGTCGCGTCCCGGTGAGGGGTACGCGCCGGCGCCCGCCGGGGTACGGCGGGCGCCGGTCCACTGCTATGCCACGGCGTCCTCCGTGACAGCGATCTCCGTCACGCCTTCGCCGGCCTCAGTGCCCTCGCCGGCCGTGCCCGACTTCTTGAACTGAGTCCGGTACAGCTCCGCGTACCGCCCGTCCACCGCGAGCAGTTCGCCGTGTGTGCCCCGCTCCACGATCTGCCCGGCCTCGACGACAAGGATCATGTCAGCGGCCCGCACGGTGGAGAGCCGGTGCGCGATCACCACTGCGGTCCGTCCTTCCAGAGCTTCTGTCAGTGCCTCCTGGACGGCCGCCTCGGAGGTGTTGTCGAGGTGGGCGGTGGCCTCGTCGAGGATGACGACGCGCTGGCGGGCCAGGAGCAGGCGGGCGATGGTCATGCGCTGGCGTTCGCCGCCGGAGAGGCGGTAGCCGCGTTCGCCGACCACGGTGTCGAGACCGTCGGGCAGCAAACGTACGAGATCTTCGAGGCGGGCGCGGCGCAGGACGTCCCACAGCTCCTCCTCCGTCGCGGCCGGGCGGGCCAGCAGCAGATTGGCCCGCACCGAGTCGTGGAACAGGTGACCGTCCTGCGTGACCATGCCGAGGGTCTCCCGCATCGACTCCGCGCTCAGGTCGCGTACGTCGACGCCGCCGATGCGGACGACGCCCTCGTCGGTGTCGTACAGCCGCGGCAGGAGCTGCGCGATGGTCGACTTCCCGGCGCCGGACGAGCCGACGAGGGCGACGGTCTGGCCGGGTTCGGCGCGGAAGGAGACGCCGTGCAGGACTTCGGCGCCGCCGCGGGTGTCCAGGGACGCGACCTCCTCCAGGGAGGCGAGGGAGACCTTGTCGGCGGACGGGTAGGCGAAGCGGACGCCGTCGAACTCCACGGCTGCGGGGCCATCCGGCACCTTCCGCGCGTCCGGCTTCTCGTCGATGAGGGGCTTGAGGTCGAGCACCTCGAAGACCCGCTCGAAGCTCACCAGGGCGCTCATGACCTCGACGCGTGCTCCCGCGAGCGAGGTGAGCGGCGCGTAGAGGCGGGTCAGCAGCAGGGCCAGGGAGACGACGGCGCCCGGCTCCAGGCTGCCGCGCAGCGCGTACCAGCCGCCGAGGCCGTAGACAAGCGCGAGAGCGAGGGCGGACACGAGCGTCAGGGCGGTGATGAACGCCGACTGCGCCATCGCCGTACGCACGCCGATGTCCCGGACCCTCCTGGCGCGCTCCGCGAACTCGGTGGACTCGTCCTCGGGGCGCCCGAAGAGCTTGATGAGCGTGGCGCCGGGTGCGGAGAAGCGCTCGGTCATCCGGGTGCCCATCGAGGCGTTGAGGTCGGCGGCCTCGCGCGCCAGGCGGGCCATCCGGGTGCCCATCCGCCGCGCGGGCACCACGAACACGGGCAGCAGCGCGAGCGCGAGCAGCGTGATCTGCCAGGACAGGGTCAGCATCACGACGAGGGTGAGCAGCAGCGTCACAACATTGCTGACGACTCCGGACAAGGTGTTGCTGAAGGCGCGTTGGGCGCCGATGACGTCGTTGTTGAGACGGCTGACGAGCGCGCCCGTACGTGTACGTGTGAAGAACGCGACCGGCATGCGCTGCACATGATCGAACACAGCCGTCCGCAGATCGAGGATCAGTCCCTCGCCGAGCGTCGACGAGAGCCAGCGGCCGAGGAGTCCGAGCGCCGCCTCGGAGAACGCGATGAGGGCGATGAGCGCGGCGAGGCGCACGACGGTGCCCTCGTCGCCGCCGGACACGATCACGTCCACGACGCGCCCCGCGAGCACCGGCGTCGCGACGGCGAGCAGCGCGGTCAGCACGCTGAGCACCACGAACTGGCCGATGCGGCGGCGGTGCGGACGGGCGAAGACGGCGATACGGCGCAGGGTCGCGCGGGCGAAGGGGCGGCGTTCCTGCCGGGCGTTCATGACACTCTGCAGCTGTGTCCAGGCTGTGGTCTCCATGCTCATGGCAGTGAAGGTATGACCTCAAGCAATATTGAGGTCAATCATTTGGCGGCACTTCCCTCGGCCCACTCCGCACTTCTCTCATCTCGTCCGATATGTCGGATGGCACCTCCCGCACCTTGCCCAGCACGTCAGCCGCCGTCTCCACGCCCGCAACCCCCCGTTGGTGCGAAGTGGAAAAGCTCTCCCAATGTGATAGCCGTACGACTCCCTCAGGGGTTCCCCAGTCGCACCGCCTTCCGGTCGGCTCTCCGCTCGTCCGTCCGGCCGGTCCTCTGCCTGCTCCCGCTCGCCCTCGTGATCGTGGTCGCCACACAGCACTGGTCAGTGCTGGCTGAGGGCTTCCACCATCTGGCGACGGCCCAGTGGCCCTGGCTCGTGGCCGCCGCCGCCGCGACCTGCGGAACCTGGGTGGCGGCCGCCGTCACCCGCCAGGGCGCGGTCATGGAGCGGCTGCCCGTACGCCGGCTCCTCGCCACGCAGGTCGCCGCGGGCGCCGCCAACCACCTCTTTCCCACGGGACTGGGCGCGAGCGCGGTCAATCTGCGGTTCATGACGGTGTGCGGGGTGCCGCTCGCCCGGTCGTCGGCCGCCCTCGCGCTGTACCTGCTCGCGGAGTCGATAGCCCGGTTGACCCTGCTGGCGGGCCTGCTGATCGCCTTCCCGGGCGCGCTGCGGCTCGGAGGCCTCCTTCCGGACGGCGCGGTCGGGCCCCTGCTGGCCGGCGGCGCCGTGGTGCTGTGCATCGCGGCGATGGCTCTCCTGCTGGTACGGCGGCTGCGTACCGCTGTCTTCTCCTTCCTGCGTACCGCGCTCGGCGAGGCACGCTCGGTGCACACCCGGCCGATGCGCGCGCTGGCCCTGTGGGGCGGTTCGCTCGCCTTCCCCACTCTCCAGGCTGCCGGACTGGTCGCCGTGGGAATGGCGTTGGGGCTTCCGGTACCGCCCGCGTACATCGTGGTCGCCTATCTCGCGGCGACGGTCGCGGTCGCGCTGGTGCCGACGCCGGGCGGTATCGGCTCGGTGGAGGCCGCGCTGATCATCGCGCTGGTCGCGGCGGGCGGCCCGGTCGCCGTGGCGACGGCGGTGGTGCTGGCGTACCGGATCATCACGGTGTGGGTGCCGTTGCTGCCGGGGGCGCTGACGCTGGGGGCGCTGGTCCGTCTGAAGGTGATCTGAGCCCACGCATCCTGTGCGGGGTCGCGAACCCGCGGCTAGCCTCGGAGCAGAGCAGCCCGCGGAAGGGGTCAGCGATGCCGGTCCGGACCGAACGGCAGGGTTACGTCACCACGGTCGTCCTCTCGCGTCCCGAGGCCCGGAACGCGGTGGACGGCCCGACCGCCGCCGAACTCGCGGACGCCTTCCGGAAGTTCGAGGCCGACGAGACCGCACGGGTCGCGGTGCTGTGGGGCGAGGGCGGCACGTTCTGCGCGGGCGCCGACCTCAAGGCCATCGGCAGCGAGCAGGGCAACCGGGTCGCCGAGGACGGTGACGGGCCGATGGGCCCGACCCGGCTGCGCCTGTCCAAGCCGGTGATCGCGGCCGTCGCGGGGCACGCGGTCGCCGGGGGCCTGGAGCTGGCGCTCTGGTGCGATCTGCGGGTCGCCGAAGAGGACGCGGTCTTCGGGGTCTTCTGCCGCCGCTGGGGCGTTCCGCTCATCGACGGCGGTACGGTACGGCTCCCCCGGCTCATCGGCACCAGCCGCGCGATGGACATGATCCTCACCGGCCGTCCGGTGCCCGCCTCCGAGGCCTTCGAGATGGGCCTCGCCAACCGTCTCGTGCCGGCCGGCCGGGCCCGTGCGGCGGCCGAGGAACTTGCCGCGGACATCGCCGACTTCCCCCAGGAATGCCTGCGCAGCGACCGTGCCTCCGTCCTGGACCAGGACGGCCTGGTCGAGGCCGCGGCGATGCGCGTCGAACTCCGGCGCGGCATGGGCGTGTTGGCCGAGGGACTGGAGGGAGCGGCGCGCTTCGCGGCGGGAGCGGGGCGGCATGGCTCGTTCGGTGAACCCCGGTGAGTTACGGCGAGTCCCTTTCCGTTCCTGTCAGTTGTTAGTAGGGGGCGGGTCGCGAGCCGGATCTCGCCATGCCTGGTGACGGGCATACCCGCTGATGCGGCAGGATGAGCGGTCGCCCCGGATGACGAACACCAGTCCGGGCATGATCGCGCATTCCCGGATTCGAGCAGGTGGCAAGTGACGACACAGCACACCCGGCCCACGGGCCTTCCCTCCGGCCACAAGGGAGAACGCCGATGAACCGCTCCCTCACCCTGGACGACTGGATGCTCGCCGGAATCGCCGTGGCCGCGGGCCTCATCGCGGCGTTCCTGTCGCGCATGCTGCTGCGCTGGCTCGGCAAGCACGCGCTGCGCACCAACTGGAGCGGCGACGACCTCATCGTCGCCGCGCTGCGAACTCTCGTGCCCGCGGCGGCCGTTGCCGGCGGGATCGCGTCGGCGGCCGCGGTGCTTCCGCTGACCTCGTCGGTCGGGCACAACGTCAACCGGACCCTGACCGTGCTCCTGATCCTGGTCTCGACCATCGCCGCGGCCCGGTTCATCTCCGGGCTCGTCCGGTCGCTGGCCCAGTCCCGGTCGGGCGTCGCCGGGTCGGCCACCATCTTCGTCAACATCACCCGGGTCGTGGTGCTGGCGATGGGCTTCCTCGTCATGCTCCAGACGCTGGGCATCTCGATAGCCCCGCTGCTCACCGCCCTGGGCGTGGGCGGTCTCGCGGTGGCGCTGGCCCTCCAGGACACCCTTGCCAACCTCTTCGCGGGCGTGCACATCCTCGCCTCGAAGACGATCCAGCCCGGCGACTACATCCGCCTCAGCAGCGGTGAGGAGGGCTACGTAGTCGACATCAACTGGCGCAACACCACGGTCCGTCAGCTCTCCAACAACCTGGTCATCATTCCCAACGCCCAGCTCGCGGGCACCAACATGACCAACTTCAACCGCCCCGAGCAGCAGATGACGCTCCTCGTGCAGGTGGGCGTCGGGTACGACAGCGACCTCGACCATGTCGAGCGCGTGACCGCCGAGGTCGTCGCCGAGGTGATGACGGAGATCACCGGCGCCGTCCCCGACCACGAGCCCGCGATCCGCTTCCACACCTTCGGTGACTCCCGCATCAGCTTCACCGTGATCCTCGGCGTGGGCGAGTTCAGCGACCAGTACCGGATCAAGCACGAGTTCATCAAGCGCCTGCACAAGCGGTACCGGGACGAGGGGATCCGGATTCCGGCGCCGACCCGGAGCGTGGCGTTGCATCCGGGGGGAGCGGCGCTTCCCGAGTCGGCGCTCATCGAGGCGGTCATTCCGCAGCAGGCGGGGGTTCCGCAGCAGGCGGGGGTTCCGCAGCAGGCGGGGGTTCCGCAGCAGGCGGGGGTTCCGCAGCAGGCGGGCATCCCGCAGCAGCGGGAGGGGAGCATCTCGGTGCAGCAGCCTCCTACGGGTTCTCGGGGCTGACCAGGTCGACGATGCGCGGGGCGGGGCGGCGGCTGGGCCATGAGGTTTTTCGCCCCCTCCGCCCCTTCCCGTCCCTTGCTTCCTGGGGGCTGCCGCCCCCAGACCCCCGCCGTCGGCCTGGACGGCCTCGTCCTCAAACGCCGGACGGCGACTTCCTCTAAAGACAATGTACCCGCTGAATGCGCCCGGAAACCTGTCTGACCTGGGATTTTCTGGCTAATGGCGGCGGCTAGTCTGCGGCGGTGGGAGGTTGGCGGAGAGAGTTTGAGGTCTGGCGGTCTGCGGGGCAGGAGCATGGCAGGGGGCCCGTAAGCTGGCGGCGAGGTGGGGCCGGATGGCTTCACCTTGTCTTGGGTTCCACCGGGCCCCCTGTCTTGCTCCTGGAGGGGCCCCGCTGATCGCCAGACCTTAAAGTCTCGGAGCCGACCGGCTCTCGGACTGTTGTGACAGGCAGCGGCCCCGGCCGGATCTTGTGTGATCCGGCCGGGGCTGTCTGCGGTGCGAAACCCCGCCGCCAGCTCTCCGGCTACGGAACCGGGGCTCTCGGTCCATCTCGCCGCCCTCAGGGGTTCTCAGGCTAGTACTGCGGGACCACATGGGCGGGACGGGCACAAGGGGGCACAGGCCCAAAGCTCGACATTCTCGGTGTACTTTCTGCACGCGCTGGCGCGGGTGACAATGCCGAGTAGTTGATCTCCATACAGCCGTGCGCCACACAGCACGCATGCCCAACCCCGGAGCTGGTCACCATTCAGGGTGTCGAGATCCAGATCCAGGGCTTTGGCGGTCACCGCGTTCGCCCCTGCGAGGCTCGCTTAACGATGCACTGGGGGCATGTGCCCGAGCGCTCACCCAAGGAGTAGGGGCCGCAGTAGCCCGTTCAATGAACCTCACCCTTCATGAGCTTCTGGGTAGTGCGCCAGAGGCCAACCTCAATGAGCTGAACTATGCAATTCGTCGTTTTGATGTCCCTGGTGAGCCGCCCTCTGCCCCTGAGCGGCTATCACAGGAAGTCGACGAACTGAATGCTCTGAGGTGGAAAACGGAGCTAGCGGCGATTCGGCTACGTCTACCGTCCCTGCTTACCAGGGCTACCAACCATGCTCACCTGACAGGCGAGCCAAGAGATTGGACTTTGGTAGCTGACATCTACGGAGTCGTCTACTGGCTTGCTGCACGGCATAGGTGGATGCACCTTGCCGAGTTGGCCACCATGAAGCAGAAGACTGCGGCAGAGAGGGCAGACCCGATTGCGGCTATCGTCGCAGCTCGCGATGACGCGGGAACGTTCCTCAATTCCGGTGACTTCTCCGGCGGGTTGGCCATCATTGACCGTGCGATTGTTCAGGCTGAGTCGACCCTGAGCGGACGAGAAAAGGCTTTCGGGCTGGGAGTCCTACACCTGCGAGGCTTGACCCTTGCCGGACGGCTGAAGGACAAGCAGACGACCAACCGGCACATTGAGGCGGCCTGGTGTGCGGCTGAGGAAATCCCGGAAGAGGTTGCCAAGCACGGGATGCAATTCGGTCCAGAGCAGACGGCTACCCATGTCATTTCTACAGCTTCCGACATGGACCAGCACCGCAGGGCACTGGATACAGCGGAAGATCTGATCCAAGGCGGTCTGACGCTTCCGGCTAACCGAGTAGCTCCGCTGTATATGAACCTCGGCCGTTCTCAGCTTGCCTTGGGAGACCAGGACGGAACTCTAGAGAGTCTGGAGAAGGCCTGGGCTGAGGCCCCCGAGATGGCCGCCGTACACCCCACCAGTCTTGAATTGACTCGGGTGTTGGTGTCGCAGCACAAGCGGAGTAACGAACGGCTCACCAAGCTGGCGCAGAGGGCTGGTATCTCCGTCTGACCTATGCCTAGACGGAGAAACCCCCTGCCCCAGGCGCTCCGGTAGCCGTGAAGGGCTGGGCCCGTGGCGGGTCTACGGTCCAATGTGTCCGGCCGAATCGGAGCAAGCTGCGGCGCCGCAGGGTCATCCGCCCGACAAGCCCTCCGCGCGGGTCCTCGACCCGGTCGACGGCGGGGCGCTCGTGCTTGGCCCGAGAGGCTCTCTGACCCCTTGGTGTGACATCGGGGATGAGCTGAAAAGGTGCAGACAGAGCGGTACCGGTCCGGCGCGGGACCGTTGGCATCACGGCAGAGCCAGACAGCTCCGCTTTCCTCAGCATGTTGACCTTGACTAAAAGGCTCAGCGAGTGAGGCATGCGATGCGTCAGAGGCGCTTCGTCGGCGCACTAACCTCCGCAGAGCCGTTGGATCGACTGCGCCGAGCGCACCACCAGCTCCACACCGTGTGACCGACGAGAGCCACGGCGACAACACCCGCTACGACGCGAATCGCATTCCAAGTTATTTCGACAACAGGACTTTGCGAGTCCGCCTCGGTACCCAGCCGCTGAGAGGTCTCAAAAAATGCGATTAGCGGAACAAGCAAGCGGAACCAGAGACCACCGATGCCGGGAGTTCGTGCCAAATTCCCCAGGAACCCCACAGGTCCCCCGCAGACGAAAGCCGCTATTCCCCAGAGCAGGATTCTGGAAGAAAGTTCATCTCCGGACCCATCAGAGATGACCCGTCCGAGCGGAGCGGCGGGATTCAGAAACTTGAAGAGGTAGTACACAACCACGCCGACGGCCAACGCCGAAGAAGCCAGCAGCGCCGACTCAACCTTAGATCTGCGGTAGTAGCCCACAATAAAGGCAAAAAGCGCCCACGACCATCCCCCGGAAAAGGCAAGGCTCACAGCACGGAAAATCGGATTTTCGAATTCACCCGCGAGCGGGCCAATTGCTCCAAGTATCACACCCGCCCCGAGAGCTACCGTGATAGGCGCGACACGATCACGCGGAAAGTAAATGATTTTCTTACCCTATTCTGTGGTCAATCCCTAAGGTGCAGCTTGTACTCTTCCTGGGTTTCTGTGAGGGCGCCCGCACAGAAACCCAGGAGTGGAGCGAACTTCACCTTATCCAGCCCCAGGTGCCACGCCGGGGGTGTTTGGAGATGAAGATTTAGTACTTAGCGTAGTAGGCGTTGCACGTGTAGCCTGCGCCCCCCGTGAGATGGGCGTTGGAGTATTCCCCAGCAACCACAACGTGCTTGATCGAACTGCCGCCTAGCTCCGCAGTCGAGCCGTGCATCACGTCGTGGTGGTAGTAGTTCGAGTAGCAGTACTTACCGTCCGCGGTGAGGTACCAGCCGTAGCTCCAAGTTCCGCCACCGATCTCGACGATGGTCATCGGCGAAATGCTTCCCGCCGAGTCGTTCATCGTGAGCTCCACCACGCCCCATTCCGTGGGGTTGCCCAGTTCCGCAGGCGGCTGAGTGCCGTCCCCCCGGATGTGGGTGGTGGTACCGACGGCGCTTACCTGAGAACCGTCCGCAGTGGCCGGCGCGGCGAGAACGCCAGTAGCCAGGGCTGCGCCCGCAACGGCGAGAGCTATGGATCTACCGGAAACCTTCATGAAGTACCCCTCCCATCAGCCCCCCGTGTGGGGGCTGCAAAGGGATCTTCGCACAGGTCTAGACCTTACTGTAAAGGGGGTAAAGTGATTGACCTGAAAGGATCCCCGACTGGCTTGTTTACCTGATTCGGACATTAGTTAACTGCACCTGATTGTTTTGGCGCAAATCTTTCTAATATCTTCCTCGAGTCGGGCACTCCTGACGGCCCCGCCGCCTGTACTTCCAGCTACAGCTGTTGGCTGAGTTAAGGGCTGCGAACTGCCCGCCTGGGCCGAGTGGCTACCGGATCCCCCTGGTCGCCGCGCGAGCGGGGGCCGCCGCCGCACTTGGCACGGCAACCCTCTTGACGTTTGCTATCGCAACCAACATGCTCGTGACTCGTCAGGACGAGAACCGGTCGGATGAGTCCGCCGGGACTCGTCATCGTGCGAGTTGGAAGGTCATGCATGTACAAGATCAGAAGGAAGCTGGGGGTGGCCCTGGCGGCAATGGTGGCCGTGCTGCTGGCCGTCGTGGGGGTGACAGCCTCCGGTGCGGCTGCTGCTCCGGCCGGTGGCGGTGGCGTCGTGACGGCCGTGCGGGCGGGGTCGACGGCTTCAGTTGCGGCCAACGGGCTCCGCCTTCGGTCCAAGCCGGGCTACAACGGGTGGGTCAAGGGCCTGCTGTACAAGGGTGATCGCGTGTTCATTCGCGAGACGTACCACCCGTCGTACAACGCGGACTGGGTGGGCGTGGTGCTCAAGCAGCGTTCGGCGGGCGGTCTGCCGAGGCTGACGCGGGGTTACGTCTACAAGAGCTACCTGAGGTAGCTGCCATGCCGGGAAGGCGCCCCCGGTGCTGGCCTTGTGCGCGGTCCTCTCCCCTGGTGGGAGGGGGCCGCGTTTGTTGTGTGCGGAGTTTGCTTGGGCGCACATGTTCCCGTGGTGCCCCTGAGCGTGCGGCGGTTGAGCGCAACAGTCCTTGCTTCCCTGTGAGTTGTTGTATGCGGGGCGAGTGAAACCGATGTGCGGGAATCGGTCGTCTGTATGGCTGAGGTGCGTTAGATTTTGCTTCTGCAAGCGACATGCGGGTGTCGGTGGGGAGTGTGTGCGGGGATGGACGACAGAGAGTCGGCAGAGAACTGGGGCAAGGATCTGGGCAGCATGCCGTGAGTGCGCGGGCTCGACTACATGCCGGACTGTCTCGACGCGTTGGAGGCAGCGGCGGAGGTGAACGCCGCTCTCGTGGCGGCGGGCTTGGCCAGGGGCGACGCGTGGGCGGTGGCGGGCACGGATGATGAGGGGCGCGGGGTGGTGCGGCTGCGCGGTACGCCTGCTGGTGCTCGGCTTGTCGCAACGGCGTTGCGGCGCGGGCTGGCTTCCTGAACTAGTCGAGATGTCCGCCCGCGCGTGCGTACGTGGCCGGCGGCATGGGGCTTTGGGCGGGAGCTGCCATGGGGCGAGTGATCATGGCCCCGCAAGCTTCCGGATCGTCGGGCAGTCTGTGGACCTGCCCGGTGAAGTACGACGTTGGGGCCATGATCTTCGAGGCTCGCCCCATGGTGGCTGCCTAATCCCTCAGGCTGCCGTCCACCCCTAGCCGTACGTGGGTTGAGCCTCGCATCATGGGCGGGGCAGAGATGCGGAGGGTTCCGGGATGACGCAGAGGCGGAAGGCGATCGGGCGGTCGCTACGGACCCGGGGGCGTGGCACGGTCCGTGTCGAGGAAGACGACAAGGGATACGTGTGGGTGACGTGCACGGGCTGTCGTCTGGACGAGAAGGCGTCCCGTGGTCCCGCACAGTCCCGGGCGCGCAAGCACGCGGATTCGTGTATCCGCTGACCGCTGGGCCGTGGGTTCCTCGGCCGGGGCCTGGCGGCGGCCTTCCTGCGGTTCGGGCATTGTCGGCTGCCGGGCGGCGGACGTCCGGCCGGGACCGGCGGTCACGCCGCAGCCCGGCCGGGGCGCCCGGCCGTCGGCGCGCCGCAGGCGCGCCCTTGAGCAAGTAGAGAAGAGTTAGACCGATCGAGGCCCGTCACAGAGGCCCGTCACTGGATGGTTCAGAGCGCCACATGGGGACAGAGCTGGTCACAGGCGTGCGAGATAGGCGCCGATGAGATTGCCGCGAAAGATTCGCGTGGAGGGGTGCTTGTCGCCGAGGATCCGCGTGGCGTCAGCAAAGGTGGTCTCGTAGAGGGGGATGGCGCGGGCCAGGTCCCCGCCAGCCTGATAGGCGCCCGCGAGGTTGTTGCGGGAGGCGG
>NZ_JBHXWK010000001.1:366500-548692 GCF_042671685.1 Streptomyces sp. NPDC127595 | reverse complement strand
TCGGGGTGGTCGGTGCCCAGAACCCGCTCGCGGTCGATGAGAGTGGCCTCGTAGAGGGGGATGGCGCGGGCCAGGTCCCCGCCAGCCTGATAGGCGCCCGCGAGGTTGTTGCGGGAGGCGAGGGTGTCGGGGTGGTCGGTGCCCAGAACCCGCTCGCGGTCGATGAGAGTGGCCTCGTAGAGGGGGATGGCGCGGGCCAGGTCCCCCGCCGATTCGTAGGCGTAGGCGAGGTTGTTGCAGGAGGTGAGGGTTTCGCGGTGGTCGGTGCCGAATAGTCGTTCGGCTGTTGCCATGGAGCGCTCGTGGTACGTGATCGCTTGAGCGACCTGGCCTTGGCCGTTTAGGAACACAGCGGTCTCGTTGAGGACAAAGTGAATGTCTGAGGTGTCTTGCGCTGGGTCAGTCAGGTTGATAAGGGCTTCGATGTGGGGGAGTAGGGTTCGCCATCGTGGCCATCCGGCGACATGGGTGGACGGATCTTCGGGTAGCGCACGGTTGAGTACAGCAGTGGCGTGCTGGCGAGCGTGGTCGATAAGTTCCGGGGTTCGGTGCGGGTCGGCTTGTGGTCCGGTGCTGGCATCGGGGGTGCGGGCCACGGCTTGCACGAGGCGGTGGGTGCTTATGTCCTGTGGGGTGAGGGTGATCATGCTGTAGCTGTGCAGAAGTCCTAGGGCCTCTTCGATGGCCAGTGGATCGTCTGCGTCGGCGGCTTCTAGGAGATCGCGCGGGACATGGTCGGGGGCGAGGAATGCCAGGGTGCGCAGTAGGTCCACGGCGAGCGGGGTGGTGGCGCTGATGGTGTCCAGGGTGATGCGCCAGATCCGGGCGAGAGTGCGGGCGTGGGTGCCGCCTCCGGGCGGGGTGGCGAACATCCGTGCGGGATAGCGCGTGAGGTGGGTGAGGTAGCGGGCGTGGGTGGTCTGGTTGTGCTGGATGTAGGCGGCGGCCTGTTCCAGCGCCAGGGGTAGAAACCCCAGTTCCTTGGCGAGTTTTCCGGCGTTGCGCCGGCCTTCGTCGCTGTTCTCGCCAGTGATGCGGGTCAGGAGGTCTATGGCTGCTTGGGGGGTGAGGACGTCTAGGCGCAAGGGTTCGGGGGTGAGGTGGTGCCAGCCGGTGGCGCGACGGGTGGTGATGAGGTGGTGGCCGCCGGGGAGTTGGCCGATGAGCGGGGCGACGTGGTCGGGATTCTCCGCATTGTCGAAGATCAGCAGCCAACCGGGGTACGCCTGGAGCCAGGCCCTGGCCCATTCCGCGTGCATGGGGATGGTGATGCTGGGGATGTCGCGGGCCGGGTACACGCGGACGGCCAGTTCCGCCAGCCCCGCCTCAATCGTCTCGGAAGTTGACGCGGTGAGCCACCACACGGCCGTGTGTTCGGCGCGCTGGTCGTGTGCGTAGTGGAGTGCGAGAGTGGTTTTACCGACACCTCCCAGGCCATGGACGGCCTGGGTCACCACACCCGTGCTCGTCTGCATCCGCTCCCGCAGTTCCGTCATCGCTTCCTCGCGTCCGAGGAAGAGCGGGCTGGCCGGCTCGGGAAGATTGTTCAACCCCGGTGGTACCGCGACTTCCGCAGGTGCAATCAACGCTTCTTTCGGCAGGTTGATGGTGTCGCCGGTGTGGACATCACCGATGGTGTGAGCGGCGACCGACCGCTCACCGAACGCCCCGATGCGCAACGGTGCTGATTCGGGTTGGGTCACCTTGGTGTGCCGGGGGTGGTGTCGCCGGTGTGGATGTTGCCGTGGATGGTGTGAGCGGCAACCGCGCGTTCGCCCGATGCGATGATGGAGATCCCGCCGCGCTGAGCCAGTTCCCCTACCGCGGTGGCCAGTTCGGGATCTGCCACCAGGGCTTTCTTGATCTGCACCCGTAGCGCGGCCTGGAGGTCGGAGTCGTCTGGTGCGCCGACGAGATCATCCACAGCGGTTGCCACGGCCGTCTCCTCCTCGCTGCGATCTGCGGCGTCACGGCGCAGGATGCGCTGGATGATCCGCTGCCCCAGGGACACGCTGGCCTCCGCGCCTGCGTCATTGACCCGGGTGAGTACCGCCGCACCGAAGCTCTGCACGGCGGCCACGATGTACGGCGAAATCTGACTTGCCACCACGACCGCATCCACTGACGTTCCCCTGTTCTTATCGCACGCCCGTGAGCACCTGACTCGCCACTCATGGTGCCAGCGGAAGACCAGGCAAGGGGCGCCCGTGCGGGTAACTACGTCCAAAACGCGCACAGTTAGTGCCGTGGGGTGGCCTTCTGAGCGGTGATGCGGTAGGCGAGTTGAGCCCGGTCCGCAGGGGCGTGCAGCTCTTCGAGGATGAGAGGGCGGCCGTCGGCGTTCGCTGTGACGCGGTAGGTGACCAGGATCGGGCCTGTGTCGGCCATGCGGAGGGCGGCGCGTTCGTCGGGCAGCGGGCTGCGGGCGGTGACGAACTCGGTCCACGTGAGGGTGTGCCCGGCGGCGGTGAGCGCTGCGTAGATCGCGGCCGGTTCGGTGTCCGGTGACTTGGCCAACTCGGGTACGTCGTGGGCGATATCGAACGGGATTACCGTGCGGTGCATGGCGCGGGCGCCTGTGGCGGGGTCCGTCAGCAGCCGTTCCGCGATGAACACGGCCTCTTCGTCACGCTCCAGCAGCTGGCCGGTGACTCCCGTCGCGTGGTCCCGTGTGACAGCTGGGAACTCGGCTTCTACGGCTTCCCATCCGGTCGTGTAGCGCTTGCCGGTGCGGGTGATCGTTCGGTCGATGACGGTGGTCGGCACGTCGATCGCGCGCACGAACGTCCCCTGTCCGTGGCGGCTCTCCGTCAGTCCCATGGCCCGCAGCTCAGCGACCGCCGCGCGCACGGTCGGCCGTGAGACCCCGTAGCGCTTCATGAGCTGTGTCTCGCTCGGCAGCACGCTGCCAGGGGAGTACTCGCCTGCCGTGATGGCCTCGGCGAGACGGCCTGCTAGCTGCCGGTACATCGCGTCCGGTCGAACAAGATCGTCGTCCGGCATGGCTGGCTCCCCCTGGGCGTCGCCCGGATCGATTGTCAGTGCCCTGCGCTATGCGGACGTCCATCCCGCACTCGTCAGGATAAGCGCTTGCCAACTTTGGGCATCCTCGGGCATGCTCGCACTCATCAGAACAAGTCGCAGTTGCAAATTAATGTGGCCTGTTGAGTCCGACCAGAGAGGGTGTGAGTGCCTATGCAGAACATCCCGGTGGATGTGTCAAGGCTGGGTACGTTGTTATGCGTGGTCCCTCCGGAACCGCGCGTCAATCAGGAGACGGGAGAGATTCGCAAGGATCGCGATGGCAACTCGATCTACGTCGTCGGTGTGTCCGTACGGCAGCTGGCCACCCGGCGGGCCGAAGTGATCGATGTCGCGGTCCCCGGTGAGCCTGCGGGCCTGGCGGAGGGCGTGCGGGTGCAGGTGGCCGACCTGGTGGCGGTGGCCTGGGAGATCGACGGCCGCAAGGGGACATCCTTCCGCGCCTCGGCTGTCGTCCCGGCTGCTCCGGCTCCGGCTTCGGGCGCGCCCGTGGGGCGGGGCAAGTCGGCGGGCGGTGAGCCGTGACCGACATAGATCCTGACTGGGACTGGGAAGCCCTGTTCGACCGGCTGACCAGTCTGGCCACGCTCGCGCACATCATCGACTCCTGCCCGATGGACGCCAGGACACGGCGGGTCTCGCTGGCACGGATGGCCAAGGACACGGAAGAGGCCTCGCGGATGGCGGCTTTCATTCTCGCTCGCGAGGGTGGTGAGCCGTCATGACCGCGAAGGGCACCGACCCGGTACGGCGTCTGATGCGTGATCTTCGGGTGCTGTCGGGCTGTGACGCTCTGCTGACCGCGCTGCCCGACGGCCAGTCCGTGGATGACGTACTGCTCCTGATCATCCGTCATGCCGAATCGACTGCCGAGCATGCCCGGCAAGTTCTGATAGTTCGTCAGGAGCGGCGGCGGGGGCGGCAGGGGGGTGAGCGGTGATGCCGTGGGAACTGGTGATCTGGATCATCTCGGCCGTGCTGTGCCTGGGGCTGTTGTCTCAGAGGTGGTGGGAACCGCGCCTGCCGGTCTGGCTGCAACGAGGCAGGGGCGGCCCGTGGCGTTGGTATCTCTTCGGTTTTCCGGTGGTGGTGTGCCGGATGCTGTTCACCTGGCGTCGGCTGTGCCAGAACGCGGACCTGGCGGTTGCCCGGCGACCGCGTTACACCGTCATCGGCCGTGACGCGATGGTCAAGGGCTCCGCGCTGCGGCCGGTTCCGCCCCGGCTCGGGGTGCCCCGGGCCATGCTGACCGGTCTGTCCGTGCGGGTGCATCTGCTTCCGGGACAGACCCCGGCGCTGTTCATCAGGAGCGCAGAGGCGTTCGTGCACGCGTGGCGGGTCCATGTGGTGCGGGTGATCTCCGTCAAGCGTGGTGAGGTGCTGATCATCGCCACGGCGCGTGACCCTCTTGCCGACAACACGGCGTGGCGGCGGTTCCCGGCTCCGCGTCTGCTGGCTGCCGTGGTCGGCCGGATGGGGGACGGATCGGCGTGGACCATCGACCTGCGGAAGGTGCCGCATTGGCTGGTGGCCGGTGCCACTCAGTCGGGGAAGTCCACGTTGCTGGCGTCCCTGGTGAGCGAACTCGGCGCGCAGCCCGTGGCCCTGGTGGGCATCGACTGCAAGGGCGGTATGGAGCTGGGGTTGTTCGCCCGACGGCTGTCGGCGCTGGCGACCAACCGGGGTGAGGCGCTGGCGCTGCTGGCTGCCCTGGTCGAAGAGGTAGAGGACCGGATGGCCGTGTGCCGGTCGGCCGGGGTGCGGTCCGTGTGGGAACTCGCTGACGGCGCGCGTCCGGTGCCGGTCGTGGTGGTCGTGGATGAGATCGCGGAGCTCTATCTGTCGGGCGGCTCGCTGGCCGGTCGCAAGGAGAGTCTGGAGTGCTCCACGCTCCTGCTGCGGCTGGCGCAGCTCGGTGCGGCGCTCGGCGTCTACCTGGTGGTGGCGGCACAGCGCTTCGGCTCCGAACTCGGCCCCGGCGCCACCGCGTTGCGCGCTCAGCTGGGCGGCCGGGTCTGCCACCGGGTCCATGACGAAGCAACGGCGGAAATGACGTGGGGTGACCTGTCGCCCGATGCCGTGATCGTTGCGCAGGCGATCACAGAGGACGAACGGGGGGTAGCGGTCACGACCATTGGTGGGCAGTGGACGCGGGCTCGCTCGCACCTGGTCACCCCGGACGGGGCGCAGCGCTACGCGGAGCGGAACGCTCACCTCACGCCGGACCTGCCCGCCCTCACGCGGGCCATGGGTCGGGGAGGTGATGCAGCGTGACGGTACTGGCATTCGGTATGACGGAAGAAGCTGCGCTGCCGCTGGCCTTCGTCTTCGGCCTGGCAACCGTGCTCCTCGTCAAGTCGCGGGACGTCGTGTGGTGGATGGCCGTACTGATCTTCCTGTTCGGCTTCTACGTCAGCCAGACGGCCGCGTTCTTCATGGTCGCTGAATTTGTGAACTGGGTGCTTACCCGGCTGATCGCGTGATCCGGCCCGATGGCCGCTGAGAGGTGAACGCGTGCCTCATCGCTTCATCCGCTGCCCGTACTGCCGTCGTGTCCGGCTGCGTACTCGCGCAGGACACCTGCGGCGCTGCCGCTGCTGCCGCGACCGTCGGCGCAAGCGCTGATCACATCCCGTACGCCGTGGCCTGAAAGGAGGTCCCGCGCATGGCCCGGTTCTTGAAGTTCCTCCTCATCATCGCCGCCCTGGGCGTCCTCGTCGGCATGTGCTCCGAGCACTCCTGACCTTCCACGCCTCAACTCCCCTAAGGAGCACCGTGCATCGCCCTCACCCGCACAGCCACGCCTGCGCAGTCCGTCTGACTGCCCGCACCGAAAGGTCACCGCCCCCTGCATGCAACTCACAACCGCTGACGCGCGGCGCTCCGCTCTTCACCGGGCGGAGCGTCTCCGCCGACTCTCCGACACCGAACGGGACTTGATACGCCTCGCCAATGAACCAGGCTTTCAACGCTGGCTCGAACAGATCAGAGCCACGGGAGGATGTGCCCACCCGATCTACCTCGCGGGCCACACGACCCTGGTCCACGCCGACACGGGGCAGGTGCTGCGCCACTACGACACCCACGCCGAGCCGGGTGGGCGACTGGCCATACGGTGCCGCAACCGCCGGGATTCGCGCTGCGCGCCGTGCTCGCGCCTCCACTCCGGCGACACGTTCCATCTCGTGCGCTCTGGCCTTTTGGGCGGCAAGAGCGTGCCTGTGACGGTGACCGCCCATCCCCGGCTGTTCGTCACCCTCACCGCTCCCTCGTTCGGCGCGGTCCACCGGGCTACTCCCGAGGGTGAGCGCTGCCGTCCTCGTCGCGATGGCGGCACCTGCGAGCATGGGCGGCCCCTCGGCTGCGGCCACGTCCACGCGGCGGACGATCCGGCAACAGGGCAACCGCTCTGCGCGGACTGCTACGACTACCCGTCCCACGTGCTGTGGCACGCGCATGCCGGGGAGCTGTGGAACAGGACGACCCGCGCGATCCGGCGTCACCTCGCCACGTCCGCCGGCATCCCCCAATCGAAGATCGGGGATCATCTGCGGCTGAGCTTCGCCAAGGTCACGGAGTACCAGCGGCGGGGCGCCGTGCACTTCCATGCCGTGATCCGCCTCGACGGACCCGACGGACCGACCGCGCCCCCGCCCGACTGGGCCAGTGCCGAACTCCTCGACGCTGCCGTGCGCTCTGCCGCGGCATCGGCGGAAGTCTCCATGCCCTACGTGCCCGGCCTCGGCGAATTGGTGTTCCGCTGGGGTGGGCAACTCGACGTGCATCCGATCCGGCGCGGCTTCGCCGATGACGGGCCGGTCACCGATCAGGCTGTCGCCGCGTACGTCGCAAAGTACGTCTCCAAAAGCGTCGGCGATGCGGGCGGCACGGACTACCCGGTCAGGTCGCCCGACGACATCGCGCTGTTGTCCGTCTCCGCACACATGCGCGCGCTCATGGGCACCTGCTGGCGCCTGGGACGGCTGCCCGGACTGGAACACCTACGCCTGCGCGCCTGGGCACACACCCTCGGCTACCGGGGCCACGTCCTCACCAAATCCCGCCGGTACTCCACCACGTACGAGGAGTTGCGGACCGCTCGCACCGCCCACCGTGCCGAGAGGTGTGGGCTTGCCGCCGATACAGGTCCGGCGACGGTTACCGACTCGGCTTGGCGCTACGTCGGAAGTGGTCACACCCTCGCAGAGGCGGAGATCGCGGCCGGAATCGCCGAAGACCTCATCCTGCTCCGGGAGATCAGACAGGAACTGGCCGCCGCTGAAAACCGCTGGACCGATGCGGCCTGACAGTGTTGTCGGCCGGTTCCATTGTCTCCGCACGGTGAAGGGCCGTCAGGAGGCTCTGAGCACCTGGCGTGTGACGACCGCGGGTCCGGATACGGCGGCTGCGGTCGCCCGGCTCCTCGGAGGGGAAGCGCGCGAAGCGCATCCTTCTGCCTGTGAGCCGTGGGAGATCATGACGCGGACAGCCGGGTTCCGGGCCGTGGTGGAGAACGCGAGCGGTTCGGATCTCACGTTCCGGCTGGCCGCCGACTACACGGCCGGAGTGTTCCACTACAGCTCGGTTCCGTGGCTGCTGTCGGAGATCATGGGCGGGACGGTGGACCTGCTCGCCGGGCTGGGGGGACCTTCTCTGTGTGACCTGCTGATTCGAGCTGTGGAGTTCACCACGAGAACCGGAACAACGGTGCGGTATCTCCTGCCGTCGTTGGCACTGGTCGGGAGTTGGGACGGCGGGATACAGCCGGAGTGAGGCTGACAGGGCCGTAAGTCTGGGCGGGTGGGTGGGGCATGGCGCTGGGCTCTCGGTGACGGGCGCGCCATGGCGGGGTTGCACGGGTGGGCGGGCGGGGCACGGCGGGGACTGTGCCGGGAGCGGGAGCGAGATCGTTTGTGTGCGGGCATGCGTGGGGACCGGCGGAGAGATGTCCCTCTGTCGGTCCCCTGGCATGTGTCGGTTGTTAGGCGGCCTCCTCCTGCAAGAGGCTGGCGCCGGTGATGCGGACGCGCTGCGGGGCACTGGCGGGATGGAGGGTCACGCGGACGTCATAGCCGGTGAGGATTTCCCGGCGGGCCGCGTCGTCGGGGGCGTCGTGCCACGCGTCGGCGATGGTCTGGCCGGTGGGCATCATGCGCATGGCGGGGGCCCCGTCGGGCAGTGCCCTGAGTTCGGTGATCTCGCGTCCCATGCGGGCGTACTCGGTGCGGAACCATGCCGCGTCGTCGTCGGCGTCGTACAGCCCTGCCGCTCGGTCCTCGCGCAGCCGCTTGCGGTCGTGTTCCAGCGCGGTGATGCGGGCGGCGTAGCCGGTGCCCGGGTCGTACTCCCGGCGCATCACCTGACCCGTGCCGTACCGGGCCAGGAACCACGTGGTGACCTCGGCGTCCAGCAGGTGACCGCGCATGGTGGGGGCGGGCTTGCAGTGCTGGGACGCGATGACGCCCATGAACCGGCCGTTGCACACATAGGTGGTGGTGTCCGCCTCCCCGCCGGTGACCTTGAGGCGGCGTCCGCACGTTCCGCAGTACGCCAGCCCCGACAGCAGCCGTGTCCCCTTCGGTGCCCTGCTGCCCCGGCGGGTGCGCTGCTGCTTCGGCGCGGTGGCCTTGACCAGCTCATCCCGGGTGGCTCGGTCCCACAGCGGCGGCGCCAGCCGTACCGGGTGCCCGTCCCTGCCGATGACCGGACGCCCCTGGTGCATCAGGAACCCTAGGGATGCCTCGCTGGTGAGGATGTTCCGGATCGCCGGACCGGTCCACGGCGTCCCCTTCTGCTCCCGCCCGTACATGACCGCCCGGTGATCACGTGGCGACGGAACCCCCGCCCGTGTCAGCCGCGCAGCCTCCGTGTATGTGGTGATCCTCCCCGTGGTGTCAGTCAGGATGCGCTCGGCAACCGTTCGGATGATCTCGGCGGCCACCGGGTCGACCTCCACATGATCCACCTTGCCCATCGGGACCAAGCGCACGTAGCGGTATCCATAGGGGTTCATCTGCTTCGGCTCACCCGCATCCCGGGCCCGGAGGGTCTCCTCCCGGTTGCGCTTCTGGATCGCCCGAAGCTCCATCTGTGCTCCGAAGCTCTCCATACTGAGCCTCATCTCGTCCGCCGGGTCGGTAAGGTCCCACGGGCCGTCATGCCCGTAGGTCACCAGCATGCGCCCTGCCTCGTGAATGGCGTACGCGGTGTTGAGGACATCACGCTGATTGCGCCCGATCCGGTCAACAGCCGCACCCACGATGCCCGCGTACGGGCCCATCTCCCCCCGCAGCCACGGACCAAGCCCCGGACGCGTCAACGGATCCGTAGCGCCACTGACCTCCCAGTCGTCGGCGAACGCAATCACGTGTCCGCCCACCGATGCCACCGCCGCCAACGACTGGTCAAGCTGCCGTTCCGGCGATGACGTCGCATCCGACTTCCGCGACAACCGACGCACCACTACCAGGCACTTCCCGCAGCCATCGAACTCCGTGGTGATCACGTCTTGCATGATGCCGACTCCGCTTCCGCACTACAGTGCGTTTAACGGAAGTCCCTGGACAGGCTCAAAGACCCTCCCCGTGTCATCGAACGCCGCACGGGGTTAAAGCTCCAGCCCGGCCAGCCGGAAATCCGCCCTCGGGCGTTCGCGGAGTAGGGCCAACGCAGACCCCTGTCGAGCCCGGGTCGCTCAGGAGATATCTTGATGTCGAGCAATGTTGCAGACGTGGAGCGGAGCACCCGGTGACTGACTCGACCATCATTTACACGCACACTGACGAGGCCCCGGCCCTGGCGACGTATTCGTTCCTGCCGGTGGTCCAGGCGTATGCCTCGCAGGCGGGTGTCACTGTGGAGACCCGTGACATCTCGCTGGCCGGGCGCATCATCGCCCTCTTCCCCGAGTTCCTGGAGGAGGGTCAGCGCATCCCTGACGCGCTCTCGGAGCTCGGTGAGCTGGCGAAGACGCCCGGGGCGAACATCATCAAGCTGCCGAACGTGTCGGCCTCGGTCCCTCAGCTCAAGGCGGCGGTCGCCGAGCTGCAGGAGCAGGGCTACGCGCTCCCGGACTACCCGGAGGACCCGAAGTCGGACGAGGAGCGCGACATCCGCGCCCGTTACGACAAGGTCAAGGGCAGCGCCGTGAACCCGGTGCTGCGCGAGGGCAACTCCGACCGCCGCGCCCCCGCGTCGGTCAAGAACTACGCGAAGACCCACCCGCACCGCATGGGCAAGTGGTCGTCCGAGTCGAAGACGAACGTCGCGACCATGGGCGTCGACGACTTCCGCTCCACCGAGAAGTCCACGGTGATCTCGGCGGCGGGCTCGCTGCGTATCGAGCTGGCCGGCGACGACGGCTCCACCACCGTGCTGCGTGAGTCCGTACCCGTACTCGCGGACGAGGTCGTGGACGCGTCCGTCCTGCACGTCGCGCCGCTGCGCGAGTTCCTCACGGCGCAGATCGCCCGTGCCAAGGCCGAGGGCGTGCTGTTCTCGGTGCACCTCAAGGCCACGATGATGAAGGTCTCGGACCCGATCATCTTCGGTCACGTCGTGCGCGCCTTCTTCCCGAGGACGTTCGCCAAGTACGGCGAGACCTTCGCCGCCGCCGGTCTGACCCCGAACGACGGTCTGGGCGGCATCTTCAAGGGCGTGGAGTCGCTGCCCGAGGCCGCCGAGATCAAGGCGTCCTTCGACGCCGAGCTCGCCGAGGGCCCGGAGCTGGCGATGGTCGACTCCGACAAGGGCATCACCAACCTGCACGTGCCGTCCGACGTGATCGTCGACGCGTCCATGCCGGCCATGATCCGTACCTCCGGCCACATGTGGGGCCCGGACGGCCAGGAGCAGGACACGCTCGCGGTCCTGCCGGACAGCAGCTACTCCGGCGTCTACCAGGTCGTCCTCGACGACTGCCGCGCCAACGGCGCCTTCGACCCGGCGACGATGGGCACCGTGCCGAACGTCGGTCTGATGGCGCAGAAGGCTGAGGAGTACGGCAGCCACGACAAGACCTTCGAGATCGCGACCACCGGTACGGTCCGCCTCGTCGACGAGGCCGGGAACGTCGTCCTGGAGCAGGCCGTCTCCGCCGGCGACATCTTCCGCGCCTGCCAGACCAAGGACGCCCCGATCAAGGACTGGGTGAAGCTGGCCGTCACCCGCGCCCGCGCCACCGGTGACCCGACGGTGTTCTGGCTGGACGAGACCCGCGCGCACGACGCGGTGATCATCGAGAAGGTCAAGCGCTACCTTCCGGAGCACGACACCGAGGGCCTGGACATCCGCATCCTGTCCCCCCGGGAGGCGACCAAGCTCTCCGTGGAGCGCATCCGCCGCGGTGAGAACACGATCTCCGTCACCGGCAACGTACTCCGTGACTACCTGACCGACCTGTTCCCGATCCTGGAGCTGGGCACCAGCGCCAAGATGCTCTCGATCGTCCCGCTGATGGCGGGCGGCGGCCTCTTCGAGACGGGCGCCGGCGGCTCCGCGCCGAAGCACGTGCAGCAGCTCGTCAAGGAGAACTACCTGCGCTGGGACAGCCTGGGCGAGTTCCTCGCGCTGGCGTCCAGCTTCGAGCACCTCGCGACGACCACGGGCAACGCGCGCGCCCAGGTCCTCGCCGACACCCTCGACCGTGCGACGGCGACCTTCCTCAACGAGGACAAGTCGCCGACCCGCCGCGTCGGCGGTATCGACAACCGCGGCAGCCACTTCTTCCTGTCCCTGTACTGGGCGCAGGAACTGGCGCAGCAGACCGACGACGCCGACCTCGCCAAGGCCTTCGGCGCGCTCGCCGAGACGCTGAGCGTGCAGGAGCAGACGATCGTCGACGAGCTGAACGCGGTCCAGGGCTCCCCCGCCGACATCGGCGGCTACTACCAGCCCGACCCCGCCAAGGCGGCCAAGATCATGCGCCCGTCGGCCACCTGGAACGACGCGCTCGCGACCCTCGCCTGACGCACCGTCCGCGGACCCCGGTCCGCGACCTGAGCCGCCCCGGCCGGATCCTTCCGGCCGGGGCGGTCTCGTTCCGACCCGTATGGGCCACATTCCGAATCAAGGGGACTTCCTCCACGCGAGTGCGTGACCCGGTGGTCGGCCGTCGCCGCCTGAGCTCCGGCATACGAAAAGGGCCCCCACAGGCTCTCGCCCGTGAAGACCCTTCGCACCGTCGGGACGACAGGATTTGAACCTGCGACCCCTTGACCCCCAGTCAAGTGCGCTACCAAGCTGCGCCACGTCCCGGTGCGTTCCACCGGAGTCACCCCCGTGTTCACGCAGGTAAACCCTACCGCACGCGAGTGGCCGCACTCGCACGGGCGGTCACCGTCCCGTCGCGCAGCGGAGGGTGAGGGTGAGGGTTACGTGGCTGAGGCCGGGGAGCGATGACGCGCTGGGCGCTCCCCGGAGTTCAGTTCATCAGGCGTTGGGGTCGAACGCGATCCCGTCGGGCTTCGCCAGATCGAGGTGGTAGTTGAAGTTGCCGTCCTTGAGGCCGAAGACGGCGCTGCCGAAGTTGTACGCGTTCAGCTTGTCGCGCAGACCGGCGGGGTAGCCGTCCCAGCCGACCAGGCGGGGGAACTGCCAGGTGTGCTGGTGGTTCTCCGGCGGCTCGTCGGCGGAGTTCGCGGGGCGGAAGCAGTGCGTGCTGACTCCGTCCTTGTGGTAGACGATCTTGGGGTGCGTTCCGTCCCAGCGGATCGCGTCACTGCTGTAGGTGTTGAAGTCGCCGTGGGCGGAGGTGGAGACGTACTTGGCAACGTTGTCCTGGACCCACACCACGACGTGTTCCCAGTCGTTGCGATGCCCGCCGAGGCTGCTGCCGGCCACCGCCTGGTCCTTCTCGAAGTAGAGGGCGTACATGATCGCGCACCAGCCGTTGTTGCACTTCTCCCGCGAGTACCCGTTGGTGTTGTCCAGGTCCCATGAGTCCCGGCATGAGCCGTTGAGCGCCCCGGTCGGGTTGAGGCCGGGGTTGATGGTCCCGTCGGGACCGATGGCGGGCGTCGGGTAGCAGCCGTCCGTGTCGTAGTCATAGGCCGGCTGGAACGTCTGCTCCAGCCCGTTCGCGTTCGCCGGCAGGGCCGACGGCGGGTCGGCGAGGGCGATGCCCGGAAAGGCAACGACCAGCGCTACGGCGCTGCCGAAGATGAGGGAGACCTGGCCGATGCGCGACTTTGCTTTCACTGCGTCCTCCTGATCGACCGCGGTGTGGGGGCAGTTCGTGGCGGTCGTATTGGCATGCCCAGGTCATCCTTCCCGGGCACGGCCGAAACCGCCAGAGTCAGGAGGTGTCCGAGTGATGAAAGGTCAACCAATCCTCGCCGACCAATCAGGTCAACCAATCAAGTCGACCAATCAATTGGGAGAGGAACCGGGGTCGGCGGGACAGGCGGGTGGGGTGCCATTCCCCAACTCCCCGTGCCCTGGCATTAGTTGAAGACCCGTCGTCGCCCGTGCCGAGGACGGGCCGTGCCGAGGACGGGCCGTGTCGAGGGATGCTCACCGGCTCACGCCGCGCATCGCCAGCGAGCCCTCCGCGTGCCGCGCCGGGACAGGCGCTCCCCTGGCGCCGCCCCTAGACGGTGTCGCCCTGCGGCTCCCAGCCCTCGTAGGCCGCGGTCAGCAGGCCCAGTACACCGCTCGCGGTGACCTCGCGGGGGTTGGGATAAGCCGTCGTCGTGGCCTGCGCGGCGGCGACCGTCAAGTCGGCCTCCTTCAGGCCGAGTTCTGCGAGCGAGCGGGGCGCGCCGAGCCTTCCGGCCAGGTCGTGCAGGGCGCGGGGGACGTCGTCGGTGCCCAGGGCGCGGGACAAGGCCGCGATCGCGTCGGGGGCGGCGGGCGCGTTGTACGCGAGGACGTACGGCAGGACCACCGTGTGGGTCTCGGCGTGCGGCAGGCCGAAGGTGCCGCCGAGCACATGGCACAGCTTGTGGTGCAGGCCCATGGTGGTGGCGCCGAGGCAGGCCCCGCAGAGCCAGGCGCCGTAGAGGGCGCGGCCGCGCGCGTCGAGGTCGCCGGGGGCCGCGGCCACCTGGGGAAGGGCCCCGGCCATCGCCCGTACGCCCCCCTCCGCCATGAGGGAGACGAGGGGCGAGGCGTCCGGCGCGTACAGGGCTTCGGCGGCGTGCGCGAGGGCGTTTACGCCGCTGGTGACGGTGAGGGGGACGGGGAGCCCGAGGGTGAGTTCGGGGTCGTAGACGACGGTTCGGGGCTGGACCACCGGGTCGCGTCCGGTGCGCTTGGCGCCGTTCTCGGTGAGGCCCCAGACGGGGGTCATCTCGGAGCCGGAGTAGGTGGAGGGCACGGCGACCAGCGGCAGTCCGGTGCGCAGCGCGATCGCCTTGCCGAGGCCGATCGACGAGCCGCCGCCGACCGCGACACAGCCGTCGGCGCCCAGGGCCCGCGCCACCTCGACCGCCCGGTCGGCGACCTCCACGGGTACGTGCATACGGGCCTCCGCGTGCAGCCCCGCGCAGGAGTCGCCCAGCGCGTCGGCGACCACCCGCGCGACCTCCGAGCCCCGGCTCCCGCAGACCACGAGCACCCTGTGCAGTCCGAGCCGGGCCACCTCGCCCGGTGTCGCGGAGACCGCCGCGCCGGGCCGGAAGACGACCCGCCCGGGCCGGCTCTCGTAGGAGAAGTCGAGCGCGGTGGTCATACCGCCTCCAGTACGAGGTCGAAGTGTGCGTACCGGAAGGGGTTCGGGACGCCGAACTCCCGTGCCAGGGACGGGTCGTCGGTCTCGGCGAAGTCCTGGACCAGGCTCTTCTTGACGGCGAACACCGCGTCGGAGTCGAGGTACGCGCTGCCCGCCACGAACATGTGCGTGGTGACCGGGGCGTGGCCCGCGGCCGAGGCGATGAAGTGGATGTGGGCGGGGCGGTAGGGATGGCGGTCGGTCGCTTTCAGGAGCTCGCCGACCGGGCCGTCCGTCGGGATCGGGTACGGGCTCGGCACGCAGGTGCGGAACCAGAAACGGCCCTCGGTATCCGCCGTGAACAGCCCCCGCCCGTTGCCCGCGGGCTGGACGTCCGGCCGCTGCACGTCGTAGAAGCCCTCGGGATCGGCCTGCCAGACGTCCAGGACGGCGCCGGGCAGCGGGGTGCCGTCCGCCGAGAGCACCCGGCCGCTGACCACGCACTGCTCGCCGTTGCCCACCAGGTCGATGTTCGCGCCGAGATCGCGGACCGGCGACTCGGTCATGTGGAAGGGGCCGAGGACGGTCGACTCGGTGGCACCCGGATCGCGATGGCCGTTGATGGTCTCCACGAGCATCGAGACGCCGAGCACGTCCGACAGGAGGATGAACTCCTGCCGGGTGTCCGTGCACATCTGCCCGGTCGCGGTCAGGAAGGCGATGGCCCGCTCCCATTCCTCCATCGTCGGCTCCGTCTCACGGACGAAGTCGTGGAGGTGGCGGGTGAGCGCGGTCAGCAGCTCACACAGCCGGGGGTCGGCGGTCCGCTGAAAGCTGTCAACGACCTCGCTGGTGAGATCGGTCGTGCGGTCGGTGTTCATTCCACTCCCCTGAGTCCCGTCAGGCATGTCCGAGGATCCGTCGCAGCGCCGCCGACAGCAACTCCTCGGCGGCGTCGGAGGCCGCCGGGTACCGGAAGGCGACAAACCCGTCAGGCCGTACGAGCAGGGCGCCGGCGTCGGAGATCTCGCTCAGCCTCGCCCAGTCCCCGTACGGGTCCTCGTACTCCTGCCCGGGCCCGATGACGACGGTGGCGACCGCCACGTCGAGCGCTCCGGCCGCGCGCACCCAGCCCTCGCCGCCGATGCCCGTGACCAGCGTGAAGCAGCCCCGGCCGACCGTGTCGAGGGTGGACAGGGTGCGGGTCCCGGAGGTGATCCAGGCGTGCGGGAGCTTGGCGCCGGGGCGGGAGGAGGGCTGGTGGTACAGCTCCGGGTCGCGCGCGAAGCCGGGATCCGGCGAGCCGTCGGGGACGATCGCGTCGGAGGCGTACCGCTGGTTGAGGTCGACGCCGTGCGCGTTGAACTCGTACACCTTGAAGGCGATCGCCTCGCGCAGCGCCTGCCGCTGCTTGGCGGCCGCCTCCGTCGCGTCCTTGCGGGCGGCGATGTTGGCCCAGAGCTGTTCGGGGGTCTGCGGGGAGAGCCCGTCGAGGGCCTCGAAGATGGGGGCGGTCTCGCCGATGGACTTGTTGGCGCGGGTGACGATCTGTCTGCCGACGGGGGCGCGCTCGGTGGTGTACGTGTCGAGCAGCTTCGGGGCCGCTGTGCCGTCGAGGACCAGCTTGAGCTTCCAGGCCAGGTTGTAGGCGTCCTGGATGGAGGTGTTGGAGCCGAGTCCGTTGGACGGCGGGTGGCGGTGGGTGGCGTCTCCGGCGCAGAAGACGCGGCCGTTGGAGTACGTCTCGGCGTACATCTCGTTTACCGTCCACGCCGAGGACGACTTGATGGTCACCGGGATGTCGTCGTCGCCCACGAGCTGCCGGACGACCGACTCCGCGTACTCGGTGGTCAGGTCGGGAGCGCCCGCCGTGACGTCGTACCCCCAGACGATCATCCACTCGTTCCAGGGGCGGACGTTGCGCACCAGGCCCGCGCCGATGCCGCCGACGGTGGCACCGGGGGCCAGCACCCAGTAGAGGGTGGAGGGCCGGTGCGCGGTGTACTTGGCCAGATCGGCGTCGAAGACGATGTTGATGCTGCCCGCGACACCCATCTGGCCGCCCATCGGCAGGCCCGCGTCCTCGGCGACTTTGGAGCGGCCGCCGTCGGCGCCGATCAGGTACTTGGCGCGGATCTTGTACGTGTCTGCGCGCAGCCGGTCGCGGAGGGTGGCCGTCACGCCGTCGGCGTCCTGGGTGTGCGAGAGGTACTCGGTCTCGAAGCGCAGGGAGGTGCCGCGCGCGACCGCCGCGTCGACCAGCACCGGTTCCATGAGGTGCTGCGGCATGTCGCACATACGGGTGGGGCTGGCGAGTTCGTGGGCGGCCTGGACGAGCGGGTCGTTGCCCCAGGAGCGGACCCGGCCCAGTTCCTCGCCGGCCAGGCTCGTGCAGAAGGTCGTGTTGCCCATCAGGTGCTGCGGGGTGGCCTGCGCGATGACGTCCTGCTCGACGCCGAGGTCGCGGAGCACCTCCATCGTGCGCTGGTTGGTGATGTGCGCACGGGGGGTGTCGGAGAGGCGGGCGTAGCGGGTCGCGACGATGTTCGGTACGCCGTACGTGCTCAGGGCCAGCGCGGCCGAGGCGCCCGCGGGGCCGCTCCCGATGATGAGTACTTCGGTCTCGACGGTCTGCACGGGAAGGCTCCTGAGGGTGTGGACGGGCACCTGCCACTCTTGATCATGCGGTGTGGGGTGGCGGTTCGGGTGCCTCATTACGAGACATTCACGCTGCCTGGGGCAACGGCCCGGCGGTCCGGGTGACGGTCGGGCACCGGCGTACATCATGGTTCGTAGCCGATTAACCCGTTCTGAGGTCGCCTCACAATTCGGTGGAATCGGAAGTCGGAAAATAAGAGGCCTGACGAATCAATTGCCGGGCCCCCTCGATACATTCACTTCCCGCTGCTTGTGACGGAGCGCGGAATTCCCCTACTTTCGGAGAACCCCCACAAGGAGGAATTCTCCGTGAGCATCACAAGAAGAACCCTTCTCGGCACCGCGCTCGCCGCCACGGCGGGAGTCGGCACAGGCGCATTCCAGCAGGCGGTCGCCGCACCGGCCGCGAGCCCGCCGGGCGATGTCGTCGGCAAGATATCCGTCGGTTATCAGGGCTGGTTCGCCTGTAAAGGCGACGGTGCCCCGATCGACGGCTGGTGGCACTGGAGCCAGGACATGAGCCGTGCGCCGTCGTTGTCCAACACCACCATCAAGTCCTGGCCGGACATGCGCGAGTACAGCCGCGGATTCGCCACCGACTATCCGAACCTGACGAGCGGCGCGGCCGCGACCCTGTTCACCTCGTGGGACCAGCAGACGGTCGACACACACTTCCGGTGGATGCGCGAGAACGCGATCGACACCGCCGCACTGCAGCGGTTCAACCCCTTCGGCTCGGAGGGTCCGACGCGGGACGCGATGGCGCAGAAGGTGCGGCAGGCGGCGGAGGCCAACGGCCGCAAGTTCTACATCATGTACGACGTCACGAGCTGGACGTCCATGCAGTCCCAGATCAAGGAGGACTGGACGTCGAAAATGCAGGCGCATACGGCGTCGGGTTCCTACGCACGGCAGAACGGAAAGCCGGTCGTGTGTATTTGGGGCTTCGGCTTCAACGACTCGGGGCGCCCCTTCGAGCCCGCTCCCTGCCTGGACGTCGTCAACTGGTTCAAGGCGCAGGGCTGTTACGTCATCGGAGGCGTGCCAACGCACTGGCGTACCGGCACCGAGGACTCACGCGCCGGATTCTCGGACGTGTATCACGCGTTCAACATGATCTCGCCGTGGATGGTGGGCCGGATCTCCAGCGCCGCCCAGTCCGACCAGTTCTTCACCAGCGTCAACACACCCGATCAGGCGGACTGCGACGCCCATGGCATCGACTACCAGCCGTGCGTGATGCCGGGTGACCTCCAGGAACGCCATCGTGCCCATGGCGACTTCATGTGGCGGCAGTTCTACAACATGGTCCGCGTCGGCGCGCAGGGCATCTACATCTCGATGTACGACGAGTTCAACGAGGGCAACCAGATCGCCAAGACCGCCGAGACCGGAGACTCCGTACCCGCAGGTTCGGGCATCTGGGCCCTGGACGAGGACGGCACCCGCTGCTCCTCCGACTACTACCTGCGGCTGACGGGCGACGGCGGCCGCATGCTGAAGGAGGAGATCGCCCTGACGACCACACGGCCCACCCCACCGACCCTGTGAGGGGGAGCCTCAGACGCGGTTCCGGCCCCGCAGGCGGGGAGTGAACGCGGCATGGAACAGCGTGGAGGCCGCTCCCACCGCCGCGGCCTCCGCGCTGAGCACGGAGCGTTCCACCTCGACGCGGCGCAGTCGGCGCGCGGTGGGGAACTCGTTGACCGTACGGCTGATCTCGTCGAGGTAGAACTCCGCGACGTCGTCGGTGAAGAACGGGCCGCCGAGCACGATCAGGTCGATGTCGAGCAGGTCGACGAGCCCGAGGGCGCCGCCGCCGACCGCCCGTGCCACCTCCCGTACCGCGCTGACCGCGGCGGGGTCGCCGGCGGCCGCCGCCCGCCCCACGGCTCGGTAGGCTGCCGTACTCCCGCCGCCGCCCGGCACCCGCAGACCGAGCCGGGCGGCGAAGTCCGGTACGGAGACCGGGGGGTTGCACTCGGGCAGCAGCTCCGGACGGCCGTCGGCCGCGATCCGCCCGAGGGCGATCGCGCACAGTTGCCCGAACTCGCCCGCGTTGGCGCTCACTCCTCGGTAGAGGTCGCCGTTGAGGTACAGCCCGGAGCCGACGCCCGTGCCCAGATACAGGTAGGCGAAGTCCCGGGCCCTGCGGTCACGTCCGATCCAGCGCTCCCCCGCCGCCGCCGCGAGCGAGTCCTTCTCGATGAGCACCCGGCACGGGAAGTGGTCCTTGAGGAGGTACAGCAGCGGCAGGTCGTCCCAGGCCGTCATGAGCGGCGGGTTGAGTACGGTCCCGGAGGCAATGTCCACCGGTCCCGGCACGGCCACGCCCACACCGAGCAGGCCGTCCTCGCGTACGGCACCCTGTGCCTTCTCCAGGGCTTCGTGGCCCAGCGCGACGACCTGGGCGACGAACTCGCCGGGATCGATGTCGGCGCTGACCGGCCTCGTACAGGTACAGACGATCGCGCCGTCGAGGTCGATGACGACGGCGGTGAGCAGTTCGGGGTCGATGTGCAGGCCGAGGGCGTGCGCGGCGGTGCCGCAGAGCCGGACCGGGGTGCGCGGTTTTCCGGAGGTGGCGCGCCGCTGGGCGTCCTCGACCAGGACACCGCGGTCCAGGAGCGAGCGGGCGATCCGGGAGACCGACTGCTGGGTGAGACCGGTGCGGTGGGCTATCTCGCCGCGGGTGATGCTGCCGGAGAGGCGTACGGACTCGATGACCACGCACTCGTTGAAGGAGCCCAGGTCGATCTGGTTGACGCCGCTGAACGAGGCCGGGTGGGAGGGGAGTTCGCCCCGATGGGGTGCGCGCAGGTGCTCGGCGACGTTCTCGCGCAACCAGTGGACGGGTTCCGTGGACGGCCGGTGCGTGGTCCGTTGCAGGGCGGCGACGAGGTCGAGGTACACGCGCCGCGAGGACTCGGGGTGACTGGTGCTGTCGAGCGCGATCATGGCGCGCAGGAAGCCGCGCCAGGTGGTTCTGGCCGGGAGGTCGTGGAAGGTGACGGGCGAGTGGGTCCGGCGGTGCTCCTGGGCGGGCCGGGCGCCTCCGCTCTCCCACAGCACGATGGCGTGCAGCGCGATGTCCCGGTGGTGCTCGGCCGCGGCGGTCAAGTACGCGAGCAACGTGCTGTCACCGTCGGCGTCCGTCCCGGAACCGGTCGCGGCGCGGAGCGTGGACAAGGCCCGTTCCACGCCCTCCAGGACGTCCTCGCCGATCACCGTCGCGGCCGGGGCGGCCCGCGGTGCCTGGGACCGGGTGCCCGCGAGCAGGACGGCGCGCGCCTGATCGACGTACAGGCCCATGACCCAGATGTCGGCCCCGGGCAGGGGTGGCCGGGTCGGCACGTACGGGGCGGGTGACTCGTCGGGCGGGAGCTGCCAGCGGCGGCGGATGGAGGCCACCGTCGCGTGGGAGAGGCCGAGTTCGCGGGCGATGGCCCGGCTGGCGCCGCTGCCGCCGGGGGCCAGCAGCGCGCGGGTGATGACCTCGGCCTCGTCGACCGTCGCGGGCCTGCCGGTGCGCGGGCGCTGGCGCAGGCCGGGCAGTCCCGCGCTGTGCCAGCGGTGGCGCCAGCTCCCGACGGTCTGCCGTGACACGCCGAGGCGGCGCGCGATGTCGGCGTCGCGGAGCCCTTCGGAGGCGAGCAGGACGACATGGGCGCGGGTGGCTAGCGGGCCCTCGCTGCCGGCCCAACCGCGCAGCACGGCAAGGGTTTCGGGCGCGAGGCCCACGTCGGGATGTGGCTCAGGCACCGCTGCTGTCCTCCTGGCGTTGCCCGGCCCGCCGGAGCCGCAGCGTGCGGATCTGGAACGGTCGCAGGGTGAGCGGGACACGGCCGTGCCGATGGGGGTGGGGTGTGGGGTGTTCCTCCAGGAGGTCGGTGTCGTGGACCGCCTCGACGGGGAAGTCCGCGCAGAGCACGGCGTGGGTCCGTCCGCCGCGTGCTTCGTAGAGCCGTACGACGACGTCGCCGCTGCGGTCGTCGGCCAGTTTCACCGTCTCCACGACGACGTCGGGGTGGTCGACGTGGACGAGCGGCGGCTGCGGGCCGATGGCCGGGCCCGGGCGGAGCGGGAGGTTGACGGCGTATCCCTCGGTGATGGCGTCGCCGAGGGTGGCGCCGGGGCGCAGGGTGTGCCGGAAGCGGTGGAGGCCTCGGTCGGCGTGCGGGTCGGGGCCGTTCGGGGCGTGCAGCAGCGTGTGCCGTACGACAGTGGTGGTGCCGCCGTCTTCGCGGGTGTGCCGGGCGACGTCGTGGCCGTAGGTGGAGTCGGTGGCCAGGGCCACGCCCCAGCGGTGCTCGCCGACGTGGATCCAGCGGTGGGCGGCGAACTCCGCGGAACTCCCGTCGGCGTTCTCGTGCGTGGGTCGGGCGACGTGCCCGAACTGCACGTCGGCATGGCCGAGTTCGGCGTGCACGTCGAGCGGCCAGGCCAGTTTGAGGACGGTGTCACGCTCGCGCCAGTCGACCTCGGTGTCGATTGTCAGGGTGTGGCTTCCGGCGGTCAGGGTCAGGTCCTGGACGAACGTCGAGCGTCCCGTGCCGCGTCGGATGCGAACCCTCGCCAACAGGGGCCCGCACGCCAGCAGTTCGACCTGGCCGGCGCCGAGCAGGTCCCGACTTTCTTCGCCGCGCAGGAGTTGGAGGAGGTTGCCCGCGCCGTCGGAAGCGAGGGCGTCCCGTCCGGTGGCCAGGTCGACGGCTGAGCGGACCAGCCCCGCCGTGTCCACGCGCACCCTCAACAGGCCGTTGTCCAGGATGTGTTGGCCGTCGACCGTGGTGTGCGCGGTCACGCGTGCGGTGCCGTCGAGAGGAAGGCCGGTGGGTCCGGCGCCGAGTGCGGGCGCGTCGGCGAGTACGGCGAGGCGCCCGTCGGGCAGGACCTGAGCCGTGTCGGACGTCTGGACGGTCCCTGCCGCGAGGGTGACGACCTCGCGGCGGGGGTGCGGCGCGGCGTTCCAGACACCGGCGCCGTCGGGTTCACCGACCGCGCGCCGCACCAGGCGGGTGAGCCGGCGGTGCAGATCGCGGTGCTCGTGTTCGGCGTCCTCGTGGACCCAGGCGATGGAGCTGCCCGACAGGATGCTCCGGCTCTGCTGGAGCAGCAAGCGCCGCCACAGGGCGTCGAGTTCGTCGTACGGGTAGGGGACGCCGTGGCGCACGGCGGCGGTCGCCGACCACAGTTCCGCCTCGTGCAGCAGGACTTCGCTGCGGCGGTTGCCGTGCTTGGTGCGGGCCTGGCCGGTGTACGTGCCCTGTAGCGGGGCGAGGTCGAGTCCGCCCCGCCGGACCGGCGGATGCGGGTACTCCTCCCGCGCCTCACGGAAGAACTGCGCGGGGTGGCGCAGGGCGACGCGCGGTGACCCGTCCAGGTCGGCGAGCCTGCGGGCGCGCTCCAGGGTGTCGCGGCCGGGTCCCTCGGCGGCACGGCCGAGGGGCAGCAGGGAGCGGGTGTCGGGGCCGCTTTCGGTGACGTCGGTCACGGCGTCGGCGAGCGCCGCGATGTCGGGCGCGAGGTGGGTGAACAGCGTGGTGCCGTCGATGCCCTCCCAGCGGAAGGTCGCCGGGTGGTCGGCGGCAGGGCGCCTCGCGAGGAGCCAGCGCGCGCCCGCGAGGGTGGCGATCTGCGGCAAGGCGGCCGAGGCGCCCCTCGCTCCGGGCAGCCAGGCACCTTCGCTGTCCGCGCCGAGTTCGTCGCGGAAGAAGCGGCGGCCGAGGACGAACTGGCGCACCAGGGCCTCGCCGCCCGCCAGTTCGACGTCCGGCTCGACCCAGGTGCCGCCCACGGGGACCCAGTTGCCGTCGGCGACGGCCTTGCGCAGCCGCTCGAAGACGTGCGGCTGCTGGTCCCGCATCCAGGCGTAGTGCTGGGCCGAGGAGGCCCCGACGACGAGTTCCGGGTACTCCTCGGCGAGGGTGACCAGCGTGCTGAAGGTGCGGGCACAGCCGCGGACCGTCTCGCGCAGCGGCCAGGTGCCCCCGGAGTCGAGAAGGGCGTACCCGACGCCCGCTGACGTGTGCGCGGATGCGGGAGCGCGCTCTGCGAGTGCCGGCGCGAGAACTCGGCGTGCTGCCGCGGCGGTTCGGGCGACGGCGTCGGGGTCGACGGCGTCGACCGCCTGCTCCAGGGCGATCCGTATCTCGTGGCGGCGCGGGAGTTCGGCGGGCAGGGCGCGCATGAGGCCGTCGAGGGTCTCCATGTCGTGCAGCAGGTGCCATACGTCGTCGTCGCGTACGGCGAGATCGGCGCGCCGGAACCGGTACAGGGGCGCGTCGCCCGCGGTGACCGGGTCGCCATAGCGGACTCCGCTGCCGGTGGCCGCGTCGATGAGCGGGTTGGCGGCGGCTTCGAGGAGGAGGCGAACCGTTTCGCCGCCACGGGCGGAGGCCGTGACAGGGACGGCGCCGGTGTGCGTGTGCAGGCCGTGCAGCGGGATGCCGTGTTCGTCATGGACGAGGGCTTCGGCCTGACAGCCACCGGCGGGGCCGAGGTCGATGAGGGCTTCGACGCGGCGGCCCGCCCAGCGCGCCGGGATGTTCGCGCCGACGCGGAACCAGGTCGTCGACCACGGGCTGCCCCAGGGCTCCCCCACCGTGAACGGCGTGTAGTCGGCGCGCAGCGCGACGCCCACGGGCACCGGCTCTCCGGGGATGTGCCAGGCGCCGATGTCCATGGGCAGCCGCTGCGGATACAACGCGGGGCGGAGCCGTTCGCTGAGGAATGCGGCTATGCGCTCTTCGCCGGACTTTCTCCGGTCATGCATCGGAAGCCCTTCCTGTCCAGCCAGTAACCGCCATGTAAAACCATGTGTGTTATCAAGTCAACGCCTCTCACTCGTTCCTTCTTCTTGCAGATCGCAAGGTAACCAGGGGGAATTGTCAGGGGAATTCAGCTCCACGAAAGGACGTTCGCGTCAATTAATTGGGCTGACATTCCGAGCGCGTGTGAAGGCGGCAGGAGGGCCTGCCGCCTTCAGTCGGAAGCTACTGATCCACGCGCTCGGGCCGCTCGCACGTGGTGTTCACCGGCAGGGACCTGCCGCCCTGGGCGGCATCCAGCAGAGTGAGCATCACGTCCAGTACGTGGTGGGCGAGTTCGGCCGACGCGCGATGCGGACGCCCCGCGGCGATCGCCTCGGCCAGGTCGCCAAGTCCCGTACCACGCCCGGCTGTCGGGTATCCGGCCGAGACGGGCAGAGGTTCCCAGCCGCTGCCGCGGTGGAGTTCGACGAGCCCGTCGAAACCGTTGGGGTCGGGGACGGAGAGCGAGCCCTCGGTGCCGTGGACCTCTATCCGCGGCAGCCGGGCGGCGCGGACGTCGAAGCTCATGACGAGGGTGGACAGGGCGCCGCCGGCGTGTTCCAGGATGCCGGTGATGTGCGTGTCGACCTCCACCGGGAAACGTGTTCCGGCCCGGGGACCGCTGCCGATCTCGCGTTCGGCGCGTGGCCTGGACGCTGCGCCGGTGACGCGTACGACGGGGCCGAGCAGGTGCACGAGCGCCGAGAGGTAATAGGGGCCCATGTCGAGAAGGGGTCCGCCGCCCGGCCGGTAGTAGAACTCAGGGTCGGGGTGCCAGGGTTCGGGCCCCGCCGAGGCCATGAACGCCGTCGCGGAAACCGGCCTGCCGATGAGTCCGTCGTCGACGGCCTTGCGGGCGGTCTGGGTGCCGGTGCCGAGGACGGTGTCCGGCGCGCAGCCCACCCTCAGTCCGCCGGCCCGGGCGGCGGCGAGCACCGACTCGGCCTCCTCGCGGGTCGCCGCCAGGGGTTTCTCGCCGTAGACGTGCTTGCCCAGCGACAGCGCGACGAGGGCGACTCCCGCGTGGGCCGCGGGGATCGTGAGGTTGAGGACGGCGTCCACGTCGTCCCCGGTCACGAGGTCTACGACGGAAGCGGCGACCCGTACGTCGCCGGATGCCCGGGAGGCCGCCTCCTTCGCCCGGTCGAGGTCGAGGTCGGTGACGGCGGTGAGCCGTAGGGAGTCGAGGCGGGCCAGCGTCTCCAGGTAGGCCCCGCTGATCTTGCCCGCGCCGACCATGCCGATCCTCAGCGGCTCGCCCACAACAGTCCCCTCTCGGTGAGCGCCCGCACCTCGGGCACGTCGAAGTCGTCCGGCTTGTGTCCGACGGTGGACACGAACACCCGGCCCGCGCCCCAGTTCCTGGTCCACACGGCGGGCATGACAACGGCTCGGTCCCGCTCCTCGTCGGGCTCGAACGTCGTCGTCGCCAGTACGTGGATCAGCGGGTCGGTGGACACCCAGTACTGCTCGGTGTGGACGCGGAAGTCACTCAGACCCTGAATGACGGGGTGGTCGGCGCGCTCGGGCACCAGGTGCACGTTGTGGTCGTGGAAGCCGGGCGGATGCATCAGGAACTGCCCACCGGTCAGAAGCTGGTAGCCGACGTCCGCGCGGAAGGAGTCGACGATGCCACCGTGCCAGCCCGCGAGGCCGGTACCCGCGCGCACGGCGGCGACGAGTCCGTCGCTCTGCTCACGCGTGATCTCGCCCATGGTCCAGCACTGCACGATCAGGTCGGTGGCCGCGAGGAGGTCCGCGTCCTCGTAAACGTCGAGCGACTCGGAGGTCTCGACGGTGTAGCCCTGGTCCTTGAGGAACGGCAGGAACAGGTCGGTGATGGTGATCGGCTGATGGCCCTCCCAGCCGCCCCGGACGACGAGTGCTCGTCGCGGGGCCTTGCTCGCGGGTACCCGTCGCGGTACGTCGCTCACGGCCGTCCCTCGCGGTGCGTCGTCGGTCACGGGTATTCGTCGCAGTGCGTCTGTCACGGTCGTTGTACGCTCCCGTCGGTGTTGCGCAGCAGGGCCCAGCGGTCGTGTTCCAGCGGTTCCGGCACGGGATGGCGGCGGGCCGCCACCTCGTTGAAGTCGACGCCGTGGCCAGGGACTTCGGGCGGCACGAGGAAACCGTCGCGTGCGACGACCGTACCGGGGAAGACCTCGGCGACAGCGGGTCCGAAAGTCGCCGCCTCCTGCACTCCGAAGGCGTGGCTGGAGACGTCGAGGGCGAGGGTCGCCGCCTGGGCGACGGGACTGACGTCGGCAGGGCCGTGCGGGGCGAGCCGTACGCCGCGCAGCTCGCACAGCGCGGCGAGCTTGCGGGCGGGGGTGAGTCCGCCGAGCGTCGGGACGCGCAGCCTGGCGAAGTCGATGTCGGGGCCGCCGAGGAGCGCGGTGAACTGGGCGCTGTCGCTGAAGAGTTCACCGACCGCGAGCGGCACCGGGGACGCCGCGTGCAGGCGCGCGAAGTGCCCGGAGTCCTCGGGTGCGAGGAGGTCCTCGACGAAGTAGAGACCCGCGTCCTCGACGCGCCGGAGGAAGTCCCGCGCCTGGCGTGGATCGAGCCTCTCGTGCACGTCGTGCAGCAACTCGACGTCGTCACCGACGAGTTCACGCACCCGGGTGAGGATCTTCGGGACGGTCCGCACATACGCGGCCGAGTCCCAGGGGACGCGCCGGGCCCGTACGGCGGCCGGGTCGCCGGCCGCTCCTCCGGTGCCGTAGGTGTCCGCGCCAGGTACGGCGGCCTGGACACGGACGTGCCGGTACCCGCGCTCCCGGGCCGCGGCCACCCGGTCGGCGATCTCCCGTTCGTCGGCGCCGTCGACATGCGTGTAGGCCTCGGCACCGGTGCGCACCCGGCCGCCGAACAGCGAGTACAGGGGTGCCCCGAGCCGCTTGGCCTTGAGGTCCCACAGGGCTACGTCGACACCGCCGAGGGCGTTCCCGGTGACCGAACCGCCGCGCCAATAGGCGCTGTTGAGGAGCAGTCGGTGGATGTCCTCGATGTCGTCGGGGTCCCGTCCGAGGAGCAGCGGGGCGAGGTACTCGTCGAGGACCGTGCGGACGGCGAGGGTGCGCTGCGGGTCGCTGGCGCAGCCGAGGCCGTAGAGCCCCGGCTCGTTGGTCTCGACGCGCACCACGAGGTGGGGGCAGCCGTGCGGGGCGGTCAGGAACGTGCGGACGGCAGTGATGCGGATCTTCGCGCCGCGTTCCTCGACCCAGGGGGCCGGAGCGAGCACGGGAGCAAGGACGGGCGTGCGGGCATCAGGCTGAGCCATGCAAACTCCCGCGTACGGATAGCAGAATGACGTACTGCCATCCGAACGTACGAAGCGCCCCATGGGTTTGTCAACGGCCCTGCCAAATATGGCATCGGGGTGGCCTGAACGCCATCCCCCGGGGGCGTAAAGGACCTCTCAGCACTGCCCGAGAATCTCTCAGCACTGCCCGAGGATCTCTCGGCGCGCCGCCCAGGGACCTCTCGGCGCCGCCCGAGAAACCTGTCAGCGCCGCCCAAGAACCTGTCAGCGCTGCCCGATCCGCTTCAGCAGAGTCCGCAGGGAGTGCGCCGCCTCGGTCACGGCCTGCGCCACCTCCTCCATGCGTTCGTCGTCCATCCTGCTGCGGGGAGCCGAGCAGCTGATCGCGTCGCCGCCGTCCGGGGCGACCCCGAGCGCGACGGCCACGCAGCGGATGTCCACCGCGTTCTCGCCGTCGTCCACGGCCCAGCCGCGCAGCCGGGTCTGGGCGAGCTGTCCGAGCAGGGCGTCCGGGTCGACGACCGTGTCCGGGGTCAGCCGCTCCAGGGGCCAGTCGAGCCGGCGCTGCACCTCGGCCGGGTCGTACTGACAGAGCACCGCCTTGCCCAGCGCGGTGGCGTGCGCGGGGAGTCTGCGCCCCACCGCCGAGTACATCCGCAGGGCGTGCCGGGACTCGCGTTTGGCCAGGTACACGATGTTCGTGCCGTCGAGTCTGCCGAGGTGGACGGCCTCCCCCGTCTCCTCGGCGAGGGCGTCAAGGACGGGCCCCGCGAGGCTCGTGACGTCGTCGCCCTCCAGGTAGGCGGTGCCTGTCAGGAGGGCTTTGAGACCGAGGCTGTAGCGGGTGCCGGAGGCGTCGACGTCCACCCAGCGGCGCGCCTCCATCGTGCGCAGGATCGCGTGCAGGCTGCTCTTCGGCACCGACATGGCGCTCGCCATCTCGGCGAGCGAGAGCCTGGCGCCGTCCTGCCCCAGGAGTTCGAGCACTTCGAGTACCCGAGCGGCGGACTTGACCTCTTCGACCTTGCGCCCGCGCGCTGTCGCTGTCACCGATTCCACTGGCCCTCCGCCTCCCCGCCCCGGCGCCCCTCGGCTGACCGGTTCAACACCTCATCGCAGCATGCGTCTTGACGCTATATCACAACGACTCTAAGTTCAGTCACTCCAACGCCATTCGGCCTTCTGAACGGTAGACCACCCTAGGTAGGGGCCCATGCGGATACCTGTTGCACGAAAAGCCCGGCTTGTCGCGGCGGCCGTGGCCACGGCGCTCTCGCTCACCTCCCTCACGGCCTGCGGCGGCTCCTCCGGCTCGGGGGACTCGAACTCGCTGGAGATGTGGACGTTCAAGCAGTCCCATGTGAGCGCGCTGCGCACCGCCGCCAAGGAGTTCGAGAAGGAGACCGGCATCTCGGTCAGCGTCGAGGCCTACACCCCCGACGACGCGTACACGACCAAGGTCCAGAGCGCGGCGAAGACCGGTGACCTGCCGGATGTGCTCGAAGTGCACTCGGACGGGGAGGACCGGGTCCTGGGCGCCGCCGGGATCGTGTCGGACCTCAAGGACGACTTCAAGGGCGACTGGTCCGGGCGTATACAGCAGGCCGTCCAGGAGTCCGGGCTCGTCACCGAGCAGCGGTACCAGAACTCGGTGAACAAGGAGGCCAAGGACCACGGCATCGAGAAGGGCGCCCGCTACAGCGTGCCCCTCACCGTCGGCACCTTCGGCATCGTCTACGCCAACAAGAAGATGCTCGCCGAGGCCGGCATCACCAAGGTCCCGGCGAACTGGGAGGAGTTCCTCGCCGCGCTCGATGCGACCAAGGCCAAGGACTCGAAGAACGGCGGACTCTCGCTGGGCCTCAAGGTGCAGGCCACCGGCCTGACCTGGGTTCTCCAGCCGCTGGCGTACGCCCAGTTGGGGCGGGATGCCTACGAGAACCTGTGGGCGAAGGACACCGGCGGCGACTTCGCTTCACCGAACGGCGTCGAAGTCCTGTCGATGTACGACGAGTTGACCCCGTACTGGATGCCCGGCTCCCAGACCCTGACGATCGATCAGGCGGACCAGGCGTTCGCGCAGGGCAAGGCCGCCTTCGACGTGGGCGGTACGTTCACGCTCGCGTTCCTCAAGCAGAACGGCATGAACCCCGACGACGTGTTCGCCTTCGGTCTGCCCGCCCCCGCGGACGGCGCCGTGCCCGACCGCGCCCTCGGCCCGCTCGCCCTGACGAGCCTCAGCGTGACCTCGACGAGCAAGCAGCCCGAGAACGCGAAGAAGTGGATGGAGTTCCTCTCCCAGCAGGAGGTCGCGACGCAGTTCGCCAAGGACTCCCTGGACCTGCCCGCCACCGAACTCGGCGCGGAGTCCGCCAAGATCCTCGGCCCCACGCTCAGTGCGATGGTCGACAGCTTCAAGGGCACGCCCGAGACGACGTACGACCCCACGCGCAACGACGCGTACCTCCCCATCGGGTACGAGCAGGACGACGCCGGCGCGATCCTCGCCGACCTGACACCGCTCAAGCAGACCTCGGTCCAGGAGACCGGTCAGAAGCTCAGGAGCCTCAACCAGTCGTACTGGAAAGCGGCAGGCCAGTGACCACAGCTCCCCGGCAGACCGCGCCGAAGACGGTGGAGCGCGCGGGGAACCGCCCGGTGAAGACCGCGGCCACTCCCCCGGCGCCCCGCCGTTGGCGCGGGTACGAAGCCGTCTCCGGGTATCTGTTCGTCGCCCCGGCGGTAGTGCTCTTCGCGGTGATGGGCCTGTACACGGTGGGCTACGGCTTCGCGCTGTCCTTCGCCACCTGGAACGGCTTCGCACCGAACTGGACCTGGGTAGGCCTCGACAACTACGCCGACCTGCTGTGGCGTGACCCGGTCTACGCTCCCAGGGTGCGGCACGCCGCGCTCAACACCCTCTGGGTGATGCTCGCCGCGCCGGCCCTGACGGTCCTGGTGTCGTTTCCGCTGGCCGTGCTGCTCAACCAGGTCAGGCGGTTCCAGTCCGTGCTGCGGTCCGTGTACTTCCTGCCGTACGTCACCAGCGGCATCGCCGTCTTCTTCGCCTGGCAGTACATCCTGCAACCGGACGGCGCGGTCAACTCCCTGCTCGGCAGCGTCGGTCTGGGTTCGCTGGAGCAGCCGCAGGGCTGGCTGGGCAATCCGTCCACCGCGATGGCGACGATGGTCGTCGTGACGGTCTGGGGTGCGGTCCCGGTCGCGATGCTCCTGTATCTCACCGGACTTCAGGGCATCGACCGCAGCGTCCTGGAGGCGGCCCAGCTGGACGGCGCGGGTTGGTGGCGTACCAACCTGTCGGTGGTCTGGCCGCTGGTGCGTCCCATCACGGCGATCGTGGTGCTGCTGAACCTGCGCGAGTCCTTGCAGGGCTTCCAGACCTTTCTGGTCATGACCAACGGCGGACCGGGTGACCACACGAACGTCCTCGGCCTGGAGGCGTACCGCCTGGCGTTCCTCAAGAACCTCTCGCCCACGCTCGGCCTGGCCAGCGCGCTCGGCTGGATCCTGTTCGCCGCCGCCCTCGTCCTGGCCCTGATCAACCTTCGAGCACTGCGGAGCAAGACATGACGACGATCGCTCCGGCCCGTTCCGGTGCCCGTACACCGGGCGGCGCCCGCAAGGTCGTGGCCCGCACGGTCGTGGGCGTGCTGCTCGCCGCGTACGGCCTGGTCAGTGTCTATCCCTTCCTGTGGATGGTGTCGGCCGCCTTCAAGGACCAGATCGAGGTCGTACGCGGCGGTCATCTCATCCCCGACAACCCCACGTTCCAGACGCTCACCGACACCTGGAACGAGCTGCACTTCTTCGACTTCTTCCTGAACAGCCTGCTGGTGACCGGGTACACGGTGGTCCTCACGCTGGTGGTCTACGCGGCCGCGGGATACGCGTTCGCCGTCCTTCGCTTTCCCGGGCGCGGGCTCCTGCAGAAGCTCTTCATCTCCCTGCTGTTCGTGCCGGGGATCACGGTGATGCTGCCGATCGTGCTCCTGGAGAACAAGCTGGGCATCCTCGGCACGCACTGGGGACTCGTCCTGCCGTTCGTCAACGGCGGTGCCCCGCTGTCGATCCTGCTCATGACCGGCGCGTTCCTCGCGGTGCCCGGGGAACTGCGGGACTCGGCCCGGGTGGACGGCGCGAGCGAGCTGCGGATCTTCACCAGGGTGTATCTGCCGCTCTCCCAACCCGCCCTGATCACGGTGGCGTTGCTCACCGCCATCCCGACCTGGAACGAGTTCCTGCTCACCCGGGTGTCCCTGAACGATCCGTCGACGTACACGCTTCCGCTCGGTCTGCAGACGCTGTCCGCGGAGAACGTGCCGCACTACAACAACCTGATGGCGGGCGCCCTGATCGTCGTCATCCCGGTGATCCTGCTCTTCCTCAGCCTCCAGCGGTACTTCGTCAACGGCCTTGTCGGGGCGGTGAAAGGCTGATGCGCGTCCTGGTCACCGGCGCCGCGGGCCACATCGGACAGCACGTCCTGGCCAAGCTGTTCGCGGCCTCGTACGACGTCGTGGCCACCGACATCCTGCCGTTCGAGGCGCCCTCGGCCGAGCGTGTGCACATCGGTGACCTCCAGGATCCCGACCTGGTACGCAAGGCGGTCGACGGGGTGGAGGCGGTCGTCCACCTGGGGGCGATACCGCACCCCAACATGGACGATGCCAGTGCCCTGTTCGCCACCAACTGCCTGACCGCGCACCGCGTTCTGGACGAGGCGGGCCGCGCGGGCGTCCGCCGGATCGTGGCCGCCTCCAGCATGGCGGCCGTCGGGCTCGCCTGGTCGCCCGTCCCGGTCTCGCCCCTCTACGTGCCGCTGGACGAGGAACACCCCTCGCTCATCCGCGACCCCTACGGCCTGTCGAAAGCCGTACTGGAGGAGACCGCCCGCAGCACGCACCGCCGCTGGGGCACGGACATCGTCTGTCTGCGCTTCCCGTTCACCGGCAGTGGGGAGCGGCTGCGCGACCAGCTCGCCGGTGTCGCGGCGGACCCGGGAGCCCACCGTCACGACCTGTGGGGCTGGCTGCACACCAGGGACGCGGCGGCCGTGGTGCACCAGGCGCTACAGACGGACTTCACGGGATGCCACGTACTCAACGTCGCCGCCGCCGACACCTCCTCGCCCCTTCCCTCGGCGGAGTTGATGGACCGCTACCACCCGGGCGTGCCGACCTTCTCGTCACTGCCCGGCCGCACCTCCCTGTTCGACACGACGGCCTGCACCGAACTGCTCGGGTTCGTCCCGCGGTACGGCCGGCCCGGCAACCAAGGAGAGTGACATGAACGTTCCCCGGTACTCCGGATCCCTGTCCCGAAGAGGGTTACTCGCGGGCGGAGCGGCCGTCGGCGCCGCCGCGCTCACCGCCGGTACGGCATCCACCGCCTCGGCCTCCGCACGGCCCAAGGGCCTCTCCGCGAACGCGCACATCTTCTACTACCCGTGGTACGGGTCCCCGAAGGTGAACGGCGAGTGGCGGCACTGGCAGCAGGGCGAGCTGACCCCGCCCGACAACATCAGCGCCAACTACTACCCGGCGCTCGGCCCCTACGACTCCGGCGACCTGCGCGGGGTGGTCGCCCGGCACATGCGCTGGCTGCGGCGGGCCGGCATCGGCGTACTGGTCAGCAGCTGGTGGGGGCAGGGCAGTTACGAGGACCGGATGGCGCCCGTCGTCCTGGAGGCGGCCGCCGCCGAGGGGATCCAGGTGGCCTGGCACATCGAGCCGTACCAGGGCCGGGACGCCACCTCGGTCGTCGCGGACATCCGCTATCTGACCGGCCTCTACGGCGACCACCCCGCCTTCCACCGCGCCGAAGCGTACGGCGACCGGTGCGCGTACTACGTGTTCAACAGCCTGCTCACCGTCGACTGGTCGGCGCTGCACGAGGTCGACGACATCGCGATCGTCATGGCGCAGACCTGGGACCTCTCCCGCATCGGCGACTTCGGCGGCGTCTACACCTACGACGCCATCGCGACCGCCAACCGCCCCGACTGGACCGCGGTCGCCGCGTTCTGCGCCGAGCGCGGCATACCGTGGGCGCCGTCGCTCGGCCCCGGCTACCTGGACGACCGGGCGGTCCCCGGCAACACGAGCCCGACCCTGGACCGCGCCGACGGCCGCACCTACGACCTGGAATGGGAGTACGCGCTGGAGAGCGGCCACGGTGACGCCCCGCCGGACTGGGTGAGCATCACCTCGTTCAACGAGTGGCACGAGGGTACGCAGATCGAACCGGCGACGGCGCGTACGCCGGGCACCCTCGACTACCTCTCCTACGAGGGTGCGTACGGGCGGCGCGGTGCACGCGCCGAGACGGCGTACCTGGACCGCACCGCCCAGTGGGTGGCCCGCTTCGAGGCCGCGCTGGCCGCCGGGCGCTGACGCCGGGCCACCGGCACGGCGGCAGGGGCGGTGTCACCCGGTGACGGTGATGTTCGTCAGGCCCCTGCCGCCGCTGGAGGTGTTGGAGGACGCGACGGTGTTCTTGGTGGCGCAGCCGCTGTTGTCGGTGACGTTGATGCCGTAACCGGGCGCGGAGCCGAGGGTGAACTTGTTGCTGGTGAACTTGTTGCCGCAGCCGTAGGGGTCGTAGACGTTGTGGACCTGGAAACCGTCCGTGTACGGGGTGGAGACGGTGTTCGCGTCGATGACGTAGTTGTCGCCCTTGACGTCGATCGTGGAGTCGCCGGAGTTCTGGTTCTTCTCGCCGGTTCCGTCGAGGGTGTTGCCGCGGATCGTGCCGCCCTTGGTGCCTTCCTTGATGTCTATGCCTTCGGCGGCGACATTGGGGCCGATCTTGTTGTTGAGGACCTGGACGTAGTCGGAGGCGTCGACGCCGGTGGGGCCGGCGTACTGGTCCCAGTTGCTGTTCGCGGAGCCGATGTAGACGCCTTCGCCGTACGAGGGCTGGGTGGTGCCGATGTCGTGGATGTTGGAGTTCTGGATGATCCCGTGGTCGCTGCCCGAGCGGAAGTGGACGGCTTCGTAGCCGATGTCGTGGACGTGCACATCGGTGAGGGTGGCGTGCGGGGAGGCGTCCAGCACGATGCCCTTGACGGAGTCGTCGACGGTGATGCCGGTGACCTTCCAGTAGGGCGCGGAGCTGAGCCACAGGCCGTAGCCGTTGCCGCCGTTGGACTTCAGCACGGCCTTGCTGCTTCCGGTCAGCGTGATCGCGGAGGTCGAGGTGCCGTCGGCGGTGGCCTTGAACTGCCCTTCGTACACGCCGTCGGCGAGCTGAATGGTGTCGCCCGCCTTGGCGTCGGCGAGCGCCGCGGTGAGCTGCGAGGCGGTGGAGACACTGACCGTGCGGACGGCTGCGGCGGCCGAGGCGGACCCCGGCAGCGTCACGAAGGCGAGCCCGCCCACTGCCGCGGCCGCCACCGCGGAGACGGTCAGAACACGGCGGGTACGCCGCCTGTGGCTGCCGGTGGGGTGGGAAAAGGGTTCCGCACGGGACTCTCGCATGGGGACGACTCCGGGGACGTGGGGGGCAGGGCCATGGGGGACCAACTGGAGCCGGCGATTAGGAAACGTTCCTAACTTCGGCCGGGCAACAGGGTGTTTGCCATGGTGAACCCGTGTCAAGGTCCTGGGGAGAGATCTTTGCTACGACTTCAGCGTCATGTATACGGTCGCCGGCGCCACTTCCACGCCGTCCGTACGGTCAGCGGCGCCACGGAAGGCGCTCTCGGGCAACCGGCGTTCGAGTCCGGCGGCCTTTCAGCGGTCGCAGATCAAGGCTGGCGATAGGCATCGACGATCCGGTCGATGACAGCTGCCGTGGTGCGCACGTCGCTCGCCGAGAAGCCGTTCAGCGCCTCGGCGAGCCACTGTCTGCCCGTCGCCTCGGTGCGAGCCACCGCTTCTCGGCCATCCTTGGTGGGAGCGACCCGGCGTGCTCGCTGGTCGCCGGGTTCGCGGGTGGTCTCCACCAGTCCCAGCTCCTCCAGCCGGCGGACCTCCCTGGTGACGTGCGGGGCTTTCACCATCAGCGCCTCCGCGAGTTCCCTCAGCAGCAGAGGTGACGGTGCCGCCGAGAGCACCCGGAGCACCGCGAGCGAGGCGCGGTCGACGGTGACGCCCGCCTCGCGACGCAGCCGCGCGTGGGTCTGATTGCCGCTCATGGCGTAGGACAGCGCGGACAGGGCCTGCTGCAGACTGCCTACCGCCGTGCGGTCGGAGGGTTCGGAGAGATCAGAGGGTTCGGGGAGTTCCACCCACCGATGATGCAGCACGCACCGCCGCACCCATGGCCAGAAACGTGCCCTCAACATGGAGTTCGTGGTTGTCCGCCGTCCAACGGAGCACTAGCCTCCACATGTGTCCACTTACTTAAGGTAAGTAATGGCGAAGTCGTGGTGGCGCCCTCCTCCGAGGAGTTGAGACATGTGGATCGCCCTGGACACCGACACATGCTGCGCGGCCGGCCGGCGCGCACCCGCGATGACGCTCTCCTGACACCGATCCGACCGCGCATACCCCCCACTCCGGAAGGACAGCGATGACCGAGACCCCCACCGCACCGCCCGCCTACACCGCGACGCGCGCGCCCGGTTGCCCCTTCGACCCTCCCCCCGAGCGCGCCCGGCTGCTCAAGGAAGCGCCGGTGTCCCGCGTCACCCTGTGGAACGGACAGACCGCCTGGCTGGTGACCCGCCACGCGGACCAGGTCGCGTTGCTGCGCGACGAGCGGATCAGTGCGGACAGCACACGGTCCGGCTTCCCCAGCAGCAGCGCCGGCTTCCAGGCGCAGAACGCCCAGAGCCGGACGTTCATCTCCATGGACGATCCCGAGCACAGCGAGCAACGGCGCCGGTTCACGGCTGACTTCACCGTCAAGCGCACCGAGTCGCTGCGGCCGCGCATCGAGGAAATCATCACGGGCCTGCTGGACGCCATGGAGAAGGCCGGTCCGCCGGCCGATCTGGTCACCGCGTTCGCGCTGCCGATCCCGTCGCTGGTGATCTGCGAGCAGCTCGGTGTCCCATACGAGGACCACGAGTTCTTCCAGCGCACCAGTGCCGTCCTGGTCGACACCCGGAGCACCCCGGAGGCCGCTGTCGCCGCCTCGGGTGAACTGCTCGACTACCTGGGCCACCTGGTCGAGGCGAAGGCCGAGCACCCCACCGACGATCTGCTCAGCCGCATGGCCACTCGGTACCTGCGGACAGGTGTCAGCACGGTCGAGGAGTGCGCCAAGCAGGCCAGGCTGTTGCTGGTGGCGGGCCATGAGACGACGGCCAACATGATCGCGCTGGGCACCGCCACACTCCTCCAGCACCCCGATCAGCTGGCCGCGGTGCGTGACGGAAGTCCGGCCCGGGTGGCGGGGGCGGTGGAGGAACTGCTGCGGTACCTGACCGTCGTGCATCTGGGACGGCGCCGTGTCGCGCTGACGGACATCGGGCTCGACGGGCAGACCATCCGTGCCGGTGAGGGCGTGATCTGCGCCTCCGACGTCGGCAACCGGGATCCCGAGGTCTTCGAGGACCCCGACCGGCTGGATGTGGACAGGCCGGGGGCCCGTCGCCATCTCGCCTTCGGTTCCGGGACCCACCAGTGCCTCGGCCAGAACCTCGCCCGGCTGGAACTGCAACTCGCCTACCCCGCGCTGCTGCAGCGCTTCCCCGGACTGCGCGTCGACCGGCCGCTGGAGGAGATTCCCTTCCGTGCCGACATGGCCGTCTACGGCGTCCACGAACTGCCCGTCGCCTGGTGAACGGCCCGGGTGGCGGGGCTCGGAAGCCCCGCCACCCGGTCATGCCAGGCCCTCGGCGTACCGAGTGCGCTACGGCAACAGGTTGATCTTGAACGTGGACGTCGTGTTCTTCACGTCCAGCGCGTTGTCGCTCAACTTCAGGTTGTGGAAGGTGACTTCACCGACAGCGGGCCCTTGGCCGGCCTCCGGCAACTCGTTGGCCCACAGGCCGAACCCGGACTTCGCGTCGTAGGCGTCGCCGCTCTTGTGCGCGCCGGAGATCGTCACGTCCGTGAGGATGGTGTCCTTGATCGGGAACTGGGGCTGTCCTCCCACGTAGTTGGTCTGGAACATGATGCCGCTGTACGTCGGATCGACGATGTCGACGTTGTTGACGCGGATCCCCTGGAAGACCTTCGAGGCGGAGAACATCCAGATGCCGGGGAAGGTCTGCGCTCCCCAGAAATGCCCGCCCGCGCGGACGATCGAGATGTTCTCCAGGGTCGTCGGTTCCGTGCCGAAGCCGTTCATCGGATACCCGAAGTCCAGCGAACTGACGGTGATCCCGGAGTAGACCAGGGTGTCGGCGATGTGGATGTTGCGGAAGGTGTTGTTGAAGCCGCCGTAGACGGCGATGCCCGCCGCGCGCCACGTCAGGATGGTCGTGAGGTTCTCGTAGAGGTTGTTCTTCTCGTCGGCCCCGCCCGCGTCGATCGCGGAGAACAGCGCGAAGCTGTCGTCGCCGGTGGCCCTCGCCTCGTTGTTGACGACGTGGTTGTCCGTGCTGCCGTTGGTCATGTTGACACCGTCGGCGAACATGTCGCGGATCCGCGAGTTCTTGATGGTGATGTTGTCGGTGTTGGCGCCCCAGTAGAGGCACACCATGTGCTCGTTCCAGATGTTGTCGATGGTGATGTCGGAGACGTTGGAGAAGTCGAACACCTTGCCCGGACCGTCGATACGGGAGGTGTAATTGCCGAAGTACGCGAAGTTCGCGAACGACGACCCCTTCGCCGTCCCGTCGGCCCGGAAGCCGATGTCGGTGTTCTCCTGCGAGGACGGCGCCCGGAAGCGCGTGAACCAGGGCCCGGCGCCGACGACCTTGACCGCCTTGCCGTACACCTGGAACTTGCTCGACGTCTCGTAGTCACCGGCCGGCAGATAGACACCGACGAGCGTGCCCGTGGTGTCCATGCGCACCTTGTCGAGCGCGTTCTGCACGTCCTGGTGGGCGAATCCGGTCGGCACGACGTACGTCGCCGGGTCCGGGTTGGGGGTCGCCGACACCTGCTCCAGGCTCACGAAGTCGATCGCGTACGTGGAGGAGTTGGCGGCGTCCTTCTGGAGCCGGATCTTGCTGCCGGCCGGGACGGTCTGGCCGAGCAGGAGGTTCGCCTCGTCGTAGATGTGCCGGGGCGAGCCCGAGCTCGGCGAGTTGCCGGGGCCGGCCTCCGCGCCGTACAGCCAGGCGTACTTGGACGTCAGGTCGATGGCCTTGAGGAACGTGCCGTTGACGTAGACGTTCAGCGTGGAGTTGGTGCCGCCGCCACCCGCGGAGTCCGGGATGGAGAAGCGGGTCACCAGGGAGTTGGTGCTCGCCTTGGTGGTCCATTCCACGTAGTTGCCGGTGCTGTTGAGCGTGACGGCCTTGCGGCCCGAGGCCTCGCCGGCGATGTCGCCGACGGTGCGGTTGGGTCCGACGGTCTGGGCGCCGCCGCCCACGGTGCCGTCCTCGGCCTCGTAGTTGTCGAACGGCATGCTGGCGCCGCGGCCGACGAACAGCGACTGGCTGCTGGTGTTGTTGGCGCGCTTGACCTCCAATTCGTTGGCGTCGGGGTCGATCACCGTCTTCACGGTGAACTTGCCGTTGCCCGCGGTCCAGGTGCCCAGGTTCACCGGGGCGGCCGTGGCGCCCGCCGCGATCGCGCCGCTGTAGGCGCCGGTGAGGGTCTTGACCGTCGCGCCGGAGGCGTCGAGCACGGTGAGCGTGATGCCGTGACTGCCCGCTGCGGTGGCCACCGTGCCCTGGTTCTTCAGGGTGGCGGAGAAGGTGACCGTGTCGCCCTCGCCGGGTGAGCTCGGCGACCAGCTGACGGGTGAGGCCACCAGGTCGGAGCTGGACACCGGCTTGACGACCAGGGCGGTGGGGCTGGTGTAGGAGTTGTTGGCCTCGTTCTGTTCGATGACCTTGTTGTCCGGGTCGGCGGTCGCGCTGACCTGGTAGGTGCCGGCCTCGCGAGCGCCGATGTCGGCGGTGACCGTCGCCGAAGCGCCCACTGCGAGCGCGCCGACGGCTGCGGTGCCGACCTTGGTGCCGCCCAGCTGGAACTGGACGTCGGTGGCTGCCGACGCTTCCGTGCCCGCGTTGCGCACGGTCGCCGTCAGCTTCACGGCGTCGGACTCGACGGGACTGGCCGGGGCCGCGGTGATGCCGGTGACCTGGAGGTCCGGGTTCGGAGCGGGAGTACCGAGGACCTGGAACTCGGCGACCTGCCCGGCGGGCGCCCCCGAGTTGGCGGTGAACACCAGCTGGACGTCCGCGATGCGGCCCGTGACAGGGATCCGCACCGTGTTGGCGGTCGCCGGGTTGAACGTGTAGTCCTGCGCGGCGACCAGGCTCGTGAACGCGGTGGCGTTCTGCTCCCGGCCGAGCACCTGGATCCGCTGGGTCCGGGTGGCCCACGCGGCGTCCGGACTCAGCTTCAGGACAACGGTGTTGACGTCGGCGTTCGCACCGAGCTTCACGGTCAGGCTGTTCGGGTAGCCCGCACCGCCCTCCCAGTACGTGCTGGTCTTGTCGTCGTTGGCGTTCGTCGCGACGAACGTGTACACGGAGGACGACGCCGTGATCTCCTTGCCCACGGCGAGGTTCGCGTCATCGGTCGTGGAGCCGTTACGGGTGACGGTGTTGCTGTTGGCGGACTGGTTGCCCGCCGCGTCCTTCGCCCGCACGTAGTACGTCACCGTGGCCGACACGGGCTGGGTGTCCGTGTACGTCAGGACGGTGCCGGCGACGCTCTGGCGCAGCGTGCCGTTGGCGTAGACGTCGTAGCCGGTGACCGCCACGTTGTCGGTGGACGCCTGCCAGGTGAGCTTGACCTGACCGCTGGTGGCCTCGGTGAAGGCCAGACTCGCGGGTGCGGTCGGGGCCTGGGTGTCGCCCGAATCCCCGGTGCGGGTCACGGTGTTGCTGTTCGCGGACTGGTTGCCCGCCGCGTCCTTGGCCCGCACGTAATAGGCGACTGTCGCCGAGGCCGGCTGGGTGTCGGTGTAGGTGGTCGCGGCACCGTCCACCGAGGCGCGCAGCACGCCGTTGGCGTAGATGTCGTAGCCGGTGACGCCGACGTTGTCGGTGGCTGCCGTCCACGTCAGCCTGATCTGCCCGGTGGCGGGCTGGGTGTAGGCCAGCGCGGTGGGTGCGGTGGGCGCCTGGGTGTCACCGGTGGTCGGCCCGTACACCTCCAACTCCGCCAGCTGGCCCGCCGGTTGACCGGTGTTGGCGCTGACGAGAACCCGGACGTAGCGCGTGGTGGTGGCGTTGAAGCTCAGGGTCTGCGACTGGTCGTTCGCCGCGTTGAAGGCGAGCGCCTGCGAGGCGGTGAGGTCGCTGAAGTCCGAACCGGTGGTGCTGCCCTGGAGCTTGAGGGTCTGGGTGCGTGCACCCCAGTTGGTCGGCAGCCGCAGCGTCACACGGTCGACACGTACGGATGCGCCGAGGTCGACCTGGATCCACTGCGGGAGGGCGTTGTTGCTGCTCTCCCAGTAGCTGGCCCGGTTGCCGTCACCCGCGTTCGCCGCGATGTACGTCTGGGTGGAGCTGCTCGCGGTGAACTGCTTGCCGGCGGCCAGGTTCCCGGAGGAGTCGGTCGCGCCGTGGACCTCGAGTTCGGAGAGCTGGGCGGCGGCCCAGCCGGTGTTCGCGGTGATGTTGACGCGCACGAAGCGGGTCTGGGTGGCCGGGAAGGAGATGGTCACCGTGTTGGCCGCGCTCGGCGTGAAGGCGTACGACGCCGAGGTCTTGATGGTCTCGAAGCTGGTGCCGTCGGCGCTGCCCTGCACGGCGAGCGTCTGGTTGCGGCTCTCCCAGGAGCCGGGGAGCTTCAGGACCACCTCGTCCACGCGGACACTGGTGCCGAGGTCCGTCTGTGCCCACTGGGGGAAGCTCGATCCCGAACTCTCCCAGTACGTGGCGGCGTTGCCGTCCGTGAGGTTGGCGGCGCCGTAGCCGGAATTGGAGCTGCTCGCGGTGGCGGTCTTGCCTGCGGCGAGGTTGGGGCCGCCGGCCGCGGTCGCGGTCGTGGTCAGCGCCGGGAGCCCTATGAGGGCCAGCGCGGTGGTCAGCAGAGCGGCCAGCAGGCGGCCTCTCCAACGATGTCTGGTCATGGTTCCCCTGCCCTTGAGCGGTGTCGTCACGTGGGACGCGGAAGACTCACAAGAGAGCGAGAATCGAGTTTTTGCGTTCAGTTATTGCAGATTTGCATGGTGATGTTGTTGAGTCCACAGTCTGTGCAGAGATAGTTGCTCGCTGCTGTTGAGAAGGGCACAGCAGAGCCGCGACAGACACTGTCTGTCGCGGCTGGTGCTGCTCTCGGCGTCGTCGCCGAACCCGAGGGGAGGTGGCGCTAGAGCCGGGCCGTCCGCTCGTCCGAGGGCCGGCCGGGGCCCTGCTCCTCGAACTCGTGCTGGAGGCGGTCCCCTTCGATGTCGAGGTCGGGGATGTAGGTGGCGAACCACTTCGGGTGGTACCAGATCTTCGCGCCGATGATCGCCATGACGGCGGGCACCAGGATGAGCCGGACCACGAACGCGTCGAGGAGCACGCCGACGGCGAAGCTGAAGCCGATGGCCTTGACGGTCGGGTCGTCGGTGAACATGAAGGCCACGAAGATGCTGAACATGATCAGCGCGGCGGCGGTCACCACGCGTGCGGACAGACCGGTGCCGCGCTCCACCGCCCTGACGGCCTCCCCGTTCTTGGTGAAGTCCTCCTTGATCCGGGAGACGACGAACACCTCGTAGTCGCTGGAAAGTCCGAAGATGATCGCGAGCATCAGGAGGGGCAGGAAGCTGATGGTCTGGCTCGGTGAGATGCCGAACAGGTGCTCTCCCCAGCCCCATTGGAACATGGCGACCTGGGCCCCGAAGGCGGCGGCCACCGACAGCAGGAATCCGATGATCGACTTGATCGGCACGAGGATGGTGCGGAACGCGAACGTCAGGAGAATGAACGCCAGGCCGACCACGACGACCAGGAACACCGGCAGCGCCGAGGAGAGTTTGCTCGACACGTCGATGTTGGAGGCGGTGGTGCCGCCGACGAGGATCTGGGCGCCGGAGTCGCCGGCGATCTCGGCACGGTCGTCGCGGATTCCGTTCACAAGGTCGGTGGTGGCGTCGTCGTTGGGACCGGTGCTCGGGGTCACCCGGATGACGGCGACTCCGTTGTTCACCGCCATCGGCGCGGCGGCCACGACGCCGGGGATCTTGGCCAGCCGGTCGGTGATCGGGGTGGCCGCCGATTCGTTCGGGACACCGTCGGCGACCACCAGGAGCGGGCCGTTGAAGCCCGCGCCGAAGTTGGCCGTGGTCAGGTCGTAGGCCTTGCGCGAGGTGTCGCTCTTCGGTTTCGAGGACGCGCCGGGCAGCCCCAGGTCCATCCTGGTTGCGGGCAGCGCGAGCACCACGAGGAAGGCGATCCCGCCGATCAGCAGCGGCACACGCCAACGCACCACGAACCGTGCCCAGCCGGCCCCGAAGGTGCGCGCCGGTTCGTTGGCCGCGATCTGGGCGACGTTCTCGTGGTGGTCCGGGCGCAGTGGCGTACGGATGAAGCTCGCCACCTTGTTCCCGGCGAAGCCCAGCATCGCGGGCATCAGCGTCAGGGCGATGAGCAGGGCGATCAGTACGGCTCCCGCGGCGGCGAACCCCATCACGGTCAGGAACGGGATGCCGACGACCGCGAGCCCGCACAGCGCGATCATCACGGTGAGCGCGGCGAAGACGACCGAGCTGCCCGAGGTGCCGGCGGCCAGGGCGACCGAGTCCTCGATGCTCATGCCGGTGAGCAGGTTGTTGCGGTGCCGGGCCAGGATGAACAGGCCGTAGTCGATGCCGCAGGAGAGTCCGAGCATCGTCGCCACGGTCGTCGAGGTCGAGGCGATCGTCATGACCGACGCGAGGGCGGACACGCTCATCAGCGTGACGACGATGCCGATGATGGCGGTGAGGATCGGCAGTCCGGCGGCGACGAAGGCTCCGAACGTGATCGTCAGGATCACGAACGCGACCAGCAGGCCGATGAGTTCGGGCAGTTCCGAGATCTCCTGGTTCCAGCCCGGGTAGACACTTCCGGAGTACTCGACGTCCACGCCCGCGTTCTGCGCCGGGACCACGGCGGCCTTGACCGCGTCCAGGGTCGATTCCTTCACGTCGGTCGGCTGGGCGTCGTACTGCGCCGAGCCGAGGGCGACGTTGCCGTTCTTGGAGATGGCCTTGGACGCGAAGGGGTCGGTGACCAGGCCTACTTGCGGCACCTTCTTCAGCCCCGCGATCGAGGCCTCGATGCCTGCCTTGTAGGAGGGGTCGGTGACCTTGGTGTCGCCGTGGGTCGCGAACACGATCTGCGTCTGCCCGCCGCTCAGCGCGGGCAGCTTCTCCTTGAGCAGGTTGGTGGCACGCTGCGACTCGGTCCCGGGGACCGTGAAGGTGTTGTCGGTCTTGCCTCCGCCGACGACCGAGAGGGTGATCGCGGTCCCGGCCGCCAGGATCCACAGCACGAGGACGAGTCGGCGGCGCCGGAAGGCCCATCGGGCCAGGCGGTACAGATAGACGGACACGCTTGCTCCCGGACGTGAAGGACCAGCCTGCGCCGAGGGCCGAAGGGCTCGACCGTTGCGCGCAGTGACCGATGGGCGGAGAGCCCGGATCCGCGCTCTCCGCCCACTGTCGACTCGCCCGCGGCCCGCCGCGAGGAGAGGAGGCCATCCGGGGGAACGTCAGCCCAGCGCCACGGGAGTCTTGTCGCTCTCGCTCTCCGGGGCGGATTCGAGCCGGGCCCTGTCCTTACGGCCGGGCAGCAGCGCGAAGACGATCAGCGTGCCGGCGCCCATGATGATGCCGGCGACGATGCTCGTGGTGGCGAGGGCGTCGGAGAAGGCGCTGTTGGCCGCCGAGACGAGGGCCTGGGCCTGCGCGGGACCCGCCGCCGGGCTCTGGGCGATCTGTTCGGCGACGGCGAGCGCCCCGCCGATGGAGTCACGTGCGACGTCGAGCGCCTCGGGCGGCAGCGCCTTGCCCACGGAGTCCGTCAGGTTGTCGCGGTACGAGGTGGCCAGCAGGGAGCCGAGGATCGCGATGCCGAGCGAGCCGCCGAGTTCGAGCGCGGTGTCGTTGACGCCGCCGCCCACTCCCAGTTCGTTCTCCGGGAAGGCGCCCATGATCGTGTCGGTGCAGGGCGAGACGCTGAGCCCGACGGCGAACCCGAGCAGGATGAACGGGGCGAGGAAGCTGCTGTACGTGGAGCCCGAGTCGACCTGCGTCAGCAGGAGGACCGCGATCGTGCCGATGGTCATGCCCGTGACGACCATCGTCCGCAGCCCGAGCCGCGGTGTGAGGCGCCCGGTCACCACGGCACCGAGGCAGACGCCGCCGGCCAGCGGCAGCATCCGGAAACCGGTTTCGAGGGGGCTGTAGCCCAGGACGAACTGCAGGTGCTGGGTGATGTAGTAGATGGCGCCGAAGGTGCCGAGGAAGAACAGCAGGACCGCGATCGTCGAACCACTGAACGTCCGGTCGCGGAACTTGCGCACATCGAGCACGGGGTGCGGGTGGCGGAGCTCCCAGATCACGAAGGCGACAAGGCCGAGGACCGCGACGACAGCGGCGGCGATCGGACCGGCGGTCCATCCGAAGTGCGGCCCCTCGATGATCGAGTAGACCAGCGCACCGATCGCGACGATCGACAGCAGACCACCGACCAGGTCGATCCTGCCCATGCCCTGTGCCTTGGACGGCGGAATCAGCAGGAAGGTCCCGACGATTCCCGCGAGCGCGATCGGCACGTTGATGAGGAAGGTCGAGCCCCAGGCGTGGTCCTCGAGCAGCCAGCCCGCGATGAGCGGGCCGAAGGCGACACCGAGTCCCGAGGTGGCGGTCCAGGCGGTGATCGCCCGGGCGCGTTCGCTGCGGGGGAAGGTCGCCACCAGCAGGGAGAGCGTCGCCGGCATGATCATCGCGGCGCCGACGCCCATCACGGCCCGGGCCGCGATGACCGCGCCCGAGGAGTCCACCAGGCTGCCCGCCACGGAGCCGCCCGCGAAGACGGCGAGGCCGAGAACGAGCGCGCCGCGACGGCTGTACTTGTCTCCCACCGCGCCGAGCAGCAGCATCAGCGCCGCATAGGGAACGGTGTACGCGTCGATGACCCACTGCAGCTCACTGCTGTCCAGGCCGAGGTCACGGGTCATGTCCGGTGCGGCCACGATCAGCGCGGTGTTAGCCATCACGATGATCAACAGGCTCAGGCACAGGACCAGCAGTGCCCACCACCGCTTCGAGTAGGGACCGTTCATGCGGTCGACAGGGGTCGACACAAAGAGACGCATGCCAGCTTCCTTCATGGATCAAAAGCACTTACTTGCTCAGTGATGTGCAGACTAGCTTCTTGCTCACTACCGTGCAAATATGGCGACAGGTTCCGGCCGCACGCCACGTACAGGGCATGACGGTGCAGCCGGACCGCGCACCTGTGGGGACGGGTGCGCACCGGGGCCCGACGCCTGGCGAGGCCGTCGGACCCTGACGTCGTACCGACCTCACAGGCCGGTCGACGCGAAAGCCGCGGCCCGGCGGGACCCACTCCTCCGCCGGGCCGCGGCCGACCGACCAACAGCACGCACTGCCTATTTGCACATATACGAGCAGCAAGCTAACTTGCTCAGTCACTGGCAAGTACATGCGCTACAACGCGAGGGGACGCCACCCATGCCCAGCCCAGACACAGCCCGCCGTCCCCGGCAGTTCTGGCGCCGGCGCCGCGTCGTCCTCCCGGTGCTCGCGGCCATTCCGCTGCTGACCATCGGCGCCGATTTCACGGCACTCAAGTTCACCGAGTGGCAGACCTCCCAGGCCTTCGACGACGCGACCGGCGCCACGTCGCAGGTCCAGATACGCGGTCGCCCCGTCATCCCCCAGCTCGCCCGCGGCACACTCGACCGCGTCGACATCTCCGCGCAGCACATCCCGGCGGACTCGGCGAACCCGATCGCCGTGGCAGAGCTGGACGTCCATATGACGAACCTCAAGCGGAACTCGGACGCGGACACCGCTCAGGCCGGCTCCACGACAGCGACGGCGCTCGTCACCTACCGCGACATCTCCGACGCGCTGGGCATCGAGGTGAAAGCGGGTACCACCCCCGGGCGGATCGTCGCTACCGTGGACGCGCCGCTGGTGGGGCAGTTCGGGGTCGGCGCGAAGGTCATCAAGGGCGGGCCGACCAGTATCGCCTTCGAGGATGTCGGCATCGATTCGGATCAACTGCCAGACCCCGCACGGCAGTTGATCAACGACATCTTCGCCAAGCCGATCCCTCTGCGGAACATCCCGAACGGACTGACCCTGGACAGCATCTCCACGAACTCGTCGGGTCTCACCGCGAGGCTGTCGGGGCGGGACGTCACCTTCAGGATGGACGGATCGTCGGAGGGTGACGCCTGAGGGCCGGGCCGGTCGGGGCCGGTCCGGGCCGGTCAGGCAAGCGATCCCCGAGGGCCGGGAACGGCGAGGCGAGCGACCTTTGACGGCCCGGGACGGCCGGGCAAGTGAAGCTCTGAAGGCCCGGGACGCCGGGGACGTCCGGGCAGCGGATTGCTCCATTGCCCGGTGATGCGCAGAATTGCGAGTGATTGATCATGTGCCTGCGGAATCCGTCCGCCCGGGCACACACCGACCATCGAGGTTCCGCCATGGCCACGACCGCCGCTCCCGAACCCAGGAGGCGCAACGCCCGCGCCAACCGCGAGCGCATCCTGAGCGTCGCGCAGCAGGAGCTGGGCAAGAACCCGGACGCCACGATCGAGGAGATCGCGCAGGCAACCGGTGTGGTGCGGCGGACGGTGTTCGGGCACTTTCCGGGACGCCCCGCACTCCTGGAGGCGGTGGCGGAAGAGGCGTCACAGTCGCTGCGCGAGGCGGTCGAGCGTGCGGGTACGCCGAGCGACCCGCCCGAGCGCGCCCTGGCCAGATTCGTCCTGTCGATCTGGCCGGTCGGCGACCGCTACCGAATGCTCATCGGGCTGGCACGACGCGACCTGGGAGCGGAACGTGTGTCCGAGGTACTGGCCCCCGCCCGTGCGGCGGTCACGGCCATCCTGGAGCGCGGCCAGTCGTACGGCGCCTTCCACACCAACGTCCCTCCGCCCGTGCTGAGTTCGGCCTTGGAGGCGCTGTGCCTCTCCCTGCTGGAGAGCGTCAACTCCGGTGCCTGGCAGGACGACGGCACGGCGACGGCGATCGCGGCACTGACCGCGGCGGGCGTACCGGCCGGGCGCGCGGAGGCCGAACTGCACGAGCTCTCAGCCCTGTTGGCGTCCCGCGAGGCCGAGGCGGCGGACGCGTCGTCCGCCACGGAGGCGGACTGACGGCCCCTCCCCCCGTTCGCCTACGGCACCACGGGCCGAGGGGACCCCGGCACAGCCGGCGCGCCCCGTGCCGACTGAGCCGGCACAGGTCCGGCGATCACCGGTGCGGCACCGGGAGGCGACTGTTTACGCTGGTGGAATGGATGCATCGGAAGGAAGCCAGGACTCGGGAGGCCAGGACCCCGGTCCGCTGGGCGAGTACCTCCGCGCGCGGCGGGCGCAGCTGCATCCTGAGGAGTTCGGGCTGCCCGACGTGTCCCGCAGGCGGGTTCCCGGCCTGCGCCGTCCGGAGGTGGCGCTGCTGAAATGCAGCACGTTGAAGACCAGCCCCACCGCGCCCGTCGTCTGGACCAGCCGGTTGTTCCGCACGGAACACGGGGCGATGACCGTCAGGGCGGCCATTGCCAGGAACATGGCCCCGGCGTCCTTGGCGAGGTGCTCGTTGTAGGGGCCCAACTGAGGCAGCCGGCTCAGCCCGAAGCCCGGGAAGTTCTCGTACCACTCCTTCGGTGAGAAGTAGGCCCAGACACGTGTGTACGGGGCGACCACGGCCAACAGGCCGAGGGTTGCGTACCGGATTCTCGTGTTCATGCCTCTACGACGGGACAGCGTCCGCGAATGTGAGGTGGACCGCCGCGCACACCGGCAGACGCCCTTGACCAGCCGCGGTCACCTGCCCGCCGGCTTCCCGGCGGCGGCCCACCGGTAATGTGGCGGGGTGACGGTGAGCGGCGGGTATCGGGAGCTGGGCGAGTCCGCCTGGTCGTGGGTGCTGGACCAGGTGCGGGACGACGAGGGGCCCTGGCTGCCGGAGACGGTGCCGGACGATGCCAAGGACGAGGGACCGACGGAGGACCGCGACACCCTGTACTCGGGCATCGCGGGCCTGGCCCCCGTACTGGCGGAGATCGCGCGGTACCGGGAGCTGAGCGAGCGGGAGCGGAGCCTGGCGGCGGGAATCGTGGCCAGGCTGTCGGCCCGGGCGCCGGACAAGGTGGAACCTTCGCTGTACGACGGGCTGGCGGGCGACGTCCTGGCGCTGAAACTGCTGGACCCGGGCCGGGAATCGCTCGCGCTGCGCCGGCTCTCCGCCCTGACGACCCCCGAGGGCTGGAAGACCACAGTCGAGTTCGAGCCGGATTCGGACGCGCCTCTGAACGACATCATCATGGGCACCGCCGGTGTGGTGCTGACCGCGGTCTGGGCGGGCGGCGAGTACGCGGAGGGGATCGCGACGACGGGCTGCGAGGCCCTGCTGCGGGTGGCGCACCGTACGGACGCGGGACTGGACTGGGGCATCGGGGCGAACACGGAGTCGCGGGCGCCGAACTACTCACACGGCACCGCCGGGGTGGCCTCGGCGCTCGCGATGGCCGGCGCGGCGCTCGGCCGGGAGGACTTCGTCGAGGCCGCCGTACTGGGAGCCCGACACGTCCTGTCCGTGGGCTCGTTGGAGGACGGCGGTTTCATCGTTCCGCACACCATCCCGCCGTCCAAGCGGGAGGTGGAGCCGGTGACGTACACCTGGTGCCACGGTCCCGCGGGCACCTCGCACCTGTTCTCGGCCCTGTCGCACGCGGGCGTGCGCGAGGTGGCGGGACACGGGGTCGGCGAGCTGCGGGAGCGCTGCCTGACCTCGATCCTCGGCTCGGGAGTCCCGCAGCGCCTGCGCCCCGGGTTCTGGGACAACGACGGCCGCTGCTGCGGTACCGCGGGCGTGGGAGATGTCTTTCTCGACGCGGCGCAGGACTGTGCCGGAACAGCTCGGGCGGAGACCTACGCGCAGGCGGCGCGCACGATGGGCGACGCGCTGGTGGAACGAGCCGTCAGGGACACGGAGGGCGCCCGCTGGCGCTTCCTGGAACACCGCCAGGACCCGCCCCTGCTGCCGCCCGGCACGACGTGGATGCAGGGCGCGGCGGGCATCGCCGCGTACCTCCTGCGCCTCGACCGGTTCCTGGAGACGGGCCCGAACGCCGTGGTGGTGGACCGCCCGGACCAGTGGTGGGCCGTGCCGGCACATGTGCGGTGCACGGCCGCGTGAGGTGAGGTGGGAGGACACGCCCGTGCTGTCCGGCCGACGCCGCACCACACCGGTCCTCACCGGCCGCTCCGGACCGGTCATGATCGATGAGACCGGGGTCACAGATCGGGCGAGGGCAAGGTCACAGCCTTGTCCTCTGCTCCCTCTCACGCGATCTGACCTAGCATCCGAGCATGACAGTCCTGCCCAACGACGGGCTATCGCTCGCCGCCGAGTTCCCTTCCGCATCCCATGAGCAGTGGCAGAGTCTCGTGGAAGGGGTGCTGCGCAAGTCGGGCAAGGACGTCTCGGGAGCGGCGGCCGAAGCCGCGCTGTCCACCCCACTGGAGGACGGACTCACCACCCGGCCCCTGTACACGGCGCACGACGAAGCCCCGGACCCCGGCTTTCCGGGGTTCGCACCCTTCGTACGAGGCGGCCGGCCCGGGGGAAGCACCGTCAGCGGCTGGGACGTACGGCAACAGCACTCGTCGCCCGACAGCGCTGCGGTGCTCGGAGACCTGGAGAACGGCGTCTCCTCGCTCTGGCTGCTCGTCGGCGAGAACGGGATCCCCGTGTCGTCCCTCGCCCGCACACTCGACGGCGTCTACCTCGACCTGGCACCCGTCGCCCTCGACGCGGGACGTGAAGTGGAGCCCGCGGCACGGGAGTTGCTGCGGCTGTACGAGGAGCGGGGCGTCGCCAAGGAAGCGGCGCACGGCAGTCTCGGCGCGGACCCGCTGGGTCACGAGGCCCGTACGGGCGAGGCGTTGGACTTCGCGCCGGCCGCCACTCTCGCGCGACTGTGTGCCGAGGAGTATCCGGGGCTGCGGGCGCTGACCGTGGATGCCCTGCCGTTTCACGAGGCCGGCGGCTCGGCCGCGCAGGAGCTGGGCGCCTCGCTGGCGACGGGTGTCGCGTATCTGCGGGCATTGACGGAGGCGGGACTGACCGCCGAACAGGCCGGTGGCCAGCTGGTGTTCCGGTACGCGGCCACCGCCGACCAGTTCCTGACCATCGCCAAGCTCCGCGCGGCCCGCCTGCTGTGGGCCCGGGTCGCCGAGGTGTGCGGAGCGCCCGGCGCGGGTGCTCAGGTACAGCACGCGGTGACCTCGCCGGTGATGATGTCGCGCCGCGACCCGTGGGTGAACATGCTGCGCACGACGGTCGCCACGCTCGCCGCCGGGGTCGGCGGCGCCGACGCCGTCACCGTGCTGCCCTTCGATCACGCGCTGGGCCTGCCGGACGCGTTCGCGCGCCGTATCGCCCGCAACACCTCGACGATCCTGGTCGAGGAGTCGCACCTTGCGCGGGTGATCGACCCGGCGGGCGGCTCCTGGTACGTGGAACGGCTGACGGACGAACTCGCCCACGCGGGCTGGGAGTTCTTCCAGTGGATCGAGCGCATCGGCGGCCAGGCGTCCGCGCTGCGTTCGGGCCGTCTCGGTCAGGACCTCGCGAACACCTGGGCGGCGCGCAGCGCGAAGCTGGCCAAGCGGCGCGAACCCATCACCGGCGTCAGTGAGTTCCCGAATCTCGCCGAGCGTCTCGTGGAGCGCGAGCCCGCCCCCGAGCCGCCGACCGGGGGGCTCCCCCGCGTACGGCGCGACGAGGCGTACGAAGTCCTGCGCGCCCGCTCCGACGCCCACCTCGCCGCCACCGGAACCCGGCCGCGGGTGTACCTGGCGGCCATCGGGCCCGCCGCGGCCCACACCGCCCGGACGACTTTCGCCGCCAACCTGTTCCAGGCCGGCGGCATCGAGGCCGTCTCGGAGGGCGCCTTCGAGGACAGCGGCGCCACCGAGGTCTGCCTGTGCTCCAGCGACGCGCTCTACGAGGAGCAGGCCGGGAGCACGGCCCGGACCCTCAAGGCCGCGGGCGCCCGGCATGTGTTCCTGGCCGGCCGTCCTGGGCAGTACACCGATGTCGACGGTTACGTCTTCGCGGGCTGCGACGCCGTCGCCGTGCTCTCCGCCACCCTCGACCGCATGGGAGTGTCCTGATGGGAATCCCCGACTTCTCCGGAATCGAACTGGGGACGCCCACCGTTGACGGCAGCGCTGACGAGTGGCGCAAGTCGCTCGGTGGCGACGAGGCGTTCTGGGAGACACCGGAAGGCATCGCGGTCAAGCCGCTGTACACCGGCCGTGATCTGGAGGGCCTGGACTTCCTGGACACGTATCCGGGCGTGGCCCCGTTCCTGCGCGGGCCGTACCCGACGATGTACGTCAACCAGCCCTGGACGATCCGCCAGTACGCGGGATTCTCGACGGCCGAGGAGTCCAACGCCTTCTACCGGCGCAACCTGGCGGCGGGCCAGAAGGGTCTGTCGGTCGCCTTCGACCTGCCCACCCACCGCGGTTACGACAGCGACCACCCGCGCGTGACGGGCGACGTCGGCATGGCGGGCGTGGCCATCGACTCCATCTACGACATGCGGCAGCTCTTCGACGGCATCCCGCTGGACAAGATGACCGTCTCGATGACGATGAACGGCGCCGTGCTCCCCGTACTCGCCCTCTACATCGTGGCGGCCGAGGAACAGGGAGTACCGCCCGAGAAGCTGGCCGGGACCATCCAGAACGACATCCTCAAAGAGTTCATGGTCCGCAACACGTACATCTATCCGCCGAAGCCGTCGATGCGGATCATCTCCGACATCTTCGCCTTCACCTCGCAGCGGATGCCGCGCTACAACTCCATCTCGATCTCCGGCTATCACATCCAGGAGGCGGGCGCGACGGCCGATCTGGAGCTGGCGTACACGCTCGCGGACGGTGTGGAGTACATCCGGGCGGGGCGCGAAGTCGGCCTGGATGTCGACGCGTTCGCGCCCCGGCTGTCCTTCTTCTGGGCGATCGGCATGAACTTCTTCATGGAGATCGCCAAGATGCGGGCGGCGCGCCTGCTCTGGGCGAAGCTGGTCAGGCAGTTCGACCCGCAGAACGCCAAGTCCCTTTCCCTGCGCACCCATTCACAGACCTCCGGCTGGTCGCTGACGGCGCAGGACGTGTTCAACAACGTCACGCGTACGTGTGTGGAGGCGATGGCGGCCACCCAGGGCCACACCCAGTCGCTGCACACCAACGCCCTGGACGAGGCACTCGCCCTGCCCACCGACTTCTCGGCGCGTATCGCCCGCAACACGCAGCTCCTCATCCAGCAGGAGTCGGGCACGAACCGGGTGATCGACCCGTGGGGCGGCAGCGCGTACGTGGAGAAGCTGACGTACGACCTCGCGAGCCGCGCCTGGCAGCACATCGAGGAGGTCGAGGCGGCGGGCGGCATGGCAAAGGCCATCGACGCGGGCATCCCCAAGTTGCGCATCGAGGAGGCGGCGGCCCGCACCCAGGCCCGGATCGACTCGGGCCGCCAGCCGGTCATCGGCGTCAACAAGTACCGGGTGGAGACGGACGAGAAGATCGATGTCCTCAAGGTCGACAACTCCTCCGTACGGACCCAGCAGATCGAGAAGTTGCGGCGGCTGCGGGCGGAGCGCGACGAGCGGGCCTGCCAGGACTCGCTGGACGCGTTGACGCGGGCGGCCGGCGGCGAGGGCAACCTGCTGGAGCTCGCGGTGAACGCGGCCCGCGCCAAGGCCACCGTCGGGGAGATCTCCGACGCCCTGGAGAAGGTGTACGGGCGGCACGCGGGCCAGATCCGTACGATCTCCGGTGTGTACCGCAACGAAGCCGGCGAGTCCCCGTCCGTGGACCGCACCCGCACACTCGTGGACGCCTTCGGGGAGGCCGAGGGACGCCGCCCGCGCATCCTGGTCGCCAAGATGGGCCAGGACGGTCACGACCGCGGCCAGAAGGTGATCGCCACCGCCTTCGCCGACCTCGGCTTCGACGTGGACGTCGGCCCGCTGTTCCAGACCCCGGGCGAGGTGGCGCGCCAGGCCGTCGAGGCGGACGTGCACATCGTCGGGGTGTCCTCGCTGGCCGCGGGCCATCTCACCCTCGTACCGGCACTGCGGGAGGAGCTGGCGGCGGAGGGCCGCGAGGACATCATGATCGTCGTGGGCGGGGTGATCCCTCCGCAGGACGTACCGACTCTGCTGGAGATGGGTGCGGCCGCCGTCTTCCCGCCAGGGACGGTGATCCCGGACGCGGCGTACGACCTCGTCCAGCGGCTCTCGGACGATCTCGGGCATGACCTGTGATCGAGCTCGACACCTACGTCAAAGGGGTACTCGACGGGAAGCGCGCGCTCGTCGCCCGCGCCGTCACCCTCGTCGAGTCCACCCGGCCCCAGCACCGGGCGCTCGCCCAGGAGTTGCTGACCGAGCTGCTCCCGCACAGCGGCCGGGCACGGCGGATCGGCGTCAGTGGCGTACCGGGCGTGGGCAAGTCGACGTTCATCGACGCCTTCGGCACGATGCTGACCGCGCTCGGACACCGGGTGGCGGTGCTGGCGGTGGACCCTTCCTCCAGCCGTACGGGCGGTTCGATCCTGGGCGACAAGACGAGGATGGAACGCCTGGCCGTCGACCCCGCGGCCTTCATCCGGCCCTCCCCCACCGCCGGCACCCTGGGCGGGGTCGCCAAGGCGACCCGCGAGTCGATCGTGGTGATGGAAGCCGCGGGCTACGACGTGGTGCTGGTGGAGACGGTCGGCGTCGGCCAGTCCGAGACGGCCGTCGCCAACATGGTCGACTCCTTCCTCCTGCTGACCCTCGCCCGCACCGGCGACCAGCTCCAGGGCATCAAGAAGGGCGTCCTCGAACTGGCCGACGTGATCGCCGTCAACAAGGCGGACGGCCCGCACGAACGCGACGCGCAGGCAGCCGCACGGGAGTTGGCAGGCGCGCTCCGGCTCATGCACGGCAGGGACGCTGCCTGGACGCCGCCCGTACTGAGCTGCAGCGCCCGCGAGTCGGCCGGCCTGGACACCGTCTGGGACCGCCTCGAACAGCACCGCACGCTCCTCGACTCGACCGGCAGGCTCGCCGCCAAACGCCGTGACCAGCAGGTCGACTGGACCTGGACGATGGTCCGCGACGAGCTCCTGGGCCGCCTGCACGCCGATCCGGCCGTACGAGCCCTCACACCGGCCCTCGAACAGCAGGTCAGGGACGGCGAGTTGACGGCCACACTCGCCGCCGAACGCATTCTCCGGACCTTCGGCGGCAAGGACTAGCGACGGGCTGGATGAGTTGCTCGCACTCCTGCACGGTCAGGGCGACCGCCTCGCTGCCTCCCAGCGCGGCTGGGGTCGTCCGGCCGCTCGGTTCCTCCGCTCCCCGCCCAGGTGGTCCCCGTCTGATCGGTCCGTTCCGTGGCTCATGGTCCGTGGTCCGATGACGTCCGCGTCCTTGTCGGTATCGGTATCGGTATTGGTATTGGCGGCGGCGATATCGGTGGCGGTTTCCGTGTCAGTGCCCGGGAAACGCGAGAGGGCCCCCGGATGGTTCCGTGGGCCCTGACTCGTTTGACGGGTCTGTCAATTGGGGGCGGCGACCGGTCGTCCCGCTGTCGCCGTCGCAGGCTTGGGATGGAGCAAGCGCTCGGCCAATTCACCGAAGACCAACCCGAAGCCACCCCACAGGGTGATCTGTATGGCCAGCGCCGAGACGCGGAAGCGCCACAGCACGGTGGCCGGGAAGTCGGCCGGCACCTCTTGGATGACGGGCAGGAACGCGTACGCCAGTCCGATCACGACAGCGAAGGCGGCCACCGCCGAGACGGTCGCGTACCAGGTGCCCACCTTCGGGGCGAGCCGCTTCCCCAGGATGGTGGCGGCGACGGCGAGGAGCACGCTGAGCACCATCATCAGCAGGTACAGGGTGGTCCGCTTGCCGATGGTGTCGCCGTTGCCGACCGCGGGCGGGTTGGCCGGGTACTTGAGGAACGGCACGACGTACACGGCGAGCAGCGCGATTCCCGACAGGAGCAGCGCGGTCGCCCGCGGACTGAAACGGCCCACGCGGCCGAGCGCGAAGCAGAAGGCGAGGGCGGCGATGCCGCCGAAGGCCACCCCGTAGATCAGCACACCGGCGGCGAGGCCGGCGGTGGACTGGAGGCTGCGGGAGACGAGTTCGACCTCGTGCTCGTGGCCCGAGGCATGGGCTTCCTCGAAGCTGATCGCGCTGTCGACGCTCGGCTCACCGAGGAAGTAGGCGACGATCAGGGCGAGCACACCGGCGCCGAGGCCGGCGAGCATGCCCCGCACGAGAAGGTTTCTCACTGTTGCGGAGTTCATGAGGTGCGCGGCGTCCTTCGTCAGTGGCAGGGGAAGCCGAGGAGATGGCGGGCGTCGTGGACCCACTCGTGGACTTCCGCGCCGGAGACGACGGAGGTGGCGCCCTGCTCAGCGCCGACGAAGTACAGCAGAACCAGCATCAGGACGCCGAAGAAGACCGCCCAGGGGGCGATGTCCTTGAGCGGCAACTTGGCCGGAATGACAGGGGTGTTGGTTGTCGGCTGGGCGACATGCTGCGCCATGGCAGGGCCTCCTCTGGGAGTTCGCGTCCCATCTCGGTGGTGCACATGACGACGGCCACGGGTCTGACTCAGGGAGCATCTCAGGGGCGTCCCATTTACAGTGGCGCGACCGTGCCGGATTCTCACCGGCTTCCGTCTCGCCGTCGTCGATATCGGACCGACGGTACCGTGTGTCGCGTGCATGGCCAAGACCGCGTCACCTGGCGTGATCTTCCTCTCCTGCCTGGTGACGCGGCCGGTGCGACCCCTGGGTCACCGGTGACGGAACTCGGGCGGTCGCTGTCAACGAAGCGCGCCCATGCCCACGTTCGCGACCGCCGCCTCGAAGGTCAGGCCGTGTTGGTCTCCTCGTGGCGCTGCCGTATGCGCGCGATGACGCGTTCCCGTCCCAGCCTCTTGGCGTCGCGGAGCTTGGAGCGGAGTGGTGGACTTCATCCTGTGGGGCTGGCTGTTGTGGATTCCATTGCTCGCCGCGGAGGGCAAGTCTTCTCCTTAACCCTCGCCGAACCCTCCGCGGACGGATCGCCGCAGCGCCTCCGTGACCAGCACGAAGGCGTCGGCGCCGAGCGACGGGCGGGTTCGCCCGCTACGACGAGCCCGGGGTGGGCCCATGCCGCGCAGTTGCTGGATGGTTCCGCCGAGCTTCGCGCGGAACGGCTCGAGCGTCTCCTCGGGCGCGGTGACGACCCGGCGCGAGCCGACGAGGCACTCGCCCCCGTACACGCCGGCGGTGTCCAATCACGGCAGCCTGTACTTCTCCTCGGGGAAGGTAGCGGGCGTGAGCAGAGACGAACACCAGTGGCCGTTCACCACGTAGCCCGGGCGCCAACCCGTCGAGGTCACGCTCGTCGGTGCCTGCCCCACCGTCGCCGGATAGGGTGCCGGGGACCGGCGCAGAGGGAGAACAAGCAGATGTCTCGGGTCGCGATGTTCTCGGCAGGTTCATGGGGCACGACCATGGCGGCGGTGTTCGCCGACGCCGGCAGCCGAGTCCTCGTGCACGCCCGGCGCTCCGAAGTCGCCGACGCGATCAACACGCGTCACGAGAACCCCGCCTACCTGCCGGGCGTCGTTCTGCCGGACACACTGCGCGCCACCACCGACCCCGCGGAGGCCCTGACCGACGCCGAGCTGGTGATCCTTTCGATCCCCGCCCAGACCCTCCGCGACAACCTCGCCGCCTGGGCCCCCCTCATCGGACCGCACGCCGTGGTGGTCAGCCTCATGAAAGGCGTCGAGACGCACTCGGAGCTGCGTATGAGCCAGGTGATCACCGAGGTCACCGGTATTTCCGACGAGCGCGTCGCGGTCATCTCCGGCCCGAACCTCGCCGGGGAGATCGCCGCCCGCCGGCCCGCCGCCTCCGTCATCGCCTGCCGCGACGAGACCGCCGCCAAGAGCATCCAGGCCGCCTGCCACACCCCCTACTTCAGGCCCTACACGGCCACCGACGTCGTCGGCTGTGAACTCGGCGGTGCCGTCAAGAACGTGATCGCCCTGGCAGTGGGCCTCGCGACCGGCATGGGCCTCGGCGGCAACGCGACAGCGCTGCTCATCACCCGCGGCCTCGCGGAGACCGCCCGCCTCGGAACCGCCCTCGGCGCCGACCCGCTGACGTTCTCCGGGCTAGCCGGCGCGGGCGATCTCATGGCCACGTGCTCGTCGCCGCTGTCCCGCAACAGAACCTTCGGCGAGCACCTGGGCCGGGGCCTCACGGTCGCGGAGGCGACCGTCGCCACCAGCCAGACCGCCGAGGGAGTCAAGTCCTGCCGGGCGATCCTCGACCTGGCCCGCGGCCACGGCGTCGAGATGCCCATCACCGAGGTCGTGGCATCCGTCATCGACGGACACTCCACTGTCGGGGAAGCGGTCGGCGTGCTGATGGCGCGTACGCCCAAAGCCGAGCGGTAGGGCAGTGCGCTCAGCCCGGAAGACCCCAAACGCCCCATACGAAAAGGGCCCCCACAGGCTCTCGCCTGCGAAGACCCTCCGCACCGTCGGGACGACAGGATTTGAACCTGCGACCCCTTGACCCCCAGTCAAGTGCGCTACCAAGCTGCGCCACGTCCCGGTGCGTCCGACCCGCGGTGGACCGCGTGATCGTGCGAACAGAACTTTACCCCACCCGGGGGGCTGCTCCGTTAATGGCGCAGGCGCGCGACAATCGGGGTATGAGCGGGGCATCTGAGGTTCGGCAGGGCGGCGGGCGGGACCGGGACCCGGACGGACGGGCGCGCAATGCCCGGCCGCGTGACGGACTGGGGCGGCCGCTGCCGTACGGCGCGGACGGTGTGGAGCGGCAGCCAGAGGGCCTCGTACGCAGCCCCGAGGAGACCGTCGCCGAGGCGCAGGTGCTGCTGGACGGCGGAAAACCGTTCCACGCGCATGAGGTCTTCGAGGACGCCTGGAAGGCGGGCCCCGAGGAGGAGCGTGCGCTGTGGCGGGGCCTCGCCCAGCTCGCGGTGGGGCTCACGCACGCGGCCAGGGGCAATACGACGGGCGGTGCCCGGCTGCTGCGGCGCGGTGCCGAGGCGGTGGAGGAGTGGGCTTCGGGGACCGGCCGGGCACGCCCCTACGGGCTTGACGTCGCTGAACTGGGCTCCTGGGCAAGGGAGTTGGCGGGAACCGTGGAACGGGACGGTACGGCGATCAGCGCGACGGCCTGGGCACCGCGGCTGCGCGGACGCCGAGCGTGACAGTGCGGCCCTGACCGCGGTGGCCCCACTGTCAGTGGTGTGCGGCAGACTCTGGGTGTGCGAAAGATTCATGTCATCGGGATCGGGGCGGGTGACCCCGACCAGCTCACGCTTCAGGCGGTCAAGGCGCTGAGGGACACCGACGTGTTCTTCATCCTGGACAAGGGCGAGGTGAAGGCCGACCTCGTCCAGCTCCGCCGTGACATCCTCGACGCGCACATACCGGAGGGGACGTACCGGCTGGTCGAGGCGCGCGACCCGGACCGCGACCGGACCGCAGGGGGCGCGGCGTACTCGCCCGCGGTCGGGGACTGGCGCAGCGCCCGCGCCGAGATCTACCAGCGCCTGATCTCCGACGAGCTGGGCGAGGAGGAGTGCGGCGCGTTCCTGGTGTGGGGCGATCCCTCGCTGTACGACAGCACGCTCGGCATCCTGGAGGAGATCCTGGAGGGGGGCGAGGTGTCGTTCACGTACGACGTCGTGCCCGGGATCAGCAGTGTCTCCGCGCTGGTCGCCCGGCACCGCACCGGCCTCAACCGGGTCGCCCGGCCCGTCCAGATCACCACCGGCCGCCGCCTCGCGGAGGGCTTCCCGGACGGCGTCGACGACGTGGTCGTCATGCTCGACGCCCATCAGACCTTCCGGCAGTACGCCGACGAGGACATCGACATCTTCTGGGGCGCCTACATAGGCACGCCCGACGAGATCCTCGTCTCAGGTCCCGTAGCCGAGGCGGGCCCGCGCATCGAGCGTCTGCGTGCCGAGGCCCGCGAGCGCAAGGGCTGGATCATGGACACGTATCTGCTGCGCAGGCATCCGAAGGGGTAGCGCGCCCGGCCGGTGAGGGGCCGGTACGCCGGGCGGGTCGTCCCGCATGCACATGGCGCACTCCGATGTGAAAGTGACGAATGTGACGACCACCGAGGAAACCGTGCCGCCCGCCGCGGAGGCGCCCGCACCGCCGGTGCTGGACAAGCGGCGCCGCAATGTCGTCTTCGCGACGATCATGCTGGGCATGCTCCTCGCCGCCCTGGACCAGACGATCGTCGGCACCGCCCTGCCGACGATCGTGTCGGATCTCGGCGGCGCGGCACACATGTCGTGGGTGGTGACGGCCTACCTGCTGGCGGAGACCGTCGCCACCGTACTGGTCGGCAAGTTCGGTGACCTGTTCGGCCGCAAGGTGGTCTTCCAGGCCTCGGCGATCATCTTCATCACTGGTTCCTTCCTGTGCGGCCTCTCGCCGAACATGACGATGCTGATCCTCTGGCGCGCGGTCCAGGGTGTCGGCGCGGGCGGCCTGATGGTCACCGCCATGGCCCTGATCGCGGATGTCATCCCGCTACGGGAGCGCGGCAAGTACCAGGGCGCGATCGGTGCCGTCTTCGGCGTGGCCACCGTCATCGGACCACTGCTCGGCGGTCTGTTCACGGACCATCTGACCTGGCGCTGGGCCTTCTACGTCAACGTGCCGATCGCGATCGTCGTCGTCATCGCCGCGGCCCGCACCATTCCCGTGGTGAAGTCGGTGGTCCGGCCCGTCATCGACTATCTGGGCATCGCGTTCGTCGCGATCGGCGCCAGCGCGCTGATCCTGGCGACCAGTTGGGGCGGTAACGAGTACGCCTGGGGTTCGGGCATGATCATCGGCCTGTTCGTGGGCGGTGTGATCGCGCTCGGCCTGTTCTGCTGGGCCGAGACCCGCGCGGCCCAACCGACCCTGCCGATGCGCCTGTTCGCCAACCCAGTCTTCACGGTCTGCTCGATCCTCAGCTTCATCGTGGGCTTCGCGATGCTGGGCGCGATGACGTTCCTGCCGACGTATCTGCAGTACGTCGACGGCGACTCGGCCACGGTCTCCGGCGTCCGCACGCTGCCGATGGTCATCGGCCTGCTCATCGCCTCCGTCTTCAGCGGCAACGTGGTCAGCAAGACCGGCCAGTACCGGATCTTCCCCATCGTCGGCTCGCTGGTGATGGCGGTGGGTCTCTATCTGCTCTCGCTGATGGGACCGGACTCCAACGCCTGGCTGGAATCGCTGTACATGTTCGTGCTGGGCACCGGGATCGGCCTGTCCATGCAGGTGCTGACGATCGCCGTGCAGAACACCGTGCTCTACACCGACCTCGGCACCGCGACCTCCGGCGTCACGTTCTTCCGTACGCTGGGCAGCTCTTTCGGGACGGCCGTCTTCGGCACGATCTACACCAACTCACTGAAGCCGAACCTGGCCGACGGCGTCGCGGAGGCCACCCGCACCGGCGCGGCGGATCCGGCCGCGATCGCCCAGGCCTCGCAGAGCCCGGAAGCGCTGAACAGACTGCCGTCGGCGGCGGCCGAGCCCCTCATCAGGGCGTACGCCGACACGCTCCAGACCGTCTTCCTCTGGACGGTCCCGGTGGCGGTCCTGGGCTTCTTCGTGGCCCTGTTCCTCAAGCAGGTGCAGCTGCGCGACAGCGCACGGATGGGCTCGACCGACATGGGTGAGGGCTTCGCGTCCCCGGCCGGCGCCGACTCGCAGCGCGTCCTGGAAGCCGCCGTCGGAAAGATCATCGGCGGTACGGAGCTGGACACCGCGCGCCGGATCGTCACCGAGTCCGACACCCGCCTCGACGTGGCCGGGGCGTGGGCCGTGATGCAGGTGGAGCTGTTCACCCGGATGGTCGGCCATGCGAGTCTCGGGCTGATCGCCGCCCGGCGCCGGCTGCCCCCGGAGGTCCTGGTACCGGTCTTCGACCGTATGGTCCAGGAGGGCTATCTCACCCGCGACGGCTCACTCTTCTCGCACACCGCGGCGGGAGAGCGGGAGGCACGGATCATCGGCAGGGCGTGGGGCACCTGGCTCGCCCAGCGCGTGGAACAGGACATCGGCCGCCCCTCGGGCGATGACCTGCGCGCCGCCGTCGACTCCATCGCCAAGCGCCTGCTGGTCGAGGACCTCACCCATGGCCTGCCGCCCGGGCGGCAGCTCGAACCCGCGTCCGGCGGAACCGGCTGACGCGCCTGTCAGCCTGCGCCGAGGTCCAGCCGCGCCAGGGCCGACGCGACGTCCGGGACCGCGCTCACCCCGCCCGGAAGGCGCGGTCGGCGTACGACGACCACCGGGAGCCGGAGGTCACGTGCGGCCACGAGCTTCGCCGCCGTCGCCTCTCCCCCGCTGTCCTTGGTCACCAGGACGTCGATGCGATGCTCGCGCAGCAGGGTTTTCTCACCGTCCACCGTGAACGGACCGCGCGCCGCCAACACCTCGGCGTCCGGGGGCAGTGGCGGCTCGGGCGGCTCCACCGTACGTACGAGAAAGTGCAGTTCGGGCAGCTCCGCGAAGGCGGCCAGGCCCAGGCGGCCCGTGGTGAGGAAGACCCGGCGGCCCAACTCCGGGAGCAGCGCGGCGGCTTCGGCCAGGGACGCCGCCGAGTGCCAGCGGTCGCCGGGCCCTGGGCGCCAGCCCGGGCGGCGCAGCACCACGGCCGGGACACCGGTCGCCGCCACGGCCCGGGCCGCGTTCGCCGTGATGCCCGTCGCGAACGGGTGCGTGGCGTCCGCCACCGCGTCCACCCGATGCTCGCGCAGCCATCGGGCCAGGCCGTCCGCTCCGCCGAATCCCCCGATCCGTACCTCCCCGTCGAGCGCCCCGGGCCGGGACACACGCCCGGCCAGCGACGTGGTCACCCGCACACCGGGCCTCGCCGCCAGCCGGGCGGCGAGTTCTCGCGCCTCGGTGGTACCGCCGAGGACCAGGACGTGGGGGGACATGGGGTCGAGCGTACGGGGCGCATCGCTCCCCGACACGGTCGGCCGGTCAGGCACAGTGCGGGACGCGAGGGCTGTCAGGCGAAGCGGGGGAACAGCCTCAGCGCGTTGTCGCGCTCCACACCGCGCAGTTCCCCCTCCGTGAACCCGTCGAAGCCGGTGAGGTTGTCGATGTTGCGGACGACCGTGGGTTCGGGGGCGGCGGGCCAGTCGGTGCCGAACAGGATGTGGTCGGCGGAGGTCACTTCGAGCGTCGGCAGCAGGGAGTTGCGGCTCCCGGCGAGCGCGGTGTCGTAGTAGAGCCCACGCAGGACCTCCGCCACATGGGCCGGGTCGATGTCCGCGTCGTCCGGCCCCCGGCCCATCTCGGTGTGCTCGCCGATCCGCCAGCCGAGCGTGGGCAGCGCCCCTCCGCAGTGGGCCAGGATCAGCTTCAGCCCGGGATGCCGCAGGAAGACACCGGTGTAGAGCGCGTTGGTGATCGTGCGCGCAGTGTCAAAGGGGAACTCCACGATGGAGCTCGGCCGGCCGAAGCCGAGGACTTCGATGTACGGGCAGTCCTCCGGGTGGACGAAGACCGGTACTTCGCGCCGTGCCAGCTCAGCCAGTACGGGTTCGAGGGACGGATCGCCGAAGTAGTGGCCCAGCACGTTCGAGGTCAGCACCACTCCGTCGAGCCCCAACTCATCCAGCGCGTAAGCGACTTCGGCCAGCGCCTCGTCGGGGCCGTCCGCCGGAAGTGTCGCGAAGGCTCCGAAGCGGCCGGGGTGCTTCGCGATCAGCTCGGCGTGCCCTTCGTTGATCAGCCGGGCGAGGCGCGTCCCGAAGTCCGGGTCGTCGTCCGCCCCCGCGAACGACATCGGCAGGGACATGAGCTGGGCGGCGATCTCCTGCCGGTCCATGTAGGCGAGTGCGGCCTCGGGCGTCCAGCGCACGGAGATGCGGTATCCGCCGGTCGGGCGGAAGCCCCGGCCCGCGATCGCCATCATCGCTTCGTCCGACACGCCATGAGTGTGGACATCGATCCGTTGACCAGGCATGACGTGGCTCCTCTGCGTCGGGGTGTGTCTCCGAGCCTAGGTAGCAAACTGTCGACCGTCAATTTAAACGACGCGTACCGAGGACATTGACCTCGGTGCCCCTCAATCACGCCCTCCATTAAATTGACGCTCAACACTTTAATGGTTATGGTCGAGGCATGCAGATAGGTGATGTGACAGTCGAACCCCTCACCGACGGCGTCGTACCGATGCCGCCGAACCTGCTCTACCCGGACGTTCCGTTGTCCGTGTGGCAGGCCCTGCCCGGCGCGCTCGACCGGCACGGGATGCTTCAGGTCCCGTTCGGCGGATTCCTGGCCACCGACCGGCGCGGGCACCGCGTCGTCTTCGACCTGGGCGGCGGGCTCGCCCCGCAGCTGTTGCCCGACGGCGAGCTGCCCCCGGTCTGCGAACTCCTGCCTGAGCGGCTGGACAAGCTGGACTGCCCGCTCGACTCCGTGACCGATGTGGTCCTCAGCCATCTCCACATCGACCACGTGGGCTGGGCCTCCACCGCGGGCATCACCACGTTTCCCCAGGCCAGGCACCACATCCACGCCGCGGACTGGAAGCACTTCGTGGACGGGAAGGCCGATGACGCCGTACGCGACAAGGTCGCTCCGCTGCGCGACATCGCCGTGCTGTGGGAGGGCGACACCGTCTCGCCGTACGACTGGCTGCGTCTCGTCCACGCACCGGGACACACGCCGGGCGCCTCGGTCGCGCTGATCGAGTCACAGGGGCAGAGCCTCGCCCTCGTCGGTGACCTCTTCCACCACCCGGCGGCGCTGGACCACCCGCACTGGCGCTGCGGTTTCGACTGGGACGCACCGGCCGCGGCGTCCACCCGGGCGGTCTGGCTGGAGACGCTGCGCGCGACGGGAACGCCGCTGGTCGGACCGCACTTCCCCGAACTCCGGCCGGTCACGCTCCGATGAACCGGCCGCATTCTCCGAAAGGTTCGCCATGAGCAGCGTGAAACTCGCCATGAGCAGCGTGAAAGCGGCGGTCTGCCGGCCAGGTAGCGACGAACCCTTCGAGCTGGAAGAGCTGAGCATCGGCGATCCCCGCCCGGACGAGGTGCTGGTGCGCTTCACCGCGGCAGGGCTGTGCCATACAGATCTGGAGGTGGCGGCCGGACGTATGCCCACGCCTCTTCCGGTCGTCGCCGGGCACGAGGGTGCCGGTGTGGTCGAGGCGGTCGGCTCCGGCGTCACCGGGTTCGGTCCCGGCGACCGGGTGGTGGCCAGCTTCAGCTTCTGCGGCAGCTGCCGGAACTGTCTGAGCGGACGGCCCGCTTACTGTCCGCTCCACTTCCCGCTGAACTTCGGTGCCCGGCGCGCCGACGGCACCGTCGGGCTGCACGACTCGGCGGGCGAGCCGGTGCACGACCACTTCTTCGGGCAGTCGTCCTTCGCCGGGTACGGGCTGTGCCGCCCGAGCAGCCTGATCAAGGTCGGCGAGACGGACGTACCCGATCATGTGCTCGCTCCCCTCGGGTGCGGCATCATCACCGGCGCCGGGGCGGTCTGGAACCAGCTGAAGGTCCCGCCTGGCAGCACGGTGGCCGTCTTCGGGGCCGGAGCCGTCGGGCTGAGCGCGGTCATGGCAGCCTCGGCGGCCGGCGCCGCGCGGATCATCGTGACCGACCCGCACGCCTCGCGGCTCGACCTCGCCGCCCATCTCGGCGCGACCGACGTCATCGACGCCACGGACGGTCTCGCGGTCGAACGGGTACGGGAGCTCACCGGAGGCGCGGGCGTCGAGTTCAGTGTGGAGTCCACCGGCATACCCGAGGTGATGTCGCAGGCCGTGGCCGCGCTCGCCCCGCTGGGAAGCGCGGCGATCCTCGGCGTCGCACCGGACGCGGATCTGCGGACCAGTGCGTTCGCGCTCCTCGAAGGACGGACCGTGAGCGGTTCGATCGTCGGGCACCAGGCCCCGGCGGTACTCGTTCCGCGCATCCTCGACCTCCATGGCAAGGGCCGCTTTCCCCTGGAGGCCATGATCCGCACCTACGCGCTGGACGACATCAACAAGGCCGTCGACGAGGTGCGTTCGGGGACCGCGGTCAAGGCCGTCCTCATCCACTGAACCGACCGGCGCCACCGAGCCGCTCCCCCTCAAGCAAGGACGAAAGACATGTCAGGGATTCGTCTGTCCGAGGTCGTTCTGCGGACGACCGAATACGACCGCCTCTGTGATTTCTACTCGCTACTCCTGAATCAGCCGCGCACCGTGGAGATGACGCCGCCTCCCTCGGACGACCCGGACGAGCCGTCCCGCATCTGCTTCCTCGACTTCTACTTCGATCCGCCGTACACCCAGCGCATCGCCGTCTTCGAGTGCGCTGACATCGGCTCCGGCCTCTCCTCCCGTGGCCTGCACCACTTCCAGCTGCGTACGCCGTCCATCGAGGCACTGGTGGACCTGTACGGCACGCTCAAGGACGGCGGCCATCTGCCCGTCGAGGCGTCCAACCACGGGCCCGGCACGAGCTTCTACTACCGGGACCCGGACGGGAACAAGGTCGAACTGTCCGCGCTGAACTTCTCCTCGCGGGACGAGATGCGGGCGTTCATGGCGACCGACGCGTTCAAGTCCAACCCCAACGGCTTCCCGCTCGACCCGGAACTGCTGGCCAAGGCCGCGAAGGCCGGCCGGGACCTGAGCGAATTGATCTGGGAACGATGAGACTCATCTCCGCGCCGGGCACCACCGGCGACCTCTCGGACAACACCGCGTACGACGTGGTGATCGTGGGCGGCGGTCCCGTGGGGCTCGCGACCGCCATCGAACTGGGCTCCCGCCGCCTGTCGGTGCTCCTCGTCGAGCGCGAGGACGGTGTCGTCCGCTACCCGACGGCGGAGTCCATCGACACCGCCTCCATGGAGCTGCTCCGCCGGTGGGACATCTCCGACGAGGTGCAGCACAGCGGATTCCCCGCCGGCGCGCCGCGTGACATCTCCTTCGTCTCACGGATGACGACGTACGAACTGGCGCGCTTCCCGCGTCCCTGCAACGCGGACCGGCGCGCTACCACGCACGGGCTGAGCCCCGAAGGGGGCGTGTGGTGGCCGAAGTTCTGGTTCGACCTCGCCCTGCGCCGGCGAGCCGCCGCCGAACCCACGGTGGACTTGCGCTACCGGTGGATGTGCGACGCGTTCGACGACGGAACGCACGGCGTGACCGTGCGGCTCTCCTCGCAGGCTTACGGCCGCAGGACCGTGCGGGCGCGCTATCTGGTGGCGTGCGACGGTGCGGCCTCGCCGGTCCGCAAGGCCCTCGGCATCGAGTCGCTGCGGGACTCTGCCGATGTCCGGGCGCGTTGGCAGGGTGCCTTCGTGAACCTTCCCGGGCTGCGCGAGCGTGTGCCGCACGCCCCGGCCGTGCAGTACTACCTGCTCAACCCCCGCCGGATGATTCTCGGTTCGCTCGACGGCGGCGATCTGTGGCGTGTCACCTATCCCCTGGCGAGCGGGGAGTCGCCCGTCGCGGCCGAGGTGCGTGCCACCGTCGCCGAGGCGCTCGACTGCCCGGCCGGGGAGGTCGAGGTGCTCGACGCCCGGGAGTGGAGCGGCGACGCGGTGGTCGCCGAGTCCTTCCGGTCCGGTCATGTGCTGCTGGCGGGCGACTCCGCGCACCGCATGTGGCCCTCGGGCGGGCACGGGATGAACACCGGTCTCGGCGATGTGGCCAACCTCGGCTGGAAGCTGGAGGGCGTGCTGCGGGGCTGGGCTCCGGACGCGCTGCTCGACACGTACACCGCCGAGCGCCGGCCGCACGCCGAGCGCATGGTCCGCCGCGCCTGGCACAACTACTGCGCGGACAACGCGATCCTGCCCGACCCGGCGCTGGACGACCCGGCGCAGAAGGAGGCGCGGGACCGGGCCGGTGAGCGCATCGTGGCCACCCGGCAGACCGAGTGGCGCTCGCTCGGCGTCCAACTCGGCGTGCGCTACCCGCAGTCGACGCTCATCGTCCCGGACGGGAGCCCGGAGCCGGTCGCCGACCCGGAGGAGTACGTACCGACGGCGCGCCCCGGGCATCGCGCCCCGCATGTCGCGCTGGCCGACGGAAGTTCCGTACTCGACCTCTTCCGCGGGCGCTTCACCCTGCTGAACATCGCCCCCGCCGTGGACAGCGGGGATCTCGCCCAGGCTTTCCGGACCCGGGGGATCCCGCTGGACGAGGAGTGGGTCGGCGCGGACGGAGCGCGCGAGGTGTACGGGTGCGCCATCGCGCTCGTACGCCCCGACGGCATCGTCGCCTGGCGCGGTGACGCCTGCCCCGCGGACCCCGACGCGTTGGTGGACCAGGTCATCGGCCGGTCGGCGAGTCACCGGAGCGCTCGGGAACTCACGAGCTGAGGAACGGAGAACATCATGCTGCTCGCACAGACCGGCGACGGCCTCGCGCGGGTCGGTCCTGAAGGACTGCGACTCCTCGACGCCCACGGCCGGTCACTGGAGGACTTCATCGTCGAGGGCCGGCTCGCCGAGGTGGCGGGCCTGCGGGTCCGCGAGGAGATCAGCCGGGAGCACGCCACGTTTGCACCCCCGGTGTGGCGGCCCGGCAAGATCGTGGTCATCGGCCTCAACTACCGTGACCACGCTGCCGAGACGGGCAGCCCGCTGCCCGCCCTCCCCCGCTTCCACCTGATCCCCGGCTCCGCCGTCACCTCCCCGGACACCGTCGTCCACCTGCCGGAATCCGCGCCGAAGCGAGTCGACTACGAGGGCGAACTGGCCGTCGTGATCGGGCGGGACGGCCGCGACATTCCGGAGACGGACGCCTGGGACTTCGTCGCGGGCGGGACGGTCGCCAACGACCTCTCGGCGCGCGACGTCCAGTCCGGCGACAATCCCGCCCTGCCGATGGCCAGTCCGGCCCTCGCCAAGGGTTTCGACGGCTTCAAGCCGCTAGGGCCCGCCCTGCTCACGTCCGACGAACTGCGCCTGCACGACGCCCTGGACCTCACCACCGAGGTCAACGGCGAAGTACGCCAGCGTTCCTCGACGGCCGAGCTCATCTTCTCCATCCCTCAACTCCTGGCGTACGTCAGCTCGTTCCTGACCCTGGAAGCCGGTGACGTGATCCTCACCGGGACCCCGGGAGGAACCGGCGTCGCGGACGGGCGGTTCCTGGCGGCGGGCGACGTGGTGTCGGTCACGCTCGCCAGGATCGGCACCCTGACCAGCACGATCGCCCCTCCGAACACCGGGGTCCGGCAGGAGGGGCCATGACTGGATGCCTTCTCTGTCGGCGAGCCGTCGTCCTCGATACCGCGGATCCCGGCTGGCTGCTGCGGGCCGGGTACTGGGGGGTGTCCATGCACCCGGCCATGGCGGCGCCCGGCTGGGTCGCGGTGCAGACACTGCGGCACACCGAGGGACTCGCCGGTCTGGACGGCGCCGAGGCTGCCGAACTCGGCCCGCTGCTCGCCCGGTTGAGCACCGCGGTGACGCGGGTGACCGGCTCGGAACGGGTCTACACCTACTCGCTCGGCGAGGGCAGTCCGCACACCCATGTGCTGCTGGGGCCGCCCCGAGGAGACGTGCGCGGCGCGGCGTTCATCACTGGGCTGATGCGCCGTGACGCCTCCCTGGCCGACGAAGCGGCCGCGCTCCGTACCGCCCGCGAGCTGGCCGGCGAGCTGACGGGCCGACAGGCCGGCGAAGCAGCAGGCGAACCGGCCGTGGGAAACACCAACACCATCTGAAAGCGGTGAGATCAATGACGCAGTCGACCGAAGTGGCGATCCCCGAGATCTTCACGTACTTCGAGACCGCCAAGAGCCCGAAGGGCCTCGCGCTGAAGGCGCAACTCGAACGCTACGCCAAGCGCCCCCTCGACGTCCCCGAGGAACTGGCGACGGCCTTCGGACGGGCCATGAACACCGGGGACAGGCTCGGCGACGCCTACATCGACGCCTGCTTCGCCTCGCCCAAGGGCAAGTCCCGCGCCCGGAAGGACGTGGAGCAGGCCCTGCACGGCGGCATCAAGAGCGTCAACGACCCCTCTCCGGAGCTGGTGGCGCTGTTCGACTCGATCAACACCGACCCCGAGTGGGTGGACTGGGACAAGGTCGAGCACGGAGCCGAGGTCTTCCGGCGGTACAAGGAGCTGTACCCGTTCTTCGGAATGTCCACGTTCAACGCGTACGGCCTGGAGACCGTCGCCAAGCCGCTCGCGCTGACCGGCGCGTACACCGGCGGGTCGGCGTTCGGCCGGTTCGTGGAGACCTCCCGGCTCTGGACGGACACCACCGAGCCCGGGGCCATGCGACCCGGTGCCGTGGGACGCCGCTCCGCGGTCTTCGTACGCACCCTGCACTCGATGATCCGGCACACCCTGCTGCCGCACCCCGAGTGGGACCGGGACCGGCTGGGCATGCCCATCAGCCAGTTCGCGCAGACCGGGACCCTGCTGCTCAGCTCCTTCGCCCCCGGGATGCAGCTCAAGCTGCTCGGCTACCGGCCGACGGACGCCGACATCGAGGCGATGATGCATCACTGGCGCTATGTCGGATACCTCATGGGTGTCGAGGCGCCGTGGTACCCGGAGACGGTCGCCGAAGGCTTCCTGGCCAACCTGTTGCTCGGGCTCTCGGAGGAGCCGAAGATCGACGACGACTCCCGTGAACTGTGCCGGTCGTTCATGGACACCTATCTGCCGCCCGAGGACGCGAAGGGGCTGCGCCAGGTCTACGGCAGGCTGCGCTACAAGGCGCAGCTCGGTCATGCGCGCTTCTACCTGGGCGAGGAGAGCTATGGGTGGACGGGGCTGCCCGACCCCGGCCTGTGGCGTTTCGCTCCGCTCGCCCGGGTGCCCGGGAACCTGACGCGCGAGACCCTGCGCAGGAATGTGACCGGCGTGGCCGGGTGGATCGACCAGGTCAACCGGCGGGACCGGCACGCGTTCCTCAATGCGAACCTCGAAGGCGGCGAGGCGAAGTTCAAACCCGTCGACAAGCTCGCGCGGTAGTCCTCCGCCGCCCGCGCCAAAGGAATATCCGCCCCGCCCCACCCGGTTCCCGCCTCCTCTCCTCCATCCCCACGGAGGAGAGGAGGCGCCGCTAAGCTGGTGTCATGCCTGAGAATCCGCCCCGCGTAAGCCGCCCACGAGGGCGTCCGCCCAAAGACGCGCAATTCGCCCCGACCGACGAGGTTATGGCCGCCGCGATCGAGGCTTTCTCGGTGCACGGATACAACGGTGTGTCACTCCGGACCGTGAATGACGAACTGGGCGTCAGCCGCAACCTTCTCTATCAGCGCTTCGGTTCGAAGGCGAACCTGTGGCAGGCCGCTGTCGACTGGGCTTTCCGCCCTCTCGTGGCTTACCTGGTGTCCGCGGACGACGAATCGGCCGACCCCATGGTGCGGTTGAGAATGCTGATCCGGAATTTCATCGAGTACTCGGCAACACGCCCTTATCTCGCCCGCCTTGTCACCCTTGAGGGCGCCGCCGCCACGGAGCGTCTCGACTATCTCTACGGCAACTACATCGAGCCGATAAGATCGCGCTACATCCACGTCTTTGAACTTCTGTACGAGCAGGGCAGAATCAAGAAAATCCCCTACGAGACTTTCTATTTCCTGCTCACTTCCGGTGGATCCGCGCTCTACGGCCAGATCGCGCTCGCCTCGCTGATGAGCCCGGAGATGACGTCGACCGAGGAGGCCCGCGTCCGGCTCTACGCCGAGAACGTCGCCGAAGTCCTCCTGAACGGCCTGTCGTTGCCGAACTGAACCGTCCGCCCGGTCAGCGCAGCAGCAGTTGCGCTCCGCCCACCACCGTCGCCGCGATCACCAGCCGCTCGAAGAGCCGCTGGTTGATCCGGTTCACGGCCCACCGGCCAAGGACGGCCCCCGGCAGCACGAAGACCGCCAGCGCCGCGTCCAGGAGCAGCGAGTTCCCGTCGATCAGGCCGAGGCCCACGCTGAACGGCACCTTCGACACATTGACGATCAGGAAGAAGAAGGCGGAGGTGCCCAGGAAGCCGAGCTTCCGGAATCCCGCCGACAGGAGGTACATGGACATCACGGGGCCGCCGGCGTTGGCGACCATCGTGGTGAAGCCGCCGAGCACGCCGTACGAACGGGCCTTGACCCGGCCGGTGCGCGTCGTCACGGAGTCGGGTTCCTCGTCCTTCGTGGCCGCCCGTCTGCGCCACAGGGTGACCGCCGCCATCAGCAGCAGGATCGCGCCGATCGAGGTGCGTACGACCCCGTCGTCGGCCCACACCAGGAAGAGTGTGCCGAGGACGACTCCCGCGGCGACCGCCGGGAACAGCCGCCAGAGCGTGGGCCAGTGGGCGTGGCGCCGGTAGGTCAGCACCGCGAGCACGTCCCCGACGATGAGGATGGGCAGCAGCACCCCCGTCGAGGCGCGGGCGGGCAGCACGGCGGCGAAGATCGCCAGGCTGACCGTGTTGGCCCCGCTGACGGCGGTTTTCGAGAAACCGACGAGCAGGGCCGCCGCGGCGAGCGCGGCGAACTCCCAAACGGATATGTGCCAGAGCGTCATCGTGTTCATGCGGGAACCGATGCTATGCCCACGTATCTCTCCAGCGTAAGGACCGTCTCGCCCATTGGCCCCTGAGGTGTCCTCGGGGCTCATCGTGCACCGGCGCCGCACCGGACAGCACCTGGCTGATCCAGCCTCCGCGACGCCCGGTCGATCCGCCTGACCGCGGTGCACCGGGGGCAGGCGTCAGCAGTTACCCGCCGCCCCGCCTCCGGCGCACGGATCGTCCGCGAGTCCCAGCCTGACGAAGGCACCGGCGAACGATGCGAAGCCCTCGTCGCCCAGCGGTTCGACGACGCGGCGGCGCACCGAGTCGGCGAACACCCTGGCCGCGGCCGTGGCGGTCTCGCGGCCCTGCGGGGTCAGCGCGGCGTACGTCACCCTGCGATCCGAGCTCGACGGCCGGCGCTCGACGAGCCCGGCGACGGCCAGCTTGTCGACCACTCCGGTCGTCCCGGCGGTGGAGAACCCGAGCGTCTGGGCGACCAGTCGCATCGGGGCGGCCTGTTCCGGAGTCGTGGCCAGGAAGCAGAGCACTTCGAGCAAAGACGGCGGCAGACCGATTTCCCGCTGCGCGTCGCCCAGGAGCTGGTCCGACAGTTCCCGGAATCCGGTCGCCAGGGAGTTCCAGCGCTGGAGCAGTTCGGCCTCCTCGGCGCTGGGGGCCCCGGCCCCGCCGCCACTGGGGCACTCCATCGAGGCAGGCCACTCGACCCGCCCCGCCGCTTGCTGGGACTCCCCCATGCACTGGCTCCCGTCCACCGATCCACGTCCTGATCCGCTTGCCGAGGATACCCCGCCCAGCTATTATCTCGCTAACTACCTAATAGCTGGCAATTTATTGAGTCTTAAAGCGGCTGGTCAGGGACAGTGCATGCGTTCCGCCGCCCGGATCACCGCGGATTCCCCCAGATCACTCACGAAAGGCCCGACCGATCATGTCCAACACCACCTCGAACTCCCACTCCTCCGGTTCACTCACGGACGTCGGTCCGGGCCGCTGGACGCTCGACCCGGCCGGCACATCGGTCCGCATCCAGAACAGGACGATCTGGGGCCTCGTCAACGTCAAGGGCGTCTTCACCAAGGTCAGCGGCGAGGGCGAGGTGCTCGCCGAGGGCGGTGCGCACGGCAGCGTCACGATCGACGCCGCTTCCCTGGACACCAAGAACACCAAGCGTGACGTGCACCTGCGCTCCGCGGACTTCTTCGACGTCGAGAAGCACCCCTCGATCGTCTTCACCGCCACCGGTGTCACCCCGGTCGGCGACGGCACCGCCCAGGTCACCGGCGAGCTGACCGTGCTCGGCGTGAGCCGCGCCCTCTCCTTCACCGCGGAAGCCTCCGAGATCTCATCGGACGCCGTCACCCTCACCGCCGAACTCCCGGTGGACCGCAAGGAGTTCGGCATGACCTGGAGCCAGGCCAACATGATCAAGCCCCTGACCCTCGTCACGCTCACCACGCGCTTCATACGCCAGTCCTCCTGACGCCCCCTTCGCATACAGGTGCGCGTGGCTCGAAGGACACCCGCTCCGCGGCTCGGAAGTGGTGCGAGTCACGGTCGACCCGGCGGGTCTGACCTGGAGCGGCGCGCACCAAGTGGGGCCATGGAAAGTACGATCAACGAATGGCTGACACGACCGAAACCACGCCCGGCTGGCTGAGTCCCGACGACCTCGAGCTGGCGCGCGCACGTATGCCGATCCTCTACGTCGAGGCCGTGCCGGTGCGCGTCGACGACAACGGCGAGGTGACCAGCATCGGACTGCTGCTGCGCATCGGCCCGGACGGGACGGTGAGCCGTGCGCTGGTCTCCGGCCGGGTGCTGCACCACGAGCGGGTCAGGGACGCGCTCATGCGCCATCTGGAGAAGGACCTCGGGCCGGTGGCACTGCCCCGGGTCCCGGCCTCCCCGCAGCCCTTCACCGTCGCGGAGTACTTCCCGACGCAGGGGACCACGCCCTTCCACGACCCCCGCCAGCACGCGGTGTCGCTCGCCTACATCGTCCCGGTGGCCGGCGACTGCCGCCCCCGGCAGGACGCCCTCGACCTGGTCTGGTTCAGCCCGGAGGAGGCCTCCTCGCCGGTGGTCCAGAACGAGATGCCGGGCGGGCAGGGAGTCCTCCTCAAGCAGGCCCTCGCGCACGTCGGCTGCCTGTCCTGACCGAGGGGGGCACCCATGCGGTGAGCCCACATGCGCTGCCTCAGTGCAGGTCCGCCCGCACCGGACTGTCGTCGAGGAAGCCGCCCGACTGGTGCTGCCACAGCTTCGCGTAGGCGCCTTCCGAGACAAGCAGCTCCTGGTGGGTGCCCTGCTCGATGATCCGACCGCGGTCGAGGACGACGAGCTGGTCCATGTTCGCGACCGTGCTCAGCCTGTGTGCCACCACGAGCGCCGTCCGGCCTTCCATGAGCCGCCACAGCGCCTCCTGGACGAGGACCTCGCTCTCGGAGTCCAGGGCGCTGGTCGCCTCGTCGAGCAGCAGGATCGGCGCGTCACGCAGGATCGCCCTGGCGAGGGCGACCCGCTGGCGCTGTCCGCCGGACAGCTTCACACCGCGCTCGCCCACCATGGTGTCGAATCCGTCCGGCAACGCGTCGGCGAACTCCGTGACGTGCGCCGCCTCGGCCGCGCGGCGGATCTCGGCGTCGGTGGCGTCCGGCCGGGCGAACGCGATGTTGTCCCGCAGCGAGCGGTGGAACATCGCCGGGTCCTGCGGCACGTAGGCGGTCAGGCTGCGCAGGTCCGCCTGGCGCAGCCTGCTGATGTCCTGCCCCCCGATCAGGATCCGGCCGTCGTGGATGTCCGTCATCCGCAGCAGCAGCCGGGTGAGCGTGGTCTTGCCTCCGCCCGACCGGCCGACGAGACCGATCTTCGTCCCGCTGGGCACGGTCAGATCGAGTCCCTCGAAGAGCGGTTCCGCGCCCGCGTGGGCGAAGGTCACCTCTTCGAAACGGACGTCGGCCGCCCGCGACCGCAGCGGCTCCGGCGACGCCGGGTCGATCACGGTCGGCGGCGTCAGCAGCAGTTCGGTGAACTGTGCGGCCTCCGTCATCGAGCTCTCCAGGCGACGGTAGATCTGGTTGAACTCGAACATGATCCGCGTCGCGTTCGTGTAGTACATGAAGGCGACCACGACCGACTCGACGCCGTTGCCGCCCCCGCCGAGCGCGACCGCGAGCAGCAGGCCCAGCGCGTTGGTCAGCACGGACATCGGCGCGACCAGTGTGTCGATGCGCAGGTTGCCGTAGTCCCAGGACCTCAGCGTGAGCCGGCGCGACACCGCGACGCGTGAGCGGTGCTCGGCGGCCTCGCGCTCCTCCGCGGCGAAAGCCCGGACCGTGTCCATGTTCATCAGGCTGTCGGCGACGTGCCCCGACACCCTGGCGATCGCCTCCTCACGCTGGGCGACCAGTGCCTGGCGGCGCCGGATGAGGGGCATCGCGCACAGCGCCGTCAGCGTGATCATCACCAACAGGCCCACGACGAGCAGCGGTTCGTACAGCCACAGCACCACCGATCCGAACGCCAGCGGCACGAAACTGCCCACGACCTGGAACGTCATCGTGTCGACGAAGTCCTCGAAGCGGGTGGCGAAACTCAGCACCCGCTTGGTCAGCGACCCGGCGAAGTTGTCGTGGAAGAAGGCCGCGTCCTTGGCGAACAGCTCGTCCATGCCGATCACATACAGGTGCTCGATGCCGAGGGCGTCGACGCGGTTCAGACAGTGCAGTCCGATGCGCCACAGCACCTCCGCGAGCAGCAGGACACCGGCGAAGGCAAGGACGTAGGGCAGGGTCGAGCCGATGGTGACATCGGCGTCGTCGGCGATCTCGCCGACGAGCTTGGCGATGACCAGCGGCGCGATGTAGTTCATGCCGATGTTGCCCAGCGCCGGCGCCAGCGTCCCGGGCACCGTCAGCCATCGCAGCCGGGCCAGCTCCCGTCCGTAATAACGAAGCGCGAGGAGGACCGGGCCCTTGCCCGGTAAAGCCTCACGCGATTCAGTCGTTCCCATCCCAACCTCGCTCGGACCGGTCCCCTGGGGACGGGGCACGTCGACGGAGCCTCCGCGCGGCTCTCGGCGACGCCGATGTGCGAGTACGGGCAGGCCAGGCCTCGAATTGTCCTGGGCCGCCGGCTCCGGAGTCCAAGCGTTTTTCTCGGCCAACGGCACGTCAGCCACCGATACGTCAGCCGACGCCCCGTCCGCCACCGACGCATCACCCACCGGCACGCCCGAGGAGTTCCCGGGCCGCACTCTCCCGGCGCGAGTAGCGAGCCGCGCCATGCGGGTTTCGCGCGCCGTTGTAGTTGACGTCGACCATCCCACCGTGGGCCACGAACTTTCCCTGGAAGCGGGTGCCGAGCTGGTAGCTGGAGGTCACCAGCTTGTAGTGGGTGGTGTTGTACGAGGTGATGTACAGCGAGGTCCCTTCGAGACGGAACGAGGTGACGTCGCTCGACGAGTCATGTATCTGCCCCGCCATCACATGCGGTTTGGTCTTGGGGAGGTGGGTGATCGCCTGGTCGACGACCATGGTGTGGGTGCCGGACGTGGACGAGCAGCTCTTCGTGGCCGACCCGTTCGCGGTCATCTCGCGCAGTTCTGACCGCGGGTATCCGGTGTTGCTGAACTCGGCCGGCAGGCCGCCCAGACTTTGGAAGCACTGATGGCGGCCAACGACGACACCGAACCCAGAGTCATTCCCATGGAACTTCGCGTACGCCACACCAGCGCTCCCCCGGCGATTCCCGCGCACTGAGGCGAGGAAGCACCTTCACCAAGGCGCCGGAAGGAAAATCTTACGAAACTGTGAAATATACCGTGCCCGGCGCGGATTGACGGAGTTCGAAGCGAGCGCGAGACACCATGGCGGAAACGCGAAGGCCGGATCAGCCGGCCTCGCGGACCACTTCATCCCGTTCATACCACCACCGTTTCGGAACCTCCACGAGCGTCGGCAGACGCGCGTGGGCATCGTCTGCAATCGCCCCTCATGGGTCGCTAGCGAGTGAGGAACCTTGTCCTTGATCAGTCGACGAACATTCTCCGGTGCACTCACGGCAGGAGTCGCGGCAGCGGCGGCCGGAGTGCCGCCCACCGGGGCCGCGGCCCAGGAACTCCCGACGCCCGCAGCTCACCCGGGCGTTGAGCCGGTGCGCAACGTCGTACTCGTCCACGGCGCGTACGCGGACGGATCGTCGTGGTCGGAGGTGACCGAACGCCTTCAGTCGGCCGGCATGAACGTGACCTCGGTACAGAATCCGCTCACCTCACTCGCCGACGACGTCGCGGCGACCGAGCGCGCTCTCGCCCTCCAGGACGGGCCGACGATCCTGGCCGCACACTCCTGGGGCGGCACGGTCATCTCCCAGGCGGGCCTTGCCTCGAACGTCACCGGTCTCGTCTACGTCGCCGCCCGTGCACCCGACGCCGGAGAGGACTACACCGCCCTCGCCGCGAAGTTCCCCACCCCGCCCGCCAACGCCCAACTCGTCGAGTCCGGCGGGTTCAAGCAGCTCAGCCAGGAAGGGTTCCTCCGCGACTTCGCCGGCGGGGTCTCCCGGCGCCGGGCCCTCGCGCTCTACGCCGCACAGGGCCGTATCGCGTCCTCGCTGTTCCCGACCTCGACGACCACGGTGGCCGCGTGGCGGCACAAACCCACCTGGTACGCGGTGTCGAGGAACGACCGGACCACCTCGCCCGAACTCGAGCGTTTCCTCGCCGCGCGTATGCGCGCCAAGACCATCGAGCTCGATTCGAGCCATCTGTCGATCGTCACCCACCCCGACGCGATCGCCCAACTGATCCTCGAAGCCGCGGCCCACACCGCCCCGGACGCCTAGCTCGGACACCGCGCGGGCCGCTCTCCTCTCACCAGCCGGTCAGGAGCAGATGGTTGAGGAGGAGGGCGAGGGCGGCCTGTGCGGTGAGCCAGGCGCGGGGACGGGTGAGGAAGGCGCAGGCCGGAAGCAGCCACATCACGAACGGCAGCCAGATGCGTTCCGTCTCCGCCTTGCTCATGCCCGAGAGGTCGGCGATGAGGAGCGCGAGCAGGCCGGCGAGGACAAGCAGGGCGAGGCGGGATTCGGGAGCGGGTGTGCGGAGCCGGGACTCGGAAGCGGGCGTACGGAAGCGCGCCTCGGAAGCGGGCGTGCCGAAGCGCGCCTCGGAAGCGGGCGTGCCGAAGCGCGCCTCGGAAGCGGGCGTACGGAAGCGCGCCTCGGAAGCGGGCGTGCCGAAGCGCGACTCGGGAACGGGCGTAGGGACGCCCGACTCGGGAACGGGCGTGCGGAAGCCGGCGCGGATGTCCTTGCGTACCGGTGCCGCGCCCGCCCGCCGCAGCCCCGCCACAGTCGCCGGGCCCGCGATCAGCACCGTGCACGCGAGGTTCGCCCACACCCAGTAGCCGTACGGCCGGATGCCGCCGGCCCCTTGGTAGTAGCGGGTCACCAGCAGTCGGTACGCCTCCCACCAGTCGAAGCCGGCGAGGGTGAACGCGAGCGGGACGACGAGGGCCCCGGCGACCACGTACGGGAGGGGGCGCAGTCGCCGCGTACCGAGCAGCAGAACGGCAACGGCGATCACCGCGATCAGTGTCAGCCCGTACGAGAGATACATGGTGAGGCCGAGGAGGAGGCCGGAGACGACGCCGGTCGCCCGCGGCCGGTGTCCCGTGACGGCGAGGGCGAGGAACGCGAGGGCCCAGGCGGCGACCGCGGCGAAGTACCCGTCCGCGGAGGTCCCCATCCAGACGGCGGCGGGGGCCAGGACGAGGAAGGGCGCGGCGCGGCGGGCGAGCGCCTCCCCGGACAGCGCTCGTACGGTGACGAGCACGGCGACCGCAGCCATCGCCCCCACGGTGATGCACCAGACGCCCGCCCAGGCTCCACCGCCGAGCCCGATCCGGTCCAGGAGGACGAAGGTGAGGGTGGCCGCCGGGGGGTGTCCGGCGACGTGCGGGGGCCAGTGGTCGGGCGATCCGATGACGATGTGGTGCGTGAAGTCCCGCAGTGCGTACGGGATGTCGTGGAAGCGGTCGATGACCTGGAGGTACTCGTACCTGGTCGTCAGCCGCAGGGCGATGCCGCGCTGCCAGCCGTCGACGAGGGCGAGGGAGAACGTCCACGCCGTGCCGGTGCCCCAGATGCTCAGCAGCAACGCGCGCCAGGGCAGCCGGGCGGCGACGAGCGGGCCGTAGGCGACGACCGCGACGGCCACCACGATCGCGGCCGGGGTGCCGGGGCCGACGTGCGGATCCCACCGGGAGTACAGCGGCGGCCAGCCGACGTGGAGCGTTCCGTCGCGGTGCTCGATGGCGGTGCCGACCAGCGCGGCGGCCAGCACGAGCAGGGCGGCGGCAAGGGCCGCGGACAGGTCACGGAGAAGATCGCGGTTCACACCAGCACGTTAGGACGGGGGCCGGTCTCCACGGCCTCCACCAGGGCGAACGTCAGAGTTTCGTCATGGTTCGCGAACCCTTTCGTGGGCTGTCCCGCGCCTACGGTCGAGGCATGCCACGGTCCCCTTCCTCCCCCGCCTTCTGGCGCAGTCCGCTGCGCGGCCCCTGGTTCACCTCCGTGCTGGGCATCGTGCTGCTCGGCGGGATCACGGTGCTGTTCGTGACGGGTCTTCTGTCGTACGCCGCCTACAACCCGGGCCTGTCGGGCGTGAACGACATGACCCCGGACAAGGGTCTGCTCGGTTTCTATCTCTTCTCCTGGCCGACCGACCCGCACGGGCTGTACCGGCTCACGCAGGGCGTCCACGTGACGTTCGGTATCACCCTGATCCCCGTGCTGCTGGCGAAGCTGTGGTCGGTGGTGCCGAAGCTGTTCGCGCTGCCGCCGGCCCGGTCGCTCGCGCACGCGCTGGAGCGGGTCTCCCTGCTTCTGCTGGTCGGCGGCGCCCTGTTCGAGTTCATCACGGGCGTGCTGAACGTCCAGCTCGACTACCTCTTCCCCGGCTCCTTCTACTCCTTGCACTTCTACGGGGCCTGGGTGTTCTTCGCGGCCTTCGTGACGCACGCGGTGCTGAAGATGCCGACAGCCGTACACAATCTGCGCCACCTGCGAGATGAACACCCCTCTGCGGACGAGGAGTTGGTGTCCCCGAATCCGGCCGAGCCCACCGTCTCGCGGCGCGGCGCCCTCGGCTTCGTCGGCGGCGGATCGCTGCTGCTGTTCGCCACGACAGCGGGCCGGAGTTTCGACGGGCCGCTGCGGGAGACGGCGCTGCTCGCGCCGCACGGCGGCCCCGAACCGGGTTCCGGGCCGGGCTCGTTCCAGATCAACAAGACGGCACGGTCACGCGGGATCAGCGCGACGGAGACGAGCGCGCAGGCCTGGCGGCTGGTCGTCGAGGGAGGCGGTCGGACGGTCCGGCTGAGCCGCGCCGAGCTGCTGCGACTCCCTTTGCACAGCGCGGCGTTGCCCATCGCCTGCGTGGAGGGCTGGTCGACCTCCGACCAGAACTGGCGGGGTGTACGGCTGCGGGATCTGGCCCGGCTCGTGGGTTACGAGCAGGCGCCCGACGTCCTGGTGGAGTCGCTCCAGCAGAGCGGGGCTTTCCGCCGCGCCGCTCTGCGTGACAACCAGGTGCGTGATCCGGATTCCCTGCTCGCCCTGTTCGTCAACGGCGCGCCGCTCACCCCCGACCACGGATACCCGGCGCGGATCATCGTCCCGGCGGCGCCCGGCGTGCTCAACACCAAGTGGGTGGCGCGGATGACTTTCGGTGACCTGTGACCCCTTCCGAGAAGAGACCTGTGAGGAGACGTGTGATGCGACGACTGTTCGGGACCGCCGCCATCGGCAGTCCACTGCAACTCCTGCTGCTCGCCTGCTCGTTCGCGCTCGCCGGTTACGCGGCGGTGCGGCTGCTCGCGGGCGACTGGTTCGGGGTGGCCCTGTGGTTCGTGGGCGCGGCGGTGGTGCACGACCTGGTGCTGCTGCCGCTGTACGCGGGGGCTGACCGCGCTCTCTCAGGCGCGCTGGGCATCGTCGGCCGCCAGGGGTGGACGGTCTTCGTCCGGGTACCGGCGGCGCTCTCCGGCCTCCTGCTGCTGGTGTGGTTTCCGCTGATCAGCGGTCAGGTGGCGGACCACTACCGGTCCGCGACCACCCTGTCCGGCGACGGGTTCCTGTCCCGCTGGCTGCTGATCACGGCCGCGCTGTTCGGCGGCTCCGCGGTGCTGCTGGTGCTGCGGTTGCGCAGGGCGACGAAGGAACGGCCGCCTGCCTCCCACTGACCGTCCGGCTGCCAGCCCGCGCGCACGGCCTGCCTCAGCAGAGCCGGCGTACCGAGGCGGGCCCAGGGAAAGGCCGGACCGGCGGCGCCGTGGGCGTCGGCGCCGCGGACGACATGGACGTGGACGCGTTCGTCGACGTCCATGTCCGGGACCGCCTCGACGATCAACAGCCCGCGGGGAGAGAGGAGTTGGGACATCCGGCGGAGCAGCGCGGCCGGGTCGCCGCCGATGCCGACATTGCCGTCGATGAGGAGGGCCGTGTCCCAGCGGCCCTCACCGGGGAGTGGCTCGAAGACGGACCGGCGCAAGGCCTGCCCTCCCAGCCGTACGGTGTGGGCGACGGCGGCCTCGCTGACGTCGATGCCGAGCGCGGGCCGGCCCCGCGCCGCGAGCTCGGCGACGAGCCGCCCCGGCCCGCATCCCACATCGAGCACGGCGCCTTCGCAGCGCCGCAGGGCCTCCAGATCGGCCGCGTCGGCCCGTGCGCACCAGCGCTCGACGTCGAGGGGTAGCAGCCAGCCGTCGGGGCGGCGGAGGTAGAGGGGGCCCTGGCCGGTACGGAGTGCGTCGGAGTACGGGTCGGCCGACCAGGGGGCGGATGGGGTCGCCGCTCTGTCGGGCGCTTGGGGGCGAGCGCGTTCGGGCTGGGGGCGGAGTCCCCCGCGAACGGGGGCAGGCATGCGCCCAGCAGACGCGGCGTGCGAGCCAGATCCTGCGCTCATCAGCGGCTCACCGCCCGCATCCGGGCCAGCTCCGCGGCGAAACGGCCTCCCGGCGCCAGCGCCGCGACCGCCTCCGCGTCGGCCGCGGTGTCGACGTCCCGGAGCCGGGGCAGGTCGCGTACGCACAGGCCCGCGGATGTCAGCCGCTCCCGCTGTACGGCGCCTGTGGTCGGCCTCGACATCGGTACGCCGCGCAGCAGTTCGGGGTCGGGAGTGGCGAGCCCCAGCGCCCAGAAGCCGCCGTCCTCGGCGGGTCCGAAGTACGCGTCGCAGTCGGCGAAGTCCACCGTGAGGAGATCGGGCGTCACCTGCGGCGTGTCCATGCCGATGAGCAGAGTGGGCCCTTCGCAGCCCGCGAAAGCGGCGGCCAGCCGTTCGTCCAGACCTCCCGCGCACTGCGGTACGACGTCGATGCCGGTCGGCAGCCATGGGCCGGGCGTGCCGTCCAGCACCAGTACGCGGCGCCGCGCGGGCGTCGCCGCCACCGTACGCAGGGTGTCCACGAGGGCCGCCTCGGCGAGCAGCGCGGCTTCCCGGGGCGTGAACGGCGGCGTGAGGCGGGTCTTCACCCGTCCCGCTCGCGGCTCCTTGGCGATGACGAGCAGGGTGCTCACTGGGCGGTTCCTGTCGAAGCGGCGGCGGGCGCCTTGATCGGCGCCGATGGTTCGGCCAGGACGCGGCGCATGTCCCGTACCGCCTGCCAGGTACCGCGCCAGGTGCCGGTGACCTTGGAGGCGCCGGTGCGCGGCAGGTACGGCACGTCGTGCTCGGTGACGCGCCAGCCGGCGTCGGCGGCGCGGACGACCATCTGGAGCGGGTAGCCGCTGCGGCGGTCCGTGAGGGCGAGGTCGAGCAGCGGTGCGCGGCGGGCCGCACGGAGCGGGCCCAGGTCGTGGAGGCGCAGCCCCGTGCGGCGGCGGATCATCCGGGCCAGCGCGAGGTTGCCCGCTCGGGCGTGCGCGGGCCAGGCGCTCCGGCTCTGCGGGCGACGCCGCCCGAGCACGAGGTCCGCCTCCCCGTCCCGTACCTCGCGTACGAAGGGGGCGAGCAGGGACGGGTCGAGCGAGGCGTCGCAGTCGCAGAAGCACACGAACTCCGCGGTGGCGGCGGTCAGTCCGGCGTGGCAGGCGGCGCCGAATCCGCGGCGCGTCTCCTGCACGACGGTCGCGCCGAGGCTGCGGGCCAGTTCCGCCGAGCCGTCCGTGGACCCGTTGTCCACGACCAGCGCGTGCCATCCCCGGGGGATGCGGGCGAGTACCCAGGGCAGAGCCGCGGCCTCGTTCAGACAGGGGAGGACCACGTCGACTTCCGGGTCCGTTGCGGGAAACGCGGGATTTGCAGTCACGGCTTCACCCTACGAACGCGAAAGGGGCATATCGGTCTTGGCCTCCTTACGAAACACGGACGTCGAGCCGCGCCGGCGGCACAGGTGCGAGGCCGGTGGGAGGCTGGACGCATGCAGCAGCCGTACGAATCCCCAGCTACCGGGCGTGTGCCGAACGGGCAGGGGGACACGACCCCGGGCGGGGCAGGGGCCACGACGCGCGTTCTCGTCGTCGACGACGATCCGACCGTCGCCGAGGTCGTCGTCGGCTATCTCGACCGTGCCGGGTACGTCGTGGACCGGGCCGCGGACGGACCCTCCGCGCTCGCCCGGGCCGCCGCGCACTGGCCGGACATGGTGGTGCTGGATCTGATGCTGCCGGGGATGGACGGTCTTGAGGTGTGCCGGCGGTTGCGGGCGCACGGTCCCGTGCCCGTCATCATGCTCACCGCCCGCGGCGACGAGGACGACCGGATCCTGGGCCTGGAGGTCGGCGCCGACGACTACGTCACGAAGCCGTTCAGCCCCCGGGAGCTGGTGCTCCGGGTGGAGTCGGTGCTGCGCCGCGCCCGGCCTGCCACCGGCGCCCGCCCCCTCCACGCGGCCGGTCTCACCGTCGACCCCGCCGCCCGCCGTGCCACCAAGGACGGTGCGGAACTCGCCCTCACCATCCGTGAGTTCGACCTCCTCGCCTTCTTCATCCGCCACTCCGGGCGGGCCTGCAGCCGGGAGGACCTGATGCGCGAGGTCTGGGGATGGGACTTCGGGGACCTGTCGACGGTCACGGTCCACGTACGTCGGCTCCGGGGGAAGGTCGAGGACGACCCGGCGCGGCCGCGGCTGATCCAGACGGTGTGGGGCGTCGGCTACCGCTTCGACGGCACGCCCCGCGAAGGGGCGGTCTGACGATGTACGACACGACACCCCGCGAAGGGGCGGTACAACCACGGTCGACACCCCACCCGGCGAAGGGGCGGTACGACCATGCACGGCACCACACCCCGCAGAAAGCGCCGCCTGACCACGCTCGACACCACACCCCCCGAAGAGACGGCCTGACCATGCACGAAACGGCACTGCATACGGCACCCCTCGAAGAGCTGGTCTGACATGCACGACATGCTGCTCATCGCCCTCTTCGCCTTCCTGGGCGCCGCCGCAGCCGGGCTGCTCGGCGCGGGTGCGCTCCGGCTGATCCGGCGGCGGTCGCTGACCGCGTCCCTCGCCGTCGTGGCCGCCGTGGCCGTCGCCGCGATGCTCGCCGGGACGCTGGCCGTGGCCTGGGCGATGTTCCTGTCCTCGCACGACCTGAGCGTGGTGACGACGGTCGTCGCGATGGCGGCCGTCGTGTCGCTGGCGACCGCTCTCCTCCTCGGCCGCTGGGTCGTGTCCGGCAGCCGGGCGCTCACCCTCGCCGCCCGTTCCTTCGGCGACGACGGTGACTTCGCGGCTCCGGAAGGCCCCGCAACCGCCGAACTCACCGCGTTGAGCCGGGAGTTGGCGGCCACCAGCGCCAAGCTCGCCGAGTCCCGCACCCGCGAGCGCGCCCTGGAGACCTCGCGCCGCGAACTCGTGGCGTGGATCTCGCACGACCTGCGCACCCCACTCGCCGGACTGCGCGCGATGTCGGAGGCCCTGGAGGACGGCGTCGCGGCCGACCCGGACCGCTACCTCCGCCAGATCCGCACCGAGGTCGAGCGCCTCAACGACATGGTCGGCGACCTCTTCGAGCTGTCCCGCATACACGCCGGGACCCTCGCCCTCTCCCCCTCCCGGATGTCGTTGTACGACCTTGTCGGCGACGCCCTCGCGGGAGCGGACCCGCTCGCCCGCGAACTCGGTGTACGGCTGGTCGGCGACCGGATCGAACCGGTGCCCATCGAGGTGGACGGCAAGGAGATGAGCCGCGTCCTGGGCAATCTGCTGGTCAACGCGATCCGGCGGACACCCGCCGACGGCACGGTCGCGGTCGCGGCCGAGCGGTCGGAGGAAGGTGTCGTACTGTCCGTCACCGACGGCTGCGGGGGCATCCCGGAGGAAGACCTCCCGCGCGTCTTCGACACCGGCTGGCGAGGCACGCACGCCCGGACGCCTCCCGCGGGCGCGGGGCTCGGCCTCGCGATCGTCCGGGGCATCGTGGAAGCCCACCGGGGACAGGCCGCCGTCCACAACGTCCCCGGGGGCTGCCGCTTCGAGGTCACGCTCCCCACGGCCGAGGCATGAGCAGGGCGCCCGGCGAGGTGCCAGGGCCTGCCCGGCGGATCACGCCGGAGACACCGGGCCCGACACCGCCGAGGCATGAACGGCAACACCCCGCGAGGTGCCAGGGCCTGCCCGGCGGATCACGCCGGAGACACCGGGCCGGACACGGCCGAGGCATGAGCGGGGGCACCCTGCGAAGGGTTACTCCCCGCGCAGCTTCGCCGACGCGAACTCCCGCATTCCCTCGGTGAATCCGACCTCCGCCTTCCATCCCAGTTCGGCCCGCAGCCGTGCGGAGTCGGCCGTGATGTGGCGCACGTCGCCGAGCCGGTACTCCCCGGTCACGACGGGGTCGGGGCCGCCGTACGCGAAGGCGAGAGCGCGCGCCATCTCGCCGACCGTGTGCGGTTCCCCGCTCCCGGTGTTGTAGGCGGTCAACGCGCCCTCCCGGGGCGCGGTCTCCAGCGCGGCCGCGTTGGCCGCCGCCACATCCCGTACGTGCACGAAGTCCCGTCGCTGGCCGCCGTCCTCGAAGACACGCGGAGCCTCGCCCCGGGCGAGCGCGGACCGGAAGAAAGAGGCGACACCCGCGTACGGGGTGTCGCGCGGCATCCCGGGTCCGTACACGTTGTGGTAGCGCAGCGACACCGCCGAACCGCCCGTGGACCGCGCCCACGCCGCCGCCAGATGTTCCTGGGCCAGCTTGGTCGTCGCGTACACGTTCCGCGGGCCGGCCGGGGCGTCCTCGCCGACAAGGCCGGGCGTCAACTCCTCACCGCAGTGCGGGCATCGGGGCTCGAAACGCCCCGCGTCCAGATCGGGGACGGCCCGGGGTCCGGGCCTGACCGTCCCGTGCCACTCACACGCGTACGCGCCCTCGCCGTACACGACCATCGACCCCGCGAGCACCAGCCGCCGTACGCCCGCGTCGGCCATCGCGGCGAGCAGCACCGCCGTACCGAGGTCGTTGTGGGACACGTACTCGGCGGCGTCGCCGAACCCCTTCCCCAGCCCGACCATCGCGGCCTGGTGACACACGGCGTCCACGCCCGGCAGGGCGGACGCGACGGTGTCGGCATCGCGTACGTCCGAGCCGTCGCGCAGGTCGAAGCCGACCGGCTCGTGTCCGCGCGCGGTCAGCGTCTCGACGACATGGGATCCGATGAACCCGGCTGCGCCGGTGACCAGTACTCGCATGTGCGAAAGGCTAGGACCAGGGGGACACCGTGACGGGGCACCGGGCGGTCACGTCACGGGTCCGTAAGACCTCGGCGAGCCCGGCCGGCCGTCGCACGGTCCTGGTCGACACACTCGACCGCGTGTCATCCCTTATGAAAATCGATCGCTTTTATTTACGTCAATAGGCGTGCGCCCTACAGTGCCTTGAGGTGCGGGGGCGACGGGACGAAACGGTCGATCACTCCCTGGACGGCGGTGCACAGCCCGCCACTTGAGGGCTGTAAGTCCAGAAGATGGACATATGGGGCGGAGTTTTGACAGGCGCTTGACAAACTCGGCGCGCTTCACGAGTATGCAAAACATCTGCAGATTGCTGCAAATATCGCATTGCAGCACGCAATTGATGTTCGCTGCCTCCATTTCGCATCCCAGTACGGCTGATGCACGCGACAAGCGCGGCCGACGCGCACCCATGCCTGACAACCCGCACGTCAGGAAGGAAGCCCCCCATGTCTCGGCGCCCTCGCGCAGGGCTCAGAATGCTCACTGCGCTCACGCTCATCCTGGCCGGAGCCGCCACGGCGGCACCCTCGGCCACCGCGTTACCGGCGGATCTCCCGCCGGCCGACTACCAACAGGTACAACTCGCCTCGGGAGCAGCCGAGATGGGCGAGCCGATGTCGCTGACGGTGCTGCCCGACCGGTCCGTCCTGCACACCGCACGCGACGGCACGATCCGCTACACGGACGCCGCGGGCAACACCAAGCAGGCCGCCAAGCTGGACGTCTACACGCATGACGAGGAGGGCCTGCAGGGCATCGCGGCCGACCCCGGATTCGCCACCAACCGGTACGTCTACGTGTACTACTCCCCCAAGCTCAGCACCCCCGCGGGCGACGCCCCGACCACCGGAACCGCCGCCGACTTCGAGCCCTGGAAAGGGCACCTGAACCTGTCGCGGTTCACGCTGAAGACGGACGGCACCCTCGACACGGCCAGCGAGAAGGTCGTCCTGGAGGTCGACAACGACCGCGGACAGTGCTGTCACGTCGGTGGCGACATCGACTTCGACGCGGCCGGGAACCTCTACCTGACCACGGGCGACGACACCAACCCGTTCGACTCCTCCGGCTACGCGCCGCTCGACGAACGCACCGACCGCAACCCGCAGTTCGACGCGCAGCGCAGCTCCGGCAACACCAACGACCTGCGCGGCAAGCTGCTCCGTATCAAGCCGACCGCCGACGGCGGCTACACCGTCCCGGCCGGCAACCTGTTCGCCGCCGGCACCGCGAACACCCGCCCCGAGATCTACGCGATGGGCTTCCGCAACCCGTTCCGGATGTCCGTCGACCGCGCCACCGGAGTCGTCTACCTCGGCGACTACGGCCCCGACGCGGGCACCACCGACGCGGCCCGCGGCCCCGGCGGCCAGGTCGAGTTCGACCGCGTCACCGCGCCCGGCAACTTCGGCTGGCCGTACTGCACCGGCACCAACACCACCGGTGAGACGTACAACGAGTACACCTTCCCGAGCGGCCCCTCCGGCGCCAAGTACGACTGCGCGAGCGGGCCCGCCAACAACTCCTTCCGCAACACCGGGCAGGCCCAGCTGCCCCCGGCGAAGCCGAGTTGGATCAAGTACGGGCTGGACGGCTCACCTCCCGAGTTCGGCGGCGGCTCCGAGTCCCCGATGGGCGGCGAGGTCTACCGGTACGACCCGAACCTGGACTCGGACGTCAAGTTCCCGGAGTCCCTCGACGGCCGGTACTTCGCCGCCGAGTTCGGACGCCAGTGGATCAAGGCGATCGAGGTAAAGAGCGACGGTACGTACGGCACGATCGAGGACGTCCCCTGGGACGGCACCCAGGTCATCGACACCGACTTCGGACCCGACGGCGCGCTGTACGTCCTGGACTACGGGAGCGGCAGCGACAACCAGGGCCTGTACCGCGTCGAGTACATCGCGGGCAGCAACCGCAACCCCGTCGCGCAGGCGTCCGCCGACAAGACCTCCGGCCAGCTGCCGCTGACCGTACAGTTCTCCTCGCAGGGCAGCTCGGACCCCGAGGGTCAACAGCTCACCTACTCCTGGGACTTCGGGGACGGTTCGACGTCCACCCAGGCCAACCCCAGCCACACGTACACGACCGCGGGTACCTATCAGCCCACCCTCACCGTCAAGGACCCCGAGGGTCTCACCGGTACCGCGAGCCTGGTGGTGACGGCCGGCAACACGGCGCCGACGGTCACGCTGCAACAGCCTCTGGACGGGCAGCTGTTCTCCTTCGGTGACACCGTCCCGTTCAGGATCCAGGTCAGCGATCCCGAGGACGGCACGATCGACTGCTCCAAGGTGAAGCTCACCTATCTCCTCGGCCACGACAGCCACACCCACGCCATCACCTCCACCACGGGCTGCACCGGCACCCTCACCGTCCCCGCCGACGGCGAACACGACAGCGCCGCCAACCTGTACGGCGTCTTCGACGCGGAGTACACCGACACCGCCGGTCTGACCACGCACTCCACGCGCACCCTGCAACCCCGCCATCGCCAGGCCGAGCACTTCTCCGCCCAGTCGGGCATCCAGATCGCCGGACACGGCCCGGCCGAGGGCGGCAACACGGTCGGCTTCACCGACGACGGCGACTGGATCTCCTTCGAGCCGTACGCGCTCACCGGGGCCAACCGCTTCTCCGCCCGCGTCGCCTCCAACGGGGCCGGCGGCACCGTCGAGATCCGCGCGGGGTCCACGACCGGGACGCTGCTCGGCACGGTGACCGTGCCGGTGACCGGCGGCTGGGAGACGTACACGGACGTCTCGACCTCACTGTCCGCAGTCCCCTCCGGCAGCACCGAACTGTTCCTCGTCTTCCACGGTCCCAGCGGCCAGGGGAACCTCTTCGACATCGACGCGTTCACCTTCAGCACCAGTACCCCCACCACGACCACGTGGGAGGGCGAGTCCTACAGCTCCGGATCCGGCGTACAGACCGCCGCGCACACTCCGGCCAGCGGCGGACAGACCCTCGGCTACATCGACAACGGCGACTGGGCCGGATACGCCTCCGTGCCCACCACGGGCGCCACGTCCTTCTCCGCCAAGGTCTCCTCGGCGGGCGCGGGCGGCACCATCCAGATCCGCTCCGGCTCGCAGACCGGGACGGTGCTCGGCTCGGTGGCGGCGGCGAACACCGGCGGCTGGGAGACCTTCAGCACCGTGACCACCACGCTCAACGGCACCGGGTCGGGGCCGCTGTTCCTCACCTTCACCGGCGGCAGCGGATACCTCTTCGACATCGACACCTTCACGCTCGGCGCCTCGGCGCGAAAGGGGCGCTGACCATGACCAGCCTGATACGACGGTTACGCCGCGGTCCGGCGTTCCTCGCCATGGCACTGACCTGCGCCCTGCTGACCCCCTTCGGCCAGGCCCAGGCAGCCGCCGACCGGCAGGCCGCGCCCTTCGACGTCCTCGTTTTCTCCAAGACCGCCGGTTTCCGGCACGACGCGATCCCGGCCGGCATCAGCGCCCTGCAAACCCTGGGCCAGCAGAACGACTTCACCGTCACCGCCACCGAGGACGCCGCCGCCTTCACCACGGCCAACCTGTCCGGCTACGAGGCCGTGGTCTTCCTCAACACCACCGGTGACGTCCTCAACGCCTCCCAGCAGACCGCCTTCGAGTCATACGTCGACTCCGGCGGCGGCTACTTCGGGGTGCACGCGGCGGCCGACACCGAGTACGACTGGCCCTACTACGGCCAACTCGTCGGCGCCTACTTCCAGAGCCACCCCGCGATCCAGCAGGCCACGGTCAAGAACGAGGACCGGGGCCATCCGGCGACCGCGCATCTGGACACCACCTGGACGCGCACGGACGAGCTGTACAACTACCGCACGAACCCACGCCCCAACGTCCGCGTCCTGCAGACCCTGGACGAAACCACCTACACCGGCGGCTCGATGGGCGCCGACCACCCCATCACCTGGTGCCACAGCCAGGGTTCGGGCCGCGCCTTCTACACCGGCCTCGGCCACACGATCGAGTCCTACAGCGACCCGGCCTTCCGTTCCCTGCTGCTCGGCGCCGTGCGCTACACGGCCGGCCAGGCCGCGGCCGACTGCTCGCCGGCGCCCACCACCGGACCGGTCGAGGCCGAGTCCTTCACCTCGGGCTCCGGCGTACAGGCCGCGGCCCACACGCCGGCCAGCGGTGGCCAGACCCTGGGCTACATCGACAACGGCGACTGGGCCGGATACGCCTCCGTATCCACCGCGGGCGCCTCGTCCTTCTCCGCCAAGGTCTCCTCGGCGGGCGCGGGCGGCACCATCGAGATCCGCTCCGGCTCGGCCACCGGCACCCTGCTCGGCTCGGTGGCGGTGCCGGTGACCGGCGGCTGGGAGACCTTCACGACGGTCTCGACGACACTGACCGCCACGGCCTCCGGCCCGCTGTTCCTGAGATTCACCGGCGGGAGCGGATCCCTCTTCGACATCGACACCTTCACCCTCAGCACCGAGCCCGCGGCCGACGAACTCTCCCCTGACGTGCACCTCTTCTACTACCCCTGGTACGGAAGCCCGGCCGTCAACGGCAGTTGGCGCCACTGGCAGCAGGGCGGCCGCACACCGCCCGAGGACATCGGGGCCGACTTCTACCCGGCGCTGGGCCCCTACGACTCCGCCGACTACGCGGGCGCCGTCGCCCAGCACATGAAATGGGTCGCCCGGTCCGGCGCCGGTGTCATCGTCTACAGCTGGTGGGGCCAGGGCGGTTACGAGGATCAGCTCGCCCGGGGTGTGCTCGACGCGGCGCAGAAAGAAGGCGTCAAGGTGGCCTGGCACCTGGAGCCGTACTCCGGCCGCACCGCCGCCTCGACCGTCGCCGACGTCCAGTACATCAACAGCACCTACGGCAGCCATCCGGCCTTCTACCGCTCCGCCGACCATGGTGACAAGGGGGCGTTCTACGTCTTCCAGAGCCTGCACATCACCGACTGGGCGGCGCTCGACCAGGTCACGGACACCAGCATCGTGCTCGCGCAGACCACCGACACGACCAAGATCGCGCACTTCTCCGGCCTCTACACCTACGACGGCATCGCGGGTGCCACCGCTCCCGGCTGGAAGCAGGCCGGCGACTACGCCCGCGCCAACAACCTGATCTGGGCCCCGTCCGTAGCTCCCGGTTACCTCGACGACCGCGCGGTGCCGGGCAACACGACACCCACCGTCGAGCGCGCCGACGGGGCGGCGTACGACAGGCAGTGGTCCAACGCCCTCGACCCCGCGATCGGCGGCTCGCCGACCTGGGTGTCGGTCACGTCCTTCAACGAATGGCACGAGGGGAGTTCGATCGAACCGGCCGACTCCACCCCGCCCGCGGGCCAGGGCTACCTGACGTACGACGGCGCCTACGGCCTCACCGGCGAGGCGGCGCAGACGGCCTACCTGGACCGCACCGCGTACTGGGTGGGCCTCTTCCGGACGGCACTGCGCGACTGAGACGGGAACGCCTCTCGGGCGGGGCGTTCCAGGCAGGGCGCCCGACCTGGCATGGGCCGGGTTCGGGCGTCCTGCCACGTTCGGGGATCAGGGGTCGACACGGCCGGATCCCGGGCCCGGAAGTCGCGGCGGTCGTCATGACCACCGAACGGCGGCCGTGTGGGCCTGAGTTCAGTTGGTGATGAGGTCGAAGGACTCCCAGGGTCCGACCGCGGTGCGGTTGGCGATCAGGGGCGCGGCGCCGGCGTTGTCGGCGCAGACGTACATGCCGTTGACCTGGGCCTTGAGGCTGGTCGTGCCGTCGGGGTTTCTGATCTCCTGGAAGGTCTCCCAGGGGCCGATCGCGTCGCGGTTGGCGATCAGTGGTTCGGCGCCCGCGTTCTCGGCGGCGACGTACTTGCCGTTCGCCCGCGACTTGAGGGCGATGTTCCCGTTGCCGAGGTCCACCCGGTCGAAGGACTCCGCGCTGCCCGCGGCCGTCCGGTTGGCGATCAGCGGCGAGGCGCCGGCATCGGCGGCGGAGACGTACAGGTTGTTGGCGCGCGAGAGCAGGCTGACCGTGCCGGACGGGGCTGTCGAGGTCCGCAGGCCCAGGGTGGAGGCGGTGCCGCCGAGAGCCTTCGCGTCCTGGTTGGCGGTGCCGGTCAGCCGGGTCGAGGTGTACGAGGACAGCGGCTTGGCGGTGCGCTCGACGACGTAGACCGTGTCGGCTGCCGTCGCGAAGGTGATCTCGGCGCTGGAACTCGTGGTGAGGATCGCCCCGTCCGACACTCGGCGGACCTGCGCCTGCTGCCCGCTCCACGGGTTGACGACCGTCGCCTGCTTGCCGTAGAGGCTCTTCACCCCGACGTACTTCACCTCGCCGGCCTCCCTCTCGGAGCTGACCTGGAAGCCGTCCTTGGCCAGCAGCGTGAACTTGCCGACGAAGGACGAGTCGCCGGGCACGGCCGGGAACACCCGGATCTTGCCGTTGTAGCTCTGCAGGAGCGATTCGTTGAGCGCGGTCAGGTGCACGCCGAGGTATTCGAAGACGCCGTTGGTGTTGTTGGTCATGCCGTTGGGGTAGTTCTGGTACTTCTGCAGCATGGTCTTCATGCCCTGGTAGGCCTGGTCGCCCAGGCCCAGCCGGGCGGCCTGCACGGCGTCGTTGGACCACACGTTGCCGTAGGGGAAGGGCCGCTGGTTCCAGGTGTTGAGCGCCGTCTGCTGGTCGGGGTAGCCGATGCCCGTCAGGTCGTAGGGCCAGATCAGCTCGGCCGAGACGTTCTCGTTGTTCCTGGTCTGGGAGATGGGAGGCTGGTGCGGCTGGTAGGCGCCGCCCGAGACGACGTACGGCGTCAGGTTGTCGAGCACGTTCTGCCAGGTCGCGCGCAGCCCCGCGTCGACACCGAGCTGCTGGCTGACCTGGATCGCCAGCGGGAACATGCTGCGCACGGCGGCCAGGTCGGTGATCGCGTCCCGGACGTTCCAGTACGTCTCATGGGAGTTGGAGTTGGCCATGTGGTACGTGCCGGTGGCGGCGTCGCGCGTCAGCATGGCCGAGTAGAACTTGGCGGTCTCCCGCATGAACGGATAGGCCACGTTCTGCAGGTAGTCGGCGTCGTTGGTGTACCGGTAGCGCGTGTACATGCTGTAGGCGGCTTCATAGCCGGTGGACAGGACGTTCTTGGTGTAGTCGCTGTTGATCGTGCCGCGCGCGTTGCCGTCCCAGCCCATGGTCTCGGGCACCCACAGACCGTCCACGCCGTATCGCGTCTGGGTGTACGCCTTCAGCGCGGCGTAGTTGCGATGGTAGAGGTTGTTGTGCCGGTCGATCAGGTCGGTGTGGTTGGAGGCGAAGAACGAGAGGTAGACGTCTCTCTGGTTCCAGTACCAATAGGCGTTGCTCCACTTGGTGTTGTCCTGGGTGGCACGGAAGACGCCATTGATGAAATGGGACGGATAGTTGCCGAAACCACCCGCCGCGATCATGTAGGTGGACAGGTAGTAGACGTTCTCCAGGTAGTCGGCGTCACCGGAAAGGCCGGAGTACTGCACGAACGACTTGGCCCAGAACGCGTGCCACCAATTCTTGTAATTGGTCAATGTGGTGTTGTAGCCGGTGGACTTGACCGAGTTGAGCTGACTGCGGGCCTGGGCCACCGAGTCGTGGTTCGGAGCGTTGATCCGGCTCGCGGCCGTGAACCAGATCGTGTAGCTGGAGGTGGGGGTGATGGTCACCCGAACCGTCCGCGAGTCGACCACCTGCGTGGTGAACGCGGCGCCCTCCACGGTGGCCGCCAGTGTGTATCCGAACCCGTTCGGGTCCGCCTGGCCTCGGCTCAGCCCTGCGACGCTCGCGTCGGCGAAGGTGGAGATCGTCTTCCAGGTGTTGAGGTCGGGCACGTCGGCGGTGTTGGTGACGGTGGCCGGGTCCCACATGCTCAGGTTGAAGGACACGCTGGACACCCCGCCGCGCGAGTCGTCCACATGGATGCCCATCACCTCCGAGTTGGGCGACCCCATGACGGTCACGGTCCGGTTGGTGTCGTACTTGGTCACCAACGTGCCGTCATACAGCGACAACCGCTGCTGGTAGGTGGAGTACCCCGTGTCCATCGCCGGGCTGGTCGTGAGATTCACCAGCCCCGCCGCGTACGCCGACTGCTCGGCCAGGTCGACTCCGGACGTCTGCATCGTCAGGCCGTTCTGGCTCCAAGTCATCGCGCCGGTACGGCCGTTGCCGACGGGCAGACCGTACGAGGCGTTGGTGTTGGGCCTGTTGTAGACGATGTCGTGCTTGGCCAGATAGCTCGCGTAGTCGACGTTCAGCGCACCGCTCGCCTGATTGAACGCGGCGTCCGTCGTCGAGGCGAGCGCTGGGGTGGCGGTTGTGCCCGCCAACAGCCCCGCGAGGAGAGCCAGTAGCGGTAAGGACCGCAGGAGTCTCATCACCATGAACACCCTTTCGGCGTACCGAGGCGCACGAATGCCCGTATGGAAAAAACGGAATGGGGTTGTCATGTTCAGTTAACAAGGGGCGTTTTTTCGCGTCAAGGGTCTCGGTACGGATCAATTCGTCGGGCGGCCCGGGCGGGCAAAACCGTGTTCGGAAAAGCCCTATTGGAAAATAATGAGCCTGACAGAACGGCGTCCCGCTTTTCCAGGTCAGTGAATGAGCTCACGCCCGACGTCACGTGATGAATTCCCGCGTGGACAACCCGGCGTTCTGTCGGCGGCCTGCCGAAATGTCCGGTTCCGGGCGGCAACGAGCATCTTCCGGGCCTCGACGGGGCTGGCGCGAACCCGCCGCCCGGCATCCGCGTGCGGTGCATCCGCCGTGGCGGCACGGGCGGCCGCGAGCTTCGCCCGCCCCCGGCTCAGCCGGCTGCGCACCGTACCGACCGGAACCCCACAGACATCGCGATCTGCTCGTACGAGGTGCCCCCGGTGGCGAAATGACGCAACACCAGGGCATCCGCAACACCGGCGAGAGCTCGTCCAGAGCCTCCCAGACCCAGTCCCGCAGCGCGTTCCGCTCGAGCCACTGCTCTGGACCGACCTCCGTCGACGGCACATGCAGGTCGTCCACCGGCCGGACAACGACCGGTTCCCGCAACGCGGAGCGGCTGCCGTTGCGCACGATCATCCGCAGCCACGCGCACCGCCCCCGGATCACGGACGTAACCGATCCGCCGCAACGCCGTCAGGGCCGCGTCCTGCATCACATCATCGGTGTCCGCGCCCGGCCCCAGGATGCTCACCGCCACCGCTCGCATCCCCGCCCGGTGCCGCTCCGCCAACAGCCGACGCGGGCGGCCCAGTCGGGTGAAGTCGCCGCGCTGGGCCCGCAGGCTCTGTCCTTCTACCGAGTCTTCTCCTGAGTTTGCTGCCGAGGCACCGTTCCGGAGAACTTATCTCCACTCTTCCTGCCTGATCCCTTGACAGTCGTTGCGACCCTCCTGAAACTACCGAACATTCGGTTGTTGACGGTGGTTGAGTCAGGGCGAGTGCGAACCCTCGCCCACCTCGCGAGGGAGTCGCATGACAGGGTCCAAGGTCAGGAACAAGGTCAAGCTGTCGCGCACGGTCTCGGTACTGCTCAGCGGTTCGGCAGCGCTCGTCCTCATGGCGGCAGGACAGACAGCGACCGCCGCCGCGCCCGCATCAGCTTCTGCCTGGCAGCCGCCGGCGCCCTCCTTCGGGACGAGCCTGCCGGTGCGCACCACCGTCACCATGGACGACGGCGTGAGGATCGCCGTGGACGTCGTCTATCCGACGGACCCGAGCACCGGGGCGCGCGCGTCCGGCACCTTCCCCGTGCTGCTGACGCAGAATCCGTACGGCACGCCGCCTGCCGGCCCTGCCGCCGACGGCGCCTACTTCGTTCAGCGGGGCTATGTGTTCGTGGCCTCCGCGGTCCGTGGCACCGGGGATTCCGGCGGACAGGTCGACTGGTTCGGTGACCGGCAGGGCAAGGACGGAGCCAAGCTCGTCGACTGGGCGGCCAACACGCTGTCGGGGTCCAACGGCAAGGTAGGGCTTGAGGGTTGCTCCTATCTCGGGGTGAACCAGTGGTTCACCGCGGCGGCTGTGGGCAAGAACTCCGCCCTCAAAGCCATCGCACCGTTCTGCACCGATTCGGACTTCTACAACGACCTCACGGCCAACGGCGGTATCCCGACCCCCTTCGTGGCCAACATCGCCCGAGCCCTGCCACGCGGTCCGGAGGACGATCCCGCGACCGACCCGCAGTCCGAGACGATCGCCCAACAGGCCAACGGCGGTTCACGCTCGTACAACGACGCCTATTGGCAGGCCCGGAACGTCCAGAAACTCATGCCGAAGATCGTGAGCAACAGCATTCCTGCGCTCAGCCAGGCCGGGTGGGAGGACCTGTTTCCCGGCGGGAACCTCGGCACCTACGTGGCGGCCCAAAACGCCTACTTCCACCGGCCGTTGACCGATCCGATCGCAGCGGGCCAGCCGGTCACCGGCCGGTACCAGGCGATCGTCGGGCCCTGGACCCACGGCGAACACGTCAACGAGTCCACCCTGCAAGCCATTCGCCTGGAGTGGTTCGACACCTGGCTCAAGAACGCGTCCACCGGCATGGCCGCCACCTCCAAGCCCCTTCACCTGTTCGAGAACGGCGCCAACACCTGGACCGACAGCTCCGCCTGGCCGCTGTCCCTGGAGGCGCGGACCTACTACCTCGGCAACGGATCCCTGTCGGCGACCAGGCCCGCCGGGAAGGGCAGCGACAGTCTCTCCTGGGGCGCCTCGACCGCAGCGAACACCCTGACCTACACAACGGCCCCACTCGCCGGCGCGGCCCTGCTGAACGGGCCGGCCGACGTCACCCTCTACGCCAAGTCGACGACCGTCGAGACCGAGCTGACGGCCACACTGAACATCGTCGCGCCGGACGGCACGGTCACCAAGCAGGCCGACGGGATCCTCCTGGGCAGCCAACGCGCGCTGGACACCGACGAAAGTTGGTACGGCAGGAACAGGGTGCTCCTCAAGCCCAGCCACCCCTTCACCCAGGCGTCGAAGCAGCCCGTGACACCCGGCCGGACCACCCGGTACGACATCTCGCTCCTGCCGAACTTCACGAAGATCCCGGCCGGTTACCGGATCCAGATCATCATCAACAGCCAGCCGCCGGCCGGCTTCCACTTCCCCGTCGCCCCCACCCCGCAGCAACTGGCCGACCTGGCCGGCGGTCAGTACACGATCGAACGTTCCGCGGGCGCGGCATCCTTCGTCAACCTTCCGCTGACCTCTCCCGGTGCGGCGACTCCCAGCGATGACAACTGGGGGCCGGCGTCCTGAGCCCGCAGGGCAGTCCGACTACCGTCTGCCAACGCCGCGACGTCGGCCGGTGACCTTGGAGACCGACAGGTCCCAGATGCCTTCGACGGGCATGCTGTTCTTCCCTGCGGTGCGGTGCGGTGCGGTGCGGGTAGATGGTGCGGTGCGTGGTGACGGTGCGGTGCCGGTAAACCCGAGCGGGATCCGCCGGACGACTGGTTGACCACACGGGCTCTGGGGCCGCGCCGATCACAGACGGCGCCAGCGCGCCGAGGCGAAGGAGAAGACGCCGAAGAGGATCAGCCCGACCGCGACGGCGACCAGGAGCCATGGCCCCATCGGTGTCTGGGTGAAGCTGCGGAGCGTGGCGTCCACGCCCTTGGCCTCGTCCGGGTCGAAGCGGATCGCCGCCACCAGGATGAAGACCCCCGCCGCGGCGAACACCACGCCACGTGACACGCCTCCGCCCACGCCCAGACCGGTGACGACCTGCTTCGTACGGTGGCTCATGGCGCCCGTGTCGAGCTGCCGCAGGAACTTCCGCATGGCCGCCCGGACGGCGAGCACCGCACCGATGCCGATCAGGAGACAGCCGCCGGCGCCCACCAGCACCTGGCCGTACGGCAATTCGAGCACTGACGCCGTCCAGTCCTGCGACTGTGCGTTGCCGCTGGAGCCCTGGCCGCCCCCGGCGGCGTACTCCGCCGTGGCCCAGCAGATGGCGGCGTAGAAGACTGCCCGCCCGCCGTCAAGGACGCGCGAACCGGCCTTGCGTTGAGGTCCCCTGTTGAGGACCGCGCGGGAGCCCCGCCACAACGCCATACAGCCGAAGCCGACCACCATCGCCCACAGCATCACCTTCCCGAACGGCTGTGCCGCCACCTGGGCCAGTGCGCCCTGCCGGTCGGCCGACTCCCCGCCGCTGCCGAGGGCGATCTGAATGGCAAGGGCGCCGATCAGGACGTACACCACGCCCCGTGCGATAAATCCCGCCCGTCCTGCGGCAGTCAGCGTCTCGTTCTGGGTGGCACGGGCCGCGAACTTCGCGGACCGGCCATGCCTTTGTGTGTGAGACGAGGTCATGATGTCGTCCTCCCCATGACGTGGGCGCACGGTACGCGTCCACCGCTCTCCAGTGCCCCTGGCCGGGGATTTGATGCGCGGCAGTCGAAGAACGGCGGCCGGATCGGACCGGATCGGACCGGGCCGCTCGTCGGTTCGGTCGTCAGTCGTCAGTCATCAGTCATCAGTCACCACTTGGTCGTCTCCGCCGGGCCCGCTGTTTCAGCGCCCGTGTCACGCCGGGGAGTTCCTCGTGCACGAGGCGGCCCACCAGGGCGCCGCCGAAGACGACGACGCCGACACCGACCAGCCAGGACTGGACGACCAGGACGGTTCCGAAGGGACCGTAGGTGACGGCGCTTGAGGCGATCAGCGGTGAGAAGACGAGCCGCGAGAAGACCCGCAGACCGAGCAGTCCGATCGCCGTGACCACCGCGCCCGGCAGCAGGGCGCTCCAGGCGATGCGCCCGCCGAGCAGCATCCGCTGCGACCACCAGAAGAACAGGACGGCGCTCAGTGCCGCGACCAGCGCGCCTGCCGGGGAATGGCGCCACAGCGTGGTGGTGGCGGTCAGGTAGAGGATGCCGACGAGCACGCCGAGCCACAGCACATGGCGCCATCTTGCGTACCAGCGGGCCGCGGGCAGCTCCCAGACCTTCTCGTAGCCGGTCTGCACGGCCGCCCCGAAGGTCAGGCCGAAGACGGCGAGCGCGGCAAGCCCGAAGGCGGTCGTGGTCTCCAGCACCTGGCCGGGCCGGGCGAACAGCTGCCCGATCTGGTCCTTGGCGGCCCTGGACACGCCGAGCCCGTCCCCCAGCCACTGCGCGAACCCCCGGCCGTGCTCCGGATCCGCCGCGGAGACAACGATCAACAGGGGCACCAGCGTGAGGAATCCGAGCGCCGAAAAGCCCAGCGACCTCGGCCCCAGTTCGATCTCTCGGCTCCGCCGCCATCCCCGCTCGACCGGCGAATCGCGGATCAGTCGGCCCAGCCGTCCCGATACAGACGATCGGTCCGCGGCACCGGAAGGCTTCTTCGGCATGCAGGTCGACTATCACACCGGGCGAGGACCCGTCACCTGCACGGGAGGTACGGAATCGGCTCGCCGTCGTAGGAGTTGGGCTACCCGCAGAGCGGTGCGCCGGCGCTCTCGCCCACGCGCAGTCCTCGCGACCAGGCGCCGGCTCCAAAGAGGTTCAGCGGCGCGCCAGTTGGCGTTCGCCGGCCGCGCCGGGCTTGTAGGGCAGGCCGAAGGCCTACGGGAGGAGCTGGCGGACCTGTATGCGGAGTCCTGTGCCACAGCGCCCGGTTGGGAGCACCGCGGCCGGAAGGACTTCCTGCGCCGGCTCACGCAGGAAACCTGGCAGGCGGGCTTCGCCATGCTTACCGCGGAGGCACCCGGCTTGGTGGGGTGCGCGTTCGGATTCCCCGTACGGCGTGACGGCTCCTGGTGGAACGGATTCCGTGGAGCAGTCCCGCAGGACGTCGGGCAACTCACCGCCTCCGGACAGGTCTTCGCCATCAGCGGGATAGTCGTCCGTCCCTCCGAGCAGTACCACGGCGTGGCCGACCGCCTGCAAGAACGACTGCTCGCCGACCACCGGGCTCTGCTCGGCGCCACCTTGGTGGACCGGACCCATCGTGCCGCCTGTGCGGGATTCCGGTCGCGGGGATGGCGCGACATCGGCCTGGTCTACCGGCCACCGGGCCCTACGGTGCTGCGAGCGCTGGTCCTCCCCCTCGGACAACGGACAGCCGCGCTGCCGGGTGCCCCTGCCCACCTGCGCGGATCCGGTGAACGCGGGAGGGCCAGAGGCAAGGCCCGCATCTGACGATCACCGGATGAGCGGCGGGGCTACCGGTGCGCCCTGCGGAGTACCCATTGTGCGTACCGCAGTGCCGGCGATGTGGCCGACGCCCCCGCCGCCCCTCCCCCGTACGGCACCGACGGCATCGGCGAACGACCGCAGTTCACGCTCGCGTGGGGTCAGCCGATCCCCGTGCCCCGCACCAGCAGCACCGCCACATCCACCACCGCCACAGTGACCGCTGCCGCGAACGCCAGCCGCTCCCAGCGGCGTCCGAGCACCGTGCCCAGCGCCGCGATCAGGACGGTCACCACGAGCGCCGCCACTCCCCACCTGCCGGGTGGACCGACGGGCCCCAGCACCAGAACCACGGACGCGGCCACCAGCGGCACCGGCAGCAGCAGACGCGCGCCGTCCGGACCCAGCCGGTGCGGCCATCCCCGTACGCCCGTCGCCAGATCGCCGCGGATGTCCGGCAGCACATCACCCAGATGGGATCCGACCCCCAGCAACGCCCCGGCGGTGACGACCCACCAGGCCGGCCACGGATGCCCCGGCAGCCCCAGGGCCACGAACGCCGGGAGGCCCGCGAAACCCACCGCATATGGCGCCCAGGACCACACTGTCGCCTTGAGCCGTAAGTTGTACGCCCACGCCGCAGCCACTCCGGCCAGGTGAACGGCGCCCGCCCACAGTCCACAGGCGAACGACAGCGGCACGCACAGCACCAGTGCGGCGTACGCGGCCAGCCACACCTCGGTGACACGGACCGTGCCGTCGACGACGGGCTTGCCGCGGCGGCCGGCGGCGATGTCCCGGCGCGCGTCGAACGCGTCGTTGGACCAGCCGACGGAAAGCTGACCGGTCAGCACGGCGGCGCCGGTCAGCACAGAACGCGCGGCGCTCTGGCCGGCGGTGACGGCCAGAGCGGTCATCAGGACGGTGACCGCCACGACAGGCCCGGGATGGCACGACCCGGCCAGGCCGGCCACCCGGCCGGCCCAACTCGCGGGCGGGCCTTCGGCCGTCGACTGCTCGGGGGTGCCCACCCGCCGATCGTAGGCGTCCGGCCCCACCCGGCAGCGCACCGCGCGCGTCCAGCCCCACCCGGCCGGCGCACCGCGCCCCCGGGACGAACCGCCGGACGGGCGATCAAGGGTGTCGAAACTGCGGACCGGGGAACACGTGCAAAGCAAGTCAGGCCCCATGCAGGAACCCAGACGGGAACCGTATGACCCGGATCGCAGCTGTCCATGGTGCCCTCGCACCGCACCGTCGCACCCAGCACGAGATCACGGACATGGTGGCCCGCACCTGCCTGCCCCAGGACACCGACCGCCGGGTCCTGGACCGCCTGCACCGCAGTACGAAAGTCAGCTCGCGCCACATGACGCTGCCGCTGGAACGGTACGCGGAACTGGACGGATTCGGCGCCTCCAACGACGTCTTCATCACCGCCGCCACCGACCTGGGAGCCCAGGCCGTCCGGGGCGCGCTGCACTCCGCCGGCCTGACCGCGTCCGACTTGGACCTGCTGATCTTCACCTCCGTCACCGGCATCGCCACCCCCTCGATCGACGCACGGCTGGTCGGCCGCCTGGGACTGCGGCCGGACGTCAAACGACTGCCGCTGTTCGGCCTGGGCTGTGCGGGTGGCGCCGCAGGCCTCGCCCGGATGCACGACTACCTGCTGGGCCGGCCCGACCAGGTGGCCGTTTTGCTGTCGGTCGAACTGTGCTCGCTCACCTTCCAGCGCGACGACGCCTCGATGGCCAACCTGGTGGCGACGGGGCTGTTCGGCGACGGCGCCGCCGCGGTCGTCGCGTACGGCGCGGACCACCCGGACGCGATCGCCGGCCCGACGATCGTGGACACCCGCAGCCACCTGTATCCGGACACCGGGCGCGTCATGGGCTGGGACATCGGGGACGCCGGTTTCAAGGTCGTCCTCGATCCGCAGGTCCCGGACGTGGTGCGCCGTTACCTCGCCGATGACGTCGAGGGGTTCCTCGGCGACCACGGGATCAAGCCGAAGGACGTGACCGCCTGGGTGTGCCACCCCGGCGGCCCCAAAGTCCTTCACGCCGTCACCGAGGCCCTCGACCTGCCCGACGACGCGCTCGATGTGACCTGGCGTCATCTGGCCGACGTGGGCAACCTGTCCTCGTCATCGGTGCTCCACGTGCTGCGCGACACCCTGGCCCAGCGCCGCCCGCCGCCGGGCACGCCGGGGCTGCTGCTGGCGATGGGGCCCGGCTTCGCCTGCGAACTCGTCCTGCTGCGCTGGTAGTTCGGAGCACAACAGGAAACGAAGAACACCAAGGGCATGAAGGACACGAAGGACAGTGGACACATGATCTGGTACGGACTTCTGGCGGCCGCCGTCGCCGCCGAGCGCGTCGCCGAACTCGTCGTCGCCCGCCGCAACGAACGGTGGAGCACCGCCCGAGGCGCGACCGAGTCCGGGCAGGGCCACTACCCGGCGATGGTCGTCCTCCACACCGGTCTGCTGGCCGGCTGCCTTGCCGAGGTGTGGCTGGCCGACCGGCCTTTCCTCCCCGCCCTGGCCTGGCCGATGCTGACGCTCCTGGTGGCCGCCCAGGCGCTGCGGTGGTGGTGCATCCGTACCCTGGGCCCCCGTTGGAACACCCGAGTGATCGTCGTACCCGGTCTGCCGCTGGTGACGGGCGGCCCCTACCGGTGGCGGTGGCTGCGGCATCCGAACTATGTGGCGGTCGTCGCCGAGGGTGTGGCCCTGCCACTGGTTCACACGGCCTGGGTTACCGCCGCCGTGTTCACGGTGCTCAACGCCGCCCTGCTCACCGTGCGCATCCGCTGCGAGAACCGGGCGCTGGCCGGCGCGACCACGTCGACCGCGCCCGCTCCGGCGTGATCGACGTCCTGGTGGCCGGCGGCGGACCGGCGGGGCTGGCCGCCGCCATTCACGCCGCGCTCGCCGGCCTGGAGACCGTCGTCGTCGAACCCCGGACCGGGCCCGTCGACAAGGCCTGCGGTGAAGGCGTCATGCCCGGCGGTGTCACCGCACTGCGAGCACTGGGTGTCGAGGTCACCGGCCGCGAACTGCGCGGCATCCGTTACGTGGACGGCACCGCCCGCGCCGAAGCACCCTTCCACGGCCACAGCGGGCTGGGGATCCGCCGTACGACGCTCCACTCCGCACTGCACCGGCGCGCCCTCGACCTGGGCGTGCGGATGCTGCCGGGCAAGGTGGGTGAGGTGAGGCAGAGCGCGGACACGGTCACCGCCGCGGGCACCACGGCCCGCTGGCTGATCGCCGCCGACGGCCTGCACTCCCCGGTGCGGCGCCGTCTGGGGCTGGAATTGCCGGGCATCGCTCACGGCCGTTACGGACTGCGCCAGCACTTCCGCGTCGAGCCGTGGACGGACTTCGTGGAGGTCCACTGGTCCGGGCACGGTGAGGCGTATGTGACGCCGGTCGGCGACGACTTGGTGGGCGTCGCGGTCCTCAGCCGCAGCCGTCGCGGGTACGAGGAGCACCTGGCCGGCTTCCCGGCCCTCGCCGCGTCGCTGCACGGACCGGCGGCGACGGAGGTTCGCGGCGCCGGTCCGCTGCTGCAGCGGGTGCGGCGCAGAACCGCCGGCCGTGTCCTGCTCGTCGGCGACGCGGCGGGCTATCTGGACGCCCTCACCGGTGAGGGCATCGCCCTCGCGCTGGCGACGGCCGGGGCAGCCGTCCGCTGCCTGGCCGCCGGGCGACCCAACGAGTACGAGCGCGCCTGGGCCCGGCTGACCCGACGCCACCGGCTGCTGACGGGCGCCCTGCTCGCCGCGAGCCGCCGTCCCGGCACCGCCCGCCTCATCGTCCCCGCGGCGTCCCGGATGCCCCCGGTGTTCTCGGCCGCGGTACGCGCACTTCAGTAGCGGCCTGCCCTTTCCCGCGGACACGGAAGGGGGCGGCACCCTCACCGGCTGCCCGCCCACTGAGCGTTCAGGACCGTCGTGCCGAAGACCGGTCACCGCTGTCTCGAAGGCGGTCACAGCAGCTACGCCGGGGCCAGTCACCGATGTGCCGGAGGCCGGTCATGGCTGGGCCGGTCGCCGGTCAGCGCTTGAGCGGGCCGACTCCGTTGAGCAGCGTGTCCACGACCGCGGCGGCGAGCGCGTCCGGGTCGATGTCGCTCACGGCGCGCTCCAGGATCGCCTGCTCGATCAGGGCGTGGTACGCGCGCTGCGCCCAGGCCAGATCAGCGCCGGGGCGCAACAGTTCGGCCTCCTGAGCGCGTTCGAGCAGAAGCAGGCCCTTGGCGAAGATCCGGTCGTGTGCGGCGACGGCCTCGGGGTCGCGCAACTGGGGCTGGCTGATGGCGAACCGCCAGCCGCTCTTGACCTGAATCACGTTCGCGGTCACCTGGTGGAGCGCGACCAGGGGGGGTGCGGTCTCCGGGCGGCCCGCGTCGATAGCCTCCTCGACCTGCCGGAAGGCATGCGCCGCCATCGCGTCGAGCAGCGCCTCACGCGAGAGGAAACGCCGGTGCACGGTGGTGCGGGCGACGCCCGCGGCGGCCGCGATCTGAGCCAGGGTCGCGCCGGGGTCCTCGCTCAGCACCCGCTCGGCGGTCTCCAGGATCGTACGAACGGTGCGCTCGGTGTCTGCGCGCAGCGGTCGCTCCCTCGCGGTGTCCGGCACGGTGTGACCGCCTCCCAGTTTGCCCCAGGTCTCTCCTCGGAGTTCGCAACCCCCTCAACGTACATCACTGTAGCGATACGACAATGACTTGCATCATTGATGTTGCATCTCTGCATTTTCTAGCTACATTTATGTCGCAAGAAACGCAGAACTTGCATCTATCGAGGAGCGAATCACCATGTCACAGGACCCCCAGGACCCCCAGCGCCGGCAGGACTGGATCGAGACGTACGAGTTCCAGGAGGGCGTCGCCGCGAGCGGTCCTGCGGAGTTCCAGCAGGTCGGTGTCCTCAAGATCGGCAGTCCGGACGCCGGCCGCGTCCTGGTGCTGGTCGGCGGCCGCGAGGGCGGTGCGGCGGTCTTCAAGCACGCGGCGCGCAGCCTCGCCGGGGCGTCCGAGGACCTCCAGGTGTGGGCGGTCGACCGGCGCGAGCAGAACCTCGCGGACCTCTCCGGGTTCGCCCGTAGCCCCGAGCAGGCAACCGAGTACTACCTGGGCGGGCACTACACGGCGCGGGAACAGGCCGAGTCGCCGTTCGCCGCGTCCTGGGGTCTGGAAGTCCTCGTGGAGGACCTGCGCCGCGTCGTGCAGGCCGCGTCGGACGGCGGCCGCCGCGAGGTGATCCTCGGCGGAGTCTCCGTGGGCGCCACCGCCGCGCTGCTCTACGCCGGCTGGGACTTCGACGGCACCCCTGGCTACCGCGACCTCGCGGGCCTCGCGGTCGTCGACGGCGGTGTCCTCAACGCCTACTCGGGAGCCGGCATGGAGTTCGACCTGCCGCTGCCGGCCGCCGAGGGCTGGCTGGGAGCGATCGAAGGGGGCGCAGTCTTCGAGGACTTCACCAGCACCACCGTCGGCCTGGGCACCCGTCCCGAGGACGCCGCCGTCTGGTTCCAGCTCGCGGCCGTGCACGCGGTAGCCGACCCGGACGCCCCCGCCGTACTGGCCGACCGGCTCCCCGAGACCGTCCGGACCGACCGCAAGCTCACCAACGCGGGCCTGCTCGGGTACCTCTTCGACGCGAGCCGTGCCCACCCGTCGTTCTCGGTGAACGCCGGAACCCTTGAGGGCGGCGGCAGTTGGACCGACGGCGGCCCGACGCGCCTGGCCACCGTCGCCGAGGCGTTCGCGGGCCCGGTGCCGAGCGCCTGGCTCTGGTACACGCTCAACCGGGTCCTGCTCGACTACGTCGCCGGGATGCCTTTCACCGAGACCGACGTCACCAAGCGGCTCGGGCTACGCCTGTCGCACACCGCCGAGATCGACATTCCCCTGTACGCCTTCCAGTCCGGTCTGACGAACGGCACCACGGGCCAGGCAGCCGCCGCCGTGACCGCCGCCAGCCGCATCCCGGAACTGTCGCTCCACTCGGACGCGGCCCTCTCCCACCAGGACGTCGTCTACGCCGAGTGGGACGACAACCGCTTCCTGCAGACCCTGTCGCAGTTCCTGCGCAACCTCCCGCGCCGCGCCCACTGACCGGACGAGAGGGGATCACCCCCGTCTCCCCTGCCTCTCCCCAGGTCTCTCCCCATACTTTTCCCTCGGACCTTTCCCCTCGGAAGGAGCAGTCGGATGACTGCCGTCACCGCCAGCCCTGCGGCACCTCCTCGGGCCGGACTGACGATCTTCGCCCTGTGTCTGGCCGTCTTCATCGTTCCGATCGGCCTCAGCAGCGCACCGGTGGCGCTGCCCGCGATAGGTCACGACCTCGACGCGGGTGTCGTACCGCTGCAGTGGGTCGTCAACGCCTACAACGTGACCGCCGCGAGCTTCATGATGGCGGCGGGCTCCGTCGCCGACCGGATCGGCCGCAAGAGGGTGTTCGCGTTCGGCGTCGGGCTCTACGGCCTCTCGTCGCTGATCGCCGCTCTCGCCGGCAACGTCATCGTGCTCGACGTCGCGCGCGGCATCTCCGGTGTCGCGGCCGCCGCCATCATGACCGCCGGTGTCTCCGTCATCGCCAACATGTTCCAGGGCGCGGCCCGTACGAGGGCGTTCGCGTACGTGGGCGTCACCATCGGCGCGGGCCTGGCGCTCGGCCCGACTACCTCCGGTCTGCTGGTCTCCGGCCTCGGCTGGCGTTCCGTCTTCTACGTCCAGGTCGTCATCGCGGCCGCGTCCTTGGTGGGCTTCAAGCTGGTCCAGGAGTCGAAGGACCCCGACGCCAGCGCTGTCGACTGGCCGGGCACGGTCACCTTCACCCTCGGGCTCTTCGCCTTCACACTCGGCATCATCGAGGGCCCGCAGTGGGGCTGGGGCAGTGTGGCGGTCCTGGGCCTGTTCATCGGCTGCGTGGTCTTCCTCGGCGCCTTCGTCTTCGTCGAACGGCGCCGGCAGAAGCCCATGTTCGACCTCACGCTCTTCGCCGAGCCCCGCTTCCTCGCCGTCAACCTGCTGGCCACCGCGGTCTCCTTCGGCTTCGTCGGCCTGATGGTGCTGCTTCCGTCGTACCTGGTCGGAGCCAACGGGCTCGGCGACAGCCAGGCCGGCCTGACCCTGCTTCTGCTCACCGCTCCGGTTCTGGTGTTCCCACTGGTCGCCGGCCGCCTGGTGCAGTCCGGCTTCTCCATGCGCTCGATCCTTAGCGGCAGCCTGCTGCTCGTCGCCGCGGGTTGCGCCTGGCTGACGGTGGTCCACCCCGGCATCAGCACGCTCGGACTGGCCGGACCGCTGTTCGTGGTCGGTGTCGGAATCGGGCTCATCTACGGGCTCATGGACGGCGCGGCGGTCAGCACCGTTCCGCCGGCCAAGGTCGGTATGGCAAGCGGCATGTTCAACACGATCCGGCTCGCCAGTGAGGCCGTCGCGGTCGCGGGCATGGTCGCCGCGCTCGTCTCTCTGGTCCAGGGCCGCGTCTCCGACAGGCTGAGCCGCTTCTCCCAGGGCACCGAACTCGACACCCGCGATGTCGCCGACAGCGTCACCAGCGGCAACGTCACCGGACCCGCCGAGCAGGTGCCCATCGGCGTGCGCGCGGAGTTCACCGACTTTCTCCGCGAGAGCTACACCCAGGGTTTCCAGGTCGTCCTGTGGTGCGCGGCCGGCATCTGTGTGGTCAGCGCGCTGGTGCTCCACCGCATCCTGACGGACCGAACGGCCGACTCCGCAGATGACACCGCCGTGGAGTCACCGTCTACGGCGGGGACGGCCGTCTGAGCCACCCCCGTCACAGACTCCTGCTGGGCCTGCCGTCTCCGTTCTTCTGGGCCGAGGTGAGGATCAGCTGGTCGATCAGAGCGATCAGTACGTCCCGGCACGACTCACGGTCCCGGGCGTCGCAGAGAAGCACGGGAGTTCCCTCCGGCAGGGCCAGGGAGTCGCGGATCGCTTCGGGGTCGTACGGATGCTTTCCGTGGAAGCCGTTGACGCCGACGACGAACGGGATGTCCCGCCGCTCGAAGAAGTCGATGGCGGCGAAGCTGGACTTCGGCCTGCGTACGTCGATGAGGACCACGGCACCCAGAGCGCCGATGGCGAGGTCGTTCCACATGAACCAGAACCTCTGCTGCCCGGGCGTACCGAAGAGGTAGAGGATCAGTTCCTGGCTGAGCGTGATCCGGCCGAAGTCCAGGGCCACGGTGGTGGCCTGCTTCTCGGGGATGCCGTCGAGGTCGTCGACGCCCAGACCGGCCGAGGTGAGTGATTCCTCGGTGCGCAGCGGGACGATCTCGCTGACCGAGCCGACCATGGTCGTCTTGCCGACACCGAATCCACCGGCGATCAGGATCTTGACCGTGTCGGGTGCTTGGGGTGCCGAGGTCCCCTGGGTGACGGGGTCAGAGCCGGCCAAGGCCGTCCCTCACTTTCTGCAGCAGGTCCATGTCCGAGGTCAGGGAGATCTGACGCGGCGCGCGGGCGGTGATCCGGCCTTCCTCCAGCAGGTCGCACAGCATGATGCAGACCACGCTCACCGACAGGTCGAGCTGGGCGGCGATCTCCGCCACGGCGACGGGCTTCGCGCACAGCCGCAGAATCCGCGCGTGCTCGGGCTGCGGCCGGCCGGCCAGGTCGGGCGGCGGATCCACCGCGGTGACCGTCGTGATGAGGGTGAAGTCGGAGCGGCTGGGCCTGGTCCGGCCGCCGGTCAGCGTGAACGGCCGTACCAGGCGGCCCGCCGCGTCGCCTCCGTTCACCTCACTCGCCGTCGTCGGTGACGGCGGTGCCGGCACGAGGCGCCGCACTGAGGTGCTCGCCGATCTTCTTCACCAGCATGTTCATCTGGTACGCGACCACGCCGACGTCCGCGCCCTGGTTGGTGAGCACCGCGAGGTGGGCGCCGGGTCCGGCCGTGCTGAGTATGAGGAAGCAGTTGGCCATCTCGATGAGCGCCTGTCGCACTGGGCCGCCGTGAAAGTCCATGCTGACGCCCTTGCTGAGGCTCATCAGGCCGGACGCGGTCGCCGCCAGCCGCTCCGCGTCGTCGCGCAGGAAGCCCGTGGACCTGCTGACGACCAGTCCGTCCTCGGAGAGCACGACGGCGTGGTTGACTTCGGCGACCCGTTCCACCAGTCCGGTGAGCAGTTGGTCGAGCTGGCTGTGCGTGGCGGGGACGGGGCGTGTCATTTCTCTGTCCTTCATGAGCGGTCTGCGGGCGGAGTCGAGGTGGCGGATACGCCTTCCGGTGCGGCTACTTCTCCTTGGTCGTCCGTCGTATCCGTGATGTCGTCACGCGCCTGGAGCGTTCCGCGCTGGAAGCCGGAGAGGGAGGAGGCCGCGCGCTCGGCGCTGAAGTCCTCGAAGGAGTCGTCAGCGGTCGCGATGGGCTCGGAGTCCTCACGCAGTTCGGCTGCCAGGCTGGTCTGCGGTACACGGCGCGGCAGCGGAGAAAGTGCACCGGCGCTGTCGGCTTCGCCCGAGTCCGGGTGCGGCAGGCCGGAGCCGGAGGCGGACCGGGAGGCATCGGCGGCCGTCCGAGTCCGGGCGACGGGCTGGGTCTCCCGTGAGCGCTCGTGGGTCTGCCGCTCCGGGCCGGGAGTACCTGCGGTGGATCTCTTCGCGGCTGCGGCAGGCTCGTGGGCCGGGGAGCCCGCCGAGTCCGCCGAAGCTGCCGTATCCGTGCCCGTGGAAGGGAATTCGCCGGGCTCCCGCACCACGATGTCGTGCGGGAGGAGCACGATCGCGGTGGTCCCTCCGTACGGCGAGGAGCGCAGTGTGACGGCGATGCCGTGCCGGGTGGCGAGCCGGGCGATCACGAACATGCCGAGCCGCAGGTCGTCGGCCAGCGCCACCACGTCGAACTGCGGGGCCACCGCCAACTGGGCGTTGAACGCCGCGTAGTCCTCCTCGGACATACCCAGGCCGCGGTCCTCGATCTCGACGGCCAGACCCTTCGCCACCATTCCGGCCCGCATCCCGACCGGGCTGGGCGCGGGAGAGTACGCGGTCGCGTTGTCGATCAGCTCGGCCAGCAGATGGATGACGTCCGCCACCGCGGGCGGGGTGAGGAACACCTCCTCGTCGGTGTGTACCTCCACCCGCTGGTACTCGGCTATCTCGCCGATGGCGCTGCGCAGGATGTCGATCAGCGCGACCGGTTCGGTCCAGCTACGCCGGGGCTGCTCACCGCTGATGATGACGAGGTTCTCCTCGTACCGGCGCAACTGGCTCGCGTTGGAGTCGAGTTCGTACAGGCCCTTGAGGATCTGCGGGTCCTGGTGCTCGCGTTCCAGTGTGTCGAGCTTGCTGAGCTGGAGGTTGACCAGGTTCTGGCTCTGCCGGGCGATGCCCAGGATCACCTTCTGGAAGCCGCGTCTGGTGTCGGCGAGTTCCACCGCGGTGTGCACGGCCGTGCGCTGCGCGGTGTTGAACGCCTGTGCCACCTGGCCGAGTTCGTCCGTGCCGTAGTCCAGCGGAGGCGCGGCGGACTCCATGTCGATCTTCTCGCCGCGGTCGAGCCGCGCGACGACGTCGGGCAGCCGCTCCTCCGCGAGGCTGAGGGTCGCGATGCGCAGTCCGCGCAGCCGACGGGAGAGGGACCGGGTGATGCGCCACGACATCACGACGCAGACCAGCAGGGCGACAAAGCCACCGGCGCTCAGCGAGGCCGCTTTGATCAGCAGTCCCCGCGCCTTGTCGTCGCTACGCTTGAGCAGTGCGTCCGTCTCCTGGCGGATCAGGACCGTGTACTGGTCCGAGACCTTTTCCAGTGCGGTGCTCCACCGCTTCTCCGCGTCCGGCAGAGCGATCTTCCGGTCGTCGGTGGCGCCGGTCCGGGCCGCGAGCACCTGGTCCTCGACGGCCTCCAGGGTCTTCCACTCCGGGCTCTGGAGAATCCGCTCGGTCTCTGCCTTCAACGTGCCGCGCGCTGCGGGCTGGAGCTGGTCCTCGACGAGCCAGCGCCGTACGTTGACCAACTGCGCGAACTCGTCCCACGACTTCTCGTCGAACTGCCCCGACGCCCAGGCCAGACGCAGCTGGGCGTCCTCCTGGGAGACCAACTCCGCCGAGTGTTCAAGGGCGACGAGCGGCCCCGCCTGCGAGGTGAGGTCCCCGTCGTCGACCTGGGAGAGTTCCTGGAAGGCGTGGATCTGGTCGTCGATGATCGAGGTGTACTGGGCCAGCGCCTGGTCGGCGGTCATGTTGGTGGGGTTGTCCACCTGGCCCCGGTAGTACTCCAGGCTCCCCATCGAGGCGATGACCGAGTACATCCGGTCGGCGATCCGCGCGGGGGCCTGCTGGATCGCGTCGGACTGACCGGCCAGTTTGGCGATCTCCTCGTCGGTACGTTTCCGCTGCTCGTCCAGGGCGGTCCGGGAGCTGCCCGGCGAGCCCAACAGCACGGCTGACAGGCTGCGTTCCTGTTCCAGCGCGAGCGTCGCGTCGGTGCCCATGGCTCCGGTCGACTCGCTCAGCGCGGTCTGGTCCCGCAGCCGCAGCCCCTCGGAGAACATCTGGATCGTCGTCACACCCCACATGGCGGCGAGGGTGACGCTGGGGACCAGAGCCAGCATTATCAGCGAGAGTCGTATGGAACCGAGACGGCGCCGGGCACCTGTCCGTGGAGACATGGTCGTCCTAGGGCTAACCACAGGCGGAAACGGGCTGCGGGGAGGGAGCGGTGGGCGGGGGGTTCGGACGAGCGCGGCGGGTGACCGTGTGTCCGGTAGAGCACCAGGGGGTGCGCAGGATGCTATCCGTACAAGTGACCGTACGCACGGTGAGTATCCGAAACATTGGTCACGTCGTTATCTGAAGGCGGCGGATCAGCGTGTCCCCTGGGCCGCGAACTCCGCGACCGCGGCGACGTTCTCCTTGGTGACGAACGCCGGACCTGTGAGGACCGGGGCCTCTCCGCCGCCGCTGAGATTGCCGTTCGTCTTGTAGAGCCAGATCGAGTCCACCGCGAGATAGCCCTGCAGATAGGGCTGTTGGTCCACCGCGAACTGCACAGTCCCCTGCTGCACGGCCTTGACCAGGTCCGCGTCGAGGTCGAAGGTCGCGATCCCGGCCTTGCTGCCGGCCTCCTTCACGGACTTCACCGCGGCGAGCGCGAGGCTCGCCGTGTTCGTGACGACTTCGTCGATGGTCGGGTCCTGCTGCACTCTGGCCGTGATGGCCTCGGCCGCCGCGTCGGGGTCGGCGCCGTTCACGTAGAGATTCTCGGTCTCGCCGCCGAATGTCTTCCTCACACCGGCGCAGCGCGCTTCCAGGGCGACATTTCCCTGCTCGTGGATGACACACAGCGCGTGCTTGACCTTGTAGCCGTCCAGTTTGTCGCCGACGGCCTGGCCCGCGACGCTCTCGTCCTGGCCGAAGTATTCCAGCAGGCCCGCCGACTGCCAGGCGTCGATACCGGAGTTGAGACCGACGACGGGTATGCCCGCCGCCTTGGCCTGGGCGACCGCACTCTTCATCGCGTCCGGCTTGGCCAGGGTCACCGCGATGCCGTCGACCTGGTCGGCGACCGCGTCCCGCACCAGGTCCGCCTGACCGGTGGCGTCGGGATCGTTCGTGTACGTCAGGTCGATGTTGTCCTTGGCGGCCGCTGCCTGCGCGCCCTTCTGCACCAGCTCCCAGAACACGTCCCCAGGGGCGCTGTGGGTGATCAGGGCGACCTTGAGCACGGGGGTGTCCGCCTGGCCGGCCGGGGCGGCGTCACTGCCCGATTCCGACCCGCCGGAAAGGGAGCAGCCGGCAGCGAGCAGACAGACGGCGGCGAGAGCGGGGACCAGAGCCGTGCCGCGCGCGGAGCTGCCGGAAAGGTGACGTGCGGAAGTCATGTTCATGATGGTGCGGCACCTCGCTGTGCAGCCGGACAAGCGGATGGGGCGTCAAGTCGGCACGACCGTCGGCGGGATGAGGACCGACTGTCTGACTATCACTGGCCGGAGCAAAGCGCGTGTGACGCCTGGTAGTCAAGTGAGCACCTGCTTAGTAGCGCTGCCTTCAGGTGCGCCGACCTTGGCTGGTCGGGAGCAGGTTGGAGGGACGAGGCTCGGGCAGGCGCAACAGCTCCGGGGTGAGTCGCGTGGTGTCGTTTCCGGGACGCCGACCACTGGATATCTGTTAGCGCTTTCACTCCTATGTTTCGGTGGAGTTTCCGTTGCATTCGGACTGAGGGGCAACGGTCAAGATTTACACATGAACACTTGTGGGCGTTTGTGACGACGGCCGACGATTGGCCGGATCGCATCCATTACACGAGCACGCGGGAGCTCCCGGTGGCCGCTGACCAAATCACCTCCGAGCCGGCCGACACCCCGGCGGCAGCCCAAACGGAGCGGCAGAAACTGCGCAAACACTTCGGCCGCTTCGACATCCTTTTCTTCCTTCTCTGCACCATCGTCGGAGTGGATACGATCGGCACCGTGGCCTCGTCCGGTGCCGAGGCTTTCACCTGGCTCATCGTGCTGGCCGTCGTGTTCTTCGTGCCCTCCGCGCTGCTGACCGCCGAACTCGGGGCCGCGTTCCCCGACGAGGGCGGTCCCTATATCTGGACCAGCCGGGCCTTCGGCCGACTCGCCGGCGCCGTCAACAACTTCCTCTACTGGATCACCAATCCGGTCTGGCTCGGCGGCACGCTCTCCGTTTCCGCCGTCACGGCGTACACGACCTTCTTCAACGACGGGAAAGACCTGAGCACGCCGGCGTTCTACGCCTTCACCCTCGTGTTCGTCTGGGTGGGCGTGCTCGCCGCGATCCTCTCCTTCGACGTCGGCAAGTGGATTCCCACCGTCGGCGCCTGGAGCCGTTTCCTCCTCCTCGGCCTGTTCACCATCACGGTCGTGGTGTACGGCATCCAGCACGGCCTGCACGGATTCGGGCTCGGTGACTTCTCCCCCACCTACGTGGGATTCGTCGGCCTGGTGCCCGTCCTGATGTTCAACTACGTCGGTTTCGAGCTGCCCAACACCGCCGGCGACGAAATGACCGACGCTCAGAAGGACGTCCCCTTCGCCATCTTCCGCAGCGCCTTCCTCGCCGTACTGCTCTACGCGCTGCCGATCCTCGGCATCCTGCTCGTTCTGCCGGTCAAGGCCATCACCGGCCTCGGCGGATTCATCGACGCGATCCGACAGGTCTTCACCGTGTACGGCGGCCACGTCGCCGCCGACGGCACCGCCACGCTCAGCGGCGCCGGCAGCCTGCTCGGGAACCTCGCCGCGATCATGTTCATCCTCACGGTGCTGTCCTCCGGCGTCACCTGGATCATGGGCTCCGACCGCGCCCTCGCCGTCTCCGGCTACGACGGCGCCGCACCCCGCTTCCTCGGCGTCATCTCCAGCCGGTTCGGCACACCGGTACGGGTCAACATCCTCAGCGGGCTGGTCTCCACAGTCGTCCTGGTCCTGGCCCACGAACTGACCGACGGCAGCGCCGCGAAGCTCTTCGGCGCCGTCCTCGGCCTCGCCGTCTCCACCACCCTCGTCAGCTACCTGGGCATTTTCCCGGCGCTCGCGGTACTGCGTCGTAAGGCCCCCGAGGTCCCCCGCCCCTACAAGGCGCCCTTCCCCCGCACGATCAGCGTGGTGCTCACCCTGCTGATCCTCTTCGCAAGTGTGCAGCTGGTCGCCCCCGGACTCGGCGACCACTGGTTCGGCCCCGACTACGCACCGGACGGCTGGAGCCACGACGAACGCTGGAAGTACCTGCTGACGGAGGCCCTCCCGCTCATCGGGTTCATGCTCCTCGGCGTGCTCTTCTGGGCACTGGGCAAACCCACCCGCACTGCGTCTGCCGCCAAGGAGTAGCACACGGGCAGGCAGACCGGTGGGCCCCAGGTCGTCGTGATACTTGCGCTGCGGGGCTACCGAGCGAGTGAGCCATGCGGCCAGGCCGCAGCAATCAGAGGCGTCCGTGGACGTCGCGGTTCCGCACCCGCCAGGCCCGCACCAGCAGGAAGAGTCCGATCAGCACGACCACCACGCCAAGCGCGGCGTACTGGCCGTGGCCGGACATGGCCGAGCCGCTCATGGCTCCGACGCCCTGCGCGATCCAGACCGCGCCGAGCACGACGAGGACGATCCCACCGATGCCGCGGACCAACATGCTCGCTCCATTCTCCGCACCAGTACGTCTGTCGCGGCGCCCCGCACGTTCAGCACTCAGCTTGGCCCCGTTCGTTGTGCCAGGGGTTGCCGAAGTTCTTACGAATCGGGAACGTCGCACCGGCTGATCGCACTCGCCCTGACCGCGTGCCAGTGTCCGCGCATCGCACCGCACCGCTCGGCTCCGCACCGCACGGAGCGGTACCGGACGGCACTGGCATCTTTCCGAATTCTTACGCGTCGTTCGCAGACGCCTCCGAGCGGAGATCCACTCGTACGATCCAAGTGGCCCCGAGGTACTGGCAGTTCGAGCCTTCGGGCCGGATCACCGCTTTCGGCACATTCTCTTTTCTCCCACTCGCTTCTCTCTCCTACACGCTCTTCTCTCCTACACGTGGAGTCATCTCTCATGGTCTTCAGCAAGCGAGCTGCCTTGATGACGGGAACCATCGTCACCGCCGCGGCGGCGGTGATCGGCAGTGCGGCAGTCGGCCAGGCATCGGGCAGACCGACCTCGGACACCCCTGCGGTCACGACGCCGATCCCGCCGCAGCTGCAAGTACCTGACGGCAACAAGAAGATCGCCGTTCTCGACGCACAGGGCGTACAGACCTACGCGTGCACCAACGGTGCCTGGACATTCGTCGAGCCGGCCGCCACGCTGTCGGACTCCCGGGACAGTCGCCACCGCCCGATCGCCCTTCACTCGCGAGGACCGGTGTGGGTCTCCACGGTGGACGGCAGTGCCGTCAACGCCTCCGCCGTGCCCGGCGCGAGCGTCCCCAGCGACAACGCCGTCCCGCAACTACTGCTCCAGGCAACGGCTACCCGTGGCAGCGGCGTCTTCGGCTCTGTCTCCTACGTTCAGCGACTGGCCACACGAGGGGGCGTCGCCCCCAGCGGGTCCTGCTCACCCGGAGCGCAGGCCGGCGTGCCGTACCGGGCCACGTACGTCTTCTACGCGCCTGCGCAGAACTGAGGTCCTTCGCCACCTGAGCCTGGTGGTTGTACGGGTCGTACGGGTCGTACGGGTCGTACGGGTCGTACGGGTCGTACGAGCCGCATGGGTCGCGCGGGTCGGGGGAAGGGAACGACGCACGGCGTCGGCGACGGGATCCTCGTCGATGAGCCTTCCGAGCGGTCGTCATGGGCGCCATCGTGGGCGTCGACGTCTGCGTCTGCTGCGCGCGGCGGCCTGGCACCGCGCTGCTCGGTCCGAGGTAGCTCGTCCGCCAGGTGTGCAGCGATCACGAATGCGATGATGGGCCCATGGCACAGGGACCGCAGGACTCCTCAGTCACCGAGGACGGCATGACCGCGGCACAGGCCGTCGACCGGATCGAAGCCGCTGCCCACCCGCGCCCGCATGATCGCCGCCTGCACGCCCGCGGAGCCGTCTACGACGCACGCTTCGTGCCCAGCGGGCAGATTACCCAGTGGACGACCGCCACCCCTCTCACCGCCGAGTCCGAGGCGGTCGTCCGCTTCTCCAACGGCTCGGGCCGCTTCGACGCCGACGACCGGGTACGCGGCGTACGCGGAATGGCGGTGAAGTTCCTCGATGCCGGCAAGGGCGTCATGGATCTGGTGGCCGCGACCTTTCGGGTCTTCCCCAGCCACAATCCCGAAGGATTCATCGACCTGGTCGAGGCGTTGGGCCAGGCGGGTACGGAGGGCGGATTGGCCGACCGCGCCAAGGGGAAACTGGCCGCGGCCGGCAAGTTCGCCACCGTCCTCGCCCAACACCCCGAAAGCCGGGGGGCGTTGAAGTCCTTCGCCAGCCGGCAGGCGCCGGCCAGTTTCGCCACCGTCCGCTACGACGGCCTGCACGCCTTCGTCCTGGTGGACGAGTCCGGTGAGCGCCGCCCCTTCCGCTACCGCCTCGTGCCCCAACTGGGCGAAACCGAACTGGATCCCGCGCACGCCGAGACGCTTGCTCCGGACTTCCTCATCGGTGACCTCGACTCCCGACTCGAAACGGGACCTGTCACCTTCACCGTGGTGTTCCAGTTCGCGGAGGAGGGCGACCCGACCCACGACCCCTCACAGGCGTGGCCGGAGCACCGGCCGCTGATTCCAGCCGGGTATCTGCACGTGACGGCCCGCTCGGCACGCGAAGAACACTGGCAGCAGCAGGTGTTCGACCCCACCCGCCTCGCCCCCGGCGTAGAACCCTCCGACGACACCATGCTGGCCTTCCGCCGCCACGCCTACTCCGTCTCAGCCGAGCGCCGACTCGCTCCCTGATACACAATCAGGGCGGCCGGATGAATGTGACACGACAACCCAGAAAACGATCAAGAGCCCTGCCTCACCGAAGTGAAGCAGGGCTCTGATTTGCGACTACGAGGCGAACCTCTCGTCGGGACGACAGGATTTGAACCTGCGACCCCTTGACCCCCAGTCAAGTGCGCTACCAAGCTGCGCCACGTCCCGATGCCCGCCTGACCTGGGGTTTCCCCTGGCCGAACGCGCATCGAAACAATACCGCACTCGTGCAGGTGATCGCGCCCTCGTTTCCAGGGGGCCGGCGGAGACTCCGAGCCAGGTTGACCTGAAGTTTAGTTGAGGTTGCAGGGTGTTCCGTATGACGACTGCAGCGGAACAGGGTTACGCGTACGCCGAGCTGCCCCGGTTGATGGGGCTGATGACCGGCGATGAGAAGCATGGTCCTGCGGCGACGTCCACCTTGGACGCGCTGTGGGTGCTCTACGACCGGGTGCTGCGGGTGGGGCCGGAGCGGATGGACGATCCGGAGCGGGACCGGTTCCTGTTGTCCAAGGGGCACGGGCCGATGGCGTACTACGCCGTGCTGGCGGCCAGGGGCTTCCTGCCCGTCGCGTGGCTGCCCGGGTTCGGCTCGTACGACTCGCCCCTCGGGCACCATCCGGACCGGATGCTGGTCCCGGGTGCCGAGATCGGCAGCGGGTCGCTGGGGCACGGGCTGCCGATCGCCGTCGGCATGGCGTTGGGGCTGCGGGCGCAGGGGCTCGACGAGCCGCGCGTATGGGTGCTGACCGGCGACGCGGAGCTGGACGAGGGCAGCAACCACGAGGCGATCGCCTACGCAGGGCCGGCCGGGCTGGAGCGGCTGCACACGGTCGTGATCGACAACTCCTCCGCCAGTCACACCCGGCCCGGCGGAATCGCCGCGCGCTTCGAAGCGGCCGGCTGGTCCACGACGACCGTCGACGGCCGTGACCACGAGGCGCTGTACGCCGCCTTCACCGCCCCTCATCCGGGCCGCCCCCGGGTGATCGTCGCCCAGGTCGAGCCGAAGTCCGCCTGAGGCGAGCCATGGCCCTGCGACGAGCCGAAGTCCGCCTGAGCAGCGCTGTGGCCCCGCGCCGAGCCGAAGTTCGCCCGAGGCCAGCCGTGGCTCCGCCTCCCCGCAAGCACCCCGAAAGGAAACCAGCTCCCATGGACACCATGCGTGACCGTTTCGCCCCCGTCGTCTCCCAGCTTCTCGACGAGGATCCACGCGTCGCCGTCGTTCTTGCCGAGATCGGCACGGACGGATTCGAGCCCGCTCGGCGCAGGCACCCGGAGCGGGTGATCAACGTCGGCATTCGTGAACAGCTCCTGGTCGGGGCTGCCGCGGGCCTGGCGCTGACCGGGCTGCGGCCCGTGGTGCACACCTTCGCCAGTTTCCTCGTCGAGCGGCCCTTCGAGCAGGTCAAGCTGGACCTCGGGCATCAGGGCGCGGGCGCCGTGCTGGTCAGCGCGTCCGCGTCCTTCGACTGGCCCGCGGGCGGGTACACCCACATGTCGCCCGGCGATGTGGCCCTGCTCGACACCCTCGACGGCTGGACCGTGCACGTGCCGGGCCATCCGGACGAGGCCGAGACGCTGCTGCGTCAGGCGGTCGCCGCCGGGGACGACAAGGTGTACGTGCGCCTGTCCGTGCAGGCCAACCCGCAGGGGCTGCCGGTCGACGGGGCGCGCTTCGTCACCGTCCGCGAAGGGCACGCCGGGGTGGTCGTCGCCGTCGGGCCGATGCTCGACGCCACGCTCGCCGCCACCGAGGGGCTCGACGTCACCGTCCTGTACGCGACCACCGTCCGCCCCTTCGACAAGGCCGCACTGCGCCGGGCGACCGAGGCGGCGGGCGCCGACGTCGTCCTCGTCGAGCCGTACCTGGCCGGCACATCCACGGCCGCCGCGTCCGACGCGCTCGCCGACGTGCGCCACCGCGTCCTCGGTCTCGGCGTGGGCCGCCGTGAACTGCGCCGCTACGGGAACGTCGACGAGCACCTGGCCGCACACGGTCTCGACGCCCGGTCGCTGCGGGAGCGGATCGGCGGCTTCCTGGGGGCTGCCGTGGGCGTCTGAACCGTGGGCACCGGGGCAACGCACGTCCAGGGAAGGGCGAGGGCATCTGACCTGGCACCCGCTCCTGTGCACCGGTCGTGCCGGCGCACCGCTCAGCGCTTTTCGCCTCGCGCCGGTTCCGGTATCGCCCCGGTCGGACGCAGTCCCGCCACAGGAGCGGAAGCCGGGGTTTCGACGCGTACCAGGTCACGTATCGCGGGCACCGACAGGAGGGCCGTCGCGGCGACGAGGGTCATGACGCCGGCGACGAGGAGGACGTTGTCCGCGCCGAGGACCGTCGCGGCCGGTCCCGCCAGGGCCTGTCCGACGGGCATCATCGCCAGGGAGCCCGCGACGTCGTACGCGTGGATGCGGTTGAGGACGTCGGGCGCGACCTGCGTCTGCACGCTGGTCGCCCACATCACTCCCCACACCGACAGGCCCGCTCCCGCTATCACCGCTCCGGCCGACATGGCCGCGACGCCGAGCCCCGCCCCGACGGACGCCGGGAAACAGGCGAACGCGAAGAGGGCGACCGAACCAACCCGCAGCATGCGGCGGGGACGCAGTCGCAGCGCGATCAGTCCTCCTATGACGGTGCCGGCGCCCAGGGCCGAGTTGATCAGGCCGTAGGTGCGCGGGCCGTACTGCTGGACCACCTCCGTCGCCACCAGGGGGACCGTCGGGCCCCAACAGAAGATCATGTAAACGCACCAGATGACGATGACTCCCCAGAGCCAGGTGCGGGACCTGAACTCCCGCCAGCCCTCGGCGAGTTCGGCCCTGAAGGTACTGCCGTGGCGGACGTGACCTCCAGGCGCGGCCGGTGGCAGCCGGAGCAGCAGCAGACACAGGGCACTGAGCGCGTATGTGCCCGCGTGGGCCGCGAAGACCGCTCCGGCCGAGGCGAACGCGACCAGCAGGCCGGCCAGGGCGGGACCCGCGAGCTGAGCGGCCGACTCGGCGATCCGTATCGCGCCGTTGGCCCCCTGTACGTCGGTGGCGAGGCGCGGCACCGTACTGGCGACGCCCGGCTGGAAGACCGCGCCCGCCACGCCGTTGACCGCGCCGATCAGGCAGATCTGCCAGAGGACCACATGGCCGGCGAAGAAGAGCCCGGCTGTGAGGGCCTGGGTGACCAGTCGCACCAGGTCGGCGCCGATCATCAGCTTGCGCGTGCTGAACCGGTCGGCGATCACCCCGCCGAAGATGACCAGCCCGGCGAAGGGGGCGGCCGACGCGGCCATCGCCAGGCCGACCGCGCCCACCCCGTACCCGTACTGCAGCAGACCCGCGGCCAGCGCCACCGGCAGGATGGTGTCGCCGAGCCGGGCGAGGGCTCGCGCGACGAAGAACAGCGCGAAGTCCCGTGACCAGACAGACCGCGGGGCGCGCTCGGCGGCCGGGCCACGGCGGCCAGGGCCCTCGCCCGGACGACCACGGCCGGAGGCCTTGCTCCGCGCCGTGACCTGCCCGGCCGGTGCTTCCCCGCCCATCCTGCGTCCCCTCCCCGCCGACCGATCCCCTACAACTCCCCCGCAGAGTCCCCGCGTCCCACTCGCGCCTCCGGATCATGCCACGGCGCACCGACAACGCCTCGGCGGTCTCATTCGACCGACGGCAGGCCCAACTCCGGGTGGGAGTCCAGCAGCCGGGTCGGGGCCGCCTGGCGCCAGGAATCGGCGAGGATGTCGCGGAGTTCGTCGTCGTCCTCCAGGGCCGCGAGACGGACGCGGACCCAGGCGAAGCCCGCCTCGTGGTCGGCGATCCAGAACTTCGCGGGCTCGGCCCTGGCGAGCTCGTCCCGCTCCTCCTTCGGGCAGCGCACGGCGATGGAGGTCTCGGCCTCGGGCAACGTGGCGAACATCTTTCCCGCGACCCGGAACGTGGGCATGCTCCACGCGACCTTCTCCGTCGTGTCCGGCAGGGAGAGGGCGATACGGCGTACGTCTTCGGCATCCGGCATGAGAGGCACCGTAACCAATGGCACCGACAATCGCGCCGGGCCTCCGTCCGGCCTTCCCCTCATGCGGCGGACGGCGGCCGAGGAGGCCCTGACCACACGGAAACCCGGGGAGGGACTTCGCGGACACACTCCTCAAGGCCGACGCCTCCAGCAAGAGAGGCAGCCAACCCAGTCGCCTCCGGCGAGGGAGGCAGCCGGCTCAGTGAGGCAGCCCAGCCGGCAACGGCCCGCGCTACGCCTCCGCGGCCACCCCGAGCGCATCCAGCACCGGCCGGATCAACGGGTGCCCCTCCGCTCCCCGTCGTACGGCCGCGAAGACCCGACGCGTCGGCGCCACCCCGTCGACCGGGCGGACGACCACGCCGGTGAGGTCCATGCCGCGCAGCGCCGAGCGCGGTACGAGAGCCACCCCCGCGTCGGCCGAGGCCAGGGCCACCACCGCGCGGAAGTCGTCCGAGGAGTGTTCGAGACGGGGCTGGAAGCCCGCGCTCTCGCAGGCCAGGACCACCACCTCATGGCAGGGATTTCCGGGGTACGGGCCGATCCAGGTGTCCTTGGCCAGCTCGGCGAGCGGCACCTCGTCCACGTCGGCGAGGCGATGGCCGACCGGGACCACCGCGTCGAAGGGCTCGGCGTACAGCGGTACGTGGGTCAGGCGGGGGTCGTCGGCCCGCGGGGCCCCGCGGTACTCGACGGCGACCGCGACATCGACCTGCCGGTCTAGGACCATCGGCAGGCTCGCGTCGCCCTCGGCGTCCTGGACGCGGATGCGGATGCCGGGCGCCGACACGGCGAGGCGGGCCACCGCGGGGGCGACGACCAGGGCGATGCCGGTCGCGAAGGAGGCGACGGTGACCGTGCCGGCCGCGCCCGAGCTGTAGGCGGCGAGCTCCGCCTCCGCACGCTCGAGCTGGGCGAGGACCGTGTTGGTGTGGCTGAGCAGGATCTCACCGGCCGGAGTCAGCCGTACGCCCTTCGCGCCGCGCTCCACCAGACGGTGGCCCGTCTCCTGCTCCAGGGCGGTCAGCTGCTGGGAGACGGCCGAGGGCGTGAGATAGAGCGCGGCGGCTGCCGCCGTCACCGTACGGTGGTCGGCCACCGCACGAAGGATGTGGAGCCGCCGCGCTTCGATCATGCGACCGATTCTCTCAGGTCGGGCGAACCGGAACGAGTGAGGAGGATCCGTCGACCCGAAAGGGGCGAACCGCAACGGGCGATCGGAAACCGGGGAACAGGAACGGGCGGACCGGATCGGCCGGTCGGAAACCCGCGAACCTGAACCGGCGAACCGAAACGGCCGACCGGAAACCGGCGAACCGGAAACCGCGGCCCGGGTCGGCCAGTCGGAAACCCGCGAACCTGAACCGGCGAACCGAAACGGCCGACCGGAAGCCTGCGAACCGGAACCCGCGGCCCGGAACGGCCCTCGCTCAGGCGTCCAGCTCCGCGCGCGCGGTCACGAACGCGTCCACCGCCCGGTTCACGTCCGCCGTCGAGTGCCCGGCGGACAGCTGCACCCGGATACGCGCCTGTCCCTGCGGCACGACCGGGAACGAGAAGCCGATGACGTACACCCCGCGCTCCAGGAGGAGTTCCGCCAGGCGCCCCGCCCTCGCCGCGTCGCCGATCATGACGGGGGCGATCGCGTGGTCGCCGGGGAGGATGTCGAAGCCCTCCTCGGTCATCCGGCGGCGGAACAGCGCGGTGTTCTCGGCGAGCCGGATCCGCAGGTCGTCGGCGGACTCCAGCAGGTCGAGCACCTTGAGGGAGGCGGCGGCGATCACCGGGGCGAGCGTGTTCGAGAAGAGGTACGGGCGCGAGCGCTGGCGCAGCAGTGCGACGATCTCGGCGCGGGCGGCGACGTAACCGCCGGAGGCTCCGCCGAGTGCCTTGCCGAGGGTGCCGGTGATGATGTCGACGCGGTCCATGACGCCGTGCAGTTCGGGGGTGCCGCGGCCGCCGGGGCCGACGAAGCCGACGGCGTGCGAGTCGTCGACCATGACCATCGCGTCGTAGCGATCGGCGAGGTCGCAGATCTCGCGCAGTGGAGCCACGTACCCGTCCATGGAGAAGACGCCGTCCGTGACGATCAGCCTGCGCCGGGCGCCGCTCGCCTCCTTCAACTGCTGCTCCAGGTCCGCCAGATCGCGGTTGGCGTACCGGAAGCGGCGTGCCTTGGAGAGGCGGATGCCGTCGATGATCGAGGCGTGGTTGAGGGCGTCGGAGATGACCGCGTCCTCGGCGCCGAGGAGGGTCTCGAAGACGCCGCCGTTGGCGTCGAAGCAGGAGGAGTAGAGGATCGTGTCCTCCTGCCCGAGGAACGCGGACAGCCGCTGCTCCAGCTCCTTGTGCACCTCCTGCGTACCGCAGATGAAGCGCACGGACGCCATGCCGTAGCCCCAGCGGTCGAGGGCCGCGTGGGCGGCGGCGACGACCTCGGGGTGGTCGGCGAGGCCGAGGTAGTTGTTGGCGCAGAAGTTGAGGACCTCACCGGGGCGGCCACCCGCGGTGACGCTCACGGTCGCCGACTGCGGGGTGCCGATAACGCGCTCGGGCTTGTGTAGACCGGCGGCGCGGATCTCGTCGAGGGTGGTGCGCAGATCGTCGCGTACGGAATCGAACATCATCAGTTCCTTGAAGTCTTGGTTCCTGGAAGCCCTGGTTCCTGGAAGCCCTGGTTCCTGGAAGCCCTGGTTCCTGGAAGCCCTGGTTCCTGGAAGCCTTGGTTCCTTGGAGCCTTCGGCGGGGCAAGGTGCTCAGACGGTCCAGTCGAGGATGACCTTGCCGCCGCGGCCGCTCGCCGCGTCGGCGAAGGCCGCCTCGTGGTCGCGGTGGCCGTACCGGCCGGTGATCACGGGAGCGAGGTCGAGGCCGCCTTCGAGGAGCACCGACATCGCGTACCAGGTCTCGAACATCTCGCGTCCGTAGATGCCCTTGATCGTGATCATGGAGGTGACGATCCGGGACCAGTCGACCGCGAACTCCTCGGCGGGCAGGCCGAGCATGGCAATCCGGCCGCCGTGCGTCATGTTGGCGATCATGTCGCGCATCGCCTCGGGTCGCCCCGACATCTCCAGGCCGATGTCGAATCCCTCCCGCAGTCCCAGCTCGCGCTGGCCGTCGGCGATCGTCGCGTCCGAGACGTTGAGGGCGAGGCTCGCGCCGATCTTGCGGGCCAGCTCCAGTCGCTCCTCGCTGACGTCGGTGACGACGACGTTGCGGGCGCCTGCGTGCCGGGCCACCGCGGCGGCCATCAGGCCGATGGGTCCGGCGCCGGTGATCAGCACGTCCTCGCCGACCAGCGAGAAGGAGAGGGCGGTGTGGACGGCGTTGCCGAACGGGTCGAAGATCGCGGCGATGTCGAGGTCGACGGGGACACGGTGCACCCACACATTGGCGGCCGGCAGGACGACGTACTCGGCGAACGCGCCGTCGCGGCCGACGCCCAGGCCGACGGTGGAGCGGCAGAGGTGGCGCCGCCCGGCCTGACAGTTGCGGCACTTGCCGCACACCAGATGGCCCTCGCCGCTGACCCGGTCGCCGATCTTGATGTCGGCGACGTTGCGACCGATCTCGACCACCTCGCCGACGAACTCGTGCCCGAGCACCAGCGGCGTCCGGATGGCCTGTTGCGCCCAGCCGTCCCAGGACCGGATGTGCAGATCGGTACCGCAGATCCCCGTCCTGAGGACCTTGATCAGTACGTCGCCGGGGCCGGCCTGCGGCTCCGGAACGTCCACGAGCCAGAGCCCGGGCTCCGCCTTCTCCTTGACCAGCGCCTTCACGCAACGGCTCCTGTGGGTGAGGTCCCGGAGCAAGGCACGCCGAAACGGCTGGCCCGTGCCGGGGAGAGGGGTGAATTCCCCTAGGAATCTGCCGTACGACGGCTCCCTGGTCCATCGAGGATTTCTTAAGCGCGGCCACAGCTCTGCTTCACGCCATCCACCTCGCGCTGCACGTCACCCCACGCATCCCGCCACCCCGCGCTTCGCACCAACCCATCCGTCACACCACCCCACACACCACGCGCCCCCGCGCGTCACTCCTCCAGTAACCGGCCGCTCTCCCGGAGTTCGATCTGCTCGACCAGCTCCGCCGCCATCGACTTGATGGTCTCCAGCCCCGCTCGCCCCCAAGGGCGCGGCTCTGTGTCGACGGCGCAGAGCGTGCCGAGGGCGATGCCCGTGTGGTCGATCAGCGGGGCGCCGAGGTAGGAACGGACACCGATCTCGTCGACGACCGGGTTCCCGGCGAACCGTGGGTAGTCGCAGACGTCCTCCAGGACCAGCGCCTTACGTCGGACCACCACATGGGGGCAGAAGCCGTAGTCGCGCGTCAGACAGCGGCCCACGCCAAGTCCCGAGCCGTCCGCCGCGGTGGCGACCGCGATCAGCCGGTCACCCGAGCCGCTGCCACCCGGGCCACTGCCGTGTGGGGTGTGCAGGCCCGCGAAGAACTGCCGGTTCTCGTCGATGAAGTTGACCATCGAGTACGGCGCGGCGGCGACCTCGGCGAGCCTGTCCGCGAAGGCGTCGAAGGCGGGCTCCGCGCGCTCCCCCAGGCCCAGTCGGCGCAGCCGCCGCACCCGCGCGGGGGCATCCTTGTCCTCCGGGGTCAACAGCAGCCGCCCGGCAGGACGCCGGGGCTCGTAACTCATATACGGGCTCCACGACTTGGGGCATGTGTCATACACAGGCTCCGTTGCTCGGTCGTACGGGCGTCAGGTGCGGGGCACGAGACCCGGGGCGAGCGGGCGTCATGTGTGGGCTCCGTGACTCGGTGAGTGCGCCGGCGCATGAGCGAGGAGATGCCGCACCAGGACGAGCAGGGTCTGCACGCCCGAGCTGGAGATCCGGGCGTCGCAGCGCACGATGGGAATCTCGGGATCGAGGTCGATTGCCGCGCGCACCTCCTCGGGTTCGTAACGGTAGGAGCCGTCGAACTCGTTGACCGCGACGATGAAGCCGAGTCCACGCTGTTCGAAGAAGTCGACGGCCGCGAAGCAGTCCTCCAGACGGCGTGTGTCGGCGAGGATCACCGCGCCGAGCGCCCCTTCGGAGAGCTCGTCCCACATGAACCAGAACCGCTCCTGCCCGGGCGTCCCGAACAGATACAGCACGTGTTCCGGATCGAGAGTGATACGGCCGAAGTCCATCGCCACGGTCGTCTCCACCTTGTTCTCGACACCGTCGAGACTGTCGGTGGCGGCACTGACCGTGGTGAGCAACTCCTCCGTACTGAGCGGCGCGATCTCGCTCACCGCGCCGACGAAGGTCGTCTTGCCTACCCCGAACCCTCCCGCCACCAGGATCTTCAGCGCGGTTGGGAATGGGTCAGAGCTGTCGTCGTAGTCCATCGAGCACTGCCTCCAGAAGAGACTGGTCAGTGGGGTTGTGGTCGAACACGGGAGGCTTCGTCGTCAGCGCCCCGCAGTCGACGAGGTCGGACAGCAGCACCTTGGTGACCGCCGCCGGCAGCTTCAGATGTGCGGCGATCTCCGCGACCGAGATGGGAACCCGGCACAGTTCGAGTGCCAGGGTGTGCTCGGGTCCGAGGTAGCCGAGGGGGGTGGCGCCGGTGGCCATCACCTGCGACAGGAGGTCGAGCGCGGTGGTGGGCCGCGTCCGGCCGTTGCTGACCGTGTAAGGGCGCACCAGCCGGCCGGCCGCGTCGTCGAGCCAGGGCCCGTCGCCTGCCGCGGCCACGCTCAAGGCCTCAACGCCGAGGGTTCGGCCGCGGGCTGCCGGGGTGCGGTCATCAAGTACGGCCGGACGCTCTTGACCAGCATCGCCATCTCGTAGCCGAGCACCGCCGCGTCGGCCTCACGCCCGGCGAGTACGGCGAGACAGGTGCCGGATCCGGCCGTGGAGACGAACAGCAGGGTCGAGTCGAGTTCGACGACGACCTGACGTACGTCTCCGCCGTCGCCGAAGCGGACGCCCGCGCTGCGGCCAAGGGAGTAGAGGCCGGAAGCCAGCGCGGCCATGTGGTCGGCGCTGTCCGTGTCGAGGCCGTGGACCGACTTCACGAGTCCGTCGCTGGACAGCAGCACCGCGCTCGTGGTGTGCGGCACGCGCTGCACAAGGCCGCTCATCAGCCAGTCGAGATCGGATACATGGCCGGTCGGCGCATCGCTCGCCATGGTGGATCGACTCCTTGAGGTACGCAGGTCTGCGAGAGCGAAGGGGGTGGGGGGCGGTGTGGGGGTGGGGGTGGGGAAGCCACTGGTCATCCGGCCGGTGCGCTCCCGTCGTGCCGGGTGGTGAAGTCCTGTCCGGGCGCAGGCGCGGACATGGCATCGCGCGCCCCCTGCACCTCGTGCGGCGCGGGCGCGTGAGCCGTGTGCACCTCAGCTATGTGCGCCGCGCCGATGGGCGTTCCGGGCGGCCCGCCCGTCTCCGATCCTGCCGTCAGCGGCCTGCCCACCTGCGGTCCGGCCGCCTGCGGCCCAGCCGTTTGCGGCCCAGCCGACTGCAATCCGCCCGTCTGCGACCCGGCCGCGGGACGTACATTCATCGGCCGTACGCCCATGGGGGCGACGCCCGTCGACATCACACCGTCGACTCGGGCCACCCCCTCCATGGGCCACTGCCGCTCATCCCTATGCCGCTCATCCCTATGCGGCTCCTCCATATGCGATCGCTCCATATGCGATCGCTCCGTGTGCGAGGCATCTACGTGGGGCCGCTCCATGTGTGGCTGCTCCGTGCGGGAGGCGCCGGCGGCCTCCGCACGGGTGTGCCCGAGGTGGGCGTGCCCCATATGGGCCACGCCCACGACCGGCGTATCCACCCGTACGACCTCCAGCGGCGGCAGCGTGGACGAGCCGCCCAGGGGCCGAGCTGGCATGTCCGAGGGCTCCACCCGCGCCGATTCCGCGTGCGCCGCCTCCGCATGGGCCGCCTCCGCGAGCCCGATCCCGCGCTGGAACGCCGCCATGAGGCCGGGGTCGTGACCGGCGACGTACTCCGTGTCCTGGCGGGGTGCGGGCCCGTCGCGCAACTGGGGTGCGATGTGTTCCTGGGCGCGCCTGGTGGGCAGTTGAGGCTTGCCCATGGTGCCGCGGACCGCACCGCCCCGCGCTGTCGGCGGCATCCCCGCGTTGTCCGTCACGACGTGCCGGTCGTCGGGACGGACGCCGGGCACGGCCTCGGCCGGGTTGGGCCGCTCCGCGCGGGCACCGCGCATGGGCAGCGGCGCCGGACCATCGCGCCCCGCCGTCATCGCGCCCTGCGGCGCCTGGTCCCGCTGCGTCTGCCGAGGCATCGGGGAACCCGAACCCGTACCGCCCCCGGGCAGCGCGGACCCGGGGGCCGCCTGTATGGCCCCCGGACCCGCCGCCGGACGCCGGCCCCCGGACGCCGTCTCGTGGGGCCGGCCCCTCGTCACCCCTGCGGGATCGCCCTGCGCCGTCCCCAACAAGGCCTGCGGCACGACGAGTACGGCTTGGACCCCGCCGTAGATATTGGTCTGCAGCCGTACGTGGATGCCGTGCCGTCGCGCGATCTGCGAGACGACGAACAAGCCGATGCGGCCGTCCTGGAGCAGGCTGGCGACATTGACCTGGTCGGGGTCGGCGAGCAGGGCGTTCATCTTGTTCTGTTCGCCCAGCGGCATGCCGAGACCCCGGTCCTCGACCTCGACGGCGAGTCCGGCAGTCACGAGGTTGACGCGCAGCAGCACTTGGGTGTGCGGGGCCGAGAACACCGTGGCGTTCTCGACGAGTTCGGCCAGTAGATGGATGACGTCGGCGACGGCGTGTCCGCGCAGCGTGCCGTCGATCGGAGGCACCAGCTTGACCCGCGAGTACTGCTCGACCTCGGCGATCGCGGACCGCAGCACCTCGGTCATGGAGACGGGGTTGCTCCACTGGCGGCGGGAGACGGCGCCGCCGAGCACGGCGAGGTTCTCGGCGTGCCGCCGGATGCGGGTGGCGAGGTGGTCGATGTGGAAGAGGCCCTTGAGCAGATCCGGGTCCTCGATCTCGTTCTCGAGCTCGTCGAGGATCGAGATCTCGCGGTGCACGAGGGACTGGAGGCGTCGGGCCAGATTGACGAAGACTTCGACCTTCTGTTCGCTGCCCGCCTGGCTGGAGAGCTGCGCGGCCTGTACTACGGCCGTGATGGCGCCGTCGTGGGCGCGGGAGAGGTCGGCGGCAAGGAGCTCGAAGTCGTCGGCGTCCGCGGGCGGCTGGCGACGTGCCTTGCGGGCGGGCGGGCTCTCGCCGCGGCGCAGCCCCTCGACGAGGGTGCGCAGCTCGCCCTCAGCGCGGGCGCTGGTGCGGCGCAGGGCGCCTATCCGGTCCCGTACGGAGGTGGCGGCGCGGTCGGCGGCCACGGCGGCGATCACGATGCCGACGAGCGCCACGCCCAGCGCTCCCGCGAGCACGGCCCACAGTGTGAGGCCGGGCCGTGCGCCGGTGGAGCGGACGGTGAACAGCACGGCCGCGCACGCGCTGAGGGCCACCGCGGTCGGCGGCAGCACCGCCAGGCGCAGCAGTTGGGGCCGTAGGTGGGTCTCGGGCAGCGAGGGGGCTGTGTGGGCGACCGGCCGTCCGTGCCGTCCGCCCTCACGGCGGTCTGCGCGTGCGGCCGGTGCGCGAAGGTGAGACATCGGCGTCCTTGTACTGGTACGTCGGGGGTAGGGGACTGACGGGTCGGAGACGGGTCGGACATCCCCTGGGGCTCCCGCGGTTCTGCTCGACCGGGTCGGGCGTCATCGCGGTGCCGGTCGAGAAGAGCCGAAGAATTCGACTCCTCGTCGCCCGACGGCAACTGACAGTAGTCGGCAACGCATCATGTGCGGTGGGCAGTTGACAAAGTCCCACGGGCAGGGTCCCGCTCTGGTATGAGCCGTCGTACGACAGACCGATAACACCCTCGGACGCGCGTTCCCGTAGAGCACGGATTCGATCAGAGCTGGTCAGAAGTGGTCAGCGACAAACGGCGAGGGCCGGGGAGCAATGTGCTCCCCGGCCCTCGCCGTCGGTCCGAAACGTGGTCTTGGTGATCGGGAATGCAGCCCGCGAGTACCGTTTCCGGCTCTCCGGTGCCCTCTATCGTCCGAGCTGCGACGTCACCCGGCGTGTTGGCCGTGGTCCCGGCCTGGCCGTCACAGCATCCGACGGGCAGGGTGAGTCGGGCCCGGCATCACGGCGGGGGATTCCGCGATGCCGGGCAGCTCGGTCAGACCGTCCGCAGCGCCTCCGTGGGCTGCATCCGGGCCGCCCGTAGAGCGGGCAGGAGTCCGGCGATGGCTCCGATGGCCACGGCCGCGCCGAGACCGCCGGCCCAGGCGAGCATGGGGCAGGCATGTACTGCTTGCAGGCGGCTTCGGCCTTCTGGAGCTCCAGCGACTGCGGTGAATACGGCGCCGGGAATGCGCTGTCAGCGACCTCCCGGATGAGCTGCGGCCCTACGCTCTGGCCGCGCTGGAAGCCCACGACACGACATGGGCATTAGATGCTCCGGTACGCCGGCAGCCGGTTCGGGATCAGTTTCAGACCGAGCCGGCCGCGGACCGAGGCCGGGTCGACGGCGGAGTACTCGAAAATGTCCGGCCAGTCGCGCAGTTGCTCATCGTCGCCCAGGGTCTGCGGAGACAGGCTCTGCAGCGCGTTGACGTAGGCGGTGTAGCGGGGCGGCAGTTTCTACCCCGCTGTCAGCCAGGTCGATCTCCGCGACCGCCTGGACGGTCGCGGAGGTGTCGGTCCGGCCGCAGACGGCCGGCACAGCCCGTCTCATTTTCGGCGGCAGGGCCGAACGCCGCGCCGATCAGAGGCTTCTGCGAACTGCAGCCGTAGAACGACCCCGACCGGCCCGGGCCGAGCCGCACCCCAGCGTCCCTGGCTGAGCCGACGGCTCCGGCCGATCCTGGCACCGCATGTCACCGACCGCCGACAGGGCCCAGGAAGATCATCAACTGCCGACGTCACCGTTCGCCGGCAAGGTCGAAATCACCCGACGCCTCCGGTGCGACAAGCGGCTCCTTGGGGTGGCGCCACGGATGCGCACCGGGCAAGGACACACTTCGCCACCAGGCATCGGTGGGGAGAGTCCCCGCAGGCTCGAAGGGCTCTCCCGGCCGGGGAAACGCAGCTGCCTGCCCGATCGCCTCAGCGGCGTCCTTCGTCCACTCGCCGGGCTCCGCCCACGGGTGGGCCGCCAGATTGAACGTCCCCCAGTGGATCGGCATCATGACTCCGCCGGGCCGACCGCCCTGAAGATCCAGATGGGCGCGCATGCCCTCCTCGGGCGTCATGTGGATGTCGGGCCAGAACTCGCTGTACGCGCCGATCTGGATCATCGTGGCGTCGAACGGGCCGTGCTCCGCGCCGATGTCCTTGAAGCCCTCGAAATAGCCGGTGTCACCGCTGTGGTAGATCCGGTGCTCGTCACCGGCCACCGCCCAGGACGCCCAGAGCGTGTGCTGGGTGTTGCGCAGGCCCCGGCCGCAGAAGTGGCGGGCGGGGGTGGCGGTCAGGGTGAGGCCGCCGACCTTCGTCGATTCGTTCCAGTCCAGCTCGCGCAGCCGGTCCGCCGACACACCCCAGCGCTCCAGGTGGGCGCCGACACCGAGGGGCACCGCGAACACCGTGTCCGTGCCGGCCAGTGCCTTGATCGTCGGCAGGTCGAGGTGGTCGTAGTGGTCGTGCGAGATGACGACGACGTCGACGGGTCCGAGCGCGGCCAACGGCAGCGGGACGGGGTGCAGCCTCTTGGGCCCGGCAAAGTTGAACGGAGAACATCGCTCGCCCCAGACCGGGTCGAAGAGCACACGGTGCCCATCGATCTCGGCGAGCACACTGGAGTGCCCCATCCAAGTGAGCCGCAGTCCGCTCGGCGCGGGCCGGGCAAGGTCGGCGAGCGTCGTCGCGTGCACCGGCACCGGGCCGGCCGGGGCGCGCCGGACACGCTCTTCCTTACGGAAGTAGGCCTTCGCGGCCTCGCGCATGGCACCGTCGGGCCGGGGGGTACCCGGCGGGTTCGTGAAGACGCCGTCCGCGAAGTTGGGCGATCTGCGGATGCGCTCCAGTCGCTCGCCTCTCGGATCCGCGCCGAAGGCGGCGGGCCGCAGCGCGCGGAGCCCGGAGCTCAGGGGACGGGAACCGGTCACAGTACCTCCAGGTGGAGTCAGTCAGGCTTCCATTATGGTCGCCGCCTCTGACAGCGCCGGGCCGGCCATGTCACAGCACGAGGTCCGCGACCGTACGGCCTGCATCCCCCTCAACCCCACGGAGCGCCCGCTTCTTCCTGGCCCTGGGATGGGCATGCACCCACTTTCCACGGCCAGGAGCTCAATTACTGACTGGCCGTTCAGTACGCGTACTGTGACCGTCCGGCCCCGCCCGCCCGGCCCCCTTTGGCGACACCATGTACCGAGGACTCCGACACCCCCACGGCGGTGGGCCTCGCGCCGGCCCGCCGGCCCCCTGATCGCCGTATCGCCGTATCCCGAGGAGACCCCGTGACCGCCCCTCTGATGACGCTCACCTGGACCGACCACGTCACCGGACACCAGGGCTTCCTCGTCGTCGACCGGCTCGTGCGAGGTGTCGCCAGCGGCGGACTGCGGATGCGGGACGGCTGCACGCTGGACGAGGTCGCCGGGCTCGCCCGCGGCATGACCATGAAAGAAGCCCTGCACTACCACCCCGAAGGCCACTACATCCCGCTCGGCGGCGCCAAGGGCGGCATCGACTGCGATCCCCAGGACCCGGCGGCGTACGGACTTCTGGTGCGCTACCTGCGCGCCATGCGCCCGTACATCGAGAGCTTCTGGACCACCGGCGAGGACCTCGGCCTCACCCAGGACCTGGTCGACCGGGCCGCCGAGGAGGCGGGCCTCGTCTCCTCGATCCAGGCCGTGTACCCACTGCTCGACGACGAGGTGACCGCGAGACGGCGGCTCGCGGACGCGTTCGCGGTCGAGGTGGACGGGATCGGGCTCGACGAGCTGGTCGGCGGATGCGGTGTCGCCGAGTCGGTGCTCGCGGCCCTGGACCGCGCGGGCATGCCGTACGCCGGGACGCGCGTCGCCGTGCAGGGGCTCGGCACCATGGGCGGCGCCACGGCACGGTTCCTCACGCGCGCGGGACTCACGGTAGTGGCCGTCGCCGACATCAAGGGCACGATCGGCAACCCTGAAGGCCTCGACGTCGACGCGCTGCTCGCGGCCCGGGACGCGTACGGGACCGTCGACCGCTCGGTGCTGCGCCCCGCCGACCATGAACTGCCGGGCGACGCCTGGCTGTCGGCCGAGGCGGAGGTGCTGGTGCCCGCGGCGGTCTCGTACGCGATCGACACCGTGAACCAGCAGTCGATCAGCGCCCGTTGGATCGTCGAGGCGGCCAACATGCCCGTTCTGGCCGAGGCGGAGGAACTGCTCGCCGCGCGCGGAGTCACCGTCCTGCCGGACGTCGTGGTCAACTCCGGCACGAACGCCTGGTGGTGGTGGACGCTGTTCGGCGACATCGGCGCGGACCCGGACGAGGCCTTCGCGTACATCCGGCACTCCATGCGCGCCCTCATCGACCAGATCCTGACCCGCGCGGAGGCCGACGGGAGCACACCGCGGGCCGCCGCGCACGCCATCGTCGCGGATCGACTGCCGGTGATCGCCGAGCGGTTCGGCTGGTACGTATGACCACGGCTGGCCACCCGCATCCCCGGCCCGACCTGGGAGACCCGGCACCGACACGCCCTCCGGCGAGGGATTAGGGTTGCCGCGTGGCGAGAGTGCGGTTGAACGTGGCGGAACGGCGCGAGGAGTTGCTGCGCGCCGCAGTCGAGCAGATCGAGGCGCGGGGTGTGGCCGCGGTACGGATCGCCGACGTGGCCTCGGCGCTCGGAGTGAGCAACGCGCTGGTGCTGTACCACTTCTCGACCAAGGAGAAGCTGCTCGCCGAGGCGTTCACGTACGCCGCCGAGGGCGACCTCGCCCATCTGCGCAAGCTGCTCGGCCGTCGCACCTCGGCGCTGCGCCGGCTGCGGACCGCGGTGCGCTGGTACGCGCCGACCGGGCAGGCAAAGGGGTGGCGGCTGTGGATCGAGGGCTGGGCGGCCGCCCTGCGCGAGCCCGCGCTCCGGGAGGTCACCTGCTATCTCGACAAGCAGTGGAAGGCCGCGATCATCGAGGTGATCGCGGAGGGCGTGGCGGCGGGTGAGTTCCGCTGCCCGGACCCCACGGGCACGGCCCTTCGGCTGACAGCCCTGCTCGACGGGCTCGCCGTGCAGATGACCGCGTACGAGGGTGCGGTGTCGCGGGCTCAGACCCACGAGTGGGTCGACGAGGCACTCGCGCGCGAACTCGGCCTCGATCGGGAGGCGTTGACGGCGGCGGTGCGCGGTGGGGGGTCCCTCCCCCGCCGCACCCGGGGGCCCCCCCCCGCGGCCCGGCCCGGCGGCGTCTCGCACACCCCCCCCCGACGGCGGGGGGGGGGGGGGGGGGGCCGCACCCCCCCCACCACGCACCACCCCTCGTCCCGTCCGGCGCCACTGCCCGGCTCAGGCCACCGCGTCGATCCATGTCCTGATGTCGTCCGGCGAGAGCGTCCCCTTGGCCGCCACATGATCCCCGGAGGATTCACCGCGCAACCGCCGCCCGATCCACGGGACCAGGTATTCACGCGCCCAGTGGATGTTGTCGCGCCGGACCTCGAGCGTGCCGCGCGGCGGGAGCGGCGGCCACGGCTGGTCCGGGTCGGCCGGCACTTCGAGGCCGAGGAGCTGACCGGCCCGGAGCGCGACGCGGGTATGGCCCTCGGGTGACAGGTGGAGGCGGTCGCCGTCCCAGGCGCGGCGGTCCTGAATCGTCTTCAGGGACCACAGGTCCAGGACGGGGCAGCCGTACCGGTCGGCGATGGCCCGGAGGTGTCCGTTGTACGTGGCGATCTTGCCGCGCATGTGCTTGAGCACGGGCACGCCACGGGTGTCGAAGCCGGTCGTCACCAGGACGGTGCCGACGACAGAGGTGAGGTCGGCGACCGCGCGCTCGAAGCGCTCCGCGACTTCGTCGGGGTCGACGCCGGGCCGGATGATGTCGTTGCCGCCCGCGCAGAAGGAGACCAGGTCCGGCGCGAGCTCCTTCGCCCGCGAGAGCTGGTGCTCGACGATCTGGTCGAGCAGTTTGCCGCGTACGGCGAGATTGGTGTAGGTGAAGTCGCCCTCGGGACGCCGGTCCGCGAGCAGTACCGCGAAGCGGTCCGCCCAACCGACAAAGGCCCCGTCAGGCCCGGGGTCGCCGACGCCCTCGGTGAAGCTGTCCCCCACCGCTACGTACGACCCGATCACTGATCTGTTGCCACTCTTCGAATCGTCTGCCACATCGACCCATGATTCACCTTTGAGTGTGACCTACGCGACCGTATTTTAGGGTTGACGGGTGGTGACATAAGCCACTCATAAAGCCTGGGTCAAGCTCGGAATAAGGGCCCACCAGGGGTAGTTGAACAGCCGCCACACCCGGACGCGGGTGCACGTGAACACGACGTCCTGAGCGCGAAACGCAGAAGGCCGGGCCCCGGGGATCGTGGGGTCCGGCCTTCGGTTCCGAGCTCAGTTCCGAGCGAACGGCGTCAGCCGACGGTGACACCGTGCGCGCGCAGGTACGCGACCGGGTCGACGTCCGAGCCGTAGTCCGGCGTGGTGCGGATCTCGAAGTGCAGGTGCGGTCCGGTGACGTTGCCGGTCGCCCCGGAGAGGCCGATCTGCTGCCCCTCGGTCACGGTCTGGCCGGCCGAGACGGAGAGGGAGGAGAGGTGGGCGTACTGCGAGTACTGGCCGTCGGCGTGCTGGATGACGACCTGGTTGCCGTACGCGCCGCCCCAGCCCGCCGAGACGACGGTGCCCGCGGCGACGGACTTGATGGTGGTGCCGGTCGGGACCACGAAGTCCACGCCCGTGTGGTAGCCGCTGGACCACATGCTGCCGGCGACCTTGTAGCCGGTGCCGATCGTCGCGCCCTCGACCGGCAGCGTGTAGCCGGAACTGCTGCTGGAGGCCGCGGTGTCGTCGGCCTTGGCCGTGGGCTCGGCCGCCGTCTTGGCGGACGACTCGGACGCCTTCGAGGACTTCGCCGACTTGGAGGACTTGGACGCCTCGCCGGACGACTTGGTCGTGCCGCTCGACGCGGCGGCCTTCTTGCCGATCGTCAGCTTCAGGCCCGGGTGGATCAGAGCGGGGTCCTCACCGACGGCCTTGCGGTTGTCCGAGTACAGCTTCTTCCAGCCGCCGCTGACGCTCTGGTCGTCGGCGATCTTCGAGAGGGAGTCACCGGCCCTTACCGCGTAGGTCTTCGTCGCGGACTTCTGGGCCGCGGCAGGAGCGGAAGTGGCGGCCTTTTCCGAAGCTGAGGCCGTGGCGGCCTTTCCCGAAGCCGAGGCCGAAGCCGTGACAGCCTTTTCCGAAGCGGAAGAAGCCGTGGAAGCCGAGGCGGTGGCGGCATGGGCCCCAGTGGCTCCCATGAGCGGCAGCGCGAGCGCGGCGCCACCCGTTCCGGCCACGGCGATCGAGCGCGTGAAACGCTGGGACTTGGGACGGCGGTGCTTACCCTTCGCGGGCATGACGAATTCCTCTCCGGCGCCTGCGAGGTGAGCTGTCGGGTGCGGGCTGGAGATGCCCGGCCGCGCTGCTGCGCGGCTATACCCCTAGCCGTTCCGGAGACCGGAACAGGCGTCTTACCTGTGGGTCCCCCGCTCCTGCCACATACGGGTGAGTGTGCGGATTCCGGGCGGCGGCAGGATTGGGCGTCCGTCCGGATTGAGGGCGAACGTAAGCGAGATGAGACCGCGTCGACAAGCATGTGGGTTTTCTGTGGATGCGCCGCCCTTGATCCACGCCGGAATTACCGTAACCCTCTGTCGACGAAAGGCCTTTCCCGCCTGTCAAATCACCAGGAAATTCCAGCGGGTTGACAAAGAGGCGTCGCAACACATCGTCACGAATATGACGCTGCTCACGCACGTGTGCCCAGGATGCTTCATTCCAGAGCTAGTTGTAATGAATCAGCTAATTCGGACAGAACAGCCAGATGCGACGCAGTCGGATAACTGCCACATCACCGTCCGCCCCCGCCACTGCCATCAGCCCTCCGCAGATACGGACGGATGGGTAAATCCAGACACCTTCGCGCGCTCTGCGGCCCGGAGGTAACGGCCCCGCACCTGCGAAGACAACGCCTGTGGACAACTCATTGCCCCAGGAATCCATGTCGTATCGTCGAGTGCGCAACGTCCGTCGGCGGGCGAAGCCGAGCAGCGCCGACGGCTGACTGGGAGGAGCCCCCGTGACACAGCAGGTCCCGTCGACCGAACCTGAGCTGACGGCTGTGCGCAACTTCCGGGATGTGGGCGGCCTGCCCACCGTGGACGGCCACCGGGTGAAGTACGGGGTGCTGTTCCGCAGCGGACATCTCGCGCACGCCACAGCGGACGACGCCGCTTTCCTCGCCTCCCTCGGCCTGCACACGATCTTCGACTTCCGTAACGCGTCGGACCAGAAGCTAGAGGGTCCGGACGTCGAGCTGCCGGGCGTGCGGAACGTGAATCTGCCGCTGACCGACCCGGCCGACGGCTCTGAGTTCTGGAAGATGGTCCGCGACGGCGATCTTGAGCAGTTGCGCGCGCTCCTCGCGGACGGCAAGGCGGCGAACCGGATGATCAACTCCTACCGCGCCATCATCAAGGAGCGCACCGCCGAGCACTCCCAGGTGCTGCACTCGCTCGCCGAGGACAGCGTGCCCGCGCTGATGCACTGCGCCGCGGGCAAGGACCGCGCCGGAATCTCCATAGCCGTGGCACTCCTCGCCGTCGGCGTCGAGCGCGAGGCGATCGTCGCCGACTACCTGGAGTCGAACGCCAAGCACCGTCGCTACAAGGTCCACCGCAGCAGCTCCTCCGCGTCGGCGTACTCCCCGGAGGTCATGGAGCTGCTCAGCCCGCTGTTCGACGCACGCGCCGAGTACCTGACCGCGGCCTTCGAGACGATCGAGGAAACCTGGGGCAGCGTCGACGCCTACCTGGAGCAGGGACTGGGGATCACCCCGGAGCTGCGGAGCCGGCTGCGCGAGCGGCTCCTCGACTGACACACGCCACCTCGGCCGGCACAGGTCACCCGGTCCCGGCCGTCCCGACGTATGCCTACTGGTTCTGCGCGCCCAGTGTGAACAGCAGGTAGACGAAGGCCGCGAAGAGGTGGCCGACGGCGACGTAGATGATCAGCCGCACCCACAGGGCGCGGGGGAGCTTGTCGTCCATGGAGCGGCGCGGGCCGGATTCCGTGGGCTCGGTCATGGTGTCTCTCCCAAGGTCGGGTGCTCCGTCGCCGGACCTAGGCACAGCGCGGCGGTGGGGCTCTGCAGCAGGGTGTGTACGAAGAGCAGCTCGGCGCCGTCCCGGTCGGCGGCGGCGATGCGGTGCGGGGTGAGCGAGTCGAAGTGCGCGCTGTCCCCCGGGGCGAGCACATGGGCGCTGTCACCGAGACGCAGCCGCAGTCGCCCCCTCAGGACGTGCAGCCACTCCTCACCGGCGTGGACGCGCACGATGTCGCCCTGCGAGCCGTACGGCACGTGCACGCGCAGGGCCTGCATCCCGCGGCCCGAGCCGCCGGCCTGCCAGTAGGTCCAGCCGCCCGCCGCGGTCGGCTCCATGTCGGCGGCGCGCACCACGGCGTCACGCTCGGGGACCGACTCGCCGAGCAGCCCGGAGACCGTCGTACCGTAGATACGCGCGAGTGCGAGCAGCATCGGCAGCGAGGGCTGGCGCTGCCCGGTCTCCAGGCGCGAGAGATGGGCGGGCGAGAGCCCGGCGGCACGGGCCGCGGCCTCCAGGGTCAGGGAGGCACGGCGGCGCAGCGCACGGAGCTGGGGTGCGACGACGTGAAGTTCGTCGGCGTTTCCCTGCGGGGAAGGGTTCATACCCTCGGCGGTGCTCATGCCTCCATTGAGCCCGAACCTTACCTCTGAGGCAAATTTCTTGCCCCAGAGGCAAAACCCTGGGCTTCGGCACCTCCGCAGTCTCAGCGCTCCACCACCGTCCGCTCCTTCAGCGGTTCGCCACCGCCTGTTTCACCAGGGTCTTCCCGAAGTCCCACATCAGCCCGCCCCCGCCATGTGCGTCGTCCATCACGGCCGTGAAGGCATCCACGAAGCGGTCCACGTCCCGTTCGTCGATGACCAGCGGCGGGATCAGCTTGATCACCTCCAGGTGATCACCGGAGACCTGGGTGAGGATGCGGTGCCGTTGCAGCAGCGGCACGACCACCATCTGCGCGAACAGCCCCTTGCGTGCGGCCTGCAGCATCGTCCAACGGCTGCGCAGCTTGAGCGACTTGGGCCGCCCGAACTCGATGCCGATCATCAGCCCCCGGCCGCGTACGTCACTCAGCAGCTCGTACTTGTCCACGAGCGCCGCGAGCCGGGACTTCAACTGCTCCCCCGTGGCACGGGCGTTGGCCACGATCTGCTCGTTCTCCATGACCGAGAGCACGGCAAGGCCCGCCGCCATGGCCTGCGCGTTCGACCCGAAGCTCGCCGAGTGCACGAGGACCCGGTCGATCGACGAGTAGACCTTCTTGAAGATCCAGTCCTTGCCCAGCGTGGCGCCGACCGGCACATAACCGCCCGACAACGCCTTGGCCACACACACCAGGTCCGGCTCCACACCCTCCTCGTGCTGATAGGCGTAGAAGTCCCCGGTCCGCCCCAGGCCCGTCTGCACCTCGTCGACGATGAGCAGCGCCTTGTGCTGGTGCAGCAACTCCTGGGCGGCGCGCAGATATCCGGGCGGCGTCTCGTGCACCCCCTTGCCCTGGATGGGTTCGACGATGAGCGCGGCGACGTCGCCCTTCTTCAACTCCCTTGCCAGGGCGTCGAGATCACCGAGCGGGACGGCCGTGTCGGGGAGCAGCGGCGCGAAGCCGTCGCGGAAACCGTCCTCGCCGTTCACGGACAGCGACCCGGTGGTCAGCCCGTGGAAGGCGTGCGGGCAGTACAGGATCCGCGCTTTCCCGGTCGCGTACCGGGCGAACTTCAGCGCGGTCTCGACAGCCTCCGTACCGCTGTTGCCGAAGAACACCCTGTCCAGGTGCGGGCTGTGCACGAGCAGCCGCTCCGCGAGCAGCCCGGGCAGCGGCTGGCAGTCGAAGCGGGTGAGGTCGGCGAGCGAGGCGTCGAGGACGTCGTGCAGCGCCTTGCGGACCACGGGGTGATGGCGGCCCAGGCCCATCACCCCGAAGCCGGCGAGCATGTCCAGGTAGTCCGCCCCGTCCGCGTCCCAGAAGTGCGCGCCCTCGGCCCGCTCGTACACCTTGTCGAAGCCGATGGTGTGCAGCATGCGCGGGAGCTGGTGGTTCAGGTACTTCGCGTGCAGCTCGTAGCGCTCGGCCCCGCGTTCGGCGAGCAGCGCGCCGAGGTCGAACTCCTGCGCCCCGGATGGGGACTTCAGGGAAGACGACTTCCCGGAGGAGGCGGTCTCCTCAGAAGACGCCTTCCCTGAAGCTGAAGGGCTGGTCATTCCTGTTTCTCCTTGGACAGCTCGTCTTTCTCCTTGGACAGCGCGTCCTTGACTGCCAGACCGGCGCTGATCCGCCCGGCGATCTCGACCGGCGTGAGACCTATGTCGGCCAGCACCTCACCACGCTTGGCATGCGCGAGGAACTGCTCCGGAATGCCGAACCGCCGTACGGGTAGGTCGACTTCCGCGTCCCCGAGTGCCAGCGCGACCGCCGCGCCGACGCCGCCCGCCCGGCTGTTGTCCTCGACGACGGCCACCATGCGGTGCTCGGCGGCGAGCCCCGGCAGCGAGGGGTCGACCGGCTTGACCCAGCGCGGGTCGACGACGGTGCAGCCGATACCGCGGGCTTCGAGGAGCTCGGCGGCCTGGAGGCAGACCGGCGCCATGACACCGACGGCCACCAGGAGAACCGACGGCCGCTCCCCCCGGTGCAGGACGTCCATCCCGCCCACGTGGTCGACGGCGGGAATCGCCGGCCCCACCGACTCCTTCGGGAACCGGATCAGCGTCGGCGCGTCATCGACGGCGACCGCCTCCCGTAGCTGCGCCCGCAACTGATCGGCGTCGCGCGGTGCCGCGATCCTGAGCCCCGGCACGACCTGGAGGATCGACAGGTCCCACATGCCGTTGTGCGAGGCACCGTCCACGCCGGTGACTCCGGCCCGGTCAAGGACGAAGGTGACACCGCACCGGTGCAGGGCCACATCCATCAGAAGCTGGTCGAAGGCGCGGTTGAGGAAGGTGGCGTAGACGGCCACGACGGGATGCAGTCCGCCGGTCGCGAGTCCGGCCGCGGAAACGGCGGCATGCTGCTCGGCGATGCCGACGTCCCACACCCGGTCGGGGAACCTCTCGGCGAACTTGCCGAGCCCCACCGGATGCAGCATGGCCGCCGTGATCGCCACGACGTCCTCGCGCTCCGCCCCGATCCTGACGATCTCGTCGCCGAACACCGAGGTCCAGGAAGGCCCGTTGGCGGGTACGAGGGGCTCGCAGGTGAGCGGGTCCATCACACCGACGGTGTGGAAGTGGTCCTCCTCGTGCGCGAGCGCGGGTTCGTAGCCGCGCCCCTTCTCCGTCAGGCAGTGGATCAGCACAGGACCGTGGAAGCGTTTCGCACGCCGCAGCGCGGACTCCATCGCCCCCACGTCGTGCCCGTCGATTGGCCCGACGTACTTGAGCCCGAGGTCCTCGAACATGCCCTGCGGCGCGAAGGCGTCCTTGAACCCCTTCTTCGCCCCGTGCAGCGACTCGTAGATGGTGTTCCCGACCACGGGCGTACGCAGCAGTACGTCCTTGCCCCAGGCGAGAACCTGCTCGTAACTGTCCGTCGTCCTCAGGGTCGCCAGGTGATTGGCGAGGCCGCCGATGGTCGGCGAGTACGAGCGCTCGTTGTCGTTGACGACGATGATCAGCGGCCGGTCCTTGGCGGCGGCGATGTTGTTCAGCGCCTCCCACGCCATGCCCCCGGTGAGCGCGCCGTCGCCGATGACCGCGACGACGTGCCCCTTCTCGCCCTGCACCTGGCGGGCCTTGGCAAGCCCGTCCGCCCAGCCGAGCGCCGTGGAGGCGTGGCTGTTCTCGATGATGTCGTGCTCGGACTCCTCACGCGACGGGTAGCCGGAAAGGCCGCCCTTGCCACGCAGCTTGGAGAAGTCCTGACGTCCCGTCAGCAGCTTGTGTACGTAGCTCTGATGGCCGGTGTCCCACAGGATGCGGTCGACGGGCGACTCGAAGGCCCGGTGGAGCGCGATGGAGAGTTCCACCACCCCCAGATTGGGCCCGAGATGACCGCCGGTCCTCGCGACCGCGTGCACCAGGAACTCCCGGATCTCGTCGGCCAGTTCACCGACCTCCGCCTCGGACAGCGCCTTCAGGTCGCGTGGTCCCCGGATGTTCTCCAGAATCGTCACGCTCGGGCCCCCTCTCGGTCCGTGCTGATCAACTCACGGTGACGGCCGGTTCGCCGGACGCGACGCCGTCGTTCTCCATCTGCTCGGCGATCTTCATCGCCTCTTCGATGAGGGTCTCCACGATCTTCGACTCGGGCACGGTCTTGATGACCTCGCCCTTGACGAAGATCTGCCCCTTGCCGTTGCCGGAAGCGACCCCCAGGTCCGCCTCCCGCGCCTCACCGGGGCCGTTGACGACGCAGCCCATGACCGCGACGCGCAACGGAACCTCCATCCCCTCCAGGCCGGCCGTGACCTCGTCGGCCAGCTTGTACACGTCGACCTGGGCGCGCCCGCAGGACGGGCACGAGACGATCTCCAGGCGCCGCTCACGCAGCCCGAGCGACTCCAGGATCTGCATGCCGACCTTGCACTCCTCGGCGGGCGGCGCGCTCAGGGACACCCGGATGGTGTCCCCGATGCCCTCGCTGAGCAACGCCCCGAAGGCGACAGCCGACTTGATGGTTCCCTGGAACGCCGGTCCCGCCTCCGTCACACCGAGATGCAGCGGGTAGTCGCACTGCGCGGCCAGCAGCCGGTACGCGTTGACCATGACCACCGGGTCGTTGTGCTTCACCGAGATCTTGATGTCCCGGAACCCGTGCTCCTCGAAGAGCGAGGCCTCCCACAGAGCCGACTCGACGAGCGCCTCGGGCGTCGCCTTGCCGTACTTCTTCAGCAGCCGCTGGTCGAGCGACCCGGCGTTGACGCCGATCCGGATCGGGGTGCCAGCGGCGGAGGCCGCCCGCGCGATCTCCCGCACCTTGTCGTCGAACTGCTTGATGTTGCCCGGGTTCACCCGGACCGCCGCGCACCCGGCGTCGATGGCCGCGAACACGTACTTCGGCTGGAAGTGGATGTCCGCGATCACCGGGATCTGCGACTTCCTGGCGATGGTCGCGAGGGCGTCCGCGTCGTCCTGTGTGGGACAGGCGACGCGGACGATCTGGCAGCCGGACGCGGTGAGTTCCGCGATCTGCTGCAAGGTGGCACCGATGTCCGACGTACGCGTCGTCGTCATCGACTGCACCGACACCGGCGCTCCGCCCCCGACCGCCACCGGTCCGACCTGGATCTGCCGCGAGACACGGCGCTCCGCGATCGGTCGGACCGGCACCTCGGGGAGGCCCAAGGAAACGGCGGTCATGCCGTCACACGCGGCTTTCCGTGAAGGTCTCACGGGAGGCGCGGATGGACTCCTTGAGGGAGCTCATGGTGGCGAGGACGGCCGTCGGCTCGTAGCCGCAGTGCGCCATGCAGTTGGCACACCGGTCGTCCTTGCCGCGGCCGTAGGAGTCCCAGTCGGTCTCCTCCAGAAGCTGCTTGTACGTCTGCACGTACCCGTCGCTCATCAGATAGCAGGGTTTCTGCCAGCCGAAGAGCGAGTAGCTCGGGATCGCCCAGGCCGTGCACGGAAAGTCGACCTTGCCTTCCAGGAAGTCCAGGAAGAGCGGGCTGTGGTTGAGGCGCCAGCGGCGCCGGTTGCCGCCCGCGAAGGCCTTCTTGAAGAGCTCCCGGGTCTGCTGGACGCCGAGGAAGTGCTCCTGGTCGGGAGCCTTCTCGTAGGCGTAGGCGGGCGAGAGCATCATCTCGTCGACCTTCAGGTCGTCGTTGAGGAAGTTGAGGACCTCGATGATGGTCTGCGGGGTGTCGGTGTTGAAGAACGTCGAGTTGGTGGTGACCCGGAAGCCGCGGCGCTTGGCCTCCTTGATGGCCTCGACGGCCTCGTCGAAGACGCCTTCCTTGGCGACGGACTCGTCGTGCCGCTCGCGCAGCCCGTCGATGTGCACGGCCCACGCGAAGTACGGCGAGGGCTTGAACTTGTCCATCTTCTTGCGCAGCAGCATCGCGTTGGTGCAGAGGAAGACGAACTTCTTCTTGGCCACCAACTGCCGGACGATCTCGTCGATCTGAGGGTGCATCAGCGGCTCACCGCCGGCGATGGACACCATCGGCGCACCCGATTCGAGCACCGCGCCCACGGCCTGGGCCACGGGCATCCGCTGCTTCAGCACCCCGGCGGGGTGCTGGATCTTGCCGCAGCCCTCACATGCGAGGTTGCAGGCGAAGAGGGGTTCCAGCTCGACGATCAGCGCGAATTTGTCCCGCTTCCTGAGCTTCTGTTCAAACAGGTATGCAGCGACCTTCATGGACTGCCGAAGCGGCATGGCCATCTGGCTCACCTCCGAGGGAGCAGCAAAGAACGGTGCCATTCATAAAAAGCGGGAAGGACGGCACGAAGAACACGGAAAGCTGATATTCCACCGCGCACCGTACCGATTCGGACGAGTTCATGTTCTGGAGCGTCCACGACCACCCGTACGGCCGCAACCGGGCGCACGCCCGTGCGCACGGCGCTCCGGAGCGTGGACGCCGATTCCATGTCGACCGCGATCGCGCCGGTCGCGAGCAGAGCCGGCCGTTCGTGACCGCGTACGACGTGATCGGAGCCCCTGAGCGGCCCCGTGTGGACGGTGCGCCCGGGCAGGGCACGCACCAGTTCCTTGACCAGCAGTTCAGTGCCCACGCACGGCGTGCTGCCGTGCGCGTCACGGGTTTCCTCGGCGACGACCAGGTCCCCGGGGTGCATGCCCGGGGCGAGCCCCGCGCAGAACCCCGTGGCCAGGACGGCCGCCTCGCGCAGCGCCGGGTCCGCGAGGATCCGGCTGACCGCCCGCTCGGCGGCCTTGGGCCCCATGCCCGTACGCAGCACGGTGACGGGCCCGTCGGCGCCGCCCCGGTCGCCGCTGCGCAGCGCGAGGTGCTCGATGCCGAGCGCGCAGGCGATGAGCAGCGGGGCCGGTTCGGGCTTCGTACTCATCAGCCCCCCTTGGCCGCGGCGAAGGGCTCGCCGTGGACATACCGGCCGAGCGCCGTGAGGGGGAAGACCTGGCGGTAGAGGTGGTAGTTGATCGAGAAGTCCCACGGGAACCCGGTGCCGGTGAAGTACGGCTCGTCCCAGGAGCCGTCCGCCAGCTGGGTCTCCGCGAGCCAGGCGACCCCGCGCTCGGCGGCCTTGGAGTCGCGCTCCCCCGCCGCGAGCAGGGCGAGCAGCGCCCACCCGGTCTGGGAGGCCGTCGAGGCTCCGCGGCCGCTCCACTCGGGGACGTCGTGGTAGGAGCGCAGATCCTCGCCCCAGCCCCCGTCGTCGTTCTGTACGGTCTCCAGCCAGGCCACGGCCCGGCGGATCGCCGGGTGGGAGCCGGGCAGTCCTGCGGCGACCAGTGCGGGCACCACCGACCCTGTGCCGTATACGTAGTTGACGCCCCAGCGCCCGAACCAGGAGCCGTTCGCCTCCTGTTCGGCGAGCAGCCACTCGATGCCCCGGCGGGTGCGCGGGTCGTGCGAGAGTCCCTCGAAGGCGAGCATCTCGACGACATGCGCGGTGACGTCGGCGGACGGCGGGTCGATGACCTCGCCGAAGTCGCAGAACGGCAGCCGGTTGGGGAAGGCGCTGGTGTTGTCGACGTCGAAGGCGCCCCAGGCACCGTTCTTCGACTGCATGCCGAGGTTCCAGCGCACTCCGCGCCCGATGGCGTTCTCCAGGCGCTCCGGGTCGTGGTGCTTGACCCGGCGCAGCGCGAGTACGACCTCGGCGGTGTCGTCGATGTCGGGGTAGTTGTCGTTGTGGAACTCGAACGCCCAGCCGCCCGGCTGAAGATGAGGCCGTTTGACCGACCAGTCACCCGGCCTGACGATCTCCTCCCCCAGCATCCAGTCCGCGGCCTTCACGAGCTGTGGATGGTCGGCGGGGACGCCCGCGTCGGCGAGGGCGATGGTGGCCAGACAGGTGTCCCACACCGGTGACTGGCAGGCCTCGATCATCCGGGAGCCGTCCTCCCGCCAGATGGCGAAACGGTCCAGCGACTCCAACCCGGCACGGATCACCGGGTGTTCGAGGTCGTAGCCGAGCAGATGGAGTGCGATGACCGAGTACACGGCGGGCGGCTGGATCCCTCCCCAGCAGCCGTCGTTCTCCTGCCGCTCGATGATCCAGCGCCCCGCCGTGTTCATCGCGGCTCTGCGCAGCCTCCGGGACGCGACCTTGCGGTACTGATGCAGAACCCTGTCGAGGCGCTCGAACACGCCGTCCCAACTCGCCACCGGGGCAAGAGGCTTGACCGGGTTGGGGTTGCGCGCGTCGGTGTGCAGCTCGTCGAGCGGGAACGGCGCGGGCCGCACCGGACGCTTCGCCGAGACGATGGTGAGCGGCACGATCGTCTGTCGCGCCCAGCACCCGAAGTCGTAGATGTTGAGCGGCATCCACTTCGGGAAGTAGATGAGCTCCGGCGGGAGTTCGGGCAGGTCGTCCCACTTCCACCAGCCGAACAGGGCGAGCCAGATCCGGGTGAAGACACGGGCCGAGGCGATACCGCCCCGCTCGCGGATCCACGCGGACGCCTTCGCCATGTGCGGCTCGTCCGGGGCGTCCCCGGCCAGCCGCAGGGCGACGTACGCCTCGATGGTGGCGGAGAGGTCACCGGGTCCGCCGTAGAACGTGGCCCAGGTGCCGTCGTCGCGCTGCTCGCCGCGGATGAAGAGGCCGGCGGCGCGGGTGGTCGTCTCGTCGAGGATGCCCAGGAACTGACGCAGGAGCAGGTCTTCGGCGTCCATCGTGACGTTGGTCTCGAGGTCGCCCTTCCACCAGCCCTGGGGGTCCTGCCGAGAGAGCAGGAAGTCGGTGGCACGCTCTATCGCGCGCGTGGCGGCGTCTCGGGTCTCGACTGTCCCGGCCGCCCCGGGAGTTGTCGTCTCTGCGGTTTCGCGGGCCGAGGCAGTGCGGGGCGGCATGGCCCCGGTACTTCCGTCGGTCGTCGCTGTCATGGCTTCCCCTTCGTGCAGTGGCATGTCTCTGCTGTGGGTCCGCCGTCGGCCGGTACGCGTTCTCCCGCGGCACCGGCCGGCGACTACGCGAGGTTTATTCGACCGATACTGATCATCTCTTTCGTACGACGACGAAGTCGGCGAGCTCCACGAACTGGGCCCGCACCTGTTCCGGCATGTGGATCGTGTCGAGGGCCTCGACGGCGATCGCGTGCTGGCGGCGCGCCTCCTCGGCGGTCCAGTCGCGGCCGCCGGCCTCCTCGATGAGCGCGGCGCGCGCGGCGAACTCCTCCTCGGAGAAGTTCTCGAAGTCACTGGCCTTGGCGTCGGCGGCGAGCAGTTCGCCGAGCCGCTCCGAGGCCGGGCCGCCCGCGGCGAGCGCGGCCACCACGGGCAGGGACTTCTTGCGCTGGCGCAGATCGCTCCAGGTCTGCTTCCCGGTGGACTCCGGGTCGCCCCAGATGCCGAGGAGGTCGTCGACGGCCTGGAAGGCGAGGCCGAGGTGGTAGCCGTACTTCTCCAGCGTGTCGGCCATGTGGTCGTCCGCGCCGCCGAGCACCGCGCCGATGGAGCAGGCGCAGGCGAGCAGGGCGCCCGTCTTGTTGCCCTCCATCTCCAGGCACTCCTCGACGGTGACCCGCTCGCGGTGCTCGTAGGAGATGTCCTGGGCCTGCCCGTCGATGAGAGCGCGGGTGGCGGCGGTCAGGCGCCGGGTGGCGCGGCCCGCCTCGGCCGTGCCGAGTTCCAGCAGGACCTCGTTGGCCAGGGCGAACAGGGCGTCGCCGACGAGGATCGCCTGGGCGGGACCGTGCACCTTCCAGACGGTGTCGCGGTGCCGGCGCTGTTCGTCGCCGTCCATCAGGTCGTCGTGCAGCAGCGAGAAGTTGTGGACCAGTTCGACGGAGACCGCGCCTGGTACGCCCACTTCGGGAGCGGCACCGGCGGCCTGCGCGGACAGGACGGCGAGCGCGGGGCGTACGGCCTTGCCGCCGTCGCCGTCCGCGGGGTTGCCCTCGGCGTCGATCCAGCCGAAGTGGTAGGCGGCGACAGTGTCCATGGGGGGCGCCAGGCGGTCGACGGCCGCCCGCAGCACCGGTGTGGCCAGGGTCCGGCCGCGCTCCAGGAGCGCGGTCACGTCCACCGCGTCGGCAGCCGTTTCGGCCGGGGGCACAGTGGGCACAGTCTCTCCTCTTGTTGCGGTACCGGGGGTGCGGGGGCCGGCCGCGCGCTGATCGAGCATCAGGCTGCCTCCTCTGCTTCGAAGAGGTGATCGCGGGGCCGGCCCAGGGCGCCCAGCGCGGCTTCCGCCGCGCTGACACCACTGCGGACCGCACTCTCCATGGTCGCGGGCCACCCTGTGGCGGTCCACGCTCCGGCCAGATAGAGACCGGGAGCCTTGGTGCGAGCGCCGGGCCGCAGCCGCCCGACGCCTGGGGTGGGGGCGAACGTCGCCGTACGCTCCCGGGTCACGAAGAAATCCGTCACCTGCGCCCCGCGCGCGCCGGGCAACAGCCGCTCCAGCTCCGGCAGATAGCGCTCGCGCAGTACGGACACCGGCTCGTCGATCTCGTCCTGCGCGGCCGACTGCGAGAGGGCCAGATACTGCCCCTCCCTCAGTCCGGAGGCCTCGGTGCGGTCGAAGACCCATTGCACCGGGGAGCCGAGTGCCGCGAAGAACGGCCGCGTGAGCACTTTGCGGTCGTAGACGACATGGACGTTGAGAATCGGCGCCGTGCCGATCTCAAGGAGCCGCTCCGGGGCGTCGAGCGCGCCGGCGGGCAGCAGATCGTGTGCTTCACGATGCGGTACGGCGAGGACAACCGTGTCGGCCTCCAGCGTCTCGCCGGGAACCTGAACCCTCCACCGCCCGTTTCCGTTGGAGGAGATGGAGGTGACGCGTGTACGGACTTCGGTACGCACGCCCGCGGAGTCGAGCGCCTTGCGGGCCAGAGTGTCGTGCAGTTCGCCCAGCGGGACGCGCGCCCAGCCGATGTCGGCCGCGCCCGGGTCGGACAGCAGACCGGTCTTGAACACCATCGCGGCGAGCCCGAGCGAGGAGTCTTTGGCCACCGCGTTGAGGGTGGCGACCCCCACCAGGTCCCACAGTGCCTCGACGGCACGCTCCGACTGACCGTGCGCGGCCAGCCAGCTGCCGAAGTTCTGCGCGTCGAGCGCCGGATCGGCGAGGTCGAGCCCCTTGAGTGCCAAGGCGGCACGCCCGACTTTGGCGCGCTCGGAGAGCGACAGATGTGGGTACGTCGCGAGGCTTTTCGCCAGATGCAGCGGTACGGGCAACGCGGTGCGGCCGATTCTGCCGAGCCGCCTCCCGGGTTTCGCCTCGGCGTCGAGAACGGGCACGTCGAGACGATCCTGCAGCGGCGCCAGCGAGGCTCCGTCGACGCGGTCGAGGAACCACCGATAGGCGGTGCAGCAGCGCAGATACACATGCTGACCGTTGTCGACGGTGAGGTCGCCGCGCTGGAAGGAGAAGGCGAGACCGCCGAGCCTCGGCCGGCCTTCGAGCAGCGTCACGCGCACCCCGGCATCGGCGAGTGCCAGCGCGGCGGTGATCCCGGCGAGCCCTCCGCCGACCACCACGGCGGTTGCCGTGTCCGGGCGGCCCGCGGTGTCCGCGGGCTGCGTGACGTCACTCATCGTGCACCCTCCCCCTGGGCCGTACCGCGAAGATCGAACAGTGGGCGGCAGGCCGTTGAAGTCAGGGACGCCCCGCGGCTGCGGAGGGTTGCGTGCCACTTTTCGCCAATGGAATCACCTTGGCCCAAATTGTCCATCAGGCGCGCCTCCTGACGGTCCGGCGGGATACGTGCCGGGCGTCGAGTCCCGAGAGTCCACGCACGGCGACGTACGCCTTCTCGCGGCCCGGCAGCGAGACACGGCCGCGCAGCACGGCCTCCGGCTCGCGCTCGATGCGGTCGAGGAGACGGCGGTAGATGCCGGCCATGGCCGCGACACAGGCGCCGCTGCGCCGGTCCAGCATGGGCAGCAGCCCATAGCCCTCGGCGAAAAGGGCGCGGGCCCTACGCACTTCGAAGTGCACGAGGCCCGCGAAGTCGGAACCGGGCGGCGGCGTAGGCCCGTTGAACCCGGCCGAGCAGCCGAACTTGGCGAGGTCGTCGGCGGGCAGATACGTGCGCCCGCCCTCGGCGTCCTCACGCACGTCCCGCAGGATGTTGGTGAGCTGGAGCGCGAGCCCGAGCGTGTCGGCATACTCCGGCGCGCGCTCGGCTCCGCGCGCCCCCGGTTCCGTACCGAACACGCCGAGCGAGAGCCGCCCGATCGCCCCGGCCACACACCGGCAGTAGACCTTCAGGTCGTCCCATGTCTCGTACGTCTCACCGCGTACGTCCATGAGGACACCGTCGATGAGTTCGTCGAGGCCCTCGAGGGGGACCGGGAAGTGGCCGGCGGTATGACTGAGGGCGACCGCGACCGGGTCGGTGTCGTCCTCGTCCACGGATCCGTCGCGGACCCGGGCGAGCAGTGCCCGGGTGTCCTCCAGCCGGGACGCCTTCACGTCCGTCGGGAGGGCGCCGTCGCCGATGTCGTCCACGCGCCGTGAGAACGCGTAGAGCGCCGACATCGCGCGGCGCTTGGATGTCGGCAGAAGTCTGATGCCGTACGCGAAGTTACGCGCCTGCTGACTCGTCACTGCTTCGCAGTAGCTGTAAGCGGCGAGTACCGGTGCGGGCACGTGCTGGTCCGACTCCACGGTCCGGATCACCCCTTTCCTCGCAGGGTCACTCCCACCTCGCGCAGCAACTGGAGCTTGCCGGGCTTCGGCGGGCCGGGAAGTACGTCATATTCGGCGGCGACGATCGCACGGATCGCCGCTCTTCCCCCCGCAACGAACCCCGCGAGCAGCAGCTTCAGCCTGCCGTGGACGCTACCCACGAGGGGGGTGCCTTCATTCAGGAGGTTCCGGGCGCGTTCTGCTTCGTATGCAACCAGTGCACGCACCGATGCGCCTGCCGTGGGCAGGGCCAGATCCGCTTCTTGGACATGAAAGCGCTTCATGTCCTCGGCGGGGAGATAGACACGGTCGCGGCCGAGGTCCTCGGCGACGTCCTGGAGGTGTTCGACGATCTGCAGCGCCGTGCACACCGCGTCGGAGCGGCGGACGCGCTCGGGGGTCTCGGTGCCGGTGACGGCCAGGACGAGACGGCCGACGGGATTGGCGGAGAGCTCGCAGTAGGCGACGAGATCGTCGTAGGTCTCGTACCGCGTGACCAGCTGGTCCTGGCGGTTCGCCGCGATCAGACCGAGAAAGGGTTCGGGCTTGAGGCCGGCGCGCCGGACGGTGGGCTGGAGGCGGCGCAGCAGCGGGTGGCGCGGGGTCGAGTCGAACACGCGGTGCAGGTCGGCCTCGAAGGCGTCGAGGAGTACGAGGCGGTCCTCGGCCTCCGCGGGCTCCACGCCGAGCAGGCGGGCGTCAGCGCCCCCCGGGGCCAGGTCGCCGTCACCGATGTCGTCGACCAGGCGGGCGAAGCCGTACACGGCCATCAGATCGTCACGCCAGGCCTTGGGCAGAAAGAAGGGCGCCACAGGGAAGTTCTCGTCCGCGGCCTTGTCGAGGGTGTCGCGCTCCGGGTCACCGGTGCGCGCCGTCCCGGCTTCGGTCACCGCTCGCCGCCCGGCGCGGGGACGGCACACGCATCGCGGAGCTGGAGAGTTTCCGTAGCCATTGCCGTCACATCTCCCGTTCTACACTGCTCACCCAATAGTGCCCATTTCGGACACGCCGCGCATACGTCCGCGCGGCGCAGCCGTGCCGGGTGCGCGCATTATCGCCCTACTTGCCGCGAATCAGCACCGGTACAGCTTACGTTGTACAACGCGGCACAGTCCGTCGGGGTGTCCTGCACATCACAACAACACACCGATTGGCGTCAAGATTCCTAAGCACGCCAGGAGTTGGCGTTTCCTTTGCAGACGCAGGGCCCCGCCGAAGAGTTCCGGCGGGGCCCTGGGCGAAATGGGCTACTTGCCCGTGAACTTCTCGTACTCCTTGAGGACCTCTTCGGTGGGGCCGTCCAGCCGCAGCTCACCGCGCTCCAGCCAGAGCACCCGGTCGCAGGTGTCGCGGATCGACTTGTTGTTGTGACTGACCAGAAACACCGTGCCGGCGCTCTTGCGCAGCTCCCGGATGCGCTCCTCGGAGCGCTTCTGGAACTTGCGGTCACCGGTGGCCAGGGCCTCGTCGATCATCAGGACGTCGTGGTCCTTGGCGGCCGCGATGGAGAAGCGCAGGCGGGCCGCCATGCCGGACGAGTAGGTGCGCATGGGAAGGGTGATGAAGTCGCCCTTCTCGTTGATGCCCGAGAACTCGACGATCTCCTCGTAGCGCTCCTTGATCTCCTCGCGGGACATGCCCATCGCGAGCCCGCCCAGAATGACGTTCCGCTCGCCCGTCAGATCGTTCATGAGGGCCGCGTTGACGCCGAGCAGCGAGGGCTGGCCGTCGGTGTAGACCTTGCCCTTCTCCGCGGGCAGCAGTCCGGCGATGGCGCGCAGGAGAGTCGACTTGCCGGAGCCGTTCGAGCCGATCAGACCGACGGCCTCGCCCCGGTAGGCGGTGAAGGAGACGCCCCGGACGGCGTGCACCTTGCGTACGCCGCGCTCCTCGCCGCGCTTGAACATGCGGCTGAGGGCGGAGGTGGCGCTGCCCTTCCCGGTCTTGGCGCCGTTGACGCGGTAGACGATGTGCAGCTCGTCGGCGATGACCGTGGGGATGTGGGAGTCGGTGCGCTGCTCAGCCACGTCCGTACCTCTCTTCCGCCTTCCAGAAGTACACGAACCCGCCGAGCGCGACGAGGACGGCCCAGCCGCCCGCGACCGCCCAGACGTGCGGGGGCAGGTTCTCGGAGCCGTAGGCGTCGATGAGCGCGAAGCGCATCAGGTCCATGTAGATCGCGGCGGGGTTCCACTGCAGGATGTCGGCGATCCACCGCGGCTTGTCGGCGAGCATCACGGGGATGGAGTACATGACGCCGGACGCGTACATCCAGGTACGCATCACGAACGGCATGAGCTGCGCCAGGTCCGGGGTCTTGGAACCCAGCCGCGCCATGATCAGCGCGAGGCCGACGTTGAAGAGGAACTGCAGTGCGAGGACCGGGACGATCAGCAGCCACGAGAGACTCGGGTAGCTGCCGAACCCGATCGCCACGGCGAACAGCACGAGCATCGAGAACAGCAACTGCTGGAGCTGCTGGAGCGAGAACGAGATGGGCAGTGCGGCGCGCGGGAAGTGCAGCGCCCGGACCAGCCCGAGGTTGCCGGAGATCGCCCGGACCCCCGACATCACCGAACTCTGGGTGAAGGTGAAGGTGAAGACACCCGTCACCAGGAACGGGATGTACACCTTGATCGACATGCCGCGGTCGGCCTGCAGGATGAGACCGAAGATCAGGAAGTACACGAACGCGTTGAGCAGGGGTGTGACGACCTGCCAGAGCTGGCCCAGCTTCGCCTGGCTGTACTGGGCGGTCAGTCTCGCCTGCGAGAAGGCGATGATGAAGTGGCGTCTTCCCCACAGCTGACGCACGTACTCGGCGAGCCCCGGCCGGGCGCCGCTGACCGCGAGCCCGTACTTGGCGGCGATCTCGGCCGCTGAGAGCCCGTCATCGGGCGACGGTCGTTCGCTCACCGCGACTCCGCCGTCATGCGTTGTCTCACTCACAAGTGGAAACTTTCGTCTTCAAGATGCGCACAGCCTGGTCGGGCATAGGCATGAGCCAGGGACCTGGGTACGGCCACGAATGGTCTCAGAAATGAGCTTGTCAGATGACAGGAGGTCGGCCCAGTCGGGTCAGCCGCCACACCGTACGCCACTTCATGGGGCGCCTGGGGCCGCACGGGCTTGTCCAGCCCTCCCGGAATCCGCCGAACCAGGCCCGCAGGGCGGCCCTTGAGGGGCGGCGGGCCAGGGTCAGAAGCATCCACACGCCCAGGTAGACCGGGACGAGGGGGGCGGGGAGGTTGCGGCGCGCGAGCCAGACGCGGTTGCGGGCCACCATGCGGTGGTAGACCGCGTGCCGCGAGGGCTCGGTCGTGGGGTGGTTCAGCACCATGTCGGACCGGTAGTCGATCATCCAGCCCGCGTCGAGAGCCCGCCATGCCAGGTCGGTCTCCTCGTGTGCGTAGAAGAACTCGTCCGGGAGTTCGCCGACTTCGCAGAAGACCTTCGTACGGACTGCGTTGGCGCCGCCGAGGAAGGTGGTGACCCGGGAGTTGCGCAGCGGGTCGGAGGCGCGCAGCCGCGGGACGTGGCGGCGCTGGGTCTCGCCTGTCTTCGGGTCGGTGATGCGGAAGCTGATGATGCCGAGCCGCGGGTCGGCCGTGAAGGCCTGGCGGCACATTTCGACGGTGTCGTGGCGGGCGAGGAGGCCGTCGTCGTCCAGGAAAAGGAGGATGTCGACCTCGCTGCCGCCGGGGCCGAACGCCTCTATGCCGACGTTTCGGCCGCCGGGTATGCCGAGGTTCTCGGGCAGTTCGACCGTACGTATGCCCTCTGGGACGACGGGCAGGGGCGAGCCGTTGCCGACCACGACCACCTGGACCGCGTCGCCGTCCTGCTTGGCGACCGAGTCGAGCAGGGCCCGGAGTTCCTCGGGGCGGTTGCCCATGGTGATGACGACCGCGCCGACCCTCATCGCCGCGCTCACTTCAGCCTGCTCGAGGCGAGGATGGACACGAGGTGCAGCAGGGTCTGCAGGATCGCGATGCCGGCCAGCAGCGCGATGCCGAGGCGGGTCCAGAAGAGGTCGCCGCCGATCAGGTCGAGGACCGCGACGAAGAGGATGAAGAGGCTGGCCTCCACGCCGCCGACCAGCCGGTGGAATTTCAGGGCCGCGGCTGCCCGGCGGGCCAGGGCCAGCCGCGAGGAGAGCGGCGTGGACGCCTCGTCCTTGACCGCGGGCAGGCCGCTGCGGGCCCGCGCCACGTCGACCAGGTCGGTCTCGGCCTTGATCAGGATCGCGCCGAGGGCCGCAAGGGTGCCCACGAAGGCCCACAGCCACTCGGGGCTCCCGGAGCCGTCCCAAAGGTCCGCGCCGCGCAGGCCGAAGCCCACGAGGAGGGCCGCCTCGGAGAGGTAGTGGCCGATGCGGTCCAGGTAGACGCCGGTGATCGAGGTCTGCTTGCGCCAGCGGGCTATCTCACCGTCGACGCAGTCGAGCAGCAGGTAGAGCTGGATCAGGATCGCGCCGAGCAGCGCCCCGGTCAGGCCCGGCACGAGCAGCGCGGCACCGGCGAGGACACCCGCGACGACCATCAGATAGGTGAGCTGGTTGGGCGTGATCCTGGAGTTGACCAGGAACGGGTCCACCCGCAGCGAGATCTCTCGCATGTACAGGCGTCCCGCCCAGTGCTCACCGCTGCGCCGGTCCTTCACCCCTGTGGGGTGAACGACGGGGCGGAGTTCAGCTACTGATGGCCTTGGCATAGTCGGCGTAGATGTCCTTGATCTGGTGGGTTTTCAGGTCTAGGTGTTCGAGGATCGTGTAGCGGCCGGGCCTGGTCTGCGGAGCGAACTCCACGACCTGGCAGAACTCGTCGACGGTGAAGCCGATCTCCTCCGGTGTCACCGGCAGCCCGTGCCGGTGGAGCACCTCGGCCATGTACGCCGACTCCTCGTGCGCCCCCCGCACATACATCGCGAAGGCCGCGCCCAGGCCGCACTGCTCGCCGTGGCTCGCCGCCCGCTTGGGGAAGAGGAGGTCGAAGGCGTGGTTGATCTCGTGACACGCGCCGGAGGAGGGGCGCGAGTCGCCCGACACCGACATGGCGACACCGCTGAGGACCAGGGCCTCGGCGAGCACCTGGAGGAAGCTGTTGTCGCCGATGCCGCCGGGGTGCCGCAGCACGGCCTCACCGGCCTGACGTGCCATCGCGGCGGCAAGGCCGTCGATCCGCTCGCCGTTGACACGATTCGCCAGTTCCCAGTCGGCGATCGCGGAGATGTTGGAAACGGCGTCGCCGATGCCGGCGCGCACGAAGCGCGCGGGGGCCTCCCGGATCACATCGAGGTCGATGACGACCGCGATGGGGTTCGGCACACCGTACGAACCGCGCCCGGCGTCGTTGTCGAGCGTCGCGACCGGCGAGCACAGGCCGTCGTGCGCGAGGTTCGTGGGCACCGCGACCAGGGGGAGGCCGATGCGTGCCGCGGCGAACTTCGCGCAGTCGATGATCTTGCCGCCGCCCAGACCCACGACCGCGTCATAGTGTCCGGCCTTCATGGCGCCGGCCAGCTCGATCGCGTCGTCGAGGGTGCCGCCGTCGACCTCGTACCAGGTAGCGCCCGGCAGATCCGGAGCGAGCCGTTCGCGCAGCTTGGCTCCGGAGCCGCCGCTCACCGCGACGGCGAGCTTCCCGGAGTGCGAGATCCGCTCGTCGGACAGCACGCCCGCCAGGTCGTCCAGGGCACCGGGACGGATGTCGACGACGACCGGCGAGGGTATGAGCCTCGTCAGTACCGGCACGCGATCTCACGTCCCTTGGCGAGGTCGTCGTGGTTGTCTATCTCGACCCACGGGACGTCCCCGATCGGCGCGACGTCGATCTGGAAGCCGCGGTTGACGAGCTCCTGGTAGCCGTGCTCGTAGAACTGCTGCGGGTCGGTCTCCCACACCGTCTTCAGGGCGTCGGCCAGTTCGTCGGCGGCCGCGCCCTCGATCAGGGTGACGCCGATGTACTCGCCGGTGGCCTCGGCGGGCTCCATGAGCTTGGTGATCTTCCGGACGCCCTGATCGGGGTCCACGACGACCTTCATCTCCTCGTCGGCGAGCTTCTTCACCGTGTCGAGGGCGAGGATGATCTTCTTGCCGCCGCCGCGGGCGGCGAGCAGCGTCTTCTCGACGGAGACCGGGTGCACGGTGTCGCCGTTGGCGAGGATCACCCCGCCCCTGAGGGCGTCACGGCCGCACCACAGGGAGTAGGCGTTGTTCCACTCCTCGGCCTTGTCGTTGTCGATGAGGGTGAGCTTGAGGCCGTACTTCTCCTCAAGGGCCGCCTGGCGCTCGTACACGGCTTCCTTGCGGTAGCCGACGATGATGCCGACCTCGGTCAGACCGATCTCCGCGAAGTTGCCGAGGGTCAGGTCCAGAACCGTGATGCTGTCCTCCACACCCGCAGGGCCCACCGGCACGAGAGCCTTGGGCAGGCTGTCCGTGTAGGGGCGCAGACGGCGGCCGGCGCCGGCCGCCAGCACGAGGCCGATCATGCGGGTTCTCCTTCATCGTGTACGGCGGGTGCGCCGCCCAAATGAGCGGTCACCCAGAAGCGGATGCTCTCGACGAGCACCAGCAGGGCCACGGCCGCAGCGAGGGCCGTGAGCGCGACCTTGAACTGCTCGGCAGTGAGCAGCGCGGCGAGAACGACGACCAGCAGCGTCCTGCCTTCGTGCCCGCCGATCGCCCGCACCAGCCAGTGCGGCGGTGCGCCGGCGTTGCCGCGAATGCGGTACACCGTGTCGTAGTGATGGTAGGCGACAGCGGCCACCAGGCCGAAAGCTGCAGGAAGTGCTCCGTTTACCTCTGCTTTAACTGCGAGTACCAGAACGGTGCCGTATTCGGCCGCCCGGTAGATCGGCGGGACCAGCCAGTCGAGGGCGCCCTTGAGGGGCCGGGCAAGGGCCGCGGGCGACAGAAGCACGTAGATCACGGCGCCCAGGACGGGCCACCAGCTGCCGTACGGGGCGAGCGCGGCGCCGAGCACGACGAGGGCTCCGGCGGCAAAGGCGACGTACGCCGGACCACCGCGCTGAACCCCACGAGTGAAGCGGGTCAGCAGCTCCGCCGGCGGCCCCGAGTCGGTGAGGTCGGCGAGGGCCTTGGCAGCACGGTCGGTGCGTTGGGCCTTGCGGGTGAGGGAGCGCAGGACGCGGCCCGCCGTCGTGTACGTCGCCGCGAAGGCGCAGCCGGTGAGCAGCGCGTAGAAGGTGATGCGCGGTGTCGTCAGCGCGGTGAGGACGGCGATCATCGCCCAGCGTTCGCCGATGGGCAGGACGATCATGCGGCGCAGCCAGACGGTCCAGCCGACGCTGTCGAGCCTGCCGGAAAGGGCCGCGGTGGGGCTGGCCGGCGACAACGTACCGAGCGCGGTGGCGTCGTGATTCGCCTCGTTGAAGGAGAAGTCGACGACGTGACGGCAGGTCTGCAGGACCATCGCGCCCAGGGCGAGTGCCCATACGTCATCGCCGGCGCGGGCGGCTCCGAGGGCGAGGCCCGCGTAGTAGGCGTACTCCTTGGCGCGGTCGAAGGTCGCGTCGAGCCAGGCGCCGAGGGTGGAGTACTGAAGGGAGTAGCGGGCGAGCTGTCCGTCCGTGCAGTCCAGGACGAAGGAGAAGAGGAGCAGCAGGCCGGCGGCGACGAAGCCGGCGCGGGTGCCGGTGGCGGCGCAGCCCGCGGCTATCAGGGCGGTGAGGAGTGAGGCGGTCGTCACCTGGTTGGGGGTGAGGCCGCGGCGGGCGCACCAGCGGGCTATGTAGCGCGAGTACGGGCTGATGCAGTACGTCGTGAAGAAGCCGTCGCGGGCCTTCACGGCGCTGCGCAGTCGTACAGCCTCGTCGTCGACGGCGGAGACGGCCTGCCGGACCTCGTTGCGTTCCTGCGGGTCGGCCGGGACGGCGGCGACGAGCGTGCCGAGCTCGGGGCGGTGCACGTCCACGCCGTCGGCGTCGAGGGTCGTGGTGATGCGGTCGGCGAGGTTGTCCGTGGCTATGGCGACGCCGCCCGCGGTGGAGCTCTCCCGGGCGATCGCCCCGGTCAGCGCCCGGCGTGCGGCGGGCTGCACGGAGACGGCGCCGGGCAGTGCGGCAACGGGGAAGCGCGGGTCCGTGAGGCCGAGGCGCAGTGCGTGCACGTGTCCCATGAAGCGGGTGTCGACCACGGCGACCCGCTGGTCGGCCGGCACGGCGGCCAGGAGTGTCCCGGCATCACCGGCGTCGTGGGCGAGCCGCACGTCGAAGCCGAGCGACCGCAGATCGCCTTCGAGCGACGATCCGGGGACCGGCTGACCGGTGAGGATGGCGGTCGACAGCGAACTCACTCCCTGGGTGGCCGACGCGGCCTGGCGCCGGGCGTGTGCTTGATGTGGGCGCCCAGAGGCTGGTCCGGGCGGCGTGTCGGCAGAGGGTACCGGATGAATGGAAGCAGTTGTTCACCGATCGTTCAGGTCTGATCAACCAGATCTGCCTTGTTGCCTCCGACGCGATCATCATCAGGGGGTCCGGGCCACAAACCGTGCCATCATATCGCCGTATTTCCGACATGCTGGTACGGACCTTCGCGCGTCCAGCCGCATCGGCGGGAGGTGGTGGCCGAGGCGGGCGCCAAGCGCTTCCTCGCCGTCAGGCGGGCGCTGCCCCGGTGACGCGCCGTGCGCGGTCGCCTCGGCCGAGCGGGCCGTGCGCGAGCTGGGCCGGACCGCACGGCGAGGGGTACGCGAGATGGTGGGGTCGGCGTGGCGGGGTGGCAGACGCAGCGCTCCCGGACACCGGCCCGGTGATCTTGTCGATGCTCTGACCTGCACATCGTTTCCGCAGGTCAGAGCATATGACAACGGTGTTCAGTGCCGCGTTGCCCGATACCCCCTGCCCGTAGTTCACTGTGATCAGGGCAGCGAAATCCACTGTGCTTCAGGGCAGCGAAGAGGAAGGCGGCTTCCATGGGGGCTGGGCACGATCACGGGCACGCGCACGCCGCTCCCACCACGGGTACGGCGGCAGCGGCGTACCGCGGAAGGCTGCGCATCGCGCTGTCGATCACGCTCACCGTCATGGTCGTCGAGATCGTGGGCGGTCTGCTCGCCGACTCACTCGCGCTCATCGCGGACTCGGCCCATATGGCGACGGACGCGCTGGGCCTCGGCATGGCCCTGCTCGCCATCCATTTCGCCAACCTCCCGCCCACCGGGAACCGCACCTTCGGGTACGCGCGGGCCGAGATCCTCGCCGCCCTCGCGAACTGCCTGCTGCTGCTCGGCGTCGGCGGCTACGTCCTGTACGAGGCAATCCAGCGCTTCATGACGCCCGCCGACACCTCGGGCGGTCTGACCGTCGTGTTCGGTCTGATCGGCCTGGTCGCGAACATGATCTCGCTCATGCTGCTGATGCGCGGGCAGAAGGACAGCCTGAACGTGCGCGGCGCGTTCCTGGAGGTCGCGGCGGACGCGCTGGGTTCGGTGGCGGTGCTGATCTCCGCCGTCGTCATCATGACCTCGGGCTGGCAGGCCGCCGACCCGATCGCCTCCATCGCCATCAGCCTCATGATCGTGCCACGCACCTGGAAGCTGCTCCAGGAGACGCTCAATGTGCTCCTGGAGGCGGCTCCCAAGGACGTCGACATGGCGGAGGTGCGCGCACACCTCCTGGCGCTGCCGGGCGTGGAGGACATCCACGACCTGCACGCCTGGACCATCACCTCCGGTATGCCGGTGCTCTCCGTCCATGTGGTCGTCAGCTCGGACGTCCTGAACGCCATCGGCCACGAGAAAATGCTCCACGAACTCCAGGTCTGCCTCGGCGACCACTTCGACGTCGAGCACTGCACCTTCCAGCTGGAGCCGAGCGGACACGCGGAGCACGAGGCGAAGCTGTGCCACTGACCAGTCGCCTTTCGACACCACTGACCCACCGCCGGTCGACGTCACCGACCCGTCGCCTTTCGACGTCGGCGACCCCTCGGCGTACGACCGTGGTGAGACGGACCGGCCGCCGTCCGGGTGGTACACGCGGTACGCAGTCCGCCTGTTTCGGCGTAACGCATCCGGCCCGGATTCGACGTGCCGCCCGAACACCTGACGGCCCCTGCCCCGGACGGTTCCTGGTCCGTGAGACCGGGCACGATCTGGTATCCGGCGCCTTCGGTGTGTGACGTACGTCGGCCCGCGCGCCCCCTTCCGGGCTCCCGGAACGGGACATGCGGGGAGCCGAGAGGTGCCGGGAGTGCCGGTTTCGTACGGCAGACTTGAGGCTTGAAGACCGATGCGAAGGATGGGTATGCCGATCACACCTGCCACCGCGACGCACAGTTCGTCGAACGGCACCGTTGAAGCGATCTTGCTGGAACTGGTCGACGAGGACGGCAACACGATCGGTACGGCGGAGAAGCTCGCCGCCCACCAGGCGCCGGGCCAGCTCCACCGGGCGTTCTCGGTGTTCCTCTTCGACGAGCGCGGGCGGATGCTGCTCCAGCAGCGCGCCCTCGGCAAGTACCACTCCCCCGGCGTCTGGTCCAACACCTGCTGCGGCCACCCCTACCCCGGCGAGGCGCCCTTCGCGGCGGCTGCCCGGCGGACGTACGAGGAGCTGGGCGTCTCCCCCTCGCTGCTCGCCGAGGCGGGCACGGTCCGGTACAACCACCCGGACCCGGACTCGGGCCTGGTGGAGCAGGAGTACAACCATCTCTTCGTCGGGATGGTGCAGTCATCGCTGCGCCCCGACCCGGGAGAGGTCGAGGCGACGGCCTTCGTGAGCGCCGCCGAGCTGGCGGAGCGCCACGCCAAGGAGACCTTCTCCTCGTGGTTCATGACGGTCCTGGACGCGGCGCGTCCGGCGGTCAGGGAACTGACGGGCCCGTCCGCCGGCTGGTGAGCGGCGCCCTGAGTCAGACCACACTCGGGATGAGCGGCAGGGCGGCCCAGATCACCTTGCCGCCGCCCGACGTGTGCTCGACGTCGCACACGCCGCCCGACTCCCGGGTGATCTCCCGTACGAGCAGCAGGCCCCGTCCGCCGGTCTGCCCGTGGTCGGCCTCCAGGGCGGTCGGGCGGTAGGGGTGGTTGTCCTCCACGGACACCCGCACCCACTCGGCGCCGACGGCGACCTCCACGGCCAGCACCGGCGAGAGGAGCGCCGCGTGCCGGACCGCGTTGGTGACCAGTTCGGAGACGATCAGCAGGAGCCCCTGGACGAGCTCGTCCGAGACCGGCACCCCTTGGCGGACCAGCAGATCCCGCACCGCGTGCCGCGCCTGCGGAACCGAGGCGTCGACAGCCGGGGCGGTGAACCGCCACACTCCCTCGTACGGAAGCGGGCCGGGAGGTCTCCCGTCGGGAGGCATCTCCCCGCCACCCCCAGGGCTCGGGTCGGACCCCCGCCCGAGGTCGTCCATCGTCCGGTCGCCGCCCTTGCGCTCGATTGTCACCACGCAATGAGTGTTGATAGGGGGCAGGTCCGTACCGGATAACTGAACAGAAGTCAGCGACTATCGACGGCTTCTGATCGTCGGCGTATGACACGGTCAGTTGAGGGACTGTTCCTGTCCCTGTTGTGCCAACTTCGGGATCTGTTCGGGTTGTACGGGTTTGACGCCGGGCTCGTCCGATTCGTTCCGGACGGTGCGGTGACCCGCTGTGGATAGCATCCGGTTCATGGAGCCGCAGCTGCAGCACAGCGTCACCGACGGGGTCGCCACCGTCGTCATCCACCACCCGGCCAAGCGCAATGCCATGACGGCCGGCATGTGGCGGGCGTTGCCGTCCCTGCTCGACGAGTTGACCGCTGACGCCGGTGTCCACGCGCTGGTGCTCACCGGTGAGGGCGACACGTTCTGCGCCGGGGCCGACATCTCTACGCTGCGGAGCTCGCCGGACGAGGCACAGGGGCTGGCGGTGCTCGCCGAGGAAGCGCTCGCGGCGTTCCCGAAGCCGACGCTCGCGGCGATCCGCGGGTACTGCGTGGGCGGCGGGTCCCAGCTCGCGGCGGCCTGCGATCTGCGGTTCGCGGAGGAGGGTTCGGCCATCGGGGTGACTCCGGCGAAGCTCGGGATCGTCTACCCGTCGTCCTCCACACGGCGGTTGGTGTCACTGGTGGGTCCAGCGACCGCCAAGTACCTGCTGTTCTCGGGCGAGTTGATCGACTCGGAGCGGGCCCTGCGCACGGGTTTCGTGGACGAGGTGCTGCCCGCGGGTGAACTCGGCAAGCGCGTCGGCGAGTTCACGCGTCTGCTGGCCACACGCTCACTCCTGACGCAGGCGGCGGCCAAGGAGTTCGCCAACGGGCGCCAGGACCGGGACGCGTACTGGACGGAGCGGGCGCGGGGCAGCCGCGACACCGCGGAGGGGGTCGCCGCCTTCCTTGAGCGCCGGGCGCCGCACTTCTCCTGGACCGTGCCTACTTCAGGATGAAGCGGCTTCTGGAGCGGAGTCTCTCGACGAGGTGCGCGGGCGCCTTCTGCGGCGACCCGGCGTCATAGGGCGGCTGCGGGTCGTACTCCGACGCGAGCTGTACGGTGCGGGCGTGGTCGTCTCCCGCGATCCGGCCGACCAGGGTGAGGGCCATGTCGATTCCGGCAGAGACGCCGGCGGCGGTGACGTACTTGCCGTCGAAGACGACTCGCTCACTCGTGGGCTCGGCGTCGAAGCGCGCGAGCTGGTCGAGGGCCAGCCAGTGCGAACTCGCGCGGCGGCCGTTGAGCAGGCCGGCGGCGGCGAGCAGCAGGGAGCCGGTGCACACGGACGTCGTCCAGGTGCTGGTCTCGTCGGCAGTGCGCAGCCAGTCCAGCAGGGGCTCGTTGTCCATCTGCTCGTGCTGGCCCGGGCCGCCGGGAACGACCAAGATGTCGGGGCGGGGCACCTCGGCGAGGGTCCTGTCCGCGGTGAGCGCGAGGAATCCGGTGTCGGCGCGGACGGGGCCGGTCCGCTCGGCGACGAAGACGGTCTCCGCATCCGGCAGGCGGCTGAGGATCTCGTACGGGCCGACGGCGTCGAGGGCGGTGAAGCGGTCGAAGAGCACGATGGCGATCTGCATGGAGTTTCCCTTCAGTGGGCGGTCGCCGGGCGGAAGCGGCGGCGGTACTCGGCCGGTGCCGCGCCGAGGGTTCTGACGAAGGCGCGGCGCATCGCCTCCGCGGTGCCGTAGCCGCAGGTGCGGGAGATCTCCTCGATGCCGTCACTGGTGTCCTCCAGGAGGCGGCGGGCGTGTTCGAGGCGGACCCGGTCGACATAGCGGCCGGGTGTCACGCCGGTCTCGGTCTGGAAGGCGCGGGCGAAGTGGCGGGGCGAGAGCCGGGCGCGGGCGGCGAGGGAGCCGACGCTCAGGTCCGCGCCGGGATGCTCGGAGATCCACTGCTGGACCTCGCGCAGGGGTTCCCGGTGGGCGGTCTGGGCGGCCAGCTGGGCGCTGAACTGGGCCTGGTTGCCCGGGCGCCGGAGGAAGACAACCAGGTGGCGCGCGACGGTGAGCGCGACCTCGCGGCCTAGGTCCTCCTCGACGAGCGCGAGGGCCAGGTCGATACCGGAGGTGACACCCGCCGAGGTGGAGACATGTCCGTCGCGTACGTAGATGGGGTCCGGGTCGACCTCGACCGCCGGGTGGTCGCGGGCGAGCTTGTCGCAGTACGCCCAGTGGGTCGTCGCGCGGCGGCCGTCCAGGAGGCCCGCCCGCGCGAGCAGCACGGCGCCGGTGCAGACCGAGACCAGACGGTCGGCGCGCGGGCCGTGCTCGCGCAGCCAGTCGGTCAGGCGGGGGTCGGGGCGCCGGCTGCCCGCGCCGCCGGGGACGAGCAGGGTGTGCGGGGTGGATGCGTCGGTGAGTGCGTGGTCCGGGGCGAGGGTGAGTCCGCTGGAGGTTCGCACCGGGGCGCCGTCCAGGGAGGCGGTGCGGATGCTGTACGAGCCCGCCCGCTGGGTCTCGGCTCCCGCGAAGACCTCCACGGGACCCGTGACGTCGAGGCTCTGCACAGCGTCGAAAAGGACGACCAGGACGGTTCGCATGTCCTCGATTGTTGGCGTGCCGGGCGATGTCCGCAATGACGAACAGCCCACCTTTCCTGCCATCCGGGATCCCACCATTCCCGCCGTACCAACCAGTCGGTAATGTGCCGGTTATGACCACTCCCCTGCCGGAACGCGCCGGGCGGCGCTGCCACAACGTCCTCAATTCGATCGCGGCGACGCTGTACTTCTCGCCCGATCTGGGCCGGGAACTGGCCTCGGTCGGGATCGAGGACAGCGACGGCGCGTACTTCGCGACGCGGGCGGCGGCCATGGGCGCGGTGGGCCCGGGCACGGTGACGGCGACGTTCTACAACTTCAGCCACGACCTGGTGGCCAAGCACGTTCCCGCGGTGTGGCAGGCGGCCTCTCCGGAGACCGTTCTCGCGGCGCGCGAGCGTGCCATCGACGCGACGCTGCGCCGGCTGCTCGGCGATGAGGCCGTCACGTCCAAGGAGCTGGCCGAGGCGGCTGAGCTCGGGTTGCGGGCAGCCGAGGCCTGCACCAGGAGCGCACGCCCGCTGTACGCCGCCCACGCGGACCTGCCGGTCCCCGAGGAGCCGCACCTCGCCCTCTACCACGCGGCCACACTGCTGCGTGAGCACCGCGGCGACGGCCACCTCGCGGCGCTGCTCGAAGCCGAACTCGGCCCGGTCGAGGCCCTGGTGAGTCACACCGCGACCGGCAGGGGCATGACCCCGAAGTGGGCGCTGGGCACGCGCGGCTGGTCGCGTACGGACTGGGAGGCGGCGGTCCTGCGGCTGCGGGAGCGCGGGCTGCTCGACGCCGAGGGTGAACTGACCGAAGCGGGAGAGGCCTTCCGCAAGGAGATCGAGGCGCGGACGGACCGGCTGGACCGTGCGCCGTACGAGCATCTCGGCGCGGAGGGCGTGGAGCGGCTCACGGAGCTGGCGAAGAAGCCGCTGCTGACGGCATTCGCCGCCGGTGCGTTCCCGGAAGGCATGATCGGCAAGGGATGAGGTACCCGTAAGTCTCCTGGCCACACGGGTCCGGAGACGAAAGGGGAGTCACATGTTCCGCGCGATCGCAGACGTCCTGCGGCAGATCGGCTCGGCCATCGCCACGGTCGTCACGCTGCCGTTCCGTGCACTGGCACGGCTGTTCGGGGGCGCTTCACACTCCGGGCGGAGCCGCAGGACCTGAGGAATCCCGTCCCCGGTGTCCGTTTTCGGGCCCGGTCTCTGTTCCGGTGCCGCCCTGATCCACCGTTGTCGGTGTCACCTGCCACAATTGCCGCGCAACCCAGTGGAGAAGGCGGTACGGGATCGTGACGACACCCCTCGTAGGGTCCATCGAAGGCAGGATCGCCGAGGAGCTCGGCGTACGGGAGCGGCAGGTCAAGGCCGCCGTCGACTTGCTCGACGGCGGTTCGACGGTGCCCTTCATCGCCCGCTACCGCAAGGAAGCGACCGAGATGCTCGACGATGCGCAGCTGCGCACCCTTGAGGAGCGGCTGCGCTATCTGCGGGAGCTGGAGGAGCGGCGCACCGCGATCCTCGAATCGGTCCGCGAACAGGACAAGCTCACCGCGGAGATCGAGGCGCAGATCCGGGGCGCCGAGACGAAGGCGCGCCTCGAGGACATCTACCTGCCGTTCAAGCCGAAGCGCCGCACGAAGGCGCAGATCGCGCGCGAGGCGGGCCTGGAGCCGCTGGCCGAGGGGCTGCTCAGCGACGCGTCGGTCGATCCGCTCGCCGCCGCGGCGGCCTTCGTCGACGCCGACAAGGGTGTCGCCGATTCGCAGGCCGCGCTGGACGGCGCCCGGTCGATCCTCACCGAGCGGTTCTCCGAGGACGCCGACCTGGTCGGCGAGCTGCGTGAGCGCATGTGGGTGCGCGGACGGCTCGTGGCCAAGGTGCGGGAGGGCAAGGAGGAGGCCGGCGCGAAGTTCGCCGACTACTTCGACTTCGCCGAGCCCTTCAAGGCGCTGCCCTCGCACCGCGTCCTCGCCATGCTGCGCGGCGAGAAGGAGGACGTCCTCGACCTCGTCCTGGAGCCCGAGGAGCCGTCCGAACAGCCCGGTCCTTCCTCCTACGAGGGGATCGTCGCCCACCGTTTCGGGATCGCCGACCGTGGCCGCCCCGCCGACAAGTGGCTGACGGACACGGTCCGTTGGGCCTGGCGCACCCGCCTTCTCGTGCACCTCGGCATCGACCTGCGGCTGCGGCTGCGGACGGCCGCGGAGGACGAGGCGGTCAACGTGTTCGCGTCGAACCTGCGGGACCTGCTGCTCGCCGCCCCGGCGGGCACGCGCGCGACGCTGGGTCTCGACCCGGGGTTCCGTACCGGCGTGAAGGTCGCCGTGGTCGACGCGACGGGCAAGGTCGTCGCCACGGACGTCATCTACCCGCACGTCCCGGCCAACAAGTGGGACGAGGCCATCGCCAAGATCGCACGGCTCGCCAAGGAGCACGCGGTCGAGCTGATCGCGATCGGCAACGGCACGGCGTCCCGCGAGACCGACAAGCTCGCCGGAGAACTCATCACCAAGCACCCGGAGTTGAACCTCACCAAGGTGATGGTCTCCGAGGCCGGGGCGTCGGTGTACTCCGCGTCCGCGTTCGCCTCGCAGGAGCTGCCCGACATGGACGTGTCGCTGCGCGGCGCCGTGTCCATCGCACGCCGGCTCCAGGACCCGCTCGCCGAGCTGGTGAAGATCGACCCGAAGTCCATCGGGGTCGGTCAGTACCAGCACGACCTGTCCGAGGTGAAGCTGTCCCGGTCGCTGGACGCGGTGGTCGAGGACTGTGTGAACGGCGTGGGTGTGGACGTGAACACCGCGTCGGCGCCGCTGCTCTCCCGGGTCTCCGGCATCACCTCCGGGCTCGCCGAGAACATCGTGTCGCACCGCGACGCGAACGGTCCCTTCCGGTCCCGCACCGCCCTCAAGAAGGTGGCCCGGCTCGGCCCGAAGGCGTACGAGCAGTGCGCGGGCTTCCTGCGGATCCGGGGCGGGGACGATCCGCTGGACGCGTCCAGCGTGCACCCCGAGGCCTACCCCGTGGTGCGGCGTATGGTGAAGACGGCCGGCAACGAAGTCGCTTCGCTGATCGGCAACACCGGTGTGCTGCGGTCGCTCAAGGCAGACGACTTCGTGGACGAGACGTTCGGTCTGCCGACCGTGACCGACATCCTCAAGGAGCTGGAGAAGCCGGGGCGTGACCCCCGGCCGGCGTTCAAGACGGCGACGTTCAAGGACGGTGTCGAGAAGCTCTCCGACCTGGTGTCCGGGATGGTGCTGGAGGGCGTCGTCACCAATGTCGCCGCCTTCGGGGCGTTCGTGGATGTGGGCGTCCACCAGGACGGGCTTGTGCATGTCTCCGCCATGTCCAAGACCTTCGTCAAGGACCCTCGGGATGTGGTGAAGCCCGGAGACATCGTCAAGGTGAAGGTGCTTGAGGTCGACATTCCGCGGAAGCGGGTTTCGCTGACGCTGCGGTTGGACGACGAGGCGGTGCCTCAGGGGGAGCAGCAGGGGGGCGGGAGGCCCCAGCGTGGCGGGCGGGCGCCCCAGCAGCGGCAACAGCAGTCCCCGCGTCAAGGGCAGGGGCGCTCCGGCGGGGGGCCGCGACAGGCGGCGGCGCCTGCGAACAGTGCTATGGCGGATGCGTTGCGGCGGGCGGGGTTGACGGATCCTGGGCGGGGGCGGGGCTGAGGGATCCTGGGCGGGGCGGGGCTGAGGGTTTTCGCCCCCTCCGCCCCTGCCCTGCCCTTGTTCCTGGGGCTCCGCCCCAGACCCCGCTCCTCAAACGCCGGAGGGCTGAGGATTCTCAGCCCGTCCGGCGTTTGAGGACGAGCGCGTTCAGCGCGAAGCGGGGGTCTGGGGGCGGCAGCCCCCAGAAACGGGACGGGTAGGGGCGGAGGGGGCGAAAAAAGCCCGCGGCCCCGGCGCTAGCGCTCCGTCACCTTGCCCCCTGCCACCTCCAGCCGTCGCGTCGTATGGACGGCGTCGAGCATGCGGCGGTCGTGCGTGACCAGGAGCAGCGTGCCCTCGTAGGAGTCGAGGGCCGACTCCAGTTGCTCGATCGCGGGGAGGTCGAGGTGGTTGGTCGGCTCGTCCAGGACGAGGAGGTTGACGCCTCGGCCCTGGAGGAGGGCCAGGGCGGAGCGGGTGCGCTCGCCCGGGGAGAGGGTGGCCGCGGGGCGGAGCACGTGGTGGGACTTGAGGCCGAACTTGGCGAGGAGGGTGCGGACTTCGGCGGGCTCGGTGTCGGGGACGGCCGCGCAGAACGCGTCGAGCAGGGACTCGCCACCGAGGAAGAGCTTGCGGGCCTGGTCGACCTCGCCGACGACGACCCCGGGGCCGAGGGCGGCCTGTCCGGCGTCCAGCGGGACCCGGCCGAGCAGAGCGCCCAGGAGCGTGGACTTGCCCGCGCCGTTCGCACCGGTGACCGCGACGCGATCCGCCCAGTCGATCTGCAGCGTCGCCGGTCCGAAGGTGAAGTCACCGCGACGCATCGATGCGTCACGCAGCGTGGCAACGACCGCGCCGGAGCGCGGGGCCGACGCGATCTCCATCCGCAGTTCCCACTCCTTGCGTGGCTCATCGACGACGTCGAGGCGTTCGATCATGCGCTGGGTCTGCCGCGCCTTCGAGGCCTGCTTCTCGCTGGCCTCGCTGCGGAACTTGCGGCCGATCTTGTCGTTGTCGTTGCCCGCCTTGCGCCGGGCGTTCTTCACGCCCTTGTCCATCCAGCCGCGCTGCATCTGGGCGCGCCCCTCGAGCGCCGACCGCTTGTCGGCGTACTCGTCGAAGTCCTCGCGGGCGTGCCGGCGCGCGGTGTCGCGCTCCTCCAGGTATGCCTCGTACCCGCCGCCGTACAGCGTGATCTGCTGTTGCACCAGGTCGAGTTCGAGCACCTTGGTGACCGTCCGGGTCAGGAACTCCCGGTCGTGGCTGACGACGACGGTGCCCGCGCGCAGGCCGCTCACGAATCGCTCCAGCCTCTCCAGGCCGTCCAGATCCAGGTCGTTGGTCGGCTCGTCGAGGAGGAACACGTCGTAGCGGGAGAGCAGGAGGGAGGCGAGTCCGGCGCGGGCCGCCTGGCCGCCGGACAGGGAGGTCATCAGCTGGTCGAGGCCGACGCCGAGCCCGAGGGAGCCGGTGACCTCCTCGGCTCGCTCGTCGAGGTCGGCGCCGCCGAGGTCGAGCCAGCGCTCCAGGCTGGTGGAGTAGGCGTCGTCCGCGCCCGGCGCGCCGTCGACGAGCGCCTGGGTGGCCTCGTCCATCACGCGCTGGGCCTCGGCCACGCCCGTGCGGCGCGCGAGGAAGTCCCGTACGGACTCGCCCTCCCGGCGCTCCGGTTCCTGCGGCAGATGTCCGACGGTCGCGGACGGCGGGGAGAGCCGCAGCTCGCCCTGTTCCGGCGCGAGGAGCCCGGCGAGCAGTCGGAGCAGGGTGGACTTGCCCGCGCCGTTGGCACCGACCAGCCCGATCACGTCGCCGGGCGCGACGACGAGGTCGAGCCCGGCGAAGAGGGAGCGGTCGCCATGTCCGGCGGCGAGATTCTTGGCGACGAGGGTGGCAGTCATCAGATGGCCGATCCTAACGGCCCGGCCCTCCTCCCATCGCCCGGGTTTTCGGTGGGCCACCACCCCCGGTTCCCCAGGCCGCCCTCAGTGGACCATCGCCTCCACCAGCACACTCCCCGACGTACGCGCGACGATGAAGGACTCGCCCCGCACGGCCCTGGCGTCCAGCGCGAGCCGGTGTCTGCCCGCCTCCAGGACCCCGTCGAAGACCTCCTGCGCGTGGGTGCGGTACAGGCGGTCGAGTCGGTACGCCGTCAGCTGGACACGGCAGGTCGAGGTGACCTCGATGCCCGCCTCGCCGTCGGCGGCGACCAGGCGTGTGAGCCTGCGCAGCTCGCGCGGGCTGCGGTCCAAGGCGTGTTCTATCTGGGCGACGAGGAGCGGAATGATGGGGGCGAGGCCTTCGACATACGTCACGTCGACGCCCGCGCGGCCGAAGGACCGTCGTACGGCGGCACGTTCCTCCTCGCCCACGGCTCGGCCGAAGGCCACCGCGCCGTACGCACGGAGTTCGTCGGCCGGAACGTCCGTGGCGTCCCGGGTGATGTCGGCGCCGATACCGATGGTGCGCAGGGCGGCGGCGAGCTTGGCGAGGACGGCGACGCGGGCGCCGATGAGGAGGACCCGGCGGCGGGGTCCGGCATCGCTGTTCAGCAGGGAGTTGAGGGCGCTGCGGTACTCGGCGCCGTGGAAGCGGAACGGTCCTATCCCGTGGTAGCCGTTGAGCTCCAGGTCGGGCAGCTCGTCGGTCTGCCAGGCGAAGTCGCGCCACACGTAGTCGTCGCCGGCCTTCTCGATGACGGCGGTGACGGCGCCGCATTCGAGACCCTCGCACTCGGGGCAGCCGTAGATGACGTACCGGCCGCCCACGAGCGGAGCGTCGGCCTCCAGCAGGAGGCTGCGCACCTGGGCGGTGAAGATCGCGGGTGGTACGTCGGAGGCGAGTGGGGAGACGGCGTCGAGGTCGGAGAGCTGGAAAAGCAGCGGGCGGCCGTCGACGATGAAGTCGACGAAGTCCCGGTGCACTTGGTAGTCACCGTTGGCGAGGACTCCCCCGGCACGCATCGCCGGTGCCAGGCCAAAGGTCGCGTACTCGGCAGACATGCTGTGAGTATCCCCAGACTGGGAGTGATCTGAGCACGGCATGACATATTCCGCTACCGTCCCCGGGTGGAGAGCGAGCGAGACGACGATGTGATCGTGGTCGGCAGTGGTGTCATCGGGCTGACGACGGCCGTTGTTCTGGCCGAGAGCGGCAGGCGCGTACGGGTGTGGGCGCGGGAGCCCGCCGAGGGGACCACCTCGGCGGTTGCGGGCGCGCTCTGGTGGCCGTACCGCATCGAACCGGAGGCACTCGCCCGCGACTGGGCTCTCCAATCACTCTCCGTGTACGAGGAGTTGGCGGCGCGGCCCGAGGAGACGGGCGTACGCACAGTCGAGGGCGTAATGGGCGAGTCGCGACTGGACGAGGCCACGTGGGCGGCCGACCGGATACCGGGGCTGCGCGCCTCGACGGCCGCGGAATACGCGGGGACGGGCATGTGGGCCCGGCTGCCGCTGCTGGACATGCCCGTGCATCTGCGGTGGCTGCGTGAGCGGTTCCGGCGGGCCGGAGGGGTGTTCGAGGTCCGTCCGGTGACCGACCTCGCGGAGGCGGCGGCACCGGTCGTCGTCAACTGCACGGGGCTCGGAGCCCGCGAACTCGTACCGGATCCGGCCGTACGGCCCGTGCGGGGGCAGCTCGTGATCGTGGAGAACCCCGGGCTCACCACCTGGCTCGTGTCGAGCGACGCGGACGCCGGGACGACCACATATCTCTTCCCGCAGCCGGACCGGCTGGTCCTGGGCGGCACCACCGACGAGGACGACTGGTCGCTGACGCCCGACCCGGCCACGGCCGCCGAGATCGTCGATCGGTGTGCGGCGCTGCGACCCGAGGTCGCCGGGGCGCGGGTCCTCGGCCACCGGGTGGGGCTGCGGCCGGTGCGCGGGGCGGTCCGTCTGGAGCGTGAACTGCGGCCGGACGGGCGGGTGTTGGTGCACAACTACGGTCACGGCGGTGGGGGTGTCACGGTGGCGTGGGGATGCGCGCGGGAGGCGGCGGCGCTCGCCTCCCGCTGACGGTCCTCTGTGGTCTCACCGGTCCCACTGACCCCACCGGGCTCACCGGGCTGTCATCCGTGGTCGTGCCCCAGCGGGTCCCCCACCGTGTCCGTACCGGGCCCGGGACCGATGGTGATCTCGAAGTCGCCGTCGTACTGCTTGTGCCCCTCGATCACGGCGAGTTCGACGGCCTCGGAAGCCATCTCCCCCCTGACGATGAGCGGGTCCTTGCGCAGGTCGCGCAGGAGTGCGACACACATGCCGATCATGACGATGACGAAGGGCGCGGCGGCGAGGATCGTGAGGTTCTGCAGGCCGGTGAGGGCATCGCCCTGGCCGCTGCCGACGAGCAGCATGATGGCGGCGACCGCGCCGGTCAGGACACCCCAGAACACCACGACGAACCGGCCCGGTTCGAGCGCGCCCTTCTGGGAGAGCGTGCCCATCACGATGGACGCCGCGTCCGCTCCCGAGACGAAGAAGATGCCGACCAGGATCATCACGAGGAGGCTGGTGGCGGTGGCGATGGGGAACTCGGCCAGTACACCGAAGAGCTGGCCCTCGGGCGTCGATTCACCGGCGAGGTGTCCGGTCTCCTTCAGCTTCATCGCCGTACCGCCGAAGACCGCAAACCAGACCAGGCTGACGCTGCTGGGGACGAGGATCACGCCGCCGACGAACTGGCGGATGGTGCGGCCGCGGCTGATGCGGGCGATGAACATACCGACGAACGGCGTCCAGGAGATCCACCACGCCCAGTAGAAGACGGTCCAGTTGCCCAGCCACTCCGCGACGCCCTCGCCGCCGCTCGCCTCGGTGCGGCCGGCGAGCTGGGGCAGGTCACCGAGGTAGGCGAAGATCGAGGTGGGCAGCAGGTCGAGGACGATGATGGTCGGTCCCGCGATGAACACGAAGACGGCGAGGACCAGCGCAAGGACCATGTTGATGTTGGACAGCCACTGGATGCCCTTCTCGACGCCGGAGACGGCCGAGGCCACGAACGCCACCGTCAGCACAGCGATGATCGCGACGAGCAGGCCGTTGCTCACCTTGTCCATCCAGTCCAGCTCCGTGAACCCGGAGCCGATCTGGAGCGCGCCCAGACCCAGTGAGGCCGCGGAGCCGAAGACGGTGGCGACGATCGCCAGGATGTCGATCACCCGGCCCCAGGCGCCGTTCGCGTGCCGCTCGCCGATGAGCGGTGTGAAGACGGCGCTGATGGTCTGGCGCCGGCGCTTGCGGAAGGTGCTGTAGGCGATGCCGAGGCCGACCACCGCGTAGATCGCCCAGGGGTGCAGCGTCCAGTGGAAGAGGGTCGTGGCCATCGCCGTCTCCATGCGTTCACCGGAGTCGGCGGGCGTGGTGCCCGGCGGGGGCGTGATGTAGTGCGCCAGCGGCTCGCTCACGCCGTAGAACATCAGGCCGATTCCCATGCCGGCGCTGAACATCATCGCGACCCAGGACACCGTGCGGAACTCGGGCTCCTCGCCCTCGGCGCCGAGGTGGATCTTGCCGTAGCGGCTGATCGCCAGCCAGAGCGCGAAGACCACGAAGCAGGAGGCGGCCAGCATGAACGCCCAACCACCGTTGTGGATCAGGCCGTTGAGCATCGTGGTGGAGGCGCTTTCCAGGGAGTCGGTCGCGACCGAACCCCAGATCACGAAGGCCACGGTGAGCACGGCGGTGACGCCGAACACCACGCGATCGGTTCGCCCGCCGTGAGCCGTCTCTTCTTCTTGCCCCGTCATGGGCGGCACCTTTCACGATAGGGCGTATGGGAGTTATTGCCCCATACGCCCTATCACAGATGCGGCCGTGCTCAGCGTCTCAGCAGTCGGTGTCGGGCTCCCCGGCCGTGAGATGGTACGGCGCGCGCTCGTCTAGGAGCAGCGGCACGAGCGCGCGCAGGGACTGGCGCAGCGGTACGAGTACGCCGTCGCCCTCGCGTTGCACGCGGACGCCGTGCAGGCTCAGCTCGTCGCGCAGGTCCGTGTACTGGTCCGCCGTGAGCCGGTAGCCGCAGGGCGGGTCCTGGATCACCTCGGACGGTTCGGCGGGGTCGTTGTCGGCGCCGCCGAGGTAGACCGGGCCGCTGTCCAGATAGCCCGTGAGCCGGGCCGCCGAGGTGGCCGTCTCCAGCTGTGCGCGGCGCTCACCGGTGAAGGTGAACAGGCCGCCGAGTGCGGCCAGTTGGGAGTCGACGCGACGGCGGTTGTTGAGGGCCGGGTCCGCCTTCTCGGCGTCCGTGAGGGGGTCGACCCGGCTCTCGATGAGGAGTCCCGCGGAGTGTTTGACGCCCGACATGTTCCGCAGGATGCGTTCCTGGCCGTCCCCCGCCACCTGCTGGATCGGGTCGCCGGTCACGGGGTCGGTCCAGATGCCGTACGTGCCCGTCGAGTACCCCTCGTCCTGGGCGGCGGGCCGTACGTAGTTGAGGGACAGGGTCTGCGCCTCGTCGTGCACTGCCGTGGCCGTGTTGAGGTTGCGCGGCCAGAGGTCGAAGAGGTCCTTGTCGTAGTACGGAGGCGTGGCGCCGTACTCGTGCAGGTCGTAGACGACGTCGGGCTTGCGGTCGCGCAGGACCGCCGCCGTCGCGCGTGCCTCGGCGGTCTGCAGGGCGAGGTGGTCGCGGTTGATGTCGACGCCGTCGCTGTTCCCACGGGTGTCGGCGGCGCGGCCGTCCGGGTTGGCGGTGGGCACGACGAGCAGGGTGGTCGTCTTCAGGAAGCGCAGGGTGCGCTGGTCCTTCGTGTACGCCAGGTCGCGGATCGTGGTGAGGCAGGCCTCGCGCCCGGACGGCTCGTCGCCGTGCTGGCTGCACACCAGGAGCACGGTGGTGGCCGCGCGTTCGGCGCCGACGCGGACGAGCTGGAGCGGACGGCCCTGCTTGGTCGTGCCGGTCCCGGACACGGAGACCCGGTCGCTCGCCTTGTCGACGGCCGCCAGGAAGTCCTGTTCCTCGGGCTGGCTGGTCCAGCGGGCGCCGTTGGTCTGCTCGAAGCCGGTGCGCGGCGGGGTCTGAGCCGCGTACGCGGGTGCGGTCAGCAGGGGCACGGCCAGGGCCGTGGCGGAGACCGCCACGGCCAGGGCGCGGATGTGTAAGCCGGTCAACTGCTCTCTCCCGGGACTCGGGGGGCGGTGCGCGGGTCGCGTACGCCGTCCAGGACGGCGGCGCTCGGAGCCGCGGCGGAACCCGTCGTCGCCTTGGCAAAGGCCTTGGCGCCGCCGACCAGCGGGAGCTTGGCCGAGGTGCGGGCCAGGTCGAGCGTCAGGGTCGGGGTGGTGGACGGCGGGTCGATGAGGTCCTTGTCGGTGCCCGCGACGATGAGGGCGAGCCGGTGGCCCTTGGGGACGACGTGGTCGGTGAAGGCCAGGTCGAGGGTGATCGTGTACGCCTTGCCGGGCGTGAGCGGGACACCCTTCGCCACCGAGGCGTAGTTGCCGAGGTCGGCCCAGCCGCGGCTGAAGACCGTGTAGTCGACGTCCGCGTTCTTCGACTGGGTCACCTTGAAGCAGGAGCTGTCGCCGGTCGTGCTCGGGCCCCAGCAGGTGCGGTCGGTGAGCGTGCTGATGCCCTCGCCCGAGGCGGCGTAGTCGCGGATGGTGTCCGGGCCGAGGTCGACAAGTACCGCGCTGAGATGGGCCGTTGAGGTCGTCGGGGTGGCTGTGACCGTCACCTTGGACGAGCCGGACAGCCGCAGGTCCTTGGCCAGCGGCTGAGTGACGAAGCCGGCCTTCTCAGGAGTCGACTGGTCGATGTACGCGGCCCAGTCGGTCTCGCTCAGCTGCGGGTTGTCGGTGAAGGACTCGGCGCCGGAGCCTTTGGCCAGTCCGAGGGTGCCGACGCCCACCGCGGAGCCCGTGGCCGGGCGGAGGGTCGTCGTGTCGGTGCCGCGGGGCGGCCAGACGCTGGAGGTCACCCACTGGTCGGGGTGGCGCTCGATGTCGGCCATCGGCTCGTCGTCGATGCCGTTGTCGTAGCCGAGGAGTTCGTGGTCGAACCAGCGGTGCAGGGTGTCGACCCACTCGGCGCGGCGGAAGTCGAAGGGGTCGACATGGCCGGTCTGCGAGATCCAGAGCTTGCGGTCCACACCGTTCTCGGCGAGGGCGTCCCACCACGGACCGACGTGCTGGGTACGGACGTTGAGGTCCTGAGCGCCGTGGATCAGGAAGACGCTCGCCTTGACCTTGCTCGCGTCCTTCACGTAGTCGCGCTCGGTCCAGAACGAGGTCCAGTCGCCGGTGCGCGGTGCCCCGTCGACGATCTTCTGCTGGACCGCGGCGCACTTGGCGCGGGCGTCGGGGCTGTCGACGTAGTCGGAGAGCCAGTCCGGGCCGGAGTCGTACAGCGGGGCGCCTTCGCTGAAGTAGTAGTCGTACCAGGAGGAGATGGCGCTGATCGGCACGATGGTCTCGAGGCCCTTGACACCGGTCGCGGCGACGCCGTTGGCGATGGTGCCGTCCCAGCTCTTGCCGATCATGCCGGTCTTGCCGTTGGTCCAGGTGGCCTTCGATGTGGTGGTGCCCGTACGGGATGTGTAGGCCTTGGCCCGGCCGTTCAGCCAGTCGACGACCGCCTTCGCGGACTGGATGTCGGAGCGGCCTCCCACGTCCACACAGCCGTCGGAGCGGTTGGTGCCTGCCAGGTCGACGCCGACGAAGGCGTAGCCGCGGGGCACGAAGTAGTTGTCGTAGAACAGCGGCATCTGGACGACGTTGCCGTTCGCGTCGTACGTCTTCTTCTGGCTCTCGTTGCCGCGTCCGCAGCAGGAGTAGTAGGGGCTGGCGTCCATGATCACGGGTATCTTGCGGCCCGACGCGGCGAGTTCGCGGGGCCGGACGATGTCGACGGCGACACGGTCGGTCTTCCCGTCGCTGTCGCCGTCGAGACCGGTGTCCACCCACACGGATTCGCGGATCGCGTTGTCGTACGAGTAGATCGGGGTGCTCTCCAGTGGGGCGCTGTGTGCAACGACCGGGGTCAGCAGGGTTGCCATCAGGGCGGCCGTGGCCGCCGTCGCGAGCGATCTCCAGGTGGTGAAGCGCATACGGCGCGCACGTATCGGCATGCGCGGAAGGTACCCCGGGTCAACTCCCGTGCAAAAGAGGGACTGTGAAAGGACTCTGGGGCGGGATTGCTCATGACGGCCGAATGGCGATCGTGTGACAGGGGTGGCCGTGGACATGACCGGGGCCATAGCGACTGAATAGGCTCCGAACAGACTTCACGGCCCTACGACTTGGAGCTTGACGTGCACCGCAGACTCATCGCCCCGGGCGCTCTCGCGGCCTCCTTCCTGCTGGCGATCCCGGCATCGGCGGCCAGTTACTCCCCCGGAGCGCCGGGCATCGGCGACCCCTACTACCCGGACTACGGCAACGGCGGCTACGACGTCTCGCACTACGATCTGCGCCTCCAGTACCAGCCGCAGACCGATGAACTGGAGGGCACGGCAACCCTCCTGGCGACCACCACGCAGGATCTCTCACGCTTCAATCTGGACTTTCTGCTCGATGTGAGCGAGGTGCGGGTCAACGGCGTGAAGGCGTCGTTCGCCACCTCCGGCGAGGAGGAACTTCAGGTCACCCCGAAGACCCCGCTGGCCAAGGGCAAGTCCGTCACCATCGTGGTGCGCTACAGCGGTGTGCCGTCGTCGAAGACCGCGTACGGGTTCACCAGCTGGCACCGCACTCCGGACGGCGGCGTCGGCGCGAACGAGCCCGAGTCGGCGGCGTGGTGGTTCCCCAGCAATGACCACCCGCTGGACAAGGCGACGTACGACATCTCGGTCAATGTGCCCGACGGCACGCAGGCGATCTCCAACGGCACGCTCCAGTCGACCAGCTCGAAGCTGGGCTGGACGCGCTACAACTGGCGGTCCAACAAGCCGCAGGCGACGTATCTCGCGACGCTCGCGGTGGGCAAGTTCGACATCACCACCGGGACGACCGAGAGCGGTATCCCGATCATCAACGCGTACAGCAAGGATCTCGGTGACAACGCCGGGGCGGTGCGGGCGAGCATCGAGCGCACCGGTGAGGTCGCCGACTTCCTCACCGAGTACTTCGGCCCGTACCCCTTCAACGCGCTCGGCGGGTACGTCCCGAACACCAACACCGGGTACGCGCTGGAGACGCAGACGCGGCCGTTCTACAGCCCGCGCCAGTTCGCGAACGGCTCGAACGTGTCCGTCGTCGTCCACGAGCTGGCCCACCAGTGGTACGGGGACGAGGTGTCCGTCGCCGGGTGGAAGGACATCTGGATCAACGAGGGCTTCGCGCGGTACGCGCAGTGGCTCTGGTCCGAGCACGAGGGTGAGGGGACGACGCAGGAACTCGCGGACTACGTGTACGCGCTGCACCCGGCGGACGACGCCTTCTGGACGGTCGCACCCGGCGATCCGGGTCCTGAGAACCAGTTCGACATCGCGGTCTACGACCGGGGAGCGCTGGCCATTCAGGCGCTGCGCAACGAGATCGGGGACGACGCGTTCTTCGCCATCCTGAAGGGCTGGCCGAGCAAGCACGCGTACGGGAACGCGTCTGTCGCCGACTTCCAGAAGTACGCGGAGGAGGTGTCCGGCCAGTCACTCGGCTCGCTCTTCGACACCTGGCTGTTCGAGCCGTCGAAGCCGGGGGCGCCCGCGGCGCAGGGCGCGTCGATCGCCCGGGCCGCGGGGACGGACGGAACTTCTTCCGAGGTTCCTGCTCAGCCGAAGTCGTGGAAGAAGATCGCGGCGACTGATTCGGTTCACGATCACTGAGGTGGGCCGTACGGCGGGCGGGCGCCGCCGCGTTCCAACTCCTTGACGCGGGTCAGGAGTTCGTCGCGGCTGATGGCGTCCGCCCGCGTCGACGGCACGGTGCAGGCGTGGGCGCCGGCGACCGCGCCGTACAGGGCGCAGCGGTGCGGGGGCTCGCCGGTCAGCCGGCCGAGGAGGAAGCCGGCGGCGAAAGCGTCGCCGGCGCCGTTCGAGTCCACGACCGCGGCCGGGGGCGTGACCGCCGGGATGTGGGTCACCTCGTCGTCCGCCAGCAGGTACGCGCCGTCGGCTCCGGCGGTGGCGACGACCACCTCGGCCCCGCCCCGCTCGACGATCCGCCGCATGGTCCGCTCCGGGTCGGAAAGCGCGGTGGTGGACAGGAACACGAGGTCGGCGGCGTGGGCGAACGGCTCGTGGTACGGGTTCTCGCCGTCCCAGTCGTGCAGGTCGGTCGAGAGGGTCACCCCGGACTCCCGCAGTGCGGGCAGGGTGTGGGCGCACGGGTGGGTGACGACGACGTGCGCATGGCGACTCGCTCCGGCCAGCGCCCGGACGGTCTCCTCGGGCAGCCGGTCCCCCTCCCGCGAGCGGCTCACGTCGTAGAGCGACAGCCGCCGTCCCTCTCGGTCCACGAGGTTCACCGCACGCTTGGTGCCGGCGGGCTGAAGGACATCCGTGAGCGGGATGCCGCGGTCACGGTGCAGGGCGCGGACCAGCTCACCCTCGTGGTCGTCGCCGATCATGTCGATGTGGTGCGCGCGCAGGCCCAGCGCGTGGACGCCGAGGGCGACGAAGTCCCCGCTCTGACCGGCCCTCGTCTCGATACCGGGCCGGATCATGTAGCTGTCGGCGAACGGAAGCGGCAGCTCGGGGACGTACACGATCGTGTCCACCCCGGCGCCTCCGAGGACGAGGACGTCGATCTCGGTGGTCATGGGGGCTCCTTTCACCTGTGGCCAGCTCCCGAGGGGGCCGTCGAACGGCTCGTACGGCGGGAGCGCCGCGCCCACATCTCGTCAACTGCGCCTATCGGCAGGTGAGTCAAGCAGGGTCTCCGACGCGTCGGCAATGGCTTGCGGGAACGTTCCGCCAGCCCTTGCCGACGCCCACCCCGGCCGGTGGCGGCCCTCCGTCCCCCGGGTGGGCCACCGTCACACCGATCCCCGG
>NZ_JBHXWK010000001.1:252621-366490 GCF_042671685.1 Streptomyces sp. NPDC127595 | reverse complement strand
AAAATGTGTACACCGGCCCATTGCGGATTGTGTTAAAAGCTGGGTCTCCTACGCGACGGAATGGGTGGGCGTAAAGTTGCCCAACCCATTTCCCGACGCACACCCCGGCCGTTGGCGGCCCTCAGTCCCCGTGGTCGTACACCGTCACAGCTATCCCCTGCTTCACCAGCCGCTCCGCGACAAGCGGCTCCACACGGGACCACTTGCCCCCGGCGAGACCGCAGCCGATACGCGGCATGTGAACGGAGCCGCCGAGCTCGGCGGCTCTGCCGGCCAGCAGTCCGAGGGCCTGGTCAATGGCGTCGTAGCGCACGGGTACACCCTTGCTGCCTGTGCGTGTGCCTCGCTGGCCTACCAGGTTCGCCACCCACACGTATCGCTCCACCTGGACGAACTGGGCCGCGCCCAGGCCGAAGTCGTTGTGCGCGCGGTCTCGGTGCCAGGCGCGATACGCCGCTTCCGGCTCCGGCCAGCGGCGCGAGACGGCCAGTACGAAGCCCTTCCCCCATCCCCCGATGTCGTTGCAGACATGGGCGATCACCTTGACGCCCTTCCCCAGCGGAGTGGTGGCGTCGCCCCTGACGTACGCGATCTCGGACATGACGCCACCGTAAGGGCTGCCACTGACAGTGGCCCCCGACCCGGCGGAAGCCGCGCAGGTGCTTTCACAACACTGGTGAGACAGCAATACTGTTGCACCAGCTCGCTGCACAACCCAGAGAGGCAGGGCCCGCCATGACGACCGACACCGAGGAGCCGGCGCTCACGGTTGATGAGTTGGCCGCGCGGGCGGGTGTCACGGTCCGTACGGTTCGTTTCTACAGCACCAAGGGTCTGCTGCCGCCGCCGGTGATCGGGCCCAGGCGGGTGGGCCACTACAGCCAGGAGCATCTTGCCCGGCTCGCCCTCATCGAGGAGTTGCAGCACCAGGGCATGACGCTGGCGGCCATCGAGCGGCATCTTCAGCAGTTGCCGCTCGATCTGAGCGCACACGAGCTCGCCATCCACCGCGCTGTGGTGGCCTCCTGGGCGCCCGACGCGGCGGAATACGTGACGCGCGAGGAGCTGGAGCAGCGGACGGGGCGCTCGCTGGACGAGGAAGAACTGGACCGGCTCGCCGCGATGGGCATCATCACGCCGACCGCGGATTCCTTTCGCGTCGACCCGGGGCTGCTGCGGCTCGGCGTACAGCTTCTCGACGTACCCATCGCGCACGAGACGATCCTCGCGGCGCGGACCGTTCTGCTGGAGCACTCGCGCGCGGCGGCCCACGAGCTGTCCGCGCTGCTGCGTGACGCGGTGGGCGAGCGCGAGTCGGTGGCGGCGGTGAAGTCGCTGTCGGCGCATATGCAACCGCTGGTGGTGCAGGCGCTGCTGACGACGTTCCAGCGCTCGCTCAAGGAGGAGCTCCGGGAGTGGCTCAAGGAGTGAGTCCTGCGCCGACCGTCGCCACAAGCGGCTAGAAGTACGCCGACCCGCCGGCCACATTAAGGGTCTGGCCGGTCAGGAAGCCGCTGCCCTCGTCGACGACGTACAGCAGGGTCGAGACGAGATCGGACGGCTCCTGGGTCCTGGGGACGGCCTGCTGGGCGCGTACGTGCTCGAAGCCGCCGTCCGCACCGACGGTCCGCTCAGCGGCGGCGGTGCGGACCACGCTCGGCGCGATCGCGTTCACGGTGATGCCGGACGGGCCTAGCGCGGCGGCCAGTGAGCGCGTAAAGCCGATCAGGCCGGCCTTCGAGGCGACGTACGCGACCATCGTCGGCGGCGCGGTGAAGACGGCCGCAGACACGATGTTCACGATGCGGCCCCAGCCGGCCGCCTTCAGATACGGCAGTACGGCACGGGTCAGCAGGAACGGCGCCTCCAGGTTGACGCGCATGACGCGCCGCCACTCGTCGGGCGTGGTGTCCTCGAAGGCCGACTCCGGGTACACACCGGCGTTGTTGACGAGAACGTGCAGTGTCCCGAACTGATCGATGAGACGGTCCAGCGCACCTCGGATCTGCTCCTCGTCGGTGACGTCGGCGATCAACTCCACGTAGTCCAGCACCCGTTCGGCCGTCTCCGGCTGCGGGACGAGGTCGATCCCCGCGACCCGGTAACCGCGCCCGGCGAGCGCGACGGCGAACTCCAGCCCCAGGCCCTGTGCCGCTCCGGTCACCAGCGCGGTACGTGTCTCCATGGGGCGAGTGTGATGAACCGTCAGGCACTCGGCAAGGGCGCATTCCACTCGCCGGAATGGCCCCGCCGGTGCGACGGGGATGACGAGGATGACGAAGATGACGGGGACCGGTTCGCGGTCAGCGTCGGTTCCCGTTGTCGGGACCGGTTTACGGTCAGCGTCGGTCGCCGTCGTCGGGACCGGTTTACGGTCAGCGTCGGTCCCCCGTCGTCGGGACCGGTTTGCGGTCAGCGTCGGTCCCGTCGTCGCCGTCATCCCCGTCGGCCCCGTCTTCAGCTGTCGCGGAACCGCTCCCCCTTCTCCGCCTTCTCGACCAGCAGCGCCGGAGGCGTGAACCGCTCCCCATAGCGCTCGGCGAGCTCACGCGCGCGTGCCACGAATGCGGGCAGGCCGGCAGGTGCCCCGGCGCCACCGTCGTACCCGTTGATGTACTGCAGGACACCCCCGGTCCAGCCCGGGAAGCCGATCCCGAAGATGGACCCGATGTTGGCGTCCGCGACGGACGTCAACACGCCCTCTTCCAGGAGCCGGACGGTGTCCAGCGCCTCGGAGAAGAGCATGCGCTCCTGCATGTCAGCGAACGGGATCTCGGATCCGGACTTGGTGAAGTGCTCACGCAGGCCGGGCCACAGCTTGCCGCGCTTGCCGTCCGCGCCGTACTCGTAGAAGCCCGCTCCGCCGCTGCGGCCCGGGCGGCCGAACTCGTCGACCATGCGGTCGATGACGGCCTCGGCCGGGTGCGTCTCCCAGGTGCCGCCCGCCTCCTCGACGGCCCGCTGGGACTCCTTGCGGATCTTGCGCGGCAGAGTGAGCGTCAGCTCGTCCATGAGGGACAGGACCTTGGCCGGGTAGCCCGCCTGGGCGGCCGCCTGCTCGACGGACGCGGGCTCGATGCCCTCGCCGACCATCGCGACACCCTCGTTGATGAACTGCCCGATGACGCGGGAGGTGAAGAAGCCGCGCGAGTCGTTGACGACGATCGGGGTCTTGTTGATCTGGCGTACCAGATCGAAGGCGCGGGCCAGTGCCTCGTCCCCGCTCCGCTCGCCCTTGATGATCTCGACGAGCGGCATCTTGTCGACCGGCGAGAAGAAGTGCAGCCCGATGAAGTCACTCTGCCGCTCCACGCCCTCGGCGAGCACGGTGATCGGCAGCGTCGAGGTGTTGGAGCAGAGCAGCGCGTCGGGCTCGACGAGGTGCTGGATCTCCTGGAACACCTTGTGCTTGAGCGACGTGTCCTCGAAGACGGCTTCGATCACGGCGTCGCAGCCGGCCAGGTCCTGGGGGTCCGCCGTGGGCGTGATGCGGGCGAGCAGCGCGTCGGCCTTCTGCTGCGTCGTACGTCCCCTGGAGACGGCCTTCGCGCAGAGTTTCTCGGAGTACGCCTTGCCCTTGGCCGCCGCTGCGGCGGACACGTCCTTGAGGACGACTTCGATGCCCGCGCGAGCACACGAGTAGGCGATGCCCGCGCCCATCATCCCGGCGCCGAGGACGGCGACCTTGCGGACCTGGCGCGGTGCGATGCCCTTGGGCCGGTTGGCGCCGGAGTTGACCGCCTGGAGGTCGAAGAAGAACGCCTGGATCATGTTCTTGGCGGTCTGCCCGGTGACCAGCTCGGTGAAGTAGCGCGCCTCGATGACCAGCGCGGTCTCGAAGTCGACCTGCGAGCCCTCCACGGCGGCCGCGAGGATGTTGCGCGGGGCCGGGTAGGGCGCGCCGTTCAGCTGCTTCTTCAGGTTGGCCGGGAACGCGGGCAGGTTGGCGGCGAACTTCGGGTTCGACGGCGTACCGCCCGGGATCCGGTAGCCAGGCTTGTCCCAGGGCTGCTGTGACTCGGGGTTGGCGTCGATGAAGGCGCGTGCCTTGGCGAGCAACTCCTCGGGCGTGGCCGCCACTTCGTGGACGAGACCGTTCTCCAGGGCCCGCTGCGCGGAGTACTGGGTGCCCTGGAGCAGCACCTTCAGCAGCGCGTCCGCGATGCCCATCAGCCGGACGGTGCGGGCGACGCCGCCGCCCGCCGGGAGCAGCCCGAGGGTGACCTCGGGCAGGCCGATCTTCGTGCCGGGGGTGTCGAGGGCGACGCGGTGGTGGGAGGCCAGGGCGATCTCGTAACCGCCGCCGAGTGCCGCGCCGTTGATGGCGGCGACGACCGGCTTGCCGAGGGTCTCGATGCGGCGCAGGGCGGACTTGATGCCGGTGCCGATCTCGAACGCCTGCTGGGCGTTCTCCGGACCGACCCCCATCATCTCCTTGAGGTCGCCGCCCGCGAAGAAGGTCTTCTTGGCGGAGGTGTAGATGATTCCGCGGATGGAGTCCTTCTCGGCCTCGGCGCGTGCGGCGATCGCCGCGATCGAGGCCTGGAAGGCCTGGTTCATGGTGTTGGCGGACTGGTTGGGGTCGTCGAGGACGAGGGTGACGACGCCGGTCTCGTCCTGTTCCCAGCGGATGGTGGTGGGCTCAGTGCTCATCAGGGCTTGCTCCGTTGATCCGTGGATCCGTTGTCCCTGGATCCGTTCCGTGGATCCGTTGTCCCGGGATCCGTTGTCCGTTGATCCGTCGGGAAAGGTCAGACGCGCTCGACGATCGTGGCGATACCCATGCCGCCGCCCACGCACAGGGTGGCGAGGCCGTAGCGCTTGTCCTGGCGCTCCAGTTCGTCGACGAGGGTGCCGAGGATCATGGCGCCGGTGGCGCCGAGCGGGTGGCCCAGCGCGATCGCGCCGCCGTTGACGTTGACCTTGTCCAGGGACAGGCCCATGTCCTTGACGAAGCGCAGGACGACCGCCGCGAAGGCTTCGTTGATCTCGACGAGGTCGATGTCGTCGATGGTCAGACCGGCCTTGGCGAGCGCCTTGCGGGTCGCGGGAGCGGGTCCGGTGAGCATGATGGTGGGCTCGGAGCCGGAGACGGCCGCGGAGACGATCCGCGCGCGCGGGGTGAGCCCGTAGCGCTCGCCGACCTCCTTCGATCCGACGGCGACGAGCGAGGCGCCGTCCACGATGCCGGAGGAGTTGCCCGCGTGGTGGACGTGGTCGATCGACTCCACCCAGTGGTACTTCTGAAGCGCCACGGCGTCGAAGCCGCCCAGGTCGCCGATGTCGGCGAACGACGGCTTCAGCCTGGCGAGCGAGTCGGCGGTGGTCCCGGGACGCAGGTGCTCGTCGTGGTCGAGGACGACGAGGCCGCTGCGGTCCTTCACCGGGACGACGGACTTCTCGAAGCGCCCGTCCTTCCACGCGGCGGCGGCCCGCTCCTGGGACAGCGCCGCGTACTCGTCGACATCGCGGCGCGTGAAGCCCTCGATGGTGGCGATGAGGTCGGCGCCGATGCCCTGCGGTACGAAGTTGGTGGCCAGGTTGGTCATCGGGTCGGCGAACCAGGCGCCGCCGTCCGAGGCCATCGGCACGCGCGACATCGACTCGACGCCGCCCGCGAGCACCAGGTCCTCCCAGCCCGAACGGACCTTCATCGCGGCCAGGTTGACGGCTTCCAGGCCCGAGGCACAGAAGCGGTTCTCCTGGACTCCGGCGACCGTGTCGGGGAGTCCGGCGGCGAGCGCCGCGATCCGGGCGATGTCGGAGCCCTGGTCGCCGACCGGGCCGACGACACCGAGCACGATGTCGTCGATCGCGGCCGGGTCGAGGCCGGGGAAGCGGCGCTGTACCTCGTGGATGAGCCCGACGACGAGGTCGATGGGCTTGGTGCCGTGCAGGGCGCCGTTCGCCTTGCCGCGGCCGCGCGGGGTGCGGATCGCGTCGTACACATACGCTTCGGTGCTCACTGATCAAGCCTTTCAGGAGGGTTAGCCGAGGAGGGAACGGCCGATGATCTCCTTCATGATCTCGGTGGTCCCGCCGTAGATGGTCTGGATGCGGCCGTCGGTGAAGGCCTTGGCCACGCGGTACTCGGTCATGTAGCCGTAGCCGCCGTGCAGTTGGAGGCAGCGGTCCGCGACCCGCTTCTGCAGTTCGGTGGCCCACCACTTGGCCATCGAGGCGTGTACGGCGTCGAGTTCCCCGTTCGAGTGATCGACGATGCAGCGGTCGAGGAAGGTCCGGGTCACGGCGCACTCGGTGGCCATCTCGGCTATCTCGAAGCGGATGTGCTGGAGCTTGGAGAGCGGGCGTCCGAAGGCCTCGCGCTCCTTGACGTACTCCGTGGTGATTTCGAGCAGGTACTCGGCGGCGGCGATCCCTGCGACGGCGATGCCGATGCGCTCCTGCGCGAGATTGTTCATCAGATGGACGAAGGCGCCGTTCAGCTCGCCGAGCAGGTTCTCCTTGGGCACGGTGACGTCGTTGAAGAACAACTCGGCCGTGTCCTGGGCCTTCTGGCCGATCTTGTCGAGGTTGCGTCCGCGCTCGAAGCCCGCCATGCCTCGCTCGACGACGAGCAGGGACAGCCCCTTGGCACCGCCTTCGGGGGTCGTCCTCGCCACCACGATCACCAGATCGGCGAGGATTCCGTTCGAGATGAAGGTCTTGGAGCCGTTGAGCAGCCAGTGGTCGCCGCGGTCCTCGGCGTGTGTCGCGATGCCCTGGAGGTCGGATCCGGCGCCGGGTTCGGTCATGGCGATCGCCGTGATCAGCGAGCCGTCGCAGAACCCGGGCAGCCAGCGGCGCTTCTGCTCCTCGGTGGCGAGGCCCGTCAGATACGGCCCGATGATGTCGTTGTGCAGGCCGAGCGCGATTCCGGCGGCCCCCGCGCGCGTGAACTCCTCGGCCAGTACGGCGCTGTAGCGGAAGTCGGCGTTGCCGCCGCCCCCGTACTCCTCGGGCACCGCCAGCCCGAGCAGCCCCTGTTTCCCGGCCGCCCGCCAGGCCTCGCGGGAGACGATGCCGTCCTTCTCCCACTGCTCGTAGTACGGCAGCACCTCCTTGGCGAGGAAGGTGCGCACCGTCTCGCGGAACGCGTCGTGCTCGGGCTCGAAGATCCGCCGCTTCATCCGGGGCTGCCCTTCTGGAGGTCGGGTACGTCCCAGTCGCGGGCCACGTCCGCCGTGTCGGCGCCCGGCTGGGCGGGGCCGCTGCGGACGGAGGTGCGGGTGACGGAGAAGCGGGGCGCGGGGGCGGGCTGGGTGATGCCGCCGTGGTCGGTGAAGGTGCCGCGGGCGGCCAGGTGCGGGTGGGCGGGGGCTTCGCGCAGCGAGAGGACCGGCGCCACGCATGCGTCGGAGCCCTCGAAGACGGCCGTCCACTCGTCCCTCGTACGGGTCTTGAAGCCGGCCGCGACCGTCTCGCGCAGTTCGCCCCAGCGCGACAGGTCCTTGCGGGCCGGTGCCTGGTCCTCGATGCCCAGCAGGCCCACGAATTCGTCGTAGAACTGCTGCTCCAGGGGGCCTACCGCCATGTACTGCCCGTCGGACGTCTCGTACGTCCCGTAGTACGGGCAGCCGCCGTCCAGCAGGTTGGCGCCGCGCCGGTCCTGCCAGCCGCCGGCGGCGAGCATGCCGTGGATCATCGCGGAGAGGTGCGCGGTGCCGTCGACGATGGCCGCGTCCACGACCTGTCCGGCGCCGGTCGCGCGGGCGTGGTGGAGCGCGGCGAGGACGCCGACCACGAGGTAGAGCGAGCCGCCCGCGTAGTCGCCGAGGAGGTTCGCGGGGGCCATGGGCGGCTCGTCCGGCTTGCCGATCATCCCGAGCGTGCCGGTCAGGGCGATGTACGCGATGTCGTGCCCGGCGCGCTGGGCAAGGGGGCCCTCCTGTCCCCAGCCGGTCATCCGGCCGTAGACGAGCGCGGGCTTGCGGGCGTGGCAGTCCGCCGGTCCCACGCCGAGGCGCTCGGCGACGCCCGGGCGGTAGCCCTCGATGAGGATGTCGGCGCGGTCGACCAGGTCGAGGACGTGGGCGGGCCCGTCCGGCGCCTTGAGGTCGATCACGACCGACCGCTTGTTGCGGTTGGTGATGTCGTACTCGGGATTGATCGCGAGCCCGGCGCCACCGGGGCGGTCCACGCGGACCACGTCGGCGCCGAGATCGGCAAGAAGCATCGCGGCGAACGGGCCGGGGCCGATCCCCGCCAGTTCGACAACGCGCACTCCGGCGAGGGGGCCATGCCCTGCCGTACCCGTCACTGCCATCAAGCCCCCAGCTCTGTGACACTACTGATGTGACATCAGTGATGTTAAGAACGTGTTCCACATCGGGCAAGCCCTCAACGAGCAAGCGCTTAGTTAAATTCCGGCGCCGTCGGCCGAGCGGGAGCCCTCAGCGGGCGTCCAGCTCCGTGATCAGTTTCTTCGGCGCGATCACCCGGTAGCTCTCCTCGACCCAGTCGCAGAGCAGCTCCGCCGCCGGAGCCCCTTGCTCCTCCAGGGGTATGCGCACCCAGCCGGATCTGCCCAGGCCATAACCGGCGGGCTCGGCGCCGGGCGAGGTCAGGGCGTGGGCGTGCGCCTCGTCGTCCTTGAGCTTCAGCGTGACGGCCAGCGGGTAGCTGCCGTCGTCCATGCCGAGGAAGACGAACACCTTCTTGTTGACCTTGGCGACGGACTCGCCCCAGGGGAACTCCTCGGTGGCGCCGGGCAGCCCGAGGGAGAACTCGCGCACCTTCTCCCATTTCTTCAGGGCGTTCTTCGGCACGGCCACGGCGACCTCCGACCTTTTCGTCCGACCTCGTTGTCCGGCTGCTCGTTCCTCACGCTAGCCTCAGCCACCGACAACGGCGCTTCGCGCACGGCTGCGCGGTCGAGGAGCAGGAGTGTCATGAGCAGGCCGAACGAGACGGATCGCGCGGACCGCGCGTACGACATCGTGCTCTTCGGAGCCACGGGCTTCGTCGGGGAACTCACCGCGGAGTATCTCGCCGCGCACGCGCCCAAGGGGCTGCGGTGGGCGATCGCGGGACGGAGCCAGGAGAAGCTGGACCGGCTGCGGGAGCGGCTGGCCGGCGCTCCCCGTTCGACTGACACTCCCGCCGACCCCCCGGCCCCCGGCGTCATTCGCGCGGACGTGTCCGATCCGAAGTCGCTGCGTGAACTCGCCCGCTGCGCGCGCGTGGTGGCCACCACGGTCGGGCCGTACGTCACCTACGGCGAGGAACTGGTGGCCGCCTGCGCCGACGCCGGTACCGACTACGCCGACCTGTCCGGTGAGCCCGAGTTCGTCGACCTGACCTACGTCCGGCACGACACGCGCGCGCGGGAGACCGGCGCGCGGCTCGTGCACGCCTGCGGTTTCGACTCGATTCCGCACGACCTGGGCGCGTACTTCACCGTGCAACAGCTTCCCGAGGGCGTTCCGCTGCGGGTCGACGGGTTCGTGCGCACCCAGGCGATGTTCTCGGGCGGCACGTTCGCCTCGGCGCTCGGCCAGTTCTCGCGCGGGCGGCACCTGCTGGCCGCCGCCCGCGACCGCCGCCGGCACGAGCCTCGGCCGGTGGGACGTCGGGCGACGGCACCACAGAGCGCTCCGCGGTTCGCCAAGGAGATCGGGGCGTGGGCCCTGCCGCTCCCCACCCTCGACCCCCAGGTGGTGCGACGGTCCGCACAGGCCCTGGAGCGGTACGGGCCCGACTTCCGCTACCGCCACTACGCGGCCGTCGAACGGCTGCCCATCGCGCTGGGCGGCGTCGCCGCGACGGGTGCGCTCTTCGCGGCCGCCCAGGTCCCGCCCGCCCGGCGCTGGCTGTCCGACCGGTTCAAGCCCGGGGAGGGACCGAGCGCGGCGCTGCGTGCGAAGAGCTGGTTCTCGGTGCGGTTCGTCGGCGAGGGCGGCGGGCGCCGCGTCTTCACGGAGGTCGCGGGTGGCGACCCCGGCTACGGCGAGACCGCCAAGATGCTCGCGGAGTCCGCGTTGTCACTGGCCTTCGACGAACTGCCGGACACCGCCGGGCAGGTCACGACGGTGGTGGCGATGGGGGACGCGCTGACGGCGCGGCTCCGTGCGGCGGGGATCACCTTCCGGGTGGCGGCCACCCTCTAGGGGACCGTCCAGAGGCTCAGAACGTCCACCCGGTGACCGTGTAGATCATCCCGCCTATCCAGGCGACTCCGGCGATCACCGCGAGGAACAACGCGGCCATCACGGCGCGCTCGACGGGCTGGGTGGGGTGGGCTTCGGCCTTCGGGGCGCGGTGCGTTGTCATGCTGCACAGCCTGCCGATCATGACAGTGCGCCCACATCCGTACTCGTACTCAGAAAACGTACTCAGTCATCAGTGCGCGGCGCTCAGGGAGTTGCCTCCTGGAGCGCCCGTCTGCAGAGGGAGTCGGCGCGTCGAGTGGATTCCGGGAGGCGGTACTTCGGGGTGAGCGCGAGCGTGTGCGTACACGCGTTGTCGAGGCTCACCCGGTGGCCGACCGACACGAACACCGGCTTCACGCCGTCCTGGGTGCGCAGGGCGCGGCCCACCTCGTCCTGGCCCGCGAGGAGCGGGGACACGCTGCCGCGCCGGGCGCCGGGCTCCTCGTAGTCGAAGGTGAAGGGATTCTTGGCGACCCCGATCGTGGGCAGCCCGGTGAGCACGCCGAGGTGGCTGGCGAGGCCGAAGCGGCGCGGGTGGGCCAGGCCGTAGCCGTCGCAGACGACGAGACCCGGTGCGCAGGGCAGGGCGTCGAGTGCGGCCAGGACGGCCGGGATCTCGCGGAAGGCGAGGAGCCCGGGAACGTACGGGAAGGAAACCTGGCCGACGGCGGTCGCCTCGGCGACGACGTCGAGCGTCGCCGCGTCGAGCACGACGGCCGCGGCCACGACGACGTCCCGCTCGTCGTCGTACGCCACGTCGACCCCCGTCACCCGGCCGGTGCCGGGCGGCGGTCCTGCCTCTCCGAGGACCACCCGCCCCCGCAACTCGTCCTGCGCGGCGCGTGCTTGCTCTTCGGTGGCGGGCCAGCCCGCGGGGATGCTCACGGTCGTCATGGTGGGCACAAGCGTACGACCGGAGAGCGGGCAGGCCCGTCCGGGGTGGGTACGTCCGGCCCGGGGTGCGTACGCCCGGCCGGAGTGCGCACGCTCGGCCGGCGCCGTCAGTCCTTGTCGCCCAGCGCGTGCCGCAGCTGCTGCTTGTTCATGTCCGAGCGGCCGTGGATGCCGCGCCGCTTGGCCTCCGCGTACAACTGGTCGTACGTCGGCCCCTGGGCGCCCTTGTGCGAGCGCTGACCGCCGCGCTTGGCGGACGACATGTCCTCGGTGGAGGTCCGGCTCGCCGTCTTCGACTCACCGGCGCGGGCGCGTTCCTTGTTGACGGTGCGGGCGGCGATCTCCTCCGCGCGCTTCTCGCTCTCGCCCCGGTCACGGGCGCTCTCCTTGATGTGCTCGTACTGGCGTTCCCGCTTGGGGCTCGAACCGCGTGGCATCACTGATCACTTCCTTTCGCGCATCGAGTACCCACTCCCAAGGGTGCACACCTCTCGCGTCAACGTTGCAGACGCGCCACCCGGCCCTTCTCGCCGGACGCCCAGCAGCCGAGGTCGGGGGCGCAGTCCACGGTGTCGTACGAGCCGGTGTCCAGCGTGCGCCAGGTGCGGCCGCCGTCGGTCGTCAGATCGGTGCCGGTGGGCCCGACCGCGAGAGCGGACGTACGGCTGTGCGGGAACCAGGTGACGCCGGAGCGGTACGCGGGCGGCGGCTGTGCCGCGGGCTTCCAGGTGCGGCCGCCGTCGGGGGTGTACGCCGCCGCCTGCGGGGAGGCCTGGTCGGGGTTGTAGTCGCCGCCGACCGCGAGGCCGTGGGTGCGGTCCCGGAAGGCGAGGGCGAAGACACCGCGTGCCGAGGTGCCGGCGGGGATGGGGGTGTCGGCGGCGGTCCAGGTCAGGCCCCGGTCGGCAGAGTGCAGCACACGCGCGCGTGCACCCCCGCCGGTGGCCAGCCACACATCACGCGACCCCGAACTCACCAGACACTGCCCGCCGGCGGCGAAGCCCGCCTCGCCGTCCTGGGCCGCAGGCATGCCCTCGTCGGGCAGCACCTTCCAGGAGCGGCCGCCGTCGCTGGTGGACAGGATGCGGAACTTGCCGTCCACCGGGTCGCTCATCGCCAGGCCGTGGCGGCTGTCGAAGAAGGTGATGCAGTCGTAGAAGGCCTTGGCGTCGGTGTTGCGGAACGACTCGGTCCAGGTCGCGCCGCCGTCCTCGGTCCTGAACACCCGGGAGGCGTCGCCCTCACCGATGGCCAGGACCACGGCGCGCCTGGCGTCGAAGGCCTCGATGTCGCGGAACTGCAGGTCCTGGGCGCCGGGTGGCGAGACGTTCCGCCAGCTCGCGCCGCCGTCGCCGGTACGCAGCACGGTGCCGCCGGAGCCGGCCACCCAGGCGGTGTTCCTGCTGACAGCCGACAGCCCGCGGAAGCGCACGTCCGTGCCGCTGTCCTTCAACTCCCAATGGGGTGCCCCGGCCGCCACCTCTGCCGCCCCTTGCGCCTGTGCGGGTGCCGTCAGCACCGCGGCGAGCGCTCCCGCGCACAACCCCACGGTGACCATCCGACTCGTACGTCTCGTGCGTCGCGTCTTTCCCAAGCCCCTCATGGCGGGCGAAGCTAGCCCACTCCCCCAGTGACGTCCAGATGGCCTCCTTCGGGAACCTCGGGACCCCCACCGAGTGTCCTCTCGGTTGTCCGGAGAGCACGGGACGAGAAATGGATCACCACAGCGACTGAAAGCGGTGACACAGGTCACTCAGGTTTCATGTGCACGGATTGGCCTGTTCCTTCGTCTCTTCTATTGACCGGCCTCATCCGACCGGAGTTCGTCCAGCTGTCACAAGGGAGCAAGGCGTTGTCCATCGTCATCGAGCAGCCCGTAGAGGCCCGCCTCGTCGCCGCCGCGCCGAGGATGCCGAGTATTCCCGCAACCCTTCACTACGACCGAAGCGATCCCTTCGCCGTCCGCATGACCTTCCCCGCCCCCGCCACGCTGGAAGGCGTGGAGGTGTGCTGGACCTTCGCCCGCGAGCTGCTCGCGTCCGGGCTGGAGGACGCGGTGGGCTGTGGGGACGTACGAGTGCGGCCGTACGGCTATGACCGCACCGTTCTGGAGTTCCACGCGCCCGAGGGCACCGCCGTGGTGCATGTGCGCTCGGGCGAGGTGCGGAGCTTCCTGTCGCGCACGACGGAACTCGTGCCCACCGGCCTGGAGCACCTCCAGGTGGACCTGGACCACGACCTCGCGGAGCTCATGCGCGGCCCCTGCTGAGCGGATCCCCGCTCCTCCTCGGCGGCCACCGCTCCTCAGCGCGATGAGCTCCGTGTGGTCGACCCTTCTGCCGCCGGGCCGTGGGTTCCCGTGCCCCGCAGCTCCCGCGCGGCGCGACGGACCCCGGCGTGCGCGGCCCGCGCGAGGCCCGATCCCGCGCTGACACGCGCCCCTCCACAGCGCCTCAGCCGCCCGTGGCCGCCCCTGTCGCCGCCCCCGTGGCCACCGCCACGACGACTGCGGAACGGACCTCCTGGATGACCTTCTTCAGGGCGGGAGCCGCCGCACCGCTGCGCTCGGTCAGTTCCTCGATGCGCTCCTTGTGGAGTTTGCGGTCCTTGCCCGGCAGTAGCGTGCGGAGTTCCGCCGCGGCCGCGAGAGCGACGAGGGCCGCATCGCGGTCGGAGACCTCGGCGACGGGTACGGGGCCGACCAGCACCAGCCGCGCGTCCTCACGCATTGCGTCCACGGCGGCCACCCGCTCCAGCTCGTACTCCACGGACGGGAACAGCCCGAGCACCCGCTTCTTCTCCGCCCGCAGGTATCCCTCGGCCGCGAGCTGTGCGCGTACGGCATCGAGGGTGACGCGGGCCCGCAGGGTCACCCATGCCTTCCACTTCCGTGGCCGGGACTCCTCGACAAGCTCCAGGAGCCCGTCCAGGACCAGGTCCCCCGTGTGGGCGTCGGGGTCGACAGGGGTGGCGATGCCCTCCACGTCCGCGAGCAGTCCGCGCTGCGCGAGCTCCGTGAGGGCTCCGGCGCGCACCAGGTGGTGGAGATGGGTCGCGCCGGTGACCTTGAGTTTCGTGGTGTCCCAGGAGAGCAGATAGAGCCGGGCGGGCAGCGAGAGCGAGCCGTCGGGCACGGGGTCTCCTTCGCGTCGTCTGAGGGCCACGTTAATTCCTTTGACAGAGGTCAGGGCCGCTCCTACGGTGTGAAGCGGTCCTGTTGCCGTCGAATGGAGAAGGACGTTGCTCGTCTGAGGTCGGAGACACCGCGTCACACACACCAGGTATTCCCTGGCGTCTGTGTGCGCAGCGTGCGACCTCGGCGTACGAGCCGTCCCTCCGGTACAGGGCCTTTTCGCTGCCCTCGGAGTCGGATCCGCCCTCGGGACCGGATCGGCCTTCAGCACCGGATCGGCCTTCGGAACCGGATCCGTCCGCGGACCTGATCTGCCTCGTACCTTGATCGTCGTCACCTCGCGGTGTCCCCCACACGTGCCCCCGACCGCACCCGGCAAACCGCGAGGCCATTTTGTCTACCTTCCCCACCTCCATCGCCTGCACCTCCCTCTCCTTCGCCTGGCCCGACGGCACCGCCGTCTTCGGCGACCTCCAGGTCGCCTTCGGACCCGGCAGGACCGGGCTGGTCGGCGTCAACGGATCCGGAAAATCAACCCTGTTGAAGCTGATCGCCGGAGAACTCACCCCGGTCGAAGGCACCATCCGCGTGGCGGGCGAGGTCGGCTACCTGCCGCAGAGCGTCACGCTCGACACCGGTCTGCGGGTCGACGAAGCGCTCGGCGTCGCGGCCACCCGCGCCGCGCTGCACGCCATCGAGGCGGGTGACGCGACCGAGGAGCACTTCGACGTCGTAGGAGACGACTGGGACGTCGAGGAGCGCACGCTCGCGACCCTCGGCGAACTCGGGCTCGGCCACATCGACCTGGACCGCACCATCGGCGAGGTCTCGGGCGGCGAGTCGGTGCTGCTGCGCCTGGCCGCGCTCCTGCTGCGCCGTCCCGACGTACTCCTGCTGGACGAACCGACCAACAACCTCGACCTGTACGCGCGCCGGCGGCTGTACGCGGCGGTCGAGGCCTGGTCCGGGGTCATGGTCGTGGTCAGCCACGACCGCGAACTCCTCGACCTGGTCGACCAGATCGCCGATCTGCGCTCCGGAGAGGTCACCTGGTACGGCGGCAACTTCTCCGCGTACGAGGAAGCGCTCGCCGGCGAACAGGACGCGGCCGAGCGGATGGTGCGGGTCGCCGAGTCGGACGTGCGACGGCAGAAGCGCGAGCTGATCGAATCGCGGACGAAGCAGGCGCGCACCGACCACAGGGGACGGCAGCTCGCGGCCAGCGGCAGCCACGGCAAGGCCCTGACGGACGCGATGCGGCGCCGGGCGGAGGAGACCGCCGGCCGGAACAAGCACCTGCACGAGGGCCGGCTCGACAGCGCCCGCCAGCGGCTGAGCGAGGCGGAGGAGGCCGTACGGGACGACGACGAGATCCGCGTCGACCTGCCGTACACGGCCGTGCCGCCAGGTCGTCACGTACTCACCCTCCTGGACCTGGAGTTGAAGTACGGTGCGCGCGTGGGCGGCGGTTTCGATCTGCGCGGACCCGAGCGGATCGCGCTGGTCGGGCGCAACGGCGCCGGTAAGACGACGCTGCTGCGCACGATCTCCGGGGAGCTGGACGCCGTGTCCGGTGAGGTGCAGGCCCATGTGCCGTTGCGCTTCCTGCCGCAGCGGCTCGACGTCCTCGACGACGAGCTGAGCGTCGTGGAGAACGTGGCACGCTTCGCCCCCGCCGCCACCAACAACCGGATCCGGGCGCGGCTGGCCCGCTTCCTGTTCAAGGGCGCGAAGGCCGAGCAGCTCGCGGCGACACTCTCCGGCGGCGAACGCTTCCGCGCGGCGCTCGCCGCGCTGATGCTGGCCGAGCCCGCGCCGCAGCTCCTGATGCTCGACGAGCCGACGAACAACCTCGACATGGCGAGCGTCCGGCAGCTCACCTCCGCCCTGGAGTCGTACGAGGGAGCGCTGATCGTCGCCAGCCACGATCTGCCGTTCCTGGAATCGCTCGGAATCACGCGCACATTGCTCTTGGAAGGAGGAGAACTGAAAGAAATCGGTCGGGAAGCTGTCGGGTATCCCTCCTAGCGCCAGGCAGGGCGAATCGCATAGTTTCGGGCACAGGGGTCGCCTCGCGCGGCCTCCGGGACTGTCCCGCGCGGGCTCTGGGGGCTTTTGCCGGCGCGGATCGGCGCTGCATGATGTGCGCCGACGCCCCCGGCCGATTCGGAGATCCGCACGTGCCCAGCCAGAAAGCCCTCATACGCCGGCCCAGCCCCCGCCTAGCCGAGGGGCTGGTGACCCACGTCGAGCGCGAGACGGTGGATGTCGATCTGGCGGTCGAACAGTGGGAGGCGTACGCGGAGGCACTGCGTACGCACGGCTGGGAGACCGTCGAGGTGGATCCGGCCGACGACTGCCCGGACTCCGTGTTCGTCGAGGACACCGTCGTCGTGTTCCGCAATGTCGCGCTGATCGCCCGCCCCGGCGCCGAGTCCCGGCGCGGCGAGACCGCCGGGGTCGAGGAGGCCGTGGCGCGCCTGGGCTGCTCGGTGAACTGGGTCTGGGAACCGGGCACCTTGGACGGCGGTGACATCCTGAAAGTCGGCGACACCGTGTACGTGGGGCGGGGCGGGCGCACCAACGCGGCCGGGGTCGAGCAGGTACGGGCGGCGTTCGAACCGCTCGGGGCCAAGGTCGTCGCCGTACCCCTGAGCAAGGTCCTGCACCTGAAGTCGGCGGTCACGGCGCTGCCGGACGGGACGGTGATCGGCCACCTCCCGGATGTGGACACGCCGTCGCTGTTCCCGCGCTTCCTGCCGGTACCGGAGGAGTCCGGCTCGCATGTCGTCCTGCTCGGGGGCGGAAAGCTGCTGATGGCGTCGAGCGCCCCGAAAACCGCCGAGTTGTTCGCGGACCTCGGTCATGAGCCGGTTCTCGTGGACATCAGCGAGTTCGAGAAGCTCGAAGGCTGTGTGACATGCCTCTCGGTCCGACTCCGGGAGCTGTACGTCTGAATGGGTGATCGTGGTACCCGTTCGGCCCCGGGACCTGGGCCTCCGGGCGGGTCCGGACAACCGCCGAAGGCACTTGATCTACCTGGCAAACCCCTGCTGATCAGGGGCTCTTTACACCGCTCTTAACCTACGGTTTCGTAACCTACGGATACGTAGCCTACGATGCCGTAGGTTGCATCCCCGCTCGCGTCCCCGCCGGCGTCCCCGCCCAGTATTCACGTTCTCGCCCCGTCCCCCTGGAGCACCTGTGACGATCACTTCTCCCCACCTCGCAAGCCCGTCCTCCGACTGGACCGACGCTCGGCTGCTTTTCGCGCTGGAGGAAGTGGTCGAGACGGAGCTCAACCGCCACCTGAAGGTGGCGAAGGACTGGATGCCCCACGAGTACGTGCCGTGGAGCGACGCCCGCAACTTCCCCGGCCTCTTCGAGGACGGCGAGGCCTGGGGCAAGGAGCAGTCCAAGGTCACCGAGCTCGGCCGCATCGCGCTGGTCGTCAACCTGCTCACCGAGGACAACCTCCCCAGCTACCACCACGAGATCGCCTCGCTCTTCGGCCGTGACGGCGCCTGGGGCACCTGGGTCCACCGGTGGACGGCGGAGGAGGGCCGGCACGGCATCGTGATGCGCGACTACCTCCTCGCCTCGCGTGCCGTGGACCCCGACCAGCTCGAAGCGTTCCGCATGATGCACATGAGTGAGGGCTTCGAGTCGGACAACCGCCACTCGATGCTGCACTCCGTCGCGTACGTCGCCTTCCAGGAGCTGGCGACCCGTGTCTCGCACCGCAACACCGGCCATCAGTCGGGCGACCCGGTCTGCGACCGCATGCTGGCCCGCATCGCGACCGACGAGAACCTGCACATGGTCTTCTACCGGAACCTGCTGAAGGCCGCGTTCGAGCTCGCCCCCGACCTGACCATGCAGGCCGTGCGTGACGTCGTGGTCAACTTCCGGATGCCCGGCCACGGCATGCCCGGCTTCGAGCGTGCCGCCGCGCAGATGGCCATCGGCGAGGTCTACAACATGCGTATCCACCACGACGACGTGCTCCAGCCGGTGCTGCGCCACCTCAAGGTCCTCGACATCGACGGCCTCGACCCGCTGGGCCTCCAGGCCCAGGAGGAGCTCGGCCTCTACATGGGCGGTCTCAACGCGGAGGCATCGAAGTTCGACGAGAAGCTCGCGGCCCGCAAGGCCCGCATGGCGGCCCGCGCCGCCGGCTGACGCCCCTGCCCCCCCGGAGACCTGAGGGGTTGCTTCACTCGTACGCCGTCACCTGGTCCTACGCCGCCTCGCGCACGTCGGTCACCGGGTGGCGGCGCAGTGTTCTCTGGGGCAGGAAAGAACCCGCGGGCGGTACGGCGTCCCGGGCGCCGCGTTCACGGGCGCGGCCGCGAACAGCAGCCCCTCAGCAACCGGCTCGGGCCGCGCGACGCGAATTCGCCGAAGCGGCCGCGGATTTGGGGCGGCAGTAGAGGTTCAGTTCCGGTCTGCGCGCCGAAGGCTGAGCCGCTCCTTCTCGGAGAGGCCGCCCCAGACTCCGAAGCGCTCGTCGTTGTTGAGGGCGTACTCAAGGCAGGCGGAGCGAATCGCGCACATCCCGCAGATGCGCTTCGCCTCCCGGACCGAGCTGCCCGGCTCGGGAAAAAAGAACTCGGCCCCGGTCTGGGCGCACAGCGCCTGGTCCTGCCAGCCCATGTCGGGCGAGGTGTCGGGGTCCGTTTCGGTGTCGGTGTACATGACGAAGATCGTGCCGCCTGATGAAAAACGTTCGATCAATGGCCGATCAACGCCGTGTCAATCCGGCTCCACCCGGGCTCCGGCTCCACCCGGGCTCCGGCCGACTCTGTCCGGCTCCGTCCTGGCTTCGTCCGGCCCCATCCCGGCTCCGTCCGCCGCCACAACCGCCGTGATGATCGCCCGGTGAGCATCCGACGGAGTCCCGTCCCATCCCTTCCGGGGCACGACCTCCGTGATGATGGCCCCGTCGACACAGGGCCCGCACGGCGGCGCGCGGCGCGGTCGCCGGGTTTTCCGGGCGACCGCGCCTGTCCGCCCGCCCCCAAGTCCTGGGGACAGCCGTCAGCTCTGCTGCTGCGCGCTCTTGATCACCGCGAAGCGCGCCCCGTACGGGTCGACGAGCTTGGCGATGCGGCCCACGCCCTCCACGTCCGTGGCCGGCATACGGACCGTGCCGCCCAGCGCCTCAGCCTTGCTGACCGTGGCGTCGGTGTCGCTGACCTCGAAGTACGGCAGCCAGTACGCGCCCGACTCGGCCTCGATCGGGTCGTCGGCCAGCGCGACGACGCCGCCGAACATGTCCTCTTCCCGGGCACCCGACGGATTGATGCAGGTGTACGTGCCGCCCGGGAACGGCTGCGCCGAGGTCTCCCAGCCGAACACGGTGTAGTAGAACGCGGCAGCCGCCGGGATGTCCGGGGTGTAGAGCTCGACCCAGGTCAGCGAGCCGGGGTCGCCGGCCACGTCGATTCCCTTGAGCCGGCCCGGCTGCCAGATGCCGAAGGGCACCCCGGACTCGTCACCGAGGATCGCCATGCGGCCCTCGTCCATCACGTCCATGGGCTGCATCAGTACGGAGCCCTTGGCCTGCTCGGCCGCCTTGGCCGTGGCCTCCGCGTCGGGGGTCTGGAAGTACACGGTCCAGGAGGGCGGGCCCTGCTCCGGAGTGGTCTGCATACCGCCCGCGGCGGTCTTTCCGGCGAGCTGGAAGAAGCCGTAGCCGCCGGAGTCGGGCCCCGCGGACTGGAACTGCCAGCCGAAGAGGCCTCCGTAGAAAGAGGTGGCGCCGTCGATGTCGGGTGTGCCGAGATCGATCCAGTTCGGAGCGCCGGTGACAAAACGGGTGGTGAGCATGATGCCCTCCTTTGAGAGGTCACATTGCCTGCTCCGCCGAGTCTTGCACCGCCCACTGACAATCGCTGTGGGAGTCGCGACCAGATCTTCCCGGATGTTCGGGGTGCGCGCCGGAGGAGCCACCGGGATCCAGGCGGAGACGCAGGCCATCGGCCGTTTCCGTGCACATGTCCACGTCTTCAAACTGGGACCCGAGAAGAGGCCGCGTCCCTACGCCGAGGCCCGCCGCACCAGCGTCGTAGGCAGCACCACACTGGACGGCGCGCCTCCCAGGCCCTCCTCGCCGCCCCGCGGGTCGAGGCCGCGCAGCAGCAGCCGGGCCATCAACCGGCCCATTTCCTCTATGTCCTGACGGACCGTGGTGAGGGGCGGGTCAGTCTGTTCGGCGACCGGCAGCATGTCGTCGAAGCCGATCACGGCGACGTCCTCGGGCACCCGCCGCCCGTGCTCGCGCAGAACCCGCAGCGCGCCGGAGGCCGACAGGTCGTTCGCGACGAACACCGCGTCGATGTCGGGGCGGCGCTCCAGAAGCTCCCGCATCGCGCGCTCGCCGCCCGCGGGAGTGAAGTCTCCCTTCGCGATCAGCTGCGGATCGCCGTCGACCATGACGTCCCGGAACCCGTCGAGCCGGTCGACCGCGGACGTCTGGTCGAGGGCGCCGGTGATGTGGGCGATGCGGGTACGCCCAAGTCCCACGAGGTGACGTACGGCCTCGCGGGCGCCGCCCCGGTTGTCGGAGTCGACGTACACGGCGGAGGCGGCCTTGCGGGGGCCGTCGCCCCAGCCGGGGCGCCCACCGAAGACGGTGGGTACGCCCGCGCCGTGAATCAATCCGGGCAGCGGGTCGTCAAGGTGCAGCGAGAAGACGAGCGCGCCGTCGACGTGGCCGCCGGCGAGATAGCGGCCGACGCGTACGTGGTCGTCGCGACCCTCCGTGAGCAGCAGCACGAGCTGTGAGTCGTGTGCCGTCAACTCCTTGCTGATGCCGCGGAGTTGGAGTCCGAAGAAGGGGTCAGCGAAGACCCTGGTCTCCGGTTCGGCGATCACGACGGCCACCGCGTCATGGCGCCGGGTGACGAGACTGCGCGCAGCCTGGTTGGGGACGTAGCCCAGTTCTTCCACGGCTCGCTTGACGCGCTCGACGAGCGTTTCGCGAACCCCGTCGCCTCCGTTCACGACGCGTGACACGGTGGCCCGGGAGACCCCGGCCCGCGCAGCCACGGCCTCCAACGTGGGGCGGGACGCTGTCTCGGTCACCTCTCGGCACCTCCTCGACGGTTGCGGATCAGGATAGCCGCCGCCCCGGCGCCTGGGTGAGAGCGCTCTCGGTTCACGGCAATCCCGTTGCGCCGGGATACCGGGTGCAACGGCGATCACCGCATGACGAGGGGAAGGGCCCACGCGGTCCGACCGCCCCGCGTCGCCGTTCACCCGCCTCCAGCGCGTATCGGAACCTGCACATCGTGCCCACCCTTCAGGTGAGCGTCGGCCAGGCCCGCGCCGGATCCGCGAGTAGCCCACCACACTCAAAAACGCGCTACTGACCAGAAGGAATGGTGAAACGCTGCTGGAGTACCACCTCGGCCGACGCCCGTTCAGTCCCCGCGCCGGCGCGGGGCCTCAGCCGACCGGTGTCGCCTCCGGCTCCGTGAGGATCGCCTCAGCATCGTCAAACTGCTCGGCCGGCGAGGTGGCGTGGGTGGCGTACTCCACGGGGAGTCGCTCGGTGCGGTTGAGGAGGAGCCGGGTGACGTCGGGGCGGGCGTAGTGCCCGACCGGGTCGGCGGCGGCCTTGGCGAACGGGATCGCGGTCAGGTCGATGTCGGCGTACAGGATGCCCTCGGCATCCTCGGGCAGCGGTTCGGCCAGCGGGCGGCCGTCGGGACCGTAGATCCGGGCGAAGCCGCCGCCGCGCTGCAGCAGTTGCTGTTTGACGGGGGTGTCGCAGAACATCTCGATGGCTGCCTCGCCGGCCACGGCGCACGGGGCGAGTACGAAGACCTGGCCCTCGGCGGCGTAGATCTGGGAGGCGGCGGTGTTGACCTCCGGGCCGAGCGCGTAGGCCGCCCCCTTGTACAGCGAGAAGCTGGGCCAGGCGGCCACGTGCACCTGCTCGTGCTGACTGAACATGGCGTACTTGGTCAGTGGCTGGAGGTGCTCCCAGCAGCACAGCGACCCGATCCTGCCGAGCGCGGTGTCCTGGACCACCAGGTCGGAGCCGTCGCCCTCCCCGAACATGGTGCGTTCCACGTGGGTGGGCTTGAGCTTGCGACGGGCTCCGACGAGTTTGCCGTCGGCGGAGATGAGCGCCTGCCCCATGTACAGGCTGCCGCCGCCACGCTCGCTGAATCCGACGGCCACCGCGATGGAGTTCGCGCGTGCGGCGTCGAGCAGCCGCTGGAAGCGCGGGCCGTCCAGGGTCAGCGAGTTCTCGTGGTAGCGCCCGACGAACTGCATGCCGGCGGCCGGGGAGTCCAGCCACAGCCACCAGGGGTAGCCGGGAATGAAGGTCTCGGGGAAGGCGATGAGCTGTGTCCCCGCGCGGGCGGCCTCCTCGATCAGGCCGATGCTCTTGTCGATCGTGGCGTCGGCGTCGAGCCATACCGGCTCGGCCTGGACGACGGCCGCCTTGAAGGCCCCGGTGTATTCGACCATGGTCAACTCTCCTCTGTTGTCAGGTGGTTGGGGACAGCGGCAGGAAGCCGGTGCGCGGATCGCAGTTGACGTACTCGGCGGTCACCGAACCGCTCGGCAGTACGGAGACCTCGTGCCAGAAGGCGACGTCCAGCGGACCGTCGCCGCCTCCGACCATCTGGAAGAAGCTGGCGTAGATGTCCAGGTGCGTACGGTGCGACCGGCACCAGGTCATCAGGTGTTCGAGCGAGGCGAACCAGGCGACCGTGCAGGCGCGGTCCAGCGGCGCGCCGTCGGCCGACTCCTCGGTGAGGTTGCGGGCGGCGATACAGCCGGACCCGGCGTTCTCCGCCAGGAAGTCGACGCCCCGGTCCTTGACCGGCTTGACGTCGGCCAGGTACGTCTCGCGGTACAGCGTGCTGGCGGACCAGTCCTGAGCGGTGCGGATCAGCGCCACGTTTCCCGGTACGTCGACGGTGACGCGACGGCCACGAGTCTCCTGGGTCCCGCGATTCTCCTGGGTCCCGGGACCCTGCGGCTCGAAGACCGGCATCGCGGGCTCCAGCGCCTCGGTGGCCGACGCCGCGATACGGTCACGGGCGGCGCCCCAGTAGTCGTGCACCTGGGTCTCGGGGAGTTCGAGGGCGCCGGACTGCGAAAGACCGCTGGTCGCGTAGTCCTCACGGCGGTGAGTGTGCAGCGTCTCGTTCCGCTCGACGGGGATGACGGACTCCTCGCGCCAGTACCCGACCGGCCCCTGCACGGGGAGGCCGTCCCATGCGGCGCGGACGGCTTCCGACTCCCGCCAGCGCCGGTGGCCGCTCGGGTCGTACCAGTACGCCAGCAACGCCACGTTGTGCGCTCCGGCGGTGTCGTAGAACGATCCGCGGTCGACCAGATCCGGCCCGTCAGGCCCGGTGAACAGCGCGGATAGGCCCGCCGCGCCCCGCTCGGCTTCCTCCCGGGAAGGCGCTTGGCAGCCGTACTGCGCGAAGACGAAGGCGTCCGTGCCCTGCGGGAACCGGGCACTGTAGGCGGTGAAACGAGGGGTGTGCCCCGGCGGGGCCGTTCGCGGCATGGCGCGCTCCTTCGACGAAGTGTCCGTGACTCGAAGCGTGGGCCGCCCGACGGCCGCGGCTTGACCGCCAGCGCACCGGAACTTGCCCGAGAGTGAACTCCCGGGTTCGCGGGCCGGCAGGTCTCAAGACCGATACGAGCACGTGACCTCGGTGAAACGGCGGGCCGGTCTAGATTGGAAGAGCAAGTCGGTCTTCCGGTGGAGGCGCCGTGAGCGTTGTCCTATCCACAGACTCCGTGCCCGCAGGGGAGCGGCGGGCCTACTGGCACGACGCCGTCTGGCGCACGTTCGTGCCCCTGGACGTCTCCACCCCGAAGGACCCCACGGACGCGCCCTTCTCCGGAGCGGTCAGGACCGACCGCCTCGGCCACCTCCAGATCTCCACCGTGGACGCCGATCCGGAGCGGGTCTTCCGTACTCCGCGGCTGATCGCTCAGGACAGCGACGAGTACATGCTCATCGGCCTGCAGGGCCGGGGCCCCGCCGTCATCACCCAGGACGGCCGGGACGCCTTCCTGCGGCCGGGCGACTTCGCTCTCTACGACACGACCCGGCCGTACACACTGAGCTTCCCCGACCGCTTCCAGATGAAGGTCTTCCAGCTACCGCGACAGGCGCTCGGCCTCCGGGAGTCCGACCTGCGACGCATCACCGGCATCACCCTCCGCGGCGACGAGGGCCCGGCCGCCCTGGTGGCCCCCTTCCTTGCCGGTCTCGCCGCCGGAGCCGCTTCCTGCCGCCCCCAGGTCGGCGAAATGCTCGCGCGCAACGCCGTGGACCTGCTCACCACCCTCATCGCCGAGCACCTCGGCCCGGACACCGCCGACACCGACGCCGCCCACCGAGCGCTGCTGGTGCGGATCCGGGCCTACATCGGCCACCACCTCGCCGATCCCGGCCTTTCACCGGAATCGATCGCCGCCGCCCACCACATCTCCGTCCGCTACCTGCACCAGCTCTTCCAGAACGAAGGCCCCACCGTCAGCCGCTGGATCCAGCACCGCCGCCTCGAGGAATGCCGGCGTGAGCTGAGCCGCCCCGGCCGCATGAGCCCTGCCGTGGCCGCCGTCGCGCACCGCTGGGGCTTCGCCAACCCTGCCCACTTCAGCCGGGTGTTCCGGGCGGCGTACGGAATGTCTCCGCGCGAATGGCAGGCCAGGCCCGACGGGGCCTGACACACCGGGTGCCGCCACTCACCGCCGCACTGACCACCTGAGCGGCGGTGGTTCTCGGGCAGCGATACGACGGCGCTGCGGCTGGTCGCCGGAGGCTGGGCGTCGCCGGCCGCGCGGCGGTTGTAGCGGGCGTTCGCCCCTCGGTGGCGTGGCGGGCCCGCACCGTGGACACACCGCGCTCGCAGGCAAACCACCCGTCGGCCGCGTCCCCGACCTCACGGGTCAATACACCTGGTGCTCGTGCGGTTCGTACCCCGGAATCGTCCCGTCCGTCTTCTTCACCAGGAACAGCCCGACCATCCCCATGTCGGAGTGGCTCTGGACGTGGCAGTGGTACATCCACGCCCCGGCCCCGACCCCCTCCCCCGCGATCACCTGGAAGCCGAAGGAGTCGGCGGGCCCGACGATCTTGTTGTCGATGACCTGGCTCGGGTCGTCGGGGCCGGTCAGCATCCCCGTGCGGTTGTCGGCCCAGCGGTGACCGTGCATGTGGAAGGTGTGGTAGTACTCGCCGTGCGTGATCATCACGATCTCGACGCGATCGCCCACCGTGGCCTCGAAGTTGGGGCCCGAGTGGGCGGGCTTGTTGTTGATCAGCATGTCGTTGAAAACGATCGTGACGGTCTTGTCGGGGAGGATGTCGCCCTTGCGCCGGACGATGACCGGGCCGTAGAGGCCTTTGCGGATGCCGCCGGTGCCGTGTTCGGTGCCGACGACGTGGTCGTGGTAGTGCCAGTAGCCGGCGCTGCCCGCCCGCCAGGTGCCGTCCGCCCGGCGGCCCGGCGCATGGGTGCGCCAGGTGTAGGTACGGGTGCCGCCCGGCTCGACGTCGCTCCTGTTCAACTTCGTTCCGTCGCTGGAGATTTCGTAGTCGAGGCCGTGGACGTGCAGGCTCGCCGCCACGTCCATGGTGTTCTCGAACTCGATGTGCAGCGTGTCGCCCTCGTTGAGTTCGATGAGCGGTCCGGGGATCGAGGCTCTGCCCTTCTCGAAGCCGTAGCCCATCTGCCCGTCGGCGAACTTCTCGGCGTACAGCTTGATGTGCCGGACCTCGCCGCCGGCCGGTGCGGTCTTCGCCGGGACATCGACACTCACTGCCTGGGTTGCCGACGACAACGATGTCGCGCCGGCCGCGACCGCCGCCCCGCCCAGCAGCATCCGCCGGTTGAAACCGCGTCTGTCCATGGCGAACTCCCCACCCTGGTACGGAATGTACGGAGACGAACCTGTGAGACGGTAGCCGCGCCGCACTCGTTTATCCACACTCAGGACAAAGTTTGTTCCATCCCGGTCATACCTCTTGGCGAGTCGCGAAAAGAGGTCTAGCTTCCTATGCGCTGTCTGTGACCGGCGAGGAGTGGATGACCACATGCGGCTCACATCGCATCAAACACCGACCGTTTTACGAGAGTTGAGCGCGAGAAGACGGAGCAGGCACCGCCGCGCCTGGGCGGCAGCCCTGGCCGCCGGAGCCGTCACCGCCGGAGCGCTCTCCGCGCCGTCCGCGAGTGCGCGCCCTGCTCCGGATCCGACCCTGACAACGATGTCCATCACGTCGCCACCGGGCGGCGCCAACGTACGGGTGCTGCTCTTCCACGGCTCCGCCGCGGCCGGTGACGAGTCGCCGGTCGTCAACGCCGGGATCGAGGCGATCGAGAAGATCGGCCTGTCGGGCCCGACCGCCCAGCGGTTCGCGGTGGAGGCGACGGACGACGCGTCGGTCTTCAGCGACGAGACGAAGCTGAGCAGCTTCAACGCCATCGTCTTCCTGACGGGCGGCGGGGATGTGCTCGACCCCGAGCAGGAGGCCGGCCTCGAGACCTACATGGAGGCGGGCGGTGGATTCGTCGGCATCCATGACGCGGCCCGCGCCGAGCCCTACTCGGACTGGTTCACCGGACTCGTCGGCGCCCGCCCCGCGAGCACCAGCCCAACCGCCGTACAGAGGGCGACCGTTGAGGTGGGCGACCGGCAGCATCCGGCCACCAAGGACCTGCCCACCGAGTGGAAGCGCCCCGACCAGTGGCTCAACTGGGTGAAGAACCCGTCGGGCGACGTGCACACCGTGGCACGGGTGCGTGAGTCGACGTATCAGCCGGGCGCGAGCAAGAACGGCGCGGACCACCCGGTGAGCTGGTGCCGTGACTACGACGGCGGGCGGTCCTTCTACACCGGCATGGGCGGCACGGTCTCCTCGTACGACGAGACCGACTTCCGAGCGCATCTGCGCGGCGCCCTGCTCTGGACGACCCGGCTGACGCAGGCCGACTGCAAGGCGACGATCAACGCCAACTACAAGGCGGAGCGCCTGACCCAGCCCAATCAGCCGGGCCAGAACGACCAGATCGGCGAGCCGCACGGTCTGGTGACCGCGCCCGACGGGCGGGTGTTCTACATCGGCCGCGGCGGCATGGACTCCTCCCAGCCCGTGATCACCGACTGGAACAACCCGGACATCGGCAAGGGCCGGGGTGAGATCCACGTCTACGACCCGAAGACCAAGAAGGTCACCCTGGCCGGCGCGCTCAGCGTGTTCGGCAACAAGGGCGGCGGCGACGAGCTGGTCAAGGTCGAAGAGGGCCTGCTCGGCATCGAGTTGGATCCCGACTTCGCGCGGAACGGCTGGGTGTATCTCCATTACACACCCCACTCCGAGATCAACCGCGACACACGGATGGCCGAGCGGCGCGTCTCCCGCTTCACCCTCGATCCCGTCACGAACAAGCTGGACCTGAGCAGCGAGAAGCCGCTCCTCAAGTGGCCGGTGCAGATCCACAGTTGCTGCCACGCGGGCGGCGGAATGGCCTGGGATTCCAAGGGCAACCTCTACATCGCGACCGGCGACAACAACTCCAGTGGCTTCAGCGACGGTTACTCGGGCAACAACCCCCAGCCCAACTACAAGGGCGTCTCGTTCGCGGACGCACGCCGCACGGCCGGCAACACCAACAACCTCAACGGCAAGATCCTGCGCATCCACCCGGAGCCCGACGGCACCTACACACTGCCCGAGGGCAACCTCTTCACGGGCAAGGAGACCGCCGAGGGCGGCGGCAAGACGCGCGGCGAGATCTATGTGATGGGCGTCAGGAACCCGGCCCGCATCTCCGTCGACAAGAGCACCGACACCCTCTACGCCGGCTGGGTCGGCCCCGACGCGGGCACGCCCTCGACGACCTGGGGCCCGGCCAAGTACGACACCTTCGCCGTCATCACCAAGGCGGGCAACCGGGGTTGGCCTTACTGCATGGGCAACAAGCAGCCCTACCGCGACCGCAATCTGCCGGATCCGACGCAGCCGCTCGGCTGGTACGACTGCGACCACCCGAAGAACGAGTCCCCGAACAACGACGGTCTCGTCAACGTCCCGCCGGTCACCGGCAACAACATCTGGTACTCGCCCCAGGGCGGCGCCCCGGACTTCCCGCGCAACGCCAACGGCATTCCCTCGTACAAGAACGAGGAGGCCACCTATCTGCTGCCGTGGCTCAAGGGCGGCGGCCAGGCGGCGATGAACGGGCCCGTCTACCGGTACGACGCAGCGGTCGCCAACGCCGGTCAATGGCCCGCCTATTGGGACGGCAAGTGGTTCGTCGGCGACTTCTACGACGCCGACCAGCCCCGCAACGCCGTGATCACCGACCCGAGGACCGCCGGCGACGGCGGCCTCCCCATCCACTCGGAGTCCCTGAAGAAGATCGTGCCCATCGGCAACGACGGCATCAAGAACCTCATGGACTGGAAGTTCGGGCCGGACGGCGCGCTGTACGTCCTCGACTACGGCCGCGGCTTCTTCACCTCGGACGCCAAGTCGGCGCTGTGGAAGGTGACTTACACGGGCGGCGGACCGACTCCCGCCGCCGCCGAGCTCGCCGGAAAGGCGGAGTGATGCGCGGACGAAGGCGAAGAACAGAACGCCTGTGGACGGCCCTGCTGGCGTCCCTTCTGATGGTGCTCGGGCTGACCTCGACGTCCGCGTTCGGGCGTACGGACGACGCTCCCCCGGACACCGCGGCCGCCCAGACGCTCACCTGGACGGCGGGCGACGACATCACCAAGTACAACTCCGCGCCGACGACGGCCGTGGCGGGAGCGACCACGATCGTCTTCGAGAACAGCGAGGCGACCGGCAACACGACCGGAATGCCGCACACGCTGACGTTCGTGACCTCCGACCCCGAGTTCAACAACGACGTCCAACTCAACATCCTGGCCAACCCGTTCGACGCTCAGGGCGGACGGCACACGGCCGAGGTCACCCTCACGCCCGGCCGGTACTTCTACCACTGCACAATTCCGGGCCACGGTTCGATGCAGGGCATCCTCGTGGTCACCGAGGGCGGCGGCGAGGACACGACGGCGCCCGAGACCTCGGCTGCGGTGACCGGGTCGCAGAACTCGCAGGGTGCGTACGTCGGTTCGGCGACGGTCACCGTCAGTGCGACGGACGCGGACTCCGGTGTCGAGCGCGTCGAGTACGCGCTGGGCGACACGGGCGCCTGGCAGCCGTACACCACACCTGTCGTGGTCGACCAGGTCGGTGATCACAAGCTCCGCTACCGCGCGGTCGACAAGGCGGGCAACACGGCGACCGAGAAGGACGTCGCGTTCACCGTGGTGGCGCCGCCGACGGAGGACACGACTCCGCCGGAGACCTCGGCGACGGTAAGCGGGGAGCGTGATTCCGCGGGGAACTATATCGATATGGCGACAGTCACCGTGTCCGCCTCCGACACCGGTTCCGGCGTCAACACCATCGAGTACGCGGTCAACTCCGGCGCCTGGCAGCCGTACACGGCGCCCGTGATGGTGCACGCGCTCGGCGTACACCAGGTGCGTTACCGCGCGACCGACAAGGCGGGCAACACGTCCGCCGAGAAGAGCGTCGAATTCACCGTGGTGGCGCCGCCCACCTCCGACACGACACCGCCGGTGACCGGGGTGACCGTCGACGGGACGAAGAACTCCAACGGCGCCTACGTGAACAGCGCCAAGGTGACGGTGAGTGCGAGCGACGAGGGCGGTTCGGGGGTCGCGGCGATCGAGTACTCGCTCGATGCCGGGCCCTACCTCGCCTACACCGCACCGGTGTTGGTCGACCGCGTCGGTGCGCACACCGTGGCGTACCGGGCGAGCGACAAGGCAGGCAACACGTCCGGCGCGCGCACCGTGAGCTTCACGGTCGCCTCGGGCGGTGGCGTCCCCGCACCCAACTGCCCGGAGTACGACGAGCGGTTGACGGTGATCGTCGGCACAGTCGACTCGGGCGTACCGAACCGGGTGACCAACAGCCGTTGCCGGATCAACGAGTTGATCGAGGACGAGAAGGACTGGACCTCCCACGCCCTCTTCCTCAAGCACGTGAAGACGGTCCTGGACAAACTCTTCAAGGAAGGGGTCATCGACCAGCGCGAGTACGACACGGTCACCGAGGCGGCAGAGGAATCCGGCATCGGCAAGCCGGGCCAGACCGAGGGCTACAGCACGATCTTCGACGGCACGGCGGAGTCGTTCGCCAAGTGGTCGCAGGTGGGCGGCGGTTCGTTCGGCCTCAACGCCGACGGGTCGATCACCAGCGGCAACACGGTCCAGGGCCTCGGCATGCTGTGGTTCCCGCAGCGCAAGTACGGCGACTTCTCGCTGAAGCTCCAGTGGCGTGACGACGCTCCGGGCACCGGGAACGCCAACTCCGGTGTCTTCGTGCGCTTCCCGTGGGTCCACGACCACCCCGAGGAGTCGCGCCCGGAGTGGGTCGCCATCAAGTACGGGCACGAGGTGCAGGTGTTCGACAAGCCCGACGGCGACATGTACAAGACCGGGTCGGTCTACGGCTTCGACCGGGTGGGCCTCGCCGGTGCGGGCGTCACCCAGAAGGGCACCTGGAACGACTACGAGATCCGGGTGGTCGACCAGCACTACTCGGTGTTCCGCAACGGTGTGCTCATCAACGAGTTCGACAACATCGGCGGCCAGGTCTTCACCCCGCCGCGCTCGGACGACCCGGGCACGGACGGGCGGCGCTTCGCCTCCGGCTATGTAGGGCTTCAGGTGCACGGCACGACGGATGTGGTCTCGTACCGGGACATCCGGATCAAGGAGTTGTAGCCGACGCTCCGAACGGGGAGGCTCCCGAGCCTCCCCGTTCAGTCGGCCTCGTGCCTGGCCCGGCTCGGCTGTACCCGCTTGGGCTCACCCGGCATCTTCGGGTACTCGGGCGGGTACGGCAGGTCGCCCAGGCCGTGATCCTGCTCGTCGCGGTTGGCGAGTTCGAGCAGGGCTTCGAGGGAGAAGGCGTGGTCGTCCATGTCGGCGTGTACGTCGCCGAGTTCGGCGAAGCGCGCCGGCATGGTCGCGATGTCGAAGTCGCGGGGCACGGCGTCGTCCACCTCGTCCCAGCGCAGCGGCGCGGAGACAGGGGCGTGCGGGCGGGGCCGTACGGAATAGGCGGAGGCGATGGTCCGGTCGCGGGCGGTCTGGTTGTAGTCGACGAAGATCCGCTCCCCGCGCTCCTCCTTCCACCACTTGGTGGTCACCCCGTCGGGCATCCGGCGTTCCAGTTCCCGCCCGGCGGCGATGGCTGCCCGGCGAACCTGCGTGAAGGTCCAGCGCGGCTCGATCGGCACGAAGACGTGCATGCCCCGGCCGCCGGAGGTCTTCGGCCAGCCGCGCAGGCCGCCGAACTCCTCGAGGACGGCGCGCAGTTCGTGGGCGGCGCGGACGGCATCGGCGTAGTCCGTGCCGGGCTGCGGGTCGAGGTCGATGCGGAGTTCGTCGGGATGGTCGACGTCGTCACGGCGTACCGGCCACGGATGGAAGGTGAGCGTGCCGAACTGCGCCGCCCACAGGACGGCCGCGGGTTCGGTGGGGCACATCTCGTCGGCGCTTCGGCCACTGGGAAAGGTGATGTGGGCGGTCGGGATCCAGTCCGGCATGTTCTTCGGCGCCCGCTTCTGGAAGAAGTTCTCGCCGGTCACGCCGTCGGGGTAGCGCTCCAGGGTGGTGGGGCGGTTGCGCAGCGCACGGAGGATGCCGTCGCCGACGGCGAGGTAGTACTGGGCGAGGTCCAGCTTCGTGAAGCCGCGCTCGGGGAAGAAGATCTTGCCCGGGCTGGACAGACGTACGGTCCTCCCGGCTGCTTCCAGTTCCACCGCTTCTGCCATGCGAGCCACGGTAGGCCCGAGATGCCTGCCGCGCACACCGGGCGGACGGCCCGGGAACCGCGCAGAATCGAACCATGGACCTGCCGGTGATGCCACCCGTGAAGCCGATGCTCGCCAAGTCCGTGGCGAGGATTCCGCCCGACATGCACTACGAGGCGAAGTGGGACGGCTTCCGGGCGATCGTGTTCCGCGACGGCGACGAGGTCGAGATCGGCAGTCGCACCGGGAAGACGCTGACCAGGTACTTTCCCGAGCTGGTGGAGGCGCTGCGGGAGCGGCTGCCGGGGCGTTGTGTGATGGACGGCGAGATCGTGATCGCCCGGGACGGGCGGCTCGACTTCGACGCGCTCACCGAGCGGATCCATCCGGCGGACTCGCGGGTGCGGACGCTGGCCGAGCGCACCCCCGCCTCCTTCGTGGCCTTCGACCTGCTGGCGCTGGCCGACAGGGCGCTGCTGGACGTCGAGCTGGGCGACCGGCGCGCCCTGCTGGTGATGGCGCTGTCCGGCGCCACCGCGCCGGTGCATGTCGCCCCGGCGACGACGGACATCGACGTGGCGCGCCAGTGGTTCGAACAGTACGAGGGCGCTGGTCTCGACGGCGTGATCGCCAAGCCGATCAACCTGCTCTACCGGCAGGACGAGCGCGCCATGTTCAAGATCAAGCACGAGCGGACCGCGGATGTCGTCGTGGCCGGCTACCGCTTCCACAAGAGCGGGCCGATCGTCGGTTCCCTGCTCCTTGGGCTGTACGACGACACGGGCACCCTTCAGCACATTGGAGTGAGCGCCGCGTTCCCGATGAAACGGCGCGCGGAGCTGGTGGAGGAGCTGGAGCCGCTGCGGCTCGCGGACGCCGGGGAGCATCCGTGGGCGGCCTGGGCGGACGAGTCGGCGCACGAGACGGCACGGCTGCCGGGCGCCCCCAGCCGGTGGTCGTCGAAGAAGGACCTCTCCTGGGTGCCGCTGCGGCCCGAACGGGTGGCCGAGGTGGCGTACGACCATATGGAGAACGGCGTACGGTTCCGCCACACCGCCCGCTTCCGCCGCTGGCGCCCGGACCGCACCGCCGAGAGCTGCACGTACAGCCAGCTGGAGGAGCCGGTGGGGTACGACCTTGCGGAGATCTTCGGCCCGCAGGACTGACCGGCCCCACCCACCCCGCTCCGGTCACTTCCCATCCCTTCATCCACCTCCGTGGCTTCTCTCTGAGCCGATCGGCCCACTGAGCGCGCCTGATCAGAACCGAACGGGTATGTCCACCGTTGAACGTATAAGCGGACAATCGATGACACGGGACAGGGTGGCACGGTGGGCATGCGACAGATGGCGCGGATGCGGCGCGGCGCGATGACGGCGGCGCTGCTGGCCGCCGTGGTGACAGCTCCCCTGGTGACGGGGTGTACGGCGGGCGGTAGACCGACCGACGACGGGCGCGGGCACAGTGGGAGCCCGATCCCGACCCCGAGCCCAAGGAGCGCGGAGGAGCAGACACCGACTCCCGCCGCCGTCGGTTCGGTGCTCGCCGTGAAGATCGACAACGTGCGCGCGGCCCGCCCCCAGACGGGTCTGGAAGCGGCGGACATCGTGTACGCGGAGCAGGTCGAGGGCGGTCTGAGCCGGCTGATGGCGGTCTACGCGAGCAAGCTGCCGAAGGTCGTCGGCCCGGTGCGCAGCGCGCGCGAGTCGGACCTTGAACTGCTACGCCAGTTCGACGAACCGACGCTCGCCTTCTCTGGGGCGCAGCAGAAGCTGCTGCCGCTGATCGACCGGGCGCCGCTGCACGCGTACTCGCCGGACACGGCGTCCGGTGACGCCTACTACCGGGGCACCGGGAAAGCCGCACCGCACAACCTCTTCCTGCGCCCCGAGCGGCTGACCCGCTCCGCGCCGGGCTCCGCCGCCCTCACCACGGGGTTCCACTTCGGTGCGGCGCCCGCCGGCGGCAGCCCGCAAACCTCGCAATCCGTGCGCTTCCCGGCCGCCCGCTTCACCTTCACCTGGTCCGCGAGCCGGAAGCGCTGGCTGGTGGACATGGACGGGACGCCGACCGTGACGACGGACGGAAGGACGGTGGCTCCCGCGACGGTCGTCGTGCAGTACGTGAAGGTCCGCACGTCCAAGTACCACGACGTCCTCGGCAACAACACGCCGTACACGGAGACGGTCGGGTCGGGGACGGCGAAGGTGCTGCGCGACGGCCGGGCCTACACCGTGGACTGGACGCGGCCCAGCGCCAAGGACGGCACGGAGTTCACGACGGCGGACGGTGCGCCGATGAACTTCGCGAAGGGCCAGGTGTGGGTGGTCTTCGCGAAGGCGTGACCGGAGACCCGCGTCAGGCGCGGCGCCCCAGCCGGCGCCGCGCCTAGCGCTGGACAATGAGCGGATCCGCCGGATTGCGGAGCCCCTCCGCCGCGTCCGAGACCCGCTGGATCAGGTCGAAGAACACGGCCTGCTCGTCGGCGGAGAGCGGGGCCAGGAAGACCTGGTTCATCCGGGCGGTGCGCACGGTCAGCTTCTTGTGCGTGCGCGTTCCCTCGTCCGTGAGGCGCAGCAGGAAGCGGCGGCCGTCCTGCGGGTCGCGCACCTTGTCGAGCAGGCCGCGCCGCCCGAGCCGGCTGATGACCTCGGCGATGGTGGACCGGTCCAGGCCCACCCGCTCCCCCACTGTGCGCTGGTCCAGGCCCGGCTCGGCGACGAGCGCGTTCAGGACCGCGAACTGCGGAGAGGTGATCTCCTCGGAGACCATGGTGTTCCACAGCAGGTAGTGCGCCTGCTGCAGCCGCCGGGCCAGGTGCCCGGGGTGGGTGGAGAGGTCCACCGCGGCCATGTGCGCTCCTCGGCTCGGCCCGTGCGACGCGATGGACGCGGCGCACAGAGGAATCGAATTGGTTGGTGTACTGAACGATACCCGGCCGGAGTGCCCGCTGTCTCACCTCAATCCAAGGCGCTCACCTGCACATTTACTGGAGGTCTTGACGGAAGGAGGCCAGGGTGGCAGCGTGTTTGAAACCTCGAAGAAATACTCAGTGCCCTGACTAATTGGGGTGCTGAGGGCTCGGGGAGATGACGCTCGGGAGAGATGGGGCTTCTCGGATGGACAAGGTGGTCGCCACAGCCGCGGAGGCGGTGGCCGATGTGCCGGACGGCGCGACGCTCGCGGTCGGCGGTTTCGGCCTCAGCGGCGTACCGAACGTGCTGATCCAGGCCCTCTACGAGCGCGGGGTCACCGGGCTCGGCGTGGTCTCCAACAACTGCGGCGCGATGGAGTCCGGCCTCGCGGTCCTGCTCGCGGCCGGACGGATCGCGCGCGTCACCGGCTCGTACATCGGCGCGAACAAGGAGTTCGCCCGCCAGTACCTCGGCGGCGAGCTGGAGGTCGAGATGATCCCGCAGGGCACCCTCGCCGAACGGCTGCGCGCGGGCGGCGCCGGCATCCCCGCGTTCTACACCCCGGCCGGAGTCGGCACCCAGGTCGCCGACGGCGGACTGCCCTGGCGGTACGACGGCCAGGGCGGCGTGGCGCTCGCCTCGCCGCCCAAGGAGGTGCGGGAGTTCGACGGCACCGAATACGTACTGGAGCTCGGCATCCGCACGGACTTCGCGCTCGTACGGGCCGCCAAGGGCGACCGGCACGGGAACCTGGTCTTCAACAAGTCGACCCGCAACTTCAACCCCCTCTCCGCCATGGCCGGCCGCATCACGATCGCCGAGGTGGAGGAGCTCGTGGAGCCGGGCGGCATCGACCCGGACGCGGTGCACCTGCCGGGGATCTTCGTCCAGCGGGTCATCGCCCTCACCCCCGAGCAGGCGCGGGCCAAGATGATCGAGCAGCGGACGGTCTCGGCGCCCGCGGCGGACGGAACGGTGAGCGACTGATGGCCTGGACCCGCGAACAGATGGCCGCCCGCGCCGCGCGCGAGCTTCGGGACGGCCAGTACGTGAACCTCGGCATCGGTCTGCCGACGCTGATCCCCAACTACCTCCCGCCGGGCGTGGAGGTCGTCCTGGAGTCGGAGAACGGCATCCTGGGCACCGGCCCCTATCCCACGGAGGACCAGGTCGACCCGGACCTGATCAACGCCGGCAAGGAGACCGTCACGGTCCTGCCGGGCGCCTCCTACTTCGACTCCTCGCTCTCCTTCGGGATGATCCGCGGGGGGCACATCGACGTCGCCGTTCTCGGCGCCATGCAGGTGTCGGCGGGCGGCGACCTCGCCAACTGGGCGATCCCCGGCAAGATGATCACCGGCATCGGCGGGGCGATGGACCTCGTGCACGGCGCTCGTACGGTCATCGTCGTCATGACCCACACCGCCAAGGACGGCTCTCCGAAGATCCTGGAGGAGTGCGCGCTGCCGCTCACCGGCAGAGCGTGCGTGAACCGGATCATCACCGATCTCGGTGTCCTCGACGTCACGGCGCAGGGGCTGGTGCTGTTCGAGACCGCGCCCGGCGTGACAGCGGAGGAGATCGTGGCGAAGACCGCGGCGAAGGTGCACATTCCCGAGGAGATCCAGTCATGAGTCTGCGCGACGTCTACATCGTCGATGCCGTACGGACCCCGATCGGCAGGTACAGCGGTGCGCTCGCGTCCGTGCGTCCGGACGACCTGGCCGCCCACGCCATCCGTGAACTCCTCGCCCGTACACCGGACTTGGACCCCGCCCGGATCGAGGACGTCTACCTCGGCAACGCCAACGGCGCCGGCGAGGAGAACCGCAACGTCGGCCGGATGGCCGCGCTCCTCGCCGGACTGCCCACCTCCGTCCCCGGTGTGACGGTCAACCGGCTCTGCGCCTCCGGGCTCGAAGCCGTCATCCAGGCCGCGCGGGCCATCGCGCTCGGCGACGCCTCCATCGCCCTGGCCGGTGGAGTCGAGTCGATGACCCGCGCCCCCTACGTCCTGCCGAAGAGCGACAAGCCCTTCCCGGCCGGGCACGCCGAGCTGTACTCCACCACCCTCGGCTGGCGCATGGTCAACCCGAGGATGGACCCGCAGTGGACGATCCCGCTCGGCGAGTCGGCCGAACTCATCGCCGACAAGCACAAGATCACGCGTGAGCAGCAGGACGAGTTCGCGCTCGCCAGCCACCGGAAGGCGGCACGGGCCCAGGCGGACGGCCTGTTCGACGCCGAGATCTCACCCGTGTCCATCCCGCAGCGCAAGGGCGAGCCGGTCGTCTTCGCCGCCGACGAATCCGTCCGCGCCTCCGCGTCCCTCGATGCCATGGCCAAGCTCAAGCCGTCCTTCCGCACCGAGAACGGCACGGTGACGGCGGGCAACGCCTCCCCGCTCAACGACGGGGCCGCGGCCCTGCTCCTCGTCGACGAGGAGGGACTGAAGGCCACCGGCCGCGAGCCTCTCGCCCGTGTCTCGGCGACCGGTGTCTCCGCGATCGAACCGCAGTACTTCGGACTGGCCCCGGTCGAGGCCGTCAAGCGCGCTCTCACCAAGGCGGGCAAGAGATTTGACGACCTGTCAACTCTGGAGCTGAACGAGGCCTTCGCCGCGCAGGTGCTCGGCTGTGTGGCCGAGTGGCCCGGCTTCGACCCCTCGATCCTCAACCCACAGGGCGGCGCCATCGCCCTCGGCCACCCCCTCGGCGCCTCCGGAGCCCGGCTCGCCGGCACCGTCGCCCACCAACTCGCCCGCAGGGGCAGCGGAATTGGCGTCGCCACCCTCTGCATCGGCGTGGGCCAGGGCCTCGCCCTCGTCCTCGAACGATAGGAAGTCGACCATGGCTCTCACTCAGTCGGACATCGACGTCGAGATCAAGGACCGCCAGGACGCGTACGACAAGGCGGTCGCCGGCGGCGGCCCGGTCCTGCACCACGCGCAACGCGACTACGCCCCGTACCGCAGCTCGGTGCTCCGCCACCCAAAGCAGCCGCTGATCGCCGTGAGCGGCGGTGACCCCGAGACGGTCGAGCTGTCGGGTCCCGTGTTCGGCGTCACCGACATAACCGAGATCGACAACGACCTCACCCGCCACCACCGGGGCGAGCCGATCGGCGAGCGCATGACCGTCTCGGGCCGGCTGCTCGACCGCTCCGGCCGTCCCGTGCGCGGTCAGCTCGTCGAGGTCTGGCAGGCCAACTCCGCCGGCCGCTACGCCCATCTGCGCGAACAGCACCCGGCGCCACTGGACCCCAACTTCACCGGTGTGGGGCGGACCCTGACGGACGATCAGGGCCGCTACTCGTTCACCACGATCAAGCCGGGCCCCTACCCGTGGGGCAACCACACGAACGCGTGGCGGCCGGCCCACATCCACTTCTCGGTCTTCGGCACGGCGTTCACCCAGCGACTGGTGACGCAGATGTACTTCCCGAGCGACCCGCTGTTCCCGTACGACCCGATCCTGAACTCCGTGACGGACGCGGCGGCCCGCGACCGCCTGATCGCCACCTACAACCACGATCTCTCCCAGCCCGAGTTCTCCCTGGGCTACGAGTGGGACATCGTCCTCGACGGCCCCTCCGCCACCTGGATCGAGGAAGGCCGATGAGCATGACCGAGCGGCTGCTCCCCACCCCGTCCCACACCATCGGCCCCTTCTACGGGTACGCGCTCCCCTTTCCCGGCGGCGGTCAGGTCGCACCCCAGGGCCACCCCGACGCGATCACCCTGCACGGGTACGTGCTCGACGGAGCGGGCGAGCCGATCCCCGACGCCATGCTCGACTTCTGGCAGGCGGCGCCCGACGGGTCCCTGAAGGGCGCCCCCGGCTCGCTGCGCCGCGACCCGTCCACCGGCGGCTTCCTGGGCCGCACCGGCATAGACTTCACCGGTTTCGGGCGGGTCCCCACGGACACCGACGGGCACTACGCGCTCTCCACACTGGTACCGGGCAACGCCGGGCAGCCGTACATCAGCGTGTGCGTCTTCGCACGCGGCCTGACGAACCACCTCTACACCCGCGCGTACCTCGCCGACGGCGCCGACCCGCTGCTCGACGCGCTCCCGGCCGAGCGGCGCGCCACGCTGATCGCGGCCGAGGGCACGAACCGGACGTACCGTTTCGACATCCGCCTTCAGGGCGAAGGCGAAACGGTCTTCCTGGAGTTCCAGTGACATTCGGTGATTCCGAAGCCCTGCTCGCCCCCGGGTGGGCAGGTTCCCCGGCGTCCGCCGCGACGAGCGACACCGCGTATCTGCGGGCGCTGCTCGACGCGGAGACGGCGCTGACCCGCGCCCAGGCGTCCCTGGGACTGGCTCCGGCGGAGGCGGCCGCCGCCGTGGATGCCGCGGCCGAGGTGTCCGGCTTCGACGTACGGTCGATCGCGCTGCGCGCCCGCGACGGCGGCAATCCGGTGATCCCGCTGGTCGCGGACCTGACCAAGGCGGTCGGCGCAGAATACGGGGCGTACGTCCACCGGGGTGCGACGAGCCAGGACATCATGGACTCGGCCACCATTCTGGTCGCCGTGCGCACTCTGGATCTGGTCCTGGAGGATCTGGACCGTACGGAACGTGCCCTGGCCCGGCTCGCGGCGGAGCACCGGGACACGGTGATGCCGGGCCGGACGCTGACGCAGCACGCGGTGCCGACGACCTTCGGGCTGAAGGCGGCGGGGTGGCGGTCACTGGTCCTCGACGCCAGGGACCGGGTCTCGGCCGTACGGGGCTCGCTGCCCGCTCAACTGGGCGGCGCGGCGGGGACGTTGGCGGCGTTCAGCGAGTTCGGCGCGGCGGACACCCAGGCGCTGACCGCGGCGTACGCGCGTGAACTCGGCCTCGCCGAGCCCGTGTTGCCCTGGCACACCCTTCGTACGCCGATCGCCGACCTGGCCGGAGCACTGGCCTTCACGGTGGGAGCGCTGGGCAAGACCGCGGTCGACGTGCTCATCCTCGGCCGTACCGAGATCGCGGAGGTCTCCGAAGGCAGCGGCGGCGGTTCGTCCGCGATGCCGCACAAGGCCAACCCCGTACGGGCCACCCTTGTCGCCGCCGCCGCCCGGCGCGCACCACAGCTGGCGGCCACGCTGTACGGGGCGATGGCGGCCGAGGACGAGCGCCCGGCCGGGGCCTGGCACGCCGAATGGGAGCCGCTGCGGGAGTTGCTACGGCTCGTCGGCGGGGCAGCGCGCGATACCGCGGAACTGGCCGAGGGGTTGCGGGTGCACGCCGAAGTGATGCGTGAACACCTCGGCCTCACCCACGGGTTGATCGTCTCCGAGCGGCTGGCCGCCTCGCTCGCTCCCGTGCTCGGGCGGGCCCGCGCGAAGGAGCTGCTGACGGCGGCCGCGAAACGGGCGGTCAACGAGAACCGGCCACTTCTCGATCTGCTCGACGAGGAGCCGGAACTCAAGGATCTCGATCTCGTGGACCTCACCGACCCGGCCCACTACACGGGCTCCGCCGGAGCCCTCACCGACCGTGCCCTGGAGCGACGTTGACGACCCTCTCTCACGGCAAGCTGCCGCACCACCGCGCCGAAGGGCCCCTCACCGCTCCCCCGCTGCTGCTCGGGCCCTCGCTCGGCACATCGAGCGCGCTGTGGGACAAGGTCGCGCCCGAGCTGTCCGTGACGCACCGGGTGATCCGCTGGGACCTGCCCGGTCACGGCGGCTCCCCGGCGGACCTGATCGGACCCGGCGCGAGCATGGCCGACCTTGCCGCACTGGTGCTGGCCCTCGCCGACTCGCTCGGCATCGACCGATTCGCCTACGCGGGCGTCTCGTTGGGCGGCGCGGTGGGTCTGCACCTGGCCGTGCACCACCCGGAGCGGGTGTCGTCCCTGGCCCTCGTCTGTTCCTCGGCCCACTTCAACGGCTCCAAGCCGTGGGAGGAGCGTGCGGCAGTCGTGCGCCGCGAGGGCCTCGGCGCGCTCGCCGACGCCGCGAACTCCCGTTGGTTCACGCCCGGTTTCACCGTGCCGGAGCTGGTCGAGGACCTCCGGACCGCCGACCCGGGGGCGTACGCCGCCTGTTGCGACGCACTCGCGGCGTTCGACCTCCGCGACCGGCTCTCGGTCGTCGGAGCGCCGACCTTGCTGATCGCGGGTCGCGAGGATCCGGCGACGCCGCCCGCGCATCTGCGGGAGATCGCGGACGCGGTGCCCGGCGCCACGCTCACCGAGCTCCCGGGCGCCTCGCATCTGGCCCCTGCCGAACGCCCCGAAGCCGTGCTCGCCGCGCTGCGCGGACACTTCGACGGGTACCCGTCGCGCGGTATGGAGGTACGCCGCCAGGTACTCGGCGACACCCATGTGGACCGCGCGCAGGCCCGCCAGACGCCCTTCACCGCCCGCTTCCAGGACTTCATCTCCCGCTACGCCTGGGGCGAGATCTGGACGGATCCGACACTGACCCGCCGTGAGCGCAGCATGATCACGCTCACCGCGCTGGTGGCCCACGGCCACTACGACGAGTTCGCGATGCACGTCCGCGCGGCCCGGCACAACGGGCTCACCCCTGAGGAGATCGGCGCGGTCCTCCTCCAGACCGCCGTGTACTGCGGTGTCCCGGCGGCCAACTCGGCGTTCGCGGTGGCCCAGCGGGTGCTGGCGGAGGAGGACGGGGCGGAGGCCTGAGCCGGAGAGTCCGATGGCCGGCGGCCGGCGGCCGGCGGCCCTCAGTGGTCGGCCGATCCGGCACGGTGACCCTGCCCAGCGTAGTGACAACAGCACCAGGTTGCGGTGCCCGCCCGTGCCTAGGCTGGACGGAGACCCCCTGTGAACGGAGCCCCTGTGCCCACTGTCCTGATCACCGGCGCCACCTCCGGCCTCGGCCGGTACGTCGCCTTCGAACTGGTCCGCTCCGGATACGTCGTCCTCGCGCACGGGCGCGACCGCTCACGTACGCAGCAGCTCGTCGCGGAGCTGGCGGCGGAGGGCGGTGCGGCGCACGGGTTCGTCGCGGACCTGGCCTCGCTGGACGAGGTACGGCGGCTCGGTGCGGAGGTCGCCGCCGCACATCCCCGTCTCGACATCCTGGTCAACAACGCGGGTGTGGGCTTCGGTTCGCCCGGTTCGGGCCGCGAGCTGAGCCGCGACGGACATGAACTACGGCTCGCCGTGAACTACTTGGCGCCGGTCGCGCTCACCCGCGCGCTGCTTCCGGTGCTCCGGGCGAGCGCCCCGTCCCGGATCGTCAACGTCGGCTCGGCAGGGCAGGAGCCCCTGGACTTCGACGACCCCGAGCTCACCCGGGGCTACAGCGGCCGGGCGGCGTACTGGCGCAGCAAGTTCGCCCTCGCGGCGCACACCTTCGCACTGGCCGAGGAACTCGCGGGCACCGGTGTGTCGGTGAACGTGCTGCATCCCGCGACCTACATGGACACGGCGATGGTCCGCGAGGGAGGCGTCGAGCCGTGGTCCAGCGTCGCCGACGGCGGCGCCGGTGTACTCGCCCTGGTGACAACGGAGTTGGGCACGGGCGGATACTTCGACGGCACCAGCCCCTCGCGGGCGCACAAGGAGGCGTACGACCGCGAGGTCTGGAAGCGGCTGGCGGCGACCACCGAGCGGTTGCTCGATGGCCGGCACCCGACGGACCAGGAGGCGGGCACCAAAAAATAACTGGCGCTGGTGGACCCCGCTCTAGAAGCCGTCCAGTGCCCGCTGCGCCTGTGCCACCACTCCGTCCGCGCCGCACGAACGCGCCAGCGTCAGGCCCTTGTTGAGCTCGGACACCGACCGGGCGGCGATGCCGTACTCGACACGCGCCGCCGCATGCTCGTACTGGCAGGGGGAGGCCTCCAGATAGGTGACCGCCTGGGCGGCGAGCCGTACCGCGCGCTGGCCCGACTCCAGGGCCGCCGCACAGCGCAGGGCCTCACCGATGGCCGTGTCCGTGCCGAAACGCTCGGCCTGGCGGCGGGCGTCTGCGGCCAGGGCCGCGGCGCGCGCCGGGTCCTCCGTGGCGAGAGCGCGGGCGAGGTCGACAGCCCAGGGCGCGAGCACCGTGTTGTGGTGACCGCGCACGGCGGCGGCCTTCTCGGCTGCCTCCAGTTCGTTGATGCCTTCCTTCGTGCGGCCGACGGCGCACAGCAGCCGGCCGCGGACGGAGCGCGTGTCGGGGAGGACGATCGTGGACGGGTACGGCGGTGCGAAGCCGTACTCCTCGGCGATCTCCTCCGCCTCCAGGAGGTGGCCGCGGGCGATCAGTGTGTCGATGAGCCCGCAGGTCGCGGACCAGTACAGGGGCAGCCCGCGCCCGACCCGCTCCGCGAGGCGCAGCGACTCGCGCTGATAGGTTTCCGCGTCGGCGAGGCGACCACGTCTGCGGTGTGCGAGGCCGAGGTAGGCGTTGGCCAGGGCTAGGTGGCCGCCGCTCCAGCCTGCCTTCATATAGGCGTGCAGGGCCTCGCTGAACAGGCTCTCGGCGCGGTCGAGCCGGTCGGCGTAGGCGTACGCGCTGCCCAGCATCAGGAGGAGTTCGATGCCCCACTCGGTGTCGGTCCAGCCCAGTCCCGGTGCGAGGCGGCCGTTGACGAGGGCGCGGTCGCAGACTTCCGCGACCTCCTCGGCGTTCTCGCCGCGCGTCATCGCGTCGAAGCCGCGCAGTATGAGCAGCGCGCGCTCGGAGTTGTCGCGGCCCGTGCAGGTCCTGGCGAGTTCGGCGAGACCGCTGGAGCGTCCCGAGGCCTGGTCCTCGCCGGCGTGGATGCCCTCCCACATGTAGTGCACGGCCTGGAGCCGCATCCGGGCAGGGCCTGGGTCGAGCCGGGCGGCCTCCGCGTCGACGGTGCGGACGGCCTCTTCGAGCTGGTCGTTGTGGAGGAGTGCCTGGGAGAGGCGGAAGACCGCGTCCACCCGGAGGTCGCCCTGGAGGCCGGCCCTGTCGAGGGCGGCCCGCAGATGGCCGATCGTCCTGGCGGGCGCGGTCAGGAGCGTGGCGCAGCCCAGTTCGTAGAGCACGCGCGCGTGGACGTCGGGAAGCGGGGGTTCGGCCAGTGCGCGCTCCAGACAGCGCCTGGCCGCGTCGGGCGCGCCGACGGCGAGGTGTTCGCGGGCGGCCTCGCGCATCTGCTCGACGAGTTCGGGGTCTTCGTCCGGGTGCACTTCGAGGAGGTGCCGGGAGGCGGCCGCGGCGCCCCGTCCGGAGTCGGTGACCGCCCAGGCGGCCTGGCCGTGCATGGCGGTGCGCAGGGCGTCCGGGATCGAGCGGTAGACCGCGCTCGCGATGAGCGGATGCACGAACTCCAGGTCGCCTTCGGACTCCCTGCCGTTCACAGGTTCGGTCCTGGTCAGGATGCGGGCGACGCCGAGCAGTTCGGCGCAGCGCACGGCCTCCTCGGTCGGCATTCCGGCGAGGTGGGCGGCCAGGTCGAGGGAGATTCCGGTGCCGAGGATCGCGGCCGCCCAGGCGAATCGCGTGGCGTCGATGCCGAGTCCTTCGAGGCGGGCGACGAGTCCGCGGCCGCGGGCCGAGCGGTTCAGGGCGCGCAGTTCGGCGGCCGAGCCCTCCACCGGGTCGAGCCCGCTGTCCTGGACCTTGGCGAGCAACTCGACGGTCTCGTACGGGTTTCCGCCGGTGACCGCCCAGACCTCGCGGCAGAAGGGGGCGTCGGCGTGCTCGCCGAGGGTGGCACGGGTCAGCCCTTCGGCCGCCGACGGGGTCAGGGCGCTCAGGGTGGCGATCGGGCGGGCAGCGGCAGCGATGGTGTCGAGGTAGGCGGCGCTCACGCCACTCACGCCGGACGGGCGGCGGGCCACCACGATGAGGACGGACAGGTCGTCGAGGCGCTCGGCGAACGCGGCCAGCCAGCGCAGGGTCTCCTGGTCGGCCCAGTGTGCGTCGTCGACGAGAAGGACGAGCGGCCACTCGCGCTTGGCCAGTCGTCGCACAGCCGCGACCAGGCCGTCGCAGACGCCCTGCGGGTCGGGTTGCCGGTCGCCCGGTTCCGCTATGCCGAGCGCGGGTCCCGCGATGTCGTACCAGTCGCCCAGATATTCGCGCGCCTCCTCGGGCAATAACGACACCAGAGCGGGCTGCAACAGCTGCCGTACGACATTGAAGGGGACGGACGTGACGGTCTCGCCGCCGCGTGCCGACCACACCGCGCAGCCGGTGCTCTCCGCGATCCGGCGCGCCTCGGCGAGGAGCGCGGTCTTGCCGAGGCCGGCGTCACCGCTGAACACCAGCAGGCTTCCCGGCGTCGCGGAGTCCGCGCGCAGGGCGCCGATCGCCTGTTCGAGCGTGGCGACTTCCTCGTCGCGCTCCCACAGGGGAGCCGAGGCGGCCACTCCTGGCCCGGCCTCCGTCATCCCGCTACCTCCCCAGGTCGCCCAAACGACGTACAGGCAAAGAGCGTAGCCCTCTCGAAGCCGTCATGTCGGCGGGTCCGGGCAGCTGTTGCCGAGACGAGTGACGGCGGGGTTCCGCAGTCGACGCGCCGATGCCCCGACCAGGCCGGGTGAAAGTTATTGACAGCCAACCACCCACGAACTGAAACTAATTTTCCAACATCAGTCTCCGCCGCCCCGCCGGGACCGCCCGGCCCCGCCGCGCCCCGGGAGGAACCGGCATGAGCGCCCCCGCGCACGACTCCGACCTGCGCGCCTCTCCGACCGGACAGTCCCGCAGAGCCCTGTTCGCGGGCTCCGTGGGCAACTTCATCGAGTGGTACGAGTTCGGGGTCTACGGCTACTTCGCGACGATCATCGCGGCGCGGTTCTTCACACCGGAGGGCGGCAGCGAGGTCGAGGGCCTGGTGAAGACATACGCGTCCTTCGCACTCGCGTTCTTCTTCCGGCCCGTCGGCGCCGCGCTGTTCGGACGGCTCGGCGACCGGATCGGGCGCCGTCCGGTGCTGATCCTGGTGATCGTCCTGATGACGGCCGCGACGACCCTGATCGGCCTGCTGCCCACCTACGCCACCGTCGGCGCCCTCGCTCCCTGGCTGCTCACTCTGCTGCGGGTGCTTCAAGGGCTGTCCGCGGGCGGGGAGTTCGGGGGCGCGGTCTCGGTGATGACGGAGTTCGCACCGCCGGGCAGGCGCGGCCTTTACGGGTCCTGGCAGTCGTTCACGGTGGCGCTGGGACTGCTGGCCGGCGCGGGGGTCGCGGCGCTGCTGGCCACGGTGCTCAGCGCACAGGAGCTGGGCGACTGGGGCTGGCGGCTCCCCTTCCTGCTGACGCTGCCACTCGGCCTCGGCGCGCTGTGGCTGCGCCTTCGGCTGGACGAGACACCGGCCTTCGAGAAGGAAACCCGCCTGGACAAGACGCCGGCCTTCGAGAGGGAAACCCGCCTGGACGGGACGCCCGCCCTCGCCCGGGAGCAGGGCCAAGAGCGGCCGACAGGGCGGGAGTTGGCCCGCGCGATCACGCTCGGCGCCGGGCGCGTCATGGGCTGGGCGGCGGCCGGTTACACCTTCCTCGTCGTGCTCCCCGCCTACCTCCAGAGCACCTTGAACGCCACCTTCCAGCAGGCACTGCTCGCCACCGTCGTCGCCAACCTCGGCTTCGCGGCGACGATCATCCCGGCGGGCCTGCTCAGCGACCGGATCGGACGGCGCCCGGTGATGCTCACGGGGGCCGTCCTGGTCACCGTGCTGGCGATCCCGCTGCTCAACCTTCTTCAGAGCGCCGGGACTTCGAACGGGGTGAAGGGTGTCGCCGTGCTTTTGGCGGGTGCCGTGGTCGGGCTGATGGCCGGGCCCGGGCCGGCGATGCTCTCCGAGATGTTCCCGACGAGCGTCCGCTACACGGGCCTGGGACTCGCCTACGCCCTGTCCAATGCGGTGTTCTCGGGCTGCGCGGGGCTCATCATCACCGAGACGGTCAAACGGACGGGGAACGTGGACATTCCCGGGTACTACGCGGCGGCGACCTGCGCCGTCAGCGTCCTGGCGCTGGCCACGCTTCCCAAGGGGCAGCAGAAGCAAGGGAGTTGAGGAGGTGCGGGTGATCGGCCTGATGTCCGGGACGTCGTACGACGCCATCGACGCGGCGGCGGCCGAGCTGACCCTCGACGAGGAGAGCCTCGTACTGCGGCCGCTGGGGTTCGTCAGTGAGCCGTACGCCTCCGAGCTGCGCGACGCGCTGGCGGCGGCGCTTCCGCCGGCCGCGAGCGGCCTGGCCGAGGTGTGCCGCCTGGACACCCGGATCGGGCAGGCCTTCGCGGCGGCGGCCGTCCGCGCCGACCGCGAACTGTGCGACGAGGAAGCCGAGTTGGTCGCCTCGCACGGCCAGACCGTCTACCACTGGGTGGCGGACGGGCGGGTGCACGGGACCCTCCAGCTCGGGCAGCCGGCCTGGATCGCCGAGGCGACAGGGCTGCCCGTGGTCGCCGACTTCCGGCCACGTGACATCGCCGCCGGCGGGCAGGGCGCACCCCTGGTCAGCCTGTTCGACCGGCTGTGGCTGCGCGGCAGGGCGGGGACGCCGGTGGCGCTGAATCTGGGCGGTATCGCCAACCTCACCGCGCCGGACGGCACCGCGTTCGACACGGGGCCCGCGTGCGCGCTCCTGGACGCGGCGGCACGGGGCTTCAGCGGCGGCCGCCTCGACCACGACGTGGACGGTGCCCTCGCCGCCCGCGGCACCGTCCACGGCCCGCTGCTGCGACGCCTGCTCGCCGAGCCGTACTACGGCCTGCCCGCTCCCAAGACGACGGGCAAGGAGCTGTTCCACCTCGGCTATCTGCGCGACGCGCTGACCGGCTTCAGGACGCTGACCGGCGAGGACGTCATCGCGACCCTCACCGCGCTCACCGCCCGCACGGTCGCCGACGCGGTGCGCACGGTGCGGGCCACCGAGGTGATCGCCTCCGGCGGCGGCACCCGTAACCCCGTACTGATGGCGATGCTCGGCGCCGAACTCCCCGGCGTCACGCTGCACACCTCCGACGCGCTGGGCCTGCCCTCGGCCGCCAAGGAGGCGTACGCCTTCGCCGTACTCGGGTTCCTGACCCTGCACGGCCTCCCGGGCACCGACCCGGCGAGCACCGGGGCCCGGCATCCCAGCGTTCTAGGGTCGATCACGCCGGGGCGGGACGGGCTGCGGTTGCCGCCGCGAGCGGACCGGACACCTCTCCGGCTAGTCCTGAAATGAACCTTCCCCCGCCCCTCTCATCCGTCTTTCACGCAGGCCTCATACGGTGGGCACCATGACGCAGGTGACTCCTCCCGGCTGGTATCCCGACCCCGGGCAGACAGATGACAGTCCCGCCACCGAGCGCTGGTGGGACGGGGAGACATGGACGGACCAGACCCGGCCCGTCGGGTCGGCCGCCGCATGGGGTCCCCCGGCGCACCCGCCGGCCACCGGACCGTATCCGGCCTATCCGCCGGGCCCGCCGCGGCGCGGACTGCGCACCGGTATAGCCGTCGCCGTGGCGATAGCGGTCCTCGCCGGCATCGGGGGTGGGGTGTACGCACTGACGAAGAGCGACGGCAGCAGTGACAACACCGCCAACTCCCAGGGTCCCGGCGGTTTCCCCGGCGGTTCGGGCGGGCCCTCGGGCGCGCCCAGCGGCGGCCCCGGTGGCGGCTCGGGAGGCTCCGGCGGTCCGCGCGGCCAGGCCCCGGGGCCGAGTCAGTCCCTTCCGCCGCAGGAGCCCGGTTTCGCCACCGACCCGATCAACGGCATCAGCATCCCGGTGCCCGACGGCTGGACCGGCTCCAGCATCACGGTGGGCGCCGCGGTGACCTCGGACGACTCCTACAAGTGCCCCGGCGACACCACGGCCACCTGCACCGCCGGCGGCCTGTACTCGGCCCCGGCGGTGGCACTCGAGCTGAAGGCCACCACGGCCGAGGCGGCGGCGAAGGAGGACATCTCCAAGAACGCCGAGGAGTCCTACGGCGGCAAGTCCTACGGCGAGATCACCTCGCACGAGGTACTCGCCTCCAAGGCGGTCACCGTGGCGGGGCAGAAGGGCTACCTGGTCCGCTGGAAGGCGGTCACCAGCAAGGGCGAGGACGGCTATGTCGAGTCGCTCGCCTTCCCCTCCCCCCTCAATGCCAAGCAGCTCGTGATCATCCGCTTCGGCGTCGACGTCAGTGAGAAGCAGGACGTGATCGACGAGGTCACGAAGGGCATCAAGGTGGCCTCCGGGACCGGCAGCGGGCAAGGCGTGTAGCGCCGTACCGCGGGTCCGGCGGATCGCGCCGGACCCGCGGTACGGAAACGGTTCGGCCGGGTGGGGTGCCCCTCCGCTCAAGAGGAACCCCACCCGGCCGGGGGTTCGCGCCGCCCCCGTCCCCACGGTGCGGCGCGCGCAGGCCGACGTCCGGTCATCCCGCGGACGGCGGCCTGAGTCTCAGGTCAGGCCGAGGGTCGGAAGCACGACCGCCTCCACGAACTGTGTGAGATAGGCCGCATCCGCGTACTGCCCCTCCAGCACGGGGCGCACCCGCATGACGCCGATGACCTGCGCCGGAATGAAGTCCAGCGCCGGGTGATCGGCGGCGATCTCCCCTCGGTCGACCGCGCGCCGGATCATCTCCTTCAGCGAGGCGACCTCGGGCTCGACGAGCGCTTCGCGCAGGGCCCGCTGGAGCTCCTCGTCCGCCATCACGGTGTGGCCGAGCGCCTGGAGCAGCCGCGTGTCGTGGTCCGACCACTCGCCCGCGGCGCGCGCCGCGGCGCGCAGGTCCTCGGCGAGTGAGCCGGTGTCGATACCCAGGAACCGGGGGCAGCGGTTGGCGCGCAGCGCCGCCGCCACGAACTGGGGCTTCGTCTTCCACTGCCGGTAGAGCGTGGACTTGCTGCAGCGGGTGCTCGCCGCCACGCCCTCCATGGTGAAGGCGTCATAGCCGCACTCGCGGAGCTGGTCGATCACAGCGTCGTAGAACTCCTGCTCACGCTCAGGCGTGATCTTGGAGCGGCGCGAGGCGACGACCGTCTCCGGTCCGTCCGCGGCCTGCGACGTCATGCTCTTCTCCTCGCTCGGTCGGTTCGACACGGTGGGATTCGGTGGTCCGTCTCACACAGTCTAATCGATACGCCACTGTACCGGAACGGCAGCGTATCGGTACACTCTCGTATCGGTACACTGGCGTATCGATGAGCCTTGGACAGGACCCACCCCTTTGTCGAGTAACCGGCATGGAGTGGACCTTGTCCTGGGCTCACCACGCACCACCCCACGCAAGACCGTCAGCAAGGGGGCCGGGGGATGGATTCCCGAACCGAGCCTGCAGAATCCGCAATCGAACCGGCGACCGACGCGGCCGAAGGCCGGGCCGCACCATACGAGAAGGTGGCGCACCCGCCGAAAGACACCGCCGCACGCCCGCCGCTGCTGCGCGAACTCCTGCTCGTCGTGGGCCTCTTCCTCGTCTACAAGATCGGGCGGCAGCTGGCCACCGGCCACACCGCCGAGGCCTTCCGCAACGCGGACCGCGTATGGGACTGGGAGCGCGCCCTCCACCTGCCGGGCGAGAGCGACGTACAGAACGTGCTGCTGCACAGCGACACCCTCGTGCACATCGCGAACATCTACTACGCGACCGTCCACTTCCCGGCGACCGTGGCCTTCCTGGTCTGGCTGTATCTGAGGCGCCCGGCCCACTACGTATGGGCGCGCCGCGTCCTCGCGGTGGTCACCGGCGCCGCTCTGGTCGGGCATCTCTTCTTCCCGCTCGCACCGCCGCGGCTGCTGAAGGCCGCGGGGCTTGTGGACACCGGGCAGGCGTACGGGCCCACGGTGTACGGGGCGCACCCCGCGACCGACGCGGTGGCGAACCAGTTCGCGGCGATGCCCTCGCTGCACTTCGGCTGGGCCCTGATGGTCGCGATCGGCCTGATCGCCGCGACCCGGTCCCGGTGGCGCTGGCTGTGGCTGCTGCATCCGCTGATCACCCTGCTGGTGATCGTCGGAACGGCGAACCACTACTGGCTCGACGCGATCGTGGCCGCCGCGCTGCTCGGCATCGCCCTCGCGGTGATCCACCTGCCCCACCGGACGACGACAACGGCGGGGCGTACGCAGGAACGCGCCGATGACGCCGTACGGGACATACCGGAACTCGTCGGAGCCGGCCGATGAATGCCACGGTCGCCGCCATCGTCCTTTCGCTGTTCTCGGCCGTCGCATACGCCGCCGCGGCCGTGGCGCAGGAGCGGCTCGCGTCCCGCAGCTCGGACTCCGGCATGCTGCGGCTGCTGGGCAGCGGGGCCTGGTGGTGGTCGGTCGCGCTGAACGCGTCCGCCGCACTGCTGCATGTCGCCGCGCTCAAGTACGGCACGCTCACGCTGGTGCAGCCGCTCGGCGCGCTCACCCTGGTGGCCGCGGTGCCGCTGGGGGCGAGGGTCGCCGGGCGGCGGGTCAGCGTGGTCGAGTGGCGCGGCACCGCGCTCACCCTGACCGGTCTCGCGGCGCTGCTCGTCACGGCGTCCGGGCCGGCGCCCGACAACGTGCTGAGCGTGCCGCAGGCGCTGGCCGTCGCCGCCACGACCGCCGTACTGATCGGCGGTCTCGCACGCCGGGGTGCGCGGCCGGGGCTGCGGCACGCGACCGCCTCGGGTTTCGCCTCCGGTGTCGCCTCGGCACTCACCCAGACGGTGACGGTGGCCGCGACCGACCGCTCGGACTCGCTGCTCAGCGCCCAGGTGATCGTGGTGGCCCTGCTCGTGGCGGCCTTCGCGGTGGGCGGACTGCTGCTGTCGCAGACCGCGTACCGGGGCGGTCTCGGCGCGCCACTCGCCGTGGTGACGCTCGCCAATCCGGTGGCCGCCGCGGTGATCGGTCTGTCCCTGCTCGGGGAACGCCTCCAGGGCGGCGCGGTGGGCATGCTGCTGGCCCTCGTTGGAGCGGGCATCGCGGCCTGGGGCGTGGTGACGCTGTCGCGAACGGCGCCTGCGCTGCTGGTCGAGGACCATCAGATTGCCGCGGTGCTGGTCGAGGACCATCCGGTTGCCGCGGTGCTGGTCGAGGACCATCCGGTTGCCGCGGTGCTGGCCCTCAAGCCCGAGTCGGCGGCGTACGAACCCTCGTTGCTGCCGCAGCAGCCGAACGCGGGGCATCTGACAGCCCTGTAGAACCGGGCGGTCACGGAGTGTCCGTGACCGCCCTTTCCCGTCAGTCGGTCACGATCGCCGGGTCGCTCACGCCCGGCCGGCCGTTCTCCACGTGTCCGGCGAACCTGCGCAGGAAGCTCACTTCCGTGTCGGAGACGACGGTCAGGTCGTACCAGCGCTTGCTCGCCCGCAGGTCGAAGGTGTGCTTGACGCTCGCGCCCGACCGCAGCTTGAACGACTTGGGCTTGCCGCCGTAGCCGTCGCTCACCTTCAGGTTGACCGTGCCGGCGCCCTTGTTGGTGAGGGTCAGCTCGACGTCGTCGCCGACGTGGCGCGCGGTGACCTCGGGTCCGGCTGTCTTGCCGGGGCCCTTGAAGGTGCGCAGGAAGCCGTTCGGGCCGTGCACCGTCAGGTCGTACGAGCCGTTCGAGTACGCGGAGTTCCAGGTGTCGGCGACCGTCCTGCCCGCCTCGGTCGTGTAGGTCCAGGGGCCGTCGGTGCGGTTGCCGGACGTGACGAGGAAGGCGGCGCCGGCCTTGGCGCCCGAGCCGAAGGTGAGCGTGAACTTGCCGGCCGCCACGTCCGCCGAACCGTCCACCAGGGGCGCGTACTTGAGCGGGCGGGCGGGCCGCGAGCCACGCTCCTGCTTGGGCAGGACGGGGTTCGCCGGCGGGGTCGGCACGTAGTCGGGGTGGCGGTCGTTGTCCGGCGGCTGGTAGCCGTCGGTGTCCGGCAGCGCGACCGGCCTGGTGTTCTTGTGGGCGAAGTCGAAGGCCGAGCTGAGGTCGCCGCTGATCGCGCGCCTCCAGGGCGAGATGTTGGGCTCGTGCACGCCGAAGCGGCGCTCCATGAACCGGATGATGGAGGTGTGGTCGAGCGTCTCGGAGCAGACGTAACCGCCCTTGCTCCAGGGCGAGACGACGAGCATCGGCACCCGCTGGCCCATCCCGTAGGGGCCCGCCGCGTGGCTCGCGTCGCCCGCGTAGAGATCCGGACCGACGTCGACGGTGGACTTGCCCTGCGCGGCGGACTGCGGCGGGAACGGCGGTACGAGGTGGTCGAAGAAGCCGTCGTTCTCGTCGTACGTGACGAACAGCGCCGTCTTTCCCCACACCTCGGGGTCGGAGGTGAGGGCGTCCAGGACCTGGGAGATGTACCAGGCGCCGTAATTCGCGGGCCAGTTGGGGTGCTCGGTGAACGCCTCGGGCGCGACGACCCAGGAGATCTTCGGCAGCTTCTTGCCCTTGACGTCGGCCTTGAGCTGGTCGAAGAAGCCCTCGCCCTTGCGGGCGTCGGTGCCGGTGCGGGCCTTGTCGTAGAGCGGGTCGCCGGGCTTGGCGTTGCGGTAGTTGTTGAAGTAGAGCAGCGAGTTGTCGCCGTAGTTGCCTCGGTAGGCGTCGGGTATCCAGCCCCAGGAGCCGTTGGCGTCCAGGCCGTCGCCGATGTCCTGGTAGATCTTCCAGGAGACGCCGGCCGCTTCGAGGCGCTCGGGGTACGTCGTCCAGTCGTAGCCGACCTCGTCGTTGCCGAGGACCGGGCCGCCGCCGGTGCCGTCGTTGCCGGTGTAGCCCGTCCACATGTAGTACCGGTTCGGGTCGGTGGAGCCGATGAACGAACAGTGGTAGGCGTCACAGATGGTGAACGCGTCGGCCAGCGCGTAGTGGAACGGAATGTCCTCGCGCGTCAGGTACGCCATCGTCGTCGACGACTTATTGGGCACCCATTTGTCGTACTTGCCCTTGTTGAAGGCGGCGTGACCGTCACTCCAGCCGTGCGGAAGATCCTGGATGAACTGCAGGCCCAGGTCGTCGGCGTCGGGCCGGAAGGGGAGCACGTCCTTGGTGCCGTCCGACTGGTGCCAGACCGACTTGTCACCCGCCGTGGTGGCCGGACGGGGGTCGCCGAAGCCGCGGACACCCCTGAGCGAGCCGAAGTAGTGGTCGAACGAACGGTTCTCCTGCATCAGGACGACGATGTGCTCGACATCGTCGATCGTGCCGGAGCCGTGGTGCGCGGGCAGCGCCGCGGCGCGCTCGATGCTGCTGTTCAGCGCGGCGAACGCCGCGGTGCCGCCGCTGAGCTGGAGGAAGCGGCGCCGATTCACTTGAGGCATGGGTGGGTGACCCCTCTTGTCCTGACGGAGGTGACGGAAGTACGGGATGACCGGGTGGCCGGGTTGCTGCGGGAACGTGTGCGATTGGAGTGTTACAAGAGCACCGAACGACAAGGAAGGCCCTCGTGGCCCCTGGGTGAAACTCGGCGGTACGTGCGGCGAACGGCGGTAAACGCAATGTCAATGCCGACTCCCGCAACCAATGTCGGGCAGAACCCGCGGCGAGGTGGAGGGCCGAATGTCCCATCCCAGCATCCGGCATGTGAGCGTTGCCCCCGAGCTCGAGCGAAGGCCTCTACGGTGGTCGGTGCAGCTGGTTCGCCCCGTCCGCCAGGCGCTCGGAGGGCGCGCCCACAAGTCCGAAGACCTGCCCGCTGCCCGTGCGCGACCCCTCGTGCGCGGATATCCCGGTGACCTCATGGGCGGGTCGGCGTACAGATCGGGACGGACGACCGCGCCTTTCCGCGCGAGGATCGTCACGTTCGGTGTGTCACCCCTGCGCGCTCTCGTCCCGCCGGGCGTCTAGGACATCCACTCCCCGCGCGTTCCTAGCGCGGAGGAGGCAGCAGCCCTGCTGCGCAAGGGACTTGAGGCCAGCCCCGCCGAACGTCTCCGGGTCAACCCCGACTGCGGCCCGAAGACCCGCGGCCGGCCCGAGACCCGCGCCTCGCTGGCGCACCTGGTCGCGGCGGCCCGGACGGTCCGTACGGAACCCGCCGGATCCTGACCCGGTCGGGACGGCCGAGAGGAAGTGCTCCGGCCCCTCTCGGCCGGCCCGGGGTCGGTGCCCGGGTGCACATGTGGCGCGTGGCTGTGATGTCGTACCCGAAACACGTGCCCCTCCCCCGGCACGACGGAGAACAGGAGCGAACCAGTGACCAGCCGCGTCACATTCATCTCACCGGCGATGAACCGGTCGCTGCGGGAGGCCCGGTTCGACGACGGCAGCCCGATCGATGCGAGTGGCGCCGCACGCGCCGCGTCCGCCGCCGGCACGCTTCCCATCGCTGACCGGGTGCTGGTCTCGACCACGGTGCGCTGCCGGGAAACGGCGTCGGCCCTCGGGCTCGTCGCCTTGGACGAACCCGGGCTGTGCGCACTGGACATGGGCCGCTGGCGGGGTCGCACGCTCGATGAAGTCAGCGCCGGGGAACCGGACATGGTGGCCCGCTGGTTGACGGACCCTGCCGCGGCGCCACCCGATGGAGAATCGGTGCGGGCCCTGTGCGAGCGGGTCGCCGGGTGGCTGGACGCAGCCGCGGAGATCGCGGGCAGGACCCTCGCCGTGGTGGAGCCGGAGATCGTACGGGCCGTGGCGGTCACGGTCCTCAAGGCGCCCGAGGCGTCCTTCTGGCGTCTCGACGTACCGCCGCTGACCGCGACCGAGGTCAGCGGACGCTCCGGGCGCTGGAATCTGCGGCTCGGCCGGCCGCTCGGTACGCCGGGCACGGGTGCCGACCACTGACGCCGGTCAACGGCGCCATACTGCAGGCCCGCACGCGAGGAGAGCCGTGTGCAGGAGTGAGCCCTGTACGCGCCCCCGCGTGCGCGGGGAAAATGCGCCATGTCAACGGTCAAGTGGTCGAGGTATCGCCTACCTCGACCCCAACTTCCAGGAAGGCAGGTCGGCCACCGTGCTGTTGCGTCTGCCCACGTCCGTGTCCGAAGCACAGGAGTGCATGGCCGAAGGGGCGGTGCCGATAGGCGGGGCGACTCTGGTGTGGGCCACCTGGCAGCGGGACGGCTTCCCCGAACAGGCCGTGTCGCTGCGCGAGCTGCCGGAGGCCAATCTGATCGGCCGCGAGGCCCTGGGCGCGGCCGTGCTGCTGCACCGGATCGACGATCAGCTGCCTGAGACGCTGCGCCGGGCCGCCTCCACCGTGGGAACCGGAGCGGTGCGCCGGACGGCCACGGTGGGCGGCAACATCGTCGGGAGCACGCTGCGATGTCTGCTGCCCGCGGCACTCGTCCTTGACGCCCGTGCGACGGTCCTGGAACCGGACAGCGTCTACGAGACCGACCTGGCCGAAGTGCTGGCCAAGCGCCACCTGTTGCTCGGCCTCCGCTGGCGCGAACCGATCGCCAGCGCGTACTACAAGGAGCCGGGCGAAGCGGGTGGGCCGCCGCCCCTGGTCGTCGCCGCGGCTGTGCACGCCGACGGCGGACGAAGCCTCCTTCGCGTCGCCGTCCGCGACGGCTACGAGGTACTCAGCGACAGCACCGTGTGCGACGCCGATACCGATCAGGTCCTCCACGCCCTGCGCCGTACGACTGTCGGCGGCCTTCACGAGGCGGCCTGGGAAGTGGTCCGCCAGCAGGTCACCGAGCTCCTGGCGCGCCCTGCCGTCCGCTGAGGACGCGCGATCTCGCCGGGTAGGTCAGGCCCGGACGCGGCCCGACTCCCGTTCCGCGAAAGCGCGGAAGCCGCGCGGCGGGCGGCCGGTGAGGCGCTGGACCGTGTCGGTGGTGCGGTCCTCGGCGCCCTCGGCGATGGCCCGGTCCATTGCGGCGAGCATCGCGGCGAACTCGACGGGCATGCCGGCGGTCAGCCGGTCGCGCATCTGCTCGAAGGTCAACTTGCTGTGGGTGACGGTCCGTCCGGTGACCTGGGTGAGTACGGCCGCGATGTCGCCGTAGTCGAGCGCTGCGGGACCAGTGATGATCAGGTCGGTGTTCGGGGCTTGTGTCGCGGTCAGTGCGTGGACGGCGACGGCGGCGCTGTCGTCGGCGTCGACGAATCCGACGCGGCCCTCGCCGGCTGCCGTTCGGCCGTTCATCAGCTGCGGCGGGCCGGAGGCGGTCGCGGTGAGGTCGATCCGTACGCCCTCACCCTTGACGCTCAGCGCGTAGCCGCTGCTGCCGCCGCTCCAGGTCAGCTCGGGGGTGCTCAGGTGGAAGCGGTCCGTGCCGATCTCGACCTGGTCGAGGGGGTGGATGTCCTCCGTGGTGCGCGCAGTGCCGGTGGATTCGTTCACAACGACCACGTTGAGCTGCGCGAGGTCGGCGCCGGGCCACATCCGCCGACTCCCCTGTAGTGGCGGAATGTTTACATATGTCTACTTCCGACATATTCGGCATGGTCGTTTTGTCCGCATATCGCAACTGATGGCTTATGCCCGAACAGGAGGTCCGTGACATGGCGGAGGCGTCTCCCGCGAAACGAATGGGGCGCCCTCCGGCGGGCCAGGGACCCGACCCCTCCCTGCTGTTGCGAGGCGCCCTGGCCGCGTTCGCCGAGAACGGCTACGACGGCACTTCCGTGCGGGAACTGAGCCGGCGTATGGGGGTGAGTCACGCGCTGCTCACCGCACGGTTCGGGTCCAAGGAGGGGCTGTGGTTCGCGGCGATGGAGCACGTCCTGGCCCAGGCGAAGGGCTCCTGGCGCGAACTCGCCGAAGACCCCGGCCTCGACGACCTGGACGTCCTGCGCCAGGGGATCATTCACCAGGTCACGTTCTCGGCGGCACACCCCGAGCTGGTGAGGATCATGACCCACGAGGGAGCCATCGACAGCCCCCGTATGCGCTTCATCTTCGAGTACGTCCTCAGCCCGCTGCGCCTGCCACTCGAACGCCGTCTGAACCGGCTCATCGCCGCCGGCCGCATCCGCCCCGTGCCCTACGCCACCCTGCACTACCTGGTGGTCCAGGGCAGCGGCGCCCTCTACGCCAGCCCCGTCGAATCCACCCTCCTCGGAGCCCCCCAGCCGCCGGAGGCGGAGGACGTCCGACGCCACGCGGAGACGGTGGCCGACATCATCGTCGCCGGGCTGTCGCGAGGCGGGCCGGGATAAGGCCTGCGCGCGAATCATGGTCACTGCACGTACAGCCACGTGAGAGATCGTCGATCACGGGTACTCGGCGTTCATGGAAATCTCGGCGAAGGAACCTCAGCTGCCCGCCGCGCGCGGCGGAATCTCGGCGGCGATCGCCGGCTATCTGCGCGATACGGGGCCGCTTCCGGATGACGAGGTGATCGCCGGCGGTTCTCCCCTGGAGGACGACTGGCAGCTCGGCCTCTATCTCTGTTACGAGCTGCACTACCGGGGTTTCGCGGGTGTCGACGCCGCTCGCGAATGGGACCCGGCCCTGCTCAAGGTCCGCGCGTCTCTGGAGCAGCCGTTTCTGAAGGCTCTGCGCGACGGGGCGACCCGGCACGCAGACGCCGACGAGGCCTTGGACGAGCTGCTCTTGGAGCCCCTCGACGGCACCGGTGTCAGTCACTACCTCCAGGACGAGGGCGAGCTCTGGCACCTGCGCGAGTACGCCGCCCACCGGTCGCTGTACCACCTCAAGGAGGCCGACCCGCATGCCTGGGTGCTGCCCCGGCTGTGGGGGCGCGCGAAGGCCGGCATGGCGGCGGTGGAGTTCGACGAGTTCGGCGGCGGCCGGGCCGAGCGCGTGCACGCACGCCTGTTCGCCGACCTCATGGCCGACCTCGACCTGGACACCTCGTACGGGCACTATCTCGACTCGGCGAGCGCCGAGGCCCTTGCCGTGGTGAACATGATGTCCCTGTTCGGCCTGCACCGGGCGCTACGAGGAGCCCTGGTGGGGCATTTCGCCACCGTCGAGATCACCTCCTCCCCCGGTTCTCGGCGGCTCGCCCGCGCCATGCGCCGCGCCGGAGCAGGACCGGCCGCCGAGCACTTCTACGACGAACATGTGGAAGCCGACGCCGTGCATGAGCAGATCGTCCGCAAGGAGGTCGTCGCGGGCCTCCTTGAAGAGGAGCCCCATCTCAACCGCGATGTCGCCTTCGGCGTGGACGCCACCGGCTATCTCGAGGACCGCCTTGGCGCGCAGCTCCTCGGCGCGTGGCGGACCGGCGGGTCCTCCCTGCGAACGCCCCTCTGACCGGCCCGCCGTCCTCGCCACCACCGAACAGGTTCCACGCCGGACAGGTCCTTCGACCGCCGCGAGAACCGGATAGGGAACCCCTTGATGACTTCCGTGACTCTTCCCGGCGTATACGCACCGCAGGACGACACCGATCTGCTCGTCCAGGCGCTGCTTCGGGAACCGCTCCCCCCACAGGCCGCGGTCCTCGACGTCGGCACGGGAACCGGAGCCGTCGCACTGGCCGCCGGGCGGCTCGGTGCGCGGGTGACAGCCGTCGACGTCTCCTGGCGCGCCGTCCTGAACGCCAAGGTCAACGCGTTGCTCGCCCGAATTCCGCTGCGTGTGGTGCACGGCAACCTGCTGTCACCGGTGTCCGCCCAGTCCTTCGACCTGATCCTGTCCAACCCGCCCTATGTGCCCGCCCCGGCGGCCTCCTGCCCCCGGTGGAGCGCGGCCCGGGCCTGGGATGCCGGGTACGACGGCCGCCTCATCCTGGACCGCATCTGCCAGGACGCGCCCGCGCTGCTCCGCCCGGGCGGCGTGCTGCTTCTGGTCCAGTCCGCGCTCAGCGGGGCGGAGGAGAGTCTGCGGCAACTGCGGGCAGCAGGGCTGAGCGCCGAGGTCGTGGACCATCACTCCATCGCCTTCGGGCCCGTGCTGCGCTCCCGGGCGGGCTGGCTGCGCAGCCGCGGCCTGGTGGAGGGCGACGACGAGAAGGAAGAGCTGGTGATCATCCGTGCCGAACGTCTCAGCTGACCGGCCCCGCCGGATCACGGCGCAGCGCGAAGGCCCGATGCTCGTCGAAGGCCCCGTCGAAGTCGTCCTGGAAGACGGTTCGACCGTGTCGTCCGACCGGTTCTGCGTAGCCCTGTGTACCTGTCGCCGGAGCAGAACCTATCCATGGTGCGACACCAGCCACCGCAAGCACACGGAGCCCGGCGGAAGCCGTGAGCAGGAAGCGCGCAGCGGCTGATTCAGGGGTCGGTCGCGGCCGGTGTCCAGGCCGCTTCGGCCGCCTGTGCGGTGGGGTGCACGGGGAAGACCTGGTCCAGCCCGACGATGCCGAAGATGCGGCTGATGTGGCCGGGCACCGCTGCCAGGGCGATGCCTGCCCGGGCGGCGAGGGCGTGGTTGCGGGCGGCGATCAGGGCGCTGATGCCGCTGGAGTCGCAGAAGGTGACGCCTGCCAGGTCGATGACGAGCTGCTCACCTCTGTGCAGTGTCAGGGCGGGCAGGAGTTCGCGTACCTGGGAGAAGCTGGCGTGGTCGAGTTCGCCGGTGAGCTCGAGGACGGGCCCGGCGGGGGTGGTTCGGGTACGGATGGTGAGCTGAGTCACTGCCGCTCTTCACTGGTGGGTCGGGGCACGCTGATGGCGAGGACGGCGGTGTCGTCGTCGACGCCGGTGCCGAAGGTGTCGAGCAGGTCACGGATGGCGGCGACGGCGCCGGAGGCGGTGGTGGGCGCCAGAGCCCGGGCGAGGCCGAGGAGGGCTTCGTCCCCGTAGCGGTCGCCGGCGCTGTTCCAGGCCGTGTGGGCTTCGGTGAGGCCGTCGGTGTGCAGCAACAGGGTGTCGCCGGCCCTGAGGTGGATGGTGGTGGTAGCGATGTGGGCGTCCGGCAGGGCGCCGATGAGCTGGCCTCCAGGGGTGGGCAGATAGTCGGCGGTCCCGTCCGCGCTCATGATCAGGGCAGGGGGATGACCGCCACTGGCCAGCGCGATACGGAAACCGCCTTGATCGGCATCGGGCGTGAGCAGTCCGAAGATGACGGTGCAGAACCGCGGGTCGTGGCTGTTGTATTCGTGGTTGAGGACCGTGTTGAGATTGCTCAGTACGGCGGCCGGGTCCGGGTTGTACACGGCGGCGGCGCGCAGGGTGTAGCGGGCCAGCGAGGTGACGGCCGCGGCCGCCGCGCCCTTGCCGCACACGTCACCCAGGAACAGTCCCCATGTCCCGGAGGTCAGGGGGAACAGGTCGTAGAAGTCGCCGCCGACCTTGTCGGTGGAGGCGATGTGGTAGTGCGCGGCCACGTCCAGGCCGGGCACGCTCACCAGCGCCGGGGGCAGCAGGGTCTGCTGCAGGGCGGCGTTGAGACGCTTGAGTTCTTCGCGTTCGCTTTCCGCCTGCTGTCGGGCGCGCAGCAGTTCGGTTTCGTAGGCGCGGCGTTCACGGGCGTCGAAGAGGGTGGTGCGGATCAGCCGCGGCTGCCCGTCGCCCCCGGACTTGACCGTGGAGGTGACGAGCACGGGCATGCGGCTGCCGTCGGCCCCCTTGATCTCCAGGGCGATCCCACTGACCTCGCCCTGCATACGCAGCAGCGGGGCGAAGTGCGTCTCGTGGTAGAGCCGGCCACCGACGGTCAGCAGGTCGGAGAACGTCTTACGGCCCACCAGGTCGCCCTGTGCGTAGCCGAGCCAGTCCAGAAGCGTCGTGTTGATCTTCGCGATGGTGCCGTCCAGCAAGGTGGAGAGGTACCCGCACGGGGCGTGCTCGTACAGATCCTCGGCGCTGTCCTCAAGGAGCGCGGAGAACGCGGCATGGTCGTCCCCGGGCTGTTCCTCGGGACAGGGAGGCTCGCCGTTCCCGCCGTCGCCGGTCTTGGACATCATCGCGGGGTTCCGACGAAGTCGGCGATCGCGGCGGCCGTTTCCTCCGGTGCGGCGAGCTGGGGACAGTGCCCGGTCGCGTTCAGGGTGACGAGCCGGCTTCCGGGAATCCGCGACTGTACGAATGTTCCGACCTCCGGAGGCGCTATCGCGTCGCGCGAACACTGCGCGACCAGCGTGGGAACGGTGACCTTGGCGAGGTCTTCGCGGTTGTCGGACAGGAACGTCACCCGGGCGAAGACGCGGGCGATGTCCGGATCGGTGCGGCAGAAGCTGTTGGTCAGCTCGTCACCCAGCTCGGGCCGCTCGGGATTGCCCATGATCACCGGAGCCATGGCACCCGACCAGCCCAGATAGTTCGCGTCCAGCGACCCCAGGAGCTCATCGATGTCCTCGGCGCTGAACCCGCCGCGGTAGCCGACGGCCGGATCGTCGATGAAACACGGTGACGGCGCGAGCAGGACCAGTCCGGCGAACGCCTCCGGCTCCCGGGCAGCGGCGAGAACACCCATCATCGCGCTCACCGAGTGCCCCACAAAGGTCACAGGACCGAGCGCCAGCTCACGACAGATCTCCAGCACATCCTCGGCATAGCCGTCCAGCGAGGAGTAGCGCTCCTTGTTCCACGCGGACAGATCGGAGCGCCCGGCTCCCACGTGGTCGAACAGCACCACGGTGAAGTCGCGCTCCAGGACCGGCACCACCAGCCGCCACATGTTCTGGTCGCACCCGAACCCGTGCGCCAGCATCAGCACCGGCCCCCCGGCGCGGCCGGACACCGTCACGTGATTCCTGCCTCGCACAGTCATGCGAACCATCCTCGCAGACCGCTTCCTTCACGTCGCAGAACCATTCCTGCCTGGTCACACACGGTGTGTAGCACGGCGGCCCGGCCCGTGCCAGGCGTCTCTCCACCATTCGCCGCTACTCGGGCCTGCCCAGGGACCAGCCGGAGACGTCCGCGAGCCGACCGCGCCACAGGGGCATGCTCACGCCCCCGCCCGTTGTGGCGACGCCGGTGGCGTCACGCAGATGGATCCACTGCGGCAGCCGTTCTGGGACTCCTTGCCCCTGCTTGTCGACGACCGCCTGGTCCACCTGCGCCGGGAACCGTTCCAGCAACTGTGCGCCGGGCCCGTCGATGCCGCGCAGGCTGCGCGCCCAGTCGGCACGCCATGCCTCGTGGGAGATCAGGTCGCCGTAGAGGAAGCCGCCCCCGAGCACCAGCGTGATCGGCAGCGCGGCCCCTGCGTCCTGGCCGATCAGCCGTACCAGCATCTGCAGTTGGACATCCGGCACCGGCTCGGTCACGACCGGCGCGGACGGCTGGTGAAGAGGATCGTGCTCAGCGTTCACGCCAGGTGCCCTTTCGGTGCTGCACAACAGAACAGGCCAGGGAATCAGGGGACTTCACGCGGGAAGCAGGCCGGTGCGGAGCTTGGTGAGGGTGCGGGTGAGCAGACGGGAGATGTGCATCTGCGACAGGTTCAGTTCGCGGCCGATGTGGGCCTGGGTCATCTCCTGGCCGAAGCGCATTGCGATGATGGCCCGTTCCCGGTGGTCGAGTTCCTGGAGCATCGGGCCGAGCGCGTGGAGGTCTTCGAACAGGTCCGTCGCCGGGTCGACCTCGCCCAGGGTGTCCGCGTACTTCGGGCCGGCGTCGCCCGAGTCGTCGTCACTGCCGGGGGTGTCGATCGAGCCGGCCACGTAGCCGTTGGCGGCCACCATGCCCTCGATGACCTGTTCCTCGGGCAGGTCCAGATGGGCCGCGAGATCCCTGACCGTGGGCGGGCGGTTCAGCCTGGTCGCGAGCTCTTGCTTGCTCTTCGCGAGAGCGACGCGCAGTTCCTGCAGCCGCCGCGGGACGTGCACGGCCCAGGTGGTGTCGCAGAAGAAGCGTTTGATCTCGCCGACGATGTAGGGGCTCGCGAACGAGGTGAACTCGACCTCGCGGGACAGGTCGAACCGGCCGATGGCCTTGATCAGGCCGATCGTGCCGACCTGGATGACATCCTCCATGCGGTCCAGAAACAGCCTGGACAGCGCACGTGCGTCCCGGGGAGCGACCTTGACTCCCTCCTCTGTCCACGGCAGCTCATCCAGAACCTCCGGTGCTCCCGTGCGTGAAGCAGCCGCCTCGGGGACGTTCACGGAGGAAGTCAAGGTGCCGCCTTAGGTGGAAAGCAAGGTGAGCGCCTTCTGCCCGCTCCGGCCGCATGCATGTCCGCGCGGGCGACTCGGCCGCACCTGCGGGCTTCTGGGCCACTCCCATGCCGCCCGGCTGGGGGCTTCCGGCCCACTCCCATGCGCCCGGCTGGGCTTCGGGCCCATTCCCATGCCGCCCGGCTGGGAGCACACCGCGCGTCCCGCGCTCAGACCCGCGCGGGACGCAGCCTGCCCACGACGACGGTGCCGAGGCGGTCCAGTCCGACCACGGCCGCCGCGATCAGCGCGAACTCGACCGTCATCAGGGCGATCTGGCCGGCGACCCAGCCGTACCCGTTCGTCGTCGGGTCGAGGAAGAAGTACGGGTACGGGGTCACGAAGTCCGGGAACAGGGCCGCCCGTACCAGTACGAGGAGGGCGTAACCGAGCGGGAAGGCCAGCCACAGTGGGACGTCCTTCCAGCGGGAGGCGTTACGGGGTTTCAGCAGCACCCAGTCCAGCAGCACCATGACGGGAGTGACGTAGTGCACGAGGAACAGCGCCCAGTGCTCCAGCCGGTCGGGGCCGGAGACCAGGCCCGGCAGCGGGTTCGCCCCGTCGTTGAGCGTGAAGTGAGCGACCAGTCCGGTGATCGTGATGTACAGGACGGCGGCGCCACGCAACCGGGGCGCGGGCGCCTCGGTCGTGCCGCGCTGCACCATCCAGTACACGGCACCGATGAAGTAGCCGAACACGATCACATTGCTGTCGACCGTGAAGTAGACGAGTGAACTGGTCTCCAGCGCGAGCCCGGTCCCGGCGGCGAGTACGACGGCCGCGCGCCACCACAGCGCGGGGCGGGTCCACGGGGACATACAGACTCCAGTCGTCCGGCCCATCAGACTTTCGGCATGCTGCGCCGGGGGCAATCCCGGCCCGGTCGCCGCACCTTACCCGCCGGTACGGTCCCCTGGCCCTGAAAACGGTGCGGTACCTGCCACTCGCTCGGCCTCGGACACCTTTCAGGTCTCAGTCGCGCCGGAAGAGGTGGTTGAGCTCGGTATGGGAGAGCTGGTCGTCGGCGTAGGAGAAGGTGCCCAGGTCCGCCAGCTCCCGCGCGGCGCGCAGCAGATGGTGGTACATGGCGCGGGCGATGCTGCCACCGACCGTGACCCGGCGTACGCCGAGCTCCCGCAGGTCCTCAAGGGTCTGCGTGTTTCCGGTCAGCCCCATGACCACGTTGAGCGGGCCGTCGAGTTCGCGCACCAGCGTGCCGATGGTCGCGGCGTCGGCGGCACCCGGGACGAACGCGCAGTCCGCTCCGGCCGCCAGGTAGGCGTTGGCGCGCCGTACGCACTCGTCGAGCCCATCGCCGACCAGGAGCACGTCGGTCCGGCCGACCAGGACGAACGGCTCTCCTCCGGCGTCGACGGCGGCCCGGGCGGCACGGATACGGTCCACCGCGAGCGCCTCGTCGTACAGCGGCCGGGTGCGGTCACCGGTGAAGTCCTCGATGTTGCCGCCGACGGCGCCCGTGGCGAGCGTCAGCGAGAGAGTGGCGGCCACCGTGTCGGGCGACTCGCCGTACCCGCCTTCGAGGTCCGCACTCACCGGCACCCTCACCCCGTCGGCGATCTCGCGCACGCGACGCATCATCGTCTCGCGGTCGACGCGGTCTTCCGGTGCCTTCTCGTCGAAGAAGTCGTGGTCCGGGCGTCCGAGGGAGAACGCGACGCCCGCGCTCGTGGTCGCCACCGCCGGGAAGCCCGCCGACTCCAGGACGCGGGCGCTTCCCACGTCCCAGACATTGGGCAGCAGGAAGCAGCCCTCTCGGTGCAACTCCACGAATTCCTCTGCTCGTTCACGGCGGCTGCTGTCCACGTGGCCCTTCCTCGATCAACCCTGTTCCGGGATGCCGAGCTGATACCCGCCCTGCGTGGTTTCCAGTCGGAACGTTCCTCGCCCAACGAGAGGCGGATGCGATAGCGGCATTGTCCTGCACCGAGCGTGACCATGCCCGCCCGGGGATCCGGGGTACGGAATCCGGGTCGGACTGTGGTCATGGCTGATCGTGCGGCATGAGGGGCGCCGGTCAGCGGCGGCGCAGCATCATGACGACAGCGATGATGACAATGATGACGACGACGGTACCCAGGCCGATGTACACGAGTTTCTCTTTCCCTCGGGGTTGCGGCACCCATCGGTGCCGCACAGACCCGGGTGCCCCCATCAGGGCCTTTCAGCCCCCTCCCCCGAGACTGTTCCCTCACCGTGACCGCTCACGAGGGTCTGACCAGCCATTTCACGAGGTCCTCCGCCCGGCAGAAGCCGCATAGCACTACGAAGATCTGGTCAACGGCTACGCACCATCGGGGGGTCCTTCTGGATCGGAACGCGACGGCGCCGATGACAGCCACTGGTGCCGGGTGCGAAGGTGTTGCCATGGTGCTGCGCTATCGGACCAACGGTCCGGAGTTCGACTTCCCACCATTCGCCGGTCTCCCGCCGGTCCGTTACGTGCTCGCGTCGACCCCCAGGTGCGGCAGCAACATGCTCGCCCGCGCCCTGTGGCACACCGAGCTGGCCGGCTTCGCCGAGCACTACCTCGCCGACGCCTTCGTGCTGGACTACTTGGAGCGGTGGGAATTCGACTCCGGTGATCCGCAGGAGTTGGCGGCGGGCTATGTGCGGCAGCTGATGGCGTGGCGGACCAGTCCCAACGGCGTGTTCGGGCTGCGGATCTCCGCGGGGCACCTCAGGAGCCTGGAGGTCGACCCGTACGACATCCTCCAGGGACCCCGGTACATCTGGATCCAACGCAGGGACCGGTTGCGGCAGGCCGTGTCGTACACCCTGGCCGAGCAGACCGGTGTCTGGATCCTGGACGGGACCCTTCTGCCGGAGGGGAGCACGCGCGCCGCTCCCCGATACAGCTATGAGGAGATCTGCCGGCATCTGCGGCTGCTCGACCGCGAGGCGTCGGTCTGGGAGGTCTACTTCGGCCGGCACGGAATCGCCCCGCATACCGTCGTCTACGAGGACCTGGTCGCGGAGTACGAGGCAGGCCTGCTGGGCTGCCTCGACTTCCTCGGTGTCGGCGCGCCCGCCTCGGTGCCGGCTCCGGGGATCAGGCGTCAGGCCGACGAGTTGACGGAACAGTGGGTCGAGAGGTTCCTACGGGATCGTCGTGCTGAGCGGCCAGCGTCGTAGGCGGTACGGCGTCCACCACAGGTAGCGCCCGGCGCGATGGACCAGGTTTTCGCGCAGGTGACGCTCGAGGACCCGCTCCGTCGACGCCGACGCGACCGCCGGGACGCCGTCCAGCAGCCCCTGGAAACCCGTGCTCCGGGGGGCGTTGACGACCAGGCGCCGGAAGGAGCCCCAGCGGTGGTCGCGGATCTCCAGGAAACCGGGGCCGCGGCGGTAGCCGCACTTCGCGATGTGGAACGAGTCGCGCCACGCGGTGACCACGTGGTCTTCGTTCTCCTGTCCTGCGGAGCCGCGGAGGACGGCTGCCGGTGGGTGCAGGTGGCTCAGCGGTCGCCACTGGGCCGGGTCGGCCATGCGCAGTGTCCAGTCCACCGCGATGCCGTGGCTGGTGAGTTCCCGGATGACGAGGAGAACGGCTACGGCGGACGCGCCGTCCGGATCCGTGAGGTCCACGGGCTCGTGCACCTGGACGAACTGGACGCCGTCGGAGGCGAGTTGCGCGACGGCGCCTACCGGGTCCTCCGGCGGCCCGTCGAGGGTGCCGTAGTGGATGCCCGGCAGGCGCATGGCCGCCAGGTCGCGGTCCTTCCACAGCGTCAGTTCCGGCGTCATCGGGTGTCTCCCGCGGCGGCCGGCGCCGCCAGGGCCGGGACGAGCGACGTGCCGTCCCCGTGCAGTCCGGCGCCGTCGAGCCGCAGCAGGTCCTGGTTGGCGACTGCGGGCGCCACCTGTACGTACTGGCCGCCCTCGGCGAAGACCAGGCCGAGGGCGATCCAGCGTGCCAGCAGGTCGGTGACGCGCTCCTCTGTCACCTCTCCGGCCGACTCCCGGGCTGCCGCCTTGCGCGCCAACGCCGCCACGCTGTGCGGTGTGTCGAGCAGTCGGAACACCGTCACTTCGAACGGGTCGGTCAGGTCGAGCAGTTGCCACGAGAAGCCCGGACGGGTGTCGACCAGGACGATGTGTCCGCCGAGGTCGCAGTGGGTCAGGCGGCTGCGCGGATACGCCCGCGTCCAGTCGGCGACGGCCGTGCGCAGCCGGTCCCGGCAGCCGTCGGCGATGCCCCGGTGCGGTGAGTCGAAGATGTAGACCAGGTCGGCGAGTTCGGCCTCCGGCAGGTCGTAGATGTGGTGGTAGTGCGAGGCGGGGCGCAGGTCGCCGAAGCCCAGCTCCGGCCGGTCGAAGTAGGGGCTGAACCGCTCGACCTTCAGACGGGTGGAGCCGGCCGGCGGTCCGAGATGGTGTAGCGCGGGCAGCTGGTCGATGATCTCGTCGTAGTCCTGTTCGGTCTCCCCGGGGAAGCCGTAGAGGTAGTTCCAGCTGAGGTTGACGCCGATGGTCTCCGCGTCCCGCAGCAGCCGTACGTTCTGGCAGCCGGTCACCCCCTTGTCCATCAGCTTCAGCACCCGGCTGCTGAGGCTCTCCACGCCGGGCTGCACATAACTGACGCCGGCCGCGTACAGGGTCGCCAGCTGCTCGCGCCGCAGGTTCGACTTGATCTCGTAGCACAGCCGGAGGTCGTACCCGCTCTCCTGGAGGAGCGGGGCCATGGAGTTGAGGTACGCCATGTCGAGGATGTTGTCGGTGACCCACACGTCGAGTACGCGGTGACGCTCGACCAGGCCGAGTATCTCGTCCACGAACCGTCTCGGGTCCTTGCTGCGGAACTCCATGAACGAGCCGTTGAGGCCGCAGAAGGTGCAGTGGTGCTTCTCGCCCCACCAGCAGCCGCGTGAGCTCTCCACCACCAGCCGCGGTTCCACCCAGCCGCCCGCGGTGGACCGTGCGTGCCGCTCGAAGTAGTCGCCGTAGTCCGGGGTGACGAGTGCTCCGGGGGGCAGCGGGGCGGCGTTCATGGGATGTGCCACGGACCGGCCGTCCCGGTCGCGGCGGCACAGGCCGGGGATGGTGGCCAGGTCGTCGGCGTCGCCGTCGCGGAGCGCGGCGAGCAGCCGCGGGAACGCGATCTCGCCCTCGCCGCGCACCACGAAGTCGACGTACTCGAAGTTGCGGTGCAGCGCGGCGCCCTGCGGGCCGTCGCAGTTCGCGCCGCCGAAGACGGTGGTGGTGTCGGGTGCCAGTTCCTTGACCACGCGGGCCGCGGCGAGGGCTGCCGCGTTCTGTGCGAACGTGGTGGTGAAGCCGACCACGTCCGGTGCCGTGGCGGCGATCTTGGCGGCTGTCTCCCGGACGAACAGTGGCGCGAGTTCGTGAAGTTCCCGCGCCTTGGCCCGCATGTGCTCCGGCATCTTCTCGCCGAAGTGTTCCGTGAACTCGGCCACCCGCCAACGGGGTTGACCGTTGAGCGCGGCCGAGAAGATCCACTCGCTGTGTCCGGAGAAGTACGAGGTCGAGCAGAACTCGTACTCCTCGAAGCCGTATTCCGTACGTGCGGACACCCAGTCGGCGAAGTCGAGGTTGGCGTGCACCACTTCGACGTCCGCGGCGCCGTCGGGGAAGACGTCGAGGATCCGGCGTTTGAGAATGCCGAGGGCGAGGGACGGCGCGTCGAGCGACGACCACGGCATGTCCACCAACACGATGTGCAAGGCGGTTCCTCTCCCCGTCACCACAGTCGGCGGCGGGCCAGTGCCTGCCGCGCGGTCTCGCGCCGGTCCGACGGTTCGGCCTCGAAGGCCGCCGCCACCCGCCCGGACACCACGCCGTGAGCCAGCCCGGCGGACGTGGTGAAGTACGCGTAGTGCACGTCGTCCGCGCCCTGGGTCTCCCCGGAGGGACGCCCACCTGTGGTGGCCCCCCAAGTGGCCACGGACGCCGCCGCGTACGCGCGTACGGCGGCGTGGCCTCGGTCGGTGGGGACGATTCCCTCCGCCTCTATCACGAACGACAGCGGCTGCTCGCACGCCAGCGCGGTGAACAGGGCGATCATCAGCTCGTGGGTCACGGTGTCGCGCAGCGCCCCCGCCCCGGCGTCGTCCAGCAGGTAGGACGCGAACGCCTCCTCCGCGGACAGCCCGGGAGCGGTGTACGGGATCAGCCGGTACCGGGCGAAGTGCGGTGAGCCGAGGAAGCCGGTGAGCAGGTCGGACTCCGTGGCACCGACGTCCTGGAGCAGTCGCAGGCTGCGCGGGAACGTGGTCCCGAGGCTGCTGCCGCTGCCGGGCCGCCAGACCTGGGAGCGCAGCCGGCGCGCGGTGGTGTCCAGTTCGGCGAGGTCGACGGAGGCGAGGCACTCCAGTTCGCCGGGATCCGCCGCCACGGCCTCGGCGCCCTCGTCGGCGAGCCGGGCCCGCAGGTCCGCGTCCAGCAGAAGTCGCATGAGCAGGTCGGTGAGTTGCTCGCCGTCCAGGGATGTGCCCGGCTCCACCGTGGTCACGCCGCCTCCCCGCGCTGCCAGGCGGCGACCATGTCCCGCAGTCGTGCGTAGTTCTGCCGGGACTTCTCGACCAGTTGTCCGTCCTCGCGGTACATCGGGTCCTCGTAGGACACCCCGAGGAGGTTCGGGCAGCGCGGCAGCAGATACTCGGTGAGCTCCAACTGCTCGTCCAGCAGGACGCCGTGGTGCAGGTCGCGGAACTTGCCGCCCACGATCTGGCAGCCCGACAGGTGCAGTTCGCGGCAACGGGACAGGGGCAGTGCCTCGATCCCGTCGTACATGCTCTTTCCGGTACGTCCCCTCAGCCACTGGTAGCTGAGCAGATGGCCGACGTCGAGCGTCACCCGCACGTCGGCGTCCTCCGCCAGCCGGGCGAAGTACTCGAAGGCGTCCATGTGTCCCAGGACGAACGAGCCGCCCTCCGTGAAGCCGGGGAACTCGACGTGCAGCGGCGGTTCGAGCAGCCGGGCCGCCTCGGCCACGTTCCGGGTGGCGATCTCCAGGCCCGGCTCGGTCAGCGGCGGCGGGAGCGGATAGGGCATCGGTATGCCGCGCAGGCTCCAGATGCCCAGGTCCTCGACGACCCAGGAGAAGCCGTAGCGGGCAGCCAGTTCGTTGGTGAACTCGGCGGCCGGGCGGCGGTCGTAGCGCTCGGGCGTGCCCATGTTCAGCTCGGTCTGGTGGAAGGCGCGGGCCGACCCGGCGGGCACCGCCTCGAAGAAGCGGTCGTACGCGCGCACGTAGTCGGCCGGCCCTACGCGGGCGCGTGAGCGCGGCTGGAACGCGAGGGCCGAGTAGGCGAAGTCGCCGCCGTGGCGGCGCAGGAAGGCGCGGACCCGGTCGGTGATGTCTCCGCCGCCGTCGTCGCTCTCCACGAATCCGATGCCGCGCCTGCCGAGGCGTCCGCCGCCCCACGGCATGTCCATCAGGACCCCCAGGCCCATCCGGGGCGGGGCCTCGGTGACGGTGACGGTCGGGGCGCCGCCCGGTGCGGTGCGCGGCGGTTGCGTCATGAGGAACTCCTGGCTGCGGGGGCCGGTTCGGCCGAATGTGCCGGGTCGGGGGTGCCTGCCGCCACGTCGGCCAGGCGGGCCAGCAGGCGGCGGCCACGGTCGGTGCGGGCCGTGAGCAGGCCGTCGGCGCGCTGTTCCACGTCGTCGCGCGGGAGTGCGTAGAACCGCTCCCGGACGACATCGGCGAGGGTGACACGGTCGGCCGCATGGTCGTCGGCGTACGCGGGCACCGTGCGTACCCATGTGCGGGGGCGCAGGGCCGTGACGGCGAGCGTGCGATGGCCGTTCTGGGCGGGATGCGAGGGGACCGAGGCGTTCGCACGGCCTGGTTTGACGGTGTCGAAGATCCGTACCAGTCGGTCCAGTGCCTCGGTGCGCGACGGGCCGCCGGGGACGGACAGGGGGTGGCCGACCCGGCCGGCCAGGTAACTCAGCTCGGGGTTGCCCACGAGGCGGTCCGAGGTGTCGAGGGCGAGTCCGTACTCCTCCGGGCTGCCCACGAGTCTGCTGCCGGGCTCCGCCACCATCAGCTCCAGCGCGTCGATGCCGATCCGCCGCTCGTTGTCGACGAGGAAGCGCAGGGATGCCTCGAACTCGTCCGGCGTCTCGTCCAGGACCTGACCCATCACGCTGAACCGGACGGCGATGCCCGCCGCGTCGAGGTTGTCGAGGATCAGTTGGTAGTCGGCGGCGCGGACACCCCGCTCCATCCGGTCCAGCAGGCGCTGCGAGGTGCCCTCGTAGCCGACCGAGATCATCGCGCAGCCGACCGCGGCAAGGTCGTGGCAGAACTCCGGGTCGGTGAGGACCGGCTCCAGCCTGCTGCGGACGCCGAACCGGACCCGGATGCCGCGTTCGCGTACCGCGCGCATGGCCTTCTGGATCAGCCGCAGGTTGGTGTTCTCGTCCGCGACCGACACGTACCGGGTGCCCGTGGCGCGGACCACGGACTCGACGGCGTCGGCGATCTGGGCCGCGGTGCCCTGCTGGTAACCGCCTTGCGGGAGCGACCGGTTGCCGTACGAGCAGAACGCGCACCGCCCCCAGTAGCAGCCGACGCACGAGACGATCGCGAGCTCCAGGGCGTCGTTGAGGTAGGAGCGGAACGGCAGTCCGGTGAAGTCGGGTGGTCCGAGGTCACGGAAGCGCAGGGTCACCGCGGGCCCCGTGCGCGGCCCGGCCCCGGAACGGGGCAGCCAGGTCATGCCGGGTACGGCGGTGAGCGGAATCGTTCCGTCCAGCGCGTCCAGCCAGCGTTCGAGCGGCTCTTCACCGGCTGTCGGGCACAGGGCGTCGACCGTGTCCCGGACTCCGGGGAGCCGGGCGAGGCTGTCGTGACGGAGCATCACCTGCTGGCCGCCCAGGCAGATTTGGGTGCCCGGCGCCAGCCGCCGGACCCAGGCGGCGATCAGCAGTGCGGGCGCGAGCTGGCTGAAGAACGCCACGGACAGGCCGACCACCCGGGGGCGATGCCGGCCGAGCAGCCCGGTCACCAGGCGGTGCAGCGAGGCGACCGGCACGCCTGACGCGGCGGGCGGCCGGTCCGCGGCCTGGCGTACGGCATCGTCCAGCCGGTCGAGGTTCTCCCAGGTCCGAACCAGGAAGGTGTCGCGGACCAGCAGTTCGAGGGCCAGAGTGGCGAGCCGGACCGCGCGGTCGGGGCCCAGCTCGCCGGCCGGCTCCTTGTGCAGGACGTGGGCACGCAGCTCGCCGATGTGGGCGGCGAAGACGTCGGCCACCGCTCGGCGATACCAGCCGCTCATGGCCGTACCGTCGTCGCCCGTGTCCTGGGCGCGGACCGCGTCGTCCAGCACAGCGGGACGGCGCAGCAGCTCGTGGAGCACGGCGACGTTCAGGTCGGCCTGGTGAACCCGCCGGCCCCGGCGCCGCAGGTGGCCGGTCAGGTAAGGCAGGCTCAGATACGGGAAGAACCTGGCCTCGGTCTGCGGCGGGAAGATCAGCAGGACGTCGGTGCGGGTACGGTCCGTCGACAGGCTGGACGGCACGACCCACCTCCTCGCCTCACCGGTCTCATCCGTCGGAGAGTTGCCCTGCTCCCGGGCGTCCTACTCGGGGATGTCCTCCGTGTTCTCGGCCGCGATGTAGGTGTACGTGTGGTACGCGGCGCCGAGCTTCAGCTCGCTGGAATCGATCACCTGGAGTTCTTCGAGCTCACCGAATTCCTCATCGGCGAGTACCTCAGGAGATGCAGCAGTCATGATTTTCTCCCCTTCGCAAACATGATGGGAACGTGTCGCTTGCCATGCGTGGCAACCACGCTAGCCAGACCGCACGCACGTCAACAGCCACTACGTCGTCGTTCGGGCTGGTCGGAATTCAGCCAGATCAGTGGCTCATGGGGACCCTGCGGTACCGGGGTGGCGCAGCAGCAGCCACAATCACCATGGCGTATAGGGAACAACGCCGTTGTGCTGCTGGAGGGCTGTTTGTACCGCCATGTCGATGCGGCCGTGGTTCGGGCGGCGGTCCGGCGTCCCGACCACCCGACGGTCTGGCCGGACCTGACCGGCCCGTCCGCGCACACGGAGTCGTGGCGGGCATGGCTTCAACAGACCTGGCAGGCAACCGGCTTTGCCACCGCGGTCGAGTTCTCCAGCCCGGACCTTGCGAGACGGGTGCATCAGATATGCGCCGGCGAGCCGGTGCCGGAAATCGCCGTACGGCGCGCGGTCCTGTCGGTGGTGCGTTACCTGCTGCGCGCCCGTGCACGGGCCACTCCGTTCGGTCTGTTCGCCGGTGTCCAGGCCGCCCGCACCGGGGCAACTCCCCTGCTGCGTGCGGGCTCCGGCCACCGGCCGGTCACCAGACCGGACGCGGCATGGACCGCGGCTCTGGTCGACCGGCTGGAGGAACTCCCGGAGCTCCGGCCCCAGTTGACGCTGCTCGCCTCCAGCCTCGCGTTCGAGCGCGACGGACGCCTGATGATCGAGCACCGGGCGAGCAGTGCGAACGGCGGCGATCCCGTACACGTGGGGATACGCGCGACCGGGCCGGTCCGCATGGCCATGGACGGTGCACGGGCGCCGGTCCCGTGGGCGGATCTTGCGGCAACACTGTCTGTCGGCTTCCCGGCCGCTTCGCCCACCGCGATCGAGAACCTGCTCGGGAACCTCGTACGACAGCGATTCCTGATCACCGGTCTGCGTCCTGCGGTCACGGCCTCCGACCCGATCGCCGATCTGCTCGGACTGGTACCGCATCTGCCCGTGGCCACTGAACTGTCCGCGGTCGCGGCGGGATTGGCACGGCACGACGACGCGACCGCCGCCGCGGGTGTGGGTGCTCGTACTGAACGTGCGCGGGTGCGCGCCCTGATGAGGCGGCTGTGTCCCACCGCGGAACCCGCGCTCGCCCTCGACCTGCGGCTGGACTGGGACCTGGTGATCCCGGAGGCGGTGGCCGAGGAGGCGGCGAAGGCCGCCGCGGCACTCACGCGCCTGGCGCCGCGGGCGGCACTGAGCCCCGAGTGGGTCGCCTGGCACGGCCGCTTCCTCGATCGCTACGGCCCGGGAGCGGTGGTACCCGTCCTCGACGCCATCGACCTCCTCGGCTACCCGTCCGGCTACCTCGGAACCACCGGCGCGTCGACGGGCCCGACGTTGACCGCCCGGGACAGCCGGCTGCTGCGGCTCGCGTACGCCGCCGCGACGGGGCGCCGCCACCACGTCCGGCTCGATGATGCCGCGATCGACGAACTGGCGGTGGCGGACACCGGCAGCCCCGTGCAGCCGAGCACCGAGGTGACCGTGCGGATCCACGCCGCGAGCGTATCCGCCCTGGAACAAGGGGAGTTCACGCTCCACATTGTCGGGGTGGCCCTTGCGGCCGGAAGGGGAACCGGACGCTTTCTCCATCTGTTCGACGCCGACGACCGCCGCCGGATGACCGATGTGTACGCAGGCCTGCCCGGAGTGCAACAGGACGCGCTGATCGCGCAGATCAGTACCATCCCGCTGTACATACGCACGGTGAACGTCTCGCACACTCCGCAGGTGGCGGAGCTGGTGATCCCCCTCGGCGACTACCACGGCCCGGACACGGGCCGGCTGCCCTTGACGGACCTGGCGGTGACCGCCGATGCCGAGCAACTGCACCTGGTCTCCGTCTCCCGCCGCCGCCCGGTGCACACGATACTGCTGAACGCGGTGGGTCTGACCCAGCACATCCATCCGCTGGCGCGGTTCCTGTTCGAGGCACCGGTGGCACTGGCCGTTCCGTGCACCGGGTTCTCGTGGGGAGCGGCCGTGTCCAGCCTGCCGTTCCTCCCCGCACTGCGCTACGGGCGCACCGTACTGTCCCCGGCCCGCTGGACACTCGGCAATGACGACCTGCCCGACGCGCGGACACCGTGGCCGCAGTGGGACAAGGCCCTGGCCGAATGGCGCCGTGAAGTTCTCCTGCCCGAGCACGTGTACCTGGGCGACGGAGACCGGCGCATGAACCTGGACCTGGCGGAGCCCTCGCACCGGGTCCTGCTCCGTACCCACGTGGAGCGCGAGGGCAGGGCGCTGCTGCGTGCCGCACCGGAACCCGGGGACCTGGGCTGGACCGGCGGGCGCGCCCACGAGATCATCATCCCCTTGACCGCTGTGGACCAGGCCCGTGCACCGGTCCGCGGATCGGGCGATGTCGTCACTCGGGAGCACGGCCGTCTGCCCGGCTGCGGCGACCTGCTCTCCATCAGCCTGCACGGGCACCGCGACCGCCAGGATCCGCTCCTGACCCGGCATCTGCCGTCCCTGCTCGGGGAGTTGAGCGAGCCCCGCTGGTGGTTCGTTCGCCACCGTGATCCCGAGGACCACCTACGTCTGCGTCTGACCTGCACGCCCGGTTCCCTCGGCACCGCTGTCGAGCAGATCGGCGAGTGGACCGAGGGGCTTCGGCACGCGGGGCTGATCACCCACGCGAGCGTGGAGACCTACTACCCGCAGACCGCGCGTTTCGGCGGCCCCGCGGCGATGGAAGCCGCCGAGCGGTACTTCGCCGCTGACGCGGCCGCCGTCCTCGCCCAGCTGACCGCGCAGGCCGGCCCGGGCGCTCCCGGCGCCAGTGCGGTGACCGCCGCGAGCATGGTGGACATCGCCGTCGGCCTGCTCGGGGACGCCGCGAAGGCGATGCGCTGGCTGGTCGGGCACACCCATACGGGCAGGAACGCTCCACCGCGGACGGTCTACGACCAGACCATCGCCCTGGTGACCGCTCTCCTCACGCCCCACGGCACCCCGGTGGTGGACGCGCGCGTCACCGCGAGCTGGTCCGCACGCCGCGCCGCGCTGGCCGCCTACCGCAGCGCGCTCGAGGGTGCGGGGACGCTCCCCCCGCAGGACCTGCTCCCGGACCTGCTGCACCTCCACCACGTCCGCATGCACGGGCCGGGACTCCCCGAGGAACGCGCACACCTGCACCTGGCCAGAGCCGCGGCACTGAGCTGGACGGCACGAGCGAGGAGAACACCGTGACCACGCCAGCCCCCGGCGCCGCCGTGCTGTCGGCGGTCGCCCGACCGGCCCAGGCACTGGCCGACCATGCGCCGTGGCCGGCGGTCGGCTTCGCTGAAGCCCTTCCGCCTGGCAGAAGCCGCCTTGCGGAGTTACGGCACGCGTCAGGACGCTGAGTCCAACCACCGCACGCGGGGCGACGAAGCCCCGCCGACAGGGACGGGAGCGCCATGCCCCACATGACCGCCTTCGCCAGGAACCAGTGGTACGTCGCCGCCTACTCCCACGAGGTGAGGCGGGAGTTGTTGGGGCGGGTGATTCTCGGGGAGCCGCTCGTCTTCTACCGGACCGAGGGCGACGGAAGAGCGGTCGCCCTGTCCGACCGGTGTGTGCACCGGCGCTTCCCGCTCTCGGCGAGCCGGCTGGACGGCGACCGGATCGTGTGCGGGTACCACGGGTTCACGTACGACACGACGGGCACCTGCGTGTACGTGCCGGGGCAGCGGCGCATACCGCGCACCGCCCGCGTGGCGTCCTACCCGCTGGTCGAGCAGGACTCCCTGATCTGGGTCTGGGTCGGCGACCCGGCACTCGCCGACCCCGGGACCATCCCGCGGGCTCGCCACCTCGACTCCCCCGACTGGGTCACGGTCCACGGCATGGAACCCATCGACGCCGACTACGGCCTCCTGGTCGACAACCTGCTCGACCTCTCCCACGAGACCTACCTGCACGGCGGTTACATCGGCACTCCCGAGGTCGCCGAGACGCCGGTCAACACGGAGGTCGACGAGGGAGCCGGCATCGTGCGGGTCAGCCGGCACATGGACGACGCCGAGTGTCCGCCGTTCTACGCCCGCTCGACCGGCATCGAGGGACGGATCACCCGCTGGCAGGACATCGAATACTTCGCGCCGTGTCTGTATCTGCTGCACAGCCGGGTCGCCCCGGTCGGTGTGCTGCCCGAGCCGGACGGCAGCGACCCGAACGCGTTCCACACCGAGATCACGTACGCGGTCACGCCCTCCGGCGACGGTCATGTCTACGACTTCTGGGCGGTCTCCCGGGACTTCGCCCGCGACGACGAGGAAGTCACCACGTTCCTGCGGGACTTCAACCACGCCGTCGTCATGCAGGACGTCGACGCGCTCAACCTGCTCCAGCGGACGCTGGGTTCGGAGCGGACCGGGTATCAGGAACTGAGCATCAACATCGACACCGGCGGGCTCGCGGCCCGCCGTATCCTCGCCCGGCTGGTCGACGAGGGCGCCAAACCCATGGAGAAGGTCCGGTGACCGGTCCCACCGGCGAGATCTACCGCGTCGACTGGCTCCCCGGCACGGACGTCCTGCACGGCACCTGCCACTGCGGCGCCGAGCACACCGCCCAGGACCCGGTCGAGATGTGGGAGTGGATGCTCGCGCATCCGGACGGGCACCAGCCACCGGCCCAGAACTCCCCGCCCCGAGGACACGAACGATGACCTTGTACGAGGCCGAACTCGTCGTCACGCAGCGCGAGTTCGCGGCTGACGGCGTGATCGCCCTCATCCTCCGCCATCCCCTCGGCGAGGAACTCCCCGCCTGGGAGCCGGGCGCCCACATCGACGTGGCGCTCGGTCCGGATCTGGAACGGCAGTACTCGCTGTGCGGCGATCCGGCCGACCGTGCCGTGTGGCGCATCGCCGTGCTGCGCGAGCCGGACGGGCGCGGCGGATCGTCGTACGTGCACGAGGAGTTGAGCGAGGGCGACAAGGTGCGGGTGCGCGGCCCGCGCAATCATTTCGCTCTCCGGGACGCCCCGCGCTACCGGTTCATCGCCGGCGGGATCGGCATCACGCCCATCCTGCCGATGCTCGCCGCGGCGGAGGCGGCGGGCGCGGAGTGGACGCTTCTGTACGGCGGACGGACGCGTAACTCCATGGCGTTCACCGGGGAGTTGGGCCGCTATGGGGACAAGGTGACCATCGCCCCGCAGGACGAGACCGGGCTGCTGGATCTGGCCCCTCTCGACGCGCCGGACGCTCTCGTCTACTGCTGCGGGCCCGGTCCGCTCCTGGACGCGGTCGAGGAGCGCTGCCCCGCCGGGCTACTGCATGTCGAGCGCTTCCGGCCGAAGGTCCAGGAGACCGGCCCGGACGGTGAGTTCGAGGTGGAGCTGTCCCGGAGCGGGCGCACGGTGACCGTCGCCGCCGAGGTGTCCGTACTCGACGCCGTACGGGCCGCGGGCGTCGAGGTGCTGTACTCCTGCACCGAGGGGACCTGCGGGACCTGCGAGACGGACGTCCTCGAAGGGACCCCGGACCACCGGGACTCGGTGCTCAGCGACGAGGAGCGGGAGGCAGGCGAGACGATGCTCATCTGCGTCTCTCGCTGTCTGGGGAAGCGGCTCGTGCTGGATCTGTGACCCGGAGGTCCGCCTCGATGCGGGCCACGGTCGCGAGCAGGTGGGGCAACAGGTCGCGCCGTACGGACTCCACGGAGTTGCGGCTCGCGTGCACCGGGATGTTCACGGCCGCCACCACCTCGCCGCCCCGGTCCCGCACCGGGGCGGCGACCGAGCGCAGCCCCTCCTCCAGTTCCTGGTCGACGATGGCGTACCCCTGGCTTCGTACACGCTGGAGTTCCGCCTTCAGTGACTCGGCCGAGACGATCGTGCGGGCTGTCAGGGGCTTCAGTTCGGCGCGGGCGAGCCGGGTGTCGATCTCCTCCTCCGGGAGGTGGGCCAGTATCACCCGGCCGACAGAGGTGACATGGGCCGGGAAGCGGGTGCCGACGGTGATCGTCGCGGTCATGATGCGGCTGGTGGGGACGCGCGCCACGTACACGATGTCGTCGCCGTCGAGGACGCAGAGCGAGGACGACTCCCTTACCCGCTCGACGAGTTGCTCCAGATGGGGTTCGGCGAGTTCGGCCAGGGTGAAGCCCGACAGGTAGGAGTAGCCGAGTTCCAGAACCCTTGGGGTGAGCCGGAACATCCGGCCGTCCGTGTGCACGTATCCGAGGTCGAGGAGCGTCAGCAGGAAGCGGCGGGCCGCCGCTCGGGTCAGGTCGCAGGCGCGCGCGACCTCACTGAGCGTCAGTTGCGGGTGGTCCGCGTCGAATGCGCGGATGACGGCGAGGCCTCGCTCGAAGGACCTGACGAAATGGGGCGCGCGGGATGCTGCGGGCATCGTCGCCTCCAGGTTGACGCACGGAGTGCGCCTGCTGCGCACACCTTGAGCGCATTCGGTAACTGTCAACAATATTGTCAGCGGCAGGGATTGACCCCGTCATGCAGGGGTCCTACTTTCCCGCTGAGCACTATTGTGCGGTGTGCGCACAGCCTGTCGGAACATTCTCGTCTGCACAGGAGGAGTCATGCGTCGTCTGCTCGCCGGTCTCGCGGTCACCACCGTCCTGGTCACCGCGACGGCCTGCGGATCGTCCGACCCCTCCGGGTCGTCGGACAAGAACTCGTCGTCAGGGGGCACCACGACGGTCAAAGTGGGGCTCATCCCCATCGTCGACGTCGCCCCGCTCTACCTCGGCCAGGCCACGGGCATCTTCGCGAAGCACGGCCTGAAGCTGGAGATCACCACCGCGCAGAGCGGCGCCGCGATCGTGCCGGGTGTCGTCAGCGGCCAGTTCCAGTTCGGCTTCTCGAACGTGACCTCGCTGATGATCGCCCAGACAAACAGCGTGCCCGTGCAGGCCGTTGTCAACGGCATCGCCTCAACCGGCGTACAGGGCAAGGACTTCGGCGCCATCACGGTGAAGGGCGACAGCCCCATCAAGTCGGCGAAGGACCTCGAGGGCAAGACGGTCGCCAACAACGCCCTCAAGAACATCAACGAGACCGCGGTACGCGAGTCGGTGCGCAAGGCGGGCGGCGACCCGGACAAGGTGAAGTTCGTCGAGCTCGCCTTCGACCAGATGCCCGCCGCCCTCGACAGCGGCCAGGTCGACGCCGCCATGGTGGTCGAGCCGGCGCTCGCCACCGTCAAGAGCCAGGGCGGCCGGGAGATCACCTCGCCGTTCATCGACGTCGCGCCGGACCTCACCATCGCCATGTACTTCGCGTCGACGCAGTACACGCAGCAGAGTCCGGACGTCGTGAAGAAGTTCCAGGAGGCCACCGCGGAGTCCCTCGCCTACGCCGACGCCCACCCGGACGAGGCCCGGGACATCGTCACCACGTACACCAAGATCCCTGCGGCGGTGCTGGCGGACGTCGTCCTGCCGAAGTGGCCGGCCGAGGCGAACCGCGCGTCGATCGAGGCGCTGGCGAAGCTGGGCGAGGCGGACGGACTGTTCAAGTCGACCCCCGACCTCGACAAGTTGCTTCCGTGAAAGGACTGAACGCCGCATTGGGTGCGGCCGGGCTCGCGGTCTTCCTCGCCCTCGGCGAGGCGGTGCCGCGGCTCGGTCTTGTGAAGGAGGCCTACTTCCCGCCGACCAGCCGCATCGCCGACGCACTCGGGCAGGAGCTCACCGACGAGGTGTTCTGGACGGCGCTCGCGGACACGCTCACCGGCTGGGCACTCGGTCTGGCGATCGCGGTGACCGCCGGAATACTGGCGGGCGTTCTGATCTCGGTCGTCCCGCACCTGCGCGATCTCACCGCCTCCACCATCGAGTTCCTCCGCCCGATCCCCTCCGTCGCCCTCATCCCCCTCGCCGTCCTCCTCTACGGCTCCGAACTCCGCTCGGTCCTCCTTCTCGTCGTCTACGCCTCCTTCTGGCAGATCCTCATCCAGGTCCTGTACGGCGTCCAGGACGTCGACCCGGTGGCGGAGGAGACGGCCCGCTCGTACGGCCTCGACACCTGGGCGCGGATCCGCCATGTGCTGTGGCCCTCGGCCCTGCCTTACGTCATGACGGGTGTCCGGCTCGCCGCCGCGGTCGCCCTCATCCTCACCGTCACCGCCGAACTCGTCATCGGAGCACCGGGGTTGGGCAAGAGCATCGGGGTCGCCCAGACCTCGCAGGCCGTCCCGGAGATGTACGCCCTGCTCGTGGTCACCGGTCTGCTCGGCCTGCTGATCAATGTGGGTGCCCGCGCGGTGGAGCGGCGGGCCTTGGCCTGGCATCAGTCGGTGCGCGGGGAGGTGACGGTGTGAGGCGCGTACTTCTGCGGGCGCTCTACGTCCTCGCGCTGCCCGCGCTGCTCGTCACGCTCTGGTGGTTCGCGTCCGACGGCAGCACGGACGTCTTCTGGCCGCCGCTGCGCACGATCCTCAAAACCTTCCCGGACGTCTGGACGGGCGAGCGGCTGCGCGCCGACGTCCTGCCGAGCGTCGTGCGGCTCCTCGTGGGCTACGCGTCCACCGCCGTCGTGGGCGTGGCGGTGGGCACGGTCATCGGCTCGTACCGACGTGTACGGGCCTTCTGCGAGCCGGTCCTCGAATTCCTGCGCGCGGTACCGCCACCCGTCCTGGTCCCGGTCATCATGCTGTTCGCGGGCATCGGCGACACCATGAAGATCGCGGTCATCGCGAGCGGCTGTGTCTGGCCGATCCTGCTCAACACCGTCGAGGGCGTGCGCGCGGTGGACTCCGTGATGTCCGAGACGGCGCGTTCGTACGGCATCACGGGCGTCGCCCGACTGCGGAACGTGGTCCTGCGCGCGGCGAGCCCGCAGATCTTCGCGGGCCTGCGCCAGGCGCTGTCCATCGGCATCATCCTGATGGTCATCAGCGAGATGTTCGCGGCCAGCAACGGTATCGGCTTCACCATCGTCCAGTTCCAGCGCAGCTTCGCCATCCCCGACATGTGGACCGGGATTCTGGTGCTGGGCCTGCTCGGTTTCCTGCTCTCGGTCGTCTTCCAACTGGTGGAGCGCCGGGTCCTCGGCTGGTACCACGGTCTGCGCGCGTCCTCCCGGCGGTCCCCGTGAAACTCGCGAAAGGACGGTCCATGCTCGACGTACGGGGCCTGCACAAGGTCTACGAGGGTTCAGGTCGCCGGGTGGAGGCGGTACGGGATCTCACCTTCACCGTGGAGGCGGGTGAACTCGTCTGTCTGGTGGGGCCGTCGGGGTGCGGCAAGACCACGCTGCTGAAATGCATCGGCGGGCTGCTCACCCCGACCGCGGGCGAGGTGCTGCTGGGCGGCCGACGGGTCAGTGGGCCGCCGCCCGGGATGGCGTTCGTGTTCCAGGAGTACGGGCGCAGCCTGTTCCCCTGGAAGCGGGTCGGCGAGAACGTCGAACTCCCGCTGAGGCAGAAGCAGTTGAGCAAGCAGCGGCGCCGGGAGCTGGTCGCCGACGCACTGGAGTCGGTCGGGCTGACGGACTCCGCGGACGCCTACCCCTGGCAGCTGTCCGGCGGTATGCAGCAGCGCGTCGCCATCGCCCGCGCACTCGCGTACGAGCCCGAAGTGCTGCTGATGGACGAGCCGTTCGCGGCGGTCGACGCCCAGACGCGCGCCGATCTGGAGGACCTGGTGCGGGGACTGTGGCGGGAACGCGGGATCACGATCCTCTTCGTCACCCATGACATCGACGAGGCCGTCTACCTCGGGGAGCGGGTGCTGATCCTCTCCGCCTCCCCCACCGTCGTACAGGAGCAGCTGAAGGTCGATCTCCCGGACGAGCGGGACCAGTTGCACACCCGGGTCGCCCCGCGCTTCGCCGAACTGCGGACCCATGTGTACGAGCAGATCCAGGCGGCGAAGCGCGGGACGGCGTCCGGCCTCAGGACAGATACGCCTCCACCTCACTGAACTGGGCCGCCGGCCAGCCCGTGTTGCCGGTGACGTTGACCCTCAGGTAACGCAGGTTCGTGCCACTGGGCAGGGACACGGTGGCCGTGTTCCCGGTGGCCGGGTCGAAGCGGTAGCCCGCCGAGGCGACGACCGTCGAGTACGAGGAACCGTCCGCGCTTCCCTGTACGGACAGGGTCTGCGTGCGCGCGCCCCAGGCCGTGGCGGGCGGCAGCTTCAGAACGACCCGGCGGGCGGCCTGGGCCGAACCGAGGTCGATCGTCAAGACCTGCGGGAAGGCGTTGCCGGCGGACTCCCAGTAGGTGTTCACGTCGCCGTCGACGGCCTTGGCGGGCGTGTAGACGTCCACCGAGCTGGTCGCCGTGGCGGCGCGGCCCTTGGCGATGTTGGTGGTCGGGTCCGGGGCCGGGTTTCCGGACCCGGGCTGGGGCCAGGCGGAGCAGTTGGACCAGGTGGTGTCCCAGCCGGTGTTGCCGCCGCCGTTGGTGAGCGTGAACGTCCCGCTCGGGTAGGGGCAGTTGTAGACCCCCGCGGCGCCCACGCCGGTGGCGGTGACGTTGGTGAACCTCACCGCGCCGGGCGTCTCGGCCTGGACGACGACCGTGCCTACCTTGTTGACCGTGGCGCCGGTGACGTTCACGTTGTTCGTCGCGAGGCCACGCCCGCTCCCCGAGACGAACTCGAAGGCGCTGTACGGGCTGTCGGTGATCGTGGTGTTGGTGATGTTGACCGTGGCGTTGATCGCGCTGTCGTACGCGTCGACCCGCAACGCACCCATCGGGTGGCTCCAGTTGGGGTTGATCGCTCCGCCGCGCACAATCGTGTTTCCGTCGACCGTGATGGTGCCGGCCAGCGGGTAGAAGGGGTCGAGGAACTTCTGGTTGGAGATCGCGATACCACTGCCGAGCGCGTTGGTGTCGGAGATCAGGTTGTTCCTGACCGCGATGTCGGTGCCGCCGTAGATGGCGATGCCGTTGGCCAGGTTCGGCTGCGAGATGGTGTTGTTCTCGAAGCTGCTGTTGCTGTCGGGCGCGTTGAGCGACCACATGGCGAGCGAGTCGTCACCCTGGTTGCGCAGGAAGTTGTTGCGGACGCGGACACCGCGCGCGTTCCCGTTCAGGTTGAGGCCGTCGGCGGTGGTGTCGAGGATGCGGTTGTTCTCGACGACAAGGTTGTCATTGTTGCCCGTCAGCCAGAGCCCCACCTTGAGGTGCTGGATCCACATGCCGGAGACCGTCGAGTTCGGGCCCAGGGAGCCGTTGACGAAGTTGTCCGGGTTGGAGTCGACGCGCTCGGTGACCTCGCCGATGACCGCGAAGTCCTTGAGACGGACGCTTCCGGAGGAGCTGCTCTGGTCGATGAAGCGCGAGGTGTGCACGACGGAGTACCAGCTGCCCGCGCCCTGGAGGGTCACGTTCTGGACGCCGCTGAGCGAGGACGTGATGCGGTAGTCGCCCGCCGGGATCCACACGACTCCCCCTTGCGCGGCGGCGATCGCGTCGCGGAAGGCCTGGGTCGAGTCGCCCTGCCCGGTGGGATCCGCGCCCCTCTCGGTGACGGACACCGAACCCGCCGGCCTGGCTGTCGCCGCGGCGACCTGCTCGAAGTCGGCGACGTCCACGGTGACTTGGACGTTGGTGGCCTGGAAGGCGACCTTGTCGCCGGCCTGCACGTTCTGGCCGAGGAGCAGCCGGGCGTTGTCGTAGAAGTGGTGGGTCTTGGCCCCCGCGATCCACGAGGTGTCCACGTAGGAGTACTTGGAGGTGACGGCGAGCGTCTTGGCGAGCTTGACGCCGTTGACGTAGACGTCGAGGGTGCCGGACTGGCCGTCCAGGACGCTGTAGGAGACGTTCACCGCGTTGGCCGCGCGGGGGACGGTGAACTCGACGCGCTGGCCCGCGGTCAGCCGTACGGCCTGCCGGCCGGAGGCCTCGGACGCGAGGGTGCCCTGGGTGTAGTCAGGACCGATCTTCGTGCCCGTGGTGGTGGCGGACTCGGCCTCGACCGAGGTGAAGGGCAGGGTGGCGCCCGCGGCGGCCGCGGGGTGTGCCGAGGCGACACTGAGCATGCCGGCGGCGAGAGCGACGGCCACTGCGGCCGCACTTGCTGGCATGCGCCTGACAGTTCTGGACATATGCTGATCCCTTTCGTGTGGGGGTGCCGGGATAGCGGGGTGGAGCGGCGGCCGGGCTGCGGTGTCAGGCGCGCAGCCAGGCCGCCGTGTCTTGGGGAAGGCGACCCTCGGCGTCCAAGGGGCCGCTGGTGAGCAGGAGTTGGGAGTGCGTGGGGAGGTCGGCGGGGGTGTTCGAGAGGTTGACCACGCAGACCGTGCCGCCCGTGCGGGCGAAGGCCAGGATGCCGTCGGCGGCTGGGAGCCAGCTGAGAGGGCCGTCGCCGAAGCCGGGCTCGGTGCGGCGGACGCGGAGTGCCTCGCGGTAGAGGGCCAGCATCGAGCCGGGGTCGGCCGCCTGCTGGTCGGCCGCGTACGCGGCCCAGCCCGCGGGCTGCGGAAGCCAGGGGTCACCGCCGAAACCCGCGTGGGGCGAGTCAGCGGTCCAGGGCAGCGGAACCCGGCACCCGTCCCGGCCCGGGTCGGTGCCGCCTGAGCGGAAGTGCATGGGGTCCTGGATGCGGTCGCGGGGTATCTCCGCCTCGGGCAGTCCGAGTTCCTCGCCCTGGTAGACGTAGACGGCGCCGGGCAGGGCGAGCGAGAGCAGGGCGGCCGCGCGGGCTCGGCGGGTGCCGAGCGCGAGGTCGGTGGGGGTGCCGAAGGCCTTGGTGGCGAAGTCGAAGCCGGTGTCGGTGCGGCCGTAGCGGGTGACCGTGCGCGTCACATCGTGGTTGCACAGGACCCAGGTGGCGGGCGCGCCGACCGGAGCGTGCTCGGCGAGGGTCTCGTCGATCGACGTACGCAGCCGTCCGGCGTCCCAGGGGCAGGACAGGAAGGAGAAGTTGAAGGCGGTGTGCAGCTCGTCCGGGCGGAGGTAGCGGGCGAAGCGCTCGGTGTCGGGGAGCCAGACCTCGCCGACGAAGATGCCGTCGTAGTCGTCGGCCACCGCGCGCCAGGAGCGGTAGATGTCGTGGAGTTCGTCCCGGTCGACGAAGGGGTTCGGGTCGCGGCCCTCGACGAAGTCGGGGAGATCCGGGTCCTTGGCCGGCAGCGCGGCCGAGTCGATACGGACACCCGCCACGCCCCGCTCGAACCAGAAGCGCAGGACGTCCTCGTGTTCCTGCCGGACCGCCGGGTGCGCCCAGTTGAGGTCGGGCTGCTCGGGGGTGAACAGGTGGAGGTACCAGTCGCCGTCGGGCAGCCGGGTCCAGACCGGTTCGGTGGAGCCCGCAAACTGCGACGGCCAGTCGTTGGGCGGCAGTTCACCGTTCTCACCGCGTCCCGGGCGGAAGTGGAACAGCTCGCGCTCCGGGCTGCCGGGACCCGCCGCGAGGGCGGCGCGGAACCAGGCGTGCTGGTCGGAGACGTGGTTCGGCACGATGTCGACGAGGGTGCGGATACCCAGTTCCCGGGCCTCGGCGATGAGTTTCTCGGCCTCGGCGAGCGTTCCGAAGGCCGGGTCGATGGCGCGGTAGTCGGCGACGTCGTAGCCGCCGTCGGCCATGGGTGACAGGTACCAGGGGTTGAACCACAGGGCGTCCACGCCCAGTTCGGCGAGGTACGGGAGTTTGGCGCGGACGCCCGCGAGGTCGCCGGTGCCGTCGCCGTCGCCGTCCGCGAAGCTGCGGACGTACACCTGGTAGATGACGGCGGAGCGCCACCATTCGCCCTGAATACGGGCAGGGGAATGCTGTCCCACGGTGCCTACCTTTCTGTGAAGCTCTGGAAGGGGGTGGGGGTCAGCCCTTCGTGCTGCCCGCGCTGATCCCGGCGATGATGTGCCGCTGGAACACCAGGAACATCACGACCATGGGGATGCTGGCGATCACCATCGCGCCGAGCAGCACGGTCAGCTGGATGTTCTGCGACAGCTGGACGAGGGCCACGCTGATGGGCTGTTTCTCGGTGTCGGAGAAGACCATCAGCGGCCAGAGGAAGTCCTGCCAGACGGCGACCAGGGCGAAGATCGACACAACTCCCAGGACCGGCCTGGACATCGGCAGCACGATCGACCAGAGGGTGCGCAGCCGGCCGGCGCCGTCGATCTCGGCGGCCTCCAGGACGTCACGCGGGATCTGGTCGAAGAAGCGCTTGAGGAGGTAGAGGTTGAAGGCGTTGGCCACCGCGGGCAGCCAGATGCCGAGCGGGTCGTTGAGCAGGCTGGTGTGGATGAGCGGGAGGTCGGCGACGGTCAGGTACTTCGGGACGACCAGTGCCTGGGCGGGGACCATCAGGGTGGCGAGGATGCCGCCGAGGATGATCTTGCCGAAGGCGGGCTTCAGCTTGGACAGGGCGTACGCGGCTGCCGTACAGAACACGAGTTGGAGAATCCAGGCGCCGGCGGCCTGCACCACCGTGTTCCACAGGTGGGTGGGCAGGTCCATCAGGTCCCAGGCGTCGGTGTAGCCGCTGAGGCTCCACTTGTCGGGGACGAGCGTCGGAGGTGTACGGGTGACCTCGTCCGGCGACTTCATCGCGCCGGTGACCATCCAGTAGACCGGGAAGAGGAAGGCCAGCGCGAAGAGCAGGACCACGCCTGAGAAGACGCTCCAGTAGAGGGTCTTTCCGCGGCGGCGGGCCAGCGTGAGCGGTGAGACGAGCGTGCGGGTGCTCATGAGTCCTCGCCTCCGGAGCTGGTCAGCTTCAGATAGAGCGCCGAGAAGGCGCTGAGCAGGACGAGGAGCATGACGCTCAGGGCGCACGCCCCGCCGAAGTCGTTGTAGAGGAAGGCGTACTTGTAGATCAGGTACAGGACCGTCACGGTCGCGTTCTCGGGGCCGCCGCCCGTGATCACGAACGGTTCCGTGAAGATCTGCATCGTGGCGATGATCTGCAGCAGCATCAGCATGAGGATGATGAAGCGGGTCTGCGGGATCGTCACATGCCGGATGCGCTGCCAGATGTTCGCGCCGTCCAGCTCGGCCGCCTCGTACAGCTCACCGGGGATGCTCTGCAGCGCGGCGAGGTAGATGAGGACGGTGCCGCCGAGGTTCGCCCAGGTGGCGACGATGACAAGCGATACGAGGGCGGTGTCGGCGCCGTTGGACCAGTTCGAGGTGGGCAGGTGCAGGAAGCGCAGTGCCTCGTTCGCCAGGCCCGCTCCGGGATCGTAGAACCACTTCCAGAGCAGGGCGCTGACCACCGGCGGAATCATCACCGGCAGATAGACCACGACTCTGAAGAAGGCTTTCGCGTGCCGGAGTTCGTTCAGCACCAGCGCCATCACGAAGGGGACGGCGAAGCCGATGAGCAGGGCGAGGAGGGTGAAGGTCAGGGTGTTGCGCCAGGCGGCCGCGAACTCCGGGTCGTGGAAGACACGGGTGAAGTTCTCGGTGCCGACCCACTCCGCCTCCGCTCCGGGCGTGTACTTCTGGAAGGCGATCACGACCGCGCGGATCGCCGGGTACCAGGAGAACAACGCGAAGCAGAGCAGGCCGCCGATGAGGAAGGCGTACGCGCGCGACTGGTCGGCCAGGCGCCGGCGCAGTGGCCGCTTGTGGGGTCCGGGCCCGGGTGCCTCCACCGGCCGTACAGTCGTCGGTGGAGGCACCGCGGGCTTCGATGCGGTCTTCATGAACGGTGTCAGCCCCGGGCCAGGATGGAGTCGATCTTGCCGGACGCGTCACTCAGGAGCTGGTCGATGTCGGCGTCCTTCTTGGTGAGCACCGCGGAGACGGCGCCGTCCAGGACCGAGTAGATCTGCTGGGCCTGCGGCGGCTCGATCTTCTTGTCCAGGCTCTCGCTGCCGTCGAGGAAGGCCTGGTAGTTCTCCACCGGCACGTTGGCGTTGGCTTCCTTGACCTGCTGGTCCTTCTCGTCCGCCGCACCGGTGAACAGCCGGGGCTCGGGCAGGCCGACGGGCGCGTTGTTCTGCTTGGCGCGCGCGTAGTCACCGAGGAAGCCGTCACCCGGGGTGAGGAACATCGAGTCGAGCCACTTCAGGCCCGCCTTGATCTCCTCGGGCGTCGCCTTCTTGTTGAACATGTAGCCGTCGCCGCCGATGAGCGTGCCCTGACCGCCGGGCATGGGCGCGAGGGCGAGGTCGTTGTAGTTCCCGCCCTTCTCCTTGACCAGGATCGGGATGTTGTCCGGCGCGGAGAGGTACATGCCGAGCTTGCCGGAACCCATCATCTGCTGGACGTCGTTGATGACGAGGAGCTGCTTGCTGCCCATGGAGTTGTCGGTCCAGCGCATGTCCTTGAGGTTCTGCAGGACGGCCCTGCCCTCGGGGGTGTCGATGGTGGCCTTCTTGCCGTCCTCGCTGACCACGTCGCCGCCCTGTGAGTACAGCTCGGCGGTGAAGTGCCAGCCGCCCTGGTTCTGGGCGCTGTAGTCGGCGTATCCGACCGTGCCGTTGCCGAGCCCGGCTATCGCCTTGGCGGCCGCGCGCAGCTCCTCCCAGGTGGCCGGGGGCTTCTCCGGGTCGAGGCCCGCGTCCTTGAAGAGCTTCTTGTTGTAGATCAGGCCCATCGAGTAGCCGGTGCGCGGGATGCCGTAGATCTTGCCGTCCACGGTGTAGATGTCGCGCAGCTGCTGCTGGATGGTGTCGTAGCTCTTGAGGTCCTTGACATAACTGGTGATGTCGGCGGCCTGGTTGATGTCGACGACGTGCTTGGCGTCGGTGAAGTAGGTGTAGAAGACGTCCTCCATCTGACCGCCGGCCAGCTTGGCGTCGAACGTCTTGGGGTCCTGACACGGGAACGCGTCATGCGCGACGACGTCGATGGTCGGATTGGCCTTCTCGAAGGCCTTGATGTCCGCCTCGAAGAACGAGCGGTCGACCTTCGCGCTCTTGGGCGGCATGCAGTTGACGGTGATGCTGGTCTTGCCGTCGGCCGCGTCGTCGTCACCCGAACCGCAGGCAGTGGCGGTGAGCGCGAAAGAACACGCCATGAGCGTGATGAAGGTACGGCGGAACCCGGTGCTTCTCATCGGTGGACCCCTTTGGGCAGGAGCGGGTGGAACCCTTTTGGCAACCCGTGGCCTGGAGCGGTGGGCGCCGCACACTCAAGCACCGACGACATCCGTCCGCAAGATGTCGCGCAGAATCTGTAATTATTTGACAGTCACCTGTTGCTCAATGGCGCGGCGCTTGCGCTGTCGAACCACGGACCACCAACTCGGGCTCGAACAGCAGCTCTTCGGGGGTGACGCTGCTGCCGCCGATCTGAGCGTTCAGCAGCTCCACGGCCGCGCGCCCCATGGCCTCGATGGGCTGGCGCACGGTGGTCAGCGGCGGCTCGGTGCAGTTCATGAACGCCGAGTCGTCGTAGCCGACGACGGAGACCTCGCCCGGCACGGTGAGTCCCTTGCGGCGGGCGGCCCGTACCGCGCCGAGCGCGAGCGGGTCGCTGGCGCAGATGATGCCGGTGACACCCCGGTCGAGCAGCCGGGTGGCCGCCGCCTGGCCGCCTTCCAGGGAGAACATCGCGCGGGCGATGTGCTCGTCGGGCAGGTCGGGGGCGAGCACGCGCGCCGCGGCGAGCTTGCGCCCCGAGGGCATGTGGTCGCCGGGACCGAGGACGAGTCCGATGCGCTCGTGACCGAGGGAGTCCAGGTGGCGCCAGGCCTGCTCAACGGCGACGGCGTCGTCGCAGGAGACACAGGGGAAGCCGAGGTGCTCGATGGCCGCGTTCACAAGCACCACCGGAATGTTGCGGTCCGCGAGCTGCCGGTAGTGATCGTGCGGCGCGTCCGCCTGCGCGTACAGACCACCCGCGAACACCACACCGGAGACCTGCTGCTGAAGGAGCAGTTCCACATAGTCCGCCTCGGAGACGCCGCCCTTGGTCTGGGTGCACAGCACCGGGGTGAGACCGAGCTGCGCGAGCGCCCCGCCGATCACCTCCGCGAACGCCGGGAAGATCGGGTTCTGCAGCTCCGGCAGCACCAGGCCCACGAGCCGGGCGCGTTCGCCGCGCAGCTGCGTGGGCCGCTCGTAGCCGAGGACGTCGAGGGCGGAGAGCACCGCCTGCCGGGTGGAATCGGAGACTCCGGGCTTACCGTTGAGCACCCGGCTGACCGTGGCCTCACTGACCCCGACCTTCTTCGCCACCTGAGCAAGTCGTCGCGTCATGTACGCAAGAATAGCGCAAGAAATGCAAGCGGCTTGCGTATTGCGGGTGAAACGGCCGAATCCGGCGCCGGTTGATCAGCTCGGAACGGCTGACACGACTGCGGAGGTTCGCCGGGCGGCCCCGGCGGGAGGGGCCCGCGCGACTGCGGAGGTTCGCCGGGCGGCCCCGGCGGGAGGGGCCCGCGCGACTGCGGAGGGTCGCCGGGCAGCCCGCGGGATGACCCCGCCACGGGCTCACGACTCCGACAGCCGAGCGCGAACCAGCCCATGGGGCAGATCACCATGAGGCCGGCCGCTCAGCGCCGGCTCACACCGCCCGCAGCTCCGCCGCGCCGTTGCGCGTCTTGCGCGTACTGCCCGGTCCGGTCGCCGCGTGCCGGGCCTCGCGCAGCACCACCGTCATCCGTGTGTAGCCCATGCCCTGAAGGGACTTGGGGGTGTCGCAGACGATCCGGCAGTCCGTACGGCCCCAGCGCGGGTCGGGGTGCACCAGCGGGCGTACGGCTCCGTCCGACTCCACGCCGTCCGGGCCGACCGCGCGGATCCAGTGCGGCAGCCCGTGCCGGTAGGCGGCGTCCATGATCGGGTCCTGGGCGATGTCCCGGCGGATCGACTGGAGTACGCGGTCCTGTTCGTGCCGCTTCAGGGCGTCCGCGAAGTGGGCCAGCATCGGCAGGCACCAGCTCGACTCGTGATCGCCGAGGACCGTGCTCGCGTCGGGATGGAAGAGGACGAACCGAAGGAAGTTGTCGCCGGGCATCGCCGTCGGGTGCGGTCCGACGCCGGCGAAAAGTGTCTCGAACGCGTCGTTGCACAGAACGACGTCCCAGCGGTGGTCGAAGACGACGGAGGGGAACGGGACGGCCTCGAGCAGTTCGGCGTAGTCCTGCAGATACGCCTGCGCTTCGAGACTCTCGGGGACAGGTCGCGGCTGGGACCGCTGCCATCCTGCCTGGTACGCCATCGGGAGGTCACCCCTCTTGCCTATGCGGCCTTCACGCGGCGCCCCGATCCTGCTTCCCGGAGTGTTGTCGTGTCAACTATCGTGGCATTTGACGCTCGTTGACGGCTGAATCTCGCCACAGTTGTGGCGAGACCTGGATGTGAGTTCGAGCAAGAGGCTAGTCTCCCGATGGTTCCCGACCATCATGTGAGAGCCCTGAGAAAAGACGTAGGAGATCTGTCGGTGACGGATGGCTTCGAAGTTCCGGCCGCCACGGCGACGGTTCTGCTGCAGGCCGTCGTGGCCCGGGTCGGCGTGCTCGCCGACCGGCTCGGTGTACGGCACACCGAGGTCTTCGACGCCCGGCGCCTGTCGGCCGAGTCCGGCGTTCCCGAGCCCGTGGTGCGAGCCCTGCTGAGCGGCCGCCACGCGGGAGAACCCGATCTGCAGGCCCGCTTCCTGCAACGGCTGGATCTGCTGCGCCGCACCCGGCTGAAGCCCAACGGACGCCGGTACACCCAGCAGGAGATCGCCGACGGCGCCGGCATGTCACGGCAGCAGGCGGGGGCCCTCATCAACGGCGACCGGCGCCCCACCATGGAGCACTGCGACGCCATTCAGCGGTTCTTCCGGGTGCACGCCGGGTTCCTCACGGCCGAGGACTCCGAGGCGCTCGTGGGCGCCCTCCAGCGCTCCGAGCAGGAACTGCTGCAACGGCTCGCCGACTGCGAGCGCGCGGCGGCCTCGGCGGCCCCCGATCCGCTGGAGCGACTGCTGATGGACCACGGCGTCCGCGGAATCGCCTGGCGGGCCGCCCAGTTGCCCACCGACCAGCACCGGGACAAGGTCGCCGAGTGGCTGGACATGCTCCTGGAAAGCGTCAAGCGGCCCGAGTCGTGAGCACGGGGAGAACTGTGGGCATCCAAAGGGACATGCGCCGCCTGTGCGGCGAGCTGGTCGGGGAACTGACCCTCTCGGCGCCGGCGGAACCCGCCGACCTCTATGCGGCGCTGTGCGACGCCATGAGCAGGCGCCGCGGGCGCCCCGTCCAGTTCCGCACCGCGGCGTTCCCGCCCGGGACCGCCAGCGGGCTCTGGCTCGACATGGCCGAACAGGACCTCGTCGTCGTCGAGGAACGCACCGCGCCCGACCACCAGTTGGTGATCCTGGGCCACGAGCTGTGGCACATGCAGGCCGGGCACTGCAGCCACCACGTCGAGGGCGCGGCCGTCGCGGCCCGCTTACTCAGCGACTCGGCGGACCTCCAGGAGACCGTGCTCAAGGTCGCCGCGCGCACCCGGTCGCACCTCTCGGACGAGGCGGAGGCCGAGAACTTCGGTCTGCTGCTCGCCAGCAAGTGCCGTACGTGGCTGGCCGGTTCATCGCTGCGCAGGCCCGTACGGCGGGACGGACTGGCGGGCCGGATCGAGGCGTCGCTCGGCTATCGCGGGCCGCAGGGCTGAGACGGCGTGCACGACACCAGTTACTACATACCGGCGGTCGCGATGGCGATCGCCCTGGTGATCAAGGGTCCCGCGGTGCTCCGCGCCTGGCGTGACCCGCTGCTGCGGTCGGTGTACGCGCTGCTCGCGCTGTCCGCGCTGGTGTTCTGCTTCGCGGCTCCGCCGACGATCGCCCGGGTGAACCACCTCACCGGCATTCCCAACGTCTCCGCGCCGCTCGTGTACAGCCTGCTGAGCGCCTTCAGCGCCTCCTGCCTGGTGCTGATCATCCATTGGCGTGGCGGTCCTTCGGAGGTCACCCGACGCGCCTCACGCCGCTGGATCGCCGGATACGCCGTGGTGATCGTGGCGTCGGTGACGCTGTTCGCCCTCGGGGACGCACCGGAAGAGCGGCTGCGGGACCTCGACACCTACTACGCCAACACGCCGTTCATCCGCGAGATGATCGTGCTCTATCTCGCCGCGCTCACCTTCGCGAACGTCGCGATGGTCATGATGTGCTGGTGCTGGGCACTCCAGGTGCGGGGCTGGCTGCGCGCCGGGCTGCTGGTCCTCGTGTGCGGCTTCCTGACCAGTGTCGCCTTCGACGCCGCCAAGCTGACCGCCGTCGTCGCCCGCTGGACCGGCGGGAACCTCGACTACCTGAGCACCGACGTCGCCCCGGTCCTGGCCGCCGCGGGGGAACTGTTCTGCGCGATCGGCTTCTGTGTCCCGATGGCCTGTCAGCGCTTCGGAGACGTGTGGAGCACCTGGGCGACCTACCGTCACCTCGGGCCGCTCTGGCGGGAGTTGCGACCCGCCGGCGACCACGGTGACCACCACGCCCTGCGGATCGCCTGGTGGTCACCTGCCGAACTACAGGTGACCCAGCGGGAGTCCGACATCCACGACGGTCTGCTCAACCTGTACCCGTACTTCGACGCCGAGGTGCGCGCGCGGGCCTACGCCGCCGCCGTGTCCGCGGGCTCCGGCGAGGACCGGGCGCGGGCCGAGGCCGACGCGACGATGGTGACCGCGGCGCTGCGGGCCAGGGCCGACGATCCGGAGGGCAGGGTCATCAGGGCGGCGACGGCGGACGCCAACCCGTCCGCCGCCTCGGCCGGCGGTCCGCGAGACCTGGTGGGGATGTCCCTCGCCCTGCGCCACTCCCCCGTCGTCGCGACCGCCCGCGAACGGGTCGCGTCCGGCTCCCGCGAACACGTCGGCTAGGCGCACGAGACGGATCCGGAGAGTGTGGCCTCATGTCGCGCTGCGTTCGCTCGCCTCGCGCAGGTCACGTTCCATCGCTCGGTTCTGCTCCGTGTCCGGCTTTCCGACGGCCGTGCCGGGGCGGCCGGCGCGCAGCAGCTCACGCCAGTGCTCGCGGCTCCAGTCGGCGGCACTCGTGGTGCTCGTGAACTCCTCGACGAGGGCGAGGAAGCGCGCCGGGTCGCTGTGGAAGGGGAAGTGGCCCGCGCCCTCGAAGATCTCCAGGCGGCTGCCAGGCATCGCCTGGTGCGCTCCGTACGCGTGCCGCACCGGCACCACGCTGTCCCGGTCCCCCCAGAGCAGCATCGTGGGCATGCCCTCGGTCAGATAGCAGCGGTCGAGCATGGTCACCGCCTGCCCGCGCCAGTCGACCACGGCACGCAGTGTGCGGATGAAGGCGCTGCGGGATGTCGCGTCGGGCAGCGAGTCCACCAGGGTCAGCAACTCGGGTGCGTCCTGGCCCAGATCGGTGTTGAGGATCCTCATCAGGCGGAAGAAGAGGCCGACTTGGAGGCGCATGCCGGGCAGTCGCAGGGTCGAGAGCATGAGGTGGGCGCCGGGCAGTGACACGGCCCTCAGTACGGGGTTGACCTCGCCCCCGACGCCGCCCGCGCTGACCAGGATCAGCCGCTCGGTCCGCTCGGGGAACTGGTAGGCGAACTGCATCGCGACGCCGCCGCCCAGCGAGTGCCCGACCAGCGTGGCGGACTCGATGTCGAGGGTGGTGAGCAGATCACGTATTCCGTTGGCGTACGCGGCCACCGAGTAGTCGGCCCGCGGCTTGTCGGACGCCCCGTGGCCCAGGAGGTCGGGCGCGATCACCGTGTGGCTGCGGGCGAGGTCGGGGATCAGCTCTCCCCAGGTGTCGGAGGAGTCGCCGATGCCGTGGATCAGGACCAGTGCGGGGCCCTCGCCCGCCATCCGGTAGGCGCGCCGGTAGCCGTGCACGACGCGGTGGTGCAGACGCAGTTCCCCGTCACCCACCGAGCGCAGGGTGCGCCGCGGGCGTCCGGGCGGTACCTCGACCATGGCTCACCTCCTGTCCCGGACCGCCGTGAAGACAGCCCCAAGCCGCCGTGAAGATTGCCTCCGAACCACCGTCGAAGCAGCTCACACGCCGCCGTCGAAGCAGGTCGGACACCGCCGTCGAGGCAGCCCACAAGCCGCCGAGAAAGCGGTTCCCAGGTCTCCGTTCCAGCCTAGGGCCCTCGTCCCCCCAGGGATTTCCGTGAGGTTTCGCCTCCGCTAAGCGGGCGAACCTCCGCGTACGGAAACGGCATTGTCAGTGGCGGACGGCAAGCTGGAGTCAGTACCGCCATGTATCGCTTCGACCAGCCGACCCGGGGAGAGCCGTCCGATGCCGACCGCCGTACTGACCGATCACGAACGCGCCGCCGTGCAGGCCTACCTGCGTCTCCTCCAGACCGTCCGAGCCGCCTTCGACGGTCCGCCGGACGGGCGCCGACCACCCGTGGTGCCGCCCTCCGCCCTGGCCGAGGCGGAGCAGGCACTGGCGGCGGCCGGGCTCGCGGGCAACGAGGAGTCGTTCTTCCGGCTGCTGCACACCTGGTGCCCCGAGCCGACACAGCTCTGAGGCACGGTGACCTGGACTCCAGGAACGCCCACAAGTTCCTGGAGCTCAGAAACTTCTGACCGCCTCAGCCGTGCGGCACCGTGACCGCCGTCGCGACCAGGCCCCGCTGGACGGTCCAGCGCCCGTCGAAGAAATCGAGGCGCTCGCCGCCGACCAGCGGGCCAGGTACGAGAAGCTCCGCGCGCAGCCGCCCCGACAGCGCGTGGACCCCGGCTCCGGGGTCCACGAAGATCTCGATGTCCGCCTCGGAGAAGTCCAGCCACTTCGCGGTGAGCGGGAACCACGCCTTGTAGACCGACTCCTTGGCGCTGAACAGCAGCCGGTCCCAGTGCACGTCGGCGATCCGGACACCAAGACTGCCCAGCCGGGCCACCTCGGCGGGCAAGGCCACGGCGTCCAGGACACCGTCCGGGAGCGCCAGGTGGGGTTCCGCGTCGATGCCGAGGGAGGCAAGGTCGGTGGCGCGCGCGACCGCGGCGGCGTTGTAGCCCTCGCAGTGCGTCATGCTGCCGATGAGGCCCGCCGGCCACTGCGGGGCGCCACGCTCGCCGGGCAGGATGGGCGCCGGGGCCACGCCGAGCTTCTCCATGGCTCGCCGGGCACAGCCGCGCACGGCGGTGAACTCGCGGCGCCGCTTCGCCACGGCGCGGGTCAGGAGCGCCTGCTCCTCGGGGTACAGGGTCGTACCCTCGGCCCCGTCGTCACCGAAACCCTCCACGGCCACCACTGACTCCGGGAGCAGCTCCTCGATCACCGGTTCCGACCTCCATCGGCAGAATGCGGCGCAGCGTACCGGGCGGTCCCGGGCGGGTGCGCCACTCGCGGGGGTAGCCCACGGACACCTCTTCGAAGCGGACACCCTCGTGCCAGGTGGTCCGTGGGATGTGGAGATGACCGTAGACCATGGTCTCGATGCGGAACCTGCGGTGCCAGCCGGCGGTCAGCCGGGTGCCGCACCACATCGCGAACTCGGGGTAGCGCAGGATGTCCGTCGGATGGCGGTCCAGCGGGTAGTGGTTGACCGGGATCACGGGCAGGTCGCCGGGCAGCTCGGCGAGCCTGCGCTCGGTCTCGGCGACCCGGGCCCGGCACCAGGCCTCGCGGCTCGGATAGGGGTCGGGGTGCAGGAAGTGCTCGTCGGCGCAGATCACCCCGGTGCCCTCGGCGTAGGCGAGCCCCTCCTCCTTGGTCGTGCAGCCCTTCGGCAGGAACGAGTAGTCGTAGAGCAGGAAGAGCGGGGCGATGGCGGCGGGGCCGCCCGGACCGTCCCAGACGGGGTAGGGATCCTCGGGGCTCGTGACGCCCAACTCCCGGCAGAGCGAGACCAGATGCTCGTAGCGGGCGACGCCGCGCAACTGCACCGGATCCTTCGGGTGGGTCCACAGCTCGTGGTTGCCGGGGGCCCAGATCACCTTGCGGAAGCGGCTGCTGAGCGTTTCGAGGGTCCAGCGGATGTCGGCCACGCTCTCGCTGACGTCGCCGGCCACCAGAAGCCAGTCGTCGTCCGACTGGGGGCGCATCTGCTCGACGAGGGCGCGGTTCTCGGCGTATCCGATGTGCAGATCGCTGATGGCCAACAGTTGTCCCGAACGGCCGGCCTTCGAATCCACCCTCGCCCCTTCCACGAACACGAATAGCAACACGAGAACACATCCGAGCGAGGCCGGACAAGACCGTCCCGCGAGACCCGGGGGTCCACGATCAAGACCGTCCCACGGGACCCGGGGGTCCACAATCAAGACCGTCCCGCGGGACCCGGGGGTCCACAATTCGGGAATCCGTAACACGCCCGTAGCGTCACACCCGCCCCGCGCCCCTTATGATCGCCCCAACACCACCGCGCTGAACCTTCCTCGGTCTGCGGCGGCTTGGTGTACCTCCCTCTCCCCTGGCCGGGCACGGCCTGCTCCGCCGTGCCCGGGAACCTTGAAAGGCGGCCTGCATGGGTTCTCGCGTACGCGTCTGGCTCAACCGCACGTACGCGGAGAACGTGTTCTTCATGGATCAGCTGCGAAGTAATCCGCAGCGCCGTCCGGTCGAGATCCATGCGACGCACGGAGACGCCGACTCGCCCATTCTGGCCGCTGCCGACACCGCCGCCATGGAGCCCGAGGGCCTCTCCCGGGCCGCGTACGTCGAGTACGCCCTCGACCAATGCGCCCGGCACGAGATCGACGTGTTCGTGCCCGTGCTCCACCAGTCGGCGATCGTGGCGCATCGCGCGGAGTTCGCCGCGCTCGGTACGGCCCTGCTCGCGCCGCCCTCCGAGGCCGTGGCCGTCTTCCACGACAAGGTGACGGCGTATCAGGCGCTGCAGGCCGTGGGTATTCCGGTGCCGCCGTGGTGGCGCGTCCGCAACGAGGAGGAACTCCTCGTCGCCGTCGAGGCGTTGGAGGCCGCGGGCCACAAGGCCTGCTTCAAGCCCGCCGCCGGTGCGGGCGGGGTGGGCTTCCGCGTGATCACGCGCGCCCCCTTCTCACTCATGCACCTCAATGGATTCCCCAGCTCGCACGTGCCGTTGAGCCTGGTGCAGGACGCGTTGCGGGGGGCCGGGAAGCCCGTCGACTGGCTGGTGATGCCGCTCCTGGCGGAGCCGGAGGTGTCCGTCGACTGCCTGACCGGGCCCGACGGACGGGTCCGGATGGCGGTGGGCCGCACCAAGAACGGGCGCCGCCGCGGCTTCACGCTCCACCCCACCTGGATCGAACCCGCGCGCCGGCTCGCGGAGGCGTTCGGACTGCACTATCTGACGAACATTCAGTTCCGGATGTTCGGCGACGAGCCGGTCCTCATGGACGTCAACACCCGGCCGGCCGGCGGACTGCACCAGCTCGCGCTGTGCGGGATCAACGCCCCTTGGGCGGCAGTGCAGTTGGCGCTCGGCGAGGAGACCGGCGAGCTAATTCCCGCACTGCTCGGGCAGGACTACGCCGTGGTCACGGGACCGCGTCCGGTACGCCCGATGGCGGTGCCGCAGCAGCGCGCCGAGACACTGCCCGCGACACCCACCGCGGAGGCCGCCGCGGCTCCGGTCTCGGAGACCCTGACCGCCCCGGCGACGGACAGCGCGCTCACGCCGACCGTCACACCGGTCATCGCCCCCGCGGCGACACCCGTCATCGCTCCCTCGGTGACACCCACGGTCATGCCGGTCATCACTCCCGCGGCGGCACCGGCCATCGCGTCCGGCATCGCCCCGGCAGCCGCAGCAGCGTCCGCGACGGCCGCCATCGCACCCGCCTAGACCCGGCCCACTCGCCCCACAACCCCATACCGGTCTGGACCAATCAACGCACAGCATCTTGACAGCTTGATTGGTCCATACCAACTTGGGTGCGCACCCTTCAGCACTCCCGAACACCCCCATTTCTTCAGGGAGATCGCGTGCGCATCAACTACCTCAGACGTTCCAGACGTCGCCTCGTCGCTCTGCTCGGCACCGCCGCCCTGGCTCTGGCCGGGGCGGTCGCTCTGCCCACCACGGCCCACGCGGCCAACATCCTCACCAACCCCGGCTTCGAGTCGGGCGCGGTGTCCCCCTGGTCCTGCACCGGGAACCTGGGCTCGATCGTCTCCACCCCCGTGCACGGCGGCACCAAGGCCCTTGCGGGGGCGGCGAGTTCGAGCGACAACGCCAAGTGCAGCCAGACCGTCACCGTCCAGCCGAACACGGCGTACAGCCTGACGGCCTGGGTGCGCGGCAGCTATGTGTACCTGGGCGTGGACGGCGGCGCCGCGACGTGGACGACCTCCACGGCCTCGTACAGCCTGCTCACCGTCAACTTCACGACCGGTGCCTCCCAGACCAGCGCCACGATCTACACGCACGGCTGGTACGGCCAGGGCACCTACTACGCCGACGATGTCAGCCTGGACGGCCCCGGCGGCAGCACGGACACCCAGGCGCCGACCGCGCCGACCGGCCTCACCTCCCCCAGCAAGACCTCCTCCAGCGTGTCCCTGTCGTGGGGCGCCTCGACCGACAACGTCGGTGTCGCCGGCTACAACATCTACAGCGGCGCCAACCAGGTGCTCAGCGTCACGGGCACCAGCGGCACGGTCAGCGGGCTCTCGCCCAGCACCGCCTACACGTTCACCGTGCGGGCACGGGACGCGGCCGGGAACCTCTCCGCCGCCTCCAACTCCCTTGCGGTGACAACGAACGCGGGCACCCCCAGCACCAACTTCAAGCAGGCGGCGCCGTACCTCTACCTCGGCTGGGGCGATCCACCGGCCGTGAGTACGGTGATGAACTCCACCGGGATCAAGTGGTTCACGATGGCGTTCATCCTCTCCTCGGGCGGCTGCAGCCCGGCCTGGGACGGCTCGCGACCACTGACCGGGGGCAACGACCAGTCGGTCATCAACTCGGTACGTGCCGCGGGCGGTGACATCGTGCCGTCGATCGGCGGCTGGAGCGGCAACAAGCTCGGGCCGAACTGCTCGACGCCGGAGGCACTGGCGGGCGCGTACCAGCAGGTGATCAACGCGTACGGGCTCAAGGCGATCGACGTCGACATCGAGAACACCGACGAGTTCGAGAACGCGGTCGTCCAGGACCGGATCCTCAACGCCCTGAAGATCGTCAAGGCGAACAACCCGGGTCTGCGTACGATCGTCACCTTCGGTACGTCGACGACCGGCCCGACCACCTGGGGCAACCGGCTCATCGAGCGGGCCTATGCACTGGGCGCCAACATCGACGTCTTCACCATCATGCCGTTCGACTTCGGCGGCGGCGCCGACATGTACGGCAACACGGTGAACGCCACCGAGGGCCTGAAGACCAAGCTGAAGTCCACCTTCGGCTGGGACGACGCCACGGCGTACGCGCACATCGGCATCTCCGGCATGAACGGGCTCAGCGACCAGCAGGAGCTCACCTCGCCGGCGATCTGGACCCAGATCCGTGACTGGTCGAACTCGCACCACATCGCCCGCCTCGCCTACTGGGCGGTCAACCGCGACCGGCCGTGCGCCGGCGGCGGAGTGGTCAGCAACTGCTCCGGTATCAACCAGACCAACTGGCAGTTCACGTCCATCACGGCCGGCTTCACCGGCTGACCGCACCAAGAAGTCGCACGAAGAAGGGTGCCCGGCCGACAAAAGCCGGGCACCCTTCCGTGATCTACGGGCGGCGCCGCGCCAGCCGCAGCGTCTGCACCTCGAACGGCCGCAGCGACACCGTCACCGCGTCGCCGTCCACGTCCACCTCAGCTTCGGGGAAGGGACGCTCAAGGAGGTCGGTCAACTGGGCCCCGGCGAGCGGGAACCCGGTGCGCAGAACACCCGCCGCACGGCCGCCCCGGGACTCGTAGAGGCGTACGACGACATCGCCCGAGGCGTCGTCGGCGAGTTTGACCGCCTCGATGGTGACGCCGTCGCCGTCGACGGAGACGACGGGCTCGGTCGGCCCGGCCTCCGCCACCCGCAGCGGCAGGTTGAGCGCATAGCCCTCCGCCACCGCGTCCTCGATGCTCGCGCCCGGCAGGAGCGCGTACGTGAAGCGGTGCCTGCCCTGGTCGGCCTCGGGGTCGGGCACACGCGGGGCGCGCACCAGGGAGAGCCGGACCGTGGTCGTCGTACCGCCGTCCTCACGGACCGTGCGGGAGATGTCGTGGCCGTACGTCGAGTCGTTGATGACCGCGACGCCGTAGCCGGGTTCGCCGATGTGCACCCAGCGGTGGCCGTACACCTCGAAGCGGGCCGCTTCCCAGCTCGTGTTGGTGTGGGTGGGGCGCTGGACGTGGCCGAACTGGATCTCGGCGGAGGAGTGCGGGGCCCTGATGTCCACCGGGAAGGCGGCCTTGAGGAACTTCTCGGCCTCGTGCCAGTCGATCTCCGTCTCGAAGTCGATGCGCGGGCTGCCCGCGCGGACGGTGATCGTCTGCACGATCCGCGACCCCTTGCCGAAGGCGCGCTCCACCCTGATCGCACCGAGCAGCGGGTCCTCGTCGACGACCGTGATCGACTCGGCGTCCAGGAGGTCGGTGTAGCGGTTCCTGTAGTGCTTGTCGACGTCCCAGGCGTCCCAGTAGTTGGGGAGGTCGCTGTGCAGGCGGAGCAGGTTGCCCTTGTCGGCGAGGACTTCGCGGTTCGCCTTGAGGTCGCGTACCGAGGCGAGCGTGCCGTCCTCGGCCAACTCGACGCGCACCAGGCCGTTTTCGAGGAAGCGGCCGGTGACCGTCACCGGGTGCGGGGACTCGGCGACGGCGAGGGGGGCGCTGCCGCTCGCCGGCACCTCCGCGTACATCGGGACGCCGGCCGACGTACGGACCACCTCGGCGCGGTCGTACGGGCTCGTGTTGAACACCCGGGTCTCCCCCGCGCCGCCGAGAGCCGACAGGGCCTCGGCCGTCAGCGCCTCCAACTCCTCGGCCACGCGGGCGTATTCGGCCTCCGCCTCGCGGTGCACCCAGGCGATCGAGGAACCCGGCAGGATGTCGTGGAACTGGTGCAGCAGGACCGTCTTCCAGAGCCGGTCGAGCTTCTCGTACGGGTAGGAGTAGCCCGGAGTGTGCAGCGCGGCCGCGGTCGCCCACAACTCGGCCTCGCGGAGCCGGTGTTCGCTCCTGCGGTTGCCCTGCTTGGTGCGGGCCTGCGAGGTGTAGGTCGCGCGGTGCAGCTCGAGGTAGAGCTCGCCGACCCAGACCGGGGCGTCCGGGTACTCCTCGCGTGCGGCGGCGAAGAACGCGTCGGGGTGTTCGACGACGACCTTCGCCGAGCCCTCCAAGTCGGCCAGCCTGCGCGCCCGTTCCATGATCTCGCGGGTGGGACCGCCGCCGCCGTCGCCCCAGCCGAAGGGGGCGAGTGAGCGCGTACCGCGGCCCTTGTCGGCGTAGTTGCGGACGGCGCGGGACATCTCCTCGCCGCTGAAGCGGACGTTGTAGGTGTCGACCGGCGGGAAGTGGGTGAAGATTCGGGTGCCGTCGATGCCCTCCCACCAGAAGGTGTGGTGGGGCAGCTTGTTGGTCTGGTTCCAGGAGAGCTTCTGGGTCAGGAACCACTCGTTGCCGGCGAGCTTGGCGAGCTGCGGGTAGGCGGCGTTGTAGCCGAAGGAGTCCGGCAGCCAGACGCCCTTGGTCTCGACGCCGAAGTGCTCGATGAAGAACCGCTTGCCGTGGACGAGTTGGCGGGCGAGCGCCTCACCGCCGGGCAGATTTCCGTCGGCCTCGACCCACATGCCGCCGACCGGCGCCCACTGGCCCCGCTTCACCAACTCCTGGATACGGGCCCAGACCTGCGGGTAGTTGTCGCGCACCCACTCGTACTGCTGGGCCTGCGAGCAGGCGAAGACGAACTCCTCGTACTCGTCGGCGAGCGAGGTGACGTTCGAGAAGGTGCGGGACGTCTTGCGCTTGGTCTCGCGGATCGGCCACAGCCAGGCGGAGTCGATGTGTGCGTGGCCGACACCGGAGAGGGTGTGGGCGCTGGCGTGCGCGGGCTTGGACAGTACGGGCACGAGGGCGGCGCGGACCTCGGCCGCCGAGCCGGAGATGTCGTCCAGGTCGAGGAGGTCGAGGGCGTGGTCGAGGGCGTGCATGATCTCGTGGCGGCGCGGGTCCTGCTCGTTCAGCTCCAGCATGAGTTCGCGCAGCACTTGGATGTCCAGGTCGAGGTGCCAGACCTCTTCGTCCAGGACGGCGATGTCGGCGCGGCGGAAGGTGTAGAGGGGCTTGTCGCCGGCGGTGAGGACGTCGCCGAGCGGGGTCGGGCGGGCGAAGCCGTTGGCCAGGATGTCCGGGTTGGACGCCGCCTCGACGAGGTAGTCGATCTCCTCGCCGCCGGCCGCCGGGTTGGCGATCGCCACGTACTGGTTGAGCGGGTTGACCGCCTTCAGCGGGGTGCCGTCGGTGAGATGGACGAGCGCCTCGGCCTGGTTGCCGGGCCAGTCTCCGGTGAAGCCGAGGTCGAAGACCGCCTCGACGCGCTTGCCGGTCCACTCCGGCGGCACGGTTCCGCGCATCCGGAACCAGGTGGTCCCCCACGGCGGGCCCCACGGGGTGTCCATGGCGAAAGGCTTGTAGGAGGCCGCGGCCGCTTCCTCGAACGGGACGGGCTCGCCGGGAGCCTGCCAGGCCGCCACCTCGAAGGGCACGGACGCGGCATAGGTCGCGGGCTTGATGCGCTGGTCGTGGACGCGTGCGACGCGCTCCTCGATACGGCGGCGTTCGTCATGCATAGGAAGTCTCCAGGAGAACGGAAAGCGCTTACCCAAGATACGCCAAGCCTGGGTGGACCGAGGTGTAGCCATCGACCAGTCTGCGCGCGACGTTCACGGAGTCCACCAGCGGGTGCAGCGCGAAGGCCTTCACCGCGGTCGCGCGCGAGCCCGACTCGACCGTGGACAGGACCTCACGCTCCACCGCCTTGACCGCGCAGACAAGGCCGGTGGCGTGGTCGGGCAACGGGTCGACGGCGACGGGATGCGCGCCGTTGGCGTCGACATGGCAGGGCACCTCGATGACGGCCTCGGCATCGAGCACGGAAAGGGTGGCGCGGTTGCGGACGTTGAGGATCAGGGTGGTGCGCTCGTCGCGGGCGATGGCCCGCATCAGGGCGAGCGCCACCTTCTCGTAGCCGCCGGAGAGATCGTCGGCGTCGCGTTCGCCCGCGTCGGCCACGTCCCGGTTCTCCGCCATGTAGGTGGCCTCACGCTCGGCACGGGTACGGTCCCAGGCGGTCAGCGCGGCGGCGTCCGGGCGCTTCATCTCGTCGTAGAACGCGGCCTGCTGGTCGCGCAGGAAGGCCCCGCGGGTCTTCTCCGCCTGCTGGTAGGCGCGTACGGCCTCGCGGTTGAAGTAGTAGTAGTGCAGGTACTCGTTCGGAATTGCACCCAGGGACTGGAGCCACTCCGGGCCGAAGAGCTTGCCCTCCTCGAAGGAGCCGAGCAGTTCCCGGTCGGCGAGCAGGCGCGGGAGTTCGTCGCGGCCGGCGACGCGCAGGCCCCGTACCCAGCCGAGGTGGTTGAGGCCGACGTAGTCGATCCACGCCTCGCGCGGGTTGGCGCCCAGGACCTGGGCGATACGGCGGCCGAGGCCGACCGGCGAGTCGCAGATGCCGATCACGCGGTCGCCGAGGTGGCGGGACATGGCCTCGGTGACCAGACCGGCCGGGTTGGTGAAGTTGATGACCCAGGCGTCGGGCGCGAGGCGGGCAACGCGGCGCGCGATGTCGACAGCGACGGGCACCGTGCGCAGGCCGTAGGCGATGCCGCCGGCGCCGACCGTCTCCTGCCCGAGGACGCCCTCGTCCAGGGCGACCCGCTCGTCGGCGGCGCGTCCTTCGAGGCCGCCGACGCGGATCGCGGAGAAGACGAAGTCCGCTCCGCGCAGGGCCTCGTCGAGGTCGGTGGTGGCGGTGACCTCGGGAGCGTCCGGGACACCCGCCGCCTGCTCGGCCAGGACCCGGGAGACGGCGGAGAGCCGCCCCGCGTCCAGGTCGTGCAGCACGACCCGGGTGACGCGGCCCTCGGCCCGGTCCCCGAGGAGCGCTCCGTACACGAGCGGCACCCGGAATCCGCCGCCACCCAGAATCGTCAGCCTCACGCCGTCTCCGCCTTTCCTGTCACGACCACCTGCACGCCCGCCTCCTCCAGGGAGGACCGCGTCGCCGGGTCCACCGGCGCGTTCGTCACCACCACGTCGAGCTCCTCGGGACCGCAGACCTTAGCCATGCCGGTTCCCGGGAACTTCGCCCGGCCGGCGAGCAGGACCACCCGCTCCCCCGCCTTGATCATGACGCGCTTGACCGGCACCTCGACGACGGTCGTGTCCATCACCTGACCGCCCGGCCGTACACCGCTGGTGCCGAGGAAGACCCAGTCGGCGTGGAGCCGGCGCGGGGTGTTCTCGGTACGGACGGTGGCGGGACTCACGGCCGGCTGTCCGGGGAGAGCGATCACGGACTCGGGGCCCCCTGAACGCAGCGCCCGCAGGATGAGTTGATGTCGTCGCTCGGCCAGCACGTCGCGAACACTACTCGTCACGCCGAAGTGCCCGCCGGACCTGGATGTGCCGGTCGCGACGGGTGCAAGGGACGCCTTCGGCACGAGATTCGTCGACGGCGCCAAGGCGCCATGGACAACAGCAACGGAACACCCGCCGACCACTGGGCCGCCATCGAGTCCACCCCGGGTCTTCAGGGCGGTTTCATCTGGGAGTTCCGGGACCACGGCATTGTGCAACGCGTGAACGACGGCAGACCGGCCGGGCGCGGAGGCGTCGGCCTCCATGACAACGGTAGTGCGGCGCCGGTGCCGCCGACCGTGGCGAGCTCCGGGTGACCGACCACCGGCACTTCCGCGGTCCGGGGTGGCCGGCGGCCCAGCGGTCGCTCGCCCTCGCGGACGGCCGCACACTCAGGACGCCGGCCGAGCTGCCCGACGTACGACCCGGCGAATCCGCCTCGGTGCCACTTCCCTTCGCGCTGCCGGAAGACGGCGGCGAGGCCCGGCTCACGCTGCGGATGACGACGGCCGGCCAGGAACCGTCGGGTCCGCGCGGCGCGGAGGTGTACGCCACGAGCCCGCGCGTGGACCTCGCGGAGCCCTCCCAGGTCTCCGCGATCCGTTACCGGGCCGAGGATCCGGCCGCCGCCGCACACCACGACGAGCTGGTGCCACGGCCCGGCTGCGTCGTGCACCTCGACGCCGCTCACCGCCGCCTGGGCGCCGCCTCGTGCGGGCCCGACACCTCGCCCTCCTGCCTCATCGCCGCCGGCACCCGCCACTGGTCCTGGACGCTGCGCGTGCTCTGACCACCTCCCCACCATTCGGCTCACGCGCGACCCACCACTCTTCGATGGAGCACAGCAGACATGTGTACTTCGCATGACCAGACGGAGGCCGACCAGGCCGGCGCAGGCAGACGGAACTTCCTGCGGGCCACGGCGCTGATCGGCGCGGCGACGGCGGTCTCGCTGCCCGCGATCGGCACCGCACAGGCGGCCGTGCCCGCCTCGGCGGGAGCGACCTGGCGGCCCGACGCCGACAGCCGCCGCTTCACGCTCGCCGTGATGCCCGACACGCAGTACCTCTTCGATGGGGCCAGCATCAACCCCGCGCCCATCGAGGCCTCGCTCCGCTACCTCCTGGAGCAGGGCGGGGACGACAACATCGTCTTCCTGTCCCACCTGGGCGACATCACGGAGAACGGCGCGAAGGCCGAGTTCGACGCGGCGGGCAGGGCGTTCGAGCTGCTCGACCGGCAGGGGGTGGGCTACAGCGTCCTGGCGGGCAACCACGACATCCGCTCGTCCACGGACGACCAGCGCGGCTCCACCCCCTACCTGGACGCCTTCGGGCCGCAGCGCTTCGCGAGCAAGCGCACCTTCGGCGGCGCCTCACCGGACGGCTACAACACCTTCCACGTCTTCAAGGCGGCCGGCCGGGAGTGGCTCGTCCTCGCCCTGGACTGGCGGCTGTCGGCGAAGGGGTACGCGTGGGCGAACGACGTCATCGCCCAGCACCCCAGGACGCCGGTCATCCTCACCACGCATGAACTGGTCTACGGCGACGACGCCCTCTCCTCCTATGGGCAGCAGCTCTGGGACAGACTGATCCGTGACCACGACCAGATCTTCCTCACCCTCAACGGGCACTTCTGGCCCGCCGCCCGCGCCACCCGCACGAACGCGGCCGGGAACGACGTCCACCTGCACCTGACGAACTATCAGAACCGTTACTACGGCGGCGCGGCGATGATCCGCCTGTACCGCTTCGACCTCGACCGCGACACCATCGACGTCGAGACGGTCTCGCCGTGGATCCTGGGCCGGGCGACCGAGGGGCTCAACGAGCTGGAGCGCCAGGAGATGGAACTCAGCGGCGACGCCGACCGGTTCTCGGTCGACATCGACTTCGAGAAGCGCTTCGCGGGCTTCGCGCCGATACCCCCGCGCGCGTCCCGGCCCGCTTCGAAGATGCTGGTGCGGGGCACCGTCGCGTACTGGCGCTTCGACGGGCACGAGGACGGCAGCGCGGTCGAGGGGACCGTGCGCGACCTGTCGGGGCACGGCAACGATCTGACGCCGGTCAAGGTCGGCGACGGCGCCCTCACCTGGTCGTCGGCCCACCACCCGGACCAGCCCGGACACGGCAGCCTCAGCTTCCACGGCGGCAAGCCCCCGCTGAAGGGCGCGTACCTCCGCACGATCGACGGCGCGCCCCTCAACTCGGCGACCTTCAGCCGCGGTTACACCATCGAGACGTTCTACCAGGTACCCGCCGACTGGGACCCCTCGCACAACGCTTGGGCAGGTCTGATCAGCCGCAGGGGCACCGGGGGCGACGCGGGCAAAACGGAGGGCGACCCGGACGAGCCCCTCGCCACGCTGTCCCTGTTCGAAGGACCCGGTCCGCAGTGGGCGGCGCGCCCGCTCAACCAGCAGGGCATCGCGACCAACTGGGGCGACGAGACGTCCCGGGAGCAGTGGTGGCACGTCGCCGTCGTCAACGACGGCTCGCACACCACGATGTACGTCCAGGGCTGCCCCGTCGCCCGCAACCCCACCGCGGTCGCCGTCGGACTCACCTCCCTCGGGCTGCCCTGGCTGCTCGGCGGCTACGAGTACGCGGGGACGATCGACCAGATCCTGTACGGCAGGCTCGGGGACGTGCGGATCGCCGAACGCGCCCTGCCCGTCACGTCGTTCATGAACCACTGACCCGAGGGACTCACACCGTCATGACCGAGCAGCAACTGCCCGTCTGGGCCGATCCGTCCGTCTCCCCGTCCCGCCTCGACGCACAGGGCATCTCCCGGCGCCAACTCCTGCGCCGGGCCGGCCTGTTCAGCGCATCCTTCGCCGCTGGTTCGCTGGCGACCCCCGCGGCCGCCCACGGGCAGGGCCTCGGCGGCAACGATCCACGCCTCGCCTATCTCGTCGGCGACCACCACATCCACACGGTCTACAGCCACGACGCGAAGTACACTTTCTCCCAACTCGCCGCCGCGGGCGCCGAGTACGGCCTCGACTGGATGGTGTTCACCGAGCACTCCAACTTCGGGCACGCCCAGTACGGAGCCCCGCTGGAGCGCAAGGAAATACTCGAAGCGCGCGCCGAGAACCCGCGTCAGCTGATCTTCCAGGGTCTCGAGTGGTACATCCCCGCCGCCGAGCACGCCACGGTCTTCGCCGCGCCGGGCCCCCATGAGGTGGACCTGCTCACGCGGTTCGAGCTGGCCTACGACGGCAAACTGCTCGCCTACACGGACGGCGCCGCCGACAACCCCAACACCGCACGCAACCAGGCGCACGCCGTCGACGCCATCAAGTGGCTGGCCGAGCAGCGCCGCACGGGCTACGTCGACGACGTCCTGGTCCTCGCCAACCACCCCCTGCGCCTGGGCATCGACTCCCCGTACGAGCTGCGCGACTGGCGGGACGCGGCGTCCGAGATCATGATCGGCATGGAGGGCGCCCCCGGCGCCCAGGGCGCGGCCATCCCCGGCTGGCGCGGCACGAACTCGATCCGCGGCGAGTACGAGAACAAGCCCTCGGCCCAGTCCTGGCCCGGCTACCCGGCGGACGCCTACGTCACCTACGGCGGCTTCGACTGGGCGACCGCGACCGTCGGCGGCCTCTGGGACGCCATGCTCGCCGAGGGCAAGCTGTTCTCGGTCACCACCAACTCGGACGCCCACCGCATCGTGTTCGACACCTGGAGGAACGGCGACTGGCCGGCCGGGCAGAACTTCGACAACACCGGCAAGCTGCCCGACCCGGTGAACACCACCACCCCGCAGCCCGGCAGCGACTTCTGGCCCGGCCAGTTCAGCCGCACGCACGTGGGCGTGACCCGCTACGGCTACCGCGCGGTGATGTCGGGCCTGCGCGCCGGCCGGGTCTGGCTCGACCACGGGCACCTGATCGACGGTCTCGACGTCCGGCTGAAGCGGGACCGCGACCAGGGGCAGAGCGTGACGCTGGGCGGCCGGCTGCGTGTCCGCAAGGGCGACAAGCTGACCCTGTCGGTCACGGTGACGAGCGCCTCGCGCCCCAACCCCCAGGGAATTCTCCCCGAGTTGGCGCACGTGGACGTGATCCGTGGCACGGTACGCGGCCAGGTCGCCGCCCGCGACGAGTGGCGGGCCCCCGACACCAAGGTCGTCCGCACCGTGGACGTCGGCGGCCGGAAGGGGACGTACACCCTGCGCATCCCGCTGGTCGCGGGCGACGAGTCCTTCTACGTCCGGCTGCGCGGCAGCGACGGCAACCGCAACGGCGCGGGGTACCTGGGCGCCGCCGTCGACCCGAACGGGCCGATTCCGCACACGCCGGGGGACGGTGACCCGTGGACCGACACGTGGTTCTACGCGAACCCGGTGTTCGTGGACGTGACCGACCACTGAGGGTCCTCAGACATGGAACCGCGCCAGGCTCCGGCGGGGCCACGGGGCCGAAACCAGGAGCAACAATTCTCGACGCCAGTAGTTGTTGCCTACCCGGCCTCGCGTCATGCTGTGCTCCGTACGGACGAACCGCCCCGCCCGGGGCCAGGACCAGGGAGCCCGTCATCGAACGGGAGCTGAGCTCGCGGCTCGGATACGACCTGAGCACGATCGGCGGGCTGGTCGACGGCCTGGAGAAGCCCGGTCCCGCCGAGCGGGGCACCCCGCACACGCTCCCGCAGCGGTTCGCCGAACTCGACCGATGACCATGGCCAGGACCGTGCTGTCCGCGCCCGGCCGTCTCCTCGCCGTGCTCGCCGCGTTCGACCACGAGCATCCGGCGCTGTCCCTGTCGGACATCAGCCGCCGGGCCGGGCTCACCCTCACCACGGCCCACCGGCTCGTCGGCGCGCTCACCGAATGGGGCGCCCTGGAACGGGACGAGGAGGGTGTCTACCACGTGGGGCTGCGCCTCTGGGAGGTCGCGGCGCTCGCTCCGCGCGGGCTCGCGCTGCGGCAGATCGCCCTGCCGTATCTGGAGGACCTGTACGAAGCGACCCACGAGAACGTGCAGTTGGCGGTCCGCGACGGTTCCGAGGTCGTCTACACCGAGTGGATTTCCGGACACTCGGCGGTCGGCGTACGCATCCAGGTCGGCGCCCGCTGGCCGCTGCACGCCACCGGCGTGGGGCTCGCGCTGCTCGCCCACGAGGACCACGCGTTCCAGGAGGCCTACTGCGAAGGCCCGTTGGCCGGCTTCACCCCCTACACCGTCACCGATCCGGCGAGGCTGCGCCGGGAGCTGGCGGAGGTGCGGCACACAGGCGTGGCGGTGAGCAGCCGGCAGATCACCGAGGACGCCCTGTCGGTGGCCGCTCCGGTGCGCGGCGCGGGCGGCTCGGTGATCGCCGCGGTGTCGGTCGTGGTCCCTCACATCGACGCGCAGGTGCCGGTGTTGATCCCGGCAGTGCGGGTCGCGGCACGCGGGATCTCGCGAGCGCTGGGGTGGCGGCCGGAAGCTCGCCGAGGCTTCACCGACCGCGGGGAGTGACACATGTCTGCTCCGGCCCGGTTCATCTGGATCCTCCAGCGCGACACGGTGTGACCGGCCGCGTACACAAGCTCGGCCGGTCACGGTCGAAAGGTGACAGGAATCTCAGACGGGACCCCGCAGATTCAAAGGATCCACTCACAGAAGGGGCGCAGGATGCGACGGCAGTGATGGTGATCTAAGAAAGGCGTGCCGTGGTCGACCCTCAGATATCGGACCGGTCGGAACAGATACCGGGCCGGTCCGGACAGCAGGCATCGAACCGGCCCGGCCGTCCGGCGTGGTCCCGGCGCGGGGTCCTCGCCGTGCTCGGTGCCGTCCCGGCCGCCGTCCTCACGGGCTGCAGCGACTCGGCGGACGCCTCGGAGGAGACGAGCGCGACGCCCGCGGCGAGTACCGAGGCGGAGACGAAGGCCAAGGTGCCGACGATCACCGTCACCCCCGCCGACGGTACGACGAAGGCGGCCTTCACCAGTCCGGTCGAGGTCGCCGTGGCCGACGGCACCCTGTCGGCCGTTGAGGTCACCGGCAACGACGGCTCCACCCTGGCCGGGTCCTACAACGACGCCCGTACGAAATGGACATCGAGCGCGAACCCGTTCTCCGGCACCAAATACACGGTCACGGCGCAGGCCGAAGGAGCCGACGAGGAGACGGCGACCTTCACCACCAAGTCTCCCGGTGAGACCTTCGTGGGCTATTTCACCCCCGAGGCGAACTCCACCTCCGGCGTCGGCATGCCCGTGTCGATCAACTTCACGAAGGCCGTCTCCGACCGTGCCGCCGTCGAGAAGGCGATCACGGTGACGGCGGAGCCGGCCGTCGAGGTGGTCGGCCACTGGTTCAGCGACACCCGGCTCGACTTCCGGCCCGAGTCGTACTGGGCCGCGGGAACGAAGATCACGCTGAGTCTGCGCCTGAAGGACGTGGAGGGCACGGACGGTGTCTACGGCACCCAGTCCAAGGACGTCGTCTTCAACATCGACCGCTCCCAGATCAGCACCGTCGACCTGGCGGCCAAGACGATGACGGTCGTACGGGACGGCTCGACCCTCGCCACCTACCCGGTGACCGGCGGCGACCCCGACCACACCACCTGGTCGGGGATCATGGTGATCAGCGAGCGGTTCAAGCAGACCCGGATGGAGTCCTCGACCGTCGGTCTCGGCGACGAGTACGACATCCCTGACGTGCCGCACGCCCAGCGCCTGACCACCTCCGGCACCTTCATCCACGGCAACTACTGGGCGTCGACGTCGGTCTTCGGGAGCAGCAACACCAGTCACGGGTGCGTGAGCATGCACGACACCCAGGGCGCGAACGACACCTCCGTGGACGGCTACAAGTTCTACAAGAGCTCGATGCTCGGGGATGTGGTGATCGTCAAGAACTCGGACGAGGTCACCGTGGACCCGTCCAACGGTCTCAACGGATGGAACCTGTCCTGGGCGGACTGGCAGGCGGGGAGCGCTCTCTGAGGGTCTCTGTAGTTCCTGTTCACCGAGAAGCGGGGGGGGGGGGGGCGCCGGCGCCCGCCCCGGGCCCACCGCCCCCGCGGCCCCCGCGGCCCGCGGCACCCCCCCCGCCCC
>NZ_JBHXWK010000001.1:0-252611 GCF_042671685.1 Streptomyces sp. NPDC127595 | reverse complement strand
CACCTAACCCACATGCTCGCCCAACCCCCACTCGCGCTCGCCCCATCATAAGCAGAACAATATGAGGTGCACCACGAGACCGGCGCCCCCCCCCGCCCCCCCCCCCCGCTTCTCGCTGCCCACCCCCTTATTTCACGGCGTGAACTCCCTTTCGCCGAAAGGACTTTCTCGCCCTCGGGCAACCGTGACGCGTACAGCGCGATCCAGGCCGAGTCCTACGACGGCCATGCGGGCGTCGGCACCGAGACGACCACCGACACGGGCGGCGGCCAGAACATCAGCGCACTCGCGAACGGCGACTACGCGCTCCACCGGGGCGTCAACTTCGGTTCCACAGCGGCCGGGCAGTTCTACGGCCGGGTCGCGAGCGGCGCGGCGGGCGGGGTCAGCGGACTCGTCGAGGTACGCCTCGACAGCCGCACCAGCGCACCGATCGGCAGCTTCGCGGTGGGCAACACCGGTGGCTGGCAGGCCTGGCGCACGGTCCCCGCGAACATCAGCGCGGTGACGGGAACCCACGACGTCTGTCTGACCTTCACCAGCGGCCAGCCGGCCGACTTCGTGAGCGTCAACTGGTTCGACTTCGGTCACTGACAGGGGAGTTGACCCATGACCACACGCTCCCCGGCCGGGCCGAGCACGCCACGCCCCGAGGTGCGGCGGCTGGTGACGGCCGGTCTGGCCGCCCTCGCCACCGTGCTGGTGCTCGGCCCGGCCGGGGCAGTGCCCGCGAAGGCCGCCGCCGACTACACCCAGGGCATCACCTCGACCGGCTCCGGCTCCGTCCCGATCTGGTTCAGGCACCGACCGACCGGGGCGTGGCCCTCGACACCTCGGCCCGGTACACCGCGTCCGCCTACTACACCGGGCCCGTCAAGAACGACTACGCCGCCTTCTTCCACGCCGTCGGCCTCGACAAGCGTGCCTATGCCTTCCCTTACGACGACGTCAACACCCAGTCGTCCGCGCAGATCCTGGGCAACGCGAATCCGGCCACCGGGCTGACGCTCGGCATCGGCTGGTGATCCGCCGACGGGAACGAGAGGGGGCGGACCCGGTGGGTCCGCTCCTCCTCTTCCTCAGGCCAGTTCCGCCCGGAACGCCGCCGGACTCGTGTCGGTGTGCTGGTGGAAGAACTTGGAGAAGTTCGCGGAGTCGGGGAAACCCACGGCGACGCCGATGCGTCCGATGGGCAGGTCCGTGTGGGCCAGCAGCCGCTTGGCCTCCAGGATCACCCGCTTGTCGATGAAGCCCTTCGGGGTCTCGCCGGTGGCCGCGCGGACCGCTCGGACCAGGGTGCGGCGGGAGTAGCCGAGGGCGTCGGCGTACGCGCTGACGCTGTGGTTGGTGGCGTAGCCCTTCTCGACCGCGTCCCGGAATCGGGTGAAGGTGGTGTCGCTCTGTTCGCGTGCCGCCTCGGCGGAGCTGGCCGCGAGGTGGGCGAGCCGGAGCAGGAACGCGGTCAGGGAGTGCCGCAGCACCGAGGTGTGCAGGCTGAGCGGCAGCGTGGTGGTGTCGACGTACTCGCGTTCGAGCTGGGCGAGTGACTGCTCCAGCGCGGCCAGTTGGTCCGGGCCGGGGCGCAGCAGCGGGGGCTGGTCGTAGCGGTAGAGGCCGGTCGCCTCGACGGTCGCCCGGGGGAGGAAGCCGGGCTGCATGGTCAGGGCGGTGCCCTGGTAGTCGGCGTGGGAGAAGCGGTGCACCTGGCCGGGGCGGATCCACAGGATGTCGCCGGCTGAGACCTCGTACTCGGCGAAGTCGATCATGTGCCGTACGGGCCCGGCGTGAAACAGCATCACCACGTGGAAGTCGATGCGGTGCACGCGCTCCAGCAGGGCCTTCGCGCGCCAGGTGCGGCCGCTCCCCATCGCGCCGACCTGCATACCGACGCCGGAGAGGCTCAGATCGACCGGAAAGGGAAAGGTCCTGATCCCGTCGATCTCCTTGCCGACTCCGCCGTCGCCACCGGCACTGCCGCCTTGGGTGCTTCTGTCCGCCATGTCCCTCTCGCGTCGGCTCGGTCTCACCGTGGGTGTCCCACTTTCACCGAAGGCTGACACACGGGCACCTTCCCCGGCAAAAGTCAGACTTTTAAGTTTGAAGGCGTCAGAGCAGTTACCCGCTCTTATCGAGGACTTCTTGAAGATGAGCACGCAGCAGAGCCCGCAGACACCTGCCGGCTCCTCCGACGGATTCGAGTGGACCGAGCTGGACCGGCGCGCCGTCGACACCGCCCGCCTGCTGGCGGCCGATGCCGTGCAGCAGGTCGGGAACGGCCACCCCGGCACCGCGATGGCCCTGGCCCCGGCCGCGTACACCCTCTTCCAGAAGGTGCTGCGGCATGACCCCGCCGACCCGGAGTGGACCGGCCGCGACCGTTTCGTCCTCTCCCCCGGTCACACCTCGCTGACCCTCTACACTCAGCTCTTCCTTTCAGGTTATGAACTCGAACTCGATGACCTGAAGGCGTTCCGCACGCACGGGTCGAAGACCCCGGGTCACCCCGAGTACGGCCACACGGCGGGCGTCGAGACGACGACAGGGCCGCTCGGCCAGGGCGCTGCCAACGCCGTGGGCATGGCGATGGCCGCCCGCTACGAGCGCGGTCTCTTCGACCCCGAGACGCCGGAGGGCGAGTCGCCCTTCGACCACACCATCTGGGCGATCGTCTCGGACGGCGACCTGGAGGAGGGCATCTCCGCCGAGGCCTCGTCGCTGGCCGGCCACCAGAAGCTCGGCAACCTCGTCTTCGTCTACGACGACAACCACATCTCCATCGAGGGCGACACGGCGACGGCGTTCTCCGAGGACGTGCTGGGGCGGTACGAGGCGTACGGCTGGCATGTGCAGCGGATCGCGCCCTCGGCCGACGGCGACATCGACGTGCGGGCGCTGCACACGGCGCTGAAGGCAGCGCAGGCGGAGACCGGGCGCCCCTCGATCATCGCGATGCGCACGATCATCGCCTGGCCCGCGCCGACCGCGCAGAACACCGAGGCCTCGCACGGCTCGGCGCTCGGCGCCGACGAGATCGCGGCCACCAAGCGCGTCCTGGGCTTCGGCCCGGAGCAGACCTTCGAGGTCGCCGACGAGGTCCTCGCCCACGCCCGCCGGGCCCTGGACCGCGGCGCCGAGGCACACACCGCCTGGGACAAGCGGCTCGCCGAGTGGCGCACCGCGCAGCCCGAGCGGGCGAAGCTCTTCGACCGTGTCATGGCCGGTCAGCTCCCCGAGGGCTGGGAGTCCGCGCTGCCGTCCTTCGAGGCGGGCACTTCGGTGGCCACCCGTGCCGCCTCCGGCAAGGTCCTCCAGGCGCTGGGCGGCGTACTCCCCGAGCTGTGGGGCGGCTCCGCCGACCTGGCCGGCTCGAACAACACGACCATCGACAAGGCCAGCTCCTTCCTTCCGAAGGGCAACCCGCTGCCGGAGGCCGACCCGTACGGCCGTACCGTCCACTTCGGCATCCGCGAGCACTCGATGGCCGCCGAGATGAACGGCATCGCACTGCACGGCAACACCCGCATCTACGGCGGTACGTTCCTGGTCTTCTCGGACTACATGCGCAACGCCGTCCGCCTCTCCGCGCTGATGCAGCTCCCGGTGACGTACGTGTGGACGCACGACTCCATCGGCCTCGGCGAGGACGGCCCGACCCACCAGCCGGTCGAGCACCTGGCCTCGCTGCGCGCCATCCCCGGTCTGAACATCGTCCGCCCGGCCGACGCCAACGAGACGGCGATCGCCTGGGCCGAGATCCTCAGGCGGCACGCCACCCACCCGGCCCCGCACGGCCTGGCACTGACCCGCCAGGGCGTGCCGACGTACCCGGCCAACCCCGAGGCGGCGAAGGGCGGTTACGTCCTCCAGGACGCCACGACCGACACCCCCGACGTCATCCTCATCGCCACCGGCTCCGAGGTGCAGCTGGCCGTCACCGCGCGCGAGCAGCTGGAGGCCGAGGGAGTGGGCACGCGGGTGGTGTCGATGCCGTCCGTGGAGTGGTTCGAGGAGCAGTCACCCGAGTACCGCGCTTCCGTCCTTCCGCCGTCCGTGAAGGCCCGCGTCGCGGTCGAGGCGGGCATCGGCCTGACCTGGTTCCGGTACGTCGGTGACGCGGGACGGATCGTCTCGCTGGAGCACTTCGGCGCCTCGGCGGACGCCAGGACCCTGTTCGCCGAGTTCGGGTTCACCGCCGAGAACGTCGCCGCCGCCGCGCGGGAATCCCTCGCCGCCCTCCGCGGTTAATCCGATCGCACGAAGGAAGATGATCACCGTGACCGAAGCAACCGCACCCGCGGCAAACCTGAAGCACCTCTCCGACGAAGGCGTCTCCATCTGGCTCGACGACCTCTCGCGCAAGCGGATCACGTCCGGCAACCTCGCCGAACTCATCGAGACCAGGCACGTGGTGGGCGTCACCACCAACCCCTCCATCTTCCAGGCCGCGATCGGCTCGGGCGAGGGTTACGAGGAGCAGCTGGCCGACCTCGCCACCCGTGGCGTGACGGTCGACGAGGCCGTCCGCATGATGACTACCGCCGATGTCCGCGCGGCCGCCGACATCCTGCGGCCGGTGTACGACGCGACCGGCGGCCGTGACGGCCGGGTCTCCATCGAGGTGGACCCCCGCCTGGCCCACCGGACGGCCGCGACGATCGCCGAGGCCAAGCAGCTCGCCTGGCTGGTCGACCGCCCGAACGTGATGATCAAGATTCCCGCGACGAAGGCCGGTCTCCCGGCGATCACCGAGGTCATCGGCCGGGGTATCAGCGTCAACGTCACGCTGATCTTCTCCCTGGAGCGCTACCGCGAGGTCATGGACGCCTACCTGGCCGGCCTGGAGAAGGCACAGGCCGCGGGCATCGACCTCGCGACCATCCACTCCGTCGCCTCCTTCTTCGTCTCCCGCGTCGACAGCGAGATCGACAAGCGCCTCACGAAGGCAGGCACCGACGAGGCGCTCGCCCTCAAGGGCAGGGCGGCACTCGCCAACGCGCGGCTCGCGTACGAGGCGTACGAGGAGGTCTTCGTCTCCGCCCGCTGGACCGCGCTCGCCCCGTCGGGAGCCCACAAGCAGCGCCCCCTGTGGGCTTCGACAGGCGTCAAGGACCCCGCGTACAAGGACACCCTGTACGTCGACGAGCTGGTCGCGCCCGGCACGGTCAACACCATGCCTGAGGCGACCCTGAACGCCACCGCCGACCACGGCGACATCCACGGCGACGCGGTGACCGGCGGTTATGACCGGGCCCGCGCGGATCTGGATGCTGTCGAGCGACTCGGGATCTCCTACGACGAGGTCGTGAAGCAGCTGGAGGACGAGGGTGTCTCGAAGTTCGAGGCGGCCTGGGAGGATCTGCTCGAAGCGGTGGCGGCCTCCTTGCGTGGCAAGGGAGTTGAGGGGGAATGACCAAGCATGAAACGCTTCCCGACCGTGCCCCGCAGACTGCGCCCGCCACGCCGGAGGGATCTGGTGACGCGGCCGTGGAACCGGCCGCAGTGAGCGCGGACGAGGCCACCGTTGTGGAACCGGCCGCAGTGAGCGCGGACGTGACCACCGCCAGAGACACGAACGGGACCACCGCTGTGGACCTCGACTGGTCCAACCCTCTCCATGACCCCCGCGACCGTCGCCTCCCCCGTATCGCGGGCCCCTCGGGCCTCGTCATCTTCGGCGTCACGGGCGACCTGTCGCGCAAGAAGCTGATGCCCGCCGTCTACGACCTCGCCAACCGCGGTCTGCTCCCGCCGGGCTTCTCGCTGCTCGGGTTCGCCCGCCGTGAGTGGGAGGACCAGGACTTCGCGCAGGTGGTGCACGACTCGGTGCGCGAACACGCGCGTACGGAGTTCCGGGAGGAGGTCTGGCAGCAGCTCGCGGAGGGCATGCGGTTCATCCCGGGCGACTTCGACGATGACGCGGCGTTCAAGCAACTGCGCTCGGCCGTCGACGAGTTGGACTCCTCGCGCGGCACCAGCGGCAACTACGCCTTCTATCTCTCCGTACCGCCGAAGTTCTTCCCCAAGGTCGTCAAGCAGCTCAAGAGGCACGGGCTCGCGGACGCTCGGGAGGGTTCCTGGCGGCGCGCGGTCATCGAGAAGCCGTTCGGGCGCGACCTGGACAGCGCGCGTGAGCTGAACAAGATCCTGCACGAGGTGTTCGACCCGGAGCAGGTGTTCCGCATCGACCACTATCTCGGCAAGGAGACCGTCCAGAACATCCTGGCGCTGCGCTTCGCCAACCAGATGTACGAGCCCATCTGGAACCGGTCGTATGTCGACCACGTCCAGATCACGATGGCCGAGGACATCGGCATCGGCGGCCGTGCGGGGTACTACGACGGCATCGGCTCCGCCCGCGACGTGATCCAGAACCACCTGCTCCAGCTGATGGCGCTGACCGCCATGGAGGAGCCCGCCGCCTTCGACGCCGAGTCGCTGCTCACCGAGAAGCTCAAGGTGTTCAAGGCCGTGAAGCTGCCGGAGGAGCTGGGCGAGCACACCGTGCGCGGGCAGTACGCGGCGAGCTGGCAGGGCGGCGAGCAGGTGCGCGGCTATCTGCAGGAGGACGGCATCGACCCCAGGTCGACGACCGACACCTACGCGGCCGTGCGGCTTGAGGTCGACAACCGCCGCTGGGCCGGAGTCCCCTTCTACCTCCGCACCGGCAAGCGCCTGGGCCGGCGGGTGACGGAGATCGCGGTGGTCTTCCAGCGCGCGCCCCACTCCCCCTTCGACTCGACGGCAACCGAGGAGCTCGGCGCGAACGCGATCGTCATCCGCGTCCAGCCCGACGAGGGCATGACGGTGCGCTTCGGATCGAAGGTGCCGGGTACGTCGATGGAGATCCGGGACGTCACGATGGACTTCGCTTACGGCGAGTCGTTCACGGAGTCCAGCCCGGAGGCGTACGAACGTCTGATCCTGGATGTCCTGCTCGGCGACGCCAATCTCTTTCCCCGTCACCAGGAGGTGGAAGAGTCCTGGAAGATCCTCGACCCGATCGAGGATCACTGGGAGAAGGACGGCAAGCCCGCGCAGTACCCCTCGGGCAGCTGGGGCCCGGAGGAAGCCGACGAGATGCTCGCACGAGACGGACGGAGCTGGCGCAGGCCATGAAGATCGACCTCACCGACACCACGGCAAGCAAGATCAACAAGGCGCTCGTGAAGGGTCGCCGCGAAATCGGCACACCCGCCGTGGGCATGGTCCTCACGATGGTCATCGTGACCGACGAGGAGAACGCGTACGACTCCATCAAGGCGGCCGAGGACGCCTCGCGCGAGCACCCCTCGCGCACCCTGGTCGTCATCAAGCGGGTCGCCCGCACCCCGCGCGACCGCACGAACTCCCGGCTGGACGCGGAAGTGCGGGTCGGCTCGGACGCGGGCACCGGTGAGACGGTCGTCCTGCGGACCTACGGCGAGGTGACCGACCACGCGGACTCGGTGGTCCTGCCGCTGCTGCTGCCCGACGCGCCGGTCGTCGTCTGGTGGCCGGTGGACGCCCCCGAGGTGCCCGTCAAGGACCCGCTGGGCGCCCTCGCGCAGCGCCGGATCACCGACATGTACGCCGTCGAGAACCCGCTGCGGGCCCTGGAGGCCCGCGCCGCCTCGTACGCGCCCGGTGACACCGACCTGGCGTGGACCCGGCTGACGCCGTGGCGCTCGATGCTGGCCGCCGCACTCGACCAGTCCCGTACGAAGGTGACCTCGGCGGCCGTCGAGAGCGAGGCCGACAACCCGAGCGCCGAGCTGCTGGCCCGCTGGCTGGAAGCCCGCCTCAAGGTCCCGGTCGAGCGGGTCGTCACCGCGGGGCCCGTGGTGACCGCCGTACGGCTCGGCACGAAGAGCGGCGAGATCGTGATCGACCGCCCCGAGGGCCCGCTGGCCACGCTGTCCCTGCCCGGACAGCCCTCCCGCACCCTCGCGCTGAAGGTGCGCCCCACCTCCGAGCTGATCGCCGAGGAGCTGCGCCGCCTCGACGCGGACGAGATGTACGCCATCGCCCTGCGGGGCGAGGGCACCAAGGAGACCCCCCGTCATGCCTGACTCTCCCAAGCTCACGCGGCGCCCCGAGTGGGTGGCCCTGGAGGACCACCGTGCCGGCGCACTTCTGCACCCGCGGTTGCGTGAGCTGTTCGCCGCCGACCCCGCTCGCGCGGAGCGCTATGTCGTACGCGTCGGCGACCTGCGGATCGACTACTCCAAGCATCTGATCACCGACGAGACGCTCGCCCTGCTCCGGGAACTGGCCACCGCCACCGGCGTGTTCGGGCTGCGGGACGCCATGTTCCGCGGCGAGAAGATCAACGTCACCGAGCGGCGGGCGGTCCTGCACACCGCGCTGCGCGCACCGCGCGACGCGGTCGTCGAGGTCGACGGCGAGAACGTCGTCCCGGCCGTGCACGCGGTCCTCGACAAGATGACCGACTTCGCCGAGCAGGTCCGCTCGGGGAAGTGGACCGGGCACACCGGCCGGCGCATCCGCAATGTCGTCAACATCGGCATCGGCGGTTCGGATCTCGGCCCGGCGATGGCGTACGAGGCGCTGCGCGCCTTCACTGACCGCGAGCTGACGGTCCGCTTCGTCTCGAACGTCGACGGGGCCGATCTGCACGAGGCCGTCCGGGACCTCGACCCGGCGGAGACGCTGTTCATCGTCGCCTCGAAGACCTTCACGACCATCGAGACCATCACGAACGCGACCTCGGCCAGGACCTGGCTGCTCGCCGGTCTCGGGGGCGACTCCGACGCCGTGGCCAAGCACTTCGTCGCCCTGTCGACGAACTCCGAGAAGGTCGCGGACTTCGGTATCGACACGGCGAACATGTTCGAGTTCTGGGACTGGGTCGGCGGGCGGTACTCGTTCGACTCGGCGATCGGTCTGTCGCTGATGATCGCGATCGGCCCGGACCGGTTCCGCGAGCTGCTCGACGGGTTCTTCGTGGTCGACGAGCACTTCCGTACCGCGCCCGCGGAGGCCAACGCGCCTTTGCTGCTCGGCCTGTTGGGCATCTGGTACGGCAACTTCTTCGACGCCCAGTCTCACGCGGTGCTGCCGTACTCGCACTACCTGTCCAGGTTCACCGCCTACTTGCAGCAGCTGGACATGGAGTCCAACGGCAAGTCCGTGGACCGGGACGGTCACCCCGTGGAGTGGCAGACCGGCCCGGTGGTGTGGGGCACGCCCGGCACCAACGGACAGCACGCGTACTACCAGCTCATCCACCAGGGCACGAAGCTGATCCCGGCCGACCTGATCGGTTTCGCCAACCCGGTCGGCGAGCTGAGTGACGAACTCAAGGCCCAGCACGACCTGTTGATGGCCAACCTCTTCGCCCAGGGACAGGCGCTCGCCTTCGGCAAGACCGGCGACGAGGTCCGTGCCGAGGGGGTTCCCGAGGAGCAGGTGGCGCACCGCACCTTCCGCGGCAACCACCCCACCACGACCATCCTGGCGGCCGAGTTGACCCCCTCGGTGCTCGGCCAGTTGATCGCCCTCTACGAGCACAAGGTGTTCGTCCAGGGTGCGATCTGGAACATCGACTCCTTCGACCAGTGGGGCGTCGAACTCGGCAAGGTCCTCGCCAGGCGCGTGGAGCCCGCCGTCACCGAAGGCGCCGACGTGCCCGGCCTCGATCCCTCCACCGCCGCCCTCGTGGCCGCCTACCGCACTCTCCGGAAGAAGTGAACTGATATGCAGCTCGGACTGATCGGCCTCGGGAAAATGGGCGGCAACATGCGCGAGCGGATCCGCCGCGCCGGCCACACCGTCCTCGGGTACGACCGCAACCCCGACCTCGCCGACGTGAGCAGTCTCGCCGAACTCGTGAGCAAGCTCGAAGGCCCGCGAGTGGTGTGGGTGATGGTCCCCGCCGGCGCCGCGACCCAGTCCACCATCAACGAACTGGCCGCCCTCCTGTCGCCCGGTGACGTGGTCGTGGACGGCGGCAACTCGCGCTGGACGGACGACGAGAGGCACGCCGTCGAGCTCGGCATCAAGGGCATCGGCTTCGTCGACGCAGGCGTCTCGGGCGGTGTGTGGGGCCTGGAGAACGGCTACGCCCTGATGGTCGGCGGCGACGCGGAGAACATCGCGAAGGTCCAGCCGGTCTTCGACGCCCTCAAGCCCGAGGGCGACTTCGGCTTCGTGCACGCCGGGAAGGTCGGCGCGGGCCACTTCTCCAAGATGGTCCACAACGGCATCGAGTACGCCATGATGCAGGCCTACGCCGAGGGCTGGGAACTCCTGGAGAAGGTCGACTCCGTCACCGACGTACGCGAGGTCTTCCGCTCCTGGCAGGAAGGCACCGTCATCCGCTCCTGGCTGCTCGACCTCGCCGTCAACGCCCTCGACAGCGACGAACACCTGGACAAGCTGCGGGGCTTCGCGGAGGACTCGGGCGAGGGCCGCTGGACGGTGGAGGCGGCCATCGACAACGCCGTCCCGCTGCCCGCGATCACCGCCTCGCTCTTCGCCCGCTTCGCGTCCCGCCAGGACGACTCACCGCAGATGAAGATGGTCGCGGCACTGCGCAACCAGTTCGGCGGCCACGCCGTCGAGTCGGCGAAGTAACCGCCATGGGGGACCTGTTCCTGGTCCGCCACGGCGAGACCGAGTGGAGTGTGTCGGGACAGCACACCAGTTGGACCGACCTGCCCCTCACCCGGCACGGCGAGGAACAGGCCAAGTCCCTCGCCCCGCTGCTCACCGACCGGACCTTCGCCCTCGCGCTCACCAGCCCGCTCGGCCGCGCGATACGCACCGCGGAACTCGCCGGCCTGTACGGAGCCGTACCCGACCCCGATCTGCACGAGTGGGACTACGGCGCGTACGAAGGTGTCACGACGGTCGAGATCCACCGCACCCGGCCCGACTGGTACCTCTGGGACGACGGGGTCCCGACCGGACCCGCAGGGCATCCAGGCGAGTCGCCGACGGAGGTGGGCCGGCGCGCCGACCGCGTGCTGAAGCGCATCGGGCCGGCGCTCGACGCCGGTGACGTGGTCCTCGTGGCGCACGCCCACTTCCTGCGGGTGCTCACGGCCCGCCACCTGGAGCTGCCGGCCTCCGACGGACGCCTGTTCCAGCTCGCGACGGCGACGGTCAGCCGGCTCTCCACGGAGCATGGGCGACCGGTGATCGCCGAGTGGAACGTCACGGGAGCCGCCGCGCCCGTTCGCCCCTGACCTGCACCGGAAACGGAATCGGGGCGGAAACGGGACGACGAAGTCCATCAACAGGGGCCGGGCTCGATACGAGCCCGGCCCCTGCTTCTTGCCGCCAGTCGTGCCCCGAATGATTGCCTTACGTATACCGTCCTTTGGTTTCTGTATGCACATGTCCTTTTTATCCTGGTATGAGACCAAGCCTGGTACGCAACCAGGACCAGTGCACTCTCGACCGGATCATCGGAGGCCGACGTGACCACCGAACACCAAGTGCGTCCCACCCTCACCACCGAGGCGGGCGCACCCCTGGCGGACAACCAGAACACGGAGACGGCCGGACCGGGCGGCCCGATGCTGCTCCAGGACCAGCAACTCTTCGAGAAGCTCGCGCACTTCAACCGTGAGCGGATCCCGGAGCGGATCGTGCACGCACGCGGCGGCGCCGCGTACGGCACCTTCACACTCACCCGTGACGTCTCGAAGTGGACCCGGGCGAAGTTCCTCTCCGAAGTCGGCAAACAGACCGAGACCTTCCTGCGAATGTCCACGGTCGCCGGCAACCTCGGATCTGCGGACGCGGTGCGTGACCCGCGTGGTTTCGCGCTGAAGTTCTACACCGAGGAGGGCAACTACGACCTCGTCGGCAACAACACGCCGGTCTTCTTCATCAAGGACGCCAGCAAGTTCCCCGACTTCATCCACACGCAGAAGCGCGACCCCTACACCGGATCCCAAGAGGCCGACAACATGTGGGACTTCTGGGGACTGTCGCCCGAGTCGACGCATCAGGTGCTGTGGCTGTTCGGCGACCGGGGGATCCCGGCCTCCTTCCGCCACATGAACGGCTACAGCTCGCACACCTACCAGTGGAACAACGACGCCGGCGAGATCTTCTGGGTCAAGTACCACTTCAAGACCGACCAGGGCATCAGGAACCTCACGGTGGAGGACGCCGCGGAGCTCGCCGGTCGCGACCCCGACTCCCACCAGCGCGACCTGCGCCGGTCGATAGAGCGCGGCGAGTTCCCGTCCTGGACCGTGCAGGTGCAGATCATGCCGGAGGCCGAGGCGGCGCACTACCGCTTCAACCCCTTCGACCTCACCAAGGTGTGGCCGCACGCGGACTATCCGCCGATCGTGATCGGCAAGCTGGAGCTCGACCGCAACCCGGACAACGTCTTCGCCGAGGTCGAGCAGGCGATCTTCAGCCCGGCCCACTTCGTTCCCGGCATCGGCCCGTCCCCGGACAAGATGCTCCAGGGCCGCCTCTTCGCCTATGCGGACGCCCAGCGTTACCGCGTCGGCGTCAACGCCGATCTCCTGCCGGTGAACCGCCCGCACGCCACCGACGCGCGGACCTACGGACGCGACGGCGCGCTGTACGACGGCCGCCACGGCGGGGCCAAGAATTACGAACCGAACAGTTTCGGCGGACCGTTGCAGACGGACCAGCCCCTGTGGTCGCCCACCACCGTCGACGGCTACACCGGCAACCACGAGGCTCCCTCGCACGCCGAGGACAACGACTTCGTACAGGCCGGCGATCTCTACCGACTGATGCCGGACGACGCGAAGGATCGCCTGGTCACCAATCTGGCGACCGCCATCTCCGGTGTGTCCGCCGAGCGCGACGACATCGTGGACCGGGTGGTCGGCAACTTCGCCCACGCCGACGGCGATCTCGGCAGGCGACTGGAACTCGCGGTGAAGGAGCTACGCGGAGGGCACAACTAGCCTTGCGTCAAGGCTCTTTGCTCCGCAGGCCTCGCCGTAGGACTCCTTGCTCCTCAGCCTCGCCATAGGGCTCCTTGTTCCTCAGCCTCGCCGTAGGACTCTCTGTTCCTCAGCCTCGCCGTAGGACTCTCTGTTCCTCAGCCTCGCCGTAGGACTCTCTGCTCCTCAGCCTCGCCGTGAAGCCTTCTGCTGCCCCGGCCACGGGGGCGCCTGGTCACCCCGAGGCGCCCCCGGGAATCGTCTCGCGAACAGAGTCAGACCCCAACACCGGGGCTTCGCCCGGCCGTTCAGGCGCTTCGCGCTTGCGGCGCTCTCAGCCCGGGCGGCCACCCCGCCCGGCCAACACACAGCCCCTGCCCACCAGTCTCATAAGGACGTGAATCATGGCTGTACATGTTGATCTCCTCCCCCGGTTCCACCTCGGCAACGACCGAAGCGCGGCCCGAGCCGCCTCCCGCAGCGTCGTCGGCGCCTATCTGGCGGAGTTCACCGGGACCTTCATCCTGGTGTTCGCCATCACCGCGACCGCCACCGCGGCGGGCCTGGCCCAGTCCGTCGCCGGATCCGCCTACGGTTCACTGGCCATCGTGCTGGTCAACGGGATCGCGCTGGCCGCGCTGGTCGGCGGTCTCGCCCATGTCTCCGGCGCCCACTTCAATCCGGCCGTGACGATCGCGATGGCTGTCGTCCGCAAGTTCTCGTGGCGGCATGTCCCCGGGTACATCGCGGTCCAGATGGCAGGTGGCATCGTCGCCGCCCTCGCCACGTGGGCCATCCGCGGTGACGCCGCGCGGACCGTCATGCACCTCGGCGCGACCAACCCGAAGCCGGGTGTGAGCGACGGGCGCGCACTCCTCGTCGAGTTCCTGATCACCTTCATCCTGGTCTTCGTCGTCACCGCCGCCGCCACCGACAAGCGCTTCCCGGCCCCCGCCGCACCTCTCGCCATCGGATTCGCCCTGGCCACCGCGGTGTTCATCGGAGGCCCGACCGACGGCGCGGCGGTGAACCCGGCCCGCGGTCTCGGCCCGATGATCGTGTCCGGTTCCTACGGCGGCTGGTGGGTGGCCATCGTCGGCCCGGTACTCGGCGGTGTCGTCGCCGCGGTGCTGTACCAGGCGTTCCTCCGCAGGGGCCAGGCCCCCGTGGTCGAGCGGGCGCCTCACGATGCTCGGGACCTGGAGTCCCACGCCCACCACACGGTCCGCTGACCGACCGCCGAGGCGCGGTCCTGACCGCGCGTCGGCGACGGAAGCCAACCCCTGCCGCACCACCACCTGACACCGAGGTCCCGCTTGCCCATCCACGGCGGGGCCTCGGCCCCATGAACGCCCGACGGCCGGCGGCCCCGATCCGTCGGCGACGTTCAGAAGTGGGTGGTGATGCCGAAGGCCTGCCGGAGGCGGGCCATGTCGTGGCGGTCGTGGTCGGCGGGTTCGTAGCCCTGATGGAAGGCGACCTGCTGCTCGGGCGACAGGCACGGGACCGTGGTCCCCTGGACCGTGCCGGTGACGAAGCACGGGGCGGGATAGACGAACGGACGCCCGGGGTCGGGCGAGGCCTGCTCGGCGGAACCGTCCGCGGCGAAGACCAGCGGGTGCAGATCGATCTCTCGTCCGAGCGGGTCGGTGACCACGAACCGCACGGGGCGCCAGTCGAGGGTCTCGACGAACCCGACGGCTGCCAAGGCCGCCACGACGGCCGGCTCCTGCTCCTGACGGTGCATCAGGTCCAGATCGCGGTGCGGGCGCGTCTGTTCACCGACCAGAGCATCGACGCCCCAGCCGCCGCCCATCCAGACCTCGACATCCGCCTGCCGCAGCACAGCCAGAACGGACAGTACGTCGTCAGCCGTCATCACTCCGCGCACGTTAGCGACGACCACCGGGCCGGTCGACCGCTTATCCGGTCACAAGCCCCGCGGTCCCTACCGGTCGTCCTCGGCCAGCGGCCGGATCCGGGCGACCAGGTCCTTGTTCTCGACCTGTTGGTAGTACCGAGCGCCGTCCGGGTAGTACGAGGTGTCGGGGCAGGTCTCTTCCGGTGTCGTGGTGCCGGGAAGGGTGAACTTCTTGACCAGCGCGCCGGTCCTGCCCTCGAGCACGCGGTAGATGAAGCGGGCGGCGTTCACGCCCGAGGCGCCGCCGAGGGCGTCGCCGCCCAAGTACTCGCAGGTGCCGACCTGTCGGCTCCCGGAGAGGTCCTCGTGGCCAACGCGATGCGCTGGGCGCGGGTGCCGTCGTCGACGGCGGCCGGGCCGGCGGAGAGGCGATGCGGACGGTGCCGTGGGAGTTGGTGACGGCGCGGCTGCGGTGGAGGCCGTGGGGGTCGGCCACCTCGACGCTCTCTTGCGCGCTCAGCCCGAGTTCACTGTGTGGAAGAGGGCGGCCTCGTCGAACTGGTGCCAGGGCTACGTGAGTGCCAGGTGGTCACTACGGGTCACCCGCCGCGGGTCCGAGCCGTGCCCGACGGACTCGAGGTCGCCCGGCGCGTTCGGGGACTCGCGCGTTCCCCCGATTCCCGCAGGCCATGCCGGACCTCGCGTCGACTACCGTTGCCCGATCACACGAGTGGCGGCCGGCCGTGAGCTGGGCCGGCGGACGCGAGGGGCGGTGTACGGGGCGTGGGGCGGGACGGGTGGATACGGGTGCCGGTCGGGGACGACGCGGCGCGGTGGGCCACGCGCGGGCACACCCGGCGCGTCCTGTTCGTCGTGCACAACGTCACCTCCGCCACCCGGCTCCTGGACGTCCTCCCCCTGTTCCACGACGACTTCCGGGTGCAGTTGCTGGTGACGTGCACGGAGTCGTCCGCGTTCCGCTCGGGTGTCGCCGAGCTGCTCGCCGACACCGCCGTGCCGGTGCTGCCGTGGGAGCAGGCGATGGCGACCCCCGTGTCCCTGGTGATCTCCGCGAGCTTCGGCGGCCAACTCCAGGCGTTTTCCGGTAAGTTGACCGTCTTGTCGCACGGCGTTGGCTACACTAAGAGGCTGGCAATACCGGATACCGGATACCGGATACCGGATACCGGATACCGGATACCGGATACCGGACGCCGAGAGCCCGTGCCCTCGCCCGTGTTCGGCATGTCCCGCGAGTGGCTGCTCACCGAGGACGGGAAGCCGGTCGCCGACGCGCTCGTGCTGTCGCATCCCGAGCAGTACGAACGGTTGCGCGTCGCCTGTCCCGAGGCGGCGCCGACGGCAGTGCTCGCCGGGGACCCCTGTCTCGACCGCATGCTGGCCGCCCGGCCCTACCGCGACCGCTTCCGCCGCGCCCTCGGCATACGCACCGGCCAGCGGCTGATCCTGCTCAACTCCACCTGGAACCCGGAGTCACTCTTCGGGGACGGCGGCGGAGATGACGTACTCCCCTCCCTGCTGCCCCGGTTGACCGCCGAGTTCCCGGCCGACGAGTACCGTCTCGCCGCCGTGCTCCACCCCAACATCTGGCACGGTCACGGCCCCGGCCAGATCCGTGCCTGGCTCGACCGGGCGCGGCGCGCCGGCCTGGCCCTCGTCGACCCGCTGGAGGGCTGGCGCCAGGCCCTGCTCGCGGCGGACGCCGTGATCGGCGACCACGGCTCGGTCACCTACTACGCCGCCGCGCTCGGCACCCCCGTACTCCTCGGCGCCGCGCCCCTGGACGGCCTCGATCCGGACGCGCCTGTCCACGACTTCGTACGGGACGCGCCACGGCTCGACGCGCGAGCCGCACTGCGCCCCCAGGTCGAGTCGTTGCTCGCCGCCCACCACGCCCTGCCCGGTCCCGCCGAGTTCACCAGCTCCGTGCCGGGCGAGTCCGCGACCCGGCTGCGCCGCCTCTTCTACGAGTTCATCGGCATCCCGGAACCCGACGAGCCCGCGCTTCTCGAACCGCTCCCGCTTCCGCCGTACGAACCTCCGTCACACACCGCGCCGTTGCGCGTCCTGACGCGGCTTCTCGGTTCGGGCGAGGTCGCGGTCGTACGCCATGCCGGTCCCGGCAGCGAGCCGGAGGGCGCCGGGGAGGCACACATGGCCGTGCACGAGGACACCCGCGATCCTGGTCAACTCGCCCTCGCTGACGTCGTGTTCAGGGACGGCGAGGCGGCCGATCCACGGTTCGGCTCCCCGGCGGCGTGGGCCCGGGAGGTGCTCGCCCGGCTCCCGGAGTGCGCGCTCGCCTGCTACGTCACCGGGCCAGGCGACTGCACCGTCGGCACCCGCGCCGGGGACCTGCTCCACCTCACCGGCGAGCCGTCCGAGGCGGACGCCGACCCGGCCGCGTACGCCTCCGCCCTGCACGCCTGGCTGGCGGCGGGCAAGTCACTCGAAGGACTGATCACCCGGGGGCTGGCCGTACGCACCGGCCCGACCGTCCACCGCGTGCGGATCACGCCTGAAGGACCCCGGACCGAACACCTCTGAAGGCTCGCGTCCGGATCACTCCTGAGCGCCCGCAGCGCTGACGCACCGCTCACGCAGCGCCCGTAGATGCGCGAGGTGATAGGCCGCGTTCTCCTTCGCGAGCGCCGTGACCGCCTCGTCGATGAGGGACAGGGCATCCGTGAACTCGCCGCCGTCCAGGCGGGTTTCGGCGAGGTCGGTGAGGGCGCGTGCCGTGTTGTACGCCTCGCCGCTCTCCCGGAAGAAACTCAGGGCGCGCTCCAGCCGCTCCCGTGCCTCGTCCCGTCGGCCGAGGCCGCGCAGGGCGCGCCCCCGGTGGCGTTCCAGCAGGGCGCGGGCGCGCGGCAGATCGACGGCGCCTTCTTCGTCGGGGCCGATGCCGTCGAGGATGCCGCCGGCCTCGTCGAAGGAGTCGTAGGCCTCCTGCCAGCGCCATTGGCGCAGTCGGAGCAGCCCGAGGATCTCGACGGCGGAGGCGTGGCCGCGCAGGTGTCCGGCGGCGTGTTCGTCGCGCGCGGCCGCGAGTGCTTCGGGTTCGGCCTCGTCCCAGCGGCGCAACTCGGTCAGGGTGTGGGCGAGTTGGACGTGCAGCGCTCCCGCCGTGCGGGTTCCCGGGAAGTGGGCCTCGGCCGTGCGCGCCCCGATCCGCAGGGCGGGCAGGAGGACGTCGTGGTGGCCCGCTTTGAGCTGGAGCGGCCACAGTGCCTGGCAGAGTCTCGCGACGGTGTCCCAGTCGTGGAACTCCTCGGCGGCGTACACCGCTTGGACGAGATTGCGTGATTCGGTGGCGAGCGCGGCCACGGCCTCACCCCGGTCCGCGTACAGGATCGGGGAGGTGCCGGACGGGACCCGCCAGCTCTCCGGCAGAGCGGCCTGGGCCGCCCCGACCGCCAGGTGCAGATAGCCCTCGACGGTGCGGGACACAGCGGCCGAGCAGGCGGCGATGCCGTCGGTGGCGGCCGCGGTGGCTTCGGCGTGTGAGCGGACGACGGGGCGGTAGTGGTAGCGGCCGGCGCCGGTGCGCTCCAGGAGCAGCGCGTCGGCGAGCTCCTCCAGGAGCGTGGCGGCCTCGGTCTCCTCGATGCCCGCCGTGCGTGCGGCGGTCGTGGCGTCGAAGGCCGGCCAGTCGTAGAGAGCGGCCAGCCGGTAGAGCCGGGCCGCTTCGGGGCGCAGCAGACGGTAGGAGTCGTCGGCCGCGGCGCGTACCGGGTCACCGCCGGACAACGGCGGCTCCGCCACCGGGAGTTCGGTGAGACGGGGTGCGGCGGCACGGAGGGCGTACGGCGAGCCGCCGCACCGCTCCAGTACGGCGGGCAGCGCGGCCTTCGCGGCGGCGATCGCGGGTTTGCCGGCCAGGTCGGTGAGCAGCCGTACCGCGTCCCGCCGGGCAAGGGGGCCGATCTGGACCGGCAGGGCGTCGATGCCGGTGAACGGACGGCGGGTGACGACGACCGTGAACACGCCGGGAGCGGGGGCCAGCAGGGGCCGGATCTGCGCGGCGGACTGGGCGTGGTCGAGCACGAGCAGCAGGCGCCGGTCGGCGATGTACCGTCGGAAACGGTCGACGCGGTCATCGGCGGAGGGCGGTATCTCCTCGTCGGGCAGGCCGAGTTGGCGCAGCAGCGAGCTCAGGAGGGCACCCGCGTCGGTGGCGCCGGTGCCGCGCAGGTCGGCGTACAGCTGTCCGTCCGGGAAGCGGTCCGCCCGGCGCCAGCCCCAGTGCACGGCCAGCGTGCTGGTGCCCATGCCTTCCCGGCCGTGCAGCAGTGCCACTCGGGGGCTTCCGTCGAAGGCGCGCGCCGACTCCTTGTCGAGGAGCTTCAGCGCTTCCTGACGGTCCGTGAAGAACCTTGTGGAGGGGGGCAGCCGGGGGTGTGCGGGCCGGGAGGCGGCGCCGGACGTCGGTAAGGCCTGGGCGAACAGGGCCCAGGTGCGGGCGAGTTGCTGATCGCTCTGAAGTCGCTCATGCACCAACTGCGCCACTTCGGTGAGCTGTTCGGCGCTCGTCGGTGCCGTGACCTCCCGGCCCACGATCCGGCGTACCAGTCCCCCGGTCGACTCCCAGGCCCACCGGCCCGCTTCGTTGGCCATTCCCGAGCCGACGGTTCCGAGTACCGCCGTGACGGCCGCCAACGAGATGGGATCCAGCATGCCCGCGCTCCCCCGCTTCCGACGCCTCTGCCCAGCTGGGCGTCACGCACCTCAGACCGTTGTCGGGTTCGACCCTACGCGGCAGACGAAGCGTCGCGAGGCCACAACCAGCCCTTTCGAGCGTCCAGTTGCCTCCGCCCATTGTTCCCGCAGCGTCTGGTTACGTCGTTCGCGCACCGTCCAGCAGGGGGCCGAGCTCCCTGGCCACAGCCGTCAGGGCCCGTACGTCCCGCTCGGTCCTGGCGATGAGGAGCGCACCCTCCAACGCGCTGATCATGACCGTGGCAAGGGGCTCGGCCCGGTCGCGCGGTACGCCCAGGTCCGTCAGCGCCTCCGCCACCGAGCCGTTCCAGCGGGCAAACGCTGCGGCCGCAGCTACCCGGGTGGACTCGACGGACTCCGCGCAGTCCACGGTGGCCGCCGCGACGGGGCAGCCCGAGGCGAACCCGGCCGCCCGGAACTCCTCGGTCCACTGCCGCACCATCGCCGCGAACAGACCACTCGGCGTCGGCTCCGGCAGCTCGCCGAGGAAGCGGGTGACGCGCTTGCCGGCGTAGCGCCCCGCCCAGTCCACGGCCTCGTTGACCAACTGCTCCTTGCCGCCCGGGAAGTAGTGCTGAAGCGAGCCGCGCGGCGCCCCCGCATGCGCGGCGACCTCCCGCATACCGGTCGCCGCGACCCCGTCGCGCCGGATGAGCTGCGCCGCGCTGAACACCATCCGCTCACGCGGCCCGCGCCCGGAACCCGCCATCGTGGACCTCCCGCTCCTTGTGCCGCGTGCACGGCTCATGCCTACCGCTCTGCCTGCCGTACGCACAGCTCATACGTACCGCTCATACGTACCTGCACCGCTTCTACTATGACAGCCGTCATAGATCCCGATACCATGACGACTGTCATGGGCAGCAGGGGGGGGGCCGGTCCGGTGCGTACGCCGGGCGGGCGGAGACGGTGGTGCGGTGTGTACGTGGGTTTCATCGGCCTCGGAACCATGGGGCAGCCCATGGCACTCAACCTGGCCCGGGCGGGCACCCCTCTCGTCGTCTGGAACCGCACCGCCGCCAGGGCCGAACCACTGCGCGCGGCCGGCGCCGAGGTGGCCTCCCGCCCCGCCGAGGTCTTCGAGCGGGCGCGCGTGGTGTTCCTGATGCTGGCGGACGGACCCGCGATCGACGCGGCCCTCGGACGCGGGACCCCGGCCTTCGCGACGCAGGTCGCCGGGCACACCCTCGTCCACATGGGGACGACGTCTCCGGAGTACTCGCGCGAACTGGAGGCCGAGATCCGCGCGGCGGGCGGCCGGTACGCCGAGGCCCCCGTGTCCGGCTCGCGGGTCCCGGCGGAGGCCGGGCAGCTCGTGGCGATGCTCGCCGGTGACCCCGCGGTCGCCGAGGAGGTACGCCCGCTGCTCGGGCCGATGAGTCAGGAGACGTTCGACTGCGGGCCGGTGCCGAACGCCCTGTTGATGAAGCTCTCGGTGAATCTGTTCCTGATCACCCTGGTGACCGGTCTCAGCGAGGCGTTCCACTTCGCCGACCGCCAGGGCCTCGACCGGAAGCTCTTCCTGGAGGTGCTGGGTGCGGGACCGATGGCCAGTGCCGTCTCCCGGATGAAGGCGCCGAAGCTGCTGGAGCGTGATTTCGCCGTCCAGGCCGCGGCGCACAACGTCCTGATGAACAACGAGCTGATCGCCGAGGCAGCCCGGAGGTCCGGCCTGGCCTCCCCGCTCCTCGACGTCTGTCACGCCCTCTTCGCGGAGACCGTGGCACTGGGACACGGCGGGTCCGACATGGCGGCCGTGCTCCACGCGATCGAGGCCCGCACCGACGCCGCGGGCGGGGAGGGTTCAGCGCCCGCGGGGGATGCCGTAAGCGCGCTCCACGTGGAGCCGTAGGACGAGTCGCCGGTCGCGGACCATTGCGGCGCGGTAGTCGTCCCAGTCGGGGTGCTCACCCTGGACGTCCCGGTAGAGCCGGATGAGTTCCTCGACGGTCTCGTCGTGCGGGTCGCTCGCGACGGGCGTCAGCTCGGCGGTGCCCTCGGCGACCGTGTACGCCCAGCGGTCCTCGCTGGTCACGTGGTACGACGCCCGCGGATCCCGGCGCAGGTTGCGGGTCTTGGCCCGGTCGTCCGTGAGCGAGACCCGGACGATCCGCTCGTCGGGGTAGTAGGCGTGGGTGACGTTCGAGAGCTGGGGCCGGCCGTCCTTCTTGAGGGTGACGAGTACTCCGCCCTTGTACTCGGAGAGCAGCTTCAACAGTGCGTCCTGCGTCGCGTCCTGAGTCATGCCGTGATCAACGCTCAGGACCGCGCGAGGCATTCCGGCCGATCGGCACCGGATTCCTGCTCGCGCTGAGGCTACCGGGGGCCTCGGGGGCGACGGGGTGCAATGGCAAGGAGTCCATCAACAAGTGCGGGGCAGACGACGGTTCATGAATCCGTAGGGGACCATGAAGCGAATTGGTCCAAGAGCCGCAGCCCGGAGGAGAGCCAAATGGGACATCTGCGACAGGAGGCCGAGCCGCACGAGGCCGGCCTGGATCCGAAGGCGCTTGCCCGTCTCGATCAGCATTTCGCCCACCTGGTCGACGACGGCAGACTCCCCGGGTACCTGGTGTCCGTGTCCCGGCACGGCCGCGTCGCCCACCTCACCACGTATGGCTGCCGGGACCGCGAGGCCGGACTGCCCGTCGAGACCGACACCTTGTGGCGGATGTACTCGATGACCAAGCCGGTCACCTCCGTCGGCGCGCTGATGCTCCTCGAGGAGGGCCGCCTGCGGCTCGACGACCCCGTCGCCGACTTCCTCCCGTCCTTCGCCGACCCACAGGTGTACGTCGACGGATCCGGCCCGGACGCCAGGACCCGTCCGGCCGCACAACCCATCCTCGTCCGGCACCTGTTGACCCAGACGGCGGGCCTGACCTTCGGCTTCTACCACTCGCATCCCGTCGACGCGCTGTACCGGGAGGCCGGACTTGAGTCGTCCGTACCGCCGGGCGCGGATCTGGCCGAGACCTGCGAGGCGTACGCCCGGCTGCCGCTCCAGTTCGAGCCGGGCACGCAGTGGAACTACTCGGTCGCCACCAATGTCCTCAGCCGCGTCATCGAGGTGGCCTCCGGCCAGGACCTCGACGCCTTCCTGGCCGAGCGGATCTTCGCACCGCTCGGTATGAAGGATGCCGGGTTCTTTGTCACGGACGAGCAGGAGGACCGGCTCGCCGAGTTGTACGGCGAGGACGACGAGGGCGGGATCAAGCCGATCGTCGGGCTGCCCCTGCACGGCCGCCCCCGCTGCGTGTCCGGGAGCGGCGGCATGGTGGCCACCGCCCACGACTACCACCGCTTCATGGAGTTGCTCCGCCTGCGCGGCGAACTCGACGGCACCCGCCTGCTGAAGCCGGAGACGGTGGATCTGATGGTGTCCAACCACCTCCCCGGCAACGCCGACCGCCGCACCTTCGGCAGCCCGGTCCACCGGGAACCGACCAACGCGGGCCTCGGTTTCGGCCTCGGCGTCTCCGTGGTGGTGGATCCGGAGATCACCCTGTCCCCGGCCGGCCAGGGCGCGTACGGCTGGAGCGGCGTGGCCAGTACGACCTTCTGGGTCGACCCGGCCAACGACGTGACCGTGCAGTTCCTGACCCAGGTCCGCCCCACCTCCTCCCACTCGATCTTCCGCGAGCTGAAGCGGCTGGTGCAGGAGGCGGTGCTGGACTGAGCGCGATCAACCAGTTCGCACCGTCCGCAGTGCGAAGTCCACTCCGTCCGCTGCGAGTTCGGCCAGCCACTCCTCGGCCCGCTCCGCCGTCTCGGCGGCCCGGCTGAGGCCCGGCGGGAGCGTGCCGTCGAGGATGTGGCGGACACCGAGGGCGAGCGTGCGGGAGACACAACGGGCCATGGCGCTCTCGTCCGCGGTGCCTTCAAGGTCGAGGAGATAGCGCCCCGACCACGTCTCCCCCGGGCCCGGGCCACCGCGCACCTCCAGCGAAACGGCCAGGACGACCCGGTCACGGTCGGCCTCGGTGGTCGGGTAGGCCGCCGCCAACTCCCGTGCGAGGGCGGCGATCCGCTGGTCGTCGCCCGCCTTCAGCTCCTCGAAGACGGCGTCCCAGGCGCGCAGCCAGCCCTCCAGGCGCAGGGTGCCGCGCACGAAGGTGCCCGGCTTCCAGGACTCGGGCAGCCCGTACTGGCCGAGGAAAGGGACGCTGTCGCGGTTGGGGTAGACCTCGAAGGTCTCGCCGTCGATCTCGTGGGGGCGCGTCGCCTCCCAGGGGCGGACCGCCGTCGTCACCGCGCCGTCCTCGACGTAGCGGGCGGGCGAGCGCAGGGCGCCAAGCACCCCCGCCGGCGCCCAACTGAAGCGGTACTTGAAGTCGTTGGGCACGGCCGGGATACCGCCGCAGTACGAGGTGAGGCTGTACGAGGCGGCCGGCTCGGCGACGGTCGCCTGCTGGGCGCGGGCGATCAGACTGTGCGCGAAGAGATGGTCGATGCCCGGGTCGAGCCCGCACTCGGTCAGCACCACGACACCCGCCGCCTCCGCGGCCGGCACCTGCTCCAGGACCGCGTCCGACACATAGCTGGAGCAGGCGAAGTGGGCGCCGCGCTCGACGCAGGCGGCGAGCAGCGGGGCATGTTCGGGCGCGGGCAGCATGGAGACGACGACGTCTCCGGGGGCGAGTTCGGCGGTGAGCTCGGGGAGCGTGTAGGCGCGTGGCTCGGCGCGCCCGGTCAGGCCCCGGGCGGCCAGGCTCCGTTCGGCGCGCTCCTCGGTGCGGTGCCACAGTCGTACGCGGGCAGCGGCGTCACAGATCGCGGCAAGACCGCTTCCGGTGGACAGGCCGGCACCGATCCAGTGCACGGTGCCGCTCGCGCCTTTCGCCTCAGACATCGTCGGACTCCCCCTCTCGTGAACCCCTCGCGCCCTTCGCCTCAGTCATCGCGGAACTCCCCTTCATCCAAGCCGAGTTCACGGCAGGCCTGGTGGAACCGGTCGAGCCCGCGGCCCCATGCCCCGCCGGTCTCGAAGTCCAGGAGCAGCGGCAGCAGCGCCGCGGAGAAGTCGACGCTCGCCTCGCGCGGCAGCAGCGAGGGCAGATTGTCGATGGCGATCAGATCGAGGGCGGGCCGCTCGCGCAGTCGTCGGACGGGATCCGTCCAGTCCGTGGTGGTGTCGTAGACCGGCAGGACGTTCATGGGCGAGCCGACATCGCAGGTGACATCGCACAGCGTGCGCAGCCTGCGGCCGGTTTCGTCTAGGTCCTTGTCGGTGAGGAAGGGCGGGACCGGCCGGGTGGTCAGCACGGTGTTGACCATCAACTCGTGTGCCAGCAGGGCGGGTCGGTCCAGGTCCCGGGTCTCTTCGAGGTCCCAGCAGGTGGGCTCGACCCCGGCTGTCTCCAGCGCGACCCGCGCGCCTCGGCCGCTGCGGCCGAGGGCGCCGATCACCAGTGCCTTCAACTCCGAGCCGTCCGGTGCCAGTTCCGCGTCCAGTTCCTCCTTGGAGGTGGGCCGCAGCGGAGTACGGAGCCTGCCCCTGTGGTGCAGTACGGCCAGCGCGGCACCGAGATATCCGGCCCAGTAGCCGAAGGCGGCGAGCCTGCGCCCGTGGTCGTCCACCAGGTATTCGAGGTCGAGCAGGGCTCCGCCGCCCGTGCGGAACCTGCGCAGCAGGGCTTCGGCTCCGGGCTGCTGCTTGTAGGCGTGCCCGAAGAAGATGTGGCGGTGCGTCAGCTCGGCCGGCTCGTCGGGGAGTTCCTTGAGTCCGAGGACGACCGCGTCCGGCGGCGCCGAGACCCAGGATCCGGTCTCGGCGACACGGCAGCCGGCCTCCTCGTACGCCTCGATCGGGAAGACCCGCTGCGGTGACTGCTCGACGGTGAGTGTCACGCCGCTCTCGACGAGTCGTCGGGCGTCCGCGGGCACGATCGGCGTGCGGCGTTCGGTCGTACGGGTCTCGTGGCGGAGCCACAAATGCAGGGCGTTCATACGCAGTTGATCTCCGGGCGCAGGGCGTCGGCGGCGAAGCGTTCGGCGCTGAGGGGGCTGATGTCGACGAAGGGTACGCGGCCCAGGTAGAGGTCGCGGACCACCTCGCCGACCGCCGGTCCCTGGAGGAAACCGTGGCCGGAGAACCCCGTCGCGTACAGGAAGCGCGCGCACGAATCCGCCTCGCCGATCAGCGCGTTGTGGTCCGGTGTCATCTCGTACAGGCCCGCCCAGCCGCCCGTACGGCGGAGGTCGAGCAGGGCGGGGGCGCGTCGCTCCATGGCCTCGCCCAGGCGTGGGATCCAGCGGTCGTGCGTTTCGGTGGCGAAGCCGGGGGTCTCGTGGGGGTCGGACATGCCGAGCAGGAGGCCTGGGCCCTCGGTGTGGAAGTACAGGCTGCTGGTGAAGTCGATGGTCATGGGGAGGTCGGGCGGCAGCCCAGGTACGGCCTCGGTGACGGCGATCTGGCGGCGCAGCGGCTCCACCGGCAGGTCCACGCCCGCCATCGCGCCGACGGCCCGCGACCAGGCGCCGGCCGCGCAGACCACCGTGTCGGTCTCGATGCGGCCCCGGCTGGTGACCACCGCGGTGATCTCCCCGCCGCGCAGTTCGATGCCGGTGACCTCGCAGTGCCGCAGCACGGTCGCGCCATGCCGACGGGCCCCGGCGGCGTAGCCCTGGACGACGGATTCGGGTGTGCAGTGCCCGTCGTCCGGGGAGAAGGCCGCCGCGAGCAGACCGTCGGTGGTGATCAGGGGCGAGAGGCGGCGCGCCTCGGCCGGGTCGATCATGCGGCTGGGCACGCCGAGGGAGTTCTGCAGCCGTACGCCTGCCTCGAAGGACGCGACCTCCTCGGGTGTGGAGAGCAGGAACAGATAGCCGACCCGGTGCAGCCCGATGTCCTGGCCCGGCTCCTCGCCGAAGCGGGCGAACGCCTCCAGACTCCGGGCGCCGAGCTGGATGTTGAGCTCGTCGGAGAACTGCGCCCGGATCCCGCCCGCGGCCCGCGAGGTCGACCCGGAGGCCAGCTCGTCGCGCTCGACGAGCACCACCTCAGGTACGCCCGCACGCGCCAGGTGGTAGGCGACGCTCGCGCCCATCACCCCGCCGCCGATGACGACGACCCGCGCCGTCCGGTTCACCGGGACGACTCCTTCGCGCGCGCCACGTCCACCGGTGTGACTCCCGTGTCCGCATAGGCCGCGTTCACCCGAGGGCCCCCTTCGCCCGGGCCGCGTGGATGACGGCCCAGGCTGCGGCGGCGTCCTGGATGCCGAGCCCGACGCTGTTGTAGAAGACGATGTCGTCGGGGTGCCTGCGGCCCTGGTGCGTGCCGGTGAGCACGCCGCCGAGCGGAATCAGGTCCCCCGGAGCCAGCCGCCCGTACCGCAGCGCGTCGACGACCGGGCCGGCATGCTCCGCCGCCGTCGCCGGATCGTCGACGACCACCGCCGCGGCCCGCCGCAGGACCGCCGCGTCGACCTCGCTCCGGCTGGGCTCGAAGGAGCCGACGCTCACGACCGTGCAGCCCGGCGCCAGCCACTCACCTCGCACGACGGGCGTACTGCTGAGCGTGCAGGCCGCGACCATCGGCAGCCCCGCCACGGCCTCGTCGGCCGTCTCGACCGCCTTGACGGCGACACCGAGTTCGGCGGCGAGCCGGTGGGCCGCGTGCGCCCGGCGACCCGGGTCCGGGCTCCACACTCGTACGGCCCGCACATCCCGTACCCGGGCGACGGCCCGCGCGTGGGCCAGGGCCTGCGTCCCGGAGCCGAGCAGACCGAGTTCCGCGCTGTCTGCGTTGGCCAGCGCGTCGAAGGCGACAGCGCTCGCCGCGGCGGTGCGCAGGGTCGTCACCGCTGTGCCGTCCATGACGGCTGCCAGCTGCCCGGTGACCGGGTCGAGGGCGTTGATCACCGCGTGGACGGTCGGCAGGCCGGTCGCCGCGTTGCCCGGGTTGACGCTGCCGAACTTGGCGACCGTGCCGGTGTCCGCGGACAGCCGGGCGAGGTAGGCGAAGACGACGCTGTCGTCGAAGCGGCTGGGATGCATGATCTTTCCCGGCAGCTCGGCCGTGCCGTCGCCGAGCGCGGTGAAGGCCGCGCGCTGCGAGACGATCGCGGTATCCGTGTCGAGCAGCTCCCGCACCTGCTCGCGCGACAGATACAGCGGACCGGGGTCGGCGGCGTCCTCAGCGGCGTCGTCTTCTCTCATGCGTCAGTGATAGCCGTCTTTCCCGATCCGCAAAAGATCGCGGTCGACCAAGTGGCCGCCGTTCAGCGCCGACCCGCCCAGGCGGGCGCCGTCCAGGTGCGGGAGGTGGTGGTCCATGCGCTCGCGCTTGGTCAGCAGGTAACTGAGGTTCTCCTCGCACGGCGGGATCAGCAGCGGGACCTGCTCGGCGACCCTGATGCCGTGGCGCACCAGCGCCTCGCGCTTGCGCGGGTTGTTCGACATCAGCCGCACCGACCGCACGCCGAGGTCGTGCAGGATGTCCGCCGCCACCCCGTAGTCGCGGGCGTCCACCGGCAGGCCCTGGGCGAGATTCGCCTCGACGGTGTCCATGCCCTCCGACTGGAGCTGCATCGCCCGGAGCTTGGCGAGCAGGCCTATGCCCCGGCCCTCGTGGCCCCGGAGGTAGACGAGGATGCCGCGCCCCTCCGCCACGATGGCGCGCAGCGCGGCGGCGAGCTGATCGCCGCATTCGCAGTGCATGGACCCGAAGGCGTCCCCGGTCAGGCACTCCGAATGCAGTCTGGTGAGTGTGTCCCCTTCACCGATGTCGGCCAAGTCGCCGTACACCAGGGCAACTTGTTCCTCTCCCCGGTCATGGTCGAGGTAACCGACTGCGTGGAAAGCGCCGTACACGGTGGGCAATGGGGCAATCACGACGCGTTCGACACCTGTGCGGTGGGCATTCCCGCCGAGTGCTCCAAAGTTATCTGTCATGATCTGATTCCTAAGCAGAGTCGAAAGGCCGTGAAAACATGAGTGGTTCGGGAACGCGCTCGACGGTATCCGGTCTGTTGCCGGTTGACACCACGGAGGACGTACGGGCGCGGGGGGCGGGTGTGTCACGGCAGGTCGCCGTGCTTCCCGTCGGCAGCTTCGAACAGCACGGCGCGTTTCTGCCGCTCGCGACGGACACGCTGGTCGCGTGTGCCATCGCGCGGGAGGTCGCGGCCGCGTATCCGGTCCATCTCCTTCCTCCGGTGACGATGTCCTGCTCGCACGAGCACGCCGCTTGGCCGGGGACCGTCAGCATCTCTTCCGTCACGCTCCACGCGGTGGTCAGGGACATCGCGGACTCGCTCCGCCGCTCGGGCGTCGACACCCTGGTGGTGGTCAACGGGCACGGCGGAAACTACGTACTGGGCAATGTGGTTCAGGAATCCGCGAGCAGCGGTACGCGCATGGCGCTTTTCCCGGCCATGGAGGACTGGGAAACCGCGAGGGAGCGGGCCGGAGTAGAGACCTCGCTGCTCAGTGATATGCACGCGGGGGAAATTGAGACCTCCATTCTTCTGCACGCTCATCCGGAATTGGTCAGGCCCGGATATGAGACCTCCGATTTCCTCGCGGACGATCGCCGGCACCTGCTCACTCTCGGCATGTCGGCCTATACCGAGTCCGGTGTCATCGGCCGTCCCTCGATGGCGAGCGCGGGGAAGGGGAAGGAGCTGCTGGCGGCGCTGACCGAGTCGTTCGGGGCGTACTTCTCCCTGGTGACGTCGGCGAGGCTGCCCTTGGAGGAACTGGCCTTGGAGGACGAGAACTCGGGGACCGGGACCACGGAAAGCGGTACTGCGGAAACCGGTACCCCGGAGACCGGGACGTCGGCGGTCGTCGATCGTCGGCATTGATCGTGCCCTCCTGCGCTCTCCTGCCGGGGGCGCCGGAGCGCCGCCGACCACCGGACGATCAGGACGGCCACGCCCGGCAGGCTCGCGACGAAGCTGAGCACTCCGTAGACCACGGCGACGGACAGGCCCATGCTCGCGCCGAGCCCCGCAGCGCCGAATGCCCAGGCCGTGACGCCCTCCCGGGGGCCGAAGCCGCCGACGTTCAGGGGCAGGCCCATGGCGAGCAGGGCCAGCAGCGCCAAGGGCAGCAACTCGGCGGCGGACGCGGTGGATCCGGCGACTCGGGCGGCGAGCAGGAACATGGCCAGGTGACCGGCCATCACCACGACCGACGAGAGCGCGAGGCCGGGCCAGTTCTCCCGTGCGAGCAGGGCGCCGCGCGCTTCGACGAGTGCGGCGCGCAGAGCCGTGAAACGCCGGGAGCGGCTGGGGGCCCACACCCTGCGCGCCGCTGCGAGGATCACCACGGCGCACACCGAGGCGATCGCCAGGACAAGCGCGCCATGGCGCATCTGCGTGAGCACCGGGGACGGCTGGGTGAGCAGCACCGCCACCCCGACGACCATGAACACGGCCTGGCCCACGGTCCGTTCGAGGACCACCGCACGTACGCCGCGGCTGATGTCCCCTTCGCTCTGGCCGTGCCGTACGGCACGGTGCACATCGCCGAGGATCCCGCCGGGCAGCGCCGCGTTGAGGAACAGGGCGCGGTAGTAGTCCGCGACGGCCGGCACCAGCGGCAGCCGGATCTTCAGCCCGCGCGCGACCAGGCACCAACGCCAGGCGCTGAACACGGTGGTGAGCAGCCCGAGCCCGAGCGCCACGAGCAGCGTCACACCGTCGATCCGCCGCAGCCCGTCCAGAAAGACTCCGGTGCCGAGCCGCCAGAGCAGCACTCCGAGAATCGCGGCACCGGCGGCCGTGCCGAGGTGGGTGCGGATCCGGCGGGAGTCGAAGCGGACACGCTTCGAGCCGGTGCTCACCTCCGCTGCCGCGATCACATCCGCTGCCGTGCTCACCTCCGCTGCCGCGCTCGCCTCAGCCGCCGCGCTCGCCTCAGCCGCCGCGCTCGCGTCAGGCGCCGCGCTCACATCCGCCGCCGCGCTCGCGTCAGGCGCCGCGCTCACATCTGCCGCCGTGCTCGCGTCAGGCGCCGCGCTCACCTCCGCGGCCGCGTTCGACTCCACCGCCGCGGTCACACCCGCTGCCGTGCTCACCACCGCCGCGGTGCTCACATCGGCGGCCGCGTTCGCCTCCACCACCACGCTCACTTGCGCCGCCGCACTCGCCTCCACCGCCGCCCTCACAGCGCCCCGCCCGTCGGCCGGGGCAGCGCCAGCACATCGCTGTGGTGGACGACCACGCGCAGCTCGCCCGCGGCGATCGCCGCCACGCGGGAGCGCAGATACGTCTCTGCGCGGGCGGCGAGTTCGGGGCGCTGTTCGCAGGCCGCGGCGACCCAGCCACGCAGCCACTCCTCGGTGAGCGCGGCGGTGTCGGGGCCGAGGCGCCACGGGCTCGGGTGGGTGCGGACCGTCGCGCCGTAGTGGGCGAAGGCCTCGCAGGCGACGGTGATGGAGTCCGGGCCGAGCAGGTCACCGCGCCGCTGGTGGGCGTTGAACGCCTCGGTGAACTCGGCGTCGAGCGGGTCGGCCGGGGCGAATTCGACCCGGCCGACGACGGAGAGCGTCAGCAGGGCCGGGACCCCGGCGCCCGCGCACGCCGCCGCGAGTCGGTCGATCTCCTCGCCGGTGAGGACGTCGAGGAGTGCGGACGCGGTCACCAGTGAGGCCCCGGCCAGAGCCTCGGCGGTCAGCCGGCCGATGTCACCGCGCTGGGTGGTGACGGTGACCCGGCTGCCGTCGGCCGCCGCGCGCGGCGCCCCCACGGTCGCGAAGTGGAGGAGGTAGGGGTCACGGTCGTGCAGGATCCAGTGCTGGCCGCCGTCGAGCCGCGGCGCGAGCCAGCGGCCCATGGACCCGGTGCCGCAGCCGAGGTCGTGGATCACCAGGTCGTCGCCGCGCCCGGGCCGGTTCGCGAGCCGGATGCGCAGGGGGTCGAGCAGGTCGGACGCCCGCGCGGCGGCATCGGCGCCCTCGCGCAACTGCAGCCACTGGGGCGCGTATCGAGGGGCGTCATCGGCGCCGAACGCGTCGACGCGCTCCCCCGGCGCACCCGCCCGCACCTCGTGCCCGGAAACGCCCTGAACACCTTCAACGCCCTGCACATCGGGCACGTCCGGCACCTCCGGCGGCGTAAGAGCCGTACTCATGCGGCCCTCCGGGGTTCCCGCGGCAGCCGTGCCAGGACGCCGGCCAGGGTGCGGGCCGTGGTGGCCCAGCCGTTCAGCGCGGCGCGCCGGCCGCGGGCGGCCGCCTTCAGCCGGCGGCGTACGTCGGCCTCGCCGAACCAGCCGCGCAGCTCCGTGGCGAGAGCGGCCGGGTCCTCCGGTGGTACGAGGATCCCGGGCACGCCGCCGTCGGGTGCGCGGCCGACCGCCTCGGGAAGGCCGCCGACGTCGGTCGCCAGCACCGGGATGCCGCGCGCGAGCGCCTCGGTGACGGCCATGCCGTACGTCTCGGCGTAGGAGGTGAGGACCATGAGGTCGGCGGCGGCATAGCTCGCGTCCAGCTCCGCGCCCGCCTGCGGTCCCACCAGGTGCAGCCGGCTGCCGAGCCCGTGCTGCTCGATCAGGGCGCGGATCCGGGCGACGTACGCCGGATCCTGGGCGAGTCCGCCGACCAGGACGCAGCTCCAGGGCAGGTCGGTGACGGTGGCGAGGGCCTCGACCAGGCGGTGCTGGCCCTTGCGCGGGGTGACCGCGGCGACGCACAGCAGCCGCGAGACCCCGTCGGTGCCGGAGGCGAGCGGCGCGATGTCGGCGCCGGGCTCGGCGACATGGACGCGCTCGGGGGCGAGCCCGTGGTGGGCCACGAGCCGGCGTACCGCCCATTCACTGGTGGCCACGACGGCGGACACTGCTCGCAGCGTCGTACGTTCCTTGGCGTCCAGCTCGGCGGCGACGGCGGGCGCGAGTCCCGTCTCGTCGGCCAGCGGCAGGTGCACGAGGACGGTGAGGGACAGCCGCTCGGCCTCGGGGACGATGATCTCGGGGACGCCGCAGGCCACGAGCCCGTCGAGCAGGACGGTCGTGCCGTCCGGCAGCTCGCTGAGCGTACGGGCGAGTTCCCTGCGGGCGGCGGCGCCGGGGCGCGGCCACTCGCCGGCGACGGCGTGCCGGTGGACCTGCCAGCCGAAGCCGGGCAGGTCGAGGCAGAGCCGCCGGTCGTAGGCGTTGCCGCCGCTGGGCGCAGCCGGGTCGTCGACACCGCCCGGCATGACGAAGTGCACGGAGCTCAGGGACATGGGAATGATCTCGGCCTTCTGGAGAGCCGCGTTCTGTACCGGCACGTAGTTCAGGGAAGCCTGGTTCCCGTTCACAGACGGCTGGTCGATGGTCGTGTCGGTCACAGCGCACGCTCGTAACTCGCCCAGGCGATGTGCGACTCGTGCAGGGTGACGGTGATGCCCGCGAGCCCGTGGGCGCCCTCGCCCAGTGCCCCGGCGTGCACGCGGTCGGCGAGGCGGTCGGCGATGACCTTGGCCAGGAACTCCGTCGAGGTGTTGGTGTCCTTGAAGACCGGTTCGTTGTCGAGGTTGCGGTAGTTCAGGTCGCTCACGACAGCGCCGAGCTCCTGCGTGGCCAGCCCGATGTCGACGACGATGTTGTCGTCGTCCAGCTCGGTGCGCCGGAAGGTGGCGTCCACCAGGAACGTCGCCCCGTGCAGGCGCTGCGCGGGCCCGAAGACCTCGCCACGGAAGCTGTGGGCGATCATCAGGTGATCGCGGACGGTGATGCTGAACAACGGACGACCCTCCAGGTGCGGTGCGTCTGATCCCCTGCCGGGACCGTGCCGTGTAGTACGGCTGGTCCGTTCTCCTTGTTCAGCCGCGTGTTCCCCATTCTTCGGAGGTCAGGCAGCTGGTAGCCGAATCAAACCCCGTCGTAGACCACGCGGTGGCACAGGGCGGGTATCGATCCGGACGACAGTTTCGCCATCACGTCGGGCAGTTCCCCGAATCGGCACTCGCCCGTGACGAGCGCGTCGAAGGCGGGTTCGGCGAGCAGTTCGAGGGCGAGCGCGAACCGGTCGGCGTAGGTGCGGCCCGCTCGGCGCGCCGGAGAGAGGGAGCCCACCTGGCTGCTGCGGATCGTCAGGCGCCGGGAGTGGAAGGCCTCGCCGAGCGGCAGGCTGACCCGCCGGTCGCCGTACCAGCTCAGTTCGATCACGGTGCCTTCCGGGGCGAGGAGTTCCAGCGCCTTCGTGAGCCCGGCCTCGGTGGCGCTGGCGTGCACGACGAGGTCGAGGTCGCCCGCCGCGTCCTCGGGAAGCGCGAAGTCGACACCGAGTGCCCGCGCGGTGTCACCGCGGGCCGGATCGGCGTCGACGAGCTGGACCCGCACGCCCGGGAACCGCGCGAGGAGCGCGGCGGCGGAGCAGCCGACCATGCCACCGCCCACCACGGCGATCCGGTCGCCGATCAGTGGCGTGGCGTCCCACAGGGCGTTCACCGCGGTCTCCACGGTGCCGGCGAGCACGGCGCGCGAGGCGGGCACGGAGTCCGGTACGAGAGTCACGGCGCCAGCGGGGACGACGTACCGCGTCTGGTGCGGATAGAGGCAGAAGACGGTCCGGCCGAGCAGCTCCGGGGGCCCCTGCTCGACCTGGCCGACGTTGAGATAGCCGTACTTCACGGGTGCGGGGAAATCGCCGTCCTGGAACGGTGCGCGCATCGACGCGTACTGGTTCTCCGGTACGCCGCCGCGGAAGACGAGGGTCTCGGTGCCCCGGCTCACTCCCGAGTAGAGCGTGCGGACCAGCACCTCGTCCTCGGCGGGCTCCGGAAGGACGACTTCCCGTATCTCGCCGCGGCCCGGCGCGCCGAGCCAGAACGCGCTGGCTGTGAGTTTCATGAGCGTCCCCTGAACGATCCGGCAGATCTTCACGTACGGAGCTTTGACAAGCCGCGCACTGTACGCGGCGTTGATCGACTCTGTCATACGGCCGGAGGACCAGCGGTGGCCCTGAACAACACAATCGATCTGAGGCTCCCCCAGCAGGAGACCATCGTTGGAGCGGGTGTGCAGCTCCTGGTGCTCGCCCTGCTGGGCTCGGCGATCGGCATGGGCCCTGCGGGCTGGCTGACGGGGCTGGTCTTCGCGATCGCCACCTGGGCGGTCCTGAACCGCGCCCTGCGCCGCACACAGCCCCGTTCCTTCGGGCCCGCCAACCGTGTCACCCTCGGCCGGGCCATCCTGGTCGGCGGTGTCACCGCCCTGGTCGCGGACTCCTTCCGGAGCCCGCCGCCGGTCACGCTCCTGGTCGGTCTGACGGCGGTCGCCCTGATCCTCGACGGCGTCGACGGCAAGGTCGCCCGCCGCACCGGCACCTCCTCCGCGCTCGGCGCCCGCTTCGACATGGAGGTCGACTCGTTCCTGGTCCTGGTCCTGAGCGTGTACGTCTCCATGTCGCTCGGCCCGTGGGTGCTGCTGATCGGCACGATGCGCTACGCCTTCGTGGCGGCGTCCTGGGCGCTGCCGTGGCTGAACGCCCCGCTCTTCCCCAGCATGGCCCGCAAGACGGTCGCCGCCCTCCAGGGCATCGTGCTGCTCGTCGCGGCCGCGGGAGTCCTGCCGTACGAGGTGATGGCCGGGGCTCTGCTGCTGGCGCTCGCGGTGCTGGTCTGGTCTTTCGGGCGGGACATCGGCTGGCTGTGGCGTTCGGGGGCGCGGGGCGAGCACGCCTTCGAGTAGAGCCCGGACACCGGCGCTTCCCGCCGGGGCTAATGTGTGCCCACGGCAGGCGGGCGGCGGTGTGTGAGGAGCTGAGCGGCGTGAATGAGCGGTCGACGGGCGGAATGGTCCCGATCAACTCCTCGGTGGCGCATCCGGCGCGGGTCTACAACGCCTGGCTGGGCGGCAAGGACAACTATCCGGCCGACCAGGAGGCCGCCGAGCTGGCCGCCGCCGCCAATCCGGAGATCATCCCCGCGGTCCGCGCCAACCGGGCTTTCCTGGGCCGGGCGGTGCGCGAGCTCGCCGGGGTGGGCATCCGGCAGTTCCTCGACATCGGCACCGGCATACCGGCCGCCGACAACACCCACGAGGTGGCGCAGCGGATCGATCCCGGCGCCCGGGTGGTGTACGTCGACAACGACCCGATCGTGCTGGCCCACGCCCGTGCCCTGCTCGTCAGCACACCGGACGGAGCGACGGACTACCTGAACGCGGACCTGCGCGACGTGGACCACATCCTCACCGCGGCGCGGGACACGATCAACCTGTCGCAGCCGGTGGGCCTCATGCTGGTGGCGATCCTGCAGTACATCCCGAACGCGGATGATCCCTACGCCATCGCACGCCGCCTCCTCGACGCGCTCGCCCCCGGCAGCCACCTGGTCCTCTCCCACCCCGCCTCCGACATCGGGGCGGACGAGGTCGCCGAGTCGATGCGCGTCTACAACGAACGGGCCGCCGCGCACGCCTCCGCGACACCCCGCTCACACGCCGATGTCACCCGCTTCTTCGCCGGTACGGAGCTGCTGGCTCCGGGAGTCGTCCAGCTCCCCCAGTGGCGCCCCGGCCCGAACGACGTGCCGCCCGCCGGCCCCCTGCCCATGTGGTGCGGGGTCGGGCGCAAGGCGTAGGTCCTAGGACGCGAGTGACCGGACCTCGTCCGCCAGGACGCGGCCCGTGTCCACCTCGGGAGAGACCAGCCGGGTGCGGGTGAGGGCGAAAGAGAGGCCGCGCTCGCGGTCGGCGAAGGCGATGCTGCCGCCGCTGCCGTGGTGACCGAAGGACGTGAGCTCGCCGGCCATCTCCGGCAGGCCCAGGAAGTAGCCGAGCCCCTTGGCGTGCCTGCTGAGCAAGGACTTGTCCTTGCCCTCGACGGCCACCGCGGAGACGAGCCGCGACCGCTCCGGGGTGAGCAGCCGTACGCCGTCGACCTCGCCGAGGAGCGCGGCGTACATACGGGCCGCCGCCCGTGCGGTGGTGGTACCGCCGGCGGGGAGGTCCGCGAGCAGGTAGTCACGGCCGTTGGCCAGTTCGGCTGTCGTCCACACGCTGCGGTTGGGCGCGACGAGCCGGACGAAGGGCACGGACGGCGGCAGGCTCGCCAGGAACGCCGCCCAGCCGCCCTCCACCAGCGGTGCCGTGCGCGCCAGCTCGCTCTCCGGCAGTCCGAAGAAGAGTTCGTCGGCGACGCCGAGCGGCTCCGCGACGTACAACCGCAGGGCCTCGGCCGGTGTCAGGCCGGTGATCCGGCGCACGGTCTCACCGAGGATCCAGCCGAACGTCCAGCCGTGGTAGCCGCTCGCGGTGCCTGGCTCCCACAGCGGTTCCTGTGCCGCGACGATCGCGCACATCGTGTCCCAGTCGCACAGTTCGGCCGGGGTGATGGTGGCGGGCAGTTGCGGTACGCCCGTCGCGTGGGTGAGGGCGTGCCGTACGGTCGCGCGGTCCTTGCCGTGGGCCCCGAACTCGGGCCAGTAGTGGGCGATCGGGGTGTCGTAGGCGATCAGCCCGCGGTCGGCGAGGACATGGACGAGGGTCGCGGTGAAGCCCTTGCCGAGGGAGAAACTGTGGATCAGCGTGTCCGGTGCGACGGCACGGCCTTTGGAGGCCACACCCACACTCGCGTCGACGATCAGCTCGCCGTCCAGATACACCGCCAGTTGGAGACCGTTCTCCTGCCCCGACTCCACGAACCGTTCGAGGAGGGCGCCGACCCGCGCCCGCATCCGTGCACCCACGCCGTCGCGATTCACCTGGGCATCATGGCACCGGGCTTGGCCTCCGTGCGCGACCCCTCCTCGGAGGACGCGCGGCGAGTTCCGGAGATACGCCCGGCGCGCTGCACCGGCACGAGGAGTGCCGCGAGCGCCGCGGCGAGGCAGAGCAGGGCCAGCAGCGTGAACCCGTGGGTGTATCCGGAGGCGTACGGAAGGCCCGAGGGCTGGAGCCGGCCGGTGACCAGGACGCTGGTCACGGCCGCGCCGATGGAGCCGCCGATGGTGCGGATGTTGGCGTTCATCCCGGTCGCGGCGCCGGTCTGCTCGGCCGGGACGCTGCCGACGATCAGGTTGGCCATCGAGGCGAAGGCCAGTCCGATGCCGAGGCCGAAGATGCCCGCAGCGACGGCGACCTGCCACTGCTGGTCGTGCCAGAGGGCGAGGAAGCCGCAGGCCACGGCGCCGAGCGCGGCGCCGGCCGTGAGCAGTTTCTTGGCGCCCAGTACGGGTTCCAGACGGCCGCTGAGCACACCCGAGCAGAACATCGCGATGAGCATCGGCAGCATGAGCAGTCCGGCCGCGGTGACACTCGCGCCGAAGCCGTACCCCGCGGAGCTGGGGGTCTGTACGAAGCCGGGGAGGAAGGACCAGATCGAGTACATGCCCGCGCCGAACAGCAGCGCGGCGGCGTTGGTTGTCCACACGGCGGGCAGCCGCATGATGCGCAGGTCGATCAGCGGGGAGCGGGAGCGCGCCTCGGCCAGCAGCCAGAGCGCGAAGAGCAGTACGGCGGCGGCGAACAGCCCGACGACCCGGGCCGACCCCCACCCCCACTGGCTCGCCTGGCTGAGCGGAAGCAGCAGGGCCACCAGCCAGCCGGACAGCAGGACGGCGCCGAGCCAGTTGACGCGTCCCTCGGCCCGGCTGGGCGACTCGGGAACGTAGCGCAGGGCGATGAGTGCGGTGACGGCGACGATGCCGACGGGGAGCCAGAACAGCCAGCGGTAGTCGAGCGCGGCCACGATGGGACCGGCCGCGACCATGCCGACCCCGCCGCCGGCGGCGATCACGGCGGACAGGTTGCTGATGCTGGGGCTGACCTCGGACGGGGCGAACTCGTCCCGGATGATGCCGAAGGACAGCGGGAACAGCGCGCCGCCGATGCCCTGGACGACCCGGGCGACGATCAGCACCCCGATGGTCGGGGCGAGCGCGGCGAGCAGACAGCCGATCGTCACGGTCACCAGGACGGCGACGAGGGTGCGCTTCTTGCCGATGAGGTCGCCGACGCGGCCGAGGATCGGGGTGAAGACCGAGGCGGACAGCAGGTAGGCCGTCATCACCCAGGTCGCGGTGGACTGCGAGGTGTGCAGGGCGTGCTGAACGGTCGGCAGGGCCGGTGCGATCAGCGACTGGAGCATGGAGAACACGCCGGCACCGGTCGCGAGGACCGCGAAGGTGAGGCGGGTGGACTTGCTGGGCATCAAAGAGCCTCTCCGAGCAGAACAGAGCGGAGCTGAGGGGTAGTGCGGAGGAGTGGAGCTGAATCGCTGCGGGGCAGCGGTGAGCACGCCGACGACCACCCCGAGCGGTCGCCGAAGGACGGTGAGGACGGGCGGTGCACAGGAGGCAGGGCCCGGTATGCGGTCGAACGGGGGCGGAGGCGTCGACGATGCGTGCGGCCGCACGCATCCACGCGGAACACACCCCGACTGGTAAAGTGGAGGTACGCCTCCACTGTAGCGGAGGCACTCCTCCGCTTCAACCTCGGACCGCTCCTTCAACCTCGTACCGCCCCGGGAGGCAGCAGTGACGGCTCAGCCGTTCCCCGTCAGCGAGATCGTCGCGTCCCGGCGCCCGCACCGTAAGGACGCCGCGCGCAACTACGACGCCCTGCTGGCCGCCGCCCGCGAGGCGTTCGCGGAGAACGGCGCCGAGGCCTCACTGGAGGACATCGCCCGCCGAGCGGGCGTGGGCATCGGCACCCTTTACCGGAACTTCCCCACCCGCCGCCATCTCTTCGAGAGCGTCTACGCCGCCGAGGTGAACGACCTGTGCAAGGTCGCCCAGGACGTCGCCGCACAGGAGCCGTGGGAGGCGCTGTCCTCGTGGCTGCGCCGCTTCGTCGACTACACCGTGACCAAGCGGGCCATCCGCGAGGCGCTCAACAACGAGTCGGAGATCTTCCTGGCCTGCCGCGACTCGATGTACGCGGCGGGCGGCCCGCTGTTCGACCGGGCGCAGCAGGCCGGCCAGGCGCGCACGGACATCGCCTTCGACGACGTCCTGCGGATGGTCGCCGGAATCACCTCGACGAACTTCCTCGACGACGCCCAGCGCGACCGCGTCCTGGCCGTCGCCCTCGACGGCGTCCGCACCGCCCGCTGAACCGCCCTGCTTCCCTACGGGTGCCGCATCCGGCGCAGACCCCAACTGGCTAGACTGCGCCCCTCGTACACGTGATCGCACCACGTGCGAGCCTGCGCTCCCCGAAGGGTTTCGACGCTTGATAGCCATCGAAGATGTCAGCAAGCGATACGCCGATGGCACCGTGGCCGTCGATCGCCTGTCACTGCAGATTCCGAACCACTCCATCACCGTGCTCGTCGGGCCTTCGGGGTGCGGCAAGACCACCACGCTGCGCATGATCAACCGCATGATCGAGCCCAGCAGCGGCACGATCCGGGTCGACGGCGAGGACATCCGGCGCAAGCCGGTCAACGCCCTGCGCCAGTCGATGGGTTACGTCATCCAGAACGCGGGGCTCTTCCAGCACCGCACGATCGTCGACAACATCGCCACGGTGCCGCGACTGCTCGGCTGGTCCAGGCAGCGCTCCCGGGCCCGTGCCGCCGAACTCATGGAACGGGTCGGCCTCGACAAGGACATGGCCCGCCGCTACCCCTACCAGCTCTCCGGAGGCCAGCAGCAACGGGTGGGCGTCGCCCGGGCGTTGGCCGCGGACCCGCCGGTGCTGCTGATGGACGAGCCGTTCTCCGCGGTCGACCCGGTGGTCCGCCGGGGTCTCCAGGAGGAGTTGCTGCGTATTCAGGGCGAGTTGGCCAAGGCGATCGTGTTCGTCACCCACGACATGGACGAGGCCATCAGGATCGGCGACCAGGTAGCGGTGTTGCGCGCCGGCGGCAAGATCGCCCAATTCGCCGCTCCCGACGAGCTGTTGTCCTCGCCCGCCGACTCCTTCGTGGAGGAGTTCCTGGGCGCCGACCGGGGCATCCGCGGTCTGTCGTTCCTCTCCACCCGCGATCTCCCCCTCGACCGCTCCCGGGTCCTCCCGGTCGGCACCGACTGGCAGGAGACCGCCGTACGCATCGGCAAGGAAGCCCCGGTCCTGGTCACCGACGCGGGCGGCAAGCCGCTGGGCTGGGCCGACCTCACGACGTGGAGCGGTGACGTCAAGACGCTGGAACCGTACGGGCAGAGCTTCCGGACCGGCCGGGACTCGCTGCGGGTGGCCCTGGACCGGGCGGTGCTGTCGCCCGCCGGCCAGGCGGTCGCCGTGGACGGCGCGGGGAAGGTGCTGGTTCTCGTCGGGCAGGAGAGGATCGCCGCCGCGATCCGCGCGGCCCGGCAGCAGCGGGCGGCGGACTCGCCGGAGCTTCCGTCGCAGGTGAAGGCCGCGCGATGAACGGCTTCTTCGACATCCCGAGCGACCTCCAGAGCAGCTATCTCGGCCTGATCTCCACGCACATGCAGGAGGCGCTGGTCCCGGTGGTCGTCGGCCTCCTGCTGGCGCTGCCGGTCGGGCTGCTGTGCGTCCGCTACAACTGGGTCTATCCGCCGGTCCTCTGGTTCACCACGGTGCTGTACGCGATCCCCTCGATCGCCTTCTTCGTCGTGCTCATCGACTACACGGGGCTCAGCAAGACGACCGTGATGATCCCGCTGTGCCTCTACAGCCTGGTGATTCTGGTCCCGGCGGTCGTCGAAGGCGTCCGCTCGGTGCCCGAGGAAACGAACGCGGCCGCCGCCGCGATGGGCATCGGTCCCGTGCGCCGCTACCTCCAGGTCCAACTCCCCATCGCCGTACCGGCGATCATGGCGGGACTGCGGGTGGCGACGGCGTCGAGCATCAGCCTGGTCAGCGTCGGCGCACTGATCGGCAACGAGGGGGCGCTCGGCAATCTGCTGACCACCGCGATGCTCTACCACCGCCCGCTCCTCGCCGTGAACTCGGTGGTCACCACCGCCGTCCTCGCGGTCCTTGTCGACGCCGTGCTCGTCCTGCTGCGGCGCGTGCTCACTCCCTGGCAGCCGCCCTCCGGCCGCGGAACCGCACGCCGTACGTCCACGACCGCGAGCCCCGCCCGCATCCAGGAGAGCGTCTCGTGACCGTACTCCACTACATGCAGTCCTTCTTCAGCGACGGGTCCCACTGGCACGGGTACGACGGGATCCCGCAGCGTGTGTGGGAGCACCTCCAGTACACCGCCTGGGCGCTCGCGATCGCCGCGGCCGTAGGCCTGCCCGTCGGCCTCGTCACCGGGCACACCGGCCGCGGCGGCAACGCGCTGGCGTTCGTGTCCTCGGGGGCCCGGGCGCTGCCCACCTTCGGCCTGCTGGTGCTGATGTTCGTCTGGCTGGGCCTCGGCATCGTGCCCGTGATGATCCCGCTGGTGGTGCTGGCGACCCCGCCGATCCTCATCACCACGTACGAGGCGATCCGCACCCTTGACCCCTCCCCCGCCGACGCCGCCCGCGGCATGGGCATGTCGGAGGGAAAGATCCTTTTCCAGGTCGAGGTCCCGGAGGCGTTGCCGCTGATCCTCAGCGGTCTGCGCTCGGCGGCGATCCAGATCGTGTCGACGGCCACCATCGCCGCCTATGTGGCCCTGGGCGGAGTCGGCCGGTACATCCTGGACGGCCTGTACCAGCGCGACTTCGAGAAGGTGACCGGCGGGGCCGCCCTCACGGCCCTCCTGGCGCTGCTCGTCCTGATGCTGTTCTGGGCGGTGGCCCGGGTGGCGGTGTCCCCGGGGGTGCGCGGGCGCCGTACCGCTTGACGGAAAGGCGGGAACGGAAACGCGAAAGGGGCGACGGGCACAGGCCCGTCGCCCCTTCTTCCGGTCTTCGGTCCTACTTCTCCGCCGCGGCCAGGGCGTGTTCGAGGACCACGAGGAGCGCGTCGCGCACCGATCCGCGGCTGCGTGCGTCGAAGACGGTGAGCGGTACGTGCTCGCCGACGTCGAGGGCCCACCGTACGTCGTTCAGGTCGTGCTCGACCTTGCCGTCGAAGGCGTTTATGGCCACCGCGAACGGGATCTGCCGGTGCTCGAAGTAGTCGACGGCCGCGTAGCAGTCGTCCAGGCGCCGGGTGTCGACGATGACGAGCCCGCCCAGCGCGCCCTCGATCAGGTCGTCCCACATGAACCCGAAGCGCTCCTGGCCGGGGGTCCCGAACAGATAGAGCTTCAGGGTCGGATCGAGGGTGACACAGCCGAAGTCCATGGCGACGGTGGTCGTCACCTTCTGCGGCGTGTGGGAGAGGTCGTCGACGCCCGCGGCGACCGAGGTGATGGATGCCTCGGTGGTCAGCGGCTCGATTTCGGAAATGGCGCCCACCGTCGTGGTCTTGCCCACGCCGAAGCCGCCCGCGATGACCATTTTCACCGGCAGCGGCGGCCGGACACCCTCGGTGTCAGTGCTCACGGATCGCGCCCCGGGAGTCGGGGATAGCTCGGAGACCATCGATAACCCTTCGCAATACGGTGGCGTCGCGGGCGGAGTCGGCCTGCGGTGCGTACAAGGCCAGTTGACCGTCGGCGCGCAGGTCGTCGGCGAGCACTCTGATCACATTCAAGTGCATCCGCAGTTTCGCCGCGATCTCCGCCAGCGACTGCGGCTGGCGGCAGACCGCGATGATGTCGCGGTGCTGGTCGAAGACGAAGGCGTCGAGCGCGGCCAGACCCATGTCGGTCGAGACCACCTGGGTCTCGATCGGCATGGGTGGCACGAGACTGTCGCCGCCCGCGATCCGTCCCGCGGTCAGCAGGAAGGGCCGGACGACCGACGCGGGAGCCTCCACTCCCCACGCGGTGTCGTCGTCACCCGATGGCTCGCCGGCCGTCGTCACGTCCTGATCCCCTTCGCCTCGCGGGTCGTCATGGACCGGCGACGTCCTCGTCGACCGTCGACCGTCAACCGTTCGGGGCGATGCCCACGGTGTTCTTCAGTTCCATGACCAGTTGAGGGCTCAGCACGGCGCCCGCGCGGTTGGCGAAGAGCGTCATCTCGTACGCGATGTTGCCGAGCTTCGCCTCCTTGGAGGCGACAACTCCGAGCACCGCTCCCGCGCCCAGCGCCGACACGAGGACGTGTCCCTCCTCCAGGTCGATGATGACCTTGTTCAGGCCACCGAGTCCGTAGTTGCCGGACGCCCCCATGGCGAGGCTGGTGATGCCGGAGACGATCGCCGCGAGCCTCTCCGAGTCGGCCTGGCCGCGCAGTTGGGACACCGCGAGCAGTAGTCCGTCCGAGGAGACGCCGATGACGTCCACGACTCCCGCGGTCTCGGTGGCGAATCGATTGAGCAGCCAATTGAAGTCGGCAGCGGCGGCCTTGACGTCCGTCACCGGTTCCGCGGCTCCGGATTCCGGCTTGCCTGTCCACATGGTCACTTGCTCGTGCCTTCCGGGAATGAGGATCTGTTGCTCTGAGTGGTCTGTTCGGTCGGGGCCCCGGGGCGGTACGCGCCGAGGCCCCTGTCCAGAGCCGCGCTCTCGCTCTGGGCCCGCAGGACCGCGGCCTCGAACTCGTCGAGTTCGGAGCGTGCGGCATCGGGGTCCACGGGCTGCCAGGCGGGCGGCCGTGGGGTCGGCATGGGCTGTTTGGGCAGCCGGGTCGAGGCCGTGGTGGACGACAGGGTCGCACCGCGCACCCGGCGCCGCAACGATCCCGCGCCTTCGACGGGTTCCGACGGGGCCTGGCCGAAACCGCCGTTGCCGCGCGGCCTGCCGAGTCCGTTCGCCGGATGGGCCAGGGCGTCCTCGCCGCCGCCGATTCCCGTGGCGGGTTCGGGCCTCCTCGTGTGACCGGGGAATTCCTCGCCCGGTCGGGAGCGGACCCTGCGGGGCAGGGCCGAGGAGCCGGGCGCCGGCTCGACCGTCGCGGGGCGCGGCTCGGGCGGGCCGGAGCGGCGGGCGGCCGGCATGATGTGCGGGGCCCGCGTCGCGGCTCCCGTCGGGTCGGCGAGCAGCAGGTGCGAGGGAGGAACCGCGACGGTGGCGGTGACACCGCCGCCCGGGGTGCGGGACAACACGACCTCGATGCCCCAGCGCCGGGACAGACCGCCGACCACGAAGAGGCCGAGGACCTCGGTGGGCGCGAGGTCGAGTCGTTCACGGCGGATCAGCCGGGCGTTCTCCTCGGCCAGCCGTTCGGGGCTCATCCCGAGGCCGTGGTCGATGATCTCGACGAGGGCGCCGCCGGAGGAACCGTGCCGCGGTCGCAGGACGACTTCCACGTTGCTGGAGGCCGGGGAGAACATCACCGCGTTCTCCAGCAGTTCGGCGAGCATCAGCGTCAGGTCGCCGACGATGTCCGGGGCGATGTTGACATCGCCCTCGGCGTGCGGGGTGACGCGCTGGTAGCCCTCGATCTGGCCGAGCGCGGCGCGGACGATGTTGCTGAGCCGCATGGGACCGGTGTTGAGGCCGCCCTCACGGATTCCGGCGAGCAGCATCAGGCTGTCGGCGTTGCGCTGGAGGCGTACGGCGATGTGGTCGATGCGGTAGAGCCGCTCCAGTACTTCAGGGTCCGTCTCGCCGCGCTCCACCGAGTCGATCAGCGCGAGTTGACGTGCCGTCAGGTTGCTGACGCGGCGGCCGACGTTGCCGAACATGACGGCGATGTTGCGGCGGCTCACGACCTGACGCTCCAGCAGGGCGGTCGCGGTGACCTGAACCTGGTTGAAGGCCTCGGCGAGTTCACCGATCTCGTCGCGGACCGGCACGGGTACGGCGTCCAGCCGCGGCGGACTCACGTCCTCGGCGTCGTCGTCCGCGACCCTGGCCAGCTCGGTCCCGGCCGCGGCGGCCACGTGCTGGGCCGCCCCGGTGAGTGCCCGCACGGTCCGCAGTACGGAGTGGCGGACCATCACGGAGAACAGGAACCAGGACACCAGGGCGAGCAGGGTGCCCGACACCAGCCAGATCACGTCCCACCAGGCGTCGATCGACGCGTCGTCGGCCTGGGTGGCGAGCTGTCCGATGAGCGTCTGGGTGATCTTGAGCCGGCTCTCGGCCTGGCGTGCGTAGGTGGGCTCGGCGGACAGCGCGTCGGAGAGGGCGGTGCGCAGCTCGGCCGGGCTTCCGGCGATCAGAGCACCCGGGTCGACCTGCAACTGGGCGAAGTGCTGCGCGATGACGCCCTGGTACGGGTTGTGTTCGACCCCGTCGATCGCGGCGGCCTGGTCCGGGTTGGCGAACCGGGTGAACCGGTCGGCCTGGGAGAGGTACTGGTCGTAGTCACCGACGGCGCTGGTGAACTCGATGAGCGCGTTGGCGTCCCCGGTACGGGCCGCGAAGACGCTGGTCTCGAAGGACGCGTGGGCGGTGTCGGCGCGCAACAGCGCGTCGAGCAGGCTGGCCGCGGACGTCGAGGACGCCTCGACCTGACCGAGCCGGAGACCGTTGATGAGGCCGTCGATCACCGATCCGTAGGCGGGGTCGATGTTGTCGGCGGGGATGGGCCCCTGCTCGACCGTCTGACGGAGGGTGTCCAGCCCCTCCAGCTCCCGGAGCACCTGGGCCTCGGCCTCGGGCAGCCGGTCCCCGAAGGCCGAACGGACGGCGTCCGCCTGGGTGTTGACCTTCTGCTGGGCGTCGAGGTAGGCGGAGGTGTTGGGCGCTTTGTCGTCGGAGGCCGCGGCCTCGTAGCGCAGGGCGACGAGGAGCGCCTGCCGGTGCTCGGACTGTACGGCGTCGATGAGCTTGGTGACCTGCGCGCTGTCCCGCACCAGTTGGGCGGTTCCGGCGGCGGAGATCGCGCGGTCGACCTGTGCGTAGATGACATAGGAGAGCATCGCCGTGACGACCGCGAGCGGCACGATCACCAGGACGTTGAGCTTCCGACGGAAAGGCCAACGGTCAAGAAGAGGCGGAGTCCGGCCTATTCGGGGGGCCGCTGACGGCTCCTCCAGGACGGCTTTCCTGTGCGCGGGCACCAAACCTCCTTGACTTCATTCCATGAAAGCCCGCTGTCAGGGCTTGGTGAGTGCAGGGTCGCGACAGCGCGCTCAGGCCGGCAAGTGGAACAAGGCCCTCGACTGCGCCAACATTAGCGGCTGCCAGAAGTGTTCGGCCATGATCAACCAAACTCTGACACACAGATAGGTCGGGTTCGCACACTTTTTGTGCGCGATGCGCCCACGGGTTGGAGCCAAGCGGTCTCCAAAGGTGATGCGGAGTTGATCCATCAGTGATGCTGTGGTCTCCGTCAGTGATCTATTCGTGTCTTGACGGTGCGTGAGTGGGCTCGCTTGGATCGTCACGACCGTTGCCACGCCGTGCCTTTCGGCCCGCCGCGCCACCCCCCACGCCAAGTCTGGATGACCCACGTGACCTTCGCACGAAGCACCCGAACGTCCGCAACGTACGCTGTTTCCCTGCTGGTTGTGGCCGCGGCCGCCCTGACGGGCTGCGGTTCCTCCGACTCCGGGAGCGACGACCCACTGCAGGACGACGCCGCCGCCGGCGGGACGGTTGTGGTCGGTTCCAACAACTTCCCCGAGAGCATCCTGCTCGCGGACATCTACGGCGAGGCCCTCAAGTCCAAAGGCATAAAGGTCAGTTACAAGCTGAACATCGGCAGCCGTGAGACCACCTACGGACTGATCAAGAACGGCACGCTCACGGTCATGCCCGAATACAACGGCGCTCTGCTGTCGTATCTGAATCCCGACGCGGTTCCGAAGTCGACCGAGGACGCCACCGAGCTCATCAACGCCGACCTCGACTCGAAGCTCACCCTGCTGAACGCCTCCAAGGCCGAGGACAAGAACGCGATCGGGCTCAACGAAGAGACCGCCAAGCAGTACGGACTCACCAGCGAGTCGTCGATCGCCGACCTCGCCGATGTGGCATCCGACCTGGTCATCGGCGGGGCGCCGGAGTTCCAGACGCGTCCGCAGCGGCTGCCGGGCCTCAAGACCCAGTACGGCCTCGAATTCAAGTCCTTCAAGGCGCTGGACGCGGGCGGTCCGCTGACGGTCGCGGCCCTCAAGGGAAACAGCATCCAGGTCGGGGACATTTTCACGACGGACCCCACGATCAAGGCGAACAAGTTCGTCATCCTCAAGGACCCGAAGAACCTCTTCAGTTTCCAGAACGTGATTCCGCTGGTGTACAAGAGCGATCTCCCGGCGGAGGGAATTTCCGTGCTCAACGAGGTATCCGCGAAGCTCGACACGGAAACCCTGATCGATCTCAACAGCCAGGTGCAGACCGACAGCGAGGACCCGCTGGACGTGGCCAAGGCCTGGGTGTCCTCTGCGGGCCTGTCCTGACCGTCAGCCGGGTCGATGGAGCCGCCGAACTGTATGCAGTATGAACTGTATGCAGTATGCTGACGGCTCCAACGCCCCGGCTCGGAGGAGACATGGAAGATCTGGATCCCGCGGTGGTGCTGGGAATGGCCGCCCAGGCACCCGACGGCATTGTGATCATCGACCGTGAAGGGCTGATCCGCTACTGGAACCACGGGGCGGAGCGCATCTTCGGGTACAGCGCGGGCGAGGTCGCCGGGCGCAGCCTGGACATCATCATCCCCGAGAAGCACCGGCAGCGTCACTGGGACGGCTTCGTGACGGCCATGGAGCAGGGGACCAGCCGGTACGGGGATGCGGACCTCCTCGCGGTTCCCGCGCTCGGGGCGGACGGCCGCAAGCTCTCCATCGAGTTCAGCGTGGTGCTGCTGGCCGATCCCGACGGCGGCGCGGCCCACTGCGGCGCGGTCATCCGGGACGTCACCGCACGCCGGGCACGGGAGAAGGAGCGGATGCGCCGTAACGAGGCAGCCGCGGGCCAGACCACGGCCTGAGGCATACGCACCACCGGGGCACCGGGACAAGGGCCACCGTCGCGACACACGACGGTGGCCCTTCCGCGTCCTACGCGGTCACTGACACCCCGCACGCGTCCCACGCGGTCACTGATGCCCCGCATCACATGCCGGTGCCCTGCGGGCGGTCCTCGCTCGCAGGGCACCGGGGTATTTCAGCCGAGGTCAGGTCAGGCGACGACGTTGCCCTCGTGCAGCTTGCGGATGTCGTTGGCGTCGTAGCCGAGGTCCGCGAGCACCTCGTCGGTGTGCTCGCCGAGCAGCGGCGCACCCTTGATGTCGGGCTTGAAGGAGGAGAACTTGATCGGGCTGCCCACCGTGAGGTAGGTACCGCGCTCCTTCTGCTCGACCTCGACGATCGTGCCGCTCTTGCGCATGTCGGGGTCCTCGGCGAGCTCCTTCATGCTGAGCACGGGGGCGCAGGGCACCTCCCACACGCGCAGGATGTCGACCGCCTCGTACTTGGTCTTGTCGGCCAGCCACTTCTCGATCTCGCCGAAGATCTCCATGATGTGCGGCTGACGGGCCCGGGCGGTGGTGTACTCCGGGTCATCCACCCACTCGGGGTGGCCGATGGCCTCGGCGGTGCGCTTCCAGTTCTGCTCCTGGACCGTGAAGTAGATGTAGGCGTTGGGGTCGGTCTCCCAGCCCTTGCACTTCAGGATCCAGCCCGGCTGACCGCCGCCGCCGGCGTTGCCGCCACGGGGCACCGCGTCGCCGAACTCGCCGTGCGGGTACTGGGGGTACTCCTCCAGGTAGCCGATCTTGTCCAGACGCTGCTGGTCACGGAGCTTGACCCGGGTGAGGTTGAGCACGGCGTCCTGCATGGACACCGATACCTTCTGGCCCAGACCGGTCGCGTTGCGCTGGATGATCGCGGTCAGCAGGCCGATCAGCAGGTGCATACCGGTGTTGCTGTCACCGAGCGCCGAGCCGCTGATGGTCGGGGGGCCGTCCCAGAAGCCCGTGGTGGACGCGGCGCCGCCGGCGGCCTGGGCGACGTTCTCGTAGACCTTGAGGTCGGACCACGAGGAGTCGTCGTTGAAGCCCTTGACCGAGCCGAAGATCAGGCGCGGGTTCAGCTCGTGGATGTAGTCCCAGCTGAGACCCATGCGGTCCATGGCGCCCGGCGCGAAGTTCTCGACCAGGATGTCCGACTCGCGGATCAGCTTCTCCATGACCTCCTTGCCGCCAGGGGTCTTGGTGTTGATGGCCAGCGAACGCTTGTTGCTGTTCAGCATGGTGAAGTACAGGGCGTCGAGGTCCGGGATGTCCCGCAGCTGATTGCGGGTTACGTCGCCGCCCTGGGGGCGCTCGACCTTGATGACGTCGGCGCCGAACCAGGCGAGCATCTGTGTACACGCGGGACCGGCCTGGACCCCGGTGAAGTCGATCACCTTGATTCCGGCGAGCGGCTTGTCACTCATGATGTATTCCTTCTCCTGATTGCTCTCGCTGCGAGAGTCGGCTGTGCGGGGGCAGAAGTTCGGGGTGAAGCTTCCGGGTGGAGTGCTCGGGGCCGAGGCGCTCCGTGTTCCAAGGGGCGGAAGGGCGGTTCACTTCTTCTTCGCCGTGATGTTGCCGACGGTGATGCCCTTCGGGTTGAGGTGCGCGATGTGGCCGCTCTCGGTGCCTGCCGAGGGGTCGATCACGCAGTCGATGAGCGCGGGGCCGCCCAGGGCCAGCGCCTCCGTGAGGGCGGCGGTGACCTCGGCGGGCGTGGTCGCGCGGTAGCCCTTGCCGCCGAACGCCTCGATCATCAGGTCGTGGCGTGCCGAGAGCATCAGGGTGGTCGGCGACGGGGCGTCGTCGAGGGGGTTGACGTCGTCGCCGCGGTACACACCGCCGTTGTTCATGATCACGGTGACCACGGGCAGCTTGTAGCGGCAGATCGTCTCCAGCTCCATGCCGCTGAACCCGAAGGCGCTGTCGCCCTCCACGGCCACGACCGGCTGGCCGCTCTCGACCGCGGCGGCGATCGCGTAGCCCATGCCGATGCCCATGACGCCCCAGGTGCCGCTGTCGAGGCGGTGGCGGGGTACGTGCATGTCGATCACGTTGCGCGCGATGTCCAGCGCGTTGGCGCCCTCGTTGACGAGGTACGTCTCCGGGCGCTCGACCACGATGTCGCGGATCGCCTTGAGCGCGCCCATGAACTGCATCGGGTGCGGGTCGGCCTTGAGGCGCTCCGCCATCTTGGCGACGTTCGTCGCCGAGCGCGCCGCCAGCTCCTCACGCCAGGCGGTGGGGGCGGCGATCTGGCCGGGCTTGGTCCGCTCGGCGATCGCGTCGAGCACGGACTCGATGTCTCCGACGAGCGGGGCCGCGATGGGCTGGTTGCTGTCCAGCTCCTTGGGCTCGATGTCGATCTGGATGAACTTCGCGTCGGGGTTCCAGCTCGGTGCTTCGCCGTGGTTCAGCAGCCAGTTGAGGCGGGCGCCCACGAGCACCACGACGTCGGCCTTCTTCAGCGCCAGCGAACGGGCGGTGGCGGCCGACTGCGGGTGGTTGTCGGGCAGCAGGCCCTTGGCCATCGACATCGGTACGTAGGGAATGCCGGTGGACTCGACGAACTCACGGACCTTGTCGTCCGCCTGCGCGTACGCGGCGCCCTTGCCGAGCAGGATCAGCGGCCGCTGTGCCCCCGCCAGCAGCTCGATCGCCCGGTCCACCGCCTCGGGCGCGGGAAGCTGACGCGGCGCCGGGTCGACGAGACGGCTCAGCGTCTTGGCGCCGGCCTCCGCGTCCATGATGGAGCCGAGCACCGCGGCGGGGATGTCGAGGTAGACACCGCCGGGACGCCCGGAGATCGCGGTGCGCAGCGCGCGGGCGATACCGCGGCCGATGTCCTCGACCCGGCTGACGCGGTACGCCGCCTTCACGAACGGCTGCGCGGCGGCGAGCTGGTCCATCTCCTCGTAGTCGCCCTGCTTCAGGTCGACGAGGTGGCGCTCGCTGGAGCCGGAGATCTGGACCATCGGGAAACAGTTCGTGGTGGCGTTCGCCAGCGCGACCAGCCCGTTGAGGAAGCCCGGTGCGGACACCGTCAGGGCGACGCCCGGCTTCTTCGTGAGGTATCCGGCAGCTGCGGCAGCGTGTCCCGCGTTGCTCTCGTGGCGGAAGCCGATGTAACGGATGCCCTGCGCCTGCGCGAGGCGGGCCAGGTCGGTGATCGGGATGCCGACCACCCCGTAAATGGTGTCCACGTCGTTCAACTTGAGAGCGTCTACGACAAGGTGGTACCCGTCGGTGAGCTCCGTCGGAACGTCGGCGGTCGCCGCTGTCTCCAGTGTCGAGGGGGCGGTCATGATCCGAGGTCCTCCTTGGGCAGGTCCTGCCAGTGCGGCTACTCATCTCACCATCCTGACCTGGGCTCCGCGCGTCCAAGACCCATCGACGACCAACTGATAAACAGCATCTATCGATGGCAGGTGGCAGCCACCTGACCTGGCAGGCAAGCTCTTGATAGACACCTGCTATCGGCCGTTCGCCAGTGCGTATTGGACGCACACCGCACACCGCCGCAGGCTCGCAGTGGACTGGTTCATTCAGACGTGGCGCGGGAGGTGGGGTCATGGCCGTTCCGGCGACGGCATCCGTGTGCGACGCGGACCGGTACGGGCCACCCTCGGTGACGGGCCTCGTCGACCTCCTGGACCGGCACGTCCGGGAGCGTCCGCACGCCCGGGCCCTCGTCGTCACCGGGGACCGGGTGCATCTGTCCTACCGCGCCCTGGCGGCCCTGGCCGACGACGTGGCGGCCCGGCTCGGCGCCACCGGACTGCGGCGCGGCGACGCGATCGGGCTGATCTGCGCCAACAACGCCGAGTTCGTCGTCGCGCTCCTCGGTGCGGCGCGGGCCGGTCTGGTGATCGCTCCGCTGGACCCGACGCTGCCCGCGACGCAGCTGTCCGACCGGCTCGAAGGACTGGGTGCCCAGGCACTCCTGCTCGGTCCCTCCGTGAACGACACCCCGTCGGCGGCTCAGCTCCCGGTCCCGACCTGGCCGCTCCGCGTCATCGCCTCCCGCGCCGGGACGGCGACGGTCACCCTGGACACGAGCGCGCCTGCCGTACGGGAGGTCCGGGGCGCGGCCGGCGAACTCTCGGCCCAGGACGCCCTCGTCCTGTTCACCGCGGGTACCACCGCCCGCGCCAAGATGGTCCCGCTGACGCACGCCAATGTGGCCGCGTCCGTACGGGGCATCTGCGCCACCTACGAGCTGGGGCCCGGCGACGCGACCGTCGCGGTGATGCCGTTCTTCCACGGCCACGGCCTGTTCGCGGCCCTGCTGTCCACGCTGGCCAGCGGCGGATGCGTACTGCTTCCCGAGCGCGGGCGGTTCTCGGCACACACCTTCTGGGACGACATGCGGGCCGCCGGAGCCACCTGGTTCACCGCGGTCCCGACCATCCACGAAATCCTCCTGGACCGGGCGGGGGCCGAGTACCCGGGCCCACAGACGCCGCCGCTGAAGTTCGTCCGGAGCTGCAGCGCGCCCCTCAACACCGCGACGCAGCGGGCGCTGGAGCGCACGTTCGGCGCGCCGCTGCTGTCCGCCTACGGGATGACCGAGTCCACGCACCAGGCAACCAGCGAGCCGCTGCCGTCGCGCGGGCCGCTGAAGCAGGGGTCGGTCGGCCGGCCCACCGGACTGGAGCTCCGGGTCGTCGACCCGAGCGGGCGTACGTCCTCGGTCGGCACCGAGGGCGAGGTGTGGGTGCAGGGTCCGACCGTCGCCCGCGGCTACCTCGGCAACCCGGGCGAGACGGCGGCCACCTTCATCGACGGCTGGCTGCGCACCGGTGACCTGGGCGTGGTGGACAAGGACGGGTACCTGTCCCTCACCGGGCGGATCAAGAACCTCATCAACCGGGGCGGCGAGAAGATCTCGCCCGAGCATGTCGAGGACATCATCGCCGGCTGCCCCGGAGTCATCGAGGCGGCCGTGTTCGCCGTCCCCGACGCGGTCTACGGTCAGCGGGTCGGCGCGGCCGTGGTCGTACGCGAGGGAGAGAGCATCGGGTCCGAGCAGATCCTGCGGTACGCCCGTGACCGGCTGGCGGCCTTCGAGGTGCCCGACAAGCTGGAACTCGTCGCCGAGCTGCCGCACACCGCCAAGGGAGCGCTCGACCGGCTGGCGGTGGAGGCCAAGTACGGGCAGTGAGGCCCCGGCTCAGCGCACGCGGTGCTCGGTGGGCAGCGGCTGGTTGAAGAAGTCGTCCAGCGCGAGTCCCGTCGCCGCGTTGACGAACGCCCGGGCGGCGACCGAACCGGGGGTCGCCGCGTGGATCGCCACCGAGACCTGCGCCCCGGCCTCCGGGTCGACCAGGTGCAGCGCTCTCGTCCGGCCGATCACCGGCATCGCGCGCAGCCACGCGTGGGGCACGATGCTCGCCCACTCGCCGCCGCCCACGTGTGCGTAGAGGGAGGCGATCGAGTCCGTCTCCACCTGCGGGGTCACCACGAACCCCTTGTCCGCGAACACGCTGTCGATGATCTGGCGGATCCGCATGTCGGGCGTCAGCAGCGCGAGCGGGAGCTGGGCCGCGTCCGCCCAGGTCATGGTGGAGGTGGTCCCCGAGGTCAGCTGATCGGCGGAGATCAGCAGCATGTACCGCTCCTGGTACAGGGGGACGACCTGCAGGCCCTCCTGGTCGCCGGGGTCGAAGTGGGCGATCGCCACGTCCAGCTCGTAGTCGCGCAGCTGGCGGTGGAGTTCCTTCGTCGACAGCCGGGAGCGGACCTGCACCTTGGCCAGCGGGTGCGCCGCGCAGAACGCGGCCACGGGAAGCGCCAGGGTCGTCGACGCGGTGGGGTCCGTGCCCAGCCGCAGCGTGCCGGTGATGCCGGACTGTACGGCGGCCACCTCGGCCTTGAACGCGTCCTGCTCGGCCAGGATGCGCTTGGCCCACACCACGAGCCGTTCGCCCTCCGGGGTGAGGCCCTGGTAGTTGTGCCCGCGGTTGATCAGCGTGACGTTCAGCTCGCGCTCCAGCTTGGCGATCGCCGCGGAGAGCGCGGGCTGCGAGACGTAGCAGGACTCCGCCGCCCGGGCGAAGTGCCTCTCCCTGGCCACCGCTACGAAGTACTCCAGCTGACGAAACAGCATGAACGACTCCTCGCTGGTGCCATGTGATCACCCAACCCTACCCAGCCCGAGCGATCACGCCGTCTGTCCGGTCCGTGCCAGCAGGTCGGTCGCGGCGTGGACCGCGCGCAGTGTGGGTGCCTCGGCGCCCGAGATGTCGGCCATCTCCACCACCGCGGTCACGATGGCGTCGAGCTCCAGCTGCTTGCCGGCCTCCAGGTCCTGGAGCATGGAGGTCTTGTGGTGGCCCACCCCTTCGGCGCCGCGCAGCCGCTTCTCGATCGAGATGTCGGGTGTGCTGCCGACCCTGGACGCGATGTCGAGGGTCTCCTCCATCAACAGGGTGACCAGCCGGCGGGTCGGCGCGTGCCCGCAGATGTCGGCCATCGTCGCCCGGGTGAGCGCGCTGATCGGGTTGAAGGCGACGTTGCCCATGAGCTTGATCCAGATGTCGTCGCGCAGGTTCGGCTCGACCGGGCTCTTCAGTCCGCCCGCGACCATGGCCTCGCTCAGGGCCGTACAGCGGTCGGAGACCCCGCCCGCCGGCTCGCCGATCGAGAATCTGGTGCCCTCAAGGTGCCTGATGACGCCGGGGGACTCGATGACCGTGGCGGGGTAGACCACACAGCCGATGGCCCGCTCGGGCGGCAGCACCCGGCTGGTGGCGCCGTCGGGGTCGACCGCCTCGATGCGGCGGCCTTCGTAGGGGCCGGCGAGCTTGTGGAAGTACCACCACGGCACGCCGTTCTGGCCGGCCACCAGCGCGGTCCGTTCGCCGAGCAGCGGGGCGATGAGCGATCCGCTGGACGGGTAGGAGTGCGCCTTCAGCCCCAGGAACACGTAGTCCACGGCGCCGACCTCGGCCGGGTCGTCGGTGGCGTGCGGCGTTGCCACGAAGTCGCCGCGCGGGCTGTTCACCCGGACCCCGTGGGCCCGGATCGCCTTCAGATGCTCACCTCGCGCGATGAGGTGGACCTCGGCGCCACCACGGTGCAGTGCCGCTCCGACATAGGCGCCGATCGCACCTGCTCCGAGGACTGCGATTTTCATGGTGGCTCCTCTCAGCGGGGGATGTGGTGAATACTGTATGCAGTATCCTCAAAGGATGTACAGACTCGTGCACGCAGAGCGAGAGGGGCGGCCCGTGTTGGTCGAAGCGAAGCTCGTGTGGGCCGAAGCGAAGGAGGACAGCTCGTGCTGATCGACACGTACGGCCGGATCGCCACCGATCTGCGGGTCTCGCTGACCGACCGCTGCAATCTGCGGTGCACGTACTGCATGCCGGAAGAGGGCCTGCGGTGGCTGCCCAAGCCCGAGCTGCTCACGGACGACGAGATCGTGCGCATGGTCTCGATCGCGGTGGCGGAACTGGGCGTCACCGAGGTGCGCTTCACCGGCGGCGAGCCCCTGCTCCGCCCCGGCCTGGTGGGCATCGTGGAGCGCTGCGCCGCCCTGGACCCGCGCCCCAGGATCTCCCTCACCACCAACGGCATCGGCCTGGCCCGCACCGCCGAGGCCCTGCGCGACGCCGGGCTCGACCGGGTCAACGTCTCCCTCGACACCCTGGACCCCGAGGTCTTCCGCACCCTCACCCGCCGCGACCGGCACCACGACGTCGTCGCGGGCCTCACCGCCGCCCACGACGCGGGCCTCACCCCGGTCAAGGTCAACACGGTCCTCCTGCGCGGCGTCAACGACGGCGAGGCCGCCGACCTGCTCGGCTGGGCCCTCCGCCACGACTACGAGCTGCGCTTCATCGAGCAGATGCCGCTCGACGCCCAGCACGGCTGGCAGCGCGAGAACATGGTCACCGCCGCCGAGATCATCGAGCGGCTCGCGGCCCGTTTCGCGCTAACCCCCGAGCCCTCCTCGGTACGGGGCTCCGCGCCGGCCGAGCGCTGGCTCGTCGACGGCGGGCCCGCCCGGGTCGGCGTGATCGCCTCCGTCACCCGGCCGTTCTGCCGTGCCTGCGACCGCACCCGGCTCACCGCCGACGGGCAGGTCCGCGACTGTCTGTTCGCCCGCGAGGAGACCGACCTGCGTTCAGTGCTGCGTTCCGGTGCACCCGACCGGGAGATCGCCGACAGCTGGCGCGCCGCGATGCGGGGCAAGAAGGCAGGCTCCGGCCTGGACGACCCGTCCTTCCTCCAGCCACAGCGCCCGATGTCGGCGATCGGCGGCTGAGAGGCCTCTCCGGCAGCGGGCCCCCTGGACGGGAGCCGGTGGGCCGCACCGGCCCCGAGAGCCGGTGCGGCCCGCCGGTCACCGCATCAGCCTTACCGCGGCGACCACCAACGGGTCGAGCCCGTCCGCTCCGGCGTCGACGAACTCGTAGAGCCGGTTGCGCATGCGCGGGTCCCAGAACCTGCCCATGTGCCCGGCGATCGCCTCGGCCGCCACCTCGCTCGGCAGGTGGACGTGGTTCGCCGCGATGTCGTTCGCCATCCGCGACTCCGGTGGCACTCCGCCCGCCATCTCAGTCCACCACCGTGACGAGTTGGTGGTCGTCATCCGCCTGATGGTCGTCCTCGACGACCTCCGTACCGCTCTGCGCGAGCGGATGCGCGAGGCCGACCTGTACGGCGGTCACCTTGTACTCCGGGCAGTTGGTCGCCCAGTCGGAGTTCTCGGTGGTGACCACGTTGGCGCCCGTCACGGGATGGTGGAACGTCGTGTAGACGACGCCGGCCGGCATCCTGTCGGAGATCTCCGCGTGCAGCGTCGTCTGCCCGACCCGGCTGGCCAGGGTGACCAGGTCGCCGTCCCTGATGCCGCGCGTCTCGGCGTCGTGCGGGTGCAGCTCCAGGATGTCCTCGGGGTGCCAGGCGACATTGCCGGTACGACGGGTCTGCGCGCCCACGTTGTACTGGCTGAGGATGCGGCCCGTGGTCAGGACCAGCGGGAAGCGCCGGGTGCTGCGCTCGTTGGTCGCCACGTAGCTGGTGACCACGAACTTGCCCTTGCCGCGCACGAATTCGTCGACGTGCATGACCGGCGTGCCCTCCGGCGCCGACTCGTTGCACGGCCACTGGACGCTGCCGAGCTTGTCGAGGACCTCGAAGGAGACACCTGTGAAGGTCGGGGTGACCGAGGCGATCTCGTCCATGATCTGGCGCGGGTGGTCGTACGACATCGTGTAGCCCATCGCGGTGGCGATCTCGCTGATGATCTGCCACTCGTGCTTGCCCGTCTTCGGCTTCATCACAGCGCGCACCCGGTTGATCCGGCGCTCGGCGTTGGTGAAGGTGCCGTCCTTCTCCAGGAAGGACGCCCCGGGCAGGAAGACGTGTGCGAACTTGGCCGTCTCGTTGAGGAACAGGTCCTGTACGACGACCAGTTCCATCGCTTCGAGGGCGGCGGTGACGTGCTTGAGGTTCGGGTCGGACTGGGCGATGTCCTCGCCGTGCACGAACAGGCCCCGGAAGGTGCCGTCGATCGCGGCGTCGAACATGTTCGGGATGCGCAGTCCGGGCTCCGACAGCAGCGTGCCGCCCCAGAGCCTCTCGAACACCTCGCGCACGGCGTCGTCGGAGACGTGCCGGTAGCCGGGCAGTTCGTGCGGGAAGGAGCCCATGTCGCAGGAGCCCTGCACGTTGTTCTGTCCGCGCAGCGGGTTCACCCCGACGCCGTCACGGCCGATGTTGCCGCACGCCATCGCGAGGTTGGCCATACCCATGACCATGGTCGAGCCTTGGCTGTGCTCGGTGACGCCGAGGCCGTAGTAGATGGCCCCGTTGGGTGCCGCCGCGTACAGCCGGGCGGCGGCCCGCAGTTCCTCGGACGGTACGCCGCTGATCTCCTCGGTGGCCTCCGGGCTGTTCTCCGGACGGGCGACGAACTCGGCCCACTCGGCGAACCCTTCGCACCGCTGCGCCACGAAGGCCAGGTCGGCCAGGCCCTCGGTGACCACGACATGCGCCATCGCGTTGACGACGGCGACGTTCGTGCTCGGCTTGAGCTGGAGGTGGTGCGCGGCCTCGATGTGCGGCGAGCGCACCAGGTCGATGCGGCGCGGGTCGACCACGATCAACTCGGCGCCCTCACGCAGCCGGCGCTTCATCCGGGAGGCGAACACCGGGTGCCCGTCGGTGGGGTTGGCGCCGATCACCATGATGACGTCGGCCTCAGCCACCGAGCGGAAGTCCTGCGTTCCCGCCGACTCGCCGAAGGTCTGCTTGAGTCCGTATCCCGTCGGGGAGTGGCAGACCCGGGCGCAGGTGTCGATGTTGTTGTTGCCGAAGGCCGCGCGCACCATCTTCTGTACGACGTAGACCTCTTCGTTGGTGCAGCGCGAGGAGGAGATGGCGCCGATCGAACTCGGCCCGTAACGCCCCTGGAGTTCGCGCATCTTGGTGGCGACCGTGCCGATGGCCTCTTCCCACTCGACCTCGCGCCACGGGTCGGTGATCTTCTCGCGGACCATGGGCTTGAGGACGCGGTCGGGGTGCGAGGCGTAGCCGAAGGCGAAGCGGCCCTTCACACAGGAGTGGCCCTCGTTGGCGCCGCCGTCCTTGTGGGGCACCATCCGGACCAGTTCGTCGCCGCGCAGCTCGGCCTTGAAGGAGCAGCCGACGCCGCAGTAGGCGCAGGTGGTGATCACCGAGCGGGTGGGCATGCCGAGTTCGACGACCGACTTCTCCTGGAGCGTCGAGGTCGGGCAGGCCTGCACGCAGGCCCCGCAGGAGACGCACTCGGAGTCCATGAAGGTCTCGCCGGCTCCCGCCGACACCTTGGACTCGAAGCCGCGCCCCTCGATGGTGAGCGCGAACGTGCCCTGCACCTCGCCGCAGGCCCGCACACAGCGGGAGCAGGCGATGCACTTGGAGGGGTCGAAGTCGAAGTACGGGTTGGAGGTGTCCTTCTCGGCGTCGAGGTGGTTCTCGCCCTCGTAGCCGTAGCGCACCTGCCGCAGCCCGACCACGCCCGCCATGTCCTGCAACTCGCAGTCGCCGTTGGCCGGGCAGGTCAGACAGTCCAGCGGATGGTCGGAGATGTAGAGCTCCATGACGCCCTGGCGGAGCTTCTCCACCTTCGGCGTCTGCGTCCGCACCTGCATGCCGTCGGCGCACGGCGTGGTGCAGGACGCCGGGGTGCCGCGCCGGCCGTCGATCTCCACCACGCACAGCCGGCACGAACCGAACGGCTCCAGGCTGTCGGTGGCGCACAGTTTGGGTATGTCGATCCCGGCCTGCGCGGCGGCGCGCATCACCGACGTGCCTTCCGGGACGGTCACCGGCATCCCGTCGACCTCCACCGAGACGGTCGCCTCGCCGGGCCTCTCCGGGGTGCCGAAGTCGGGTTCCTTGAGCAGTGTCATGCCGTGCCCTCCGTCCTCAAGCCGGTCGCAGTTACGGGTTCGATTCCCAGGCTGCGACGGCCGCCGAGGAAGTCGTCAGGGAAATGGGTGATGGCGCTGCGTACGGGCATCGGCGTCAGGCCGCCCATCGCGCACAGCGAGCCGTCGGTCATCAGGTCGCACAGATCCTCGAGCAACGCCAGGTTCTCGTCCCGGTGTTCACCGGCGACGATCTTGTCGATCACCTCGACACCGCGTACCGAACCGACCCGGCACGGGGTGCACTTGCCGCAGGACTCCTCGGCGCAGAACTCCATCGCGAAGCGCGCCTGGGCGGCCATGTCGACGCTGTCGTCGAACACCACGAGTCCGCCGTGGCCGACCATCGCGCCGGCGGCCGCGAACGCCTCGTAGTCCATCGGCAGGTCGAACATCGACGTCGGCAGATAGGCGCCGAGCGGGCCGCCGACCTGCACCGTGCGCACCGGGCGCCCGGAGAACGTACCGCCGCCGTAGTCCTCGACGAGTTCGCGCAGGGTGACGCCGAACGCGGTCTCCACGATGCCGCCGTGCGCGATGTTGCCGCCGAGCTGGAACACCTGGGTGCCGCGGGAGCGTTCGACGCCGAGTTCCTGGTAGGCCTTGGCGCCGTCCGCGAGGACTACGGGGACGGTGGCCAGGGTGAGGACGTTGTTCACGACGGTCGGCTTGCCGAACAGGCCCTCGATCGCGGGGATCGGCGGCTTGGCGCGGACCGTGCCGCGCTTGCCCTCCAGGCTCTCCAGCATGGAGGTCTCCTCGCCGCAGATGTACGCGCCGGCGCCGACGCGGACATGCAGGTCGAAGTCGAGCGAGGAGCCGAGGATGCCCTTGCCGAGCCAGCCGTGCTCGCGGGCGATGCCGATCGCCGCGCGCATCGTGGCCACCGCGTCGGGGTACTCCGAGCGGATGTAGAGGTAGCCCTCGCTCGCGCCGACCGCGTGGGCGGCGATCGTCATGCCCTCGATGAGCATGAAGGGGTCGCCCTCCATGACCATCCGGTCGGCGAAGGTCCCGCTGTCGCCCTCGTCCGCGTTGCAGCAGACGAACTTGAGCTCGTCCGTGCAGCCGAGCACGGTCTTCCACTTGATTCCGGCCGGGAATCCCGCGCCGCCGCGGCCGCGCAGTCCGGAGTCGGTGACCTCGGTGACCACGTCCTCGGGAGCGAGCGCCAGGGCGGCTTTCAGCCCCGCCAGTCCGCCGTGCTCCACATAGTCCTCGGTCGACAGTGGGTCGGTGACGCCGATTCTGGCGAAGGTGACGCGGGTCTGGCGGGCGAGCCAGGGCAGTTCGTCCACCAGGCCGAGGCGCAGGGGGTGGTCGGCGCCGTCGAGCATGCCGGCGGCGAGGAGACCCGCCACGTCCTCGGGGGCCACCGGTCCGTAGCCGACGCGGCCCTGCGGGGTCACCACCTCGACCAGCGGCTCCAGCCAGAGCATGCCGCGCGATCCGTTGCGTACGATCTCGATGTCGAAGTCACCACCGACGGCGGCCAGTTGAAGGGCGTCCGCGACCTCGTCCGCGCCGACGGACCTGGCTGCCGAGTCACGGGGGACGTAGACCTTCGCGGTGGCGTGCGAGACGTCGTTCACGATGACACCGCCCCGTTGAGGATCGCGCCCAGCTTGGCCGGCCCCACTCGTCCGTGCAGTCGGCCGTTCACCTCTACCGCAGGACCCAGAGCGCAGTTGCCGAGGCAGAAGACCTGCTCCACGGTCATCGCGCCGTCCGCCGTCGTCTCCCCCAGCGCCAGTCCGGCCTCGCGGGCGTAGCTCACCAGGCTGTTCGCACCCAGGGACTGGCAGGCCTCTGCGCGGCAGATCCGTACCGTGGTGCGGCCGGCGGGCTCGCGGCGGAAGTCGTGGTAGAAGGTCACCACTCCGTGGACGTCCGCGCGGGAGAGGTTGAACTCGTCGGCGAGTACCGGTATCGCTTCCTGCGGCACATGGCCCAACTCGGCCTGAACGGCGTGCAGTACGGGCAGCAGCGCCCCCCGCTCCCCCCGATGTCGGGCCGCCACCCGCCGCACCACGTTCTCGACCGTCACATCACTCCCGCTGGTCGTCATGATCGCTCTCCAAGAGCCGATAGCGATGCTTGCAGGGGACTGAGACAATACCCCATACAGGCTTCTGTATACAGAACTCGGTCATACTCCACCGCGGAACAGCGGCCACCATCTTGCATACCAAAACCTGTATGCTGAACCCGCCGTCGGCAACCCTCTCGGCAACCACCACTTGGCAAAGCCGTCGGCCCCACAGGCCCGGTGGCAGAACGGGGCAGGCCATCATGCGCGAGGCACTCAACGCCGCCGCGTCCCGGCGCGTCACCCGCCCGGCGCCGCTGCGCCAGGCCGTCTACGACGCCCTGACCGAACTGATCGTCAGCGGCTCCCTCAAGCCCGGCCAGCACCTCGTCGAGGCCGAGCTCGCCCAGCACCTCGGTGTCAGCCGCCAGCCGGTCCGCGAGGCACTGCAACGGCTCCAGACCAACGGCTGGGTCGACCTCCGCCCCGCCCAGGGCGCCTTCGTGCACTCCCCCACCGAGGAGGAGGCCGCCCAGCTCCTCAGTGTCCGCGCCGTCCTTGAGACCTACTCGGCCCAGCTCGCCGCCGGGAACGCGAAGCCCGAGGACATCGAGCGGCTCTGGGAGCTGCAGGAGGAGGGCGTCCAGGCGCTCGCCGCGGGTGACGTCGAGCGCCTCGTCTCGGCCAACACCGCGCTGCACGCCTTCGTCACCGTCATCGCCGACAACGCCGTGCTGTCCGAGCTGATCTCGCTGGTGGGCCAGAAAGTGCGCTGGTACTACACGCCGATCGCCCAGCCCCGCGGCAAGGAAGCGTGGAACGAGCACTCCCAGCTCATCAAGGCCATCGCCAAGGGAGACGCGGACCGCGCGAGCGAGATCATGCGCACCCACACCGAACACACCACCGACTTCTATCGCAAGCAGATCGCCGCCGGGGCCACCCAGGGCTGACCCGACGAGCGGCCGCCCCTCAGGCTGCCCCACGGCCGCGCTCATGACGCCGTGAGCGAGTCGGCGGCCCGGTGAGCGGCCCGCCGCGGGACCTCGGCCACCGCGGGATGGACCGACTCGGAGCCGACGGCCGCCTGGAGTTCGAGCAGCCACGGCAGGACCGTACGCAGCACGATGTCGAGCCCTCCGCCATCGCGTCCGAGCATCGCGTCGGCGGGAACCAGCACCGGGTCGGCGAACACGGTGGAGGTGGCGCTGCCGCCCGGCCCTCCCCCGTCGGGCCGGGCCGGCACGAACAGGTCCGGGGCGTGCGCCGGAACCACCCAGAGCGTCAGTCCGTCCGCCGCGCCGAGCGGCCGGGAGGACCAGACGTAGCTGTCCGCCTCTCCCGCCGCGACCACCTGGTGTTTACGGGCCCGCAGGGCGACCACGTCACCGGAGCGGGCGGCGGTGGAGCGCGACGCCCAGAACTCACCCTGCACGCCCTGTTCACCAGGGGCGTCCTCGGCCAGCGCGAGGCTGCCGAGATGGCGTCCGGCGGCGACCTCACCGCGGATCCAGGCGCTGCCGTACGACTCGATGACGGCGACCGCCGCGTAGTGGGACTGGAGCACAGCCGCGGTCGCCGGGCAGACGCGGGCGATCCGCGCCACCACCTCGGCGGCGTACGGCAGGTCCATCCCTCCGCCGCCGAATTCGGTGGAGACGGTGAGACCCAGCAGCCCGGCACGGCCGAGGGCCGTCACCGAGGCGCGGGGAAATCTCGCCTTCGCGCCGGTCGCTTCGGCGGTCGGCTCGATGACGGTGCTCAGGACTTCAGAGAGAGCGGTGCGGTACGACACGGGGTGACCCCCTCCTCGGGAGCGCGGCTCCACTGGGCAGCGCAGATGATTGCATACAGTATTCTGCATCCGACCAGATGCGCCAGAGGTGCGGCAAGGGCAATTGGCGAGGGAGGTGATTTCCGCGATATTCACGTCACGGGCGGCGCTCAACATGGCTATTGCATACTAAAGTCAGTATCCCGAAGCCAATGGCTGTGGATCAGCAGTCCAACGGGGATTGGCAGCCCAACGGGGATCAGCGGTCCAACGGGATCGGCAGTCCAACCAGGACCGGCGGTCCAACGGGGATCAGCAGTCCAATGACGGGGAGGGTTCCATGCCCGACACACCCACCGTGACAGCCCGCGGCCAGATCACCCGGCCCGCACCGCTGCGCCAGGCCGTCTACGACGCCCTGACCGAGCTGATCATCAACGGCTCCCTCAAACCCGGCCAGCACCTCGTCGAGGCCGAGCTCGCCGACCATCTCGGCGTCAGCCGCCAGCCCATACGCGAGGCGCTGCAACGGCTGCACACCACCGGCTGGGTCGATCTGCGGCCCGCGCAGGGCGCGTTCGTGCACTCACCCACGCCGGAGGAGTGCTCACAGCTCCTCAGCGTCCGCGGCGTCCTGGAAACGCACTCCGCGCGGGGGGCCGCTGAACACGCCACACCCCAGGACGTCGAGCGCCTGTGGGAGCTGCAACAGGTCGGGCTCACCGCCCTCGCGGCAGGCGACGCCCGCGCCATCGTCGAGGCGAACGCCGCCCTGCACGGCCACATCACGCATCTGTCCCGCAACGCGGTCCTCGCGGAGCTCATCCCCCAGGTCGACCGGCGCGTGCGCTGGTACTACATGCCCATCGCCAAGCCGCGCGGCACGGACGCCTGGAGCGAGCACGCCCAGATCATCCGCGCCATCGCCGACGGCGACCCCGAGCGCGCCGAACACCTCATGGGCCGGCACACCCGCAACACCGCCGACTTCTACTGCGCGCAGATCGCCGCGGTGACCGCCCGCCCCATCCGGTGACCGGGGCAGGGGCGGCTCACCGGCCCGGGCCTCCTCGCACAGCTCACCGCCCCGGGCCTCCTCGCCCGGCTCACCCCTCCGGGTCTATCTCCCGCAGCAGCCCCGTCGTCACATCGAAGACGAAGCCGCGTACATCGTCGGTGTGCAGGAGGAACGGCGAGGTGCGCACTCGCTGCATCGACTGGCGTACGTCCTGATCGACGTCCGTGAAGGACTCGACGGCCCACGCCGGCCGCTGCCCGACCTCCATCTCCAGCTCGACCCGGAAGTCCTCGGTCAGACTCTGCAGACCGCAGCCGGTGTGGTGGATGAGGACGACGCTGCGGGTGCCGAGGGCGCGTTGGCTGATCGTCAGAGAGCGGATCGTGTCGTCGGTGACCACACCGCCCGCGTTGCGGACGGTGTGGCAGTCGCCGAGTTCGAGGCCGAGCGCGGCGTGCAGGTCGATCCGGGCGTCCATGCAGGCCACGACGGCGACGCCCAGGACCGGGCGGGCGCCCATACCGGGGTCGACGAATCCGGCCGCGTAGGCGCGGTTGGCCTCCAGGAGCCGGTCGGTGACCGTCCCGCCGTCGGGAGTCGTGCTGGTGGGCTGAGCGAGACGGGTGGCTGGTGTCGACATGCTGAGCTTCCTCACTCCGGTCGAGCGCCCGAGGAAAAGGATCTCCGTCGGACCTGTATACGGTATGAAGTAGCCAGTATTCTTAATCCTGCCGCCCCTTGTCCAGGGTGCGTGCAAGGGTTCAGGCGGCCAACACGGGCTCCAGCCGGACGACGACGCCCTTCGACGTGGGGGTGTTGCTGATGTCGGCCACGCTGTCCAGCGGCACCAGCACGTTGGTCTCGGGGTAGTACGCGGCTGCCGAGCCGGGCGTGGTCGGATAGGCGACCACCCGGAACTTCGGCGCACGGCGTTCCACACCGTCGTGCCACACGCTCACCAGGTCCACCTCGCTGCGGTCGGCGAGCCCGAGTGCCTCCAGGTCGGCCGGGTTGACGAGGACCACGCGGCGGCCGTTGTGGATGCCCCGGTAGCGGTCGTTCATGGCGTACGGGATGGTGTTCCACTGGTCGTGCGAGCGCAGGGTCTGGAGCAGCAGATGGCCCGCGGGTGCGCTCAGCATCTCGAAGTCGTTGCAGGTGAAGACGGCCTTGCCGCTCGGGGTGGGGAACACGCCGGAGTTCACCGGGTTGGGCAGCCGGAAGCCGCCGGGACGGTCGACCCGGACGCTGAAGTCGTCGAAGCCCGGGACGACCCGGGAGATCCGGTCGCGGATGGTGCCGTAGTCCGCCTCGAACTTCTCCCAGGGGATGGACGGGTTCTCGCCCAGGGTCCGCCGGGCCAGCCGGGAGATGATCGCCACCTCGCTGAGCAGGTGCGGGGAGGCCGGGTGCAGTCGGCCCCTGGAGGCATGCACCTCGCTCATGGAGTCCTCGACGGTGATGAACTGCTCGACGCCACCCTGGATGTCCCGGTCGCTGCGGCCCAGCGTGGGCAGGATCAGCGCGGTGTCGCCGCAGACGGTGTGGGAGAGGTTGAGCTTGGTGGAGATGTGCGCGGTGAGCCTGCAGCGCCGCATCGCCCGCTCGGTGACATCGCTGTCGGGGGTGGCCCGGACGAAGTTGCCCGCGACGCCGACGAAGACCTTGGCCTCGCCGTCGCGCATGGCCCGGATGGCGTTCACCGAGTCGAGGCCGTGCTTGGTGGGCGGGGTGAAGGCGAACTCTCGCTCCAGGGCGTCCAGGAAGCTCTGCGGCATCCGTTCCCAGATACCCATGGTCCGGTCGCCCTGCACATTGCTGTGGCCGCGCACCGGGCAGACGCCCGCTCCGGGCTTGCCGATGTTGCCGCGCAGCATGAGGAAGTTGACGACCTCACGGATGGTGGGGACGGCGTGCTTCTGCTGGGTGAGTCCCATCGCCCAGCAGACGATGATGTTCTCCGCTGCCAGGACCCGCTCCCCCACGGCCTCGATCTCCTCGCGGGTGAGCCCGGTGGCCTCCAGGATGTCGTCCCAGTTGGCCTTGCGGGCCTGCGCGGCGAACGCCTCGAAGCCGATCGTGGAGACGTCGATGAACCCGCGGTCCAGGACCGTTCCGGGATTCGCCTCCTCCGCTTCCAGGATCAGCAGGTTCAGCGCCTGGAAGAGGGCGAGGTCACCGCCGGGGCGGATCTGGAGGAAATGGTCGGCGATGGCGGTGCCGCGGCCGACGATTCCGCGGGCCTTCTGCGGGTGCTTGAACCGCATCAGACCGGCCTCGGGAAGCGGGTTCACAGCGACGATGTGGCCGCCGTTGAGCTTGGTCTCCTCCAGCGCGGAGAGCATCCGCGGGTGGTTGGTCCCCGGATTCTGGCCCACCACGAAGACGAGGTCCGAGTTGTGGATGTCGTCCAGGCTCACGCTGCCCTTGCCGATGCCCAGCGTCTCGTTGAGCGCGGAACCGCTGGACTCGTGGCACATGTTGCTGCAGTCGGGCAGGTTGTTGGTGCCGTAGGCACGGGCGAAGAGCTGGAGGAGGAAGGCGGCCTCGTTGTTGAGCCGGCCCGAAGTGTAGAAGAGGGCCTCGTCGGGCGAGTCGAGCAGGCGCAGTTCCTCGGCGAGCAGGCCGAGCGCGTCGTCCCAGCCGATCGGCTCGTAGTGGTCGGAGCCGGGCCGCTTGACCATGGGTTCGGTGAGCCGGCCCTGCTGGTTGAGCCAGTAGTCGGACTTCTGGCTCAGCTCGGAGACCGAGTGTTCGCGGAAGAAGTCGGCGGTGACGCGGCGCGAGGTCGCCTCGTCGTTGATGTGCTTGGCGCCGTTCTCGCAGTACTCGTTCTTCGCCCGGTGGCCCGGCGCGGGTTCCGGCCAGGCACAACCGGGGCAGTCGAAGCCCTTGGTCTGGTTGATGTTCAGCAGGGTCAGGGCGGTCCGCCGGACCGAGGTCTGGCCCAGCGAGTATTCGATCGCGTGCGTGACCGCGGGCAGTCCGGTCGCCCAGGTCTTGGGCGGAGTGACTTCCAGACGGTCTTCCGACGGGTCTTCCAGCGTGCTCATGATCTGGCCTGTGCCTCTCTAGCCACTCGCGCGCGACCGGGCCGGCGCCGCGACGGGAATCGAATTCCCGCTCTAGATCAGCTTCGGCCAGGCCGCGAGAAGTAGTCAAAGAGACATCAACTTCTACGTGATAAACGCCGCCTATCAAGCGGGCGGCGCCCACGTTGACCTGCACGGACGACAGTCGTCCGGCGGAGGAGAGTCGGTCAGATCACACCCTGCGCCCTCAGCAGCGGCAGCTCCTCGTGCGAGATGCCGAGCTCTTGGAGGTAGATCTCCTCGTTGTGCTCGCCGAGCAGCGGTGACCGCTCCACCTTGACCGGGGAGTCGGACAGCTTCAGCGGGTTGCCGACCGTGACGTACGAGCCGCGCTCGGGATGCTCGACCGTGACGACGATCTCGTTCGCGGCGAGCGAGGCGTCCTCGATGATCTCCTTGGTGGACAGGACGGGCCCGCAGGGGATGTGGTGGGCGTTGAGCGCCTCCAGGACCAGCATTTTGGGGAGCGTGCGGGTCCACTCCTCGATGAGCTGGAACATCTTGCCGAGCTTGGGCAGCCGGGCCTCGGGGGTGGCCCACTCGGGGTCCTCGGCCAGCTCGGGCCGGCCGATGAGCTCGCTGATCGGCTTCCAGCCGACGGGCTGCACGATGACGTACACGTAGTCGTTGGGGCCGCCCGGCGCACACCTGACCGCCCAGCCGGGCTGGCCGCCGCCGGAGGCGTTGCCCGAGCGCGGCACTTCGTCGCCGAAGTCCTCGTTCGGGAACTCCGCGAGCGGGCCGTGCGCGAGCCGCTGCTGATCGCGCAGTTTGACCCGGCAGAGGTTGAGCACGGCGTGCTGCATCGCGACGTTGACCCGCTGGCCGCGGCCGGTGTGGGTGCGCTGGAAGAGGGCGGCGAGGATCCCGGCCACGGCGTGCATACCGGTACCGGAGTCACCGATCTGCGCGCCGGTCGCCATGGGCGGCCCGTCCTCGAAGCCGGTGGTCGACATCGACCCGCCCATGGCCTGGGCGACCACCTCGTACGCCTTGTAGTTGGTGTAGGGGCCTTCGCCGAAGCCCTTGATGGAGGCGTAGACGATACGAGGGTTGATCTCGCGGATGCGGTCCCAGCTGAAGCCCATGCGGTCGATGGCGCCCGGCCCGAAGTTCTCGACCATGACGTCGGAGGTCCGGATCAGCTCGGTGAGGATCTCTTTGCCGCGTTCGGTCTTGGTGTTGAGGGTGATGCTGCGTTTGTTGCTGTTGAGCATCGTGAAGTAGAGGGAGTCGACGTCCGGGATGTCGCGGAGCTGCTTGCGTGTGATGTCACCGGTCGGCGCCTCCAGCTTGACCACGTCGGCGCCGAGCCACGCGAGGATCTGCGTCGCGGAGGGGCCGGACTGAACGTGCGTCATATCCAGGACGCGCACGCCCTCAAGAGCTTTCGTCATGTTCGCCGCCTCACTTTGTACGTGGTCCGGTTCGGGAGTTCGGAGCAAGCATCCATACTGTAGATTGCATACCGTATGGAGTTGCTTCATGGTTGCGGCACACGCGAGGGATGTCCAGAGGGCGTGGACAACATTTCGCGTCGCTGAAGTGCCTCGACGCCTGGGCAGCCGGCTATCGGCGTCCCGTGTCGGCCGAACCACCCGGCGAGATGAGTCCCGTCTCATAGGCGAGGACGACGGCCTGTACCCGGTCACGCAGGTCCAGCTTCGACAGAATGCGGCCGACGTGCGTCTTGACCGTGGTGGGACTGAGGAACAGCCGGTCCGCGAGCTCGGCGTTGCTGAGGCCCGTCGCGAGCAGCCGGAGCACCTCCAGCTCACGGGGGGTCAGACCGGAGAGGTCACGGTGCGGGGCGGCCGCCCGGTCCTCCACCCGGTGCGCGAAGCGTTCGATCAGCCGGCGGGTGATCGCGGGCGCGAGCAGGGCGTCGCCCGACTGCACCAGGCGTACGGCGGCCACCAGATGCTCGGGGGTGACGTCCTTGAGCAGGAAGCCGCTGGCGCCGGCGGTGAGCGCCGCGTAGACGTAGTGGTCGAGGTCGTACGTCGTGAGGATGATGACCCGGGTCTCCTCCCCCGGTGCCGCGGCGGCGAGGATCCGCCGGGTCGCTTCGATGCCGTCCATCCGTGGCATCCGGATGTCCATCAGGACGACGTCGGGCCGGGTGCGCCGTACGGCGGCGACCGCCTCGTCCCCGTCGGCCGCCTCGGCCGTCACCTCGATGCCGTCGGCGGCGAGGATCATCCCGAAGCCCGTACGCACCAGGGCCTGGTCGTCCACGATGACGGCGCGCAGCGGCGGCCGGTTCACGTGGTCCGCCACGGGACACGGGCCGTGATCAGGTATCCGCCAGCGAGGGTCGGCCCGGCCGTGAGCTCACCGCCGTACACCGCGAGGCGCTCGCGCAGTCCGATCAGCCCGCGGCCGTTGCCGTCCGCCGGCGGGGAGTCGTGGTCCACGGGCGGAGAGTCGTAGGCGGCGCCGTTGTCCATGACCTCGATCTCCAGGCGGTCGTCCGCGTAGCCGATCGTGACGAAGGCGTCGGCGCCGGGCGCGTGTTTGATCGTGTTGGTCAGCGCCTCCTGCACCACGCGGTATGCCGCCAGCTCCACCCCGGACGGCAGCGGTTCCGGCGGCAGCGACACCGCGACGCCGACCGGTGTCCCCGCCGCGCGTACCCGCTCGATCAGCGCGTCGAGCTGTCCGAGGCCGGGCTGCGGTTCCAGACCGTCGGCGGGGCTGTCGGCGCGGCCGGTGTCGGGGGCGGCCAACAGGCCCATCACATGCCGGAGTTCGGCCATCGCGGCCCGGCCGCCGGCCTCCACCGCCAGGAGCGCTTCCTTCGACCGCTCCGGCGCCGCGTCCATCACCTTGCGCGCCGCCCCCGCCTGGATCACCATCACGCTCACATTGTGGGTCACGACGTCGTGCAACTCGGCGGCGATCCGGGCGCGTTCCTCCTCGACGGCCCGGCGCATGGTCTCCTCCTGCGCCTTCTGCAGCTCCGTGAACCGGTCCCGGCTGGCCGCGAGACGCCGCCGTGAGAAGCGGACGAGGCCGGCCCCCACCCCGGCGACCAGCAGCACGACCGCGGGACTCGACCACGCCGGCAGCATGGGCTCCGCGTCCCGGAACGCTAGACCGGCCAGTACGGCGGCGACGACCAGGCCGGCGAGTGCGCCCGCACGGTAACGGCTGTACATGACCGCGCTGTAGGCGCCGATGACGATGGTGAGCACGTTGATCCAGGAGGCCTCGTCGCCGATGGCCAGCACCGCGGTCATCACCACCGCGAACACCGTCAGCGGATACCTGCGCATGGCCGCCAGCGGCAGCGCCGACAGGACGACCAGGACCCAGGGCACGGACGGCATCCCACCGTCCGGAGGCCGCTCTCCGGGTGCGGGCGGCCGTGGCGGGACCGGGAACCCGTACTGGTCCTTCGTGACGATGCGTACCGGCCCGTCGCCCGGATAGCGCGCCGCCACGATCAGCGCGACGACGGTCAGTACGACCGCCAGCACCACGTCGGCGCGTACCGCCCGCCGTGACAGCGGGGCGCGCTTCGCGTCCGGCCGCAGCGCGTCCCACAGTTGCCGGCGCCATCCGCGCCGGTCCTCGGTCTCCGTCACCGGTTGACGCCATCCGCGCCGGTCCTCCGTCTCCGTCCCCATCAGCACATTGTGTGGCCCCCCGCCCCGTCCCGCGTCCGCCTGTGCGACCAGGTCGCTGTCCCGCAGGCGTACTTCGCAGGGATGACCCCGCGGCCGGGTCGTCCGCGGGGAGGGCCGGATGTCGGTGCCACGGCCGACGCGCCCTGGCGGCGCCCGCCCCTACGTTCGCTGGGCCCGGCAACACACCCCTCCACGAACCCAAGGACGGACGACTCCCATGACCCAGGTGATCCAACTGGAGAACGTGGCCAAGCGCTACGACAGCTCCGGCGCACCCGCGCTCGGACCGCTCACGCTCTCGGTCCGCAAGGGCGAGGCGCTCGCCGTGACGGGCCCCTCCGGCAGCGGCAAGTCCACGCTGCTGAACCTCGTCGCGGGCCTGGACAAGGCGACCGAGGGAACCGTGTCCGTGGCCGGCCGGCAGCTCAACGAACTGAGCGAACACGCGCTGGCCCGGTTCCGCCGCGAGCAGATCGGCATGGTGTTCCAGTTCTTCAACCTGCTCGACGACCTCACCGTCACCGACAACATCCAGCTCCCCGCCCAACTGGCGGGCAGCGCACGGCGGAAGACCGCGGCCCGCGCCAATGAGCTCATGGAGGCCCTCGGCATCCAGAAGCACGCCCGCGCCTACCCGGGCCGGCTCTCCGGCGGCGAACGCCAGCGGGTCGCAGTCGCCCGGGCGCTGGTCAACCGGCCCGCGCTGCTGCTCGCCGACGAGCCGACCGGTGCCCTCGACACCGCCTCGGGCCAGGACGTACGGGAGTTGCTGGTGGACCTGCACCGGGGCGGCCAGACGATCGTGCTGGTCACGCACGACCTGGCGCTGGCTCAGGCGTGTGCGAGCCGCACGATTCATCTGGTCGACGGCCATCTCGCCCTCGACAGCCACGCGGAGGCGGTCCGATGAGAAGCCTCTTCGGCACCGGCGCGCTCGGCCGGGTCGTACGTTCCGGGGTGGGCCGGCGCCGGGTGCAGACCGTGGTGATCGCCATCGCCACGATGATGGCCGTGGCCTCGGCCGTGGTCGCCGGATCGCTCATGGTCGCCGCGAGCGCGCCCTTCGACCACGCCTTCGCGGAGCAGCACGGTGCGCATCTCACCGCGGAGTTCGATCCGACCAAGGTGACTGCGGCGCAACTCGGGGCCACCGGGCAGTCGGACGGCGTCACCGCGAGCGCGGGGCCGTTCCCGACCTCGGTGATCCACGGGCCGGACGCGCCGACGCTGACCGTCGTCGGCCGGTCCGGGCCCCGGAGCGACGTGGACGACCTCGACCTCAGGTCCGGCCGCTGGGCGGAGAAGCCGGGCGAGATCGTGCTGTCCGTGGAGTTCGCCGGACCCGCCTTCGAGCTCGGCACCACGCTGCGGACCTCGGACGCCGCGGACGCCCAGGTCCTGACGGTGGTCGGCCTCGCCGTCTCTGCCAGCAAGACCGCCGACGCGTGGGCGACCCCCGCGCAGGTCAGGGCGCTGGGGTCCAAGGACAACCCGGTCACCAGCCAGATGCTGTACCGCTTCGACGCGGCGGGGACGAAGGCGCAGATCGCCGCCGCCCGCAAGACGCTCGCCGCCGCCGTGCCGTCCGGGGCGCTGATCGGCACCACGTCCTATCTGGACACCAAGCGCGCCGCCGACCAGGGCGCGGCCGCGACCATCCCCTTCCTGCTCGCCTTCGGCGCGCTCGGCATCGTCATGTCGGTGATCATCGTCGGCAGCGTGGTCAGCGGGGCGGTCGGTACCAGCCTGCGCAGGATCGGCATCCTCAAGGCCATCGGCTTCACACCGCGCGAGGTGGTGCGCGCCTACGTCGCCCAGGCGCTGATCCCGGCGGGCGCGGGTATCGCGCTAGGGGTCGTCCTCGGAAACCTGCTGGCCGTACCGCTCTTGGAGGACACCGAGCGGGCGTACGGCAGTGTCTCGCTGACCGTGGCCTGGTGGGTGGACGTCGTGGTGCCGGCCGCCGCGCTGGCGGTCGTCGGGATCGCGGCGCTGGTCCCCGCACTGCGAGCCGGAAGACTGCGTACGGTCGAGGCCATCGCCGTCGGCCGGGCGCCGCGCACGGGGCGTGGTCAGTGGGCACACCGGGCGTCGGGGCGGCTGCCGCTGCCACGGGCGGTGACCTACGGCCTCGCGAGCCCGTTCGCGCACCCGGTCCGCACCCTCGCGATGCTGCTCGCGGTGGCCTTCGGCACGGTCGCGGCGACGTTCGCGGTGGGGCTGACCCAGTCGCTGACGGCGGTCGGCAACGCGGCGGATCCCGAGGAGAGCGCCGCGGTCACCGTGTTCAGCGGCGGGCAGCGCCCCGGCCCCGGCCAACGTGCCCCCGCGCCGGGCATGGCGGAGCCCACGACCGCCGACCCGGCGAAGGTGCGCGCCGCCATCGAGGCCCAGGCGGGCACCGCCTCGTACTACGGCTTGGCCCAGGCGGAGGTCACCGTGGCCGGGATCTCCGGCGAGGTCCGGGCCAACTTCTACCAGGGTGATCTGGGTGCGGGCAGCTACGAGATGATCTCCGGGCACTGGATCACCGGTGCGGGGCAGGCCGTGGTGCCCACGGGTTTCCTGGAGAGGACCGGCACCGAGATCGGTGACACGGTCCGGGTGACCTACGAGAAGCAGACCAAGACCCTGCGGATCGTCGGCGAGGCCTTCGACACCTCGGACGACGGCATGCACCTCCACGCGGACCTCGCCACCTTCGGGGCGGCCGAGCCCGAGTCCTTCCTCATCGAGGTGAAGCCGGGCGTCTCCCCCGCCGAGTACGCCGAGAAACTCGCCACGGAGGTGGAGCCGTTGGGCGCCCATGCCATGGCCAACTCCGTGGACGGCGAGAGCATGATCCTCATCCTGGAGGCGATGGCGGTGCTCCTCACCCTGATGCTGGTGTCCGTCGCCGGCCTCGGCGTCCTCAACTCCGCCGTCCTGGACACCCGGGAGCGCGTCCACGACCTCGGCGTCTGCAAAGCGCTCGGCATGACACCGCGGCAGACCGTGAGCGTCGTGCTCGCCTCCGTGGCCGGTATCGGCGTACTCGGCGGCCTGGTCGGCGTACCGCTCGGATTCGCCCTGCACGGCTTCGTGTTGCCGGTGATGGGGCACTCCGCGGGCACCAATCTGCCGCCGTCGGTCCTCGAGGTGTACGAGCCGTGGCAACTGTTCCTGCTGGGGCTGGCGGGCATCACGATCGCGCTGCTCGGCGCGCTGCTTCCGGCGGGCTGGGCGGCGAGGACGCGGACGGCTACGGCTCTGCGTACGGAGTAGCTCACCGAGTTCCTCATGGAGGCCGTGCCGGTTCCCGAGTCGCTCGAGGATCTCGCTAGGACGGGGCGCTCAGCGTGATGCCCACCGTCGTGGCGGTCTCCCGCAGCGCGGCGAGGACTCTCCTGTCGAGCGGGACTCCGGCTCGGCGCGCCGCGGTTTTCCGCTCGGCCTCCAACTGGCCCGGCAGCAAGAGCCGTTCGGCGCCGGACGCCTTCGGTGAGCAGGTGGTCTGCGCGGCGAGTTCGGCTACGCGCTGTTCGAAGCCGGCCCGGTTCCCGAAGGCGGGGACGGACAGCGCGAGGAAGAAGTGCGCGCAGTCGACGGGCTCCGAGGTGTCGGCGTTCAGGTCGCGGACACCGCTGCCGAAACCGCCGCCGGAGAGTACACCGGTCAGCACTTCCACGACGAGCGCGAGCCCGTACCCCAAGTGTCCGGCCGCGGGCAGCAGCAGTCCTGCCAGTGCCTCTTCGGAGAGGCCGGCGGAGAGGACGATCGGCTCGCCGTTCTCGGTGGGGACGGCGACGGCGAGGGGATTCTCGCCCACCGCCGCTGCCGCTCCGCCCGGGGCCGGCAGGAGCGGGCCGCTGTTGGCCGCGGCGATACCGATACAGCCCGCGTACGCGGCCGTGCGCGCATAGCGGTAGGCGCCGCCGAAGTGGAAGGCGTGGCGTACCGTCACCACTCCGATCCCATAGGTGCGGGCCTTGAGGACGGCCAGGTCCATCGCCTGGTCACCGGTGAGCTGGCCGAGTGCGTGCCCGGCGTCCAGCACCGCGATCGCCCCCATGTCGTGCACCACCTCGGCGCTCTCATGGGTGCCCACGGAACCCTTGCGGATCCGCTCGGCGTACACGGGTACCAGCATCACGCCGTCGGACGGTGTGCCCCGGAGGTCCGATTCCACAAGACCCCGGGCCACCGCCGTCGCGGCCCTCGGCCTGAGGCCCGCGGCCGCGAGCACCGAACCGACGGCTTCGACCAGCCAGTCGGGCGAGACAGTGATACGGGCACTCATGGGATCTCCCCACGCGGTGACTGAAGTTCGTTCTCCACGGTCGGCGACAGCGGCCCTCCACAGTCGGCATCCGTGGCCCTCCACGGGGTCGGCATCTGTGGCCGCGATCCCATGGACGGCAGTGAAGCTGCCAGAAAATATAGGCTCGGGGTGAATTGCCCGGCTATCCGCGTTCCGCGGTTCGCCATCCACTTTCCGCGGAGCACGGATTCGTCACCCGCCTCCTGCGGAAGGCGGCACCCGCCGTCTGGCACTCAGTGCCCGCGGAACGCCTCCTCCAGCCACCAGGCGCCGTGGTCACCGACCACTTTGGCGTCGATGAGCAACGGCGCCGACCGGGGGCCGGCCACCCAGTCCTGCACCGCCTTCAGGTCCGCGGGCGTGCGTACGGTCACCGCCTCGAAGCCGTATCCCCGGCCCACGGCCGCGATGTCCGTCGGCGGGAACTCGACCGTGTCGAGCGGGAATCCACCGGGGCCGAAGTGGTGCACCTCCGCTCCATAGGCCTCGTCGTTGTAGACGACGACCACCATCGGCAGCCCGAGCCGCCGTACGGTGTCGAGTTCGACGGCGCTCATCATCGTGCCGCCGTCGCCCAGCGCGGCCACCGGCAACCGGTCCGGCCGCGCGAGCGCCGCCCCGATCGCGGTGGCGAGCCCGAGGCCGATCGACTGGAACGCCTGGGTGAAGCAGAAGCCGAGGTGGTCCGGGACCGACAGATACGTGCTCGGGTAGCCCATGAAGTTGCCGGAGTCCACGCCGATCACCCGCTCGGCGGGAAGGATGTCGTCGAGCGCGATGCTCAGCGTGCGCGGGTCGATCCGCTCACGGGTGCTCGTGTCCTCGTACGGCACGTCGCGCCAGTGGACGCGTGCGGCGATGGCCGTCTCGATGTCGGCGGTCCGGTATCCCTGCCGCTGTCCCCCGCCTCCCGTCGTGTCGAGCACGCGCCGCGCCGTGAGCTCCACATCGCCGGTGACGCCGAGTTGTACGTCCCGGTGGGTGCCGAGCGCCGACTCCTCGTCGTCGACCTGCACGACGGTCGCGTCCTGTCCGATCAGGTTGCCGTGCCGCATGGTCCACATGTTCAGGGCGCAGCCCCAGCCCACGATCAGGTCCGCCCCCTGGATCAACTCGGCCGCCAACGGCGACGAGAAGCCGCCGGACACGTCGAGTGACCAGGGGCTGCCGTGGAACAGCCCGCGGGCGACGGCCGAGGTGGCGAGCAACGCGCCGTGGTGTTCGGCGAGTTGGGCGACGACGTCCCGGCCGCCGGGAGTGCGTGCTCCCCGGCCCGCCACGAAGACCGGCCGTCGCGCCCGTTCCAGCACCTCCACCAGCGCTGCCGTATCGGCTGCCGCCGGCTCGACCGCGGCCCGCGCAGCAGGCGGGGCGGCCAGGTCCAACGCTCCGTCCGGGACGTCCAGAGCCTGTACCTGCAGGGGCAGGTTGAGCAGCACCGTCCGCCGTTCGTGCAGCGCACGTCGTACGGCGGCACACGACTCCTCGACCGCGTCCTCGGCCGAGGTCACCCGGGCCGACACCGCGCCCACCGCGTGGGCCAACTCCTCTTGGCCGATATGGAAGTTGGACTTCGGCTCGGTCACCTCGGCCGCCAACACCACCAACGGGGTACGGCTCTTGGCGGCCTCGGTGATTCCGGTGAGGGCGTTCGTCAGGCCGGGGCCCTGGTGCACACTCAGCGCCGCCACCGTCCCGCTCATCCGCGCGTACGCGTCTGCCATCGTGGCCGCGCCGCCCTCGTGCCGCGCGGCCACGAACCGCGCGCCCGCCGCCAACATGGCGTTCGTCAGATGGAAGTTGCCCGACCCGACGACACCGAAGACACGCTCGACCCCGCACGCCACCAGCGCCCTGCCGACGGCTTCCCCGACCTTCATGACCGCTCCACCAGGGCGAGCACCCGCGCGGGAGCGCCCGATCCCGTGACGATGGGCAGCGGTCCGGCGATGACGACGGCGCCGGTGGGCGGCAGTTCTGCCACGTTCCGAAGCTGGGTCAGCCCGTACTTGCCGCTGCCCATGAGGTACGAGTGACACGGAAAGGCCGGGTCGAAGGAGTGCGCGGCTCCGGCGTCGGTGCCCACCGTCTCGACACCGAGGCCGATCACCGGCGACTCCTGGGCCACCCAGCGGGCACAGTCCGCCGACAGCCCGGGGGTGTGCGGGCCGTTCTCGTCGGCGTTGAGGAACGGCTCCTGCGCGTGCGCCCGGGCGTCCCAGCCGGTACGCACCAGCAGCCAGCCGCCGTCCGGCAGCGGTCCGTGCTCGGCCTCCCAGGCCTTCACATGGTGCACCTCGACGAGGAAGTCGGGGTCCTTCGCCGCCTCGGCGGAGAAGTCCATCACCGCGGCGGGCGCGATCAGGCGTCGCGCGGGCACCGACGCCACGTCGCCGAGATCCTTACCGGTGGCCCAGTGGTTCGGTGCGTCGAAGTGGGTTCCGGTGTGCTCACCGCTGCGGAAGTTGTTCCAGTACCAGCCCGGGCCACGGTCGTCGTATCTGCTGATCTCCTCCAGTTCGAAAACCGCCGTCTGGCCGAATTCGGGAGGCAGTTGGATGACCGGCGTGGACGCGGAGAGCGGCGAGGTGAGGTCGACGACTTCGACCGACCCGTCCCGCAACGCGGTTACCAGGGCGGAGAGGACGGACGGCTCGGGCGGCACGGGCGGCATGAAATCCTCCTGGGGCGACGACGCACTCACACAGTTGCCGGTTCACGCGACGGCGTCCAGCGTAGATGCACGTTCCGCTCGGAGGCGTCGGCCCGCAGCAACGAAAGCCGCGGCCGTACGGCGTCGGTGCGCGAGGTCGGCGGCTTGCGGCGCCCCGCGCCGAACTGCTCCGGCCACTGCGCCGCCGCGCCCCGGTACTCCTGCTCGGCCGCCGCGTGCAGGGTCCAGTGCGGGTCGTAGAGGTGGGTGCGGCCGAGGGCGCACAGATCGGCGCGGCCCGCGAGCAGGATCGAGTTCACATCGTCGTACGAGGCGATGGCGCCGACCGCGATGACCGCCGCCCCGGTGGCGGCGGCGACCTCGTGGCGGATCCGGTCAGCGAACGGTGTCTGGTAGGAACGGCCGTACGCTGGCCGCTCTTCCTTCGTCACCTGGCCCGAGGAGACGTCGATCGCGTCCGCCCCGTGCGCGATGAAGGCGCGGGCGATTTCGACGGCGTCGTGCTCGGTGTTGCCGTCGGGCACCCAGTCGGTGGCGGAGATGCGCACGATCACCGGCCGCCCGGCCGGCCAGGCGGCGCGCACGGCGTCGAACACCTCCAGGGGGAACCGGAGCCGGTTCTCCAGCGAGCCGCCGTACTCATCCGTGCGGTGGTTGGCCGCCGGCGAGAGGAAGGAGGACAGCAAGTAGCCGTGCGCGCAGTGGAGTTCGAGCAGGTCGAAGCCCGCTTCGGCGCCCCGCCGCGCCGCACCGACGAAGTCGCCGACGATGGCATCCAGTTCGGCGCGGGTGAGCTCACGGGGAACGGCCGATCCGGCGCCGTACGGCAGCGGTGAGGGTCCGGTGACCTCCCAGTTCCCTTCCGGCAGCGGCTCGTCCATGCCCTCCCACATGAGCCGGGTGGAACCCTTCCGCCCCGCGTGGCCGAGCTGGAGGCCGATGCGCGCGGTGCTCCGGTCGTGGACGAAGGACACGATCCTCGCCCAGGAGTCGCGCTGTTCGTCGGTCCACAGACCCGTGCAGCCGGGGGTGATCCGGCCCTCGGGCGAGGGGCAGACCATCTCCGTCATCACCAGTCCGGCGCCGCCCATGGCCTTGGAGCCGAGGTGCACGAGATGGAAGTCGCCGGGTACGCCGTCCACCGCGGAGTACATGTCCATCGGGGAGACGATCACCCGGTTCTTCAGCTCCAACTCCCCCAGCCGGAAAGGCTGGAACATCGCCGGCACGCCACCGTCGAGCCCGTCGATCCCCTGGGACGCGGCGAACGCGGCGTCGACCCGGCCGGCGAACTCCTCGTCGCGGGCGCGGAGGTTGTCGTAGGTAATGCGGCGCGACCGTGTGAGCAGGTTGAAGCAGAACTGGGTCGGCTCCTGGTGGACGTACATGCCGATGTTCTCGAACCACTCCAGCGAGGCCTGCGCCGCCCGCTGGGTGGACTCGACGACGGGCCGCCGCTCGGCCTCGTATGCCGTCAACGCGGCTTCCACGTCCGGGTGTTCGTGCAGGCAGGCGGCGAGGGCGAGCGCGTCCTCCATCGCCAGCTTGGTCCCCGAGCCGATCGAGAAGTGCGCGGTGTGCGCGGCGTCGCCGACCAGGACGAGGTTGCCGTGGTGCCAGCGTTCGTTGCGTACGGTGGTGAAGTTGAGCCACTTCGAGTTGTTGGCGAACGCCCGGTGACCGGCGAGTTCCGCCGCGAAGAGGTCCCGGATGCGCTCGACGGCCTGCTCGTCGGAGACGCCCGGCGCGAACTCGACCCCCTCGGTGGCGTCGAAGCCGGCGCGACGCCAGACGTCCTCGTGCATCTCGACGATGAAGGTGGAGCCGTTGTCGGAGTACGGGTAGCCATGGACCTGCATGGTCCCCCACTCGGTCTCCTTGACGAAGAACTGGAAGGCCTCGAAGACCCGGTCGGTGCCGAGCCACATGTACTTGTTGTGGCGGCGGTCCAGGGTGGGGCGGAAGACGTCCGAATGGGCCGCACGGGTAAGGGAGTTGGCGCCGTCGGCGGCGACCACCAGGTCGTGCGAGGCACGCAGGCCCTCGGGGGCGGGCGTCCGGAAGTGGACGGCGACCTCGAGGTCGCGGCATCGCTCCTGGAGCAGGCGGAGCAGCTCTTTGCGGCTCATGGCGGCGAAGCCCTGGCCGCCCACGGTGTGGCTCTCACCGCGGAAGTGGATGTCGATGTCGGTCCATCGGGCGAAGTGCCGCGCCATGGCGTCGGCGAACTCGGTGTCGGAGTTCTCGATACCGCCGAGCGTCTCGTCGGAGAAGACCACGCCGAAGCCGAAGGTGTCGTCGGGGGCGTTGCGCTCCCAGACGGTGATGTCGTGGGCGGGGTCGAGCTGTTTCATCAGCGCGGCGAGGTAGAGGCCGCCGGGGCCACCGCCGATGATCGCGATCTTCAAGGGGGTTGTTCCTCTCACTGCTCGCCGCCGGGCGGGGAAGGCGCGGTGGGCGCGGCGGCCTGCTGGGGCTGCTGGGCCTCGGCCTGCTCGGCCTGCTCGGCCTGCTCGGCTTCGATGATCCTGCGGAGTGCGAAGCGCTGGAGTTTGCCGCTCGTGTTACGCGGCAGGGAGTCGCAGAACCGCACGTCGCGTGGGTACTTGTAGGGAGCCAGGACCTGTTTGACGTGGTCCTGGATCTCCTTCGCCTTGGCCTCGTCGCCCGGCACACCCTCGCGGAGCACGACGAAGGCGCAGACGACGGAGCCGCGTTCGGTGTCGGGCCGGCCGACGACGGCGCACTCCAGCACATCGGGGTGGGTGTCGACGGCGGCCTCGACCTCGGGCCCGCCGATGTTGTAGCCCGAGGAGACGATCATGTTGTCGCTGCGGGCCCGGTAGAAGAAGTAGCCGTCCTCGTCCCGGTGGAAGATGTCACCGGTGACGTTCCAGCCGTTCACGACGTAGTCCTTCTGTCGCTCGTCGCCGAGGTAGCGACAGCCGACCGGACCGATGACACCCAGCAACCCCGGTTCCCCCGGGCCGAGTTCCGCGCCGTCGGGGCCGAGGACGGCCGCGCGGTAACCCGGTACGGGCTTTCCGGTGGCGCCGGGCCTGATGTCGTCTCCGGCGGCCGAGATGAAGATGTGCAGCAGCTCGGTGGCGCCGATGCCGTCGATGACCCTGAGTCCGAGCCCGTCGCGCAGCCGCTCCCAGGTGTCCTGCGCGATGTGTTCGCCGGCCGATACTCCGGCGCGCAGTCCGGCGAGCCGCTGTTCGTGCCCTTCACGCACGATCGCCTTGTACGCGGTGGGCGCCGTGGCGAGCACGGTGACGCCCTCCCGCTCGACGAGCTCCGCGAGTTGCGGCGGGGTGGCGGCCTCGGTCAGCAGGGCGCAGGCGCCGGCCCGCAGCGGGAAGACGACGAGCATGCCGAGACCGAAGGTGAAGGCGAAGGGTGCGGTGCAGGCGACCAGGTCGTCCGGGACGAGCTTCAGCGTGTGGCGCCCGAAGGTGTTGTCGATGGACAGGATGTCGCGGTGGAAGTGCATGGTGATCTTCGGGGTTCCGGTACTGCCGGACGTCGGCCCGAGCAGTGCCACGTCGTCCGCGGCGGTCTGCACGTTGGTGAAGTCACCGGACTTGCCCGCGGCGCGCTCGACGAGATCCCCGGCACCCGCACCCCCGTACTCCACCACCGTCAGCGACGGCAGGGTGCTGGCCCGGACGGCATGGGCATCCTCGGCGAAACGGTGGTCCACCAGGGCTATTGAGGGCTGCGTCCGCTCGACGACGGGGGCGATCTCGCGGGCCCGCAGTGCGGCCATGGTGGTCACGACGACACCGCCGGCCTTGAGAACACCGAGCCAACACGCCACCGCCCACGGGTTGTTGGGCCCTCGCAGCAGGACACGCTGACCGGGGACCAGAGCGAGGTCCTCGGTCAGTACCTGGGCAACCTGGTTGGCGCGCGTGCGGAGTTGGCCGTACGTCCAGGTCTCCCCGGCCGGGGTGCGCAGCGCCGGGCGGTCGGCCCCGTACGTCGCTACGGGGATGTCGATGAGCTCGGTGGCGGCGTTGAGCCGGTCCGGGTAGTGGAGTTCGGGCGTGGTGAACTCGATCGTCGGCCACAGGTGCGCGGGCGGCAGGTGGTCGCGGGCGAAGGTGTCCAGGTGCGCCGAGGTCGAAAGGGACAACGGAGTCGGAGGAGACAACGGAGGAGTCCTTCCGGGAGCCCGCCGACGGGGCGGCGGATCAGGCGGTGCGGATCATGCCCTCCTGGACCACGGTGGCCAGGTGACGGTGGTCGCGTGTGAAGAAGCGGCCCGTGCCCAGCCCGCGGCCCGCGTCCGCGGCCACCGCTTCCTGGACGTAGAGGAGCCAGTCGCCCACCGGTCCCGGACGGTGGAACCACATGGCGTGGTCGAGGCTGGCGGTGATCAGCCCGGGCTTGGCCCAGGGCAGGTCGAGCACCCGCAGGACGGGTTCGAGGATCGTGTAGTCGCAGACGTAGGCGAGGGCGGCCAGGTCCCGCTGCGCGTCGGTCAGGCCCTCGACGGACCGCAGCGGGTCGAAGGGCTTCAGCCACACCGCCTGGTGCGGTACCTGCTTGCCCTCGACGGTGAGGTAGACGGGGCCGGGCACATGCCGCATGTCGAAGCTGCGGCCGCCCGACCAGTAGGCCCTCGATTCGTCGGTCATCGTGCCGCCGGCGCGCTCCGCGAGGTAGGCGGCCGAGTCGGGCAGCTCCTCGGGCTCCGGGACGACCTCGGCGAGTGGGGCCTGGAAGGTCCCGCCGGCCTCACCCGCGGCGAAGTTGGCGAGGCAGACATAGAGCGGCTTGCCGTTCTGGTAGCCGCGTACCTGCCGGGTGCTGTAGCCCCGGCCGTCGCGCAGCACCTCCACCTCGTACCGCACGCTCGCCCCGATGTCGGCCGGGCGCAGGAAGTAACTGTGCATCGAGTGCAGCGACTTGCCGTCGGTCACCGACCGCATCGCCGCGGCCGCGGCCTGGGCGACCAGATCGCCGCCGTACGCCTTGGGCCACGGGCACGGCTGGGTGACGGCCGTGAAGGCGAGGTCGAAGTGCTCGGGCTCGGCGGGGGTCAGCGCGATGGCCCTGGTGAAGGTCACTGAGGTGAAGTCGGCCTCCGCAGTGCCGTCGGCGGTCGTCATCGGTCGAGCCAGTCGCGCAGGTCGGCGTCGGCGACGTCGGGGAGGTTCACGACGATGTTCTCCGGAGTCCGGGTCGTCATCCACGTCAGCGGTTTCGTGCGCGAGAGGTTGCATTCGACGTGCGGCATGAACGGCGGCACGAAGACCCAGTCGCCCTCCTCCATGTCGACGTAGTCCTCGAACTTCTCGCCGAAGTAGATGCGCGCCCTGCCCGACAGGACGTACCCGCCGGTCTCGGCCTCACCGTGGTGGTGGGTGACCGAGCGGTAACCGGGGTCGTTGCTGACCTTGCCGAACCAGAGTCTGGTGGCGGGGGTGTGCTGGATGCTCACGCCCGAGATCCGGACGGCCCCGCCCGAGTCCGCGGTGCCTCCGTCCTCGGAGCCGCCGCGGGTCACGACGGGGGCGACGAGACCGCTGGGCAGTCGGTACATGGAGTTGTCGCCTTCGAGGCGGTACTTGCTGAGGTCGGGCTCCACGGGGTCGGCTCCGTTTCGGTTGTCGGGGGACGGGCCGTATCGGTAGGCGTGGGACGGGCGTTTCGGTTGTCGGGGGGGAGGGGCCGTGGCGGGGCCCGTACCGGTGCCAGTGCCGGTGCCGGTGCGGGTGCGGTGCCGCCGGGCGGGTGGGACCGAGCGCGCCATGTCTCGTATTTTTCACCGTCGTCATTTATTGTCAATACGCATCGCCGGACGGATCGGAACGGATCCGAACTCCCCTGGAGGCCCGCCGCATGACTTCGCCCGTCGCCGTGAACCCGGCCGCCCTGCCGACGCCCCGCGGCTACTCACACGGAACCCTCGCGGGAAACACGCTCCACCTCGGCGGCCAGACCGCCCTCGACGCCGATATGAAGATCGTGCCGGGCGGCATCGTCGAGCAGTTCCGTCAGGCGTTCGGCAACGTGCTGACCACACTGCGCGAGGTGGGGGGCGAGCCCGGTGACCTGGTCAGCGTGACCATCTACCTCACCGACATCCCCGACTACCAGGCCCACGGCAAGGAGATCGGCGAGGTCTGGCGCGAACTCGCCGGCCCCGTCTACCCGGCCATGGCCGGCATCGGCTGCACGGCCCTGTGGCAGCCGGAGGCTCTGATCGAGATTCTGGGGGTGGCGGTGATTCCTGAGGAGCGGCTCCGGGTGCCGCGCGGGTGAGCGGGGCGCGTCGGTGGTGCCGCCATCCCATCCCCTGGATGACCGCCAGCGCGTGCACGCCGCGGATGAGCGGTGCGCGCCGGCGGCTCACCGCCTCCGGTGCCGCTATCCAGCCCCGCGGATGACCGCCAGCGCGTGCTCGCGCGCCGGCGCGCCCAGCGCCGCGTTCAGCTCCTGGAACATCTCACCCGCGGTCACCCCGTTCCAGCCCGGCGGCAGCAGGGCCAGCGGAAGTCCCGGATCGCGGTAGGGCAGCCGCCGCCACTGGGTGAGCATGGGAATGTACGTCCGGAACGCCTCCGGCGCAGTCGTCCCGCCCGCCGACGTCCGGTCGCGGACAGGGCCGTAACGCCGCACGAAGTCCGCGTACAGCGCGGTGAGTTCGTCCAGGTCCCACCACACGCGGACCTTGGCCCGGAGGTCGCCGAAGGCGAAGTGTTCCCCGGTGAAGAGGTCCACGTACGGGGACAGCCCACGGCGCTCCAGGGTCCGCCGCGTCTCCCCCGCCAGGTTGCCCGGCGCCACCCACACCCCGGGCGCGGCGGTGCCGAAGCCCAGACGGGTCAGGCTCGTCCGCAGCGCGTGCCGCTTCTCGCGCTCGGACTCCGGCACCGAGAAGACGACCACGAGCCAGCCGTCCTCCTGGACCGCGCGGACCCGCTCGAAGATACGTACGTCCCCCTCGGCGAGGACCTCCAAGGTCGGCTCCGCGAGGGAGTAGCCAGCCGCGTTCGCATGACGCTCGCTGCGCAGCACCCCACGGCGCTTCAGACGCGACACCGCGGACCGTACGGCCTGTCCCTCCGCCCCGAGTTCCGCCATGAGGCGCACCACCGACGCGACCGAGAGCCAGTTGTGCTCACCCCGCGCGTACAGGCCGAAGACCGTGATGATCAGCTGGCCGAGGCGCGTGTCGCCACCGCCGGCGGCGACAGAGGACGACTGAAGATCCGCTGTCATGCGAGCACGATAGCCATCGAGGGCTGTCGGAGAACACGTCGCGGGCGATCCGCGGGGCTGGTACATCTCTCGTCAACCGTGGAGGACCTCTCCTCAGCGCCTTTCCCGCGGAGCAACGCAGGTACGCGGAGTGAAGATCCACACGCCTTTGGTGTAGGTAGCACCGAGAGTCCGTCCAGTCTCGCGCAACCACGGATAACGGCTTTGCAGTTCGACAAAGTTGTCGTTGGTCACGATCACCGCATCCGACTCATCCGCGATGGCCACGACAAGGGCGCCCCCCTTCCCCTCCGTTCCCGTCGGCGGTTGGATGATGTCCCCCTTACTCAGTGCGGCCACGACCTCGTCTCGCTCCTCCGAGGCTCTGTGCCTGAAGCTGGCATCCACCACCACGAGGAATTCACGCAACGGCTCGCCGCGGACGGGCTGCGAACGTACCTGGGCACCTGCGGGGAAGCCACCGATCGTCTGCGGGCGGGGGACCGAGCTACCGGCACGTCGTGGTCGACGAGGCTCAGGACCTTCACCCCGCCCAGTGGCGACTGCTGCGTGCCGCGGCCAAGGAGCGACCCGACGACCTGTTCATCGCGAGTGATCCGCACCAACGCATCTACGACACGAAGGTGTACCTGAAGGCCGTGGGAATCGCGGTCTCCGGCCGGACCACGAAGATGCGCAAGAACTACCGCTCCACGCACGAGATCCTCAGCTGGTCCACCGCCCTGCTCATCGGCCGCCCCTTCGAAGAACTGGCCGACGGCTCCCGCAACGACACACTCCTCGACTACCGCCCGGCGCTGCACGGCAAAGGCCCCGAGGTGCACGGCGCGACCACGGAGGACGCCGGACTCGACGCGCTCGTCGAGCGTGTGAACGCCTGGGTGGACAGCGGTGTCGCCGCCCGTGAGGTCGGGGTCAGCGCCCGCTACAACAAGACGTGCGACAGAGCGGCAGCAATGCTCAAGGCCGCCGGTGTCCCGGTCCTGCGGCCGCGCAGCAATGCGGCGACTGATCCGAATGCGGTCAACGTCGGCACGATGCACTCCTTCAAGGGGTTGGGGTACAGGTGCGTCGCGGCGATCGGTGTGAGCGAGGGCGCTCTGCCGTACGCGAAGGCAGTGACGCCTGCTGAACTCGACCGTCTCCAGCACGAGACCGACCTGCTGGCGGAGCGCTGCCTGCTGTTCGTTGCCTGCACCCGGGCTCGGGACGGACTGTATGTGTCTTGATCCGGAGAGCCGAGCCCCCTTCCTCCTCGACGCCGGGGTGTGAGCCGGGCGCACACAGGGGAGCACGGGGCCGGAGTGTGCGCCCGTTGCGCTGCATATTCCTGAGGAAAAGACCTGCAGCGCCCTTGGCCTTGAATGCAATATCCGTTGAAACTAAGGCAGTTGAGGCCTGCGCCCACCGTCGACGGCGGCCTCGCACTGGGGGGCCTGTGCAGAGAGACGAGTACGGCTGGCTGCGCTCTGCCGTGACACGGTTCGGCGCCTCGTGCAAGCAGAAGCTGTCGGGCGGCGGGAGTCCGGAGGCAGCGATACGCGGCCCACTGGAAAATCTGCTGCAGGCGATCGGCGAACATCACAAACAGCACGAGGTGACCTGGCACGACGAGTACCGACTGCCTGACCTGGGGGTGCGGCCCGACTACGCGGTGCGGGCAGGGCAGGACATCATCGGTTACATCGAGTTGAAGCGCCCCGGCCTGTCCGTGGATCCGGAAACCTTCGGCAAGAGCAACCGCGAACAGTGGGAGAAACTGCGGGACTTGCCCAACCTGCTCTATTCCAACGGGACGGAGTGGAGACTCTTCCGGGACGGCCGACAGATCGGCGACGGGGTCTTCTTCTCGGGCTCGCTCAAGAGCACGGGTGAGAAGCTCGCCGTCAGTGATCCGGCAGCTTTCGACGCCCTGCTCAAGCAGTTCCTAATGTGGAAGCCCCAGCCCATCGCGCAAGTGGCACGGTTGGTACAGCACGTCGCCCCGTTGTGCCGACTGCTACGCGGCGCAGTGCTCGAACAGCTTGCCGCCGAGGCCAGATCAACCGCTCCGGACCACGACATGCGTGCTCGGCCATTCACCGGGCTCAGGAACGATTGGCGACGGTATCTGTTCCCCTCCGCGGACGATGGCACATTCGCCGACGGCTACGCACAGACCGTCACCTTCGCACTTCTACTGGCTCGCACCGAGGGCATCCCCCTCGAACCCGATTCCTTCCACGAGATCGGCCGGCATCTGGACGCCGACCACGCCCTCATGGGCAAGGCTCTCCAGCTGCTCACGGACAACATCAACGAACGCTTCACTGTCACGCTCGACCTGCTGACCCGCACCATCGCCAAGGTGGACTGGGCCGCCATCCGGAATGGCAACCGGGATGCCTACCTCCATCTGTACGAGCACTTCCTCACGGTCTACGACCCCAAGCTGCGCCAGCAGAGCGGCTCGTACTACACGCCTCGCGAGGTCGTCGCGGAGATGGTCCGCCTCACGGAGGATGTGCTCCGCACGCGGCTGGATCAGGAGCTGGGCTTCGCGGGGGACGACGTGAGAATCGTCGACCCCGCAATGGGCACGGGCACTTTCCTCCATACGATCATCGAACGGGTCGCCGAGCAGGCCATCGAGCGTCATGGCCCCGCGATGGCCCGCGACGCCATCTCCCGGCTCGCAACAAGGCTGTTCGGCTTCGAGTTACAGATGGGGCCCTTCGCGGTATCCGAGTTGCGGGCATCCGACCTGCTGAAGAAGTACAAGGTGTCCTTGCCTGAGGGCGGGCTCAACCTTTTCGTCACCGACACTCTGGACAACCCTTATGTCGAAGAGGAGTACCTGGCGTCGACGTACGATGCCCTCTCCCTCTCACGCAGACGCGCCAATCAGGTAAAGGCAACCATCGCGGTCACCGCCGTCACCGCGAACCCTCCTTACGACGACAAGGCGGAGGGCCGCGGGGGATGGGTGGAGAAGCGGCCGGAGGGGAAAGAGCCGCCCACTCTCGACGCCTTTCGGTACGAGGGAAACGGACGCTATGAGCATGTTCTCAAGAACATGTACGTGTACTTCTGGCGCTGGGCCACCTGGAAGGTCTTCGACGCCCATGCCGAGGACCGACATGGTGTGGTCTGTCTCATCACCCCGTCGGGGTGGGCCACCGGCCCCGGCGGCCGTGGCATGCGGGACTATCTGCGGCGAACCTGCGACGAGGGCTGGGTCATCAACCTGTCCCCCGAAGGTCAGCGCGCCGAGATCGCGACCAGAGTTTTCCCGGGAGTCGCTCAGCCGCTCGCCATCTACATCTTCGTCCGCAAGGCGGGCATGGAACGCGGCCAGGAACGCCGGGCTCGCATCCACTACCGGGCCGTGAACGGGAAACGCTCCGAGAAGTTCGCACAGCTCAAGCAGATCCGTCTTGACGACGACGGATGGCGTGATACTCATGCGCAAGGATCACGACCACTGACACCAGCCACAGAGTCCGGTTGGGACGACTTCCCCGAACTGAACGATTTGTTTCCTTGGGGCAGTCTGGGCATCACATCGAATCGCTCCTGGGTGAGCGCGCCCTCCGCCGAAATCCTGCGCCGCAGATGGGCACGGCTGATCCGCGAGGCCGACCCGGCACAGAAGGCAGAACTGTTCAAAGAGACGCGCGACCTGAAACTCACGGACAGAAGACAGCCATTACCGGGCATAACTTCCCCAACGCGCCCTCTTCTCGATGAAACGCGTACCACCCCACACCTCATACGCACAGCGCTGCGCAGCTTCGACCGCCAGTACCTCATCGCAGACAACCGCGCACTCGACTATCCACGCCCCGACCTCTGGGCATCCCGCCTAGGCGACCAGCTCTTCCTCAACCAGCAGTCGTCGCACGAGATCAGTTCTGGTCCGGCGGTGGTGGCGACACATCTGATCCCCGACACACACCACTTCAACGGCCGCGGGGGCCGCATCATGCCATTACTGCACCCCGACGGCACTCCCAACGCGCCCACGGGTCTTCTGTCATACCTCGCCCGAGCTCTCGACCGCGCAAGCCTCAGCCTGGACGACCTGGCGGCCTACACCATCACGGTTGCCGGGCACTCCGGTTTCACCGAGCGGTTCACGGAAGAACTACTGACCCCGGGCGTACGCCTGCCCCTCACCCGAGTCAGTGAGCTGTGGGACGAGGCAGTGGCACTCGGCCGGGAGATTCTGTGGACGTCCACTTTCGGCGAACGGTACGCGGAGCCGTCGACAGGACGCCCGGCCGGGAACGTCCGATTCGCTCCCGGTGACACACGGCAAGTGAAGTACGTGACCCACATCGGCGACACACTCCCCGCTCGGATGCGCTACGAACCCGAGTCGGAGACGCTGCACGTCGGTGACGGCGCCTTCAGTCCGGTGACCGAGGCAGTGTGGGCGTACGACGTCGGCGGCATGGAGATCATCAAGAAGTGGTTCGGCTATCGCAAGGCATCGCCGAACAGCAAGAGGACCAGTCCGCTGGACGACATCCATGTCGAGAGCTGGCCCACTGAGTGGACCAGCGAGCTCATCGAGCTGCTCTCCCTGCTACGTCGGCTGACCGATCTCGCCCCGGCTCAGGCCGAGTTGCTCTCAGGGATCCTGGCCGGCCCGACCGTGACACTGACAGATCTTCAGAGTGCAGGAGTCCTGCCGGTGCGCCCGGCGGCCCGTAAGGCCAGACTGCGCGCGACCGGTGGGCTGTTTCACGATCCAGGAGCAGGCAATGTCGCCGGCGGATGAGGCCATCCCGGGTTCAACTCTTCTGGTCCACGCTCGCGAGCGCCTGATCAAGCGTGACATCGCCCTGCACCAACTGCCGCACGACGCGCGTCAGATGAGGTTGGTCGTCCTCAACGGCTGCGGCCAGCCGCACCACATCCCCCAGCCGGGACTCCGCGACCTCATAGAGTGCCTGATAGTGGATGGCCGCGCCCAGATCAGTGGCAACCACCGCACCGTCCTCCCTCAGAACGAGCCCCAGGAAACCAAGCTCCTGGATATCGCGCAGGACCTCACTTAGGTCCAGCCCCCGCGCGAAAGTGACCACTTCCACCTCATCGCCCTCTGCGGGATCCGGGAGTGGCTGAAGCACCAGCTCGGCCAGCAAGTGACGCTGCGAATCGGTAAGCACAAGGCGCGGGAGCGGCATGCGCCCATACCTAGCACAGCGCCGCGTCCTGTTGCCCTTTGCCGTGCGCCGCGTGGCTGGTCTCCCCGTCGATCCAGTGGTCGCGCCCTTCCCCATAGCCACGCCGGGTGCCTCGCAGCCGTCCCCGTCGTTGTGACCGCCGGCCTTCGCCGAGGCGGTCGCGGTCGGGCTGGAGTCGGACTCCATGGACCCCATGTCGTGCCCCGCCGCCGCTGCTACAGGCGGCGAGTACGAGTGCGGCCACGCCAACAGTGGCGGCGAGAGCGTTTCGGCAGATGATCTTGCGGTGAGCTGCCATGGTTGAACTCGTGGGATCGGAACGGTGAAGGGCATGCCTGCGCGTGGCGCGCCTCACGGGCGGCGGCGTCACACAGGCTGCTCTAGATCCGCAGGAGTTGGAGTTCGGCCAGGACAGGTGGTGCGCGGCCACCGTCGAGCCCGCCGCCGGCCGACGCGGTACGCGCATCCGGCTCCCCGGCACGGACCACCACATCGGGCACCAGCACCGGCACCACCGCGGGAGACGCGGCGACAGACGTGGGAGCACACCCGATCACCATGTTCCGCGCGCCCCGTGCAGCCACTCTCGTCGTGATCGCAAACGTCTGGCACGGACGCCATGAGAGCCACGGAGGCGGGCGCCATCGTCCGGTCGTGTCCGGAGGCAGCGGTGGCGTGCGGGACCGGCCCCAGACCGTGCATCCGAACAGGCCCGACAACAAAACGCTTACGAACAGCCCGGAGAACCGCAACGTCAATCGCGGTCAAGCAAGCTGTCCGAGGCGCATCACGGAATCATCGAGTTATCGCGATCGAATGCCCCTCGGCGCCTCGCACCCCAGGGGTAACAGCAGCCGTTCGAGAGTTCCCGTGGCCTGACAGCCAGTTGTGCTCACCCCGCGCGTACAGGCCGAAGACCGTGATGATCAGCTGGCCGAGGCGCGTGTCGCCACCGTCGGCGGCGACAGAGGACGACTGAAGATCCGCTGTCATGCGAGCACGATAGCCACCAGTCGCCGTCGGCGAACACGTCGCGGGCACCGGCCGTGTCTGTCAACGGCTCTCGTGGCCTTGTCACTGCCCAGCCGTAGCGTGTCCACGTGACCTCACACATACAGTCCTACTCCTACTTACAACCGTCGGCCGTGCACGAGTCCACGGCCGGGCGGCGCACCCTCACGCTGGAGACCTCCGGCGGTGCCACACCGTCCGGCGAGGCGGCCCATCCGCGGTTCTTCAGCGGATTCCTGACGGCGCCCGTCGCCGCGGCGGCGGGATTGCTCACGGTCGCCGATGTCGCGGCGACCCGCTACTACCAGCCGGCGGCGCCCGCCTCACTGGACCCGGTGGTGACGGCCGACGGCGACCGGCTGCGGATGGAGTCCTTCTCCGGCTGCTGCGGCGCCTACGCCCGGCTCGACCTGCTCGGCGCCGCCCTCGACGGCGACGTCATCGGCCACGGCACGACCAACGTCGATATCAACTTCCCGCTCCGCCGGGCGCTCGCCAGGCTCGGCGGCCTTGATCCACTGCAACTGGCCGTCGGACCTGATGAGTTGGAGGTCACCACGTTCGACGGCCGGTTCGTGGAGAAGCAGGTCCCGCTGCCGGAGCGCTGGTTGCGCGGCTTCGCCGAGGCACAGGTACTCGCGGCGGGCTTCACCCTGCGTGCCGAGGTACCCGCCGCGGCGGCGGCCACCTTCCTTCGGACGCTGCCACGTCCCACCCGCCGGTCAAGTGCCCGTACAACACGCTGGGTTGTGCCGGTGGGCGGCACCCTGCGCCCCACGAGCAGGCCGGTTCCCGGCGCCGTGTGTCTGCCCGGCCCCGAGCGGCTCCTGGTGCTTCAGCAGGTACTGCGGCACGCGACGACCCTGCGGGTGTACGCCCCGGACGTCACGGAGGGGCAGGCCACGGCCGTCGCGTGGGAGGCCGAACTGCCAGAAATGCGGCTGACGTTGATGCTCTCCCAGGATGCCTCGCGGGGGTTCTCCGGCGAGGGCGGTGTGCTGAACGACCTCGCCACGGGGTCGGCCGCGGAGGACGCGGACCTGGTCTCGGCGCTGCTGGCCTGGGAACCGAGGGTCGATGTGGCCGAGCTGTCCCGGCAGGCCGGCTTGTCTCCCGAGCGGGTGCGCGCCGCGCTGACCGTGCTGGGGACGTCCGGGCAGATCGGCTACGACCTCGCGGAAGAGGCGTACTTCCACCGGCAACTGCCGTTCTCCGCGGGCGCCGCGGAGGCGCGCAACCCCAGGCTACGCGGAGCGCGGGCGCTGGTGGCGGAGGGGGCGGTGCGGCTGGACGGCGCGCTGGCCTCGGTCGGCAAGGGTGATCACGAGCATGTGGTCCGCGCCGACGACACCGGGCGACTGAGCTGTACCTGCCTCTGGTGGGCGAAGTACCGGGGAGGACGCGGACCATGCACGCACGTGCTCGCGGTGCGGATGGTCCGGGACACGGCGACGGAGGCGGCACGATGAAGCTGGTCGAGCTGGTGGAAGCCGGTGACGTCGCCGGCGTCGTACGGGAACTGGGTGCGCTGACGCCTGATCAGCGAGGTGCGTGCGCCGCCGAGTTGACAGCCTTCTTCGAGGTCTTCGCCCGGCGTGAGCACACGGAGGAGGAGAGGATCGCCCTGTGCGCCGCCCGGCTGGGGTGTCAGGTCACGCCGGAGGCTGCGGCGGTCTGGATCCGGACGTACCCGTACTTCACGATGGACACCTGGACAGTGGACCTCCTGGACCTGTACCCCGTCGCATGGCGCACCGAGTTGGCCGCGCACCTCGGCGAACAGGCGACCACCGTCGGCGCCGTGTTCGCGGTCACCGAGCACCTCGTCCGCGACACCGGCTGTCCGCTGCCGGCCTCGCACGAGTTCGTCCTGGCCTGGCTGTACGACCGCGCCGAAAGCCGGGAGCGGCGCCCTCGGGTGCTGGGCGGAGCGCCGGGTGCCGACTTCCTGGAGCGGTTGCGCGCGGACGACTTCACCCCGGAACTCCTCCCCCTGGCCGTGGCCCGACCGGGGCCCCTCGTCTTCAGTTGGCACACGTGGCAACGGCCGATGAAAGCGCTCATCGGCCTCGCTGCCGAAGGCGTCGTGGACCGTGACGAGCTGATCCACAACCTCTTCGCGGACATGGTCGGCGATCCGCCCCATGGGACGCAGGCGGTGGTCACGCTGGAAGCGTTCGCCCTCACTCCTGCCGAACATGCCGGTGTGGCCCGCGAACGCGCCGCCCTTGTCGACCATCTTCTCGGGCGTCTTCTCGAAGACGGTACGCGCAGGGAGATCGCGCCCTTCCTCGTGTTCCTGCGGGCTCTGGCCCCCACACCGGCCGAGCAGGCGCTCGTGGTGAGGGACTACCTGGCGCTGCTCGACCGGTCGCTGCCTGTCGCCACCTACGCCCAGGAGGTCCTGACCGGGCTGGACGAAGCGGGGCTGCTGGAGCCCGAGTTGCTCACCGAGGCGTGCGAACGGGTCCTGCTCCGCCCGGAGAAGAAGCTGGTGCGCACTCAACTCGGCTGGCTCGGCCGGGTGGCGCGGCGGGATCCGGCGCGGGCGGGCCGTGCCCTGGTCGACGCGGCGACGACGTTCGGCCACCGGGAGATGACGCTCCAGGAGCAGGCGCTCAAGCTGGTCGCGAAACATCTCAAGGCCGCCGACGACTCGGTGCTGCCGGAGCTGCGGTCGGCCGCCGGACAACTCAGCCCGGGCCTCTCGGCGCGAGCCGCCGAACTGCTCGGCACGACCGAGCTACTTGGTACGACCCAACGGCTCGGCACGACCGAACCACTCGCCACGACCCAACCACTCGGCACAACCGAACCACTCGCCACGACCCAACCACTCGGCACGACCGAATCGCTCGGCGCTTCCCAGGACGCCCGCAGCGGGCAGCCGTACGCGGACGTCCTGCCCGCCGTGCCCGAACCCCGCCCCGTGCCGGGCCCCCTCGCGACGGCCGCCGAGGTCGTGCAGGAGGTCGCGATGGTCCTCGCGAACGTCCAGGACGTGGTGGCGTTCGAGCGCGCCCTGGACGGACTGGTCCGCCACGCCCACCTCGACCGGTCCTCGCTGGCCCGGGCGCTGAAGCCGGTCATGCGCCAGGAACCGAAGAGCTACGTCGACTGGATACCGGCCGACCTCTACGACGTGGCGAGCGTGGTGCGGGGCGACGAGCCGAGGAGACGGGCCGTCATGATGCGCCGGGCGGTCCAGGTCCACCAGAGCGGTCCGAGCCGTACCTACTCCCTGGCCGGTTCGATGCTCGCGGCCCGCCTGACCGAGGCGATGGACGTCATCGAGTCCGGCACACAGCCGTTCCTGCTGGCCGTGCCGACCCTCGCCACCGGCGCGCTGGACGCCGCTGTACTGGTGGAGCGGGTCTCGGCGCTCGACGAACTCGGCGTCACTCCCGCACCGGTCGATCTGGCGCAGGCTCTCCTGCGCGTCACCCCGACACCGGACGAACAGGTGCTGCGCGCGGCCGATGAACTCGGCTCCGACGCCGGGCGGCGGTTGGCACGCTGGCTGCGCGAGGGCGGCCTGCCCCACCAGGATTCGGAGCCCAAGGGCTGGCCGCACTGCAAGCCGCCCAAGCCCGCGTCGCAGGGGTGGTGGACACCCGTACGCCCCGGAGTGGTCGTCGATCCCACGCTTCCGCCGGTCGCCGCGGCCCTGGTCGGCCCCTACCTCGGCAACAACGGTCTGGCCGACCCGATGACACCCTTCTGGGTCACGCAATTGCCGCACCACCGCGAGGAGTTGATGGCACGCGACTACTTCGAACCGCGGATGTCCCACCAGGGATGGCCCCGCAACCTGCCGTTCGTCGCGGAGTCCGGCGGTCCGGCGGGTTACTCCGTGCACCTGGCGTTGGCGTTCGGACTGATCTGGCACATCGATCGCGACGCGGTCGTGGATGCCCTGCTGGTCCTCGCCGCGCGAGGACAGTTGGACACGGGCCTGCTCGGACGACAGTTGGAGGCCCTCCTGAACGACGGCCGGCCTGGCGCGAACCGAGCGAGCGACTCCCTGCGGGCCGCGGCCGAGACGGGCGCCTACGCCACGGTGTGGTCCGTACTCGAAGCCGCCCTTCCCGGCCTGCTTCGCGACACCCCGGTCCGGGGTACGGCACTTCTGCTCTCCCTCGCCGTCGAGTGCGCCTCGCGCTGCGCGGCCAAGGGAGAGATCCCCGAGGTCACGGTGGTGGCCGAACGCGCCGCGTCCAGCCAACTGGTGAAGAACGCGAGGCTGTTGCGCGAGGTGTTGGGCTGAGTCTGCTGCGCGAACTGGGGGCACGGCATGTGCTGTGCCCCCAGGGGAGCTGGAGCTGGTGAGCCGGGTGGGCACCGGCACATCCGCCGTGGACGGTCCCGCCCCGCGTACGGGCGGGACCGTCATTGCGGCTACCGGACCGGTGTCCGGCCGGACGCCGTGCTCGGTGCCGGGGCGTAACCGGGAGGCGGTGAAAACTCCGCCGCCCGGAGTCCGGCGCCGCGCAACCGGGTCGCATAACCGGACTCAGCGCGGCTACCGGGCCGGTGTCCCGTCGGACGCCGTACTCGGTGCCGGGGCGTAACCGGAGGCGGTGAAAACTCCGCCGCCCTGAGACCGGCGCCGCGCACCCGGGTCGCATAGCCGGACTCAGCGCGGCGACCGGACCGGTGTCCCGTCGGACGCCGTGCCCGGTGCCGGGGCGTAACCGGTGGGCCGGGTGGTGAAGACTCCCCGGCCCTGAGTCCGGCTACGCAGCCGGGTCGCGTAGCCGAACAGCTCCGCCAGCGGCACGGTGGCGGTGACCATCACCGCTCCCGCCCGCGCGGTCGAGCCCGAGACCCGGCCGCGCCGTGCCGCCAGGTCGCCGAGCACACCGCCCACGGCCTCGTCGGGCGCGGTGACCGTCACCTCGGCCACCGGTTCCAGCAGGACCATCGCAGCGGCGCGCAGTGCTTCCCGGAGCGCGAGTCGCCCGGCCGTCCGGAACGCCATCTCCGAAGAGTCCTTCGGATGGGTCGCTCCATCGGTCAGGACGACGCGCAGCCCGACCACCGGGTGACCACCGAGTGGACCCTCGGCCAGGGCGTCCCGGCACCCCGCCTCCACTGCCCGGACGTACTCCTGCGGCACCCGCCCGCCGACGACGGCGGACCGGAACTCGAAGCCCGCCGCGCTGCCACCGGCGTTGTCATGAGCGCCACCCGCGGCGGCCGCCTCCAACGGCTCGACGTCGATCACGACATGGGCGAACTGCCCCGCGCCGCCATCCTGTTTGACGTGCCGGTAGACCAGTCCGGCAACGCCCCGGACAACCGTCTCCCGGTACGCCACCTTCGGCCGGCCGACCCGGACATCCAGCCCGTGGGCGCGCCGGATCTTCTCCACCGCCACCTCCAGATGCAGTTCGCCCATGCCCGACAGCACCGTCTGCCCGGTCTCGGGATCGGTCCGGACGACCAGCGACGGATCCTCCTCGACCAGCCGCGTCAACGCCGACACCAAGCGCTCCGTGTCGGTGCTCGCCCCAGCCTCGACCGCCACGGACACGACCGGATCGGCCGTGGTCGGCGGTTCGAGGACCAACGGTGCCCCGGGCGCGCACAGTGTCGACCCGGCGCGGACCGACTTCAGCCCGACCACCGCGACAATGTCTCCGGCCACCGCGAGGTCCAGCTGGGCGTGGCGGTCGGCCTGGACCCGCAGGATCCGCCCGATCCGCTCGGTTCGGCGCGCGCCCGCCTCCCACACTGCCTCTCCCTTCCGGATCGTTCCCGAGTACACACGCAGATACGTCAGCCGCCCGGTGGCGGTAGCGCTCACCTTGAAAGCCAGCGCCGCGAACGGCACCGCCGGGTCGGCGGCCCGCTCCTGCTCCGTACCGTCGAAAGTGCCGCGCACGGCAGGCACATCGAGCGGCGAGGGCAGATACGCCGCCACGGCGTCCAACAGCGGCTCGATGCCACGGTTGCGGTAGGCCGAGCCGCACAACACCACCACTGCGTCACCGGTACGGGTCAGGTGGCGCAGCGCGCTCTCCAGGGTCTGCGCGGAGACGGTGGCCTCCGCGCAGAACTCCTCCAGCGCCACGGGATGGAGTTCCGCCACCGCTTCCTCCAGCACCCGGCGGCGCCGGTGCGCCTCGTCGAGCAGCGCCGCGGGCACGGGCCCCTCCTCGACCCCGTCACGGCCGTCGGCCCAGACCAACGCCCGCATACGCAGCAGGTCCACCACGCCGGTGAACCCGTCCTCCGCACCGATCGGCAACTGCACCACCAGCGGCGCCGGATGCAGCCGCTCCCGGATCGACGCGACCGCCGAGTCGAGGTCCGCACCGGCGCGGTCCAGCTTGTTGACGAAAGCGATCCGTGGCACCCCGTAACGGTCGGCCTGCCGCCAGACCGACTCACTCTGCGGCTCGACACCGGCGACGGCGTCGAACACCGCGATCGCACCGTCGAGCACCCGCAGCGAACGGGTCACCTCGTCGGAGAAGTCGACATGGCCCGGGGTGTCGATCAGATTGATCCGGTGGCCGTCCCAGGCACAACTGACGGCCGCGGCGAAGATGGTGATTCCACGATCTCGCTCCTGAGGATCGAAGTCGGTGACGGTCGTGCCGTCATGGACCTCACCGCGCTTGTGCGTTGTCCCGGTGAGATAGAGGATCCGCTCGGTGACGGTGGTCTTCCCCGCGTCGACGTGGGCCAGGATGCCCAGATTGCGGACAGCGGTCAGCGGGTTGACGGGGTGAGCGGGACGGGTGAGGTGTCGGTGCAGGTCTGTACGCACGGCCCATGGCCTTTCAGGATGATCCGGAACGGGTCGGCGCGATTACCGGACGAGACAACCTGTGCCCGCGAGCACGCCTGAGAAGACGCAGACTCACGGGGACGCACGCGCCCGGTTCACTCGGTACCGGGCGGGCAGAGAGGTCAGGTGTTCGTCACGGACATCCGGTTCCGGCCGCGCAGCCGGCACCGGACACACGGAGACACGAGGATCACCTCGTACCGTGACGGGGGAACGACGACAGCGGTGCGGTAACGCACGGCCGGCCTCCCCTCATTCGTCACGGCGCGCGCCGTGTTGTTGTACGGCGCGCATGGTGTGGCGAGTGTAAGGAGCCGGGCGGGGGCGCGTCACCGGGTTTTCCTGCCTCTTGGCATACCCGATACCGACTGCAGACGCCGACGCCGACGCCGCTCGGGCACACCGGACTGCTGTCCGAACGGCCGAGCAGCGTCGGACCCGCCGGCTGTAGCGGCGTTCGGGCCGCCCCCACGTCGCCCGTGCCGCCCGGACGCGCAGCGCGCCACCCGGCACGGGGCGAATTTCGCGGCCAACTCACGCAGATGTCGGCGCGACAGCCCGCAGAAAGCCGGACAGGACACCGACCAAGATCAGTCGCAGGTCGGCTCTTAGGGTTGGAGACATGACGACACCTCTTACCGGCAGTGCCTTCGACCTGCTCCGCCTCGACGCCGTGCCCGACCAGGAGGCGTTGCGCCGGGCGTACGAACTCCCCGGCGACGCGGCCGTGCGCAAGCAGATGACCGAACTCACCGAGCACACGCGGCGGTTGATCGGCTGCTCATCGCTGGTTCTGGTCGCCAGCGCGGATGCCGAGGGCAACTGCGACGTCTCGCCGCGCGGCGGCCCCGCCGGGTTCGTCGCCGTCCTGGACGCACGGACGGTGGCGATTCCGGACGCGACCGGCAACAAGCGTCTGGACACCCTGCAGAACGTCATCGCCACCGGACGGGCCGGACTCCTGTTCGTCATCCCCGGGCGGACGACCACCCTGCGGGTGAACGGCCGGGCTGTCGTCTCCACCCGCCCGGAACTGCTGTCGCAGCTGACCGCCGTGGGAAAGCCGCCGGCCAGTGCGCTGGTGCTGGGGATCGAGGAGGTCTACCCGCACTGCCCCAAGTCGCTGCTGCGCAGCGGAGCCTGGAAGCCGGAGCAGTGGCTGCCGGCGGACGCCCAGCCGACCTCGGCCGAGGTGACCCTGGCCCAACTGCGCATGCCGGAGTTGACGATCGCCGACATCGAGCAGGCGGAGGCTGACTCGCTGAAGTACCGGTACGAGTAACGGACCGATCCGCGAGTGAACACCAGCCCGCCGAACCCCCGGGCCGGCAGGCCCCAGGACCAATCACGGTCAGCCCGTAGTCGCGAACGGTTCTACCGCTGGTCCCCAACGCCGGGATGCGCCCATGTCCGGCCGCCGCACCGGCTGAGTACGATCACCTACGCCGGTCCGAGTACGCGAGCGGTTGCCCGCCGAGTGCGGCGCCGGAAGGGTGGCCGCATGCGCCGACTGCTGCTTCTTGCCCCGCTGTTGCTGTTCACCGCCGGCTGCGGGGTGGTGCCGTCCTCCGAGGACGAGGCGACGGACGCCGCACGGGAGGTGGCCAGGAATGCGGGCGAGCGGCTCTACAGCCAGCGTCCGCGCACGGCGGAGGAGGTCGGGCGCTCCGCCTCCGGCATCGACGGGGTGGAGGTACTGCGGGTGACGGGTACCTCGACACACGACGGGGACGGCATCGACGTGGTCATCCGCACGTCCGGCTCGGCGTACAACGAATGGCTCGACCCTGACGAGGTCAACGTGCGGCGCTGTTTCTCAGTGCGGGTGTCACCCGAGTCGGAGTGGGGTGAGGATCCCCGTGACGTGGACTGCCCTGATGGCCGTCCGCTGACCTTCGCCCCGCCACCGGAACCGCCCCAGTTGCCGTACGAGGAGCTCCGCGCGAAACTTCCGCGGGTGCCGGAGGGCGGCCGGGTCGACGAGGCCGAGGTGCGCCGTACGCTCGCCGCCCTGGATCTGGATCCGGCGATCCGTACCGAGGTGAAGGCCGACGACGGCCGAGTCGGCGTTCTCCTGTCGGTCAAGGGCAACGGCTTCGACCCGCAGGACTGCCTTCTTGCCCGCGTCGGCCCCGGCACAACCGAGGTGTGGGTGCCGTCCAGGATCCAGCGGATGCCCGGAGAGGGCGGCTGCACCATCGGCAACGCCCTGGACCCACAACCGGCACCGCACTGAACGGGGTGCCTGGCTCCCTCGGGCACAGGCCCGCGTGCCCCGTCAGGATCGGCGGGCGGAGGTGACGCGGCGCGACCGCCGCGAAGCGCGCCGGATCGTGCGACGCGTGCCGGGTCGTACGACGCGTGCCGGGTCGCGCGACGCGTGCCGATCCTGCCCGCCCTGCTGCACTCCCGATCCGCCATGCCACCTCCCCGCCCTGCTGCACTCCCGATCCACCAGGCCACCTCCCCGCCCTGCTGCTCCCCCGATCCACCAGGCCACCTCCCCGCCCTGCTGCTCCCCCGATCCACCAGGCCACCTCCCCGCCCTGCTGCTCCCCTGATCCACCAGGCCACCTCCCCGTGACACCTCTGCCCGTGGCGCCAACTTCCTCTCCTGGAGGCTTACATGCCGGACGATTCCGCCGCGGTCTTCGAGCGGCTCAGCGTTGTCACTACGCCGAGAGACGCGGAGGTACTCATCCGTACCGCGCATGTCCTGGGCGGGAGTATCGGCGGGCTGCTCGCCGCGCGGGTGCTCGCCGACCACGCCGAACGAGTCGTGATTGTCGAGCCCGACAGGGCGGAGACCACGGCGGACGGCGAGCCTCGCCCCGGTGTCCCGCAGGGTTACCAGGTCCACACTCTGTTGCCGGGCGGCCGTGCGCAGCTTGAACGCTGGTATCCCGGGATCGTCCAGCAAGCCCTCGACGGAGGCGCCGTCCTGTCGAGTCCGCACTACGCCGCCATCTATCTGGACGACGTGGAGCAGATCGCGACGCCCAACGCGGAGCTGGTCACCAGCAGCCGCCCCTTCCTCGAAGCGCTGATCCGGAGCCACACCCTCAGCTTGCCGAACGTCCACCTGATCACTGGCCGCGTGACCGGCCTGAACTACGCGCGCGGTGCCGTCGGCGCGGTGCGCTACACGGCCGACGGCAAGGAGACGGTCGACACCACTGACTTCGTACTCGACGCCACCGGCCGCGGCAGCAGGCTCTCCGACTGGCTGGACGAAGGTGGGTGGCCTCGGCCATGGATGGAACGACTGAAGGTCGACATCCGCTACTTCACCGCCTGCTTCAAACGCTCCCCCGACTGGACCGGCCCCACCAGCGGCATCAACCGCTACAGCCCGCACTTCCCATCGAGAGGGCTGGCCACGGCGGCCGTCAACGCCATTGAGAACCAGAAGTGGGCACTCATGCTCGCCTACTTCGGGGACGAGAGCGAACACCTGGGCCCCGAGAGCTTCTTCAGCCGCTGCCGCGAGCTGCCACCGGTCTACCAGGAGGCGGCTGCGGGCGAGTTGCTCGGCGAGGTGGTCTCGTTCCGCCACCCCGACAGCAGGTGGCGCCACTTCGAGTCCCTCGACCGCTTCCCTGCTCGCCTCGCGGCGGTCGGTGACGCCGTGGCATCGTTCAACCCCGTCTTCGGACAGGGCATTTCATCCGCCGCACTCCACGCATCCTGCCTCTCGGAGTACCTGCGCTCGACGCCGGACCTCGATGCACCGGCCAGGCACTTCTTCGACCTGCAGCAAGTCGTGGTCCGGGCCGCATGGGAGATCTCCACCGCCGCCGACTCCGCCCGGCTGGGCGTCGCCAGGAAGCCGACCACTGTGCAGGAACACCGGCAGGCCTGGGCCATGCGGCAGGTGATGGCTGCGGCCGGCCGTGACGTACAGGTAGCCACCGCCTTCCGGGCGGTCAGCTATATGACCGCCCACCCGGCAACACTGTTCGCACCGGAACTGGTGCGCCGGGCAGCAGCGGGCAATGGCGTATCCGGCGAAGAGTTCGTCCGCGAATACGGACTCCGCCTGTAAAGCCGGGCGCCGCTTGTTCTGCCCTGGACGTCGGGCGTCTCCGCCAGACGGACGATCGCTCCACCCCGCTCCACCCGCTCCACCCGCTCCGGCCGACTCAGTGCGCCCTCGGGCCCCGCCTCTGCTCAGGACGGGCGGGCGCGATGATGGTGGCGGCGGCGCTACACGAGGTTCTGGATGCTCCGTGCGATGCGCGTGTGGTCACGCAGGACGCCGGCGAGCGCGGGCAGTACGGGTTCCCCCCGCTCCACCAGCACCTGACCGCCGATCACCGTGGTCCAGGCCCGTGCGGGCCCGCAACGCAGCCAGGCCTCGACGGGATCGCTGAGCGCGCCGGCGAGAGCCACCGGGTGCGCGTCCCAGACGACGAGGTCACCGCAGGCCCCCGGCCGCAGATGGCCCAGCTCCTCCGCCCGCCCGAGGCAGCGCGCCGATCCCCGGGTCGCGATGTCGAGGGCGTCGCGCGCGGTCATCGCGCCCGGCCCGCCCCGATAGCGCCCCAGGAGCAGGGCGCCCCGGGTCTCCATCCAGAGCGAGGCGTGGTCGGTGGAGGCGGAGCCGTCGCAGCCGATGCCCACCGGCAGGCCCAGCTCGCGCATCTCCCGGACCCGGGCGGTGCCCCCGCCGATGAGCATGTTGGAGCTGGGGCAGTGTGCGACCCCCACCCCGGCCGCCGCCAGCCGCCGCATCTCCGCGTCGTTCGGGTAGATGCAGTGCGCGACCCAGGTGCGGTCGCTCATCCAGCCGGTGGCCTCGAAGTACTCGACGGGCCGGCAGCCGTACATCTCCTGGCAGTACGTGTCCTCGTCCCGGTCCTCCGCCAGATGCGTGTGCAGGCGCACGTCGAGCCGCTCGGCCAGCTCCGCGGTCGCGATCATCAGTTCCCGGGTCACCGAGAACGGCGAACACGGCGCGAGCGCCACCTTGATGAGCGCCCCAGGCGAGGGATCGTGGAAGGCCTTCACGAGGCGTTCGCTGTCGGCGAGGACTTCCTCCTCGGACTGGGTGACGCTGCGCGGCGGCAGCCCGCCGTCCTCGACGGAGCGTGTCATCGACCCGCGAGTGGCGTGGAAGCGGAAGCCGATGTCCTGCGCAGCCCTGATCTGCGCGTCCACAAGACCTGGGCGCGGATGGACGTAGAGATGGTCCATCGAGGTCGTACAGCCGCCCATCAGGAGCTCGGCCATCCCGACGTACGCCGAGACGTACGAGGCCTCCTCGTCCAGCGCCGCCCACAGCGGATAGAGGGTGGTCAGCCAGTCGAAGAGAGAGCCGTTGACAGCCGGGGCGAAGGACCGGGTGAGGTTCTGGTAGATGTGATGGTGCGTGTTGATCAGTCCGGGTGTCACCAGGCGACCCGACGCCGACACCACCTGCGTGGCCGCCGGCTCCGAGCCGGGAGCCCCGACCGCGCTCACCCGGCCACCGCTGATGCCGACCCAACCGCCTGGAATCTCCCGCTCGCTGTCCACGACGAGCAGCAGGGCGTCCTTCACCAGCAGGTCAACGGGTGGGTCCACGGACACGGACAACCTCCGGCAGGCAGCAGCGACTTCACCCGACTGACGCGCGGGATCGCGCGCCGCACAGCCTAGCGGGGCATGAGGTTCGCCCCAGCAAGCTCGTCAACTCATCGCTGACGTGGCCGAGTTCCGGGCTGCATGCTGTGCACACCCGCCAGGCGCCCGTCGTTTGGCGTGTTGCTGACCCGCCGGGTGGACCGGCAGGCCCTCGCCTCGCCGGTCCACCCTTTGGCTGTACGTCAGCTCTCGTCGAGCATCTGCTTCATCTGCTCGATCTCGGCGGTCTGGGCCGTGACGACTGCGTCCGCGAGCTGCTTGGCGGGACCGTACATACCGTTGGCCTGTTCGGTCTTCGCCATCTCGATGGCGCCCTCATGGTGCTGGACCATCATCGTGAGGAACATCGTGTCGAAGTCGGCGCCGGACGCCTTCTCCAGCTTGGCCATGTCGGCGTCGCTCATCATGCCGGGCATGGCGGACGAGGTGCCGTGCTCCATGCCGGACATGTCCTCGGGAACCGCCTCGCCCCAGGAGGTGAGCCAGCCGGACATCGTCTTGATCTCCGGGGCCTGCGCTCCCTTGATCTTCGTGGCGAGGTCCTTGATCTGCTGCGCGGAGGCGCGACTGTCGGCCAGGCCGGCCATTTCGATCGCCTGACGGTGGTGCTGGATCATCTCGGTGGCGAAGGAGACGTCCGCGTCGTTGTGCTCGCCGGGCTTGGCCGAGGCCGTCGCCGTCGGGCCGGAGCCGGACTCCATGGAACCCATGTCGTGCCCGCCGCTGCCGCCTTCGCTGCCACAGGCAGCGAGTACGAGTGCGGCCGAAGCGACAGCGGCGGCGAAGGCGGTACGACGGATGATCGTGCGGTGTGCGGTCATGGTGGAACTCCTGGGATGTGACCGGATCGGTGAAGGGCATGGCTGCACGCGACGCCGCACCTCATGGGTGTACGGCGCCACGTGGGCCGCTCTAGATCCGCAGGAGTTGGAGTTCGGACAGCGAGGGTGGTGCCCGGCCGCCGTCGGGCCCGCCGCTCGGCGGGGCGGTGCGTACGTCCGGTAGCCCGGCGCAGACCTCCACATCAGGCACCAGCACCGGCACCACCGCCGGAGCCCCGGCGACCGACGCGGCGGCACACACCGCGTCCGCGTGATCCGCGTGCCCCGTGCAGCCGCCCTCGTCGTGATCGCAGCTGTCCGGCATCGACGCCATGACACCCAGGGGCGCGGCCGCCACGGTCCGGTCGTGTCCGGAGGCAGCGGTGGCCACGGAGACCGGTCCCAGGCCGTGCATGCCGAGGAGGCCCAGCAACAGAGCGCTGACGAGCAGCCCGGTGCACCGCAACCTCGGTTGCGGCCCGGCAAGCTGTCCGAAGCGCGTCACGGCCTCATCGTAAGCGCGGACCCGTGGGCCCCTCGTATCCCAGGGGCGACCACAGGCGTTCGTTCTAGAGTTCCCGTGGACACGTCGCGCGCGAGAGGACACGAGATGGCTGAGGCGTTGGTGCTGGGCGGTGGGGGTGTCGCCGGGATCGCCTGGATGACCGGACTGCTGGCGGGTCTGGCCGATTCGGGTCAGGACGTCGTGGGGGCCGACGTGATCGTGGGCACGTCCGCGGGCTCGACCGTCGCCGCGCAGCTGGGAAGCGGGCTGAGCCTGGAGGAGTTGTACGCCCGGCAGGCCGAGCCCGAGCGGCAGTCCGCGGAGATCCCGGCCGATGTCGACCTGGAGAACTTCGGTGCGCAGATGTTCGCGCTGCTGGAGAGCGCCTCCGCCCCCGCGGACATGCGGCGCGCGGTGGGCAGGTTCGCGCTCGACGCCGAGACCGTTTCGGAGTCGGAGCGGCGTGCGGTGATCGAGTCGCGGCTGCCGTCGCACGCATGGCCGGCCCGTACGTTGAGGATCGTCGCGGTCGATGCCGAGACCGGGGAGCCGCGGGTGTTCGACGGTTCCTCGGGCGTGAGCCTGGTGGACGCCGTGGCGGCGAGCTGCGCCGTTCCGGGTGTGTGGCCGCCTGCGACGGTCGACGGGCGGCGGTACGTCGACGGAGGCGTCCGCTCCGCTGAGAACGCGGACTACGCCGTCGGCGCGACGCGGGTGCTGGTGATCGCACCCATGGGTGGCAGCGAGCTGTTTCCGAGCGAGAAGCCGCTGGCCAAGGCCATCGAGGAGCTGCGGGCGAGTGGCGCCGGGGTCGCGCTGATCGAGCCGGACGAGGCGTCTCGGACAGCGATCGGCGCCAACCCGCTGGACCCGTCCACCCGCACGCCCGCCGCCGAGGCGGGCCGCGCACAGGGCCGCGGGCTGAAGATCGAGTGGAGCAGTCCGGCCTGAGGGAGAGAAGTCCTCAGGACCGGCTCTCCACTCCGCCGACCGCGCGACCGGACCCTCTGCCCGCCGCCCCCGCGCCCCGTCACAGCGACCGGGCGATGAGCTCCTTCATGACCTCGTTCGCTCCCGCGAGCACCCGCAGCACGCGGTTGTTGGCGTACATGTGGGCGATGGGGTACTCCAGGCAGTAGCCGTAGCCGCCGAAGAGCTGTTGGCAGCGGTCGACGACCTCGCCGGTTCTGTCGGTGATCCAGTACTTGGCCATGGAGGCGGTGGCGGCGTCGAGTTCGCCGCGGAGGTGGCGCTCGATGCAGTCGTCGAGGAAGGTCGCGTTGACGCGCGCGATGGTGGCGCACTCGGCGAGCTCGAAGCGGGTGTTCTGCATGCTGAACAGCGGTTTGCCGAAGGCCTCGCGCTGCTTGGTGTAGTCGAGGGTGACGGCCACGGCAGCCTCGGTGACCGCCTGGGCGATGACCGCGGTGATCAGCCGCTCCTGCGGCAGCTGCTCCATCAACTGGTAGAAGCCGAGGCCTTCTTGGCCGCCGAGGACGTTGCCGACGGGGACGCGCAGTTCGTCGAAGAACAACTCGCTGGTGTCCTGGCCCTTTTGGCCGACCTTCTTGATGATGCGTCCGCGGGTGAAGCCCGGGGTGTTGTCGTCGACCTCGGCGACGAGCAGCGAGATGCCGGCGGCGCCCTTGGTGGTGTCCGTCTTGGCCGCGATGATGATCAGGTCGCACAGATGGCCGTTGGAGATGAAGGTCTTGGAGCCGGAGATGAGGTACTCGTCGCCGACCCGCTCGGCCCGGGTGGCGATCGACTGGAGGTCCGAGCCGGCGCCGGGTTCGGTCATGGCGATCGATCCGACCCACTCACCGCTGCACATCTTCCGCAGCCAGGGCCGCTTCTGTTCGTCGGTGGCGTACGCGAGCAGGTAGTGCGCGACGATGCCCTCGCTCACGGCGAAGCCCATGCTGTCCGCGCCGCTGCGGATCTGCTCCTGGATCAGCACGGCCAGGTTGGCGAAGGTGCCGCCGCCACCGCCGTACTCCTCAGGGATGGTCATGCCCAGCAGGCCCAGCTCGCCCGCGCGGGCGTAGAGCGACTTGTCCGGGTGGCCCTGCCGGGCGTGCTTCTCCTCGTTGGGCGCGACCTCCTTCTCGAAGTAGGTACGCGCGAGGGCGCGCACCGCTTCGAGTTCGTCGTCGCTCCAGCGGGGTCGGGTGGCGGGCATCAGTTCATCTCCGGGGTGTCGGTACCGGTGCGGGTGCGCCAGGGCAGAAAGTCCGGCTGGTCGCTGCCGGTGAGGCCCTTGAAGTCAGGGGGACGCCGTTCGAGGAACGAGACGACTCCTTCCACTGCGTCGGCGCTGTGCGCGCAACTGGCGATGAGCTGCGAGTCGAGGGCGAAGGCGGGTTCGGGAGAGTCGAGGGCGCTCATGCGGTAGAGGGCCTGCCTGATGACGGCGACCGAGACGGGCGCGGTCTTCTGGACGAGGTCGCGGGCAAGCTCGTACGCCTTGTCCAGTACGTCGGCGGAGGGGTGGACGGCGCTGACGAGTCCGGACCTCAGTGCCTCACGGGCGGGGATCAGCCGACCGCTGACCATCCAGTCCAGTGCGCGTCCCATGCCCACCAGGCGGGGCAGGAACCAGGCGGAGCCGCCTTCCGGGTAGATGCCGCGGCGGGAGAAGACGAAGCCGAACCTGCTGTCGTCGGCGGCGAGGCGGTAGTCGGCCGGCAGGATCATGGTCGCGCCGACCCCGACCGCTGCACCGCGCACGGCGGCGATGACCGGCTTGTCACTGCGATACAGCTCACGGGTGACCCGGGTGGCGGGTTCGGTCCAGACGGCGGCCTGCGATTCCTCGTCGGACTCGGTGACGCCGAGTTCACCGCCGCTCAGATCCGCTCCGACGCAGAAGTCGTCGCCCGCGCCGGTGAGCACGACGACGCGTACCTCGTCATCGGTGTTGGCGGTCTGCAAGGCGTGAGCTATCTCGTCGGCCATCCGGATCGTGTAGCCGTTGCGGGCCTCTGGACGGTTCAACCGCACCGTCGCGATGCGCCCGCTCACCTCGTAGCCGATCTGCGTGTACTCCATTGTGCTCCTCCGCAGGGCTGATGAGGTCCAGCATGGCGATTTTATTGGCGCAGTGTCAATAGAGGTGGGTGACGACTGCCCGGGACGTCGGCCGTGCGACCGGGTCCGCGGGGGCAGCGGCTACCGGGTCGCCCTGCGGGAGGCGCACAGCGCGGGGAACGTCACGTTGAGCAGGTGCAGCAAGGTATCCGTCAGCAGAACATGCAGGTCACTGCGGGTGAAGGCGCCGCGCACGAGCCATTCCCTGGAGGCCGCCCGCATCATGCTGCCGAAGGACCGGACGGCCGCCCTGAGCTCGGCCACGCACTCGTCGGATTCCGTGAGCCGAGCGGCCTGGATCACCCAGTCGGTGGCGGTCTCGTCGCCCTGGAAGAGGATCTCATCGATCTCGGGGTCCCGGCCGGCCGCCTCGCTCCCGATGGCCGTGAGCCACATCGGGGCATTGCGTTCGACCAGGTCGAGCCAGCGGTCGATGAGCACGGTGACGCGCCGTTCGACCGTAGAGTTGGGCAGGTCGTCGGCGATGGGAGAGGGCGCTGTCACCATCTGGCGCACGACGGCGAGGTAGAGACCCCGCTTGCCCCCGAAGTAGTGGTTGATCAGCCCCCGCGCGACCCCGGCCTCGCGGGCGATGTCGGTGGTGGCGACCGCCTCGTACGGATTCTCGCCGAACAGTGCACGGGCCACCTTCATGATCTGGGCCCTGCGCTGGTCCGGCTCCAGCCGCTGTCTCACCCGTGGCTCGACGCTCATGTCAGTCCTCACTGCCTGGGGTGTCAACAAGGCGGGTTCCCCGCACTGGAGGTCAGTGTAGATCGGCTCTCCCGGATCGCCTTGTTGCCGTTACGTCAATAGCTGGCATCGGCTTCCCCCGCCCGGCTCCGGTCCGACAGGAGGACGGTGAGCATGAGCGGGTGCAGGTCGTCGGCGAGGTACGGACGGGCCATGAAGCGCTTGGTCTGCGCGATGTCGTTGACCAGGGCGAAGGCGGCGTGGACCCGGATACGGGTCTCCTTGGCCGGCCACTCGGGGGCGACCGCGGCGACCAGGTCGACCCAGTACTGGGTGTACGCCTGCTGGAACCGGCGTACCTCGGCGCGGTCCCGGCCGGGCAGGTTGTGGCCCTCGCGGAAGTAGGCGGCGACCAGGTCCCGGTGTTCGGTCACCGTGTCGGCGTACGACCTGGCGAGCAGGCCGAGAGTTGCGCCGGATTCCAGATCGGCTCTCTGTGCCTGGAGGACGGCCTGCCGCAGGTGCTCGCCGATGCGGTTCGCGACCGTCTGGAGCAGCTCCATCTTGCCGCCGAAGTGGCTGTAGATGCTGGGGCCGGCGATCCCGGCGGCGGCGCCGATCTCCTCGATGGTGACGGCGTGGTAGCCGCGGTCCCAGAACAACCCCGCGGCCACGGCGAGGAGTTGTTCCCTGCGGGAGTCGTGCAGAGCGGCTCGCGGCTGTGCCGCCGGTGACCGGCCGCCGCGTTCTCGCGCCGCGGGCAGGCCGGCGGCGAGGACGTCCAGCGCGATGGCCGTCAGCAGGTCTTCCAGCGCGGTCTGCGGCAGCCGTACCCGGTGGTCGGAGATGCTGCCGAACACACTGAGGGCGGCCCACGTCAGCAGTTCGGCGTCGCCCTGGTTCAGCTCCGGCCGCCGTTCGCCGAGTGCCGCCGCCAGGGGGATCGTCGCCCGCGCGGCCGCCTTGGCGACTTCCTCCGCGTCCGCTGCCGCGAGATGCCGCCCCTCGCGCCGCCACAGGACGCCGAACTCGGGGTGGCCCACCACGAAGGCCGCCAGTTCCTCCTGGGCCGCCGCCAGCCGCTCCGCCGGAGGGACACCGGCGCCGGCGGTGGCGTCGCCGAGATGCCGCTCCACGATGTCCGCGGCCTGCGCGAGCCCCCCGCACACCAGGTGCGCGAGGATCGCCTGCTTGTTCTTGAAGTGCCGGTAGATGGCGGGACCGCTGATTCCGGCCGCCGCGGCGATGTCGTTGACCGACACGTTGTGGAACCCCTGTTGCGCGAACAGCCCTGCGGCGATCAGCGCGAGCTGGTCGCGGCGGGACGGCCGCTCCGGGGCGGCGGTCCTGGTGCGCTGGCGAGGTGCGGGCGTCGGCATGCGATAGATCCTCTCACCACTCACCGTTAACAGAGATTAAGTGCACCTGAATGGGCAAAGACCCTTGACATCAGGAACTTGTGTCAATCAAGTTAATGAGCATTAGGTTGCCTCGATCGAGTGGCGACACAGCGGGACGGCAGCCGGACCACGGCGGGCCCGCAGAGAGAGGACCGTCTCCCTTGACCACTGAAGCCTTTGTCTACGACGCGCTCCGCACCCCCCGGGGCCGGGGCAGGAAGACCGGCTCACTGCACGGGATCAAGCCCGTATCGCTCGTCGTCGGCCTGATCGACGAGATGCGGGAGCGCAATCCCTCGCTGGATCCGCAGCTGATCGAGGACGTCGTCCTCGGTGTCGTCAGTCCGGTCGGCGACCAGGGCTGCGACATCGCCAAGACGGCCGCCCTCGCGGCGGGACTGCCCGACACCACCGCGGGCCTCCAGGTCAACCGGTTCTGCGCGTCCGGCCTGGAAGCCGTCAACCTCGCGGCGCAGAAGGTGCGTTCGGGCTCCGAGGACCTGGTGCTGGCCGGCGGTGTCGAGTCCATGTCCCGGGTTCCGCTGGGCTCCGACGGCGGGGCGTGGCCGCTGGACCCGGCGACCTCGTACGACACGTACTTCGTCCCGCAGGGCGTCAGCGCCGACCTGATCGCGACCATCGAGGGCTTCTCCCGCGAGGACGTCGACAGCTATGCGCTACGGTCGCAGGCGCGCGCCGCGGCAGCGCGGGAGGCCGGGTACTTCAAGGACTCCGTCGTGCCGGTGCGGGACCAGAACGGCCTGACGGTCCTCGACCACGACGAGTTCGTGCGGCCCGACACCACGCTGGAGGGCCTCGCCGCGCTCACGCCGTCGTTCGAGATGATGGGCGAGGCCGGCGGCTTCGACGCGGTGGCGCTGCAGAAGTACCACTGGGTCGAGAAGATCAACCACGTCCACCACGCGGGCAATTCCTCCGGCATCGTCGACGGCGCCGCGCTGCTGCTCGTCGGCAGCGAAGAGGCCGGCCGCACGGCGGGCCTCACCCCCCGTGCCCGCATCGTGGCCACCGCGCTCTCCGGCGCGGACTCGACGATCATGCTCACCGGACCGGTGCCCGCCACCCGCAAGGTGCTGGCCAAGGCGGGGCTGACCGTCGACGACATCGACCTGTTCGAGGTCAACGAGGCCTTCGCCGCCGTGGTCCTGCGCTTCGCCAAGGACATGGGCGTCCCGATGGACAAGATCAATGTCAACGGCGGTGCGATCGCCCTCGGCCACCCGCTGGGCGCGACCGGCGCCATGATCGTCGGCACGGTGATCGACGAGCTGGAGCGGCGCGGTCAGCGCTACGGACTGTGCACCCTGTGCGTCGGCGGCGGCATGGGCATCGCCACCGTCGTCGAACGGCTCTGACCCCGCTCCCCCACCACGACGGCGACCGAACGGCTCCGGCGCCGCGCCCCGACCGCGACCACCGAAGGGCTCGGGGCCCACGCCCCGACCACGACGGCGACCACCGAACGGCTCCGGCCCCGCGACCCGACCGCGACCACCGAGACGAGAGACATCAAGCAATGACCGAGCAGAAGCACATCCGCTGGGAAGAGGACGCGGACGGCGTCGTCGTCCTCACGATGGACGCCCCCGGGCAGTCGGCCAACACCATGAACCGCGCGTTCATCGAGGACCTCGCCGTGGTGGTGGACCAGCTGGAGGCCGAGAAGGACACGGTCACCGGCGTGGTGATCACCTCCGCGAAGAAGACCTTCTTCGCGGGCGGCGACCTGACGGAACTCATCCAGGCGAGCCCCGAGGACGCCGCCGACATTCTGGCGTTCGTCACCCGTATCAAGGCCCTGCTGCGCAGGCTGGAGACCCTCGGCAGGCCGGTCGTCGCGGCCATCAACGGCGCCGCGCTGGGCGGCGGCCTCGAGATCGCCCTGTCCTGCCACCACCGGATCGCGCTCGACGCCAAGGGCTCACAGATCGGCCTGCCCGAGGTCGGCCTCGGGCTGCTGCCCGGCGCGGGCGGCGTCGTACGCACCGTGCGGCTGCTCGGCATCACCGACGCCCTGCTCAACGTGCTTCTCCAGGGGCAGCGCCACAAGGTGCGCAAGGCCCTGGACCTCGGACTGCTGCACGAGGTCGTCGACACCCCCGAAGAACTCATCGGCCGCGCCAAGGCCTGGATCGCCGAGCACCCCGACGCCGTACAGCCATGGGACGTCAAGGGTTACCGGATCCCCGGCGGCACCCCGTCGAACCCGAAGTTCGCCGCCAACCTGCCGGCGTTCCCGGCCAATCTGCGCAAGCAGCTGCGCGGTGCGCAGTACCCGGCGCCGCGCAACATCATGGCGGCCGCCGTCGAGGGTGCCCAGGTCGATCTCGACACGGCCTTCCTCGTCGAGGGCCGCTACTTCGTGCAGCTCGTCACCGGTCAGATCTCGAAGAACATGACCAAGGCCTTCTTCTTCGACCTCCAGCACATCGACAACGGCGGCAGCCGACCCGAGGGGTACGACACCTGGCGGGCGACGAAGGTGGGGGTACTGGGCGCCGGGATGATGGGCGCCGGGATCGCGTACGTCTGCGCCCGCGGCGGCATGGAAGTGGTCCTCAAGGACGTCTCCGCCGAGGCCGCCGACAAGGGCAAGGCCTACTCGGCCGCTCTGTTCGACAAGGCCGTCAGCCGCGGGAGGAGCACGCGCGAGCAGGCCGACGAGGTCCTCGCCCGGATCACCCCGACGGCACAGGCCGAGGATCTGCGCGGCTGCGACCTGGTCATCGAGGCGGTCTTCGAGAGCCCCGAACTCAAGCAGAAGGTCTTCCAGGAGATCCAGGACGTCGTGGAGCCCGGCGCGCTGCTCGGCTCCAACACCTCCACGCTGCCCATCACCCAGCTCTCCGAGGGGGTGAAGGACCGGGAGAACTTCATCGGCCTGCACTTCTTCTCCCCCGTCGACAAGATGCCGCTCCTGGAGATCGTCGTCGGTGAGAACACCTCCGCCGCCGCGCTCGCGAAGGCGCTCGACATCGCCCGGCAGATCAAGAAGACGCCCATCGTCGTCAATGACAGCCGGGGCTTCTTCACCAGCCGGGTGATCGGCAAGTTCCTGGACGAGGCGGTGGCCATGGTCGGCGAGGGCATCCACCCGGCCTCGATCGAGCAGGCCGCGCTCCAGGCGGGATATCCGGCTCCGGCCCTGCAGCTGATGGACGAGCTGACGCTGACCCTGCCGCGCAAGATCCGCCAGGAGACGATCGCCGGCTTCGAAGCCGATGGCGGTACATGGGTCACGCACGGCTCCGAGGCGGTCGTCGACCGGTTGATCGACGACTACGACCGCAAGGGACGCTCCAGCGGCGCCGGGTTCTACGCCTACACGGACGGAAAACGGACCGGCCTGTGGCCCGGGCTGATCGAGCACTTCACCGAGCCGGGCCACGAGATCCCCTTCGAGGACATGAAGGAGCGGATGCTCTTCGCCGAGGCCATCGACACGGTCAGCTGCTTCGAGGAGGGCGTGTTGCGCTCCGTCCCCGAGGCCAACATCGGGTCGATCTTCGGCATCGGGTTCCCGGGGTGGACGGGCGGAGTCATCCAGTACATCAACCAGTACGAGGGCGGCCCGGCCGGCTTCGTCGCCCGGGCGCGCGACCTCGCGGAGCGGTACGGCGAGCGTTTCGTCCCTCCGGCGTCGCTGGTCGAGAAGGCGGAGAAGGGCGAACTGTTCACCTGAGCCCGGGTGCACGCTGGTGCACCCGTGTCACAGCGGAGCGGTCCAGGGGCCGTCGGACCTGGTCAGCCTGAACGCCGCGACGGTGACTGCCGCGAGCAGCACGGTGGCGAGCAGCAGGGGCAGAGCAGGGGCGCCGTGCAGAGCGGCGGCGGCGCCGACAATGGCACCGGCGAGCATGGCGAGCGCGGAGAGGGTCCGCCGTCCTGCCTTGCCGCCGCTGCCTCCGGCGGCCCGGCTGTCGGAGGCGATGCCGGTGATGGTGAGAGTCAGCACGGTCGTGGTGAGGTCGGGGACGGCCAGGGCTCGGGATGTGGCGTTCTGGACGCCCAGACCGAGCCCGAGGAGCGCGATCAGCCCGTAACGGACGGCTCCCGTGTAGGGGGTGTCGACGATCTGGGCGATGACGTACGCGGCCAGGATGAGGAGGGTCTCCACCAGCAGCGCCTGATGCAGCATCCGCCCGCGGTGGCGGGCCCGGTGGGCGATGCGGCCGCCGAGGAGGGCCCCGACCGCGAAGGTGCCGAGCGCCACCAGCGGGGCGGCAAGCGAGAATCCGGCGGCGCCCACGATGGCGAAGCCCAGGAAGACGACGTTACCGGTCATGTTGGCGACGAAGACATGCCCCAGCAGCAGATAGCTGAAGGCGTCCACCAGGCCGGTCACCACCGTCAGGGCGAGCATCAGTGGCGGGAGCGGGCCGTGCCGGTCCCTCATGTCGGGGACCACGGTGGCCCATGCTTCCCGCAGTGCGACAGCCATGACGGAGCTCCGTTCGCGAGGCCCGGGAGTGCGGTGTACTCCCGGTGGATCTCCTCCAGAGTCGGCCCGAAGCAGCCTGAGGTCCAACATATGGATACGCCCTCAGCGATCTGTCTCACCGATCAATCAGGCAGCCGGGGCTCGTCCACGACGTCCGTGTGGCGGTCCACGATGTCGAGGAACGCGGCGGCGGCCGGTGCCAGCCGCTTGCTGTCGTAGACCACGGAGACGTCGTGCACCGCTTTCTCGTCCGACAGGCGGAGCGCCCGGGCGCCTTCAGGGAGAACAGCCTGGGGGTACGGCCCGAGAGGGGATCCCGCCGCGAAGACGGACCAGCGCGGTACGACGGTGACGCCGACGCCGCGTGCGGCCAGCCGGACCATGTCGTACACCTGGCCGACCTCGAAGTGCCTGCCGGGTGCCACCCCGGCTCGGGCGAAGGCGGCCTCGACCTGGTGGCGCAGTCCGGTGCCGCGGGCGAACTGGATGAGCTGGTGGCCATCCGGCAGGTCGGCGAGGCCGATGACGTCCCGGTCCGCCAGCGGGTGGTCGTGCGGCACGATCACCATGAGCGGGTCGCTGCCCAGGAGCCGGTGGTCGAGGCCGTCCGGCACCTCGTGCGAGCCGAGGCCGACCACGGCGACGTCGAGACCGCCGGACAGGACGGCGGCGGTCAGCTCGGAGCTGGTGGCGTTGGCGACGTCGAAGTCGATGCCGGGATGGCGGGCGTGGTACTCGGCCATCACCTCGACCATGTCGATCGAGCCGGCCAGCGTCTGCACCAGCCCCAGCCGCAGCCGCCCGCGACGCAGCCCCGCCAGCGCGTCGACCGCGGCCTGCGCGTTGTCCACGTCGGCCAGGATGCGCCGGGCCAGCGGTTCGAGCAGCTCACCGGCGGCCGTCAGTCGCACCGAACGGCTGGTGCGGCTGAACAGCGCGGCGCCGACGGTCTTCTCCAGGCGGGCGATCTGCTGGCTGAGCGCGGACTGTGCGACGTAGCAGTTCGCGGCGGCCTGGGTGAAGTTGCGTGTCTCGGCGACGGCGAGGAAGTACTTCAGATGCCGCAGCTCCATCTCTCATGCCGATCGACTAGGAGTGAACGATGTGCCGGACCGATTCATTGTGGTGCTCTCACTCCGATTCCGCCCGTCGGACCTCTTCGAGTCCGTCGAGCAGCAGATCCAGGCCGAACCGGAACTCCTCGCGCAGCGGTACGGAGGTCAGTTCCTCGGCCCCGGCTGTCGTGGCTGGGTAGAGAGCCGGATCCAACGAGCGGTAGTAGTCCCGGAGTTGTGCCTCGTCCTCGGGGCGCGCGGCTCCCGGGCCGTGCTGCTGGACGGCGAAGCCGATCACGTAGTGGCCGATCGCGGTGAACGTGCGGGCGGCCAGGGCGACCGAGAACCCGTGGCTCAGGAGCAGTCCGAGGCTGCGCTCGCGGTTGAGGAGCCCGTTGGGGCCTACGGGGACCTGTGCCACCAGCAAGGGCAGTGCTCCGGGATGTCTGCACAGGGTTTCGTAGAAGGCCTCCGCGCCGGCTTCCGCGGCTTCGCGCCAGGTCGGACCGTCCGGCGCGGCAGGCGGAACGCATACGTCGACGAAGATCCGGTCGACCACATGGGCAAGCAGTTCGTCCTTGCCGCCGAAGTGCCGGTAGAGCGTGGCCGTGCCCGATTCCAGGGCGTCGGCGAGCATCCGGAGGGTCAGCGCCTGGACTCCGACCTCGTCGACGAGCTTCAGGGCCATATCGATGATCCGGCCGGTGTCCACGGGTGGACGCCCGCGACGGTAGGCGGGAGCGGGCGGGCGGCTCGCCCACCAGGCGGGGCTGCCGGGGACAGCAGGCACTACAGCAGGCACTACGTCAGGCACCACGTCAGGCACGACGTCAGGCACGACGTCAGGCACTTCTGAAGCCACGGAATTCTTCCCTCCCATCGAGTCGCCGAGGGCCACCGAGAGTCACCGGAGTGATCCAGCCGTTTACGGAGTCGACGTATCCAAAATAATCTTTTCGGTGCTAGCGTAGCCGTTATGCACTCCAGCACCGCTCCAAGACCGAATCCGGGCAGGATCAGGTGAACGCGACGCAGGCGGACCTCTCCCCCCTGGTACGGCTGGACAGGCTGGCGCCGGCCCTGGCCGTGGCCCTGCACGACGAGCGCTGGCTCCGCCTCGACGCGACGCTGCTGGCCGGCGGAAAGTCCAACCTCACGTTCGAGGTCACGAGTGAGGCCGGCTCGGTCGTCCTGCGCCGGCCTCCGTCCGGGGCGCTCCTGCCCCGCGCGCACGACATGGGACGCGAGGCACGGGTCCAGCGGGCGCTGCGGGACACGGCCGTCCCGGTCGCCGCCGTTCTCCTGGAGGACGTGGCCGGCGAACTGATCGGTGCGCCGTTCTACGTGATGGAGAAGGTGCCCGGGCACATCATCAGTGCCTCGTTCCCACCGGGGTACGCCGACACGGGCGCGGACCGTACCGCGCTCGCCGACGCTCTGGTCGACGTACTCGTCGCGCTGCACGCCGTCGACCCCGCCGAGGTCGGCCTCGCGGACTTCGGCAGGCCGGCGGGCTTCCTGGAGCGGCAGGTGCGTCGGTGGCAGGGGCAGTGGGCGAAGTCGAAGACGCGCGACGTTCCCGCACTCGACGAACTCGGCGCCGGTCTCGCGGCGGCGCTCGACAGGGTCGCCGTGCCGAGGTCCTCGATCGTGCACGGCGACTTCCGGCTCGACAACTGCCTGATGGACCTGGCCGATCCGGGCCGCGTCGCCGCCGTGCTCGACTGGGAGCTCTCCACACTCGGCGACCCCATGACGGATCTCGGACTGCTGTTGTTCTACTGGCGCGAGGCGGGCGAGAGCGTGTCACCGCTCACGCCGACCGTGACGACCGGAGCCGGTTTTCCGGACCGGGCCCACCTCGCGGAGCGCTACGCGGCGGCGACCGGTGCCCCCTTGGACCACCTCGCCTTCTACGAGGCCTTCGCCCACTTCAAGTTCGCCGTCATCGTGCAGGGGATCGCCGCCCGGGTCACCGCCGGAGCCATGGCGGGACAGGACTTCGGAAACCTCGACGCCGAGGTGGTCCGGTGCGCGGAAGAGGGCCTGGCACGGCTTGGACAGCAGGGACGCTGAGCGAGGGCATGGAGGACGGAGGGCGTGCGCCCGCGCGGGGACTTCGTACCGGAAACGACCCGCCCGGATGGAGTGTGCGTACGGGCTCCTAGTGGGCGGAGCGTGCCCGGTGCTCGGCGAGGATGTCGAGCCCGAAGTCGGAGGTCAGGTCCCGCCATACGGAGTGGGCGTGGTTGGCTCCGCGCTGGGTGTTGTCGTACTCGATGAGCACGTGGGGGCCTTGGACCCGGTAGTAGTGCGGCTCGCCGGCGTCCGTACCGCCCGCCCAGCCGAAGTACACCTCGTCGAGCACGGACTCGGTCGCGTAGTGCGCGGCGTACGCATCGGCGAGTGCCTGCGGAGCCCGGCCGGTGTACAGAGCGATCAGCCGCCGTAGACCCGCACGCTGGTCGGCGTCCATGTCGCGGGCGCTGAGCCCCTTCGGCGAGAGGGAGATCGCCAGAGCGGCATGGTCGCTCTCGGTGTAGCCGCTGCCTTCCTCCGCGCGCCGGTCGATGTCGTCGACGAGGTCCACGAGGCTCGGGTCGGCGAACTGTCCACGCCACAGGTCCTGCATATGCATCATGGTGTCGCCATGGGCGACGGTCGGCCTGTTGCCGGACACGATGTCGGACACGGCCCGTTCATGGAGCAACGCCTGCCGCCGCTGCCTCGCGCCGAGCGAGGAGATCAACTGCCGGGCGCCGTGCTCCAGTCCGTGCAGGGGGCGCAACGATCCGCCCAGGAGCACGGTCTCCGCGGGGTCGGCCCCCACGAAGCACGGCGTCGTCGACACGACTCTGCCCGCGACGATCAGGTTGTTCAGGGAAATGTGGTGGCCGCCGAATCGCCAGGCCCAGACCGGCTCCCCGGGCCGGCCGAAGAGCCTGAGCCAGTACAGCCCCGGGTCGCGGCCCCGCTGCCTGCCCCAGCTGACCTGCCAGCCTTCGACCTGGTCGAGGATGTTCTCCAGACCCATCACCGTCGCGACCGTGGCGAACCCCGCCTCGGACAGTCCGGACGCCACCAACTGCATGGCGAGGCTCTGCTGACGGGGCGTCTGGTCCCGGACGGCAAGACCGCCGTGATCGGTCGGCGTGTAGAACCACCTCAGGCGCTCGGCCTCCGCCCCCGGTGTCAGCGGGGAGCCGTGCTGGGCGACGGCCACCTGGTCCGGTGCGAGGGAGCCCAACCACGCCGCCGCCGCGGCGGTCATGGCGGCAGCCACCCGTTCGCGCCCCGCGGCCGTGGCACCGGGCACCGGCCGCGACGGGCTCTCAGGCGACACGAGACGGTTCCGTGTCCCCGGGCACCACGGGGTCCACGGACACCACAGCCCCAGGCACCACGCGGTCCACGGACACCACAACCCCAGGCACCACGCGACCCGCGGACACCACAACCCCAGACACCACGCGACCCGCGGACACCACAACCCCAGGCACCACGGGCTCCCCCGACGCCAGGCCCTCCAACACCACGGGCTCCCCCGACGCCAGGCTCTCCGACACCACCACGTCGTCGTCGCCGCCGGACACCACGTCTTCCGACACGTCCAGCATCACCTTGATGGCATTGCCTCTGCGTTCGGCGTAGGTGTCGAAGGCTTCCGCTATGTCCTCGAGACCGAAATGGTGTGTCACCAGCTCGGCGGTGCGGAGCCGGCCTCGGCCCGCCAGTGAGACCGCTCTGGCCACCGAGCCGGCCCCCTCGCCCCGCACTGTCTGGATGGTGATGCCGTTCATCACGGCATGGTTGAGGTCGGCCGTGACCGGCCGGTCGAAGAAGCCCACGAGCACGACCTTGCCGGACCGCCTGGCCATGCGCAGAGCGTCGTCGACCGCGCTCGGAGCGCCCGAGCATTCCAGGACGATGTCGGCGCCCAGTCCCCCGGTGACGTTACGGACCGCCGCGACAGCATCCTCGTCACGTGAGTTGACGATCAGGTCGGCGCCGAACTTCCTGCCGATCTCCAGCCGGGCATCCCGCGTCCCGGTCAACACGACCACCTCGGCCCCGAGTTCGCGGGCCACCTGCGCCCCCAGCAGTCCGATGGGGCCAGGACCGATCACCGCGACGCTCGCGCCGACGATCAGCGAGCCGAGTACATCGAGGGCGTGCATGACGGTGCCGACGGTGGTGAGGACCACCGCCGCGTCGAAGTCGACGGAGTCCGGAAGCCGGTACAGGGTGGACACATGGTTGAGCGCGTATTCGGCGAAGCCGCCGTTGACGGTCATCCCCTGCACCCGATGGCCCTTGCGGCTGTTCCCGTAGTTGAGGCAGTCGGTATACGCCCCGGCCAGGCAGTTGGCACACCGCATGCAGCCCCGGTGGGCCTCGGTGACCACGCGGTCGCCGATCTGGAACTCGTCGACGGCGCTCCCGACGGCCGCCACCACTCCCGCGTACTCGTGGCCGGGTACGAACTGATCGGAGGCGGGTTTGCCGTCGGCGAAGAACTTGTGGCTGCGAATCTTGAGGTCTGTTCCGCACAGCGATGCCCTTCGGACGTGTACGAGAACGTCCTCCGGTCCGACCTGCGGGAGGGGCAGCCTGCTGGTCCTGATGACCCCCGGGCCACCCAGCACCGCGGCCAGCATTGTCTCCGGCAACGACATGACGTGGCTCCCTTCGTGCCCCGGCGGGCATCACGGCTCTTGCCCCGGCGGGCATACCCGCAAGTCTTTGCGGGCCGGGCATTCCTGTCCAAGAGGATTCTTTGCCGACTCGTATAGACAGCGCCTATACAAGTCGCATAGGCACTTCCTATCGGCGGTGGGGAAAATTCTTATTGGTACCCGCACTGCCGCTGTGCCACAGTCGCCGAATCAGGCATTCGCGAGCGAACGGGAAACTGGTTCGCCATGTGAGGAGCAGCGCTGTGGATCTGGGGATTGCCGGCAGGACCGCGCTTGTGCTGGGCGGAGGCGGCGGCATCGGAGGCGCGATCGCCCAGATGCTGGCGGAGGAGGGTGCCAAGGTGGCGGTCGCGGACATCAACGCCGAAGCCGCCGAACTGCGGGCCGAGTCCATCATCAACGCGGGCGGACAGGCATTGGCCCTGGGATGGGACATCGGGGAACTCAGCGCCATCGAGGGAAACACGAGAGCGATCGAGGAGTCCCTCGGCCCCGTCGACATCCTTGTGAACAACACGGGCGGACCGCCACCGTCACCCGTTCTCGGCCAGGATCCCACGGTCTGGATCAACTACTTCCAGTCCATGGTCCTCTCGGTGATCGCCATCACCGACAGTGTCGTACCCGGCATGAGGAGCCGGGGCTGGGGGCGCGTCATCACCAGCACCAGCTCCGGTGTCGTCGCGCCCATCCCGAACCTGGGCCTGTCGAACGCCCTCCGCGCCGGCCTTCTCGGCTGGTCCAAGACGCTGGCCCGGGAGGTCGCCGCCGACGGTGTGACGTGCAACGTCGTCGTGCCGGGGCGAATAGGGACACAGCGAACCGAATTTCTTGACCGGGCCAAGGCCGAGCGCGAGGGAAAGACCGTCGAACAGATCTCGGCGGCAAGCCTCGCGACAATTCCGGCGGGCCGCTACGGAAATCCACGTGAATACGCCTCCATGGTCACCTTTCTCGCGAGCGCCCCGGCCTCCTATGTGACCGGCTCGCTGGTGCGGGTCGACGGTGGCCTCATTGCGAGCCTTTGATCCTCAGTACACTGCCGTAAGGGAGTTCGGACCATGGTGATGCTGACCCGCGAGACGAAAGGGGTTTTCGCCATTGTGCCGACCCCTTTCGACAGCGAAGGAAGCGTCGACTTCGACTCGCTCAGTCGACTTGTGAACTTCTATGAATCGGCCGGTGTATCCGGTCTGACGCTGCTCGGGCAGATGGGCGAGGCGCCCAAACTGACTCACGGCGAAGCGGTACGGATAGTCACCCATGTCCTGAAAAGGACCACGCTTCCCGTCGTTGTCGGAGTGTCCGCACCCGGATACGCGGCCATGGGCACCCTCACCTCGGATGTCATGGCGGCCGGAGCGGCCGGCGTCATGGCTGCCCCGCCGAACACCCTGCGAACCGACGACCAGATCGTTTCCTATTACCAAGGGATCACCGAGGAAATCGGCGGGGAAGTGCCGCTGGTGATCCAGGATTACCCGCTGTCCTTCTCCGTCGTCATGACCCCCTCGGTCATCGCGCGCATCGCACGCAACGCACCGGGTTGCGTCATGCTCAAGCACGAGGACTGGCCGGGCCTGGAAAAGATCAGTGCCCTACGACGGCTCGAAGCTGCCGGGGACATGCCGCGGCTGTCGATCCTGTGCGGCAACGGCGGGCTCTTCCTGGACTTCGAGACCGAGCGTGGCGCGGACGGTGCGATGACGGGTTACTGCTTCCCCGAAATGCTCGTGGAAGTGGTCGAGCGCACGGCGGCGGGAGACCGCGATTCCGCTCACGACATCTTCGACGCACACCTGCCGCTGCTGCGATACGAACAGCAGCCGGGAATCGGTCTGGCGGTGCGCAAATACGTCATGAGGCGGCGCGGTCTGCTCGCATCCGACGCCCAGCGCAGCCCGGCACCGGCTCTGTCGCCCAAAGCCCGGGAAGAGGTGGACTATCTGCTGGCACGGCTGGCCCGCCAGGACAGCAGCATCTCCGTCGCGGGATAACCGGACAGGGGCAACCGCAGTTCAAAGGCTCGCTGACCAGGCTGCTCGCGCAGCAGATCGGCAGGCCGATGACCGCACATCACCGCGGTCGCGGCTGTTCCGGGCAGGCCTGGTGTCAGGTAGCTTGACGGCATGCAGCTGCGCCAGCTGGAATACTTCCTCGCCATCTGGGAGAGCGGCTCGTTCAGCGGAGCCGCAACCAGGCTTTACGTCACCCAGCCGTCGTTGTCGCAGCAGATCCGCATTCTGGAGAAGGAACTCGGCTCCGCGCTCCTCGAACGGGGCCGTCATGGCGTAACCCTGACTCCTGCGGGCCGGGCCTTCCTGCCCCAGGCGCAACGCGTGGTCCAGGCCGCACAGGATGCCAAGGACGCCGTCCGCCAGGTGACCGAAGGCCGCAGGGGCGATGTGCATGTGCTGACCGTGAGGTCGGTGGCCTCAGGTGTGCTGCCCCCGTCCGCCGCCCGGTGGCACTCCCTGTTCCCCACGACGGTCCTCCGCCTGCACGACTTCTCGCACCGCCGTGACCTCGAGGAGGCCGCTCGCGGCGGGCAGGGTGACCTGGCCGTCGGGCCACGGCCACCGGCCTGGGAGGGACCGGCCGTCTCGCTCGGTTACGAGCAGATGGTGGTCGTCGGACCGGACGAACACGAGAGTGGCGCGGCCGCGGAGCCGGCTGAACTCGCGTCGGCCGACTGGGTGCTGTACGAGCCCGAGCAGGGCATGAGCGAGGTCGTCGACTGGGTGACGGCCGGTCTCGGCTTCGCTCCTCGGGCGGTGGCTCGGACCGGCCAGGTGTCCGCGGCCCTGCAGTTCGCCATCGAGGGCATCGGAATGGCGGTGGCTCCGGAGAACGCGGTGCCCAGTGCCTGGTCGAAGCATGCGCGGCGGATCGGCTCCGGCTATTTCCGCGAACTCGTGGCCTTCAGCCGCAAGCAGCCTTCCCGGCTGGCGGAGGAGTACCGCGACATGCTCACTTCGGCGCAGCTGCCGCTGGTTGCCGGACGCGACCTGCCGCCGGACGCGCTCTGCTGCTGAGTTGTCCCCAAAGCCGAGCTGCCCCTGATCACCGGACACGTTCTACTGCTGAGCAGCCGCCCCGAAGGCGGCCGTCGCGGCTTGTCACCTCGCCTTCCTGACGCGCTCCAGACCGTCCAGGAGAAGGTCGAGTCCGAACCGGAACTCCTCGCGCAGAGGGACACCGGTGAGTTCCTCCGCGGCGGCTGCCGTGGCCGGGTAGGCCGCCGGGTCGAGGGAACGGTAGAAATCGAGCAGCTGCGGCCCGTCTTCGGGGCGCGCTGCTCCCGGCCCGTGCTGCTGGATGGCGAAGCCGATCACGTAGTGGCCGATCGCGGTGAACGCGCGGGCGGCGAGGTCGACGGGGAAGCCGAAGGCAAGGAGGAGTCCGATGATGAGCTCCCGGTTGCGCAGACCGTTCGGACCGACGGGAACCTGCTCCACCAGCAGCGGAAGCGCATTGGGATGCCTGCACAGGGTGTCGTAGAAAGCCTCGGCTCCGACCACGGTGGCTTCTCGCCAGTTCAGCCCCTCCAGTGACGCCGGGTCCACCCGTACGTCACCCAGGATCCGGTCCACCACATGGACCAGGAGCTCGTCCTTGCTGGCGAAGTGCCGGTAGAGAGTGGCCGTACCCGACCCCAGAGCGTCGGCCAGCATCCGCAGGGTCAGCGTCTGGATCCCCACTTCGTCGACGAGTTTCAGCGCCATGTCGACGATCTTGCCCACGTCCGCCGGGGGCCTCCCCCGGCGGTGGACCGGGACCGGCGGGCGGCTCGCCCACCAGGCCGGACTGCCCGGAACGGCAGCTGCCTCTACGGCCATGAAAGCTTCCCTCATCTCTCCACACGATCTCGACCACGATTACGGAGTCCGCGTAGCCGTAACGCACTTTTCGGTGCTAGCGTAGCCGTTATGACCTCCAGCACCACACCCACGATTCCGAGTCACATGCGCTCGGCCCAGGCCGAACGGTTCGGCGCAGCCAAGGACGTCTTCCAAGTGGTCGACGACGCGCCGACCCCCACGCCTGGGGTGGACGAAGTTCTTGTACGCCAGCGGGCCACCTCGGTCAATCCGATCGACTGCCGCAGACGGGGCGGGTACGGCCAGAAGCTGATGAGACTGCGTGGACTCACCGGGTTTCCGCTCGTCCTGGGCAATGACGTCTCCGGGGATGTCGTCGCGGTCGGCTCCGGTGTCACCGGCCTGAAGACCGGGGACGCCGTTTTCGGCGCCAAGCGACCCGCGCCGCAGGGCACGTACACCGAATACTGCGTCGTCAAGGCCGACGATGTCGTGGCCAAGCCGGCCGGCCTGTCCTACCGCGAAGCCGCCGCGCTGCCCTACGCCTTCCTGTCCGCGTGGGCCGCGCTGAAGGATGCCGGGTTCAGTCCGGAGAACGCTGCCGGAAAGCGGGTGTTCCTCCAGGGCGGGTCGGGTGGCACGGGTGTGGTCACCCTGCAGATCTGCAAGGCGCTGGGCGCCCATGTGGCCACCACGGCCGGACCCGCGGGCATCGAACTGTGCGAGAGCCTCGGCGCGGACCAGGTGATCAACTACCGGACGCAGGACTTCGCGGAGCAGCTGCGCGACTTCGACTTCGCCATCTGCCTGGCCGACGACGCCGAGGAGCGCAAGATGCTCGGCATCCTGCGCCGCGGTCCCGGCGCCGGTTACGGCACGCTCGTGCATCCCCTGATGCGCTTCGTCGACGAGCGAGGCCTGTTCCTCGGTGGCGTTCAGGCCGTCGCGACCCTCCTTGGCCGGCGCCTTCGTGAGGCGCTCCAGCGCCGGAATTACGGCTGGAGCCTGTTCGGTCCCGACCGCGCCGCACTGGAGCTGCTGGCCCGCCTCGCCGCCGAGGGCAAGGTGCGCGCCGTCATCGACCAGACGTACCCGCTGACCGAGATCGCGGCGGCTCAGGAGTACGTCGAGCGCGGACGTTCTAAGGGGAAAGTCGTTGTCGACATCGCGTGATCACGTACTGATCGTCGGAGGAGGCGTCGGTGGCCTGACCACCGCAGTGGCCCTTCAGCGGCGCGGCATCCCCTGGACACTCATCGAGGCGGCGCCCCGTCCCACGGCGATCAACACGAGCATCCTCCTGCAGCCCAACACCGTGCAGGTGCTCACCGAGTTGAACCTCGGCCGCCAGGTGACCGAGAAGGGGCGGCGGGTCACCCACACCTCGATCATGTCGGTAGCCGGGAAGGTCCTCACCGAGGTGCGGGCCGAGGACGTGGAGGGGGCCGTCGGCTCCCCCGCCGTCGGAATCCACCGCGCCGACCTCCATGAGGTGCTCCTCTCCGAGCTCGACGACACCAACCTGCTCACCGGTGACCCCGTGATCGGATTCGAGACGGACGCCGGCGGAGTGACGGTGCACCTGCGCTCCGGCGAGCGGGTGCGCGGGCGCGGACTGGTGGGAGCGGACGGGATCGACTCCCTGATCCGGGCGCGTCTGCACGGCGACCCGCCGGCCGTGGGCTCGGGCACGAGCTGCCTGCGCGGGGTCACCGAGGTGTCGGCGGACCGGCCCGACGAGGTTCTCGAATGGTGGGGCTACCGCCTGCAGTTCGGGATCATTCCGCTGCGCGACGGACGCAGCTCCTGGTTCGCGCTGATCCCCACGCCGCCGCACCCGGTGCGGGATCCGGCGGACCGTCTCACGTTCTATCAAAAGCTCTACCGCGAATTCCCCGCTCAGGCACGGGACTTGCTGGCGGCGACCGAGCCGAAGGACACCATCGAGGTCGAGCTGCGGCAGCGAGAGTGGCGCGGCGGCTCCGGCATCGTGACCCTGCTGGGCGACGCCTCGCATCCGATGCTGCCCAACCTCGGACAGGGAGCCGGTCAGGCCATCGAGGATGCCGCGGTGGTGGCACGCCGGCTGGCGGGGACCGCTTCGGTGGCCGACGCCTTCCGGGCCTTCGAAGCAGAACGCCGTGCGCGGGTCCAGTGGATCCAGCGCCAGGCGGTCCGCATGAACCAGCTCGCTTCTGTGCCCTCAGGACCGCTCAGCACCGCGCGGGACGCCGTGCTCCGTGGCCTGCCTGCCCGCATTGAGCACACCTCGGTGATGCGCATGTTCGACGGAGCCCACACATGACAGCTTCCGAGACCCACCGCGAACCCTATGCCGACGAGGAATCCCGCTTCACCTGGATCGACGGGGTGCGGGTGCACTTCAAACGAGAGGGCAGCGGTCCCCCGCTCCTCCTGCTGCACGGCAGCGGTTCCTCTCTTCAGGCCTTCGACCCCATCGTCGCCGACCTCAAGAACTCCTGTGAGGTCATCAGGCTCGACCTGCCGGCCTTCGGCCTGACCGGCCCCCGCCCCGACCGGGACTACCGCATCGAGGCCTACGTCTCCTTCGTCGCGGAGTTCCTCGCCGGGCTGGGCCTCGACAAGGTGAACGTGGCCGGCAATTCGCTGGGCGGAAACATCGCCTGGAACCTGGCGGTCGAGCACCCGCAGCTGGTGCAACGGCTGATCCTGATGAACGCCACCGGATATCCCGAGAAGTCCCTGCCGACGGCGCTGAAGATGGCCCGTAACCCCCTGCTGCGCCCGCTGCTTCGCCGGTGGGCCCCGAGCGGGGCGGCCGAGCAGAACCTGCGTTCCTCCGTCGGCCCGCTCATGGTCGTGGACCAGGCTCTGATCGACCGGGTCACGGCGATGATGAACCGGCCGGGCAACCGGTCCGCCTTCATCGACTTCGCCAACACCGACCAGACGGACCGCTCCGGCCACATCGCGGAGATCGCCGCCCCGACCTTGGTCCTGCGCGGTGACCTGATCGACGGCCAGCACTTCCACCGGGACATCCCCGACAGTCACGAAGTGGTCCTCGCGGGTGTCGGGCACCTCATGCCCGAGGAAGCCCCCGCGGAGGTCGCCGAAGCCATCCGCTCGCATCTCGGGCTCTCCTCCTCGACCACCCGGGAATAGGTCCCTCACCCGCTCAGGAATGAGCCCCGCACTTCCTCAGGAAAGAGTCCCGCACCCTTCCAGGAATTGAGTTCCGCCATGCCCAAGATCTACCGAGCCAGGGGCGAGAACCTCCCCCTGAACCCGGACACCCGCAGCCGCCTGCGGGGAAGCTTCATCGAGCTGTCCGACGGCATCACGCACTACGAACTCACCGGACCCGACGACGGTGAACTGGTCTTCCTCCTCGGGGGCCTCACCGTCCCGCTGTTCTACTGGGACGGCGTCGTCGGGCATCTGCACCGCCGCGGGCTGCGGACCCTCACCTACAGCGCCTACGGCCGCGGCTACTCGGACCGCGTCGCGGGGCCCTACGACCGTGAACTGTTCGTGCGGCAGGCACACGACCTGGTCAAGGCGCTCGACGTACCGGAGTCCTGGCACACCGTCGGTTCCTCCATGGGCGCGCTCACCGCTCTGGGCCTGCTGCAGCGCACCCACGAACAGACGAAAACGCTGACCCTGCTGGGCCCGGCGGGATTCACCGAGGGCGACGCCCCGCCCGTACAGCTGGCCACCAAGCCGACCATCGGCCCGTTCCTCGGCAAGAACCTGGGCCAACTCCTGCTGCGCGCGCACCTGTCGCACAACGTCCGCACCCCCGCACAGGTGCGAGCCCTCACCGACATGGTGTGCGACACCTACCGCTGCGAGGGCTCGATGTACGCCCTCCTGTCCACTCTGCGCGACTACGCCTTCCACCGCCAGCACGACCTCTACCGGCAGGCCGGGGCTCTCGGGACGCCCACCCTGCTCCTGTGGGGCGAGGAGGACAAGGTCACCCCGATCAGCAGACTGCCTGAGGTCAAGGCCCTGTTGAACCCGCAGCTCACTCAAGTCATCGCCGGGTGCGGGCACATGGTGCCCTTCGAGTACCCGGAGAAGACCGCGGTCGAAATGGCCGACTTCTTCGCAGGGATGAAGCGCCCGCTCACCCCATGACAGAACGAGGAACAGCATGGAGAACACAACGATGTGCGCTCTGATGCAGCAGACCATCTCCGATCACGGGGACTCGGTGGCGCTGCGGGACGCCGGCAACAAGTCGGTACTGACCTGGCGCGAATACGGGGAACGCGTCGAGGCAGTGGCTCGCGGGCTGGCCGCCCGAGGGATCGAGCGGGGCGACACCGTGGCACTGATGCTCACCAACCGGCCCGAGTTCCACATGGTCGACGCGGCCGTCATGCACCTGGGAGCCATCCCCTTCTCGGTCTACAACACCAGCAGCACTGAGCAGATCTCGTATCTGTTCGCCAATGCCGGCAACCGGCTCGTGGTGTGCGAGGAGCAGTTTCTGAGCACCGTCCGGGCGGCCGCCGAGGGCTCGTCCGTCGAGGCGATCGTGTGCGTGGACATCGATGCGGCCGCAGCCGCGGCGGGCAAGGATGCCGGCCCGGTGGTCCTGTCGCTGGCCGCCTTGGAGACGTCGGGCACCGACGACTTCGACTTCCACGGAGCCTGGTCCAGCGTGTCCCCACAGGACGTGCTCACCCTGATCTACACCTCGGGAACCACCGGTCCGCCCAAGGGCGTTGAGCTCACCCACGCCAACCTCATCTATGTGCTGAGGCAGCTTCCCGTGGTGCTGGCCGAATCCACCGGCGGTCGCGTCATCTCGTATCTGCCGGACGCGCATATCGTCAACCGGTTCAGTGCCCACTACGCACCCATGATGTTCCACACCACCACGGTCACCCTCAACGAACCCAAGCGGCTGCTGGAGGTCCTGCAGCAGGTGCGCCCGACCGAGTTCGTCGGCGTACCGATGCTGTGGTACCGCTTCATCGGGTCGATCCAGGCCGGCCTGGATCAGCAGTCGGGGGTCAAGGGAGCGCTCGCCCGCTGGGCCCTGCGTACCGGCACGGCCCGGGCCCGGGCCACCTCGCTGGGGCGCGGAACCCCGCTCAGGGCCCGGCTCCCCGAGCTGCTGGCGGACCGCCTTGTGCTCGCCAGGATCCGTGGGCAGATCGGGCTGGACCAGGCGGTCAGTGTCGTCACCGGTTCCGCCCCGCTGGACCAGGACGCGATGGTCTTCCTCTACGCGCTTGGCCTGCCGATCAGCGAGGCCTGGGGCATGTCCGAGACCACCGGTGTCACCACCCTCAACACCGCGTCGAAGCCGCGCCTGGGCACCGTCGGAACTCCCCTGCCGGGCACGGAGATCCAGGTCGCCGAGGACGGCGAGATCCTGGTCCGCACCCCCGCACTCATGAAGGGGTACCGCGGTGACCCCGCCAGGACGTCGGAGACCATCGACTCCGACGGCTGGATCCACACCGGGGACGTCGGCAGCGTCGACGCGGACGGTTACGTGACCATCGTCGACCGCAAGAAAGAACTGATCATCAACGCCTCGGGCAAGAACATGTCGCCCGCCAATATCGAGAACATTCTGCAGACCGCCTGCCCGCTCGTCGCGGCCGCCGTCGCGATAGGCGACCGTCGTCCCCATGTCAGCGCGCTGCTGGTCCTCGACGCGGAAGCCGCCAAGGCCTTCGCGGATCAGCGGGGCCTGGCCGACACGTCCGTCGCCGCTCTGGCAGCGTCCCCGGAGGTAAAGGCCGCCGTTCAGCAGGGTGTTGACGCCGCCAACGCGCGTCTCTCCCGTGTCGAGCACATCCGCTCGTGGACCATCCTGCCGCACGCCTGGGAACCGGGCGGCGACGAGCTGACGCCCACCCTGAAGCTCAAGCGCCGCTCCATCATCGCCAAGTACGCCGCCGAGATCGAGGGGCTGTACAAGGCAGGTGCCTAGCGGGCGTTGACAGGACGGCGGGCCGGGAGAGCGATAAACCGCTCTCCCGGCCCGCCGTCCTGGTCCCTGGGTGTCTCGGTCAGAGGTGGGGGAAGATCTCGGTGTATCCGACGCCGGCCACGGACGAGCCGCCGATGTTGCCGCTCACGGATACGGAGCCTTCCCAGTAGGCGAGGCCCTGGGTGGACAGGAGGTCGACCTCCTGATTGACCAGGTTCGGGGTGATGGTCAGACTCCCGCCGGGCACGGTCACCTTCCATCCGGAGCTGTAGGTGATACCCGACGTGGGGCTGGTCCATGAGCCCGTGGCCGTGTCAGTGACCTTGGAGGGATCCAGGTTCGTGGTCCGGCCGAAGGAGTCGACCAGGGTGCCGATGGTCTCGACGATCGCCCCGTCCCGGTCGCGGACGAAGTACAGCATGTACTGCTTCCCGTTGGTCAGCTGGACGCTGAACCAGTCCCAGCCTGCGCCGGTCTCGAAGTCGAACGCACCCCACTGGTGGTCCGACCACGAAAGCCCGGTGACCTTCACCGGAACACCGTGGTCGACGATCGTCCCGTTGGCTTGCAGGGACGTCCATGAGTAGTACTTCGAGGTACCCAGCGGCCCGTACGGGATGTTCCCGCGGTCGCCGTGCAACGCGGCCGGCTTCGTGGTCTGGAGCTGGAGGTCCAGCGCGTAGTCGGGCAGGGCAGCATGCAGCTTGCTCTTGCCGGATCCTCCGCTCATCGTCCATTCGCCGGTGTGCAGCGAGAAGCTGCCGGGGGTGCTGGGGACCGGATAGGAGTCCTGCCTGCCGTCGTACTGGAACGTTCCCCTGGTGAGATCGGTGATGGCGAAGTGCCCGAAGTACACGGGCTCCGGCGCCAGTTCGAGGAACTGGAAGACCACCTGCTCGAATCCGTAGCAGTGCACGCGCCCGGCCGCGTCCACGCCCGAGAGGTGCCCGACGTAGTACCACCACTCGTCCGGATCCTGGTGGGGAGCCTCGTCCCTGGGGATCTGGACGCTGCTCACTCGGTCCCGCGTGGCAGTGGACGATGTCGACGATGTGGACGCCTGGCCCGGCGCGGCCGAGCCCGTGCAGGTGCTCGCGGTTCCAGTGCTGTCGGTCGCGGCCTGCACCGGCCCGGTCGCGGTGACCTGCAAGGCCAGAGCGACCACCGCACAGACCGCGAGCCAGGGTGTGACAAGACGAGCACGTACTCCCATGGGTTGCCACCATCCGTAATCGGCTACAGTGAGCCCGGTGCGGGAACACTGTTGCCATGGACAGTAGGAGTGGCCCAGGGCCCGGTCAACCCTTCGCGCACGCCCGAAGGGAAATGGAAAATCCACCCAACTGAGAAGCGGGAAAAGGGGTTTGCGGGCGACCGCGTCGGCCTCGGGTGCAACGGTCCAGGGCAGGCGCATGTCCCGCCATGGGTACATTGTTCCTGTGACAGGAACACAAGCGCATGAGACGGGCGATGACTGGCAGGACCTGAGGGCCCCGGGCTCGCCGGCCTGGTGGGCGGCGCGCCAGGGCAGGGAGGAGCCGTCCCGGCGCCCGCCCATCACGCTGGACCGCATCGTCGCCGGTGCCCTTGCGTTCATCGACCGCGAGGGACTGGCCGCGTTGAGCATGCGGAATCTGGCCGCCGAGCTGCAGACGGGCACGACGACGCTCTACCGGTATGTCGCCGGCAAGGACGAGGTCCTGGTGCTGGTCGCGGACGCGGTGCTGGGCGAGGCACAGCTCCTGCGTCCCGTGGACGGGCTCGGGTGGCGCGGGGTCCTCGAGGAACTGGCCCGCTCCATGCGGAGGGTGCTGAGCGCCCACCCGAGTGTCGCCACCCTGCACGCCACCGCGATCCCGGTCGGCCCGAACTCGCTGCGCGCCAGGGAGCTGGCCCTCGGCGTGCTGCGCGAGCGCGGCTTCGACCAGGCTCTGGCGGCCGACGTCTACACCGCGCTGGCCCATCAGGTGTTCGCCTCGGTCCTTCAGGAATCGACCAACGACTTCCGCACCGGAGGCCTGGGCGCCTCGAAGAGCCTGACCCTGCGCGACTTCTACCGCTCGTTGCCCGTCGAGCAGTTCCCGCAACTGGTGGAACTCGCCGACGCGCTGACATCGCGTACCAGCACGGAGGAGTTCGAATTCGGACTGCAGTGCTTGCTGGACGGCGTCGAACTGCGGTTGCGGCGGGCCGCCGAACCGGAGAACTGACCACCACCACGGATCGGTTCATCGCTCGTCCTTGTCCGAGGCATCGGGATGTGCGGAGGTCGGCCGGAGGCGCCGAGATCGTCAGGATGCGCCGAGGTGCGTCAGGAGGCGCCGAGATAGAGACGTCCGACCTCGGGGCTGTTGAGGAGCTGGTCGGCGGGGGCGGCCAGCCGGATGGCACCGGCCTCCAGGACGGCACCCTCCTGCGCGAGGGCCAGCCCGGAGCGGGCGTTCTGTTCGACGAGCAGGATGGTCCGCCCGTCGCGGCGGAGTTCGTCGAGGATCCCGAAGATCATCCTGCGTGCCCGTGGTTCCAGGCCGATCGACGGCTCGTCGAAGCAGAGAACGGGAGGGTCGAGCATCATGCTCCGGGCGATCTCCACGGTCTTCTGCTCGCCACCGGACAGGGAGCCCGCCAGGTCGTGACGGCGGCGGGCGACGATCGGGAAACGCTCGGCGACCTCGGTGGCCCGCCGCGCCACGGCGTCGCGGTCGTTGTTGATGTACGCGCCCATGAGGACGTTGTCCCAGACCGACATGGCCGGGAAGAGGCTGCGTTCCTGGGGCACATGGGCGACGCCGTGCCCGAGCATGGCCGAGGGCGAGCAGCCGGTGACCTTCCGCCCGGCGAGCAGGACGTGACCGGCTCGCGGGGCGAGCAGGCCACTGATGACCCGCAGGACCGTGGACTTGCCGGAGCCGTTCGGCCCGATGAGGCAGGTGATCCGGCCCGCGGGCACGTCGAGGTCGAGACCGCGCAGGATGTCACCCTGGCCGTAGCCGGCGACGATGCCGTGCAGCTCCAGCCCTGCGGCCATGGGTCAGTCTCCTAGGTAGGCGTCGAGGACACGGGGGTCGTTCTGAACCTTCTCCGGGGCGGCACAGGCGATGAGGCGACCACGGTCCAGCACGATGACGGGATCGCACAGCCGCATCACGAACGGCATCTCGTGCTCCACGATCAGGAAGGTGACACCCTGCGCGTGCCGTCGGCGAATGTGCTGTTCCATCGCCTCGACCATGACCGGGTTGACCCCGGCGGTGGGTTCGTCGAGCAGCACGAGCAGCGGCTCGGCCATGAGCACCCCGGCGAACTCGAGCAGTTTGCGTTGTCCGTACGACAACTGCGCGGCGGGCTTGCCGGCATGGGCCGCCAGCCCGAACTCGTCGAGAAGCTCCTCGGCGCGCAGCCGGTCCTGACCGGGCACCCGGCGGCGGAGCAGGGCGTGCCAGGGTTGACCGCGGCTGAGCACGATGTTCTCCAGCACCGACAGTCCGGGAAAGACCCGCGCCTGCTGGAAGGTGCGGGCGAGGCCCAGCCGCTGCAGACGGCACGGGTCGGGACGGCGGATCGCGCGCCCGCGGAACGCCAGTTGGCCCGACTCGGCGCGCTGGTAGCCGGTGATCACGTTGAACGCCGTTGTCTTTCCGGAGCCGTTGGGGCCGATGAGGGCGCTCACCGACCCTTCGGCGATCTCGAAGCCGCACTCGTCGAGGGCCCGGATCCCTCCGAACGACTTGGTCAGCCCCTCCACTTTGAGCAGCGCGCTCATCCTTGTCCTCCTCGGGTCGAGACGGGGCCCACCGCCGCCGGGTCACGCCGCGCGTGGGCGCGGTAGGCCGATCGGAGCCGCCGCAGATGCCGGGTGGCCGACGGGACGATCCCGTCCGGGAGGAGGTAGATGACCAGGAGGAACAGAGCGGCGTACGCGATGAGATAGAGCTGGCTCGCCCCGTAGCGGTAGGCGAAGTACTGCTGGGCGGGGACGATCAGAGCCGCGCCGGCGACCGGGCCCCACAAGGTGCGCCGCCCGCCGAGGAACGCCATGAGGACGGCGCCGAGCGAGAGCAGCGGATCGAAGGCGAAGGGCGGATACACGTAGGTGATGTAGTACGCCCACACCGCCCCGAAGCCCGCGGTGAGACCGGCGCTCAGCGCGAAGGCGACCATCTTGACCAGCTCGGTCTGCACACCGAGTCCTCGGGCGCGGTCCTCGTCGTCGCGCACGGCGTTGAGCGCCAGCCCGAGCTTGCTGGTCCGCACCACCCAGCAGACAGCCACGGTCAGTGCGAGCAGGGCGGCCATCGCGTAGTAGAAGGGCCGCTCGAAGGTGGCCACGTCGAACGGCGCGACCGGCACGGGCAGGCCCTCGGAACCCTTTGTCAGACCACGGACGTTGTAGACGAGCGTCGCGACCATGAACATCACCGTGATGCTCAGCACTGCGAAGGCGGCGGCCCGCGTCCGCAGGAGCAGCCGCGCGATCGGCAGTACCGCAAGGGCGGTGGCGGCGACGATCGGGAGGACGAGGAGAAAGGGGCGGTAGCCGTTGCCGACGCCGAGATGCGGGGCTGTGATGGCCATCGCATAGGCCCCGATGCCGAAGAAGGCGCCGTGGCCGAGGGCGGGGTAGCCGGCGTAGCCGCCCAGCAGGTTCCAGGCGCACGCGAGACCCGCGTACATCACCGTGAACACGAGCAGGCTGACCTGCCAGTGGCCGGCGAAGACCAGCGGGAGTACGGCGAGGAAGGCGACGAACGCGGTCGCGCGGACGGCGCTCGCCGGTCGGATTCGCGGTTCCGTGCCGCGTCGCGCCATCAGGCCGCCCCTCGTAGTCGCTGCCCGAACAGGCCCTGCGGTCGGAAGGTGAGCACGGCGAAGAGGACGACGAGGAAGGAGAAGGAGGACCAGTCCGGTGAGATGTTGACGGCCACGACCGATTCGATGACGCCGAGGATGACCGCGGCCACGATGGTTCCCGGGAAGCTCGCCATTCCGCCGAGGACGCCGATGGCCAGGAGCTTGTTCAGCAGGTCGAGTTGGCTGTTGCCGCTGAAGGGAATGACCATGCCGAACACGGCTCCGGCGGCCCCCGCCGCGGCGACTCCCAGCCCCATCGCGATGGCCGAGACCCGTTCCACGTCCACGCCCAGCAACCGGGCGGCGTCCGGATTCTGGGTGGTGGCCCGGAGCGCCCGGCCGAACTTGGTGTACTGGCGGATCAGGTGCAGTGCGCCCAGGACCGCCACCGCGAGGAGGAAGGCGAAGAAGCGCACCGCCGGGACCTGGTAACCGAGGACGGTCCAGGAGTCGTTCGCGTACGAGGTGGCGATGACCCGGGTGTCGGTCTTGTAGAAGAAGTCGAGCACCCCCTGTATCCCGATGCCCAGCGCGAAGAGGACGAGCAGGGAGAGTTCGGCGCCGGATCTGCTGAGCCGGCGCAGCAGGACGATGTGGATGGCGCCGCCGAAGACGAACATGGCCGGCACGAGCACCAGGACGGAAAGGAAGGGGTCGAGCCCGAAGTCCTGGAAGAGGGTGTAGCTGAGGTAGGAGCACATGACCGCGAAGATCGCCTGGGCGAAGTTCACGGTGCGGGTGACCCCGAAGATCATCGCCTGACCGCCGGCGAGCAGTGCGTAGACGCCGCCGATCAGGATTCCCACGATGATGGCCTGCACGAGCAGATGCACGGCTCACCCGCCCCAGGAGGGCTTGGCGATCGGGTCGGCGAGGGCTTCGTCCTTCGGGTACACCGGCGTGAGCCGGCCGTCGATCCACTGCACGACGATGTTCTGGCCCTGGGGAGCGCCGTACGCGTCCCAGCGGAGGTCGCCCACCAAGGTGGGCCAGGTGCCCTCGTGGAGAGCCGAGATGATGGTCTTGTTGTCGACCTTGTTCTCTCGCTCCGCCACCAGTTCGAGGAGCTGGCCGCACGCGAACGCCTCGGCCGCGGCGGAGTCGATGTCCTCCCCCTTGCCTCCGTGCTTCTCCGTGTAGGCCTTGATGAAGTCGGGGGTGCCGGCCGTCTTGGCGGTCGGGAACCAGTCGCCGGTGCTGAAGATCCCCTCCGCGTTGGCCGCTCCGATCTTCGAGGGGAAGGACGGGGAGTTCGGGCCGCCGGTGAAGAACAGGAACTTCGGTGTCCAGCCGGACTGGACCATGCCCTTGACCTCGGCGACCGCGTCGGGGCCACCGGTCCCCGAGACGATGAGGTCGGGCTTCTCCTCGACGAGCCTGGTCACGACGGGGCTGAGGTCGACGGTCTCGGCCGAATAGGTCTTCGAGTACACCGTCTTGACGCCGGCGCGCTCCAGTCGTTCGCGGATCCGGGCGACGATCGGGGAGGTGAACGGGTTGTCGGCCGTCGGGTAGGCACCTGTCTTCGGCCGTTGGTCCGCGGGCAGCGAGAGGATGTACTCGGCGAAGGCGTCACCGGAGTTCACGATCGGCGCGGGCTGGACGAAGAACAAGTTGCGCATTTTCAGGTCGAATACCTGAGGTGCCCCGCCCGAGGGTTCGATGAACGCGTAGTCGAAACGCTTCGCGACTCCCGCCGCCGGGATGGTGAGCAGGCTGGAGAAGGGGCCGAACACCAAATCGACGTGATCGCGGGTGATCAGGTTCTGGTAGTTGGTGACCGCCTGGGTCGGGTTGGACGCATCATCGACGATCTTCAGGCTGACTTTCCGCCCGAGCAGACCGCCCTTCTCGTTGACCGTGTCGGCCCACAGCTCGTACCCCTTCTTCGCCGGTTCGGCGAGTTCGGCGAAGTCGCCCGACAGCGACAGCGACGCCCCGATGACCAAGGGCGAGGAGTCCTCCGAACCCTCCCCTTCCGGGGCGGAGTTCGAGCACGCACACAACATCAACAAAGCCGCCGTCAAGCATGCCGACAGGGCTCGACCAGGCCTTTTCACAGTTCGCACCATGCTCTGCCCGCCATCTTCCAGGTACATCGCTCCCGGTACGGGAACAGTGTTGCCGTGAAGTTACTGCTGTACCCAAACTCGGTCAAGGTGTTCAACAGCCCTTGCAGGGAAGGCGGTCCGCGGAGGCCAGGCGCGAGTGGGCGGCTCCGCCACACGAGGGTTCAGCAGGGCTGGAAGGCCGTGGGGGACGAGAAGCACCGGCCGGCCTTCGGCAGTGAATCCCATCATCTCCCTGGGAGTCTCCTTTGAGTTTGCTGAGAATCCCGCTTTACCTCTTGATGACCCGGAGCTCCCTAGTAGGTTTCTGTGGTCTCTCCAACCGATCCGGATCGGCCCACCCGGCGAAGGAATACCGTCATGACGCGATTAGTCCCTGTCGAAGGCCGACCCGGACGCCGGTATCAACGGTCGCCCGGGCAGTTTCCCGGCGGACGGTCGCGCGATATCGCCCAGCTCGGCCTCGCCCCGTCAGCCGGGGCCGCCGGCGCCACTCCGGGGATGTTCACCATCGGCGCACCCCGTCACCACAACTCACCTACGCTGTAGGGATGTTCGGTGGTCGACGAAGGTCATCAGTACCGAAAGCACCCCCCTTTCCGTCCCGCACGGACGATGTGATTTCCGGCAAGGCAAAGGAAGGCTGCCGTTCACTGCCGTCAAGAGCGGACCTCGTTCTTTTCTCAGTCAGTCCATTCCGAATAATCAGTCAGTCCATTCCGAATAAGGAGCACGATGTCCTCCCGCCACTCCAATCGACCTGACGACGCCGCGTCTCAGGACTCCGGACCTGCCCGCGTGTGGACGCGCCGGACCCTGTTCCGGGGAACCACCGCGGCCGCCGGACTGGCCACTGTCGGAGGCGCCCCCGCCTACGCGGCCTCGACGAGCGCGCAGGTCTCCGATGCCGAGGCGGCTCCGGCAGGCGTCACGCTCAAGGTCTTGGTCAATACGCCGCATCTCGCCACGTACAACAACGTCCTGGCCCCCCGTTGGGAGCAGCAGACCGGTGGCAAGCTGGTGGCGACGGCGGTCCCCTACGACCAGTTGATCGCCGCGCAGATAGCGGACGCGCAGAGCGGGACCGGCGAGTACGACATCTTCGACTACTTCTACTACGGGCTGGGATCGCTGGTGGAGGCCGATGCTCTGGTCGACATCACCAGATGGATCGCCCGGCACAAGGAACTCAAGACCCGCGACTACCTGCCGTCCGTCTACGACGCGTACACCCTTTACGAGGGCCGGCGCTACGGCCTGCCGTTCGACGGCTGCCAGCACCTCGTCTACTACAACACCGAACTCCTCGACCGGTACGACCTCCAGCCGCCGACGACCTGGGACGAGTACGACGCCGCGGCCAAGAAGATCACCCAGGGCGGCGGTGGCGAGTACTACGGGGCCGCCGTGCAGGGCCAGCCGGCCGCACTGCTCCTGGGCTGCGCCTTCATCAACCGGCTCGTCGGGTACGGAGGCAGCCTCGTCAGCGCCTCCGGCAGGCCGACCCTGACCACCGACGCCGCGCTGGCCGCTGCCGAGCACCTGATCGACATCAATCAGTACGCGCTGCCCACACCGCTGACCACCGGCTTCTCCACCGCGAACAACGCCTATCTCAACGGCCAGGTCGCGATGATCGAGACCTGGACGGGCATGGCCCAGCGGGTCGCCGACCCCGCCCTGTCGAAGATCTCCGACAAGTGGGGCGCGGTCGCCATCCCGGTGGGCGGGAACAACACGACGCACCGTACGCCGCTCAACAACGGCTACGGCCTCGGTGTGTCGACCGCCTCCAAGCACCAGGCCGAGGCCTTGGCGTTCGCGGCGTGGGCGACCAGCCCCGAGGAGGTGCTCGTACAGGCGACCACGCCGAACAGCGCCATCGACCCCAACCGCACGAGCGTCCTGTACGACCCCTCCTACGCGGCGGCCACTCCGAGCGCCTTCGATCTCATCCGCGACGGCCTGGACGTCTACGCTCCCGCTGCCTGGCCCAAGGACGCCGCCGCGCCGCAGAACCTGCAGTTGCTGTGCGACCAACTCGCCCTGGCCGTCTCGGGCGAGCAGACCGCCAAAACGGCACTGCGGAACGCGCAGGCCGCCTGGGAATGGTGAGGTGAGCATCGGTCGTACGGCTGAGCAAGGTCTACACGCGTATCAGCCCGTGAAGACCCGTCCGACGTGAGAGGGGTCTACACGTCAGCCCGGGGACGCATCTGACGTGAGAGGGGTCTACACGTCAGCCCGGGGACCCATCTGACGTAAGAGGGGTCTTCACGAGCGTCAGCCCGTGAAGACCCCTCAGTCGTATGCCGGTTCGGTCAGCCGACGCCGACGCCGAACAGGTGCGTGTTTACACTCTTCGGCAGCGTGACCGACGCGATCCGCTTGCCCTCGGGTGCCTCGAAGGGCGCGGTGGCGAAGACGTACGCTGGACCGGCATGGCCCGGATTGCGGTACTCGGTCTTGGCCACCACGGTGTTGTCGAAGACGGGTTGGGAACCGCCGCCCGGATACACCCAGTCGCCGAACGACAGGTCGGCCTGCTCCGTACTGCCGTCGGTAAAGGTGACCGTGGCTGTCGTCCGTACGTCCCCGTAGATCGCCGCGCCCACGAACACCAGCCGTTGCGCGTCCGCGAGGTCGATGGTCTGACCGTCCGCGTAGAGGTGGTCGGGGCGGCCGGGCGGGGAGTCCGGCCAGGTGAACGTGGTGCCCGAAACCTCCACCTGGGCACCGGAGTTCAGCCCTGCGGCGGCCAGCGCCTGACGGGAGTAACTGCCGCCGGAGCGGTCGAAGTCGCCCTGCGAGGTGTCGGTGTCGCTGGAGACGGCGGTGGCGTTGTAGGCGGCCGCGAAGCTTCCCTCGGCGGCGACCTGGACGTAGACGGTCTGCTTGACCGCCGGGCCCCTGCCGCCACGCACGGTCACCGGGATCTCGTAGAACCCGTTGGGCGTGTCCGGCCCCGCGGTGGCGGTGAATTCGACGCTGCCGGAACCGCTGCTCCTGTCCAGCGTCAGCGTCTTCCTCTCCGCGCTCAGGCTCACTCCTTCCGGTGCCTCGGCGGTCACGGTGAGCTTGCGGTCCTGCCCGCTCAGCCGCTGCCCGTCCACGGCGAACGTCCCGGACTGGCCGGGCGCGACGGTGACCTGGTTGGGCGCGGCGCTCGCGAGGAAGCCTTCCTCGCCCTCCCGGTACGACGGCGGCGCGGCCTTCGCGGAGGTCGCCCAGGTGGTGTCCGGGGTGTCACTCAGCTTGAAGTCCAGCCTGGCGCCCTTGCGTACGACGTTCTGCGGCAGGTAAGTGCGCTCCCAGTCGGAGCCGTTGAGCTTGAGGTCGTGGACGTACTGGTTGTCCGCGGACGCCCCCGGCGCGCGGAGGTCGATCGTGTTCTTGCCGGGCAGATCGAGCACCGCGCGCTCGAACAGCGGGCTGTGCACGGTGAGATCGGAGGTGCCGGGCGTCGCGGGGTACAGGCCGAGGGCGGCCCACACGTACCAGGCGGACTGCGCGCCCAGGTCGTCGTTCCCGGGTTCGCCGTCGGGCGTGGGTCCGAAGAGCGTGGTGGCGACCTCGCGGACCGTCTCCTGCGTCTTCCAGGGTTCGCCGAGGTAGTTGTAGGCCCACGGCACCGCGAAGTTGGGCTCGTTGCCTGCCCACATGTAGGGCTCGTTGGGACCGGCGTTGAGCTTGGTCAGGAAGGTGTCGAGCCGGTCGGACGCCACCTCGCGGCCACCCATGGCGGTGGTGAGACCGGCCATGTTCTGCGGTACGAGCCAGTTGTACTGGGCGGCGTTGCCCTCGTCGAAGCCGCTCTGTCCGATCCCGGAGGTCGGGGCCTGGAAAGCGGGGCCGTCGGGGAAGAGCCCCTCCTCGGTGCGCGGCTGCAGGTAGTCGGTCGACGCGTTGAAGATGTTCTGCCAGTTCTGGCCGCGCCGGGTGAACTCGGCGGCCGTGTCGTCGTCGCCCACGGCCTCGGCGAGCTGCCCGATCGCGAAGTCGTCGATCGACCATTCAAGGGTGATGGAGGCACCGACGCGCTGGTGGTCGCCGCGCGCGGAGTCGTTGTTGGGCAGGTAGCCGAGGTCGACGTAACTCTCGATGCCTGGGCGCTCCTTGTACGCCCCGGGCGTCTCGTCCACCGTCGTCGCGCCCTTGACGAGGTACTTCAACGCCGTTTCCACGTCGAAGTCGCGTGCCCCGTAGGCGTACAACGCGGCTACCAGTGGTACGGAGTTGTCGCCGGTCATCTGGCTGGTGAACTGGTTGGCCATCGGCCAGCGGGGCCACCAGCCGCTCTGTTCGGCGTCGTTGACGAGCGACTGCGCCATGTCGCTCGCCTCTTCGGGAAAGAGCATGGCCTGGAGCGGCGCCAGCGAGCGGTAGGTGTCCCAGTCGGAGAAGTTCGCGTACTGCGTACGGCCCTTGGGCAGCGTGCGGATCTGGTCGTCGAAGCCGATGTAGCGGCCGTCGACGTCGTTGAAGGTGTTCGGGTGCATCAACGAGTGGTAGAGCGAGGTGTAGAAGGTCTTCAGCTCACCCTCGTTCCGGCCTGCCACCCGCACCTTGCGCAGCGTGTCGGTCCACTGGTCGCGGGTCTGCTGCGCGACCGCGCCGAGGTCCCAACCGGGTATCTCCGCCGCCATGTTGGCCTGCGCCCCGGCCACGCTCACATAGCTCATCGCCACCTTCGCCTGCACGGTGCGGTCCTCCCCGGCCGCCGTGTCGAAGGTCAGATAGGCGCCGGCCCGCTTCGCGTCCACCGTGTCGCTGCCCGGCTGGACCGTGGAGCCGTCCCAGGTGCCGTGGGCGGTGAACGGCTGGTCGAAGGTGATCGAGTAGTACAGCGTGTACGTATTGGACTTGCCGCAGAAGTGCCCTGTCGTGGCGGAGCCGGTGACCTGGTTGTCGCCGACGATCCTCATGTCGGCCGCGTCGTTCCCGCCGAGGCTCGCGCCGCCCTTGACCAGTACCTGGGCCGCGTCCGTGGCCGGGAAGGTGAAGGAGGCGAGCCCGGTCCGGGTCGTCGCGGCCAACTCGGCCCGTACGTCGGAGTCCTGCAGCGTCACCGCGTAGTAGCCGGGCTCCGCCTCCTCGGCGTCGTGCGAGTACTTCTCGGTGCGGTCCCAGGGCGCGGAGCCGACGTCGCCCACCACGGGCAGGATCGGCACATCGCCGAAGGCGCTGCATCCGACGGAGGCGTGATCGAGGCTGAAGCCGCGGATCCGGTCGTTGTGGTACTGGTACCCGGCGTAGCTGTTCTGGGTGTCGGGAGAGAACTGCATCATCCCGAACGGCGCCGCGGGGCCGGGGAAGTTGTTGATCTCACCGAACGAACTGCCGCTCAGGCCGGTGCCGATGAACGGATCGACATAGTCGGCGGGGTCGTCGACGAGAGCGGCTGCCCCGACGGCTGCCGACAACGTTGTCGGGGTGGCCTCGGCCGTTGTGGCGAGGCTCAAAAAGAGTGCCGTCGCGGCGGCAACGGCACTCAGGGAGTGGCGGATTCTTCGACGTCTCACGGGGAGGTCTCCGGGGGTGGGGGGCTGCGCGGGGACAGCGCCACTGTCCCGGCGTGATCGTTCCCGAGTCAACCCCTGCGACAGGCACGGCCGTCGGGCCGCCCCTCACGCGAGCTTCCCGGATATGAATCGACAAATAGACAGCCACGCCCTGTCGCCACCGCCCCATTGAGGAGCGGGACTTGATAAGGCATCAACACCCTCCGGAATTCGAGCTATTGACGGTCAGTCAAGTGTTCGTACGGTGATACGATCTGCGCACTTGCGGAGTGGGCAGATGGGTGTAAAACGACATCTCCGACTACGGGGACAGTCCGGGCGGCAACTCCGACGCCGGCAGTCCACCGGTCCACCGCATTGACGGAAATTCAGCAGCTGGCCGTCAGTCGCCTGAAGAGAGTCTTATGACGCATTACATACAGAACCCGATATTCTGGGCTCTCCTTCTCGTCTTCCTTGCCGCATTCGCCGTCATTGTTGTCCAACGCAGGGCGGCACGGGATTCGCGGCGGGAGATGGAAGAGCTGAGAGCTCGCCACTCCGAGCGAGAAAAAGATTACTCGCAATCCATTCTGGATTCCCAGGAGCAAGCCCAGGAGCAGGCCCAGGAAGAAATCCGAACAGTCCTCAAGTCCGCCATGCGGACACTCCAGGTAACCGCAGCTGAGCAGCAGAAAATCATCTCTCAGCTTCAGGAGAAATACGGGGACTCCGTAATTCTCCAGGACCTCCTGGAGATCGACCACACGAACTCACAGTTCGGCCGGCGCGCTCAGTCCATCGCCGTACTGTGCGGCGGCTGGCTGGGGAACCGGCGCGAGGTCGCCTCGGTCTACGACGTGGTCCGCAGTGCACAGGGAAGAATCCGCCACTTCCGGCGGGTGGACATTCTCTCGCAGGTCGACTTCGGCGTCACCAGCCGAGCCGTCGAACCCGTGGCACTGGCTCTCGCGGAACTCCTCGACAACGCCACGAGCTACTCCAGCCCGGACACCGTTGTCGAGATCAACATTCGTACCGTGCCCAAGGGGATCTGCATCGTCGTCGACGACGCCGGTGTCGGTATGAATGACGAGGAGAGGGCCCGGGCCGCGAAACTCCTGTCGAGTGAGCGGGTTTCCGGTGTTTCGGGACTCGGCAACCCTCCGCAGTTCGGTTTCGCCGTGATCGGCGTGCTCTGCGAGCGCTTCGGCTTCGAGGTATCCGTGGATTCCTCGTCCCCCTACGGGGGCGTGCGCTCGATTCTCCTGCTGCCGCACGAGCTGCTCGCCGGCATGCCGGAGCCGAAGGCTCAGCCGCCCGCCGTCCCCGTGGCCACGGTGTCGGGTCCGATCGGAACCGAACCCACCCTGTCCGTGTCCTCGACCGCCGACGGTCTGCCGAGGCGACGCCGCAAGCGGCCGATGGCCGTCGTGCCGGGCACCGCAACAGCGTCCGGCACCTCGACCCGCTCCGGCGCGGAGCGGGCAGCGATCTTCGGGGCCTTCCAACGAGGCACGACGTCCGGTCGAGACGCCGATCCGGACGCGACGGATCAGACGAGCGGCACACGTGGTGCAAGCAGCGAAGGACATGAGGTCTCGTGAACGACGATTCTGATCTGGCATGGATGCTCGACAGCGCCCTGGAGATACCCGGGGCCGTGCATGCGGTGCTGATTTCCGCCGATGGTCTGTTGATGACCCGGACAAAGGATCTCGACAGGGACGACGCGGACAGAGTTGCCGCCGCGATGAGCAGCATGCAGTCGCTCAGCCGCGCACTCGCGTTCTTCTGCGCCCACCCGCAGCAGCAGTGGCGGCAGACGCTGGTCGAGTTCGACGGCGGCTGGGTCTTCCTGATCTCCGCCGGACCGGGCGCCTATCTCGCGGTCTCGGCCTCCCCCGACGTCGACATGGCGGACATCACGTTCCGGATGCAGCAGCTCGTCAGCCAGCTGGGCAAGGCGCTGACGACGCCGCCTCGCGCGGACCTCGGCGCCCCCTCATGAGGCGGCACGACGAAGGGGAGTTCGAGGCAGGGGAGTTGGTGCGACCCTACGTCGTCACCAAAGGTCGCGGCCTCCCCGACGAGGCGAAGCTCTCGCTGATCACCCTGGTCACGGCGGTGGCCGACCACAACCAGCGGCCGACCCGGCTCTCTCCCGAGGAGCAACGGCTGCTGGACATCGCCGCCGTCGGTTATCTGTCGGTCGCCGAGGTCGCGGGGCACACGCAGTTACCCCTGGGAGTGGTGCGGATCGTTCTCTCCTCTCTCATCGAGGGGGGCTACCTCATCGCCCGGCCGCCCGTGGAACGTGCTGCCCTGGCTGACCAACAGATCCTTCAGGAGGTGCTGAATGGTCTCCGTTCAAGGTTTGGATGAACAGGCCTACGTCCGTGACGGGGCGACGCAGACCGCGGTGAAAATCCTGGTCGTCGGGCATTTCGCGGTGGGCAAGACCACCTTCATCGGGTCGATATCGGAGATCGTTCCGCTGTCCACCGAGGAGACGATGACGCGGGCCGCGGAAACGGTCGACGACCTCAAGGGCGTCCAGGGCAAGACGACCACGACGGTCGCCATGGACTTCGGCCGCCTGACCATCAGCGATCGGGTCGTCCTCTATCTCTTCGGAACGCCCGGCCAGCAGCGTTTCGTTCAGATGTGGGAGGACATGGCGCGGGGCGCGCTGGGAGCGCTGGTGCTGGTCGACCCCGATCGGCTCGCGGATTCCTTCCCCGTGATCGACCTGATCGAGCAGTACGGACTCGACTACGCCATCGCCGTGAACCAGTTCACCGGTGTGCCGGCCCGTGACGAGCACGCACTGCGCGAGGCACTGGACCTTCTCGACGACACCCCGGTCGTCACCTGCGACGCGCGGGACGAGAAATCGTCGGCCGAAGCACTGATCACACTCGTCCGCCACTTGCAGGACCGTGCCCTCTAGGAGCAGAGATGGACGCTCAATCCGCCGCACCCGTGCCCCCGCCCGGATGCCCGGCCCATAATTCCGGCGGCCGTGTGCCGCTGTACGGGCCGGAGTTCGCGGCCGATCCGCAGGCGTACTACGAGTTCATGCGCCACTACGGACCGACCGCGCCTGTGGAGCTGGCACCGGGGGTCGAGGCGACCCTCGTCACGGACTACGCGGCAGCCCTGCAGCTACTGCAGGACTCCAGTTCGTTCCGCAAGGACGCCCGCCGCTGGCGGGACTTCAACGACGGCAAAATCCATCCGGACAGCCCGGTCGCACCGCTGCTCGCGTACCGGCCCAACTGCATGTTCAGCGACGGCGCCGAGCATCTGCGCCTGCGCCAGGCTGTCACCGACAGCATGGCGCGCGTGGACTCCCGCCGGCTGGCCCGGAGCACCACACAGGTGTCGGACTACCTCATGGCCCAGTTCAGCGCTCGTGGTTCGGCCGACTTGATCAGCGACTACGCCAAGCAGGTGCCGCTGTTCGTGTTCAACGAACTCTTCGGCTGCCCCGCCGAGATCGGCGACCGGGTTCTCTTCGGTATCTCCGGCATGTTCGACGGCGTCAATGCCGAGAAAGCGGCCGGGGTGCTCTTCCAGGCCGTGGGCGAACTGGTCACGCTCAAGCGGGCCAGGCCCGGAGACGACGTCACCTCGTGGCTGATGCAGCACGAGGCAGCGCTTACCGACGAGGAAATGGTCTATCAGGTCGCGCTGCTCCTGTCCGCGGGGACCGAACCGCTGCGGAACCTTGTCGGCAACACCCTGCACCGCCTGCTCACCCACGACAAGTACGCCCACTCCGGCGGCCTGATCGAGGAAGCCCTCGAAGACACGCTGTGGGAAAACCCGCCCATGTCGAACTTCGCGCCGCACTACCCGGCATCCGACATGGAGTTCGCCGGGGGGAGGCTCGCGGCAGGCGATCTGGTGATGGTCAGTTTCGCGGCCGCCAACACCGGACCGGCGCTCTCGGCCGCACGTCAGGCGGGCAGCAGCCGGGCCCACCTGGCGTGGAGTGCGGGTTCGCATGCGTGCCCGTCCAAGGATCCCGCCATGCACATCACCGTCACCGCCATCGAGAACCTGCTCAACCGGCTGCCCGACACCCGGCTCACCGTGCCGGAGGACAGCCTGACCTGGCGGCCCGGCCCCTTCAACCGCGCGCTGGCCACACTCCCCACCCGTTTCACCCCGGTTCAGCCGGCGCGGCAGACAACCCCGGCGTCCCGGACCGAGGCGCCCGCGCGCGACAATGACGTCGCCGCGGCCCGCAAGCCGGAACGCTCAGGGTGGAGCGGGTTCCTGTCCTGGTTGCGGGGGTGACGTACCCGGCGACCGTCAACTCCCCATGACCGCATGAACCTTCAACCGCAGGGGTAATGAGCACGCGGCGTTGGTGCCGTGCTGAAGAAGGGGTGTGTGGTGTCTCACATATCCGTCGGCACCGCTTTCATCCAGCACTCCACCGCGTCGCTCCGCCCCCGGTCGTACATGTTCAGGGAGCGTGCGGACAGACCCGTACGGAGAACCCCACCGCACCAGCAGGCAGTCAAGGTACCCGCCCTCCGCAGGCGGGTACCTTCTTGCGGTCCTCTCCCACGTGCTGCTGCCTCAACACCGCGAAGTCGAGGGGCCTCCCGTTTCGCGCGTTCTTTCGGAGGTATGACGTGATTCGCACGGAAGCGGCCTGGGTGCTGTTCTTCGCAGGGCTCATATTTGTGTGGGCCCTGGTTCTCGGGGTGTGGAAATGGCAGCAGATGGCCGCCTCGCCGGACGGCACGGCGCACCCGTACGTCGACATCGCCCACAGATCCGCGCTGCTGTACTCATTCGCGACGGGGCTCATCGCGGCGTTCGTCCAGCTGTCCGGCTGGCCGTCCGCGGTCAACGGCAGCGCGGCTGCGGTGATCATCCTACTGTTCGCTGTGACGATTGCGAACTATGTCCGGCTTGCATGGCAAGGCGAGACCGACAACCAAATGCGCAACGCACCGCACAGCATGCGTTTTGTACTGGCCACACTGATCGCCGGTGAGATCGGCGGCTTCATCGTCCTCCTTGCAGGCTTCGCCGAAGCCCAGCTCTAGGGCCTGTCTGACAATTCCCGTCGTCGCCCGAAGGGCGGCGTCAGGTGCGTGCTCTCGGCGTGCCGGGCGTAGGGCCTCGCACTGGACGTACTCGGGTCTGCGCCCGGTGCGGCGAGAGTGCGTGCATGGCGTCGCGGGGCAGACGGGAATTGTCAGACAGGCCCTAGTCCTCGGCGGGCGGCGGAGCCGACGGCGACAAGTGGAGGCATTTCCTGTCCCGTTTGACAAGGTGATGTACACGACAACCGTCAACTCCCCATGACTGCATGGCAGTTCAGCTGCACGGGTAGTGAGTAACGCGGCAGTTGAGTTGCTACCAGACATAGGGGGTGTCGTGTACCACATACCTACCAGCGCCGCGATCACGGCCCAACGCCTGAGACGGCAAGACAAGATACCCGCCCCCGCAGGCGGGTATCTTCTTGTGCGCTCCGGCGTACAGCGAGACGAACGGTGACGGCCGCCCGGCCCGGTGACCGAAGCGGTTCGAGCACGCCGACACTCGGCGGGTTCACGACAGGCCAGCTTGTACGGCTGTGCGACGTCGTAGGTCTGGAACCGGCCGACGCGGAGATCTACGCGCGTGTACTCATCGAGGCCCTGGGTCCGTCGGCCGAACGTCCGCTCGACCGGCCGCCGCCCTCGGAGAGTCTGCTCTCAGACGATCACACCCCGGTGGAGTTCTCGCTCTCCTTCCTGCCGGACGCGGTCCCCACACTGCGCCTGCTGCTGGAACCGGGATGCGGTGCCCACGGTCCGACGCAGAGCGGTCGCACGGGACTGCGCGTCGTCCGGGAGATGGCGCAGCGCTGGGACATCGCCACCGGCCAACTCGACGAGTTGGAGGACCTGTTCTTCCCTGCCTCCGCCGAGGGCCCCTTCGCGCTGTGGTGTGCGCTGGAGCTGCGCCCCGGCGGGGTGCCCAGGGTCAAGGTGTATCTGAACCCCGCGGCGTCCGGCCAGGAGCACTCCGCCGGGACAGTACGGGAGGCCATGCGCCGACTTGGTCACCCGCGAGCGTTCGCGAGCCTGCCCGAGGCGGACGGCTACCCGTACTTCGCCCTGGACCTGGGTGACTGGGACACCCCCCGTGCGAAGGTCTACCTCCGGCACGACGACCTGTCGGCAGCAGAGGCCGGCCGCCTGCCCCGTACGAGCCCTGGCCACGTCGGATGCGCGGAGACCGAGGAGTTCTTCCGCACCGCAGCCGGCCTCGGGGCAGGTCCCGGGGAGAACGCGGTGCTGGGTGGCGGGCGCACGCAGTCCTGTCACGCCTTCACCGAGACGGCGTCCGGGCTGGCGAGCGGCTTCACGCTCTACGTCCCGGTCAGGGACTCCGTCGGGCACGACGGGGAGGCTCTCGCCCGTGCGGAGGCCGTACTCGAACGCCGCGGCGTGGACACCGCGCCGCTTCTGCGGTCACTGGAAGCCGTCACCTCTCGCTTGCCGCAGGACGGTGTGGGGCTCATCGCCTATCTCTCGCTCACCCACCACCGCGGTCGGCCACCGCGGGTGAACGCGTACATCTCCTCGGAGGCATACGCGGTCCGGCCGCCGGTCACCCGGCGGCATCATCAGGTCGAAATGGTGCACTGAAGCACTCCCGCACCGGCGAAGCTTGCCGGTGGTGGTCGGGCGTCACCGGACCACCACCGGCAGGAGCTTCGCCTACGACGTGTACGAGCCGTCCTGTTCGGCGCCCAGCTCCTGGAGATACGGAACGACGTCGACCTGGATGGAGGACCCCTCCGCCTTCCCGTAGCGGTCGACGACCCCGCGCACGTAGGCGCTGATCTCCTTGTGCATGACCTCCGCTGACGGCAGGACGACGTCGCCGTCGACGATCCGAGCCACCCAGTGCGCCTGGGCCTCCACGAGGCGGGTGATAGTGCCCACAGGGCGGACCAGACCGACGAAGTGCAGGCCCGGGTGATCAGGTGCGACGACCCGCTTGTACAGCTCGACCGCCCCCTGCGGGCCCGTCGGCCATCCATCGGGAAGGAACGGGAAGGCCATGCGGTACCCGGTGCAGTAGACGATCGCGTCGGCCTCTTCGGAGCTTCCGTCGGTGAAGCGAACCCGTCTTCCCGCCATGGACTCGATCGCCGGTCTGGGTATCACCGCGCCGTGACGTATGCGGCTGAGAATCTCGTCCGAGATGGTGACGGCCGAGGAGAAGATCCGGTGGTCGGGCTCGGGAAGGCCGTAGTCGGTCAGTCTCCCCCGCGCGACGAGCAGCGACTGCTCGACGAAGTGACGCTGCTCGGGCAAGGTCATCCGGGTCCACCATGGGGCGTTGGCTATCTCGTCGAGCGACAGGCCGTAGAGCTGCTTGGGAACGATGTGGAGCCCGCGGCGCACCGAGAGCAGCGTCCGCGCGGCGTGCCGGGACACGTCCGCCGCGATGTCCACCGCCGACGCGCCGAGCCCCACGACTATGACGCGCTTCCCCTGGAAGTCGCTGCCGTCGCGATAGTCGATGGAGTGCAGAATCGTTCCGTCGTACGAGTGGGATCCGGCCGGCAGTGGATCCGGGAAGGCCGGCCTCGTGTTGTGCCCCGAGGCGACGATCACTTGCCCGAACCGGCGCGATGCCGATACGCCGCCCGCGTCCCGGCTGACGACCGTCCATGTGCCGTCGGGATCCTGGCGCACGGACTCCACTTCGGTGCGCAGTTCGATACGTGACAGTACGTCGGCCCATTCCGCGTAGGAACGCAGATAGGTGGCGATGTCGCTGTGCCGGGGGTAGAGCGGAAAGGAGTCGGGCATCGGGAAACCGGTGTAACCGGTGAGCTGCTTGGCGGAGTTCAGGTGCAGCGCCAGATAGCCCGGACCGCGCTCCCCCGCCTGCGGCTGACGCCAGATCCCTCCGACGTCCGGTGCCTTCTCGAGGCAGACGAAATCGACGCCCCTGGCCGCGAGAGCGTGCGCGGTCGCCAGACCTGACAAACCCGCACCGATCACGCACACGGTCACGTTTACCCCCACAGAACACTTCCCTCCCACCAAGGGACATGAATGCCCAGTCACTTACAGCCCCACACCGATCAAAAAGAGCCACAGAAGGCCGAAGTTGGCCCTGCGCGGACCGGAGCCCGGACACGGTATGCCCAAGGTGACGATCACGCCGACCCGCGGTCCGCCATCTCAGCCGCCGACGGCGCCCGTCGTCCCCCTGATCTCCAGTGCGGGCGCAGCGAGATGGACGCGGCCCGGAGCACCGGGCGTGTCGAAGCGGTCGAGGAGGAAGCGCGCCGCGCGGCGGCCGACCTCGTGGCCGGCGTTGTCGACGGTGGTGAGCCAGACATGGCGCAGCCGGGCGATGCTCGTGTTGTCGTAGCCGGTGACGGAGAGGTCGCGGGGGACGCTCAGGCCGAGTTCCTCGGCGGCCGACAGCGCGCCGACCGAGGCGATGTCGTTGACGGCGAGGATGGCGGTGGGCCGCCGCGGTCCGCTGAGCAACCGCACCGTGCTGCGGTAGCCGCCCTCCTCGGTCATGTCGCTGGGCTCGACGAGCGCGCCGTCGGCGAGCCCGTGCGCCCGCATCGTCGCCTCGAAGCTCGCTCGGCGGAGCTCGCCGACGGCGCCGTAGCCCGCGATGTGCGCGATCCGGCGATGGCCGAGGCCGATGAGGTGCTCGGTGATCAGCCGAGCGCCCCGCTCGTCGTCGCCGGCCACCAGGTCGACGCCGGGCGGTACCGGCTCGCGGGCGCCCGCGACGACGACCGGGATGCGCCGGGCGACCGCGCCGAGTGCGGCCGGGTCCGGCAGGGTGCCGACCACGACGAGACCGTCGACCCCGAGGTCCAGGAAGGGGCCGGCCAAGTCCTGGCCGGTGCGGCGGTTGAGGCGGGCGTCCGCCAGGAGCATGTGCAGGCCGTTGTCGTGCAGCAGCGGGTTGAGGCCGTCCAGGAGGTCTACGAACCACGGGTTGCGCAGGTCGTTCAGAAGGACGCCGACGGTTCGGGTGCGCTGTTCGCTGAGGCTGCGCGCTGCGGCGTTCGGCCGGTAGCCGAGGTCCCGTACGGCCCGCAGCACAGCCTCGCGCTTCTCGGGGCGCACCTGGTCGGATCCGCGCAGCACCAGGGAGACCAGCGACTTGGAGACACCGGCGTGGTCGGCGACGTCGCGGATCGTGGGCGGTCGCGTGTCCGGACTCTCGGATCCCCTGTCCGGACTCGTCGGCGGTCTCATACCTGGACCGTTCCACGCACCACTCTCGCCTGTCAAAGGGTTGACAGCAGGCAGAACCCTGCCCAGGGTGGCCTGGACAGAATATGGACCGGTCCAAAGAGGGGCTGTCATGGTGGATGCGCTCGGTGTCGCCGTCGTCGGATTCGGCTGGATGGGCCGGGTGCACACCCAGGCGTACGCCCGGGTCCGCCACCACTACCCGCGGTTGGCCCTGCGCCCGGAGCTGGTGACGGTCGCCGAGGACGTGCCGGGCCGGGCCGAGGAAGCCGCCGCGCAGTTCGGGTTCGCCGGCGCGGTCCGCGACTGGCGTGAGGTGGCCGCCGATCCGCGCGTCCGGGCGGTGAGTATCACCGCGCCGAACTTCCTGCACCGCGAGATCGGCGTCGCGATGGCGGAGGCCGGCAAGCACATCTGGATCGAGAAGCCGGTGGGCCTCACCGCGGCGGACGCCCGGGCGGTCGCCGACGCGGTCGCGAAGGCCGGTGTGCAGGGGACGGTCGGTTTCAACTACCGCAACGCACCCGCCGTGGAAGCCGCCCGCGAGCTGATCGCCTCCGGTGAGCTCGGTACGGTCACCCATGTCCGCGTCCGCCTGTTCAGCGACTACGCGGCGCATCCCGAGGGCGCGCTGACTTGGCGGTACGAGCGGGAACGCGGCGGCAGCGGGGTGCTGGGCGACCTGGCCTCGCACGGCGCGGATCTGGCCCGCCATCTGCTCGGCGAGATCACCTCGCTCACCGCCGACACGGCGATCTTCGTGCCCGAGCGTGCCCGCCCGACCGGCTCGACCACCGGCCATACCCGTTCCGCCGACGGCGAGTTGGGCCCCGTCGAGAACGAGGATTACGTCAACTGCCTGCTGCGCTTCGCCTCCGGCGCCCGCGGTGTCCTGGAGGCCTGCCGGGTCTCGGTCGGCGAGCAGAACAACTACGGCTTCGAGGTGCACGGCACCAAGGGCGCGGTGTTCTGGGACTTCCGCAGGATGAACGAGCTGGGCGTCAGCCGCGGTACGGCGTACCAGGACCAGCCCGTCAGCACGGTGTATGTCGGGCCGGGCGACGGGGAGTTCGGCGCCTTCCAGCCGGGCGCGGCCAATGCCATGGGCTACGACGACCTGAAGGTGATCGAGGCGTACCGCTTCCTGCGTTCCGTCGCCGAGGGGAAACCGCACGGTGCCACGCTCCAGGACGCCGTGCGCAGTGCGGACGTACTCGATGCCATGGCGCGGTCGGCGGACAGCAGCTCGTGGGTCATCGTGGGGGCGTCGTAGGCATGTTGTAGGGCGTGACGACCTGGATCGCGGACGGGGGTGTCGGACCGGCGGGCGGCAGGGCGTCGTGGGCCCGCATGACGAGGCGGCAGGCCTCGCGCATGTCCTGGCGCAGATCGTGGTGGAGCACGGCGGACAGGCGGTGTTCGCGCAGCAGCCGGGTGTTGTCGTGGTCGAGGTCGTGGGCGATGAACACGGCACACTCACGGCCGAGGTCCGCGAAGGCGCGCAGGGTCGCGATGTTGCCGCCGCCGATCGAGTAGACCGCCCGGATGTCCGGGTCGCGCTTGAGCGCGGCCCGGACGAGGTCGTACTCGGTGGCGTCCAGGCCCTGCCCCTCGGCGATCTCGACGAGGGTCCGCTCCGGGTGCCGGGCGCGCATCGCGCCCCGGAAGCCCATCTCGCGCTCCTCCTCGTTGCGGAAGAAGCCGCTGCTGAGGCTGGTCAGTACATTGCCGGGCCGGTCGCCGAGCCACTGGCCCATGAGGTAGGCGGCCGTCGCGCCCGCCGCCCGGTTGTCGATGCCGACGTAGCCGAGCCGGGCGCTCGTGGGCAGGTCGGTGACCAGGGTGACGACGGGGATGCCGGTGGCGACGAGCCGGCCGACGGCGGCGGTCACCTCCGGCACGTCCGGGGCCTTGAGGATCACGCCCTGCGAGCCGCGTCGCGCGATTCGGTCGAGCGTCCTGACCAGCTCCTCCACCGGCCCGGTCTCGCGGAAGTGGAAGCGTGAACGCACGACCGCCGGGTGCAGGTCGGGCAGCTCGGCCTCCAGGGCGGCCCGTACGGCGGTGGAGAACCGCTCCGGTGTCTGCATCACGATGTCGATCATGAACGTACGGCCGACCAGCCGGACCTGGGTGCGCTGCCGGTCCAGATCGGCGATGGCCAGCCGCACCTCACGCACGGTGCTGTCCCGCACCCCGCCCCGGCCGTTCAGGACGCGGTCCACGGTGGCCTCGCTCAGACCCGCCTGACGTGCGATTTCCCGGATCGGGAAGGGGTGGCCCATGCGACGGCTCCCTGAGGGGTTTTTGATGGCTTGCTGCTGGTTGTTCGAAGGGTTTGTCATGACAAGAATGACAGAGCCGCACCGGTCCATGACCCGAGGGGACGACGATGTCCTTCACTTCCGCAGAACGCCGCGCCTGGCTCTCCGAGCAGGACTGCGACCTCGATTCCTTCCGCGCGCTGGTCGAGCGGCCGACCGACCTCTCCGCGTTCCCGTACGCCTCCTCCGTGGAACGCAACGTCCTCGTCTACGACAGCGACCGGCTGCGCAAGTCCGTGGCGGCCGGCGAGCGCCGCGAGGTCCAGGCCGAACTCGTCCGGGCCTTCGCCGAGGGGCCCGGAGTCGTCGTCCTCCAGGGCGCCTTCCCGGACACCTCGGTCGTCGACCGTACGACCGCCGTGTTCGACGCCCTGATCGCCGAGCAGCGCGCCTCGGGCGCGGGCGCCGGGGACCACTTCGCCAAGCCGGGGGCCAACGACCGGGTGTGGAACGCCCTGGAGAAGGCCGCGCTCTACGACCCGGAGGCGTTCGCCGACTACTACGCGAACGACATCCTGGCCCTGGTGTCCACCGCCTGGCTCGGCCCCGGCTACCAGGTCACCTCGCAGGTCAACGTGGTCCACCCGGGCGGCGCCGCGCAGACCGTGCACCGCGACTACCACCTCGGCTTCCTCACGAACGAGGTCGCCGCCTCCTACCCGGCGCACGTGCACCGCCTCTCCCCCGTGCTCACGCTCCAAGGGGCCGTCGCGCACTGCGACATGCCGGTCGAGTCGGGCCCCACGATGTACCTGCCGCACTCCCAGAAGTACGAGCCGGGCTATCTGGCGTGGCGACTCCCGGACTTCCAGGCCTACTTCGAGGCCCACCACATCCAACTCCCTCTCGCCAAGGGCGATGCCGCCTTCTTCAATCCCGCGCTCTTCCACGCGGCGGGCACCAACCGCACGGCGGACGTCCGGCGCATGGCCAACCTGCTCCAGGTGTCCTCCGCGTTCGGGCGGGCGATGGAGACGGTGGACCGCGAGGCGGTGACCAACGCGGTCTTTCCCGCACTGCTGAGGCGCAGGTCCGAGGGCGCGGGCGAGGAGTGGCTGGACACGGTGATCGCGGCCTGCGCGGAGGGCTACCCCTTCCCCACCAACCTCGACAGCGACCCGCCTGTGGACGGCCTTGCCCCGCCCTCGCAGGCGGACGTCGTACGCCGTGCCGTGCGCGAGGGATGGACCCCGGAGGCGCTCCGCGAGGAGCTGCGGGCCGGTACCGAGCGACGCGAGAGCTGAGGATCACCATGGGACTTCTCGACGACAAGGTCGTCCTCGTCAACGGCGGCAGTCAGGGCGTGGGCGCCGCGATCGCCCGGGCCGCGGTGCGCGAGGGCGCGGTGGTGGCCGTCACCGGTCGCCGCCCCGAGCCCGGTGAGGCCCTGGTGGCCGAGCTGACCGAGGCGGGCGGCAAGGCGATGTTCGTATGCGCGGACCTGGCGGACGCCGGGCAGGCGAAGGCGTCCGCGGCCGAGGTGATCGCCGCGCACGGCCGGGTTGACTGCCTGGTCAACTCCGCCGGGCTCACCTCGCGCGGCACGCTGCTCGACACCACGCCCGAGCTGTTCGACCAGCACATCGCGATCAACCTGAAGGCGCCGTTCTTCGCGATGCAGGCGGTGGTCGCGGACATGGTGGCGCGCAAGGCACCCGGCACGGTCGTCAACATCATCACGTCCTCGGCGCACGGCGGGCAGCCCTTCCTGGCGCCGTACGTCGCCGCGAAGGCCGGGCTGATCGGCCTGACCCGCAACGCCGCGCACGCACACCGCTTCGACCGGGTCCGGATCAACGGGCTGAACATCGGCTGGACCGCGACCGAGGGCGAGGACGCGACCCAGCGGGCCTTCCACGGCGCCGGTGACGACTGGCTCGAAAAGGCCGCCGAACGCGTCCCGATGGGCAAGCTCGGCCGGCCCGACGAGATCGCCGACTTCGTGGTGTTCCTGCTGTCAGACCGGTCCGGGGTGGTCACCGGTTCGGTCATCGACTGGGACCAGAACGTCCTCGGCGGACTCGACTGAGCCCCTTGCTCGACTGACCCCTTGTAAGAACCCGCACCTCCCAAGGAGCAAGAACCCATGCGTATCGGAATCCTCGGCCTCGGCCGCATCGGCGCCTTCCACGCCGAGACCCTCTCCGGACTCGGCGCGGTCGAGTCCCTCGTGGTGGCCGACCCGTTCGCGGAGGCCGCGAAGAAGGCCGCCGAGCGGTTCGGTGCCGAGGTCGCGGACTCCCCCGAGGCGGTGCTGGCCGCCGGGGTCGACGGTGTCGTGATCGCCGCGGCGACCGACGCCCATCCGGGCCTGATCCTCGCCGCCGTCGAGGCGGGCATCCCCGTCTTCTGCGAGAAGCCCGTCGCCAGGACCATGCGCGAGGGCGTCGAGGTCCTCAAGGCCGTCCAGGGCAGCGACGTGCCGATCCAGATCGGCTACAACCGCCGCTTCGACGCCGGTTTCGTCGCCGCGCGCGCCGCCGTGCACTCCGGCGAACTGGGCAAGCTGCACACCGTACGGTCGACCACGCTGGACCCGGCGCCCCCGCCCGCCGCGTACGTCGCCGCCTCCGGAGGCATTTTCCGCGACTGCAGCGTCCACGACTTCGACATCATCCGCTGGGTGACCGGCCGCGAGGTGACCGAGGTGTACGCGGTGGGCGGCAACCGGGGCGCCGAGTACATCAAGGAGGCGGGCGACGCCGACACCACCGGCGCGATCCTCACCCTGGACGACGGCACCATCGCGGTGGTCTCCAACTCCCGCCACAACGGCCGCGGTCACGACGTCCGCATGGAGATCCACGGCTTCAAGGACACCATCGCCGTGGGGCTGGAGGACAGGCTCCCGCTGCGCTCGGCCGAGCCCGGCGTGACCTTCCCGGCGGGCATCCCGTACGACTTCTTCATGGACCGCTTCGGGGCCGCCTACCGGGCCGAACTCACCGCGTTCACCGACGTCGTGTCCGGCACCCGGCCCTCCCCGTGCACGGTCGCCGACGCGTTGGAGGCCGGCTGGATCGCCGACGCGTGCACACTGTCCCTGCACGAGCACCGCCCCGTCACGATCCAGGAGGTACGGGAAGCATGAGCGAACCGGGCCGGGAGCCACTGCGCATCGGAGTGCTGGGAGCGGCTCGGATCACCGAGAACTCCCTCGTCGTCCCGGCCCGATCGACCGGCCACCGCCTCGTCGCGGTGGCCGCGCGCGACCGGTCCCATGCGCAGGCGTACGCCGCCGCGCACGGCGTCGAGCGGGTGGCGGACTCGTACGCCGACCTGCTCGCCGATCCGGAGGTGGAGGTCATCTACAACCCGCTCGCCAACGGCCTGCACGGACCGTGGAACCTCGCCGCGCTCGCGGCCGGCAAGCATGTCCTGTCGGAGAAGCCCTCGGCGAGCAACGCCGAGGAGGCCGCCGAGGTGCGGGAGGCGGCGGCCAAGGCCGGGACCGTCTTCATGGAGGCCTTCCACTACCTCTTCCACCCCGTCACGCGGCGCCTGCATGAGCTGCTGGCCTCCGGTGAACTGGGCGAACTGCGGCACGTCGAGACGCTCGTCGCGATCCCCGCGCCGCCGGACGCCGACCCGCGCTGGTCGCTTGAGCTGGCCGGCGGCGCCGTGATGGACCTCGGCTGCTACAGCCTGCACGCGCTGCGGATGCTGGCCCCCTGGGCGGGCGGCGCACCGCGGCTGGTCTCGGCCCGTGGCGGCGAACGTGCCGGTGCGCCGGGCGTCGACGAGTGGCTGGACGCCGAGCTGGCGTTCCCGAACGGCGCCACGGGCTCCGCCCGCTGTCACATGGCGTACGGCGAACTGGAGATGAGCTGCCGGATCGTCGGCAGCCGGGGCGAGGCGACCGCGCCGAACTTCGTGCTGCCGCACCGGGACGACCGGGTCGTGGTCCGTACGACGGACGGCGAGCGCACCGAGCGGCTCGGCACGCGGTCCTCGTACACCTATCAACTGGAGGCGTTCGCCGCCCGGTTGCGTAGCCGCGCTCCCCTGCCGCTGGGCCCGGACGACGCGGTGGCGACGATGACGCTGATCGACGCGTGCTACCGCGCGGCCGGATTCGAGCCCCGGCCGCGCACCTCCCTCCCAGGCTGACGGCGGCTGCGATCCAGCCGCCGTCAGGCGTCTTACGAGTCGTCAGACGCCGCAGGAGGGCAGGAACTTACGAGTCGTCAGGCGCCGCAGGAGGAGCGCAGGAAATTCACGAGTCGTCAGGCGCCGCAGGAACGCAGGAACTTGCGGGTGCGCTCCGCGATGGGGAACGGCTTGTCCGGTTCACACGGGTACATGTCCTGCTCGACGATCGCGAACAGCTCCACGCCAAGGCGCTGCGCCGCGACCAGCACCGGCTCCAGCTCCGGTACCCCGGACGGCGGTTCGCACATCACTCCGCGCGCCACGGCCGGTCCGAACGGCACCTCGTTCGCCCGTACGTCCGCAAGGATCTCCGGGTCGACCTGCTTGAGGTGGAGATAGCCGATGCGTTCGCCGTAGGTCTCGATCAGCTTGACGCTGTCGCCGCCGCAGTAGGCGTAGTGCCCGGTGTCCAGGCAGAGGTTGACCAGTTCGGAGTCGGTCGAGTCGAGGAAGCGCTCGACGTGGTCCTCGGTGTCGATGTGGGTGTCGGCGTGCGGATGCACGACGATGTCGAGGCCGTACGTCTCCTTGACCTCGTGCCCCAGACGTTCCATGCCCTTGGTGAGGTGGGCCCACTGGGCGCCCGTCAGCTCCGGCGGCTCCAGGACCTCGGCGGTCTTGTCGTCCCGCCAGAAGGAGGGGATGACGACGAGGTGCTCGGCGCCCATCGCCTGGGTGAGCGCGGCCACTTGGCTGACGTGCTCCCAGGTGGAGTCCCAGACGGCGGGGCCGCGGTGCATGCCGGTGAAGACCGTGCCCGCGGAGACCTTCAGCTCGCGCCGGGCGATCTCGTCGGCGAGCCGGGCCGGGTCGCTCGGCAGATAGCCGTACGGGCCCAGCTCGATCCAGGAGTAGCCGGCCTCGGCGACCTCGTCCAGGAAGCGCTGCCACGGCACCTGTTGGGGGTCGTCGGGGAACCAGACGCCCCAGGAATCGGGGGCGGAGCCGACCCGGATGCGGTCAAGGAAGGGACGGTCGGGCATGTCAGGAGGTCCCTTCGGGAGAAGCGGTCACCGAGGCCTTGAGGTCCCTCTCCTCGGGGAGCCCCTTCACATCGACACCGCGGACCTGGGCCAACTCGTTCTTGAGGGCCACGAGTTCGGTGCCGCCCGCCATGTGGTTGGTCAGTTCGTCGAGGGTGATCCGGTCGCGCTCCGCGCTGAGTTCGAGGGTGCCCAGGCGCAGCACGCTGAAGTGGTCGCCGACCATGTAGGCGTGGTGCGGGTTGTGGGTGATGAAGATGACGCCGAGACCGCGGTCGCGGGCGGCGGCGATGTACTTCAGCACGACACCGGACTGCTTGACGCCGAGGGCGGCCGTCGGCTCGTCCAGGATCAGCACGCGGGCGCCGAAGTAGACGGCGCGGGCGATGGCGACGCACTGGCGCTGGCCGCCGGAGAGGGTGCCGATGGGCTGTTCCAGGTTGTCCAGGACGATGCCCATGTTGCGGAGTTCCTCGTCCGCGGTCTTCTTCATCCTCTCGATGTCGAGGCGGCGGACCGGCCAGGGGCCCTTGGTCATCTCGGAGCCGAGGAAGAAGTTCCGCCACACCGGCATCAACGGGACGGTGGCCAGGTCCTGGTAGACGGTGGCGATGCCGCGGTCGAGGGCCTGGCGCGGGGTGGTGAAGTGCACCGGTTCGCCGTCGACGAGGAACTCGCCCTCGCTGTGCTGGTGCAGCCCGGAAATGATTTTGATCAGGGTGGACTTGCCGGCGCCGTTGTCGCCGAGGACGCAGGTGACCTGGCTGGGGCGGACGGTGAGGTCCACTCCGTGCAGGGCGCGGATGTTGCCATAGGACTTGCCGGCGTTGCGCAGCTCCACGAGGGAGGCTTCGCCCTGGGGCACGGTGTCCTTGAGGATGGCGCCGTGGGTGCCGGGTGCGTTGTTCGTCATAGGGGTCACCTCCGGGTCGCTGTGCGCTGGACCCACAGATTGATCAGGACGGCGCCGAGCAGCATCACGCCGAGGAACGCCTTGAACCAGTCGGGGTTCCAGCCGGCGTACACAATGCCCTGCTGCACCATGCCGAACATGAACGCGCCGAAGACCGGGCCGATCGCGGAGCCCGCGCCGCCGGTCAGCAGACAGCCGCCGATCACGGCCGCGGAGATGTAGATCAGCTCCTGGCCGACTCCCTCTCCCGACTGCACGGTGTTGAAGGAGAAGAGCTGGTGCATGCCGATGAACCAGGCTCCGAAGCCGACCAGCATGAACAGCGAGATCTTGGTGAAGGCCACCGGAACACCGACGGCTCGCGCCGACTCCTTGTTGCCGCCGACGGCGAAGATCCAGTTGCCGTACTTGGTGCGCAGCAGCACCCAGGTGGCGATGGCCGCGAAGAGCAGCCACCAGAAGATCGTGATCTTCACCTGCACGCCACCGATGTCGAAGCTCGACGCGAAGACCTTCTTGGCCTGGTCGAAGCCGTCCATGGTACTGATGTCGTCGGTCGCCACATTGCCGGTGACCAGCTTGGTGACCGCCAGGTTGACGCCCTGGAGGATCAGGAAGCTGCCCAGGGTGATCAGGAAGCTGGGCAGTCCGGTCTTGACCACCAGCCAGCCGTTGAGGAAGCCGATCCCCAGTGACACGACCAGCGCGGCGATCACACCGACCCATACGTTCATGGTCAGTTGGTAGCTGAGCATGCTGGCGGTGAGCGCGGAGGTGATGACCGCGACGCCGGCCGACAGGTCGAACTCCCCGCCGATCATCAGCAGGGCCACCGGCAGCGCCATGATGCCGATCGTCGACGACTGGTACAGGACGTTCGCCATCGAACTGGCCTCGCGCACCGGTGGCGCCGAGATCAGGAAGAACACGTAGACCGCGGCGGCGCCCAGGAAGACGCCGACCTCGGGACGGGCCAACAGCCTGAGCGCCAGGGGGCGTTGCGCGGTCCGGCCGTCGCTCTGCTTGGGGCCGGAGGCCGGCGGTGTGTTCACCGCCGGCTCGGCATGCTGGGTCATGCTCATCACCGGGTCCCGTTGGCGGCGAACTTGGCGACGCTCTCGACGTTGGTCTTGTCGACGAAGGCGGGGCCGGTCAGCACGGGCTGCTCACCGCCACCGCTGTAGTTGCCGTTGTTCTTGTAGAGCCACAGCGAGTCGACCGCCAAGTAGCCCTGGAGGTAGGGCTGCTGGTCCACGGCGAACTGGATGGTGCCCGCGCTGATGGCGCTCGTCAGGTCCTTGTTGAGGTCGAAGGTGGCGATCTTCGCCTGGCTGCCGGCGTCGGACACCGACTGCACGGCGGTCAGCGCGAACGGGGCGCCCAGCGTGACGACATAGTCGATGGCCTTGTCCTGCGTGAGCTTGGCGGTGATCGTCGACTTCACGGACGGCATGTCGGTGCCGTTGACGTTCAGCGTCTCGGTGGTTCCGCTGAAGGTCTTCTTCACACCGTCGCAGCGCTGGGTCAGACCGATGTTGCCCTGCTCCTGGATGACACAGACGACCTTCTTGGCGCCTTCCGAGTTCAGCTTGCTGCCGAGCGCCTCGCCGGCCACGGTCTCGTCCTGGCCGAAGAACTCCAGCAGGCCGAGGCTCTTCCAGTCGCTGACACCGGAGTTGAGGCCGACCACGGGTATGTTCGCGGACTTCGCCTTGCCCAGGACGTCCTTCATGGCGTCGGGCTTGGCGAGGGTGATCGCGATGCCGTCGACCTTCTGGTCGATGGCGTTCTGGACCAGGCTGGCCTGATTGCCCGCGTTCGGGTCGGCCGAGTAGATGAGCTTGATGTTGTCCTTGGCGGCGGCGGCCTCGGCGCCCTTGCGGACGATGTCCCAGAACGTGTCGCCGGGCGCCTGGTGGGTGACCAGGGCGACCGTCATACGCGGAGTGGTGGCCTGACCCGCGGAGGCACCGTCGGCGCTCTCCTCGGACTTCTTGCCGCCCGAACTGCTGGAGCAACCAGCGAGGGTCAGGGCCGCTGCCGCGGCCACGGCTACGAAGGGGGCCATTCTGCGGAAGCGGGTCTGAGAAGAGCGGTCCATCTTTCCTGCACCTCACTGTGCTGCGGTGGAAAGGGAGCAGAGATCACAAAGGATCCCGGGGCTCGGATCTGCGGAGATCCGGGTCTTACGTCACGAAAAGCGGCTGTCTCGTTGGGACGGAATCCAATCCCTGGGGGCGTCCGCTGTCAATACTTTGTTAAGACATCATTTCACAAGCAGGTCCGAATGTAAGTACAAACTATTGACAGCGTCCCCCTCCGCGACCTACACCTGGTAGGCGGCAGGCCCCCTCTGGGACCCGCCCCCTCCCCCTGCAGATCGAGGAGCGTCGCGCATGGCCGAGTCAGCCCAGTCCTTCGATCTGATCACTATGGGCCGGATCGGAGTGGATCTCTACCCTCTACAGACAGGCGTGCCTTTGGAGCGGGTGGAGACCTTCGGAAAATTCCTCGGCGGTTCGGCCACCAACGTAGCGGTTGCGGCAGCCCGGCTCGGACGCGGGACCGCGGTGATCACCCGCACCGGCGACGACCCCTTCGGCGTCTATCTGCACGAAGCGCTCAGGGAGTTCGGCGTGGACGACCGCTGGGTCACACCGGTCGCCGAATACCCGACCCCGGTCACCTTCTGCGAGATCTTCCCGCCGGACGACTTCCCGCTGTACTTCTACCGGCAGCCCAAGGCGCCCGACCTGGAGATCCGCACGGACGAGCTGGACTTCTTCGCTATCCGCGCGGCCCGGGTCTTCTGGATCACCGGCACCGGCCTGAGCGAGGAACCGAGCCGCTCCGCCACGCTCGCCGCCCTCAAGGCGCGCCACAGGGCGGGCATCACGGTCTTCGACCTCGACTGGCGGCCGATGTTCTGGCGGGACCCTGAGGAGGCCCGACCGTACTACGCCGAAGCGCTGCGTCACGCAACGGTCGCGGTCGGCAACCTCGACGAGTGCGAGATCGCCACCGGCGTCCGCGAACCGCGCGCCTGCGCCCAGGCGTTGCTTGACGCGGGCGTCGAACTCGCCGTCGTCAAACAAGGCCCCAAGGGCGTCCTGGCCATGCACCGCGACGGCACGACCGCCGAAGTGGCACCGGTCCCGGTCGAGGTGCTCAACGGCCTCGGCGCGGGCGACGCGTTCGGCGGCTCTCTCTGCCACGGGCTGCTGTCCGGCTGGGAGTTGGAGACAACCATGCGGTACGCCAACGCGGCCGGCGCCCTGGTCGCCTCCCGGCTCGCCTGCTCCTCCGCGATGCCGACCGAGTCCGAGGTCGAGGCCCTCCTCGTAAGTGCCGAAGCAGTTACTGAAGCAATCGCCGAAGCAGGCACCCGAGTGAGCGGCTGAGCGCCGTGGAGTACGCGGCCGACCGAGCCACCCCTGAACGGAGCTTCTCTTGAGCATCAGCATCGCCGACCTGGTCACGGTCAGAGCCCGGCATCCGGAGGCCGTCGCCGAGGCGGCCGCCCGGCGGGTGCGCCGCCCGCTGCTCGGTGACAGCGGCCGGCTGATGATCGTGGCCGCCGACCATCCGGCGCGCGGCGCCCTCGGCGTCGGCGGCCGGCGCGGCGCCATGGCCAACCGGGCCGATCTCCTGGAGCGCCTGTGCGTCGCGCTGTCCCGGCCGGGCGTCGACGGGGTGCTGGCCACCGCCGACATCCTGGAGGACCTGCTGCTGCTCGGGGTTCTGGACGGCAAGGTCGTGATGGGCTCGATGAACCGCGGCGGCCTCTCCGGCGCCAGCTTCGAGATGGACGACCGGTTCACCGGCCACCGCGCCCAGGACATCGCCCGGCTCCGCTTCGACGCGGGCAAGCTGCTGCTCCGTATCGACTACGCCGACGCGGGCTCGCTGACCACCCTGGAGTCCACCGCGCGCGCCATCGACGACATGGCGGCGGCTCGACTCCCGCTGTTCGTCGAGCCGTTCATCTCCCGCCGGATCGACGGCGCGGTCCGCAACGACCTGTCCGCCGAGGCCGTCATCCGCTCGATCGCCATCGCCTCGGGCCTCGGCGGCACCTCCGCCTACACCTGGCTGAAACTCCCCGTCACCCACGACCCGGACGACATGGCCGAGGTCCTGGAGACGTCGACCCTGCCCGCCGTCCTCCTCGGCGGCGAGGTCGGGGACGACCAGGAGGGCGCGTACGAACGCTGGCGCAAGGCGCTGCGCCTGCCCACCGTCCAGGGCATGGTCGTCGGCCGCTCCCTGCTGTACCCCGCCGAGGGCAGCGTGGAGACGGCCGTGGACACGGCCGTGGGCCTGTTGTGAACCGGAGGCACACGATGACCAGTGCGTTTCACCTTCCCGCCGGAAAGGCCCTGGGCGGCCCCTACGTCGTGGACGTCACCCCCGAGTCCGCCGTCTGGGGCTACTCCAGCCTGCGCGTCCTGGAGCTGCCGCCGGGCGGCGGGCACACCTTCGACACGGGCGACAGCGAGTGGATCGTGCTGCCGCTGAGCGGCGCCTGCACCGTCGCCGCCGACGACGACTTCGGTCACGAGACCTTCCAACTCCACGGCCGCGACAGCGTGTTCACCGGCGTCAGCGACTTCGGTTACGTCCCACGCGATTCCCGTACGACGATCTCGTCGACCGGCGGCGGACGCTTCGCCCTCACCGGCGCGCGCTGCACCCGCCGTCTGCCCGCCCGTTACGGACCGGCCTCGGCGGTACCGGTGGAGCTGCGCGGCACCGGGAACAGCTCCCGTCAGGTCAACAACTTCGGCGCGGCAGGAGTTTTCGAGTGCGACAAGCTGATCGCGGTCGAGGTGATCACGCCGGGCGGCAACTGGTCGTCGTTCCCGCCGCACAAGCACGACGAGCACCGCCCCGGCGAGGAGTCGGTGCTCGAGGAGATCTACTACTTCGAGTTCGCCGACCACGACGGCACTCCCGGCCTCGGCTACCAGCGCGTCTCCCCGTCCGGCCAGGGCCGTAACACGGACGTGCTGGCCGAAGTGCGCGGCGGAGACGTCGTGTTGATCCCCGACGGCTGGCACGGGCCCTCGATGGCGGTGCCGGGCCACCACATGTACTACCTCAACGTCATGGCGGGTCCCGAGGACGACCGCGCCTGGCTGATCTGCGACCACCCCGATCACGCCTGGGTCCGCGGCACTTGGCCCGAGCAGCCCGTCGACCCCCGCCTCCCCCTCTACACGGCACCGGAGAAGTCCTGATGAGCATCCCCACCCGCCGCCTGACCGTCGCCCAGGCCCTGGTGCGCTTCCTGTCGGTCCAGTACACGGAGCGCGACGGCGTACGGCACCGGCTGATCGCCGGTACCTGGGGCATCTTCGGCCACGGCAATGTGGCCGGCATCGGGCAGGCGCTCCTGGAGGTCGGCGAGGAGGCGATGCCATACCACCAGGGCCGCAACGAGCAGGCCATGGTGCACGCGGCGGTCGGCTACGCCCGCCACCTCGACCGGCTGTCCGCGCAGGCGGTCACCACCTCCATCGGACCGGGCGCCACCAACCTCGTCACGGGCGCCGCACTGGCGACGGTCAACCGCCTTCCGGTCCTGCTCCTGCCTGGCGACTACTTCGCCACGCGCGCCGCCGACCCGCTCCTCCAGCAGTTGGAGCACCCGGTCGAGGCGGATCTGTCGGTCAACGACACGCTGCGCCCGGTGTCCCGCTACTTCGACCGGATCACGCGCCCCGAGGCATTGATCCCGTCCGCTCTGAACGCCATGCGGGTGCTCGCCGATCCGGTCGAGACCGGAGCCGTAACTCTCGCTCTGCCGCAGGACGTTCAGGCCGAGGCCCACGACTGGCCCGAGGAGTTCTTCGCCGAGCGCGTCTGGCGCGTACGGCGGCCCGCGCCCGACCCGTTCGAGCTGGCGGAGGCGGTGGCTGCGATCCGGGCCGCCGAGCGCCCGCTGATCGTCGCGGGCGGCGGAGTCCACCACAGCCACGCCGAGGACGCGCTGAAGACCCTGGTGGACGCCACCGGCATCCCGGTCGCCTCCACCCAGGCGGGCAAGGGCTCACTCCGCCACGACCACCCCGCCGACCTGGGCGGCATCGGCCACACCGGAACAGCGGTCAGCGACGATCTCGCGCGCACCGCCGACCTCGTCATCGGCGTCGGCACCCGCTACACCGACTTCACCACGGCCTCCGGCACCCTCTTCCAGAACCCGGACGTCCGCTTCGTCAATCTCAACATCGCCGCGTTCGACGCGCACAAGCTGGCGGCGCGGACGCTGGTCGCGGATGCGCGGGCCGGTCTGGAGGCGCTTGCCTCAGAACTCCGGGGCCATCGCGTCGACGCCGGCTACGAGGCCGAGTACCGCACCGGCAAAGGGCGTTGGGAGCAGGTGGTCGAGGCGGCCTACCGCGCCGAGGACGAGAACGCCGTGCCGACGCAGACCCAGGTGCTCGGCGCCCTCGACGCGGTCGTGGGCGCCGAGGACGTGGTGATCAACGCGGCCGGTTCGCTCCCCGGCGACCTGCACAAGCTGTGGCGGGCGCGCAGCCCCCGCCAGTACCACCTGGAGTACGGCTACTCCTGCATGGGCTACGAGATCCCGGCCGGCATCGGAGTCCAGCAGGCCGCCCCCGGCACGCCGGTCTGGTCGCTGGTCGGCGACGGCACCTATCTGATGATGCCCACCGAGATCGTCACCGCCGTCCAGGAGCGCCTGCCCGTCAACCTGGTGCTGATCCAGAACCACGGCTACGCCTCCATCGGCGGCCTCTCCGAGTCGGTCGGCGGCGAACGCCTCGGCACCGCCTACCGCTACCGCGCCGCCGACGGCACCTTCACCGGCGCCCCGCTCCCGGTCGACCTCGCCGCCAACGCGGCCAGCCTCGGCATGGACGTGCTGCGCGCCAAGACGGTCCGCGAACTGCGCGAGGCGCTCGCCACGGCCCGCGCCTCCGACCGGCCGACCTGTGTGTACGTCGAGACGGACACCGCCACGTCGAACGCTCCCCCGGCCGAGGCCTGGTGGGACGTCCCGGTGGCCGAGGTGTCGTCCCGCGAGGCCGCGACGACCGCCCGCTCGGCCTACGACCGCCAGGTCGGCGACCGCCGCCGCCACCTCTGAACTTCCCTCCACCGAAAGGCCCTTGCACCATGAAGACCATCACCCACTGGATCGACGGCAAGCCCGTCGAAGGCACGTCGGGCCGTTTCGGACCTGTGTACAACCCGGCCACCGGCGCGCAGGAGAAGCAGGCCGCCTTCGCGACCGTGGACGACGTGGACGCCGCCGTGGCCTCCGCGAGGGCCGCGTTCGAGAGCTGGGGCACGGCCTCGATCGCCAGGCGCACGGCGATCCTGTTCAAGTACCGCGAGCTGCTGGACGCGCATCGTGACGAGATCGCCGAGCTGATCACCGCAGAGCACGGCAAGGTGCACTCGGACGCGCTCGGCGAGGTCGCGCGTGGCATGGAGATCGTCGAACTGGCCTGCGGGATCAGCGTGCAGCTCAAGGGCGAGCTGTCCACGCAGGTGTCGACCCGCGTGGATGTGGCCTCAATCCGGCAGCCGCTGGGGGTGGTTGCGGGTATCACGCCGTTCAACTTCCCTGCCATGGTGCCGATGTGGATGTTCCCGATCGCCATCGCATGCGGCAACACCTTCGTGCTGAAGCCGAGCGAGAAGGACCCGTCGGCCTCCTTCCGGCTGGCCGAACTGGCCTCCGAAGCGGGCCTGCCCGACGGCGTGCTGAACGTCGTACAGGGCGACAAGGTGGCCGTCGACCGCATCCTGGAGCACCCGGACATCGAGGCGGTGTCCTTCGTCGGCTCGACGCCGATCGCAAAGTACATCCAGCTCAAGGCAGTTGAGCACGGCAAGCGCGTACAGGCTCTGGGCGGCGCCAAGAACCACATGCTGGTGCTGCCGGACGCCGACCTGGACTTCGCCGCCGACCAGGCGATCAACGCGGCCTACGGCTCGGCGGGCGAGCGCTGCATGGCGGTGTCGGTCGTGGTCGCGGTGGGCGGCACCGGTGACGAGCTGGTCGCCAAGATCGCCGAGCGCGCCGGAAAGCTGCGCATCGGCCCGGGCAACGACCCGGCCTCCGAGATGGGCCCGCTGATCACCCGCGAGCACCGCGACAAGGTCGCCTCGTACGTCGCTTCGGCCGCCGAGCAGGGCGCACAGGTCGTGGTCGACGGCACCGGCTTCTCGGTCGACGGCCACGAGGACGGCTTCTTCCTCGGCGTCTCCCTCCTGGACAAGGTGCCGCTGACGGCGGACGCCTACCGCGACGAGATCTTCGGCCCGGTGCTCGTCGTCGTCCGCGCGGAGTCGTACGACGAGGCCATCAAGCTGATCAACGACTCCCGTTGGGGCAACGGCACCGCGATCTTCACCCGCGACGGCGGCGCCGCCCGCCGCTTCCAGCTGGAGGTCAAGGCGGGCATGGTCGGCGTGAACGTGCCGATCCCGGTGCCCGTCGGCTACCACTCCTTCGGCGGCTGGAAGGACTCCCTCTTCGGCGACCTGCATGTGTACGGCAACGACGGCGTCGCCTTCTACACCCAGGGCAAGGTGATCACCACGCGCTGGCCGGACCCGTCCGACGCCGGGATCAACCTCGGCTTCCCCAGCCACTCCTGACCCTCACCGACGATCCGAGAGGAGGAGCCGCCGTGGCCGCGACCCGTGACCGCTCCCGTGCCGTGACCGCCCCCGCACTCGACGCCGTGAACTTCGCCCTGAACCGCAGCAGTCCGGTGCCCTTGTACTACCAGCTCGCCCAGCAACTGGAGGCGGCGATCGAGCACGGGTCCCTTGCCCCGGGAAACCTCCTGGGCAACGAGGTCGACCTCTCCGTGCGCCTGGGCCTGTCCCGGCCCACCGTCCGCCAGGCGATCCAGTCCCTCGTCGACAAGGGCCTGCTGGTGCGCCGGCGCGGGGTGGGTACGCAGGTGGTGCACAGCCAGGTCAAGCGGCCACTGGAACTCAGCAGTCTCTACGACGACCTGGAGTCGGCCGGGCAGGGCCCCTCCACCCAGGTGGTGCGCAACGAGGGCGTGCCCGCGACCGCCGATGTCGCGGCCGCCCTCGGTGTCGCGGAGGGCAGCGAGGTCACCCTCCTGGAGCGGCTGCGCGCCACGCACGGCCAGCCCATGGCCCTGCTCTGCAACTACCTGCCCGCGAACCTGCTCGAACTCGACACCGCCCGGCTGGAGTCGACCGGCCTGTACCGGATGATGCGCACCGCGGGCATCACCCTGCACAGCGCCCGCCAGACCATCGGCGCCCGCTCGGCCACCGCCGAGGAGGCCGCCCGCCTCGACGAGCAGGAGGGGGCGGCACTGCTCACCATGCAGCGGACGGCGTACGACGACACGGGCCGTGCGGTCGAGTACGGGACGCACATCTACCGCGCGTCCCGGTACACCTTCGACTTCCAGTTGCTGGTCAGAAACTGACGTAGGACTCGCCTCGGCTCAGGTGCTGATTGCCCTGAGGATCAGCCGGCTGTAGCGGCGCCGGACGGCCGGATCGCGGATTTCCATGGCGCCGAGCTGCCGGGTGTAGCGGCCGAAGAGCACCCGGAAGTCCTAGATGGTGACCTCCGGGCCGATCCCGCCCTGTTCCCTGGCGGCGCCCAGCAGGGCTTCGATGCCGGTCATGATGTTGCGGTTGAGCTCCTCGGAGCTCTCGGGGACGACGTCCGCCAGTCCCCGGTCGCCCGCGAGCCGCTCTGCCACGTCGCCCAGAAGGGCACTCAGCGCGGGGTAGGCGTCAGCCTCCGCCAACGCCTGTGCGATCCGGTGTTCCATCCACCGCTGCAGAAGCTCTTCGAGGACTGAGTGACCGAGACGATGCGGGGCAGGTTCGTCCATCGATGCGAGGAGATGTTGTCGTTGAGCCACTCCCCTGAACCGGCGCCCGTGTTCGCGTCGAACTTCCACTCGCGTAGGTCGCCGAGTCCTACGCCGTTGTAGACGCCCCGGCGTGCGCCTGTGTAGTTCAGGCCCCAGTACACCCAGATGTCGTCCAGGTTGCCGGGGTAACCGTTGTTCCAGAGCGAGCTCACTTGGTTGCGGCAGCTGCCCCAGTCCGGGGCTTCTCCCGACCAGTCGTCGCACCATCCCGAGTGGTTGCTGTTGTAGTAGACGTGGAGATAACCGTCGGCGAGCTGGCTCTTCGAAGGCTCGGGAACGGGTTCCGATGCCTGAGCGGCCAGCGGAGTGGCTGCCACCGTCACCGGTCACTGCCGTCGCATACCTCCGCGCCGAATCGATCTCCCTGACCTTCGACCCGACCACCCGGACCCTGACCGCAGACACCCCACGAGGGAAAAGGATCGCCATCGACTGACAGGCACCACGGGCCACACGCGCGTGCACAACCACAGAGAAGGAGGAACAACGAAACACCCGCGCCCGACCAAAAGCCGGAGGCGGGTGTCAATTTGCCCTGCCCGCAAAACGGGCCTGAAGGGGGCCAATAGTGTGTCCGAGGGGGGACTTGAACCCCCACACCCGATAAAGGGTACTAGCACCTCAAGCTAGCGCGTCTGCCATTCCGCCACCCGGACTGGGTGTCTGCCACCTGGACGGGGGTGTTCCCCGTGGCGACATGCACAACAATACCAAGGTTTCGGAGCGCCTTTCACCTGCATATCCGGGCTGTCGGAGCGGGTACGCGGGCCCGCACTGAGGTGCTGTACGAGTCTCACCATGAGTGACGCGGGGACTACGGGAGAGACGGCGGGCGGCGCCCGGTTCCTGGGCGCCGCCCGCGCTGATCTCACCTCACGGCATGAGGTGGTAGTCAGGGAAGTTGCCCGGCAGCCGCTCCCCCGCCGGTCCCTGTGTCACCGCGCGCACCAGCAGTTCGCCGCCCACGAAGGCACCGCGCCACGACGCGCCGAAGCCGCCGAAGAGCTCGTCGCGGTCACCGCGGGAGCGGGGCTTGCCGTGCCCGACCTTGAACGCCCGGATCTGCGGTGCAAGGCGGTCGTACGTCGACTTGTCGTCCGTCGACAGGGTGGCGACCAGTGCGCCGTTGGACGCGTTCATGGCGGCGAGCAGCTCGGCCTCGGTGTCGACCAGGACGATGGTGTCGACCGGGCCGAAGGGTTCCGCGTGGTGCAGCGGTGAGGACGGGGGCGGGTTGAGGATCGTGACGGGATGGACGTACGCCGAGGTGTCCTGGCCCGGCAGGAAGCGCGCGTCGGACAGGTTGCCGCGGTGCAGCGGGACGGCGCCCCGGTCGATGGCCTCGGCGACCTGGTCGTGCAGGTCCTTGGCCTTGGCCGCGTTGATCACGGGGCCGAAGTCCAGGGACGGGAACGGGTCGTCGGGGTGCTCGACCGCGAGCGGGTGGCCGATGCGCAGGGTGCGGACCGCCGGGAGGTAGGCGTCCAGGAACTCGTCGAACAGGGTGCGCTGGACGACGAACCGCGGGTAGGCGGTGCAGCGCTGCTTGCCGTAGTCGAAGAGCTTGGGGATGACGGCGGTCAGTGAGTCCCAGTCCGAGTGGTTCCAGATGCCCCAGGTGTTCAGGCCCTCCTGCTCCAGGACGTGTCGCTTGCCCAGGTCGGCGACGGCGGTGGCCACCGCGGCGCCCGTGTCACGGCCGCCGACGAAGGAGACGCAGCCGATCTCGGGCGCGCGGACGAGCGCCTCGGACAGCTCGCGTCCACTGCCGCTGACGAGGGTGACGGGGATCCCTTCGCGCACGGCGAGTGCGCTGGCCAGGGTGAGGCAGGCGACGCCGCCGTCGGTCGGGGTCTTGGCGATGACCGCGTTGCCGGCCAGTGCCTGCACCAGCATTGCGTGAACGAGCACGCTCATCGGGTAGTTCCAGCTCGCGATGTTGGACACGGGCCCCTCCAGCGGGGTCCGGCCCTCCACCATGGGCTCGATGCCGTCGACGTACCAGCGCACGCCGTCGATGGCCCGGTCCACGTCGGCCTGGGCGAGCCGCCAGGGCTTGCCTATCTCCCAGACCAACAGGAGGGCGAGCAGTTCGCGGTGCTCGGTCAGCGCGTCGAGGGTCGCCGCGACGCGGGCCCGGCGCTCCGCGAGTGGCACATGGCGCCAGGCGCGGTGCTGGTCGAGCGAGGCGCGCACGGCCTGCTGGGCGGTGGCGCCGTCCAGGCGCGGCGGCCCCGCGATGGGGCTGCCGTCGACGGGGCTGATGGCGGGCAGCGCCCGGCCGTCCGCCTGCCAGCCGGAGCCCCAGAGGTTGAGGACCCGGTCGCCCTGGAACGCTTCCGGCGCCACCTGGAGGCAGCGCTGCCAGGCGTCGTTCCAGGACGTACCGGCCTTAAGGACGAGGTTGGTGGTGTCGAGGGTGGTTGTCATTGGATGTCTCCGCTCTCGGTGCACAGTCGGGGGCGGGGGGCCTGGCTTCTGCCGAACCGCAGGAAGCTCTGGCCCGCGCAAGCAGGTGTCGCGTACGTACGGAGTGGCTGTGAGGCAGCTGTGTCCGTACGAAGGAACGTAGTGAGGCCGTAATGTCTCCGGCAGTCACCTCACGTCAACTATGAGTGACGTCACGTTCCGCTTCGAGCTGGTTCAGTACCAGCCGCGCCGTCTCGGTCGGGGTGCCGCCCACGCGCACTCCGACCGCCTCCAGGGCCTTCTTCTTCGCCTGGGCGGTGCCCGACGAGCCGGAGACGATGGCGCCCGCGTGCCCCATGGTCTTTCCTTCGGGCGCGGTGAATCCGGCGATGTAGCCGACGACGGGCTTGGTGATGTGGTCGCGGATGTACGCGGCCGCCCGTTCCTCGGCATCGCCGCCGATCTCCCCGATGAGAACGATCAGTTCGGTGTCGGGGTCTTCCTGGAAGGCCGCCAGGCAGTCGATGTGGGTGGTGCCGACGACGGGGTCGCCGCCGATGCCGACACAGGTGGAGAAGCCGATATCTCTCAGCTCGTACATGAGCTGGTAGGTGAGGGTGCCGGACTTGGAGACCAGGCCGATGCGGCCGGGCTTGGTGATGTCGGCGGGGATGATGCCCGCGTTCGACTCGCCGGGACTGATCAGGCCGGGACAGTTGGGGCCGATGACCCGTGTGCCCTTCGCAGCGGCGTACGCGTTGAAGACCACTGAGTCGTGGACCGGGATGCCCTCGGTGATGACGACGGCGAGTCCGATCCCGGCGTCGGCGGCCTCAAGTACGGCCGCTTTGGCGAAGGCCGGCGGGACGAAGACGACGCTCACGTCCGCTCCGGTGGCCTCGATGCCCTCGCGCACCGACCCGAACACGGGTACCGCGCGGTCGTCGAAGTCGACGGTCCGGCCCGCCTTGCGCGGGTTGACGCCGCCGACGACGTCGGTGCCGGCCGCGAGCATCCGCCGGGTGTGCTTCATGCCCTCCGCGCCGGTCATGCCCTGGACGAGAACCTTGGATTCCTTGCTCAGAAAGATGGCCATGTCCACTTCCTTCAGGCGGCGTTGGCGAGTTGGGCGGCGCGACGCGCGGCACCGTCCATGGTGGTGGCCTGCTGCACCAGAGGGTGGGCGCGGTCGTCGAGGATGGCGCGGCCGCGGACGGCGTTGTTGCCGTCGAGGCGGACCACCAGCGGCTTGGTGAGGTGGACCGTGTCCAGGGCCTGCACGATGCCGTCGGCGACCGCGTCGCAGGCGGTGATCCCGCCGAAGACGTTGACGAAGACGGACTTCACGTCCGGGTCGGAGAGGATCACGGACAGGCCGTCGGCCATGATCTGGGCGGAGGCCCCGCCGCCGATGTCGAGGAAGTTCGCCGGGCGGGCTCCGCAGCCGGCGACCACGTCGAGCGTCGACATGACCAGGCCCGCGCCATTGCCGATGATGCCGACCTCGCCGTCGAGCTTGACGTAGTTGAGGCCCTTGGCGGCGGCCGCCGCCTCCAGCGGATCGTCGTGCTCGGTGCCCTGCTCGCCCCAGCGCGCCTGCCGGAAGCGGGCGTTGTCGTCGAGGGTCACCTTGCCGTCCAGGGCCAGGATCTGCCCCTTGGAGGTGCGGACGAGGGGGTTCACTTCGACGAGGACGGCATCCTCTCGAGTCAGCACCTGCCACAGTCGAACCAGGACGTCAACTGCCTGTGGTGGTAGGCCTGCTACCTGGATAATTTCGGTCGCCTTTGCGGACGTGACGCCTTCCGCGGGGTCGATCGGAATGCGCGCTACCGCTTCTGGCCTGCTAGCAGCCACTTCTTCGATCTCCATGCCGCCCTCGGCGGAGGCAATCGCGATGAATTGTCCGGCCGCCCTGTCGAGGACGTAGGAGACGTAGAACTCGCTCTCGATGTCCACGAGTTGGGCCAGCATCACGCTGCGAACGACGTGACCCTTGATGTCCATTCCGAGTATCTGACGCGCCGTCAGCTCGGCTGCGGCCGGGTCCGGGGCGACTTTCACCCCGCCCGCCTTGCCGCGCCCGCCGATCTTCACCTGGGCCTTTACCACCACATTGCCACCCAGTCGACGGGCGATCTCGCGCGCCTCCCGGGGGGAGTCCGTGACCTCGGCCCGCGGCACCACGATGCCGTGTTCCTCGAAGAGTGCCCGCGCCTGGTGTTCGTACAGGTCCATCATCAGGCTCCTGTCTTAAAAGTGGTGCACGCCCCCTGGACATCACCCATCGGATGCGGGATAACAATCTTCATACAGTATCCGTCGACTGTATGCAATGTGCCGAGCAGGGCTCAGGACCTGCGACGCCAGGGCGCTGGAAGCAACGGACAAGTGAGGTGACCTGTGACTACGAAGGCTCTCGAAGGCATCCGAGTCCTCGACATGACACATGTGCAGTCCGGTCCCTCGGCGACCCAGCTCCTGGCCTGGCTGGGTGCGGACGTCCTCAAGCTGGAGGCGCCGACCGGTGACATCACACGTAGACAACTGCGCGACCTCCCGGACGTCGACTCCCTCTACTTCACGATGCTCAACAGCAACAAGCGAAGCATCACCCTCAACACCAAAACCGAACGCGGCAAGCAGCTCCTCACCGAACTGATCAGCCGCTGTGACGTGATGGTCGAGAACTTCGGGCCCGGCGCCATCGACCGCATGGGCTTCCCGTGGGAGCGCATCCGCGAGATCAACCCGCGCATCGTGTACGCGTCCATCAAGGGCTTCGGCGAAGGCCCGTACACCAACTACAAGGCGTACGAGGTCGTCGCCCAGGCCATGGGCGGAGCCATGGCGACCACTGGCTTCGAGGACGGCCCGCCACTGGCGACCGGCGCGCAGATCGGCGACTCGGGCACCGGCATCCACGCCGTGGCAGGGATCCTCGCGGCGCTGTTCCAACGGGAGAACACCGGCCGCGGCCAGCGGGTCAATGTGGCCATGCAGCATGCTGTGCTCAACCTCTGCCGGGTGAAGCTGCGCGATCAGCAGCGCCTGGCCCATGGTCCACTCGCCGAATATCCCAACGAGGACTTCGGCGACGAGGTTCCCAGGTCGGGGAACGCCTCCGGCGGCGGCCAGCCCGGCTGGGCGGTCAAATGCGCCCCCGGCGGCCCCAACGACTATGTGTACGTGATCGTCCAGCCCGTCGGCTGGAAGCCGATCACCGCACTCCTGGGCCGGCCCGAGCTGGCCGAGGACCCCGAGTGGGCCACCCCCGAGGCGCGGCTGCCTAAGCTGGAGAAGATGTTCCAGCTGATCGAGGAGTGGACCAGCACCCTCTCCAAGATGGAGGTGCTGGAGCGGCTCAACGCCCACCACATCCCCTGCGGCCCGATCCTGTCCACGAAGGAGATCATCGAGGACGCCTCGCTGGTCGCCAACGAGATGGTCGTGACAGTGCCGCACCCCGAGCGGGGCGAGTTCGTGACCGTGGGCAGCCCGCTGAAGCTTTCCGACTCCCCCGTCGACGTGACCAGCCCGCCGCTGCTCGGCGAGCACAACGAAGAGGTCTACATCGGCGAACTCGGCCTCGGGGACGAGGAGCTACGGCTCCTCAGGTCGAGCGGGGTGATCTGACGTGACCACCGACGCGTACGGGATCACGGTCATCCATGAGATGGCCGTCCCGGACCACGAGCGGGAGGCAGGCGCCTCCCCGTACACGACCGAGAAGCCCATGGCCGCACTCCGCGCGAAGTACCGCCGGGGGCGGACGGCAGGGCTGTTGGGGGGCCGGTTCATGACCTAAGTCCGTGCGGGGGGACCCACGGTGCGCGTTGGCCACCCCCGGGACCCATAAGCGCACGAAAGGCATTTGGCAGGGGGCGCTGTCCAGATCTTTCGACGCAAGGGGTGCTTGAGCAATGACAACCACCGACTTCACAAAGCCCGTCTCCTACAGGGAGGTGACGGACACCAATGGCCGCCGGTACCGCATCGGAGAGACCGATCGGGACATCATGGGGCGACCACGATGGACCATGGTGCTCTTCCCATGGATGGGCATGCTGGGCATCAGCTCCTCGGAGTACGCGTTCACCTCGGCCGAGGACACGCTGCACGAGGCACACCTGTGGAACAGCGGGCACATCTTCTGGCTGATGGGCGTCTGGATCTTCTTCCAGGCAGCCGTCGCCTTCCCGGCCGGGCAACTCCGTGAGAGCGGAAAGCTGCCCGCGCGGTACGCCATGTTCCTCGGCGCGCTCGGTACGTTGCTGGGCTATCTCTCGCTCGCGTACGCACCGCACGTGATCGTCGCGTACATCGGGTTCGGCATGTTCAGCGGTATCGGAGCCGGTCTCGTCTACGCGACCTCCGTGAACATGGTCGGCAAGTGGTATCCGGAGCGCAAGGGTGGCAAGACCGGCCTGGTCAACGGCGGTTTCGCCTATGGCTCGGTGCCCTTCGTGTTCCTGTTCACGTCCTACTTGGACCTGAGCAACTACAAGACCGTCCTGGTTGCGGTCGGTGTGGTCTGCTGCACCGTCGTCGCCTTCGCGGGCTGGTTCTTCAAGGACCCGCCCAAGGGCTGGTGGCCGGCGCACGCCGACCCGCTGAAGGCCTCGGAAGACCCGAGGGTCCGCAAGGCGCTGGCGAAGAACCCGCCGGCGGTGAAGCAGTACACCCCCAAGGAGGCAGCACGTACACCTCTGCTCTGGATGATGTGGTTCTGCCTGCTGTGCACGGCCGGAATCAACATCTTCGGTATCGCATTCCAGGTGCCGTTCGGCAAGGACATGGGCTTCGCGGGCGGGATCGTGGCCACGGCGATGTCCCTGAAGGCCATCGTCAACGGCACCGGACGCGGCATCATCGGCTGGATATCCGACCAGGTCGGCCGACGCAAGACACTGATCATCGTGTGTCTGGTGCTCGGTACCGCCCAGTTCGGTGTGCTGGTCTCCGGCCAGATGGGCAGCATGCCGTTCTTCCTGTTCTGCTCCATGGTCTCCGGATTCGGCGGCGGCGCGATCTTCCCGCTCTTCGCCGCCATGACGGCTGACTACTTCGGCGAGGACAACAACGCCTCCAACTACGGAATCGTCTACAGCTCGAAGTTGATCTCGGGCCTGGTGGGCTCAGGCGTCGGCGCGCTGGTCGTCGACGCGTGGGACTACGAAGGTGCCTTCGTGATCGCCGGATCCATCGGGCTGATGTCGGCCGTGCTGGCGACGTTCCTCAAATCTCCGGGCAGGCCCAAGCCGCAAGATGCCCGGCGCATAGTTCCCAACCCGCAACCGCTTGGCGAGGAGATGGCGTAATGACGGCGGAACCAATCGCCGCGAAAGACTCGTCGGACAATTCCGACGCCTCGAACCGCGCATACCGTGAAGTCACCGATTCCCGGGGCCGTGTCTACCGGATCGGCGAAACGGACCGGGACATCCTGGGCCACTCACGCAAGTTCATGGTGTACCTGCCATGGATAGCCATGATGGCGATCAGCGTGTTCGAGTACGCGTACGGATCGGCCGAGGACACCCTGTCCCATGGACATGGCTGGACACAGAGCAACACCTTCTGGATTCTCAGCGTCTGGATCTTCTTCCAGGCCGGAATCGCCTTCCCCGCGGGCTGGCTGCGGGAGAAGGGGATACTGACCGCCCGCAAGGCCATGTACACGGGGTCGGTCATGTGTCTGCTGGGCTTCCTCGCCCTGTCGCACCTCGACAACGTCGTCCTGGCCATCCTGGGCTTCGGTGTCATCGGGGGCGTCGGCTCCGGCCTGGTGTACGCGACCTGCATCAACATGGTCGGCAAGTGGTTCCCCGAGCGACGTGGTGCGAAGACAGGATTCGTCAACGGCGGATTCGCGTACGGCTCCCTGCCGTTCATCTTCATCTTCAACTACGCGTTCGACACGGCCAACTACCACCGTGTGCTGGACCTCATCGGTGTCTACATCATGGTCGTGGTGCTGGCGACCGCGTTCTTCTTCAAGGACCCGCCGAAGAACTGGTGGCCCGCGGACATCGATCCGCTGACCTACGGCAGCACCACGAAGGGCGCGGCCAGCCTCGCCAAGAACCCTCCCGCGGTGAAGCAGTACACACCCAAGGAGGCCATCAGGACCGGGATGCTCCCCCTGATGTGGGTCGCCCTCGTCATGAGCGCGGGCGTATCCATCTTCGGCATCTCGTTCCAGGTCGACTTCGCCAAGGAGGTGGGCTTCGGTCCCCTCGTGGCGGCGTCTTCGATGGGTGTCATGGCCGTCATCAACGGCATCGGCCGTGGAGTGGTGGGCTGGCTGTCCGACACCTTGGGCCGTAAGCAGACCCTGGTGTCCGTCATCGTCATCCTGGGGCTCGCGCAGTTCGGCGTGATCTGGGCCGGTGACATCAAGAGCGAGTGGCTGTTCCTGGTGTTCGCCTTCCTCTCCGGCTTCGGCGGCGGTGCCTTCTATCCGCTGTTCGCGGCTCTGACGCCGGACTACTTCGGCGAGAACTACAACGCCACCAACTACGGGCTGGTGTACAGCGGCAAGCTGATCAGCGGCCTGTTCGGTGGCGGTCTCGGCTCTATGGTGGTCGCCGCCTGGGGTTACAACGGCGCCTACGCGCTGGCCGGCAGCATCTCCATGGTGGCGGCGGCGATAGCACTGCTCCTGCGCCAGCCGGGGCAGAACCGCACGGTGAAGGCATCCGTACCACAGCCGCAACCGGTGGGCTGAGCAAGGAGGTTCCGGTCGGCTGAGCACGTGCCGACCGGCGAAGCAAGGCAGTCCTGACATCGGGCGGCCCTCCCCACGTTCTGACTCGCGGGGAGGGCCGCCCGTCTGTGTTGCACGCGGTTCCGCTACCTGCGCTTCTTGCGGAGGGCCGCGAGGTTGTCGTAGCCGGTCTTCGCGTACGTCAGTGACTGCGCGAGATCCGTGGAACTCGGGGCGTTGTCCTGCTCGACCATCGGGTTGTGGTAGTTCCGCTCGCCGACGCGGGAGAAGAACGTGGTGTAGTCGATGACGCCGGTACCGAAAGGCACCATGTCGTAACCCATGCCGTTGGTGGTGTTGACGGTGCCGTCCTTCGCGTGGAACAGCGGGTAGCGCTTGTTGTTGCGGACGACGAGACCCGCCGGGTCGAAGACCTTCTCCCGGGTGGAGCCGTCGTGGGCGGTGTAGGTGTGGAACTTGTACTGGGCCACGTGCGCCCAGAAGATGTCCATCTCGAGCCAGACCAGTTTCGGGTCCGTGACCTTCAGGAAGTACTCCAGCTTGCGGATGCCGGAGCTGCGGGTGGGGCGGCCCTGGGCGTCGAGCGGCCCCCCGTCGAGCAGGAATCCATACGCCGCGTCGTGGTTGTGGGTGTACAGCTTGACGCCCTCACGGCGGGCGATCGCACCGAGCGCGTTCCATTTGTCGGCCGCCACGTCCCAGTCGGCGCGGTAGTCGCTGCCGGTGGGGTCGCCGCCGGTGCCCATGTGCGCGAGGCCCAGGATATTGGCGATCTCCAGGTGCCGCTTGAAGGTGTCGAGGTCGGGTGTCGTGAGCGGCCAGGACGGCGGTATGTAGCCGTGGTTGCCCTGCGCCCGCAGTCCGTAGTCGTCGAGCCAGGAGCGCAGCAGCTTTGCGCCCGTCACGGACTCCAGGTTGGCGCCGCCCGGGGCGTTGGCGTGCTGGCCGTATCCGGCGAACTCCACCTGCCGGTAGCCGTACCGCGAGAGCTGCTTGAAGACCTCTCGGAATCCGGAGGGCAGATCGGTGGTGAGCGGGTCACGGCCCGTGGCGTCACGGACGGTGTAGAGGATGATGCCGCGCCTGTTCGCGGGCACCAGGACCTCGCCGCGGTGGCCGCCGCCTCCCCGGCTCTGGGCCAGGGCCGGCGAGGCGCCGAAGACGGGTGCGGCGATCGCGGCGGTCGCAACGGCGGTGCAGGTGCTCAGAAAGCTGCGGCGGCCGACGCCGAGAGTGCGGCGCAGGGCCTCGTCGGTGCCGTCGGTGCCGACGGCTCTGTCGGTTCCGGGGGTGTGCTGAAGGTCGGTCACGGGTGCCTTCTCTCCTGTTGTTGCAGGTCAGACGCGTGCGTGCGGCTCCGCTGCACGCGTTGTCAGTGGCGCGTGCTTCACTTTCCGTAATTGCTCGTCACGTCTTGTCACGACTCGTCATGCGAGGCCGGCCAGGGTGAGGAGCAGGGATTTCACTTCGGTGGCCGCGACGCGGCCGGTGACTGTGCGGGGGGTGGAGCAGATGATGAGCGGACCGTCGTCGTCGCTCATGGGGAGGCGGCCGTGGCTGCCTCGAATAGGCGCGGGATCCAGCGGCACGACCGCCATGCGGTAGCGCATGCCGAGCTTCTTGCGGGCCAGCGCGCCCGCCGCCTTCACCTTCACATAAGGGTCGAGGGGGTCCATGAAGAGTTCGACCGGGTCGTAGCCGGGTTTGCGGTGGATCTCGACGAGCTGCGCGAAGTCGGGCGCGTGTGCGTCGTCGAGCCAGTAGTAGTACGTGAACCAGGCGTCCGGTTCCGCGACGGCGACGAGCTCGCCCGATCGCGGATGGTCGAGGTGGTGGGTCTTCTTGCCCTCGTCGTCGAGGAGTTGGTCGATGCCGGGCAGATCGGCGAGTGCCGCTTTCGTGGCGTCCAGGTCCTCGGGGCGGCGCACGTAGACATGGGCGATCTGGTGGTCGGCGACCGCGAAGGCGCGGGAGGCCATCGGGTCGAGGTACTCCATGCCGTCCTGCGTGTGCACTTCGAGGAGTCCGGCGCGGCGCAGGGCGCGGTTGATGTCGACGGGTCGGTTCACGCGGGTGATGCCGTACTCGGAGAGCGCGACGACGGTTCGGCCCTCGGCCTTCGCGTCGTCGAGAAGGGGAGCCATGGCCGCGTCGAGGTCCGCGGCCGCCTGGAGGGAGCGCGGGTCGTCGGGACCGAAGCGCTGCAGGTCGTAGTCGAGGTGAGGGAGGTAGCAGAGGGTCAGGTCGGGGTGCCTGGTGCGGATGATGTGGCGGGTCGCGTCGATGATCCAGCGGCTGGAGACGAGGTCGGCGCCGGGACCCCAGAAGTGGAACAGCGGGAACACACCGAGTTTGTCGGTGAGTTCGTCGTGCAGGGCCGGGGGCCGGGTGTAACAGTCGGGTTCCTTGCGGCCGTCGGCGTAGTAGACGGGACGGGGAGTGACGATGAAGTCGGTGTCGGCGCCCATGGCGAACCACCAGCAGATATTGGCGACCGTGTAGCCGGGGTGCGCGCGGCGGGCGGCATCCCACACCTTGTCGCCCGAGACCAGGCCGTTGTGCTGACGCCACAGGAGTACGTCGCCGAGCTCGCGGAAGTACCAGCCGTTGCCGACGATCCCGTGCTCGGAGGGGTGGGCGCCGGTGAGGAAGGTGGACTGGGCGGCGCAGGTGACGGCGGGCAGAACCGTGCCGAGCGGGGCGCGGGAGCCGGACTGGCCGAGCGCCTTGAGGTGGGGCATGTGGTCGAGGAGGCGGGGGGTGAGGCCTACGACGTCCAGGACGAGGAGCGGGGTGGGGCGCCCGGCATGTTCCGGTGAGGTGCTCTCGGGTGCTGTGCTCACGGCAGCTCCTTGAGGCCGAGGTCGGTCAACAGGTCGCGGGCGAGAGTGAGTTCGGCGGCGATGCCGTCGGCGAGCTGGGCTCGGGCGCGGGGGCGCAGTTCGGGTGGGAGGGCCTGCCAGGTGTAGGTCTCGACCTCCAGATGGTGGGTGAGCGGGTGCGGGCCGCCGACGAGACGGGTCAGGGCGGCGCGGAGTACGGGGAGTGTGGAGGTGAGGGGCGCGGCGGGGGCCGCGTGCAGCGGGACGTGGAAGTGGGCGCGCCAGGGTGCGCCGTCGGGCAGGGCGTCGCCGGCGAGGGCCTCACCCAGGTCGTCGGTGCCGCGCAGACCGGCGGACGTCCGGGTGCGGGTCTGGTGCAGGAAACGGGGTTCGTCGAAGGCGGCGAGGGCTGTTCGGACTTCGGGGAGATGGGGGTGTTCGGCGTGCAGGGCGGCTGAGAGCTGGGACTTGACGACGGGGACGCGGGCCTGTGCGAGGGCGTCCAGGGCGGTGTCCGGGTCTTCGAAGGAGGTGGCGAGGTGGCAGGTGTCGACGCAGATGCCGATGCGGGGGTGGCCGATGGCGGTGAGCGGGGCGATGGCGTCGTGCGTGGTCTCGACGGTGCAGCCGGGTTCCGGCTCCAGGCCGATGCGGATGGAGCGGCCGGTGAGTTCGTCGAGGGCGTCGAGTCGTTCGGCGAGCGTGGTCAGCGCGGTGCGGGCCGTCGCCGCCCGCTGGTCGTCGTACGCGGTGCGCCAGGCCAGCGGCAGGGTGGAGATGGTGCCTTCGGTGACGTCGTCGGGGAGCAGCTGGGCGAGGACACGGGCCAGGGCGGTGGTGTGGGCGAGGCGCTCCGGGTCGGCCCAGTCCGGCTGGTAGACGCGGTACTTGACCTCTTCGGCGCCGAAGCCCTCATACGGGAAGCCGTTCAGGGTGACGACTTCCAGTCCGCGGCGGTCGAGTTCGGTGCGCAGGCCGCGCAGTGCGGACGGGTCGGTGACCAGGGCGTGGGCGGCGTCCCTGGCGAGCCACAGACCGATACCGAGGCGGTCGCGGCCGAGGCGCCGGCGGACGGGTTCGCAGTGGTCGCGGAGTTGGGCGAGGACACCGTCGAGGGTCTCGGCCGGGTGGACGTTGGTGCAGTAGGCGAGGTGGACGGTCGAGCCGTCGGGGTGGCGGAAGCGCATCGTTCACTCCCCGCCGCGAAGGATGGAGTTGCCCTCGTGGGTGGCGTCCGGGGAGGTGAGGTCGAGGTTCAGGCGGCCGCTGAGCCCGTAGAAGGCCACGGGGTTGCGCCACAGCACCCGGTCGACCTCGTCGTCGGTGAATCCGGCCGCCAGCAGCGCGTCGCCGACCCGGCGGGTCTTGAGCGGGTCGCTTCTCCCCCAGTCCGCGGCCGAGTTGACCAGCACCTTCTCCGGTCCGTACGCCCGCAGGATCGCGACCATCCGTTCCTCGTCCATCTTGGTGTCGGGATAGACGGAGAAGCCCAGCCAGCAGCCGCTGTCCTTGGCCTCTTTGACGGTGGTCTCGTTGAGGTGGTCGACCAGGACGTGGTCCGGGGGCAGTGCGGACTCCCGGACCACGTCGAGGGTGCGGCGCAGGCCGGCCAGTTTGTCGCGGTGCGGGGTGTGGACGAGCGCGGGCAGCTCGTGGTCGGCGGCGAGCTGGAGCTGGGCGGCCAGGGCGGTGTCCTCGGCAGGGGTCATCGAGTCGTAGCCGATCTCGCCGACGGCCACGACCTGGTCCTTGACGAGATAGCGGGGCAGCTCGTCGAGGACGGGGACACAGCGGGGGTCGTTCGCCTCCTTGGGATTGAGGGCGAGCGTGCAGTGGTGGGCGATGCCGTACTGAGCGGCGCGGAAGGGTTCCCAGCCGAGGAGGGAGTCGAAGTAGTCGAGGAAGGAGGTGGGAGAGGTGCGGGGCTGGCCGAGCCAGAAGGAGGGTTCGACGACGGCGCGGACGCCCGCGGCGTGCATGGCCTCGTAGTCGTCGGTGGTCCGTGACGTCATGTGGATGTGGGGGTCGAAGATGCGCATCAGGACTCCTTGCCGGACGTGCCGGATGCCCGGGGCGAGCCGGAGCTGCCGGACGTGCCAGTGGGGGTGGCCGTGGGGTCGGTCAGGGTCAGGACACGGTGCAGGTCCTCGGGTACGGGACGGCCCGCGGCGGTGCGTTCGTCGGCGTAGTCGGCGAGCATGCGGGCGAGTTCGGCGTCGGCGCGGGCACGCCGGGGCAGCTCGGCCACCTCCGCGACGGGGACGCCGGTGAACAGGCACTTCAGCACGGCGTGGCGCCAGTTGTGGGCGTCGAGGTGGCGGGCGGCGTACGGACCGACGGCGGCGGCGACGAGGCGGGTGTCGTTGGTGCGCAGGGCGTCCTCGACGAGAGGCAGGGCGTCGGGCCCTGCCACCAGGTGGGGCAGCGCGTGCAGGACGGCTCGGCGTTCGGCGGCCGTCCCCTGGCGGTAGACGCGGGCGAGGGCGTTCATGTCGGCGCGGGCGGCGTGCAGGAGGAGCACGCGGGCGGCGTCGGCGTGCTCGGGTCCGCACCGGCGGCCGGCTTCGGCTATCCGTAGCTCCCAGACGGAGATGGGGCCGTGGGCGCCGGGGTGGGCGGCTGCCTCATCGAGGGCGTGGTCGAGCCAGGCGCGGGCGGCTCCGCCGAGGTGGGTGTTCAGGCGGGCGTGCAGCTCGGCGACGACGAGAGGGGTGGGGTTGCTCGCCGGTGCGTGGTGGCTGGGGTGCGGGTGGTTCACGGGATTCTCCCTTCGCGGCCGTGGGGGGTCTCCCGGGCCGCGCGGTGGAGGAATGGGAGGGACTGTTCGGCGAAGTGGGGGCCCGCGTGGGAGTGGCGGGGCAGTTCGACGACGGTGAGCGCCTGGTAGCCGGTGGCGGCCAGGGCTTCGAGTACGGGCGGGAAGTCGATCTCCCCGTCCCCGAAGGGGAGGTGTTCGTGGATGCCGCGTCTCATGTCCTCGATCTGGACGTGGCGCAGCCAGGGAGCGGCGGCCCGTACGCAGTCGGCGGGTGAGAGGGGTTCGAGGCACTGGCAGTGGCCGATGTCGAGGGTGAGGCCGAGGGCGGCCGGGTCGCCCAGTGCTCGGCGGAGGTGGTGGAAATCGGCGAGGGAGGAGAGCAGGTGGCCGGGCTCGGGTTCGACGGCCAGGGGGACTCCGGCGTGGGTGGCGGCGTCCAGCACGGGGGCGAGTGCCTCGGCGAGGCGCTTCCATGCGGTGTCCTCGTCCGTGCCGGCCGGGGTGACTCCGCTGAAGCAGTGCACGGCGTGGGCACCGAGGTCCGCTGCCACCCGCACGGCACGGGTGAGCAGGTCCACGCGGCGGGCGCGGTCCTCCGGATCCGGGTCGAGGAGGGACGGGCCGTGTTTGCGCCGCGGGTCGAGGACATAGCGGGCGCCGGTCTCCACGGTGACCGTGAGGCCGAGCTCATCGAGTCTTCGGGCCACCTTGGCGGTGCGGGCGGCGAGTTCCGGGGCGAGCGGGTCGAGGTGCATGTGGTCGAGGGTCAGACCGACGCCGTCGTAGCCGAGGTCGGCGAGCAGTGCGAGGGCGTCGTCGAGACGGAGGTCGGTGAGGCCGTTGGTGCCGTAGCCGAAGTTGAGGGGGTGGGGGGTCGGGATGGGGACGGTGCCCGGATACGAGGTCGTGCCGGGGCCCGGGGGTGGCGTCGGGCGGGGCTCCGGATGCACGGTCCGGTCCGGGGTGTGGGTCATGTGACGCTCACCTTCCTCGCGAACCTGCGGGCCGCCGGCGCGAGTGCGGCCGTCAGGAGGGCGGTGACGGGGGCGCCCGCGCGGGCGGCGAGGGCGGCCTGGAGGGGGATCATGGCGCGGATTCCGCCACCGACGGCTCGCTGGGTGAGCGGGGGTGAGGGGTTGAGCGCGGCGTGGAGGAGGGGCCGGGCGAAGGTCAGGGCGTAGACGAGGGTGAGGGCTCCGCGGAGGGCGGCTTCTGTGGGGGGCGGGGACGGGTCGGGGCCGGGTGCGGCTCGATTGGGGGTGAACGGGGGCGCGCTGACGGGGACTTGGCTGCTCCTCAGGACCGGGGTCTTGCTGGGTGCTCGGCCGCGCCACAGGACCGGGGTCTTGACGGGTGCTCGGCCGCGCCACAGGAGCGGGACTTCGACGGGAACCCGGCCGCTCCGCGGTACCGGTGGCTCGGTGGGTGCTCGGCCGAATGTCGGCTCCGATGCGACAACACGCCCTGAGTGAGGAGCTGTTGGTATACCCCCTGCGTCCTGTGCTCGTACGGCCACGGGGCGGCGTCCCGGCTGCTCTGCGACTCCCCGGTCGCTCAGCAGCCCCCAGGACAGCGCGCCCGTTGTGGCCAGCGCGGCCAGCGGCGCAACCGAGGAACCGCCTTGCGTCTCCCCTCGGGACACCACGGTCACCGCGAGGGTGTGGGTGGCCAGGGTGAGGGCGGAGGGGAGGGCCTGACGGACGGCCGTACGGCGATGGGTGTGTGGGCCGGGGAGAGAGGCCGTGGCCTGGGTGGCGGGGTCGGTGGTGGTCGCGCCGAGGAGTACGTCCAGGCCTCGGGCGGTGGCCATGGCCACCGGGCCCGCGGGGGTCTGCTTGAGCGCGAGGTCATACGCCCAGATGGTGGCCGCGAGGGGTACGGCGACCGCGAGAGAACGGCCGCCCGCGCGGGCCGCCAGGGCGAGGCCCGCCGCCGTCAGCGCTCCGGCCGCTGCGAGCGCCGCGGCCGGGTGGATACGGCCGGAGGGCAGCGGGCGATGCGGGCGGTCGACGGCGTCCTCGGCGCGGTCGGCCCAGTCGTTGAGGGCCATACCGGCCTCGTACAGACAGACAGAGGAACCGATGGCGAGCAGAGTGCGGGAGTTGGGGCGGGCCCCGACCGCGGCGGCACCCGTGAGTGCGTCTCCGGGGACGGTGAAGAGGGCGGGAAGGCGCAGGAGTTCGGCCCAGGCGCGGGCGCGAGACCGGATGCCGGCCCTGGGCCTGGCACTGGCACCGGCACCGGCACCGGCACCGGCACCGGCACTGGCACTGGCACTGGCACTGGCACCGATCCTGACACTGGCGTCGGATTTGCTGTCGGCTTTGGCGCCGGCACGGGCGTCGCGGCTGGTGCTGACGCCGGTGCCATCCCTGGCCTCGGCACGGGCGTCGGCACTGGTGCTGACGCCGGCACCATCGCCGGCCTCGGCACGGGCGTCGGCACTGGTCCTAGCCCCGGCCACGGCATCGCCACGGGTCCCAGCCACGGCATCGCTAGGGGCCCCAGCCTCGTCTCGCGCCGGCGTTCCGGCACTCACGGCATCGCGCCTTCCCGGCGCGCCCGACTTACCCAAGGCACCCAAACCGCCCACCTCCCCCGCCCCCTTCAACCCACTCAATCGACGCGACCTCACCGGACCCTCCGGACCCACCGGACCTGGTGGACCCACCGGACCTGGTGGACCCGGTGGGCCCACCGAACCCGCCGACCCCACCAAGCCCAGCCACCGCACCAGCCGCCCCCTCACAGCGCCTCCCCCGAGGATTCGCCAAGCGGTCCGGCAAGCCGCCCCGCCAGCCGGGCCAGCGCCGCGTACTGCTCCCCGAGCCCCGCGGGCGCCTCCCCCACCGGGTCCTTGAAGTAGAAGGCCAGTTCGCTCAACGGGCCGGAGAGGCCGACGTCGTGGGCGCGGGAGACCAGGCGGGCGAGGTCGAGGATCAGCGGGGCGGCGAGGGCGGAGTCGCAGCCCTGCCAGGTGGTCTGGAGGATCATGCGGGTGCCCAGGAAGCCGTCGAAGGCGATGTGGTCCCAGGCGGTCTTCCAGTCGCCGAGGGCGGGGACGTCGTCGATGTGGACCTCGCCCTCCGGGGCGGCGCCCAGCGTGTCCGCCAGCACGCGCTCCTTGCCGGCGTTCTTGGCCGCCGCGGCGGCCGGGTCGGCGAGGGAGGCGCCGTCGCCCCCGCCGAGGAGATTCGTGCCGGACCAGGCCCGCACCGTCAGGGCGCGCTGGGCGAACATCGGGCCCAGCACGGAGCGGAGCAGGGTCTGGCCGGTCTTGCCGTCGCGGCCCGCGTAGGGCAGACCGTCGGCCTCGGCGAGGGATGCCAGCGCCGGGTGGTGCAGGCCCGTGGACGGGGTGAAGTTCACGTAGGGGCAGCCGGCGCGCAGGGCAGCGGCCGCGTACAGGGAGCTCGGCGGCAGCGCGTCCCCGGTGGGCGCGGGCTCCGTGGAGGCCACGTTCACCACGACCGCGCGGGCCAGACCGCATCGCCGTACGAAATCCCGTATGTCCGTGGCGAAGGCCTCGATGAGCTCGTCGGGTTCCCGGGTGTCGCCGGGGCCGGGCCCGCCGGGACGGATCTCCCGGTCGGCGGCGGCCAGTTCGGCCGCCACCGCCGACGGGAGGCCGTACGGCAGGACGCCCCCGGCGGCCAGCGCCTCCGCGCGCTTGGGCAGCGGGCAGTCGACCGTGTCGTGGCCGCCGAAGACGAGAGACGACAAGGAGGGCAGGTCGCAGGCGGAGAACATGTCGGACTCGGTGACCATGCCGGTCGGGGCGTGCAGGCCCGCGGTGACGGCCGCGCAGCCCGCGACGACGGTGGTGGCGACGGAGCCGCGTGCTCCGATCAGCCACACCCCCACCCTTGGTTCCGAAAGGACCCTGGGTTCGGAAAGGGACGCGGACATGGGCAGCCTCCTTGTCGTACGTCAACCACGGAGAACAGGAGAAGGAGCAGAGAGGGAGCAGGAGCAGGAGCGGAAATGAAAGTGGAGGTGGAGTTGGAGTTGGAGGTCGAGTTGGAGAGGGGACGAGACGGCGGGCGGGAGTACGGCGTGTCCCGCCCGCCGCCGCTCAGTTGCCCTTCACGGGCAGTTCCTTGATCCGGATGTCGCGGAAGGACACCTCGTCGTCGGATCCGTGGTTCTGGATGCCGACGTGCCCGTCGCGCAGGCTTCGGGCCGGATCGGTGTTGGTGAAATCGTTGATCTTCACGCCGTTGAGCCAGACGCGGAGCCTTTCACCCTCCACGCGGATCTCGTACGTGTTCCACTCGCCGGGCGGGTTCAGCGCGCGGTCGCGCTTCTTGATGTCGGCGGACTGGAAGCTGTACACGGACCCGGTGGTGCGATCGGGAGCGTCGGTCGCGTCGATCTGGACCTCATAGCCGTTGTTCACGGCCGACCACGGGTCGTCGGAGGCCGGGAAGCCCACGAAGACACCGGAGTTGTCGTCTCCGGCGACCTTCCAGTCCAGCTTCAGCGAGTACGAACCAAAGCCGGCACCGGAGGCGGAGTTCGCGTACCAGAGCATCCCCAGCCCGCCGCCCGACGTCAGCGTGCCGTCCTCGCTCAGCGAGAAGGAGCCCGGCCCCGCCTGCCGCCAGGCCGACAGCGACTCGGCCGTGCCGTCGAAGAGCGGCCGGTAGCCGCTCTCCGGGCGACAGTCGGCCTGGGCGTCGCCGACGGCGTACCGGATTCCGCCCAACAGGTGCTCACGGAAGGCGGGTTCGGCGTACGACTCCTTGGTGTGGCCGGCCCCGGTGTAGAAGGCACGGCCGCCCCGGTACTCCTGGCACCAGGCGATCGGATGGTCGCCGCTCATCGTGCCGCCGGTGTAGGAGGACTCGTCGAGCGAGGCCAGGACGTGGGCGTGTTCCCGTGGGTTGGAGCGGTAGTTGTACCACTCGTCGGTACGGTTCCACGCTCGCGCCAGTCCAGAGGTGGCCGGGTGTGCCCGGTCCTCGACGTCGACCGTCGCGGGCTGGATCGCCGGGTGCGACTGGAAGTACGCCCCCGCGAGACCGCCGTAGAAGGCCCAGTCGTACTCGGTGTCGGCGGCCGCGTGGACACCCACATAGCCGCCGCCCCGCTTGATGTACCGCTCGAAGGCGCTCTGTTGGGCGGCGTCGAGGACGTCGCCGGTGGTGGACAGGAAGACGACCGCGCCATAGCGGGCCAGGTTGCGGGAGGTGAAGGCTCCGGCGTCCTCGGTCGCGTCGACACTGAAGCCGCCTGCCACGCCCAACTCTCTTACGGCCGCGATCCCTTCGGGTATCGAGTCGTGCCGGAAGCCGGCGGTCTTGGAGAAGACCAGGACCCGTGTCTCATCGGCCCCCGTCGACGCGGCGCCTTCCGACGCGGCTCCCGTCGACGCGGGTCCCTTCTCCTCGGCTCCCTTCGACGCGGCCGGTCCCGACACGGAGCCGATGAGCACGGCCGCCGCCGCGGCGGACGTCATCACTCGCGCTGGTGCGCGCATCACGGCAACACCCCCTCAGCCGCTCGTCGTGAAGGTGAAGTCGTCCACGTCGTACAGCGCGCCCGCACCGCTCCCCTTGAAGACGAGGTAGAGCGAGGTCGTGCCGCGCGGTGCGCGGGACAGATCGGCGCTGACGTCCTGGAAGGTGTCCCAGCCGCCGGTCACCGGCACGGTGGCCTTGCCCAGCAGCCGGCCGGTCGGGGAGCCCGCGCGGACTTCGAGCGTGCCGCCCGCGCCGGCGGACGAGATACGTGCCGTGATCTTCTGGGCGTTGCCCAGCACGTACGGCGTGAACGAGATCCAGTCGCCGTTGCTGATGTCGCCGACCGTCTCGCCGCCGTGGGCGGTCGCCTTCGACATGACCGTGATCCCCGAGGACGTGCCGAAGTGCTCGGCCTGGCGGTGCTTGGGCTGGACGACGTGCTGGTCGTGGCTGGTCAGCGGAGCCTGGCCGCCGCCACCGGCGTCGGTGTACTCGGCGTCGAATACCCCGAAGATGTTCGCGTCGTCGTCGTGGCCGTCGCCGGCGCCGGTCACGATGGCGCCGGTGCAGCCGTTGGCCGAGGTCAGCACATGGCCGTGACTGTCGTGGCCGAGAATGAAGTTGACCTTCACCTTGGCGCAGTCGATCGTCCTGCCGTCCTCCGGGTCGGTGACCTTCACCTTGAACGGCACCGTGTCACCGAAGCTGAACAGCTGCCCGTCCTGCGGCAGTTGGAGTGTCACCGTGGGCGCGGTGTTGCCGACCACGATCTGCACGCTCGAACTACCCGTCCGGCCGGTCGGGTCCTTGGCGGTCAGTGTCGCCGTGTAGGTGCCGTTGTTCTTGTACTTGTACGTCGGGTTCGCCGCGGTCGAGGTGCCGCCGTCGCCGAAGTCCCAGCTGTAGGTGAGGGCGTCACCGTCGGCGTCGGTCGAACCAGCCGAGGAGAACTTCACCTTCAGCTTCGCCTGCCCCGAGGTGCGGTCGGCGGTGGCCTGCGCGACCGGGGAGTGGCCGTCGGTGGCGTTCTCGATCCGGTACAGGCCCGAGTGCTCGTCGCCGCCGAACCAGGCGGTGCCGTAGTCGAGGACGTACAGCGCTCCGTCAGGGCCGAACGCCATGTCCATCACCTGGGTGCCCGTCCAGGGGATGTCGTTGATGGACTGCACGGCGCCGCTCGCGTCCGACTCGATCCGCTTGATCCAGCGGCGGCCGAACTCACCCGCGAAGAAGTCGCCGTCGTACGCCTCCGGGAACTTCACGGGCGAGTCGAGCGAGGCGTCGTAGTGGTAGACCGGGCCGCCCATCGGGGACTCCGAGCCGTCGCCGAACTCCGGGACGGACGCGCCGTCGTAGGGGATCCAGGCGGCCTGGGCCGGGGGCAGGTCCGTGAGACCGGTGTTGTGGGGCGAGGTGTTCTTGGGGGCGGCGCAGTCGAAGGCGGCGCCCGAGGTGCCGGTGGCGAAGTCGTAGTCCACGTAGGCGTCGTTGTCGCCGGTGCAGTACGGCCAGCCGAAGTTGCCGGGGGCGGTGACGCGCGCGAACTCGACCTGTCCCGCGGGACCTCGCGTCGGGTCGGCGGCGCCGGCGTCCGGGCCGTACTCGCCGACGTACAGGATGCCCGTCGCCTTGTCGACGCTGAAGCGGAACGGGTTGCGGAAGCCCATCGCGTAGATCTCGGGGCGCGTCTTGTCCGTGCCGGGCGCGAAGAGGTTGCCGTCCGGGATGGAGTACGAGCCGTCGGCGTTCACCTTGATGCGCAGGATCTTGCCGCGCAGGTCGTTGGTGTTGCCGGCCGAACGCTGGGCGTCGAAGGCCGGGTTGCGGTCGGCGCGCTCGTCGATGGGCGTGAAGCCCTGCGACTGGAAGGGGTTGGAGTCGTCGCCGGTCGACAGATAGAGGTTGCCGGCCGCGTCGAAGTCGATGTCGCCGCCGACGTGGCAGCAGATGCCGCGGGAGGCCTGCACGTCGAGGATCTTCGTCTCGCTCGCGTTGTTCAGGGTGCCGTCGGCGTTCAGGACGAACCGCGAGAGGCGGTTGACGCCGTCGAAGGGGGCGAAGTCGGCGGCCGTGCCGGTCTCGGGGGCGTCGCCCGCCGGGGTGTTCAGCGGGGGCGCGTAGTAGAGGTAGATGAATCGGTTCTGCGCGAACCCGGGGTCGAGGCCGACGCCCTGGAGGCCCTCCTCGTCGTGCGAGTACACGGCGATCTTGCCGGCGAGTTTGGTGTTGCCCGCCTTGTCGGTGAGGCGGAGTTCGCCGTCGCGTGAGGTGTGCAGGACCGAGCTGTCCGGGAGCACGGCGAGCGACATGGGCTCGCCGACCTCGGGCTCGCCCTTGGCGAGGGTGACCTGCTGGAAGTCCTCGGCAGCGGCGGTGACTTCGGCGGGGTCGGCGACGGCTGCGCCGGCCGATGGCGACGTGAGGGTGAGCGAGGCGGCCGCCAGGATCGCGCCGCTCAGCAGGGCGAGTGCCCCGCGGAGCCTCGGGCGTCTGATGCGGCTTCCGTTCTTCCTGTTACTGGCCTTACGGGCGTACGGGTGCACGAAATGCCTCCATGAAGGGGCTGGTCGTACGGGCGGGTGCCGCGGTGCGGCGATACGCCGGGGTGCGCCGTCACCCCGGAACCTTGAAAGATGTGAACCGCGCGACGAGAACGCCGCGAGGTGAACTGGGTTGTGCGGCCTAGTCGTTGCCGCCGAACGCCGCGTCGAACGAAGCCGACGGCGGATCGAAGTCGTATGCCTTGAGGCGGGTCAGGGCCTCCGGTGCGCCCTGGAGCCGGTCCATCCCGGCGTCCTCCCACTCCACGGAGATGGGACCCGTGTAGTCGATGGAGCGCAGCATGCGGAACACGTCCTCCCAGGGGACGTCGCCGTGGCCGGCGGAGACGAAGTCCCAGCCGCGCCGCGGGTCACCCCAGGGCAGGTGTGAGCCGAGGCGGCCGTTGCGGCCGTCGAGCCGCTTGCGGGCCTCCTTGCAGTCCACGTGGTAGATCCGGTCGCGGAAGTCGTAGAGGAAGCCGACCGGGTCGAGGTCCTGCCACACGAAGTGCGAGGGGTCGAAGTTGAGGCCGAAGGCGGGACGATGGTCAACCGCCTCCAGTGCCTTGTGAGTTGTCCAGTAGTCGTACGCGATCTCGCTCGGGTGGACCTCGTGCGCGAACCGCACGCCCTGCGCGTCGAAGACGTCCAGGATCGGATTCCAGCGTTCGGCGAAGTCCTCGTATCCGCGCTCGATCATCGACTCGGGCGCGGGCGGGAACATCGCGACCAGGTGCCAGATGGCGGAGCCAGTGAAGCCGATGACGGTGTCGACTCCGAAGGCGGCTGCCGCGCGTGCGGTGTCGGCGATCTCGGCGGCGGCCCGCTGCCGTACGCCTTCACCGTCGCCGTCGCCCCAGATGCGGGCGGGCAGGATGCCCTTGTGGCGTTCGTCGATGATGGCGTCACAGACGGCCTGGCCGACCAGGTGGTTGGAGATCGCCCAGCACTTGAGGCCGTACTTGTCGAGGAGCGCGTGCCGGGACTCGATGTAGGTCGGGTCCGCGAGCGCCTTGTCTACCTCAAAGTGGTCGCCCCAGCAGGCGAGTTCGAGTCCGTCGTAGCCGAAGTCGCGGGCCAGTCGGCAGACTTCCTCAAGGGGCAGGTCGGCCCACTGGCCGGTGAAGAGTGTGAAGGTACGCGGCATCGTTAAAGGCCTCCTCGAACCGCTATGGGCGTATGGACCGCTGTCGGTGTGTAGACGGAGTTCTTCTCGGCGCTCTCCTCCACCGCCGCCAGCACGCGCTGCACCTGCAGCCCGTCGGTGAAGGAGGGCACGGGACGCCGGCCGGCCGCGATGGCCTGCACCAGGTCGCGGGCCTGGTGCACGAAGCTGTGCTCGTAGCCGAGGCCGTGGCCCGGCGGCCACCAGGCGTCCAGGTAGGGGTGTTCGGGCTCGGTGACGAGGATGCGGCGGAAGCCCGCGTACGAGCCGGGCTCGGTGTGGTCATGGTAGGAGAGTTCGTTGAGGCGTTCCAGGTCGAAGGCCAACGAGCCCTGCTCGCCGTTGAGTTCGATGCGCAGCGCGTTCTTGCGGCCGGTCGCGAACCGGGTGGCCTCGAAGGAGGCGAGGGCGCCGGAGGCGAAGCGGCCGGTGAAGAGGGCGGCGTCGTCGACGGTGACCGTGCCGATGCCTCCGCCGGTTTCCGAGGCCGCCGACAGGCCGCTCGTCGTCCCGCCGGGCAGCGGCCGCTCCCGTACGAACGTCTCGGTGAGCGCGGAGACCCCGACGACCGGCTCCCCCGCCAGATACTGCGCGAGGTCGATGATGTGGGCTCCCAGGTCGCCGAGCGCTCCCGAGCCCGCGACCTCCTTGCGCAGCCGCCAGGTGAGCGGGAACTCCGGGTCCACCAGCCAGTCCTGAAGGTACGTCACCCGCACGTGCCGCAGGGCGCCCAGTCGTCCCTCGGCGACCATCGAGCGGGCGAACGACGTCGCGGGCAGCCGACGGTAGTTGAAGCCGACCATGGCCAACTGCCCGCGCTGCTCAGCTGCTTCGGCGGCCTCCGTCATCGCCTCCGCCTCGGCGACGGTGTTCGCGAGCGGCTTCTCGCACAGCACGTGCTTGCCGGCCTCCAGGGCGGCGATGGCGATCTCGGCGTGGGTGTCGCCGGGGCTGCAGATGTCGACGACGTCGACGTCGTCCCGGGCGATCAGCGCACGCCAGTCGGTCTCGGCCGCCGCCCAGCCGTGCCGGTCCGCCATGGCCCGGACGGCTTCGCCGTCACGGCCGCAGACGGCTGCGAGGACCGGTCGGCGCGGCAGGTCGAATACGTGGCCGACAGTGCGCCAGCCCTGGGAGTGGGCGGCGCCCATGAAGGCGTAACCGACCATGCCCACGCCCAATGGCGGCTTCGCGGCTTCGGCGTCCGCCGACGCCCCGGCGGCTGCCTCGGCCTCGTCGCCCTGGTGCGGCTGTCCCATGCGGATGTCCTCCTCGTGGTCGTAACACGGTGGGGGGTGAGGGCCTGCTCCCTGGGCGGGACCCTGGAGGCCTGAGCCAACGGCCGGCCTCCGGAGGCCCGACCCGAGAGCGGGCCCGGAAGACCTGATCCGTGGGCCAGGCCCCGGAAACCTGACCCCAGAGCCGACCCCGAAGACCTGATCCATGGACCAGGCCCCCGAAACCCGACCCCAGAGCCGACCCCGAAGACCTGATCCATGGACCAGGCCCCCGAAACCCGACCCCAGAGCCGGGCACGGGCGCGCGGCGCGGCACTCGCGCACGGCGCGGGCCACCGAAGGCCCGATCCGTGGGCCGGCCCCTGGAGACCCGATCCGGGAGCCAGACTCCGAAGACCTGGTCCATGGGCCACGCTCCGAAGACCTGGTCCATGGGCCACGCTCCGAAGACCTGGTCCATGGGCCAGACTCCGGAGACCCGGTCCCTGGGCCGGGCCCCTGCCTGCCGGCCGCCTCACTTGAAGCCGGTGGCCATGTACTGGCCGACGTTCTCCTTGTCGACGACGGCCGAGTAGAGCGTCAGGGAGGCGGGGATCTCGAACTCGGCGAGGCCGCCGATGCCCTTGCTCTGGCCGAGCGCGCGGGCGAGGTCGATGGCGGAGGCGGCCATGGTCGGCGGGTAGAGGACGGTGGCCTTGAGGACGCCGTCGTCCGATTCGATGGCCTGCATGGCGGAGAGCGCGCCCGCGCCGCCGACCATCAGGAAGTCGTCCCGCCCGGCCTGCTCGATGGCGCGCAGGGCGCCGACTCCCTGGTCGTCGTCGTGGTTCCACAGTGCGTCGAAGTCCGACTGGGCCTGGAGGAGTTGGGACATCTTCGCCTGTCCCGACTCGACGGTGAACTCGGCGGCCTGCCGGGCGACCTTCCTGATGTTCGGGTAGTTCTTCAGGGCCGCGTCGAAGCCCTGGGTGCGCTGCTGGGTCAGTTCCAGATTGTCGAGCCCGGCGAGTTCGATGACCTTGGCGCCCTGCTTGTCCTTGAGCTTCTCGCCGATGTAGTTGCCGGCGTTGAGACCCATGCCGTAGTTGTCGCCGCCTATCCAACAGCGGTAGGCCTGTGGGGAGTTGAAGATCCGGTCGAGGTTGACGACCGGGATCCCCGCGCGCATGGCCTTCAGGCCCACCTGGGTGAGCGCCTTGCCGTCGGCGGGCAGGATGACCAGGACGTCGACCTTCTTGTTGATCAGGGTCTCGATCTGGCCGATCTGGGCCGCCGTGTCGTTGGAGCCCTCGGTGATCTCCAGCGTCACGTCCGAGTACTTCTCGGCACGGCTCTTGGCGTTGTCGTTGATCGCGTTGAGCCAGCCGTGGTCGGCCTGCGGCCCGGCGAACCCGATCGTCACCTCCTTGCCGGGGGTGTCGGAGGCGGCCGGCTGGTCGTTCGCCGCGGGGTTGTCGTCGGACTCGTTGCTGGTGCACCCGGCGAGCAGGACGCCGGCCCCGACGGCGGCGGTCCCGAAGAGCAGTCCCCTGCGGCTCGTGAGCTCTGGCATGGCGGTGGACCCTTCCCTCAAGTCGTGCTTGCGGTACGGCGCTGGACGAGCACGGCGGCCACGATGATCGCGCCCTTGGCGATCTGCTGGACGTCGCTCTGCAGGTTGTTGAGCGCGAAGATGTTGGTGATCGTGGTGAAGATCAGGACGCCGAGCACCGAGCCGACGATGGTGCCGCGGCCCCCGGTGAGCAGGGTGCCGCCGATGATCGCGGCCGCGATGGCGTCGAGTTCGTAGAGGTTTCCGTTGGTGTTCTGGCCCGATCCGGACAGGATGATCAGCAGGAAGGCGGCGATGCCGCAGCACAGTCCGGAGAGCAGATACAGGTACAGCCGCTGCCGTCGTACGTCGATGCCCGCGAGCCGTGCCGCCTCCGCGTTGCCGCCGACGGCTACCGTGCGGCGGCCGAAGGTGGTGCGGTTGAGCAGCAGCCAGCCGATGATCGTGACGACGGCGAAGACCATGACCAGCGGCGGTACACCGAGCACGTACGAGTCCCGCTCGCCGAGCTTCAGGATGCCGTCGATGGAGACGATCTGGGTTTTCCCGTCGGTGATCTGTAGTGCCAGTCCGCGGGCCGAGGCGAGCATGGCCAGCGTCGCGATGAACGGGACCATCGCGCCGTACGCGATGAGCATTCCGTTGACCAGACCGCAGCCGACGCCGACGAGGACGGCCGTGAAGAGGACGCCCGCGAAACCGAAGTCCTGGGTGGCGACCGTGGTCGCCCACACCGAGGAGAGGGCGACGATCGCGCCGACCGACAGGTCGATGCCGCCCGAGGTGATGACGAAGGTCATGCCGACGGTGACGACCCCGATCACCGAGGCCTGGGTGAGGACGAGTTGGAGGTTGCGGGTGTCGAGGAACTCCTCGGGTTTGGTGATGCCGCCGATGATGATCAGGGCGGCGAGTACCCCGAGGAGGGAGAGCGTACGGACGTCGGCGCGGGCCGCGACCGTCCGCCACGGGCTTGTCCGGTCCACCGGCGGGACCTTGCGGGTGTCACCGGGCCTGGGAGGTGACGCTGGCTGCGTCATGACGTTGACGTTCCTTCCATGACGAGGTCGAGGACGCGGTGTTCGTCGAGCTCCCGGGCCGGGGCCGTGTGGACGACCCGCCCCTCGCGCAGGACGAGCACCCGGTCGGCGAGGCCGAGCACTTCGGGCACTTCGCTGGAGACCAGCAGGACGGCGAGGCCCTCGTCGGCGAGGCGCCGGATGACGGCGTAGAGCTCGGCGCGGGCGCCGACGTCGACGCCTCGGGTCGGCTCGTCGAGCAGCAGCACCCGGCAGCCGCGCAGCAGCCAGCGTGCGAGGACCGCCTTCTGCTGGTTGCCGCCGGACAGCGTCCGGATCGGCACGGACGGGTTGTCCGGGCGCAGGGACAGCTCGCGGGTCGCCGAACGCGCCGCGGCGCGTTCGGCGCCGCGGTCGATCCAACCGGCGCGGGAGAAGCGGGACATGGAGGACACCGACACATTGCGGGTGACGGACTCCAGCATCAGCAGGGCCTGCGCCTTGCGCTCCTCGGGGGCGAGCCCGAGCCCGGCGCGGACGGCGGCGCGCACGCTGCCGGGTCGCAACACCCGCCCGTCGACGATGACTTGGCCCTGCGACGCCTTGCGCGCCCCGTAGATCGTCTCCAGGATCTCGGAGCGCCCGGAGCCCACGAGCCCGGCCAGTCCGACGATCTCGCCGGGCCGCAGATCGAGGTCGAGGGACTCGAACTCCCCCGCACGGGCCAGGCCTTGGACCTGGAGAATCGGTTCACCAGGAGGCCGTGTCACAGGCCTGTCCGGGAAGACGTACTCGACGTTGCGGCCCGTCATCAGCGCCACCACCTCGCGCGTCGGTGTGGACTTCGCGGGCAGCCCGCCCGCCACCGCACGCCCGTCCTTCAGCACGGTCACGCGGTCGCCGATGCGGCGGATCTCCTCCAGGCGGTGCGAGATGTAGACGACGGCGACGCCGTCCGCGGTGAGGTCTCCGACGATGCGGAAGAGGTTGTCGACCTCGTCGGGGTCGAGGGCGGCGGACGGCTCGTCCATGACGATGAGCCGTACGTCGTGGGAGAGCGCCCGCGCCATGGACACGATCTGCTGCTGGGCTGCCGACAGTTCACCGACGAGCCGCGCCGGATCGATCTCGGAGTGCCCAAGTCTTCTGAGGAGGGCAGCCGTTGACTCCTTCGCCGCCTTCCCTCGTACGACGAAACCGGCGGCCGTGGGCTCATGCCCGAGGTGCACGTTCTCGGCCACCGACAGGCCCTCCACCAGGTCGAGTTCCTGGTAGATGGTGGCGATGCCGAGGCGCATGGCGGCGATCGGCGACCGGAGGGTGACGTGGTCGCCGCGCCAGCCGATGGTGCCGTCGTCGGGCTGGTGGGCGCCGGCCAGGACCTTGATCAGCGTGGACTTTCCGGCGCCGTTCTGGCCGAGCAGACAGTGCACCTCGCCGGCCTGGACGTCGAGGTCGACACCGTCGAGGGCCCGGACTCCGGGGAACGATTTGGTGATGCCGGACATGGTGAGCAGCGGTGGTTCTGGTGCCATGACGGTTCCCTTTGGCAGGCGTGCGGGCCGGTTGCAGGGCGGTGCGCGTGCGGAGCAGGCGTGTTTCGGGCAGGGCAGAGCAGGGCGCTGTGCTGGTGATCCGTTGAACCGAGAGTGGTTACGCGGGTGAGAACAGGTGGTCGCTGATGAGCCGGGCACCGCCGATGACTCCGGCGGTCGGGCCCAACTCACCCAGCACGATGGGGAGATTGCCGGTCGCCAGGGGCAGCGACTGGCGGTAGACCTGGGTACGGATCGCGGCGAGCAGGGTGTGGCCGAGACCCGTCACCCCACCGCCGATCACCACCAGGCCCGGATTGAAGAAGCTGACAAGGCCGGCGATGACCTGACCGGTACGGTTTCCGCCCTCGCGGATCAGGTCGAGCGCGGTGGCGTCGCCCGCGGCGGCCGCGGCGGCGACATCGACCGCGCTCAGGCTGCCGTTCGCCTCAAGACGGGTCGCGAGGTCCGTGGAAAGTCCCTGCTGGGCGGCGTCCGTGGCATCGCGGGCGAGCGCGGCACCGCTGAAGTGGGCTTCCAGGCAGCCCCGGTTGCCGCAGGCGCACGGACGGCCGTCGGGCACGGCCTGGATGTGCCCGATGTCGCCCGCGCTTCCCGTCGTACCGCGGTAGACCTCGCCGCCGACGACGATGCCGCAGCCGATGCCGGTACCGATCTTGACGCAGAGGAAGTCGCCCACGGAGCGTGCGACGCCCGCGTGCTGCTCCCCCATGGCCATCAGGTTCACGTCGTTGTCGACCATGACCGGGCAGCCGAGATCCTGGCTGAGCGCCTCCCGGACCGGGAAGCCGTCCCAGCCGGGCATGATCGGCGGCGCGACGGGGATGCCCTCGGGGAACCGGACGGGTCCCGGTACGCCGATTCCGGCGCCGTCGAACCCTTCCGCCAGCCCCGACGCCCTCAACTTGGCCGCCATGGCGAGGACTTGCTCGAAGACCGCGACCGGGCCCTCGCGTACGTCCATGGGCTGGTTGATGTGCCCGAGTACTTCCAGCTCGGCGTTGGTGACGGCCACGTCGATCGAGGTCGCGCCGATGTCGACGCCCAGGAAGCGCAGCGCCGGTGCGAGCCGGATGTTGTGGGAGCGACGGCCACCGCGGGAGGCGGCCAGTCCGTCGGCGACCACGAGGCCGGTCTCCAGGAGCCGGTCCACCTCGACGGCCAGCTTCGACCGTGAGAGGTCGATCTGATCGCCCAGCTGGGCACGGGAGTTGGGGCCGCCGTCACGCAACAGCCGCAGCAGCCGCGCCTGGTGCGCGTTGGCGGGTCGTGCCGTCATACGTCTCACGAGCCCCTCCCCGCCTCAATTGGCTTGCGTCCGCCAGTTCCGGCCACCTCGCCGGGTCTGCTTTCGAGTGGAACGTAGCAGCGGCTGCCTGGGGTGGGAAGAAGTCGCGCAGAGATTGCTGCCAACTTTCTCCACTGACAGGACAAAGAAGGGTCCGCGGGCATGCAAAACGGGCCACAGCCAGGGCTGTGACCCGCTCTCCCGGTGTCCGGATCCCGTCCGGGCTACTTCTCCCGCTCGTGGTACATCTTCCGCGTGTGCTCGGTGTGGGTGCGCATGACCGCCGTGGCACGCTGCTCGTCACGGTCCGCTATCGCCGCTATCAACTCGCGGTGCTCGATCCAGGACTGACGGCCACGCTGGCGGGCGATCGGTGTGTAATACCAGCGGACGCGCCGGTCGACCTGCGCGGCCAGCTCGGCGAGGACGGTGTTTCCCGCGAGTTCCATGACCGTCGCGTGGAGCCGGGCGTTCGTCGCGACCGCGGTGTCCACGTCGTCGGCGGCGACCGCACGCTCACCCTCCGCGCACAGTGCCTCGAGGGTGGCGATGGCCTCGGGACCCGCGTTGGCGGCGGCGAGCCGGGCGGCCTCGGCCTCCAGGAGCGTACGGACCGTCAGGAGCTGGTCCGCCTCCTCCTCGGTCGGCTCGTGCACGAAGGCGCCCTGGGCGGGCCGCAGATCGACCCATCCCTCGGTGCTGAGCCGCTGCAGGGCCTCGCGCACGGGCTGCCGGGACACCCCGAGGTGCCTGGCGAGTTCGCTCTCGACGAGGTGCTGGCCCGGTGCCAGGGCGCGGGTGGTGATGAGTTCGAGCAGCGCTTCGTAGACACGGTCGCGCAACGGGCCGGGCCGTTCGAGCTTGGGCACCGCTCCCTGCGGCAGTCCTGTCGACAACATCACGGTCCCCTCCTGGGCAGCGTTGTCGCTGCATTGCGAAAGGCAATTATGAATTGTCTTTCGCCTACAGTCTACGGCGCACAAAGGCCAGCAGGCACGGGAGTTGGGCTCGGCACACCATCATGCCGGGGGCTGTTCACGGGCAACGGACGACCTGTCCGGCGTACGACAGGTTCCCACCGAAGCCGAACAGCAGTACCGGGTCCCCCTTGGAGAGTTCTCCGCGCTCCACGAGCTTGGAGAAGGCAAGCGGAATACTAGCCGCCGATGTGTTCCCCGATTCGACGACGTCACGGGCGACGACGGCGTTGACCGCGCCGATCTTCTCGGCGAGGGGCTCGATGATGCGCAGGTTCGCCTGGTGCAGGACGAGCCCTGCGAGGTCCTCGGGAGCGAGTCCCGCGCGTTCGCAGGCCTTGCGGGCGATGGCCGGGAGCTGGGTCGTCGCCCAGCGGTAGACGCTCTGGCCCTCCTGCGCGAAGCGGGAGGGCGTCCCCTCGATCCGCACCGCGTTGCCCATTTCGGGGACCGAGCCCCACAGCACCGGGCCGATCCCCGGTTCGTCGGAAGCCTCGACCACGGCGGCGCCCGCCCCGTCGCCGACGAGCACACAGGTCGTACGGTCGCTCCAGTCCGCCACGTCGGACATCTTGTCGGCGCCGATGACCAGGGCCCGGGTCGCGGCGCCCGCGCGTACGGCGTGGTCCGCGGTGGCCAGCGCGTGGGTGAAGCCCGCACAGACGACGTTGATGTCCATCGCGGCCGGCGAGGGGATGCCCAGCCGGTTGGCGACGCGGGCGGCCATGTTCGGGGAGCGGTCGATCGCCGTGGAGGTGGCGACCAGGACCAGGTCGATGTCGCTCGGGGTCAGGCCCGCCGCGGCGAGCGCCTTGGCGGCGGCGTACGCGGCCAGCTCGTCGACGGGCTCGTCGGGCCCGGCGATGTGCCGTGTGCGGATGCCCACCCGGCTTCTGATCCACTCGTCGCTGGTGTCGACCAGGCCCGCCAGGTCCTCATTGGTGAGTACCTTGGCGGGCTGGTAGTGACCGACGGCGGCGATCCGTGAGCCGTTCATGGGTGGGTCCCCCTCGTTGCCTTGGGTAGCGGGATCCTCCAGTGTGATCAGTGACCCATGGGTACGACGGCAAGTGATGCCACAGGATTGGGGCGCCAGGCTTGTCGGCTTCTGTCAGCCCCCGGGACACCCGAACAGTCATCCCGTGAACAGCTGGGTCGCCTTCTGTACGAGTTCGTACACCCCGTAGACGAGCGGCGCGCCCACCCAGAGCCAGGCGAAGGCGATCAGCGGCCGCCGGTCGGGCGGGCTGTCGCCGGTCGTGTCAGGCGGACTGCTGCTGGACATCGGTGGCCTCCCTGGGTGCGGGAATGTGGTGCCGGACGTGGACGGGTCGTACGAGCTCGTTGGCCACGAAGCCGACGACGAGCAGGCCGATCATGATCAGGAACGACGTGCCGTAGAGCGCTGAGCCGGACTTGCCCGCCTCCTCCTGCCGGTCGGCGATCCAGTTCACGATCAGCGGGCCGAGCACGCCCGCGGTGGACCAGGCGGTGAGCAGGCGGCCGTGGATCGCGCCGACCTGGTAGGTGCCGAAGAGGTCCTTCAGATAGGCGGGGATGGTCGCGAAGCCGCCGCCGTAGAAGGAGAGGATCACCAGCGCGCAGAGGATGAACAGCGGCTTGGACGAGTCTCCGAACCAGGCGATGGTCGCGTACATCAGGGCGCCGACGCCGAGGTAGACGCGGTAGATGTTCTTGCGTCCGATCAGGTCGGACGTCGAGGACCAGCCGATACGGCCCGCCATGTTGGCCGCGGAGAGCAGCGCGACGAATCCGGCGGCGGCCGAGACGGACACAGGTGTGGAGGAGTCCGCGAAGAAGTCCGTGATCATCGGGGCGGCCTTCTCCAGGATGCCGATGCCCGCGGTCACGTTCATGCAGAGGATCACCCACAGGCACCAGAACTGCGGGGTGCGTACGGCGTTCCGGGCGGAGACCTGCACTCCGTCGAGGGAGCTGGGGCCGGCGGCGACGGGCTTCTCGCTGCGCGGCACGCGGACCAGCAGCACGCCGAGCGACATGAAGACGGCGTACGTCAGCCCGTGCACCAGGAAGGCGAGCGCGATCCCGGAGGAGTCGGAGCCGAAGGACTCCAGCATCTGCGCGGACCACGGCGAGGCGATCAGCGCGCCGCCGCCGAAGCCCATGATCGCGATGCCGGTGGCCATGCCGGGCCTGTCCGGGAACCACTTGATCAGGGTCGATACGGGCGAGATGTAGCCGATGCCGAGGCCGATGCCACCGACGAATCCGTAGCCGAACACGATCAGCCAGTACTGCTCGGTGGCGGCGCCGAGCGCGGCGATCAGGAAGCCGGAGGAGAAGCAGACGAGGGCGACGGTCATCGCCCAGCGCGGCCCGTTGCGCTCCACGAGCGTGCCGCCGAACGCGGCGGACAGACCGAGCATGACGATGCCGAGCTGGAAGGGCAGCGCGCTCTGGGTGCCGCTGAGGCCGAGCGCGGATTCGAGCGGCGGCTTGAAGACGCTCCAGGCGTAGGCCTGGCCGATGGAGAGGTGGACGGACAGGGCCGCCGGCGGGACGAGCCAGCGGCTCCAGCCTGGGGGTGCGACAGGGGGGCTCATGATCCCAAACGATAGGAAGCGGTTGCTCGTTGGGGAAGCCGGGCGGCAGAAACGCGTCGACGGTATGCGGTGAGCGGTATCCCTGACGCGACGAACGGCAGCCGGGGTCCGACGAACGGTTTACGCCACCGTGATCGCGCCAACGGTCCGAGCACACGCGAACCGCGGCCCAACGCGACTGAAGCGCCTCGCAAAAGCCGTGCAAAGGCAGCGTTGTCGGCCCCCCACGTGCTGTCCCAGCCCTTGCCGCCCATCATTCCATCCTGTAGACAATATTTCGTCGACAGAGTTCGGCAGTTCCTCGGTACCCTCGACCGAACGGAGCGCCACACAGTGAAAGTCGCAGTTCTGGGCGCCGGTGCGATCGGCGCCTACGTCGGCGCCGCGCTGCACCGCGCAGGCGCCGATGTGCACCTCGTCGCCCGTGGACCGCATCTCGCGGCCATGAGGCAGCACGGAGTCCGCGTGCTCAGCCCCCGCGGTGACTTCACCGCGCGTGCCCACGCCACCGACGACCCGGCCGACATCGGTCCGGTCGACTACGTCTTCCTGGGTCTCAAAGCCAACTCGTACGCGGCGTGCGGGCCGCTGATCGAGCCACTGCTGCACGACAAGACAGCGGTCATCGCCGCTCAGAACGGCATCCCCTGGTGGTACTTCCACCAGCACGGCGGGCCGCACGACGGCCACCGTCTGGAGAGTGTGGACCCCGACGGCGCGGTCAGTGCGGTGCTCGCGCCCGAACGGGCCATCGGATGCGTGGTATATGCCGCAACGGAGCTGGAAGGGCCGGGAGTTGTCCGGCATCTGGAAGGCACCCGGTTCTCCATCGGTGAGCCGGACCGGTCCACCTCCGAGCGCTGTCGGGCGTTCAGCGAGGCCATGGTGGAGGGCGGGCTCAAGTGTCCGGTCGAGCAGGACCTGCGCAATGACATCTGGCTCAAGCTGCTCGGCAACATCTCCTTCAACCCGATCAGCGCGCTGTCCCGGGCGACGATGCGGCAGATGTGCCTGCACGGCGGCACACGCAAGGTCATCGAGATCATGATGGCCGAGACGCTCGCGGTCGCGGAGGCCCTCGGCTGCAAGGTGGGCATCTCCATCGAGCGGCGGCTGGCCGGCGCGGAGCGCGTCGGCGACCACCGCACCTCCACGCTCCAGGACCTGGAGCGCGGCAAGCCGCTCGAACTCGACGTGCTGCTCGCGGCCGTCGTGGAGCTGGCGGAGATCACCGAGGTCCCGGTGCCGACACTCCGCACGGTGCACGCCATCTCGGATCTGCTCGCGCTGCGGACCGCCGCATGAGCAGACCCGAACCGCAGCTCCACACCAGGCCGGTACGTCCACCGGTCCTGGACGTCGACAGCGACATCGCGCTGGCCCACGCGGTCGGCCGCGAGATCATCCGCGCGGGCCTCGCCGACCATGCCTTCATCGAGAGCGCCACGAGCGGTTTCGAGGAGTACAGACAGCTGGTCGAACCGTGGACACCGTCGCTGGCCGCGAAGGTGACGGGCGTACCGGCGTCCGCCGTACGGCAGTTGGCGCAGTCGTACGCCCGGCAGGACCGGGCGTACGGCAGCGCCGAGCAGCCTGACGGCGACGGCTCGGAGCACGCTCGCGCGCTGGCCAACCTGTCACTGCTGACGGGGCGCTCGGGCGTGGGCGGCGGTCGCCGGGCGGCCTTCGAGCTCGTCCGGCACGACCCGCCCGTCGGCCTGACGGACGAGCGCTACCCGATCCGGCTCACCACGGGTCGCCGTCTGGGCGGCGGCGGTGCCAGGCCGCCACGGCACCGCAGTGAGTACGTAGAGCTGTGCCCGGAGGACGCCGAGCGTTACGGCGTGGTCGTGGGCGAGCAGGTCAGGGTCGCCTCGCGGCAGGGCTCGGTGGTGGCACCCGTATGGGTGGACACCGAGCTGCGGCCCGGGCTGGCCTTCATGGCGGCAGCGCACGTTCCCGACGAGGTGGACACCGGCCTGCTGGCGACCGGGACGAACAGTCCCATCGCCGGTACGGCGGAATTCACCGCGTCGGCGGTCCGGATCGAGCGGCTGCCGGCCGTGACCGGGCCCCCGGCGGACGAGGGGGTGGAGTGGGCCGCCCCCTGATCGCGCGGGTGCAGGACAATGGCCGGGTGAAGGTCACCCGGCCGTACGACGGTCCGGCGACTCACGGCAACCTCCACAGCAAGGGCCGCTCAGGCCACCAGTACGGACAGAACCGGGGCTGATCAACATGGGACGAGTGACGGAACGACGCAAGGTGCTCCGTATCCGCGACGGGGCGGTCTCCACCCGGCCGGACACACTCGTCGCCGAGGAGCCTCTGGAGATCCGGCTCAACGGCAAACCCCTCGCCATCACGATGCGCACCCCCGGTGACGACTTCGCGCTGGCGGCGGGCTTCCTCGTCAGCGAGGGGGTCCTTGGCCGGGCGGACGAGCTCGCCAACATCGTGTACTGCGCGGGCGCCACGGTGGACGGCTCCAACACGTACAACATCGTCGACGTGCGGACGGCGCCGGGCCTCGTGATGCCCGACATCACGCTCGAACGCAATGTGTACACGACGTCCTCCTGCGGTCTGTGCGGCAAGGCGAGCCTGGACGCGGTCCGTACGACGGCCCGCTGGACCATCAACGACACTCCCCCGGTGCGGCTGGAGCCCGAGCTCCTCGCCCTCCTCCCCGACCGGTTGCGGGCGGCGCAGCAGGTCTTCGACCGGACCGGGGGTCTGCACGCGGCGGCGCTCTTCACCGAGGAGGGCGAGCTCGTCGACGTACGGGAGGACGTGGGCCGGCACAACGCGGTCGACAAGCTGGTCGGCCGCGCCCTGCAGAACGGCACGCTGCCGCTGTCCCGGACCGTACTTCTGGTCTCGGGGCGGGCCTCCTTCGAGCTGGCGCAGAAGGCGGTGATGGCGGGCATTCCGGTGCTCGCGGCGGTTTCGGCCCCGTCGTCCCTCGCGGTCGACCTGGCCGCGGAGACGGGCCTGACACTGGTCGGGTTCCTGCGCGGCGCCTCCATGAACGTGTACGCGGGCGAGCACCGCATCGCCCTGCAGGCCGCGGCCGCCCAGGGCTGACCGGCTTTCCCGCGTCACGGCGGCGGGGCCTCTACCGGCGGGGAGCGCCCCCTGCGCCGGAGAGGCCCCGCCTCAGCCTCAGCTCCACTCCTAGGTGAACCGCACCTCCGCGGAGGTCACCACCGTGCCCAGGCGCGGGAAATTCAGGCTCACCGCCGCCTCGTGCTCGGGGGCGGTGAGAGCGGCCATGGCGTCCTCGACGAAGACGAGGTCGTAGCCGAGGTCGCCGGCCGCGCGGGCGGTGGACTCGACGCCCAGGTTGGTGGCGACGCCGCCGAACACCAGGGTGGTGACGGCGCGTTCACGCAGGCGCTCGTCCAGCCCGGTGCCCTGGAAGGCGCCGATCGTCCGCTTCACGATCTCCACATCACCCTCCGTCGCAAGCCCGGCGACGAGTTCACTGCCGGGCGGCTGCCGGGGAATCCCGGGCCGCTCCACCCGGACGAGCACGACGGGCGCTCCCACCGTGCGGAACGCGGCCGCCAACTCCTCGGCCACTGCGAGGACTTCGGTCCCCTTGCGGGGTTCCAGGGGCAGCCCGACGATGCGGTCCATCAGATCGACGAGCACCAGCGCGGTGTGAGTGGGGTCGAGGGCGAGCCTGGGTTCGGCTTGGGGTGCGTTCATGACGGAACGTTAGCCCGCGTCAGCCGTCCGTATCGGAAATCCGGATCAACAAGCCCGTGAACTGCTCCCGTTCGGCCGTCGAGAGCGAGGCGAGCAGTTCGTCGTTCGCCTCGCGCGCCGCCTTCTCGCAACGCTTCAGGAGCCGGCGCCCCTCCTCGGTGATCGACACCGCGTTCTTGCGGCGGTCCGCGGGGTCCGGCTCCCGGACGACCAGGCCGGCGGACTGCAGGTCGTTCAGGACGCCGACCAGGTCCTTGGGGTCGAGCCGGATACCGCGGCCCAGCTCCGCCTGGGCGACGGGGCCGAGGTCCGAGACGGCGGAGAGCGCCACGTGGTGCCACACCTTCATGCCCTCGGCGGCCAGCGCCTCGGCGACGAGCGCGCGGCCATGGGCTGCCGCCCGGCCGAGGAGCCAGCTGGGGAGCGCACGAATGGCGGACAGAGACGCAGACACACAAACATCCTATCCAATAATCATTGGACATCCCAACGATTCTCTGGATATCGTTGGGACTCCCAACGAATCAATGCCCTCAGGAGGACGCTGCGTGACCGCACCGCGGAGCACCCCTGGCACAGCGATACCCCGGCCCTGACACCTCGTCACCAGTTGTCCAGCCGTATGAAGGGCAGGGCCGCACCATGCCGTCGAGTCTCCGCGCTCGTCTCAGATCGACCGTCACCGCCGTGCTGACCACCGCCTCGCTGCTCGCGCTGCCGGTCCCGGCCGGAGCCGAACCGGCTGCGGCGGCGAGCGAGTTCGAGCAGCAGGTGCTCTTCAAGGCCTCGCAGGATCCGGGCTACTCCTGCTTCCGCATCCCCGCCGTCGTACGGACGGCCAAGGGCACACTGCTGGCGTTCGCCGAAGGGCGGGTCCTCAACTGCGGGGACGCGGCCGACATCGACATCGTGGTCAAGCGGTCCACCGACGACGGCCGCACCTGGAGTCCGCTCCAGGTCGTCAACGAAGGCGACGGCGACACCCACGGGAACCCGGCACCCGTCGTGGACCGCGAGACCGGCCGCATCCTGCTGGCCGAGACCTACAACACGGGCCGGACGGACAGCGCGAACTGCGCGGTTCCCTGCGACCGCACCCCGCACATGCAGCACAGCGACGACGACGGCCTCACCTGGTCGCAGCCGCGCGACCTGAGCGAGGAACTCCTCCCGGCCCACTGGAACTCCTGGTACGCCACCGGTCCCGTGCACGGCATCCAGCTCACCGCCGGCGCGCACGCGGGACGCCTCGTCTTCGGCGTCAACACCGAGACGTGGGAGGGGAGCCGGCCCATCACCAACCACGCGGCGCTGATCACCAGTGACGACGGCGGCGAGCACTGGGCCATCGGCGCGACCGACTCGTGGCCCATCGCCGACGACGGGACCTTCCGCCAGAAGCCGTCCGAGATCGCGCTCACGGAGCGCGCGGACGGGTCCGTCCTGGTCAGCGGGCGCGAGCAGGACGGCGCCGACCTCGGGCACCGCACCCAGGCCGTCAGCAGCGACGGCGGCAGCACCTTCGCCGCGCCCTTCAAGGACATCCCGGATCTCTACACACCCCAGGTTCAGGGCTCCCTGCTGCGGCTGGGCAACCGGCTGCTGCTCGCCTGCCCCGGCGACCCGGACCGCCGCCGGACGATGATGATCCGCTCCTCGTACGACGAAGGGGCCACCTGGGAGAGCGTGGACCGCGGCACGGTCGTCACGACGGACTGGTCCGGCTACTCGGACATGGTCGCGATCGACTCCGGCACCGTGGGCCTGCTGTACGAGGGCGGCGCCGTCGACGCGCGCGACGAGATCCGCTTCGCCCGCTTCACCGAGGACTGGCTGAAGCCCAGCCGCGGCGCGGACCCGACGACCCTCGACCTGGCACCGGGCGCCGAGCCGGCCGCGGTCCTCGGCGGCGCCCGGGAGACGCCGGGCGTGCTCGGCGGCGCGCTCCAGTTCGACGGCACCGACGACGCCGTACGCCTGCCCTACCGGGAGCAACTCCCGCTCGGAAGCAAGGCCTTCACCGCCTCCCTGTGGTTCCGCTACACGGCCACCACCGGTGAACAGCCACTGCTGTGGATGGGCGGCTCCGGCAACTCGCAGCCGCAGGTGTGGCTGCGCGGCGAGCCCGAGTCCGGCCGCATCACGGGGCTGATCACCACCCGGGACGGCGCGGCGCCCCCGACCACGACGTCCGTGCGCACCATGGGCGCGTACAACGACGGTCAGTGGCACCACCTGGCGCTGCGCCGCGGGGACGGGCAGCTGACGCTGTTCATCGACGGTACGTCGCTCAGCTCGGCGGACCTGCCCGGATCGGTCAGCCGGAACTCGCCGTTCGGGGTGCACATCGGGCAACGGATGGACGGCCGGGCGCACTTCACCGGCGCGATCGACGAAGTCCGGCTCGACGCGCGGGCGTTGACCGACGAGGAGCTGACCGACCTGCGCACGGACAACTTCCTCCCTGTGACGCAGGACACGGTGCTGTGGCTGCCCATGGACCACGTGAGCGGCGGCCGCTAACGTCCCGTGCGTGCCGGACGCCGCAGGAGCACGACGCCAGAACGGGACCGCGCTCGGCATCCTGCTCGCCCTAGTCTGCGCCGCCGTACTGCTCACCGCCCTCCCGGACGACGACCGGGAGGGCGGCGACGCGTGCACGGCTCGTACGCTCACGTCCTGGACCGCCGAGGAGCGGCTCACGGACGAGTTCGCGCGGTACGGGGACGACGCCTCACGCGTCGACGACTGGACCGGCGGCGACGGCACGCACTCGGTGCGGCTGCCGGACGGGCGGTTGCTGTGGCTGTTCTCGGACACCTATCTCGGCCAGGTGTACGCGCCGCCGAACCCGGTGGGCGAGTCCTTCGCCTGGCGCGACGCCTCGGCTCCGCTGGTGCGCAACTCGGCCGTGGTGATGTCGGAGTCCGGGCGCCTGGAGACCACGCTCCCCGCGCCGGTCTTCCCCGATCCGGCGCCGCAGCAGTGGCGCTGGCCGGTCGCGGCACAGGTCGAGCCGCGCTCCCCCGGCTCCTCCGAGCAGGTGCTGCGCGTCCTGCTGTGGACCCGTACGGCGGGCCAGGCCCCGTGGATCTACGGGGTGCCCACGGCCACCGAGGTCGCCACGCTCTCCCTCCCGGACCTGCGGCTCGAAGGCATCACGACGGTCCTGGACCAGAGTTCCGTCGCGGATCCCTCCCGGCGCGTGCTGTTCGGCACCACGACGGTCGACGCGGGCGAGTGGACGTACGTCTTCGGCGGCGACGACGGGCAGGCCGCCTCCCGGCCGGCCTCGAAGGCGTACGTGGCGCGCGTGCCGCGCGGCGGGCTCGCCGAGCCGGGGGCCTGGGAGTACTGGGACGGCGAGCGCTGGGCGGCGCGGGCGGCTCCGCGGCCGGTTCTGGGGGACGGGCAGCGCACGGGGGTGGGCAGCGCGTTCAGCGTGGTGCGTGACGACGGGACGTACGTGCTGTTCACGATGGCGGCGGGGACCGCGGGACTGAGCACGGTCACGTCGTACTGGGCGTGCTCGCCGACGGGGCCCTGGCACGGGCCCACCCGGAGTTTCAGTCCGGAGCTGCCGCAGGGCGAGGTGGCGGCGTACAACCCCCAGGTGCACCTGGAGTTGAGCGACGAGGACCGGCTCGTGCTGAGCTACGACGTCAACTGGCTGGACGCGACAGGTGCTTCGGCGCAGGCGAACCTCAGCCGGAATGTGTCGCTGTACCGGCCACGATTCTTGACCCTGCGACTGGGGTCCGATCCCTGACCACCTCGGGGTCGAGGGAGCGCCGCTTGGCGATCACCGCGCACACCATCAACTGCATCTGGTGGAAGAGCACCAGCGGCAGCACGGCGAGTGAGGCGTGCGCGCCGAACAGCACGCCGGCCATGGGGAGTCCGGAGGCCAGGGACTTCTTCGACCCGGCGAACTGGACGGTGATCCGGTCCTCCCGGTTGAAGCCCAGCGCCTTCGCGCCGTACCAGGTGACCGTGAGCATCACGGCCAGCAGCACGGCCTCGACCAGCAGGAGCCCGGCCAGCCGGGCGGGGCTGACCGCGTGCCAGATGCCGTGCACCATGCCCTCGCTGAACGCCGTGTAGACCACCAGGAGGATCGAGCCGCGGTCGACATATCCGAGGAGCTTCCTGTGCCGCACGATGAAGGTGCCGATCCAGCGCCGCAACACCTGTCCGGCCACGAACGGCACGAGGAGCTGGAGCACGATCTCGACGATCGAGTCGGCGGAGAAGCCGCCGCTGCCGCCGAGCAGCGAGGCCGCGAGCAGCGGCGTGACCACGATGCCGGCCAGCGAGGAGAAGGAGCCCGCGCAGATCGCGGCGGGCACGTTGCCGCGCGCCATCGAGGTGAAGGCGATCGACGACTGGACGGTCGAGGGGACGAGCGTGAGGAAGAGCAGGCCCTGGTAGAGCGGGTCGGTCAGGAACACCGGTTCGAGGCCGCGGGCGGCGAGCCCGAGCAGCGGGAACGCCACGAAGGTGCAGACGAGAACGGCGGTGTGCAGCCGCCAGTGGCGCAGTCCGTCGATCGCCTCACGGGTGGAGAGGCGCGCTCCGTAGAGGAAGAAGAGGAAGGCGATCGCACCCGTCGAGGCGCCCGAGGCGACGTCGGCGCCCGTACCCCGCGCGGGCAGCAGCGCGGCGAGGCCGACTGTTCCGAGCAGCATCAGGATGTACGGGTCGATCGGCATCCAAGCCGGCCACTTCAGGCGTCTCACGGTTCTCCACTGCTCGTTCTGTGCGGGTTTCAGTACGTCATCGTCTGAGGTGGGTCGTGCCCTCTCCATCGTCCTCCCCCCGAGCGCAATCGGGAATCCTTCACACTGCTCTGACTGTCATCACGTCTCGCGATAACATCCGGACATGTACGACCCGTCCCAGCTGCGTACCTTCCTCGCGGTGGCGCAAACGCTGAGCTTCACCCAGGCCGCCCGGCGCCTGGGGCTGCGCCAGTCCACGGTCAGCCAGCACGTACGGCGTCTGGAGGACGCCACCGGACGGCAGCTGTTCACCCGCGACACGCACTCCGTGGAGCTCACGGAGGACGGCGAGGCGATGCTCGGTTTCGCCCGCCGGCTGCTGGACGTGCAGGAGCAGGCGACGGCCTTCTTCACGGGGACCCGGCTGCGCGGCCGGCTGCGGTTCGGCGCCTCCGAGGACTTCGTCCTCACCCGGCTCACGGAGATCCTGGAGAGCTTCCGGTACGACCATCCCGAGGTGGACCTGGAGCTGACCGTCGAACTGTCCGGCACGCTCCACGAACACCTCGCGGCGGGCAAGCTCGACCTGGTGCTGGCGAAGCGGCGGCCCGAGGACCCGCGCGGCGAACTCGTCCGGCACGACCGCCTGGTGTGGATCGGCGCGGAACGCCTCCGCCTGGATCCCGACCGCCCGGTCCCGCTGATCGTCTACCCGCCGCCGGGCATCACACGGGCCCTGGCGCTGGAGGCGCTGGAACGCCAGGGCCGGTCGTGGCGGATCGCGTGCACCAGCGGCAGCCTCAACGGACTCATCGCGGCGGCCAGGGCCGGGCTGGGCGTCATGGCCCACTCAAGGGGACTCATCCCGCCGGGGCTGGTCCGGGTCCCCGAGCGGGCCGGGCTGCCGGAACTGGGCGAGGTCGACTTCGTCCTGCTGCACGGGCGGCGCCGGAGGGCGGCCCAGGGGGCGGCGGACGCGCTGGCGGCGGCGATTCTCGGGGGCGGGGACCGATTGCGGCGGGGCTAGCCTGGCGGGCGGCGGCGCCGCTGACAGCAGGGCGCCCATCCGGTGACAGTGGGTGACACTCAAGGGCCGGAAGAGGACTTCCAACCCGGCATCCGGTGCGGAACGGCTCGTACAGATTCGGTGGAGATTACGGGACGGAAACCTACGGAACCGTAAGAGTTTCCGGCCGGCCCTTCCCCATGTGCGGGCATTTCCGCGACATGTGTGGGCATTTCCGCGACTGACCAGTAGGTATGCCTAACCTCTGTGCGCTCCGACCCCCCTCCCGCCCCGCCTCACGGTGAGGTAGCTTTCACGGCGCTGTGCGGAGCGCCACTAGGAGCGGATTTGCGCGAGTTCACCAACCCTCCGTTGGCGTCGGCGCCGCCGGTGGGCGGTTTGGCCGACGTCGTCTTCGATCATGCCCAGGAGGACCCGCTCCACATCGCCCTCGGCCGCAAGGACGAGCAGGGGCAATGGCGTGATGTGACCTCCGCCGAGTTCCGCGACGAGGTGCTCGCGCTGGCCAAGGGGCTCCTCTCCGAGGGGATCCGGTTCGGGGACCGGGTCGCGATCATGTGCCGTACGCGCTACGAGTGGACGCTCTTCGACTACGCGCTCTGGACGATCGGCGCCCAGGTCGTACCCATCTACTCCACCTCCTCGGCCGAGCAGGTCTTCTGGATGCTGTACGACGCACAGGTGTCGGCCGTCATGGTGGAGCACGAGGACCACGCGATGACGATCGCCACGGTCGTGGACCGGCTGCCGCAGCTCCACAAGCTGTGGCAGCTCGACGTCGGCGCGGTGCACGAGCTCTACGAGGCGGGCGCGCACATCGAGGACGAGGTCGTCCACCGGCACCGGCGCGCGGTCACACCCGAGTCGGTCGCGACGATCATCTACACCTCGGGCACCACCGGGCGCCCCAAGGGCTGTGTCATCTCCCACGCGAACTTCATGTTCGAGGCGGACACCGTCATCGAACGCTGGGAGCCGGTCTTCCACTCCAAGCGCGGCGACGAGGCGGCCACGCTGCTGTTCCTGCCGCTCGCGCATGTCTTCGGACGCATGGTGCAGGTCGCCGCGATCCGCGGGCGGGTCAAGTTCGGGCACCAGCCGCAGCTCAACGCCGCGGCCCTGCTGCCGGACCTGGCCGCCTTCCAGCCGACGTTCTTCCTCGCGGTCCCGTACATCTTCGAGAAGGTCTTCAACGCGGCCCGCCGCAAGGCCGAGAAGGAAGGCAGATCGGGTCCCTTCGAGAAGGCCGTCGACATCGCCGTGCGGTACGCGGAGGCGATCGAGGCGAAGGCCTGGGGCATCGGTCCCGGCCCCTCGGCCGGTCTCCGCATGCAGCACCAGGTCTTCGACAAGCTCGTCTACTCCAAGGTCCGGGCCGCGATGGGCGGCCGGGTGAAGCACGCGATGTCGGGCGGCTCGGCGATGGACCGGCGGCTCGGGCTGTTCTTCGCGGGCGCGGGCGTCTTCATCTACGAGGGGTACGGGCTCACCGAGTCCACGGCGGCCGCGACCGCCAACCCGCCCGAGCGCACCCGGTTCGGCACCGTGGGGCAGGCCATCCCCGGCACCACCGTGCACATCGCGGACGACGGCGAGATCTGGCTGCGCGGCGACAACGTCTTCCAGGGCTATCTGAACGACCCCAAGGCCACCGACGCCACCCTGCACGACGGCTGGCTCGCCACCGGCGACCTGGGCTCGCTCGACGAGGACGGCTACCTCACCATCACCGGGCGCAAGAAGGAGATCCTGGTGACCTCCGGCGGCAAGAGCGTCTCGCCCGGGGTGCTGGAGGAGCGCGTACGCGACCATCCGCTGGTCGCCCAGTGCATCGTCGTCGGCAACGACCGCCCCTACATCGCCGCGCTCGTCACTCTCGACTCCGAGTCCGTCGAGCACTGGCTCCAGATGCGCGGCAAGGAGCGGATGGCCCCGGCCGACCTCGTGCGCGACCCCGACCTGGAGACCGAGGTACGGCGTGCGGTGGTCACCGCGAACACGCTGGTGTCGCAGGCCGAGTCGATCCGTACGTTCCGGATACTGGCCCACCAGTTCACCGAGGAGCACGGGCTGCTGACGCCCTCTCTGAAGCTGAAGCGGAAGGCGATCGAGGACGCGTACTCGGCGGAGGTCGAGGCGCTCTACAAGGCGTGAGCCCCTCCTCGTCCTACAGGCGTGAGCCTCCTCGTCTCACCAGGCGTGAGCCTCCTCGCTAGGCGCGGTGGCGGGGTCGGTCGGGTGGCGAATCCACCGACCAGGAATGCGACACGGCCCGTGATCGTTGACGATGGTGGTATCACCCGACGACTGAAGGATCGAGAGCTCGTGAGCAAGGTCCCCCCGATCATCCTGAACAACGGCGTCGAGATGCCGCAGCTCGGTTTCGGCGTCTGGCAGGTGCCGGACGACGAGGCGGAGCGGGCGGTCGCCACCGCGCTGGAGGCCGGGTACCGCAGCATCGACACGGCTGCGATCTACGGCAACGAAGAGGGCACCGGCAAGGCGATCACCGCCTCCGAAGTCGCCCGTGAGAATCTCTTCGTCACCACCAAGCTGTGGAATGGCGACCAGGGGTACGACTCCACCCTGCGCGCGTTCGACACGTCCCTGGAGAAGCTCGGCCTGGAGTACGTGGATCTGTACCTGATCCACTGGCCGACGCCCAAGCGGGGCAAGTACGTCGACACGTACAAGGCCTTCGAGAAGATCTACGCGGACGGCCGCGCCAAGGCCATCGGTGTCTCCAACTTCCTTCCGGAGCACCTGGAGTCGCTGATCGAGGCGACATCCGTCATCCCGGCCGTCAACCAGATCGAGCTGCACCCGCAACTTCAGCAGATCGCGGCGCGTGAGTTCCACGCGGAGCAGGGCATCGCCACCGAGGCCTGGTCCCCGCTCGGCTCGGGCAGGGGCCTCCTCGAAGTGCCGGCGATCGTGGCCATCTCCCAGAAGCACGGCCGCACCCCGGCCCAGATCGTGCTGCGCTGGCACCTTCAGCTGGGGAACGTCGTGATCCCCAAGTCCGTGACCCCGTCCCGGATCAAGGAGAACATCGACGTCTTCGACTTCTCCCTGGACGCCGAGGACATCGCGGCGATCTCCGCCCTGAACGAGAACCGCCGCCTGGGTCCCGACCCGGCGACGTTCAACGGCGCCTGACCCGCACAGACACCGGGATCGGCCCGGATGCGCACCGCGCGTCCGGGCCGACGTCGTACTCGGAGGGTCCGTCAGACCGGCTGCCCGATCGGCCGCACCACCACCGTGTTCACATCGACCCCTTCCGGCTGCCGGATCGCCCAGACGATCGACTCGGCGAGCTGGTCGGCAGTCAGCAGATGGCCGGGCGGCAGGCTGCCGTAGCTGTCCCAGAACGGGGTCTCCACGCGCCCGGGCGAGATCAGGGTGACGCCGACCCCGAACTCGGTGACCTGACGCCGGGTGTTCTCGGCGAGCCCGGTGACGGCCCACTTCGTCGCCCCGTAGATGTTGCCCGGGCCGTGCACATGACCCGCGACGCTGCCGACCAGCACGATCCGCCCCCGCGTCTCCTTGAGGGCGTCGATGGAGGCCCTGATCAGCAGCGCGGGACCCAGCACGTTGGTCAGCACCATCTCGGGCCACCCCGCGGGGTCGCCCTCGGCGACGGTGTCGTGCGTGGCGAAGCCGGCGTTGGCGATGACGGTGTCGAGCCGCCCGAACTCCTTGAGCGTCGCCTCGACCGCCGCCTGCACATGGTCGTACTCGGCCGCGTTCCCGGCGATCGTCAACAGGCCCTCGGGGCGGCCGAGTTCCTCGGCGAATCCGCGCAGCCGCTCCTCGCCCCGCCCGGTGACCGTCACCCGGTGCCCGGCGTCAAGGAGCCTCCGTGCGACAGCGGCGCCGATACCGCTGCCGCCGCCGGTGATGAGCGCTACAGGCGAGTCGGTCATGGTTTCCCCCATACGTTGGCCATGCGGTTCAGGTGAACGCGGGAAGTCCATCATTTGGAGCGCGCTCGAAGTCAAGTGGCCTCAATCTCGGCCGGGCGGGGCATGCCTGGCGCCGGCGCCCCCAGCGGGAAACTCCGTTGCGTGCCGGGCGGGCGTCGACGGACAGTGGATCCATGAGCATGCCCACCCCACCGTCCGGCCTGACCGTGCGCCCGGCGACGTTCGACGACGCGGCGGCGGTGCACGCGCTGCTCAACGAGATCGACCTGCTGGAGATCGGTCGCGCCGACACCGAACTGACCGAGATCCAGACGGACTTGAAGCACCCCGAGACCGACCTGGAGCACGACTCCTGGCTGCTCTTCGACGACGCCCGGCTGGTCGGATACGGCCTGCTGTGGGACGAGTCCGGCGGCGAGCGGATCGACATGGACCTCTACACGCTGCCCGACCAGCCGCAGGGGACCCAGCACCTGTTCGGCCTGATGGAGACCCGGGCCGCGGAGCGCGCGGCCGCCAACGGGGCGGTACGAGCGGTGGTGCACCTGCACCTCAACATCGCCCCCACCCTGGACCTGGCGGCGTTGCGCGGACGGGGCTGGCTCCCGGTCCGCCGCTACAACGTGATGGACCGTCAACTGTCCGGCACCGCCGACCCCTTGCCTGCCCCTCCGCCCGGTGTGGCCCTGCGCCCCTGTCCCACCGAGCCGGACCGCCGACTCGCCCACGCACTGCTCCAGGAATCCTTCGCCGACCACTTCGACTTCCAGCCGCGTACGTACGAGCAGTGGCTGGACGACATCGACGCCGAGCGGGTCGACTGGTCACTGGTCTGGATCGCGCACCTCGACGGCCTCGGGGACGTGGCGGCGCTGCGCAGCACCGACAAGGGCGACTCGGCGGCCTGGATCGCCAGTATCGGCGTCCTGCGCAAGGCCCGGGGCCAGGGCCTTGGCAGTTATCTGCTGCGCCACGCCTTCGGGCACTTCGCGGCGCGGGGCCGCGACCGGATCGGCCTCGGCGTGGACACGGACAACAGCACGGGCGCGCTCGCGCTGTACGAACGGCACGGCATGACTCTCGACTTCGCCGTCGACACCTGGGAGCTGATCCGCCCGGTCTGACCGAGCGCGTCGCTCCCTGCTCCGGGGGCCGGCCGAGTGGCTACTCCGGCTTCACTCCCACGTACACGGTGTGTGCCATCAGCAGGAACGCGTCCGGCCGGTGATGCACGCTCGCCTTGTCGTCCGGGTCGAGGAGCCGGTCGAGGGTGGCGAGGTCGTCGGCGTCGAGGTGCTCGCCGAGGACCTCGCGGCGGTGGGTGAGGGCGGAGACGACGAAGGTGCGGGCGTCGTCCGCGAGGGGGGCGGGCAGGTCGAGGAGGAACGTGCGGGTGGCGGTGTGGCGCAGCCCGACGGCGTTCATCAGGGCGGGCCAGTCCTCCGTCTCGGCCACCGCACCGGGCAGCTCGGCCCGCATCGTGGTGAACCCCTCCTCCTGGATCGCGTCGATGCGGGACTGCAGGCCGGGGCGGCCGATCCCGAGGTCGCGCGGGAAGTAGCGCGCCGGCAGTCCGCCTTCCAGGAGGGCCACCGCGCCGCCGGGTGCGAGCGCCCGCGCGAAACCCGCGAGAGCGGCCCGCTGGTCGCCGACGTGGTGCAGGGACCTGCTGGCCCACAGCAGGTCGGCGGGGTATTCCAGGTCGTCAAGTCCGTCGTCGAGCTCGGTCCGCAGGGTGCTGAAGCGGTCGGCGAGGCCGAGCCTGTCGGCGCGCTCGCGGGCCCGCTCCAGGAGGGGTTCCACGGCGTCCACGGCGACGACCCGCGCCTGCGGGAAGGTGCCGGCGAGGAGACAGGCGACGACGCCGGGTCCGCTGCCCGCGTCCACGATCATCTCGGGCTCGGGCTGCCACTCACGCAGCCACGCCGCCACGCTCGCGTAGAGCGGGGAGGACAGCTCGGCCTCCTGTTCCAGGTAGGGCAGCATCTGGGCGAAGTCCATGTGCGCGTGGTCGTGCGCCGGGTGACCCTCATGCGTGTGGTCATGATCGTGTGCCATGTTCCGAGCCTCTCGTCCGGGTGTGGACAGCGTGCTCCGCCACTCCCGGAAACGGCTACTCGTGTTGCGCAAACAGCAAAATCCCGGGGCGGCACAGGTGCGTCGGCATCGGCCACAACACCGGGTACGCCGAACTGGGTCGCAGCCTCACCCGAGGGACGGTTTCCTGAAGGCCAGCAGGGTGAACTCCGGGTCGGTACGCGGGACTTCCTGTTCGGGGAGAGCCTCGATGCGGGCGATGAACTGCTCGGTCAAGGGGTCGTCCGGCGCCAGCTGGGTGAACCAGCCCCGGCGCAGGTCCGCCGTCGTGCCGCGGGGGCTGCGGCCCTGACCGTGGCCCCGGAACCGGGCCCGGCCCGCCGGGACGAGTCCGTGCTCGACGGCGTACGACGCGACGCGCTCGGCCCGGTCCTGGGCGGGGCGGCGCGGCCGCGGGGCGAGCACGGCGTCGATGTCGCTGCCGACGTCGTGCGCGGCGGCCTTGTCGACGGTGGTGACGTACACCCCGCCTGGCCGCAGCACCCTCGCGCACTCGGAGACGACGGCCCGCGCGTCCCCGGGGCGGTCCATCAGATGCAACAGCCACACAGTGGTCACGGCGTCGAACTCCCCTTCGGGGAAAGGAAGTCGGCGGCTGTCGGCGAGTGCCACGGCGCCCGGCAGCCGGGCCGCCGCCATCCGCGCCATGCCGTCCGCGGCGTCCACTCCCGTCACCCGCAGTCCCGGGCGCCCGGCTGCCAGCCGCCGGGTGACCATCCCGGTGCCGCAGGCCACGTCGAGCAGAGTGCGCGCGGTTTCGGGGACGAGGCCGAGTACGGCGTCGGCGGCCGCCGTGGCCCTCGGCTCACCGCCGCGCGTGCTGTCGTACGCCTCGGCTTCCTTGTCGTAGTCCAGCATGCGGGTCAGCGCGCGCCGTGCCCGGGGGCCAGTTCCTCGACCCTGCGGGCGAGCGTGAGGTCGAGCTCCGTGACCGCGCCGCCGACGCTGTGGGTGTTCACGGTGAGGGCGACGGTGTTGTAGCCGAGGGTGAGGTCGGAGTGGTGGTCGAGTTCGTCCTGCACCTGCGCGATGTGCACGACCAGACCGGTCGCCGCGAAGTGCGAGCCGAGCCGGTAGGTGCGGGCAATCCGGTCGCCGTCCAGGGACCAGCCCGGCAGCTCCGCCAGTTGCTCCTCGATCTCCTTCTGCGCCAGCGGTTCGACGGGCATGACCTGGGCTCCATTCGTACGGCGAGAGGGTGCGTTCGGGGCTGTTCCTCAGCGTGCCACAGTCCCCGGAACCCGGCTCCGGCTGAGCTCCCGGTGGACGCGCTCAGGCCCGTACGCACTCCGCCGCGAAGTCGTCCGCCAGGACCGTGATCGTGGCGCGTCCCTCGATCCGCTCCAGCCATTCGTGCGGCAGCCCGTGGTCGCCGTGCAGGGCGCCTAGGAGGTTGCCGCAGAGGGAGCCGGTGGAGTCGCTGTCGCCGGAGTGGTTGACGGAGAGGAGGAGGGCGTCGGTGACCTGGGGGGTGGCGAGGGCGCTGTAGACGCCGATGGCCAGGGCCTCCTCGGCGATCCAGCCGGCGCCGAGGGATTCGAGCTTCTCGGCGCTCGGGGCGCCTTCGGAGGCCAGGTCGAGGGCCCTGTTCAGGGCGGCCGTCGTCTCCTCGTGGCCGGGGTGGCGGCCCAGCAGCCGCAGCGTGCGCAGGACGGCGCCCTCCAGGGAGTCGCCGGAGACCAGGTGCGTGACGATCGCGGCGAGAGCGCCGGAGGCGTAGTAGCCCGTGGGGTGGCCGTGGGTCATCTGGGCGCAGCGGGCGGCCATGCCGAACGCGGTCTCGGCCGATGTCCTGGCCAGGCCGAAGGGTGCCGAGCGCATGACCGCGCCGCAGCCCTTGGAGTCGGAGTTGACCGGCCCTGGCGGGCCGAGCACGGCCGCCGGGTCGGGGACGTGGTCCTCCTGCTGGAGTCCGGAGAGGCAGGCGTTGCCGGGCGCCCGTCGCGCGTACAGCCAGCTCTGCGCGGCGAGTCCGCCGTGGACGTCCTGGTCGGGGCCGGCCTTCAGCTGTGTGTCCAGCCACCGCCCGTACGCCCATCGCACCAGCCGGGACCAGCCGCCCCCGATGCCCTTCAGCCGCTCGCGCGTGTGCGCCTGCTGGACGCCCTCCGCCGTGAACAGGGTCATCTGCGTGTCGTCGCTGACGCGGCCCACCACGCCGTCGCCGTCGGGGACCAGGCCGGTCACCCCGCGGGGGCCGTGCGCGGCGCGGATCCGTTCCAGCGAGTCGAACTCGACGGGATAGCCGAGCGCGTCCCCGATCGCCCCGCCCAGCAGACAGCCGCGTACCCGTGCCCGGTAGACCGCCTCGGCCTCCCGGACCGGCCGCCGGTTCCCCATCTCGTTCACGCACCACTCCTCGACTACGGTCCTCGTATGAGCATTGTCGCGCCGAGTGCCTCCCCGCTTCCAAGTGCCCCCGCCGGCAAGGGCGTCGGGCCGCTGCTGCGCGGCTGGCGGGAGCAGCGGCGGGTGAGTCAGTTGGAGCTGGCGCTGCGGGCCGGTTCGTCTTCGCGGCACATCAGCTTCATCGAGACCGGCCGCTCCCGGCCGAGCGAGGAGATGGTGCTCAGGCTGGCCGAGCACCTGGAGGTCCCCGTCCGGGAACGCAACGCGCTGCTGCTGGCCGCCGGATACGCGCCCCACTACGCCGAGACCCCGCTCGACGACCCGGCGATGAACGCCCTGCGCGAGGGCGTGGAACGGCTGATCCAGGGCTACGAGCCGTATCCCGCGCTGGTGGTCGACGCCACCTACAACGTCCTCGCCGCGAACCAGGGCATCACCATGCTCCTGGACGGCATCCCCGAAGCCCTGCTCACGCCCCCGCTGAACGCGATGCGTCTCACCCTTCACCCCGAGGGCCTGGCGCCGCGCATCCGCAACCTCCACGCCTGGCGCGGCCACCTGCTCGACCAGATGGAACGGCAGGTCGCGCTCAGCCGCTCCGAGCCGCTGCGCGCGCTGTACGAGGAGGTGGCCGCGTACCCGGTCCCGGATCCCGGCCGGGAGGACGAACTCTTCGACGCCGTCCCCTGTTTCGCGCTCCCGATGCGGATCGAGCACGACGGCCGGGTCCTGTCCTTCGTCTCCTCCATCTCGACCTTCAACACCCCGATGGACGTGACGGTCTCCGAGCTGGCCATCGAGACGTTCCTCCCGGCCGACCCGGCGACGGCCAAGTACCTTCAGAGCCTCGTTTCCTGATCAGGGCCTCCTCTCCTGATCAGAGCCTCGTTTCCTGAGGCGAGGCCGGGGTGACCCGGCCGACCCTGTGAGGGCCGTGGGGGAACATGACACACTGCGCGTGTACTTCGGCGCTTGGGGAGGCGTGGCGTGAGTGAGCGGCGGCCCGCGCCCACGGTGGGTCAGGTGGTTCTGGGGCGGAGGCTCCAGGAGCTGCGGGAGAGAGCGGGCCTCAAGCGGGAGGAGGCCGCGCGCGTACTGCGTGTGGCCCCGGCGACCGTACGGCGGATGGAGATGGCCGAGGTCGCGCTCAAAATCCCTTACGTACAGGTGCTGTTGACGACCTACGGCGTGGCCTCCGACGAGGTGGCCGCCTTCGTCGGGCTCGCCGAGGACGCGAACCGGCCGGGCTGGTGGCAGCGGTTCCACGACGTGCTGCCGGAGTGGTTCAGCCTGTACGTCAGCCTGGAGGGCGCGGCCCGGCTGATCCGCTCGTACGAACCGCACTTCGTGCCCGGGCTGCTGCAGACCGAGGACTACGCGCGGGCCGTGCTGGAGGCGGGAACGGTCGGGCAGACGGGTCCGGAGGCCATCGAGCGGCATGTGGCGCTGCGGATGAAGCGGCAGGGTCTGCTCACCGGCGAGAACCCGCCCCACCTCTGGGTGATCATGGACGAGACGGCGCTGCGGCGCCCCGTGAGCATCGACAGCTCGGTCATGCGCGACCAGATCGACCGGCTTCTGGAAGAGGCCGAGCACGATCACATCACGCTCCAGGTCGCCGAGTTCGCGAACGGCCCGCACCCGGGGACGTACACGTCCTTCGCGCTGTTCCGCTTCGCGGAGCCGGAGCTGCCCGACATGGTCTACAGCGAGTACGTGTCCGGTGCCCTCTACCTCGACTCGCGCATCGAGGTGGCCCTGCACCTGGAGGTCCTGGACCACATGACGGCCCACGCGTCCTCCGCCCAGCGCACCAAGCAGATCCTCCAGGAGTTCCGGGCGCGCTTCTGAACTGCAGAAACGTACCCCCTGATCGCTGAACCCATCACTGAGCCCGTTGCCGAACGCAATTGAAGACCCGACACCGAGGAGCACTGTTGTGACCGGAAGTGACGCCGAGTCCATCCGTATCGACACCAGTCGGCCGCATCCCGCCCGGGTGTACGACTGGTGGCTGGGCGGCAAGGACAACTACCAGGTGGACGAGGAACTGGCCCGCAAGATCCTCGGCGTGGACGAGGCCGCGGTGCGCAGTGCGCGCTCCAACCGCCGGTTCATGCACCGGGCCACCCGGGTCGCGGCCCGGGCCGGGATTCGTCAGTTCCTGGACATCGGCACGGGCATTCCCACCGAGCCCAACCTCCACCAGGTCGCCCAGGAGATCGCCCCCGAGTCGAGGGTGGTCTACGCCGACAACGACCCGATCGTCCTGCGGCACGCCGAGGCACTGCTGCAGGGCACCGCCGAGGGCTCCACCGAGTACGTGCACGCCGACGTCCGCGACCCCGACACCATCCTGCGCCTGGCCTCCGAGTACCTGGATCTCGGCCGGCCCGTCGCGCTGTCGCTGGTCGCGCTCACCCACTACCTCGACGACGCTCCCGACGGCGACGACGTGTACGGCCTGGTCGGCAGGTACGTCAACGCCCTCGCCCCCGGCAGCTTCGTGGTCCTCTCCCAGGTCACCCCGGACCTCAGCGCCGCGACCATCGGGAAGGTCGCGGCACTCTTCCGGGAGAGCGGCACGCCCTTCCACCCGCGCACCCACGCCGAGTTCTCCCGCTTCCTGGACGGCCTGGAGCTGCTGGAGCCGGGCGTGGTCCCGGCCGTCGACTGGCGGCCCGAACCCGTGGACGTGGCCGCCAAGGCGGAGGGCATTGTGCCCCTGTACGCGGGGGTCGCCCGCAAGTCCTGACCCGTGTGGACGCCATGAGCGGACGCAATGCACTGCCCGCCCCCAGGTTCGACCTGGGGGCGGGCAAGGGCGCGTGCTGCGAGCTGCCCTGACGGCGGGGGCACTCCGGTCCGCGGCCGAGCCGCCGGCCCCGGTCGCCGTCCATGGGCGATGCATTTATGTTGGGTCGGGGGTACCTGGAGGCCGTCTTGGACCACTCGCCCGAAGCCACGTCCGTACCCGAGCCCGCGCGGGGCCTTCAGGCCGCGCCGCCCGGCGGCGATGTGCCGCAGGCCACCGGTGGCAGTCACGAGCACCGGTGGCTGATCCTCGCGGTGGTCGGTATCGCGCAGCTCATGGTCGTCCTCGACGCGACGATCGTGAACATCGCGCTGCCGTCCGCGCAGAAGGACCTGGGTTTCACCAACGGCAACCGCCAGTGGGTCGTCACCGCGTACGCGCTCGCCTTCGGCAGCCTGCTGCTGCTCGGCGGGCGCATCGCGGACCTGGTGGGCCGCAAGGTCGTGTTCCTCGCCGGGCTCGCGGGCTTCGCCCTGGCCTCCGCGCTCGGCGGTGCCGCGACCAGTTTCGCGATGCTGGTGGGGGCCCGTGCCCTCCAGGGGCTGTTCGGCGCGTTGCTCGCGCCGGCCGCCCTCTCGCTCCTCACGACGACGTTCACGGATCCACGCGAGCGCGCCAAGGCGTTCGGCATCTACGGCGCCATCGCGGGCGCGGGCGGCGCGGTGGGACTGCTCCTGGGCGGCGTACTCACCGAGTACCTGGACTGGCGCTGGTGCCTGTACGTGAACGTCTTCTTCGCCGCCGTGGCCATGGTCGGCGGGGCGCGGCTCCTGCACGCCGGAAAACCCGCGGACCGGCCCAAGCTGGATGTGCCGGGCACGCTTCTGGTGTCGGCCGGGCTGTTCTGCATCGTCTACGGGTTCTCGAACGCGGAGACGTCCTCGTGGAGCGACGTGAAGACGTGGGGCTTCCTCGTGGTCGGCGCGGTCCTTCTCGTGGGATTCGCCTGGTGGGAGACACGGGCCGAGCATCCACTGCTGCCGCTGCGCGTGGTCCTGGACCGCAACCGCGGCGCGTCGTACCTCGCGATGTTCATCGCCGGTGCCGGCATGTTCGGCGTCTTCCTCTTCCTGACCTACTACCTCCAGGAGATCCTGGACTACTCGCCGATCAAGACGGGGCTGGCGTTCCTGCCCATGGTCGCCGTGATGGTGGTCATGTCCGTGACCACGACCAACTACCTGGTGCCGAAGCTCGGTCCGAAACCGATCGTTCCGCTCGGCATGGCCCTCGCCTCGGCCGCGATGGCCTGGCTGACCGCGCTCGGTCTCCACAGCAACTACCCCCAGCACGTGCTGCCGCCGCTCCTGATGGCCGGCCTCGGCCTCGGCATGATCTTCGCCACGGCGATGAACCTGGCGACGTCCGGCGTCGCCGCGCACGATGCGGGCGTGGCCTCCGCGATGGTCAACACCAGCCAGCAGGTGGGCGGTTCGATCGGTACGGCCCTGCTCAACACCCTCGCCACGAGCGCGGCGACGAGCTACCTCGTCGGCAAGCAGCCCACGGCACAGGTGCAGGCGCAGGCCTCGATGGAGAGCTACTCGACCGCGTACTGGTGGTCGGCGCTGTTCTTCGCGATCGGGTTCGTCGTGACGCTGGCGCTCTACCGCCGCGAGGTGCCCACGCAGCAGGCGGCGAGCCAGGCGGTGCACATGTGACGCGGCCGGCCGCGACCCGATGCGGTTCGGGCCGCGGCCGGCGCGGCGGTGCTGAAGTCCGGCTGGTGCGGAGTTACTTGAGGGCTCGCTTGTCCGCCTTCAGGCTCTCGGTGAGCTTGAAGGTGATGAACTCGTTGTTGTCCGCCTTGCCGGGCGTACGGCCGGAGGAGAACGGGAAGTTGTTGTCGTTCAGGACTGCCAGCGTCCGGTTGTCGAGGAGGACGACGTCCTCGATCGTGGTGAACGGGAAGGTGAACGTCTCCCCGAAGCCGCCGAGGCCCTTCGGGTTCGCGATGTTCATCAGGTCGGCCACGAGGGTCTTGTCCATGACCCCGTCACCGTTGCGGTCGCGGGTGTCGGCGAGGTAGATCCGCTTGAACTTGGCGTCGGCGCCCTGGCCACCGTCACGCTCGATGACCAGGAAGCGGTTCCTGTCGACGGCGATGGCGTCACCGATGGCGTTGGAGGGCGACTCCAGCCGGTAGGTGAAACGCTTCCCGGTGTAGTCCCGGATCTTCAGGTCGAACTCGCTGAAGCGCAGGTCGCCGGGGGTGTCACCGTTGACCGTGCCTTCGAGCAGCGGGTAGAGGTGCCGGCCGTCGACCGAACGGACCATGCCCTCGAAGCCCTTGCTGCTGCCGGTGGTCGGCTGGGCACCGTTCAGGTACGGGTTCTCCGGCGCCTGCACTCCGTCGAGCGAGATCGGGGCTTCGAGAAGCTTGCCGGTCGAGGAGAAGTGCAGCAGGAACGGGCCGAACTCGTCGCCCAGCCAGTACGAGCCGTCGTACGCCCGCACGATGGACTCGACGTCGAAGTCGGCGCCGGTCAGCACCCGGTCGGTCCGGGTGAGCGGGAACGGCACCTTGTGGTACGGGTCGCTGAGGTTGAAGCCGCCCAGGACCTTGACCTTGCCGGTCTTGGTGTCCGGCTCGACGCGGTGTATGCGCAGCAGGAAGTCGGCGCTGTTGGCCTTGTTGCCGTAGCCGTTGTCGGACAGCACGTCGTAGCTGCCGTCGTGGCGGTTGACGGCGCCGCTGAAGCCCTGGACCGGCTGGTCGGCGAACGGGCCGGTGATGCCGTTGAACGGACCCGCGCCGACGGCCGAGCCGGACGGTTCGCTGTTCGGGACGAACGTCTCGGCCGGAAGCGAGGCGAAACCGGTCAGCGTGGCCTGGCCGAAGGGGGTGGTCCGACCGGAGGCGGTGGCCTCACCGGAAGCCGTGGCCTGACCGAGGTCCGTGGCCTGACCGAGGTCCGTCGTCTGACCGAGGTTCTCGGAGTCGCGGTCGGCCATGGCGGGCGACGCGAGTCCGACGGTCAGCGCGACTGCGCTGACCGTGATCGAAAGTCTCTTCATGACCCGCACGTTAGGGAGGCCGGGTGACGGGCGGCCGAACACCGGGCAACACCAGGCCCCGCTGTACTAGGCAGCACCACCCCTCGCATCCTTCCCCGTGTCCGCATCTCCACCCCTTTCCCTCTCTTCGTCCACGATCTCCGCGTCCACCACGCCCTCCTCCTCGCTCGGGGCATGCTCGGTGGCCGGCTCGTCCTGCGGGGGCGTCTGCGGCGGCGCCTGCTGGGCCTGCGCGTACATCGCCTGCCCCATCCGCTGGCTCACCGTGGCGAGCTTCTCGACGGCGGCCCGCAGCGCGCTCGTGTCGGCGGGCTCCTCCAGGAGTTCCTTCAGCTCCGCGATGGCGGACTCGACCTCCGGCTTCGTGTCGGAGGGGATGCGTTCCTCGTTCTCCCGGAGGAACTTCTCGGTCTGGTAGACGAGTTGCTCGGCCTGGTTGCGGGTCTCGGCGGCCTCACGGCGCCCGCGGTCCTCGTCGGCGTACTGCTCGGCCTCGCGCATCATGCGGTCGATGTCGTCCTTGGGGAGCGCGGAGCCGCCGGTGACGGTCATCTTCTGCTCGCGTTCCGTGGCGAGGTCCTTCGCGGAGACGTGCATGATCCCGTTGGCGTCGATGTCGAAGGCGACCTCGATCTGCGGCACCCCGCGCGGCGCGGGCGGCAGCCCCGTGAGGTCGAAGACGCCGAGCTTCTTGTTGTACGCGGCGATCTCGCGCTCGCCCTGGTAGACCTGGATGCCGACCGAGGGCTGATTGTCCACGGCGGTCGTGAAGATCTCCGAACGCCGGGTCGGGATCGTGGTGTTGCGCTCGATGAGCTTGGTCATGATGCCGCCCTTGGTCTCGATGCCCAGGGACAGCGGGGTGACGTCGAGCAGCAGGACGTCCTTGACGTCACCGCGGATGACACCCGCCTGGAGCGCGGCGCCCACGGCGACGACCTCGTCCGGGTTGACGCCCTTGTGCGGGTCCTTGCCGGTGAGTTCCTTCACCAGGTCGGTGACGGCCGGCATCCGGGTCGAGCCGCCGACCAGGATGACCCGGTCGACCACGGACAGCTTCACGCCCGCGTCCTTCACCGCCTGGTGGAAGGGGTTCTTGCAGCGGTCGAGCAGGTCGGCCGTCAGTTCCTGGAACTGGGCGCGCGTCAGCTTCTCGTCGAGGTGCAGCGGGCCGTCGGCGGTGGCGGTGATGTAGGGCAGGTTGACGGTGGTCTCGGAGGCGCTGGACAGCTCGATCTTGGCCTTCTCGGCGCCCTCGCGCAGCCGTTGCAGCGCCATCTTGTCGTGTCCGAGGTCGATACCGTGCGAGGCCTTGAACCGCTGGGCGAGATGCTCGACGATCCGCTGGTCCCAGTCGTCGCCGCCCAGTTTGGTGTCACCGTTGGTGGCCTTGACCTCGATCACGCCGTCGCCGATCTCCAGGAGCGAGACGTCGAAGGTCCCGCCGCCCAGGTCGAAGACGAGTACGGTCTGCTCCTCGCCCCGGTCGAGCCCGTACGCCAGGGCCGCGGCCGTCGGTTCGTTGATGATCCGCAGGACCTTGAGCCCCGCGATCTCGCCCGCCTCCTTGGTGGCCTGGCGCTGCGCGTCGTCGAAGTAGGCGGGCACGGTGATCACGGCGTCCGTGACGTCCTCGCCGAGATACGCCTCGGCGTCCCGCTTCAGCTTCTGCAGGACGCGCGCGGCCAGCTCCTGCGCGCGGTACCGGGTGCCGTCGATGGCGCCCGTCTCCGGAAAGCGCCAGCTCGCATCTCCCATGTGACGCTTGGCGGAACGCGCGGTGCGCTCCACGTTCGTCACGGCCTGCCGCTTGGCGACCTCCCCGACGAGCACCTCGCCGTTCTTGGCGAAGGCCACCACGGAGGGCGTGGTGCGCGCACCCTCCGCGTTGGCCACGACCGTGGGGTCGCCGCCTTCCAGAACAGCGACCACGGAGTTCGTCGTACCGAGATCGATCCCGACCGCACGTGCCATGTCCGTCCCCTTCCGCCCGGTTCTGCCCGCCCCCAAGCACAAAACTTGAGTGCGTTCTTGTCAATGGGGCGGGAGCCCCGGGTGGGGACGGGCGGGCATGGGCGGGCCCGGACGGAGGCCTTGTACGGCGGCCCGGAACATGACGGCGCCGCGACCCCCTCCGGGGACCGCGGCGCCGTAGTGCCTACTGGACCGTCAGGCGAGCTTCGCCGACAGGGTGATCGTCGTGCCGGTGAGCGCCTGGCTTACCGGGCAGTTCTTCTTGGCGTCCTCGGCCGCGGCGATGAAGGCGTCCTCTTCGATGCCCGGCACCGTGCCCTCGACGGTGAGGTGGATGCCGGTGATGCCCTCGCCCGGCTGGAAGCTGACGTCGGCGGAGGTGACGAGCTTGGTGGGCGGGGTACCGGCCCCCGCGAGGGCGTGCGAGAACGCCATGGAGAAGCAGCTGGAGTGGGCGGCCGCGATCAGCTCCTCGGGGCTGGTCTTGCCGTTCGCGTCCTGGGAGCGCGACGCCCACGTCACGGGCTGCTCGTCGATGGCGCCGGAGGAGTCGAAGGTGACGACGCCGTTGCCCTCGAGCAGGTTGCCTTCCCAGACGGTGTGTGCAGAGCGCGTGGTTGCCACGATGAGTCCTTTCGGGTGTGGTCCCGTTACCGGGGTTCCGTATCCCCCATCCGATCACACCTCCGCCCGGACCACCCAGTTGATGCGGCTCGCGCCCCCTCAACTCACCCGGAACACCGGCCCCCGCGCGGTGAACGGCAGCCGCGCGCCCTGCGGAATCAGGTACGCGTGCTCGCGCCGTACCCGCAGGACGTCGCACCAGCCGTCCGTGATGACCAGCATGGGCGCGCCCGGCGGGAAGTCGTCCGCGCGGTGCAGCAGATCGATGCCCGGCTGCAGGACCGTACCGCCGCGCCCGCGCACCTGTACCCGCCCGGCGATCTCCGTCACCGGCAGATATCCGGCGTCGTGCGGGGCGGCGTCGCAGAAGACGACGCGTGCGGCCGGTACGTCACGGGCCTCGGCGTACGAGGCGATGGCACCCAGCGCCTTGCCGAGGAGCGTGCGGTCCATGGAGGCCGAGGTGTCGAGAACCACGCCGAAGGTGCAGCGGGCGATCTCCTCGGGCGGGAAGTAGCGGCCCGCGCGCGGGATGTCCGGGGTCGCCGCCTGGCGGCGGGAGGGACGCGCGTACGACCGCAGCGGCTCGGGGCGGGGCACGAACTCGTCGAACCAGCGGGCGAGTTGGGCGTCCCAGGCCAGCGGCGGATGGCTGAGCGCGCGGATCTCCTCGACCAGGCCGCCGGGCAGGAAGCCGCGCTCCTCCCGCTGGTGCAGGTCGAGTCCCTGGGCCAGGCCCCTGCGGTAGAACTCGTCGAGGTCCACGTAGTCGCGCGGTGAACCGAGCGGGCCGCCGAGCATGTCGCCGACGCCCTTGCCGCGCAGTGTGGACAGGCGGCGCATCCGGCGCAGGTCCGTCGCGATCCGGTCGTACACCTCCTCCGCCGACAGATCCCGCAATTCCACGTCGTACAGCAGCCCTTCGGGCATGACGCCGACCTGCATGTCGCACAGCCAGCCGTTGATGACGTAGTCCGCGGCGATGTTGAAGAGAAACTGGTCGCGGGTGCCGCAGCGGTCGCTGTGGCGCAGGGCGGCGTGCAGCATCTCGTGGGCGAGGACGAACCGCCATTCCTCGTCGTCGAATTGGCGCAGCGGGTTGATGTAGATCTCGGCCGCCTCCGCGTTGACCGCGGCGATGGAAATGCCGTGGGCGCGGGCGAGTTCGGCGTCGGCGACGACGGTGATGCCGGCCGCGATGCCACCGAGGAGGGGGTAGGAGGACACGAACCAGCTCAGCGCCTTCTCCCAGGGCTGCAGTTGGGTGGGGCCGCCGCGCATGGAGTCGCGGCGGCCGCCCGCCATGTCCATCGCGGCGGCCATGGTCCGGGTCAGCGCGTGTGCGAAGGCGAGCTGCCAGTCGGGCGCGGTGCCGCCGTTCCAGGTGTGCCAGGTCACCAGGAGCTGGTCCGGCTCACCACCGGCCGTACCGCAGCGCTCGTACTCCGCCGGAATCCCCTCGCGGCGCCAGCGCGCGGCGAGCTGCTCCTCGTCGCCGGCGGGGTAGGAGGCCGGCAGGTCCTCGGGGGTCTGGCCGATCGGGAAGCCGAGCAGGAAGCGGTTGACGACGGCACAGCGGGCGGCGAGGTCGAAGCGGTCGGGCTGCACGCGTTCGCCGGTGGCCGCCGGGACATGGCCGAAGCCGAGGTGGATGACGGCGTGCGCGGCGGCCCAGGCCCACTCGGCCGGCTCCGCGCGGCGGGTGGGGTGCACATGCAGCACTCCGCTGGAGTCGACGAGGACGAGGCCGTCGCGGGGCCCTGCCGGGCAGTCCTTCTGACGGCAGACACTGAACTCGACGGCGGCCAGCGCGCGGTTGCCCCGCACCAGCCGCATCCCCTCCGCGAAGGCCTCGGCGGCCGGATCCGGCTTCTCCTTGTCGCCCTGCTTGCGCCTACGGCTCACCGCCGCGCCTCCACCGTGCACTCGCTGCTCATCGCCGCGGCCCTGCCCTTCACTCGCTGCTCATCGCCGCGCCCCGACCCTGAATTCGCCGCTCATCGCCGCGCCCCGACCCTCCACTCGCTGCTCACCGCCGCGCCTCCACCAGGCGGGGCATGTCGCGTGCCGCCTCCACGAGGAACCACGCGGGCAGTACGGGGTTGCCGTCGAGGTCGGACGCGATGACGCTCTGGGCGACCTCGACGGAGATCTCGGCGAGCTGGACGAGCAGCGACTTGGCGCGGAACGCGGTCTGCCGCCCGTGCTCCGAGGCGTGCTCCTTCCTGGCGGGCAGCTCCTTGACGAGGCGGCCGCGGAAGGACTCGGCGAGGTAGTAGAGCAGGTCGCGGTCCTCGATGCGGCTGGGCCAGCGGGCTTCGCCCTTGATGATGGCCTCGATACCGAACCGGCTGCGCACGATCTTGACGTAGCCGCAGAAGGCGACCGCGTGCGCGGGCGTCAGCGTGCCGTGCGCGATCACCTTCAGGGTGCCCTCGTCGAGGTCCGGGCCGAAGGAGCGCAGGGCGTCGGACAGCATGTGCCAGGAGCGGGGCGTGGAGAAGGGCTCCTCCGTCTTGGGCGGCTTGGACCACAGGTGGTCGGGGCGGTCGGTGAGATGGTCCAGGACCCACGGGTGGATGTCGTTGGCGGCGGCCCACCCGAGCCAGTCCTTCGAGGACGCCTCCAGATGCACATGGGCCAGGCGGTTGATCAGCGCGGAGGAGATGGGGCGCGCGAGGGCGTTGTCCGTGGCGCGGTTCCCCGCGCCGATCACGATCGAGCCCTTCGGCAGCTCGTAGTTGCCGATACGGCGGTCCAGGATCAGCGAGTAGAACGCCTTCTGGACGTCCGGCGTCGCCGCGTTCAGCTCGTCCAGGAACAGGCAGTACGGCTCGTCGCGGGCGATCGCCTCCGGCGGGCAGAACACCGAGCGCCCGTCGCGGATCTGCGGGACCCCGATGAGGTCCTCGGGCGCGAGCTGGGTACCGAGCAGGCTCACGCACTCCAGGCCCAGCGACTCGGCGAACTCCCTTACCAGGGAGGACTTTCCGATGCCCGGAGCACCCCAGAGGAAGACCGGCCGAACGGTCGCGAGACCGAGCAGCAGCTCCGGTATACGGGCGGGAGTGACGGTGACGGCTGCCTGCACGCAAGTGCTCCAGGGGTGTACGGGTAGGACGCGCAGGTGTGCGATGTCCGGTGCGGCCAGTGTGTGCGCGGGAACCGTTCACCGCAGCCCATTTTCCGGCGCGCGTGACGAGGACCTGTCCTAGGCAGCCCGCTCGTCCGGCTGTATCCCCAGCGGCACTTGAGGGCCGTCCAACTCGCGCAGCCACCGGCGCAGTACGTGGTGCACCTGCTCCGCGCCGACCAGTTCGGCTCCGTCCTCGACGGGCAGGGACAGCGCGACCGGCGACAGCAGGAAGGGCCGTCCCTGGGCGCCGCCGAGTCCGCCGTGCGAGCCGATCTGCTCCTCGAAGGCGAGGACTTCGTCCTCCGCGGGGTCGTACCAGGAGTTGACCATGATGTCGGCGACGTGCGGGAAGGAGTGGGTGCGCCGGACGGCGTCGGCGGCTCCGGGGCCGAAGTCGGCCAGCGGGCCCGGGTGTTCGTCGTCGAGCTCGTCCACCGGAACCTCCGCTCCGTGCGCGCCGAGGACGAGTCCGCCGTACTCCTCGCTGCGTACGAGGACGAAGCCGACACCGGGATGGTTGGCGAGCGTGGACAGCAGCGCGGGATGGCGCCGGTCGATCTCCTCGCGGCTCATCCGGTGCGGCACGTCCGGGAAGGAGACGAGTCCCAGGTTGCCGGAGGCCAGCACGACGGGCTCGGCGCCGCGCGAGGGCCGGTGCTGTTCGGCGCCCTCCTCGACGGGCCTGCGCAGCGCGGCCCGCACGGCCGCCCGCGCCTCGGCGCCGCTGTGGGTGCGCCGCGCCTTGCGCGGCACGGGCAGCCCGCAGCCTGCGCGGACCAGGTTGCCGAGGGTGAGCCCGTAGCGGGTCAGGAAGGTCTCCCCCGGGCTCTGGCCGTGGTCGGAGAGCAGCACGATCCGGTACGGCCGCGGGGCGTGCTCGGCGACCTTCGCGATCAGCGCGAGCGAGCGGTCGAGGCGGGCCAGGACCTTCTCCGCGTCGCGGCTGCGCGGCCCGGAGTGGTGCGCCACCTCGTCGTACCCCACCAGGTCGGCGTAGACCGAGTTGCGCCCGGCGAGCATGTCGCCGATCACCGCGGCGACGACGACGTCCCGCTCGACGATGGTCGCGAAGGCGCGGATGAAGGGGTACAGCCCGCCTCGATTGACGCGCGGACGCTGTTTCCTGGCACGGCACCGGGTGGACTGGCCGATCTCCCGGAACACCTCGGCGACGAAGGACATGGCGGTGCGGACGGCGTTGGCGGGGTCGCTGAAGTACGCGAAGTAGCCGGAGCGGGAGCGGTTCTCCTTGCCCCTCCGCGCGGCCATGGACAGCACCAGGGCCAGTTGGTCGGCGCCGCCGCTGAAGAGATTGCCGCGGCTGGCTCCGTCGACGGTGAGCAGTCCCCCGTCACCCGTGTACTCGACGGCCCGGCGCTGGAGTTCGGCGGCGCTGCTGGGCCGGTTGCAGACCATGACCTCCTGGCTGTCCTTCTCGTACCACCGGAAGGCCGGGACGTCATGGTTGCTGCCGTGCAGGATGCCGAGCTGACTGGCGCCGGTCTGACTGGACCAGTCGGTGCGCCAGTGGATGAGCCGGTGGGTGGCGCGGGGCCTCACACCGCCGCTGCCCAGCCACTGCGCCACGGTCGGCATGAGTCCCTTGCCGACGGCCTCCCGCAGTACGTCGTGACCGACTCCGTCGAGCTGGAGGAAGAGGGCGGCGGGGGTCGAGGGGCCCGCCTGCCCGTCGGCGCGCCTGCGACGCCGGTCGGCGAGCCGGTACAGCCTGCGCCGGTAGGCGTCGTCGTCCCGTACGGCGAGGGCACCACCGGTGGCCGAGGCGACGGCGGACATCACGGCGGCCACGACCACGGCGGTCTCGGGTGCGGCCTCGCCCCGCCCGGAGGGATTGATCCGCAGGGCGATCAGCAGCAAGGACCCGTTGAGAAAGAAGACGAGCAGCCCCAGGACGAGCGCGGGCACCAGCAGCAGCGCTCTGACGAGGAGGGGCCACACCAATGAGGACAGCAGACCGAAGACGCCCGCGCCGACCCCCGCGGTGATCGCGATCCGGGTGGCGCTGTCACCGGTGTCCGTCTCCAGCTCGAAGTCGGGCAGCACACCGGCGAGAACAAGCATCGTGACCGTGGACACGGCCCACACCGCGACACTCCGCCACACCCCGCTGAGAACCCGCCGCCATCCCCCGCCGCCCACGCCCTGCCCACCTCGCATCCCGGCCCGCCCGGTCCGCGAGGCCTGCTTCCACCCTGTCACAACGGACTGACACGGCCGATTGTCACCAGGTTACGAGCCGGATCGCAGGTCAGCGCCTCAGCGGCTCAGCGGCTCAAGGGGACGGGCTGTCGCTCAGCGGCCGTCGTACCCCGCCGTCGGCATCGACAGGCGGCGGTGGACCCGGGCCTTCATCTGGGCGTCGTACGAGGGTTCCGCGCTGCCGACGGTCTCGACCCGTACACCGCGGCGTGAGCACTCGGCGGTGAACTCGTCCACCGAGGCGAGGGCGCGCTCCAGGACGCGGTGGCTGGGCGCGACGAACAGATCGACGAGGCCCGCCTCGACGTCGGCCCACAGGGTCCGGTGGTCAGGACGCAGACCCCGTACGAGTAACTCGCGCGTGACGACGTACCCGTGTTCGGCGGCCCAGCGGGCGCACATCGCGTGCTGGCTGCGGGAGTCCACGAGGAACGGGTCCGCGTCCAGTTCCTCCAGGGGAGTCAGGCTCGCGATCGCCGTCACACGAAGCGACAGGGGCCCCGCCTCGCCGGGCGGGCACCTGAGGGCATGCATGCCTGCGGCACCGCGCGCTTCTCCCATGGCGTCCCCCCTCACCTCCGGGTTTCGTCGCAGACCCTACTCCTGCCCGTAGGCTCGGGGGGAGTCGCGCGAAGGAGGCAAAGAAGTGCCGGTGGAGATCACCTGGTGGGGGCACGCCACCTGCACGCTGGAGGACTCCGGCACGCGCGTGCTCACGGACCCGCTCTTCGCGCGCCGGCTCGCACACCTCAGGCGCAGGCGCGGGGCGCCGCCCCCGCCGTCGGCCGCGGTGGCCGACGTGGTGCTCGTCTCCCATCTGCACTCCGACCATCTGCATCTGCCCTCGCTGGCGCGGCTCGCGCCCGGGACGCGCGTCCTGGTGCCCCGGGGTGCGCCGCGCGCGGTGCCCGCGCTGCGCCGGCTGGACCATCTGCTGCTCACCGAGGTGGCGCCCGGCGACCGGACTGACGCCGGTGACGTGGTCGTACGTACCGTGTCGGCGTGCCATGACGGGCGGCGGCTGCCGCTCGGTCCGCACCGGGTGCCCGCCCTGGGGTTCGTGGTCGAGGGTGAGGCACGCACGTACTTCGCCGGGGACACCGGGCTGTTCGAGTCGATGGCCGAGGAGGTCGGACCGGTCGATGTCGCGCTGTTGCCCGTCGGCGGATGGGGACCGCATCTCGGGGAAGAACATCTTGACGCGGGGCGCGCGGCCGAGGCGCTCGTCCGGCTGATGCCACGCAGCGCTGTGCCGGTGCACTACGGCACGTACTGGCCGATCGGATTGGACGCCGTGCGCCCCCACGAATTCCACGCGCCGGGCGAGGAGTTCGTGCGCCTCGCCGCCGAACGCGCGCCTCAGGTCGCGGTGCACCTGCTCGGCCACGGCGAGAGCGTACGGCCGGAGGTCGCGAGGTGACGGTCTCCGACCGCCGCGGCCCCGGGCGCGAACGCACATCCAGAGAGCGCGAAGTGACGGTCATATCCGCGCCGGCCGCCTCAGCGGCGGCGAGGCTGTGTGCGCGTCCGGAGGTGGTCCGGTGAGTTTCCTGGCCGCGGCCTCGACCACGGCACCGGAGACCGCGCAGCAGGCGATCGGGTATCCCACGCTCTTCGTGCTGGTGCTGCTGGGCGCGCTGGTGCCGGTGGTGCCGACGGGCGCGCTGGTCAGTTCGGCGGCCGTGGTGGCTTTTCACCAGACGGCGCCGCTCGCGATGCTGCTGGTCTTCGCGGTGGCGGCGCTCGCCGCGTTCCTCGGTGATGTCACGCTGTACTGGCTGGGGCAGCGCGGGATGAACTCCAAGAACGGTTCGCGCTGGCTGGAGGCGCTGCGCGCCCGCGCCCCCGAGGACCGCCTCGCCCAGGCCCAGGAGAAACTGGGCGACCACGGCATCGCCGTGCTGGTCCTCTCCCGGCTCGTCCCGGCCGGCCGCATCCCGGTGATGCTCGCCTGCCTGCTGGCGAAGATGCCGCTGCGCACCTTCGCCCGCGGCGACATCCCCGCCTGCCTGGCCTGGGCGGCGACCTACCAGCTCATCGGCGTCGCGGGCGGCTCCCTCTTCAGCGAGCCCTGGGAGGGCGTCGTGGCGGCGGTGGTCCTGACGGTGGTGATCAGCCTGCTGCCCGGTGTGTGGCGCCGGGTGCGCAGGACGGCGCCCCAGTAGGGGCTCGGGCCCCTTGGAGCCCGGGAGACTCACCCCAGAACCCGGGAACCCCCCACCGGCAGGTCCCACAGATCCTCCCGGTCCAGCCCCGCCCTCTCCCAGGCCGCCCGGACCCGGGTCAGCGGTTCGAGAACCGGCTCGGCGGAGAGGACGAACGTCCCCCAGTGCATGGGCGCCATCCGCCGGGCGCCGAGATCGACGGCGGCTCGAACGGCCTCCTCCGGGTCACAGTGCACATCGCTCAGCCACCACCGGGGGTCATACGCACCGATGGGGAGCAGCGCGAGGTCGATGCCCGGATAGCGGCGGCCGATGTGGGCGAACCAGTGGCCGTATCCCGTGTCGCCCGCGAAGTACACGCGCTGTCCGTCGGGCGCGGTGAGGACCCAGCCGCCCCAGAGCGTCTGACAGGTGTCGGTGAGGCTGCGCTTGGACCAGTGGTGCGCGGGGACGAAGTCGAAGCGGACACGGTCGAGTTCGGCCGCCTCCCACCAGTCGAGTTCGGTGACCTGGGTGAACCGGCGGCGCCTGAACCAGCGTGCGAGTCCGGCCGGTACGAACACCGGTGTGTCCCGCGGGAGTCGGCGCAGGGTCGGCGCGTCCAGGTGGTCGTAGTGGTTGTGGCTGATGACGACGGCGTCGACGCGCGGAAGCGCGCTCCAGGCCACGCCGACGGGCGTGATCCGGGCCGGGGTACCGAGGATCTTGCGGGACCAGACCGGGTCGGTGAGGACGGTGAGCCCGCCGACACGGATCACCCAACTCGCGTGCCCCGCCCAGGAGACGGCGACGGTGTGCGCGCCCGCCCGGGGCAGTGGCCCCGGCTCGAACGGCAGCGCCGGGATATCGGCAAGACCGGCGGGGCGCGGCCGCAGCGCGCCCTCGCGAGCGAACCGCGCCAGGGCCCGCAGCCCCGGCAGCGGCGCCGTCAGCCGGTCCGCGAAGGACCGCGGCCAGAGACGCCGCTCGCCGAGCGGACGGGGCTCGGCGAGCGGAACGGGAGGAGACAGCGGGGACAGTGGAGAGACACCTGCCTCGGGCTGCGCCAAGGTCGGGGTCGGGGTCGGGGTCGGGGCCGGGGAGGACGCCGGATCATCCGCGTCCCGCGTGGTCGTGGATGTCGTAGAGCTGCTCGTGGTCGACTCGGACTGCTGCGTCATCGAGGAGGCTCCCATCGCTGAGCGTCATCTCGGAGATCGTCGAAGGCCGACTCCAACAGGGTCAACGCGCGTTGCACATGCGGCGGTTCCAGCGTCGAGGGTGACGTGAGGCATTCCACCCGTTCCTCGTCCGTCGTCCCGAGCAGCGGCGCGGTGGCCAGCCGTACCCGGAGCGCGGCGAGTTCGTCGCCGAACCGGTGGCCGCCCGGCGCGGGCAGGCCGAGCCGGGCGGTCAGGAAGTCCTCCAGGTCCTGTGCGTCACCCACACCGTGCGCGCCGAGCGCGGAGCGCAGCGGTCCGAGGTCCACGTACAGGTGTCTGCCGGCCCGCGGGGGCCGCGCGAGGGCACCGGAGCCGACCACCGCCCGGTGCGCGGCGGCGGCCACGCGCGCGTGGAGGCGTACGGAGGCCGTGAGCCGTGTGGTGATCGCGTCGGGCTCGCCGAGCGCGTACGCGGCGGCCGCGGCGACGGGTTCGGCGACCCTGGCGCCGAGGGCGGTGAGTACGTCGAGGACGCGGGCGCGCAGCCGGACGCCGGAGTCGTTGTCGGCGAAGCGGGCGACGGCGGCGGGCCAGCCCTGCGGCAGGAAGGGGCCGGCGAGGTCCGTGAGGACGGTGACCTCGCCGGGGAGCATCTCGGCGGGGCTGAGCAGCACGGTGTCCCGCGGCTGGTGCAGGGTGTCACGCCAGGTCTCGTCGCTGACGACGTGCAGTCCCTCGCCCACCGCGGCCTCGACGGTCTCGTGGACCACCTCGGGGGGCGCGACGGTGCCGGTGGGGTCGTCCGCGACGGAGACAACGAGGAGCCGCGGGTCGCCGCCCTCGGCACGCACTCTGCGTACGGTCTCCAGGAGGGCGTACGGATCCGGCACACCGCCGCACTCCGCGGGCGTCGCCACATGGAACACGGATCTTCCCAGCAGGCGTGCCTGCGGCGCCCACCAGGCGGCGCACGGCCGCGGCAGCAGGACGTCGCCGCCGAGCGCGCCGGTCAGCGCGAGGAGCAGTGCGGGGGCGCCTGGTGCGGCGGCCACCCTGTCCGGTGCGGTGGGCAGGCCACGCCGGGCCCAGTAGCCGCAGGCCGCGTCCAGGAGCGCCGGTCCGCCGCCCGAGGGCTCGGTGTCGGGCCGGTCCGCGGCGGCGGCGAGCACGGCACGCAGTTCCGGGAGCACGGGCAGACCCTGATCGGGAAGCGGCGGCCCGTAGCGGACGGGCCCGTGCCCTTCCGGATGCGTCCGCCGCATAGGTGCCTCCGCGCATTCCGCGCAATCTGTGGTGCAGTGCCGGGTCGTACTCGGGACTGGGGGCCGGGGGGTCTCTGGGCCGGGAGTCCGCCGCCGTCCGTGGACCGGGCGGTCTCTGGGCCGGGGGTCTGCCGCCGTCCGTGGACCGGGCGGTCTCTGGGCCGGGGTCTGCCGCCGTCTGCGGGCCGGGCGGTCTCTGGGCCGGGGTCTGCCGCCGTCTGCGCGCCGGATGACCTGTCAGCCGTCCGCCGACGCGTCCTTGGTCCGCAGGCGGTACACGGCCGCGCCCAGCGCGCCGGTGATCAGGACGCCGCCGGTGATCAAAGCAGGCAGGGAGTCGGTGAAGGCGCCGCCCTCACCGGCCTGGACGCCGCGCTGGACGGGGGCCGAGGCCGGGCGCTCCCCCGTGCCGTGTGCGGTGGCGTTGCCTCGGGCCACTGTGTACGAGGCGGTCCACTGTTTCTCGCGGCCGCCGGACGCCCCGGGGCAAGCACCGTCGACGCCCCACTCGGACTCGGGGCGGTTCACCGCGTCGTTGCCGCCGCCGTCGTCGTCGTAAGTCTCGTCGCCACCGCCACCGCCACTACCGCTGCTACTACCGCTGCCACTACCACTGCTTTCGCCGTTCCCGTCGGCCGGGATGCGGGCCGTACCGCTGTACGCGGCGCCCGCCGCCGTCTCGTCGTTGCCGGTGACCCGGCGCAGCTGGACCTTGCCCTCCTCGAAGCCCTGCGAGGTGGCCTCGATGTAATCGGGCGGAGCGCCGCTGATCGCGTCGCAGGTGACGGAGATGGTGACGGTGCCGCCGGGCTCGACGGAGCCCGGGGTGACCTCCGCGGCCGGGTCCGCGTACGCGGCCGAGGCGGCGGCCCCCAGGGCGGCACCGGCCAGGGCGGTGGCGGACAGGACACGGGCGGTACGGCGCATGGGGTGGGCTCCTTCGGCGGGGCGCTGCGAGGGCACGGCCGTCGTGCCTCCGGGCCCATCACAGCCCGCCGGGGCGGCGGGCGCCCGCCGCCGGGCACCATTCGCGCTACCCGCACCGCCGGGTGGGTGACTGTGCGGGGCCTTCAGTCGCCGTTCGGGGCGGCCCTCGATTGCTCCCCCCGTTGTCCCTCTCCTGTCCCCCTGCTGTCCCTCAGTCGGACAGCAGGACCAGCTCCCGTTTCAGGCCACGGCCACGCTTCTCCACGACGGCGGCGGCCACCTCGGACAGTTTGCGGTTGGTGCCCTGGGAGATCCGGCGCAGCACCCCGAAGGCGGCGTCCGCGTCGCAGCCCAGTACATGCATGACCATGCCGCAGGCCTGGTCGACGACGGGCCGGGATCGCAGGGCGGCGCCCAACTGGTCGAGTTCGGTGAGCGCGGCACGGTAGGAGAGGTCGCGGACCAGGCAGCTCGCGGCGAGGTCGCCGAGCGCGCGGGCGGCTCCGTGGTGGGCGTCTTCCAGAGCTCCGGGCCGGAAGCTGTAGAGGCTGAGGGTCACGGTCAGCCCGGGGCGGCGGAAGGGAAGGGTGACGCTGGAGCGCACGCCGGCGTCGAGGGCCATGGCGCGGTACTCCGGCCAGCGCTCGTCATGGAGCAGGTCCGCCGAGTCGACGATCTCACCGCGTTCCAGTGCTGCCGGGATCGGCCCGTCGCCGGAGCGCAGTTGCACCGAGACGAGTCCGGCGAGGTCGGGGTGGGTCACCGCGGCCGGCCGTTCCGCGCTGCCTTCGGCCACCATGCTGCTCGCGCCGCAGCAGTCGGTGGTGCAGCGGGCGGCCTGCTCGACGAGTTCCGACAGTCTCCTGCCGGGGTGGGCGGACTCGGGTGATTCCGTTCCCAGGCAGCCGAGTTGCACGGATTCCGGCATGATTCACTCCTTCCAGTTTTTCTCGCCTTCCCGCTCACCTGCGTGGAAAACTGGTGACGCCGGTTCCACCCCCTGCCGCTCCCGGAACCTCCCCCTCGGGCTACGTTCATCGCATGGCGGAGACGGAAGAATTCGGTGAAGAACTCGCGGATTTCGTGCGCCGTGTCGCGGAGTTGAAGTCGGCACGGTCCGTGCCCGCCGACGAACTTCCGACCGTGCTCGACACGGCGATCTTCGAACTGGACCATGTGGCCGACCAGTTGTGGCCGAGGTTCCAGCGGCTTTCCTCGGACGGGCGTCCGTCCGGCATCGCCTCGACCGACCGCCAGGAGCAGCAGCTCCTCAAGGCTCTCTTCCAGCGGGTCCCCGTGCCTGTCGCGCTGGTGAACCGCGAGACGGTGGTGCGCAGGCTGAACTTCGCTGCTGCCTCCTTCACCGGTGTCCGGGCCGGCTATGCGACGGGGCGGCCGCTGACCGGGTTCCTGGCGCACGCGGACCGTGCCGCGTTCCGCTCGCAGGCGGCGGCTGTGGCGCGCGGCGAGGGCGACCGCAGTCTCACCGTGCACCTCCAGCAGGAGCCCTCGGTACCGGTGCGGGCGACGCTCACCGAGCTGCGGCTCAGCGGCGAACCGCGGGCCGCCGTCCTCGTCGTACTGCAGCCCGCGGATTCCCGGGTGCCGTCGGGGGCGAGCACGCCGGGCCCGGCACCGAACCTCACCGAGACCACCCGGCACGCGGTGCTGATGGACCTGGTGGACGCGATGACCACGACGTTGCTGAGCCCGCCCGCGGGAGCGAATCGCGCGGTGCCCGAACGGGCGGCGGGGGTGCTGCACGGGCGGTTCGCGGACTGGGTGGTGGTGGACACCGGGACCGCACGCCTGTCCCGTACCACCGTCCTGGGGCCGCCGTCCGGCACGGCGGTCGCGGCATCGGCGGACGGTCCCGAACCACCGGAGTACGCCGAGGTGGTGGCGGCCCTCGCCGCACAGGATCCCTCCGCGTGTCCGATCGTCGTCGAGACGGCACGCGGTGGTTCCACGGCGTTGCGGGTGCGCCCCGAGGACCCGGACGCCTACGGCCGGGACACCGCGGGCGCCCCCTTCCTCGTACGGGCGAATGTGACGTCGCTGCTCTGCGTGCCGCTGACGGCCGCGCCCGGACCCGTACGGGGAGTCCTCACGCTGTTCCGGAGTGGCGGCCGACTGGCGTTCTCGATGGCCGAGGCGCGGGCGATGGACATGATGTCCCGTCATATCGCGCTGGCGATGGCCCGGTTGAACTAGTCCCCACTGCGCGGGGTCCCCTGGACGACGTCGTCGTGCATGACCTGTTCGCGGAGTCGGTCGCAGCAGCGGGTGATCAGCCGGGAGACGTGCATCTGGGAGATGCCGAGCTCCTCGGCAATGCTGCTCTGGGTCATGTCGCTGAAGAACCGCATGTAGAGGATGGCGCGTTCCCGCTCGGGCAGGGCTCGCAGACCGGGTTTGACGGACTCGCGGTCGATGACGGTGCTCAGGGCCGGATCGGCCGAGCCGAGGGCGTCGCTGAGCGAGTAGCCGTCCTGGCTGCCGGGGAGTTCGGCGTCGAGGGAGAGCGCGGTGAAGCTCTCCAGGGCCTCCAAGCCGGTCCGGACGTCCTCCTCGCTCATCTGGGCGCGCTCGGCGATCTCGGCGACGGTGGGCCTGCGGCCCGTCATGGACCCGGACAGGTCCTGGCTCGCGAAGCGCACGCGGTTGCGCAGGTCCTGGACGCGGCGCGGTACGTGCAGGGTCCACATGTGGTCGCGGAAGTGCCGTTTGATCTCGCCGGTGATGGTCGGCACGGCGTAGCTCTCGAATGCGTTGCCGAGGTCGGGGTCGTAGCGGTCGACGGCCTTGACCAGGCCCAGGGCCGCGACCTGACGCAGGTCGTCGGAGCTCTCACCACGGTTGCGGAACCGTCCCGCGAGCCGTTCGGCCATCGGCAGCCAGGCTTCGACGATCTCCTCGCGGAGGGCGTCGCGCTGCCGGCCGGCGGGGAGGGCGGCGAGCGTGCGGAACGACTCCGCGGTGTCGGGGGCGTCGTCGTGCGGATGGCGCTTCGCGCTCACTTGAGTTCGCATGATGCGTCGCAACTCCCTTACAGGTGCCTGGTCTGGACAGTCACCGTGGGAGCACATCCGTACGCCGGACGGGCACACCCGGGGCGAGTGGTACACCACTCCCACGGACGTGCCTCCTGTCCGAAGCACTTGGGTTGCGCCTGCCCCCGCAATGGAGGGGCAAACACACGTTCATTGTCCCACAAGGGGTCCGCGCAGGTCGGCCCGGCCCATTCACCGGTGAATCCGGCTCATTCACCGGTGCGGAAAGAGGGCGGACGGCGGGGACGGGGGGACGGCGGGCCTCGGAAACCGGGTCGCGGTCACCCTCTCCGGTCACTCCCCGGCAGGGCCCCGCTCGCGGGCTCCCTCACGGGTCCGGCCCGCGGCGACCGGGCGGCGCGGGTGGCGGCGCAGATACTCGCCCTCCAGCTGCGCCATGCGGTCGTTGTGGGTCCGCAGCGCGTCGTTCGAACCGTGCAGCAGCGTGTCGTGGCGCGTGCGGTGGATCGTCTCCAGCTCTTTCATCAGCTGCTGGTCGTCCAGCCGGCCCGGGTCGACTCCGGTCATGGTGGTACCCCGCTCGTCGTGGCCTTCGGCGCGGTCCGGAGACCCGCCCGGCGAGCGTGCACCGAGCGGCGTCCGGGAGGGAGCCGTGGATCCCGCCGTCTCCCTCCACTCTACGAACATCCGGGGCCCCGGTCCTCCGGGACCGGGGCCCCGATTCCAGGCGTTACCGGGCCCGCTCCACACGCCGCTCGTCCCAGACCGGCTCCTGCGTCTCCCGCACCCGGCCGTCGGAGCCGAAGACCAGGTAGCGGTCGAAGGAGCGGGCGAACCAGCGGTCGTGGGTGACGGCGAGGACCGTCCCCTCGTACGCCTCCAGACCCTCCTGGAGGGCCTCCGCGGAGTCCAGGTCGAGGTTGTCGGTCGGCTCGTCGAGGAGCAGCGCGGTGGAGCCCGCCAGCTCCAGCAGGAGGATCTGGAAACGGGCCTGCTGGCCTCCGGAGAGCCTGTCGAAGCGCTGCTCAGCCTGTGCGGTCAGTTCGTAGCGGCGCAGCCGGGACATGGCGGCGCCGCGGTCCTGGGCATGCTCGGACCACAGGATGTCGAGCAGCGCCCGGCCCTCCAGCTCCGGATGGGCGTGCGTCTGCGCGAAGTGCCCCGCCACGACGCGGGCGCCGAGCTTCCACTCCCCCGTGTGTGCGACGGTGTCTCCGGCGAGCAGCCGCAGGAAGTGCGACTTGCCCGAGCCGTTGGAGCCGAGGACGGCGACCCGTTCGCCGTAGAAGACCTCCAGGTCGAAGGGGTTCATCAGGCCGGTGAGCTCAAGTCCCTTGCAGGTGATGGCCCGTACGCCGGTACGGCCGCCGTGCAGCCGCATCTTGATGTCCTGCTCGCGCGGCGGCTCCGGAGGCGGCCCGGCCTCCTCGAACTTCCGCAGCCTGGTCTGCGCGGCCTGGTAGCGGGACGCCAACTCATGGCTGATGGAGGCCGCCTGACGGAGGTTCAGCACCAGCTTCTTCAACTGGGCGTGCTTCTCGTCCCAGCGCCTGCGCAGCTCCTCGAAGCGGGCGAACCGCTCGCGCCGCGCCTCGTGGTACGTCGCGAAACCGCCGCCGTGCACCCAGGCGTCCGCTCCGGCGGGGCTGGGCTCGACGCTGACGATCTTCTCGGCGGCGCGGGCCAGCAGTTCCCGGTCGTGCGAGACGAACAGAACGGTCTTGCGGGTCTCCTTGAGCCGCTCCTCCAGCCAGCGCTTGCCGGGGACGTCGAGGTAGTTGTCCGGCTCGTCAAGGAGCAGCACCTCGTCGGTGCCGCGCAGCAGCGCTTCGAGCACCAGCCGCTTCTGTTCACCGCCGGAGAGCGTCCGCACCTGCCGCCACTGCGCCTTCTCGTACGGAATGCCGAGCGCGGCCACCGTGCACATGTCCCAGAGGGTCTCCGACTCATAGCCCTGCACCTCGGCCCAGTCGGACAGCGCCTGCGCGTACCCGAGCTGCGAGGCCTCGTCGTCGACGGTCATCATCGCGTGCTCGGCAGCGTCCACGGCCTTCGCGGCCTGCTGGATCCGTGGCGGCGACACCGACACGAGCAGTTCTCGTACGGTCGTCTCGTCCCGGACGGATCCCACGAACTGGCGCATCACCCCAAGGCCGCCCCCTACGGTGACGGTCCCCCCGTGCGGTTTCAGCTCCCCCGAGATCAGCCGCAGCAGTGTCGTCTTTCCGGCGCCATTGGGCCCCACCAGGGCGACGACGGCCCCTTCGCCCACCCGAAACGACACATCGCCGAGCAGCGCCCTCCCGTCGGGAAGGTAGTACTCAAGGTGTGCGGCTTCGAGGTGTCCCATGGGGGTGCATTCTCCGGGGGTGGGGCCGTACTGGGCAAACGCGTTTCGTTTCAGCCCGTCCGGCGTTTGAGGACGAGGCCGTCCAGGCCGGAGCGGGGGTCTGGGGGCGGCAGCCCCCAGGAACGGGACGGGCAGGGGCGGAGGGGGCGAAAAACCAAACCCGGGGTACACGGACCCCCATGACCCCGATCCCAGACGTGGACCTCACCCTCCGCCCCCCGGGCCCCCGCATCCTCCGGGACCGGCTCCTCAACGCCGACTACCGCCTGTTCGAGGCGGTCGCGTCCCGCCACTGGCCGGGCGCCGACCACATCCTCCCCAGGCTGACCCGCACCGCGAACCACGGCGTCCTGTGGTTCGCCACAGCCGCGGCGATCGCGGCCGCCCGCACCCCGAGGTCCCGCGCAGCCGCCGCCCGCGGCCTCGCCTCGCTCGCCGTCGCCTCGGCCACGATCAACACCGTCGGCAAGCGCTCGGTGCGCCGCACCCGGCCCGTCCTGGATCCCGTCCCGCGGATCCGGCAGCTCAAGCGGCAGCCGATCACCACGTCGTTCCCGTCGGGTCACGCCGCCTCCGCCGCGGCTTTCGCTGCGGGTGTAGCCCTGGAGTCGCGGGGCTGGGGCGCGGCCGTGGCGCCGCTGGCCACCGCGGTCGTGGTGTCCCGGGTCTACACCGGTGTCCACTTCCCGAGCGACGTCCTGGCGGGCGCGGCCCTGGGTGTGGGCGCCGCGTATGCCGTACGCGCCCTGGTTCCGACCCGCGACCAGGTTCCCCGGCCCGACCGGCCCAGTGCGGGAGCGCCCGCACTGGCCGACGGGGACGGTCTGGTGATGGTGGCCAACAAGGGCTCGGGCACTGCGGACCGGATACACGCCTTGCATGACGCCCTGCCGCTTGCCGAGATAGTGGAGAGCGAACCGGCCGACGTCGAGGCCGAGTTGGAGAAGGCGGCGACCCGGGCCGTGGTACTCGGCGTATGCGGTGGCGACGGCACCGTGAACACCGCCGCGCGGATCGCCCTGCGCCACGGCCTCCCGCTCGCGGTCCTGCCGGGCGGCACCCTGAACCACTTCGCCCACGACCTCGGAGTGGAGGGCCCGCGTGATCTGATCCGCGCCCTTCAGGAGGGCAACGCCGTACGCGTGGACGTGGGCCGGTTCTCGTCGGGCAGCAAGCAGGGCATCTTCCTCAACACCTGCAGCCTGGGCGTCTACCCGGAACTGGTGCGGGAGCGGGAGCGCTGGTCCCGGCGGATCGGCGGATGGCCCGCCGGGGTGCTCGGCGCCCTGCGCGTCCTGCGCACGGACGGCCACCCGCTGCGGGCCGAACTCGGCGGCCGCAGCCACCCGTTGTGGCTGCTGTTCGCCGGCAACGGCACCTATCACCGGATGGGTCTCGCCCCCGCCCGCCGCTTCGACCTGGCGGACGGACGCCTGGACGTACGGGTCGTGCACGGCGGCCGCCGCCCCGCGGTCCGCCTGCTGGCCGCCGCCCTCGCGGGACCGCTGACCCGCTCCCCCGCCCACGCGGCGGTACGCGTGCGCCGCCTGCGCGTGGACGGCGTCGCGGCCGGCACCCTCCTCGCGTACGACGGTGAGGTCACGGAGGTGGCGGGCGAGGTGACCCTGCAGAAGATCCCCGAGGCCCTGACCGTCTACCGCCCGCACCCCTGACACGGCCTGTCCGGATTCCGCTTGCCCGGATTCCGCTTGCCCGGATTCCGGCTGTCCAGATTCCGGCCGTCCACATCTCGGCTGTCCACATTCCGTCTGTCCGTATTCCAAGACGCAGGTCTCATCATTCGACATCGGCGCGTACCGTGATCCGTACCCGACGGGCAGACGAGAAGGGGACCGGTCATGTCGAAGTCGCAGGAGACCGCCGTCTACACGCACGGCCACCACGAGTCCGTACTGCGCTCGCACGTCTGGCGCACCGCCGCCAACTCGGCGGCGTACCTCCTCGGCTCGCTGAAGCCCCATATGAAGATCCTGGACATCGGCTGCGGCCCGGGGACCATCACCGCCGACCTGGCGGAACTGGTCCCCGACGGGCAGGTCACGGCCGTCGACCACGCGCCGGGAATCCTGGACACAGCCCGCGCCACGGCCGCCGAACGCGGCCTGGAGAACGTCGAGTTCGCGGTCGCGGACGTGCACGCGCTGGAGTATCCGGACGACACGTTCTGTGTGGTCCACGCCCATCAGGTGCTCCAGCACGTGGGCGACCCGGTCCAGGCGCTGCGCGAGATGTACCGGGTGACCAGGCCGGGCGGGTTCATCGCCGTGCGCGATGGGGACTACGAGGCGATGAGCTGGTATCCCGAGGTGCCGGGCATGACGGACTGGCAGGACCTGTATCTGCGCGTCGCCCGCGCCAACGGCGGCGAGCCGGCCGCCGGACGGCGTCTCAAGTCCTGGGCGCTGGCGGCCGGCATCCGGGACATCGCGGCCACGTCGAGTACCTGGACCTTCGCCACCGAGGACGAGCGGGAGTGGTGGGGCGGCCTCTGGGCGGACCGCACACTCGCCTCGGCGTACGCGGAACGCGCCACGGAGGGTGGCCACGCGACCACGGAGCAGCTGCGGGCCGTGTCGGACGCCTGGCGGGAGTGGGCGGAACAGGAGGACGGCTGGTTCTCCGTACTGCACGGAGAAATTCTCTGCCGTAAGGACGTCTAATCCGTCGGCTTCGGGAAACCCGGGAACGCAGGAGGTCGAAAACTATGGTTCCCATCCTGCTGGTACTGCTTCTGGCCCTGATTCTCTTCGGTGCCGGATTCGCGGTGAAGATTCTCTGGTGGATCGCTCTGATCGTTCTCGCTGTGTGGCTACTGGGCTTCCTGGTACGCGGCACAAGCGCCACCGGGTCCCGGGGGCGCTGGTATCGGTGGTGACCCCATTCCCGTAAGCCACTTCCCCGGGAAATGGCGGAGGAAGTAGAAGTGTCCGGAAGATCCGCTAGGAAGATCCGGTAGCAGAAATAGCGGTTCAACGGCCCGAGGTCCTGATTCAGGACCTCGGGCCGCAGCCTGTGCGCAATGCGCTCCAGCCTGTGTGCGATGCGCTCAGCGCACGACAGCCGTCTCGACCAGCAGCCGGGCCGCCGTCGCGATCGACTCGGCGTCGATGCCCGCGGCGTGCAGCTGCTCGGCCGGGGTCGCCGAGCCCGGCATCGTACGGACGGCGAGGCGCACCAGACGCGGCACGGGACGGCCGTCGACGAAGGCGTCGAGGACCGCGTCGCCGAGGCCGCCCTCCTCACGGTGGTCTTCGACGGTGAGGAGGCAGCCGGTCTGATCGGCGGCCACGCGCAGGGTGGGGCGGTCGACGGGCTTGACCGAGTAGAGGTCGATCACCCGCACCCGGATGCCCTCGCCGTCGAGCGAGTCGGCGGCGGCGAGCGCCTCGTGGACGGTGACGCCTGCCGCGACGAGGGTCAGCCGGTCCTCGTCGGAGCTGCGCAGGACCTTGCTTCCGCCGACGGGGAACTCCTCCGCCGGGCCGTAGATGACGGGCGCCTCCCCGCGCGAGGTGCGCAGATAGCGGACGCCGTCCAGGTCGGCCATGGTGGCGACGAGCTTCGCCGTCTGGTTGGCGTCGCACGGGTACAGCACGGTCGAACCGTGCACCGTCCGGAACATCGCCAGGTCCTCCAGGCCCATCTGGGAGGGCCCGTCCTGGCCGATGGAGACACCCGCGTGCGAGCCGACGAGATTGATGCCGGCGCCGCTGACCGCGGCCATCCGCACGAAGTCGTACGCCCGGGTGAGGAAGGCGGCGAACGTGGAGGCGTACGGCACCCAGCCGCGCGCCGACATCCCGACCGCCGCCGCGACCAGCTGCTGCTCGGCGATGTAGCACTCGAAGAACCGCTCGGGGTGGTCCTTGGCGAAGTACTCGGCGCGCGTGGAGTCGCTCACCTCGCCGTCGAGGGCGACGATGTCGCCGCGGGAGGTGCCGAGCGCGGCGAGCGCCTGCCCGTAGGCGTCGCGGGTGGCGGCCTTGTCGCCGGTCTCGTAGCGCGGCAGGTCGATATGACCCACCCGGACGGCATGCAACATCCTTGCGGCAGGCGGCTGTTGGACCTCCACGCGGAGGTCTCGGACTCCGCCGAGTTCCGCGATCGCCTCGTCGGCATCCGGCAGCGGCTTGCCGTGCAGGCCCTCGCGGTCCTCGACGGACGCGACACCCTTGCCCTTGAGGGTGCGGGCGAGGATCGCGGTGGGCTGTCCCCCGGTGGACCCGGCCTCGGCGTACGCGCGGTCGACGGCGTCGACATCGTGCCCGTCGATCTCCACGGTGTGCCAGCCGAAGGCCTGGAACCGGCGCGCGTAGGCGTCCAGGTCATGCCCGTGCCGGGTGGGTCCGCGCTGGCCCAGACGGTTCACGTCGACGATCACGGTGAGGTTGTCGAGGTGCTCGTATCCCGCGTGCTCGGCTGCCTCCCACACCGATCCCTCGGCGAGTTCGCTGTCCCCGCACAGGACCCAGACGCGGTATCCCGTACGGTCCAGCCGCTTGCCGGCGAGTGCGATGCCGACGCCGACGGGCAGTCCCTGCCCCAGCGAGCCGGTGGCGGTCTCCACCCACGGCAGCCGCTGCGGCGTCGGGTGCCCTTCGAGCCGGCTGCCCAGCTTGCGGAAGGTGAGCAGCTCGGCGTCGCCGACAGCCCCGGCGGCCTTGTACGCCGCGTACAGCAGGGGTGAGGCGTGCCCCTTTGAGAGGATGAAGCGGTCGTTGCCGGGATGCTGGGGGCGTTCGAAGTCATAGCGCAGATGGTTGGCCAGCAGAACCGCCATCAGGTCCGCGGCGGACATCGAGGACGTGGGGTGGCCTGAGCCCGCCGCGTCGGAGGCGCGGATGCTGTCGACGCGCAGCTGCTGCGCGAGGTCGATGAGCTGTCGGGTGTCCATGACTTTCCTTCCGGACGCCGGCTCTCGGGCGCCTTGGGGGGTGTCGCTCGTACGGGACTTTCCGCGTCCCCCTGGTCAGGGCACCCAAACACGTGCGCGCCGGGCGTTTGGTCCTCGTCCGATCCCCCCGAAGCGATCTCGTTTCCGGCCGGTCCCAACTAGGCTCATCGGCATGGAGATTCTGGGAGCCACGCTGCGTATCTGCGTCGACGACCTGGAGGCTTCCGTCCCGTTCTACGAGAGACTCGCGGGCGGGCAGGCCCTGCGATTCGAGCGTGGCGGCGTATCGGTCGCCGCGGTCGGCTGCTTCCTGCTCATGAGCGGACCGCCGGCCGAACTGGACGTCCTCCGCAAGGTCGCCGCCACCATCGCCGTCAAGGACGTCGAGGAAGCCCATCGCGTCCTCACCGACTCGGGAGCCCGGGTCCTGGCGGGGCCGGTGACGACCCCGGTGGGCCGCAATCTGATCGCGTTGCACCCTGACGGGTCGGTGTACGAGTACGTGGACCGGCGGGCCGGGGAGTAGCGGGGGTGGTTTTTCGCCCCCTCCGCCCCTTCCCGTCCCTTGTTCCTGGGGCTCCGCCCCAGACCCCGCTCCTCAAACGCCGGAGGGGCTGAATCTTTCCCCGGCCGGGGCTAGAGATCTTTTAGCCCGTCCGGCGTTTGAGGACGAGCGCGTTCAGC